>NZ_VKLU01000012.1:0-366784 GCF_007352635.1 Corallococcus sp. Z5C101001
TCGAGGGCGGCCTTGAGGAGTGCGCCGTCGGAGGCGGTGTCGCGGGAGGCGAGGACGAGCTGTGCGCCGGTGGTGAGGGGGAGGAGCAGCTCGAGGACGGCGATGTCGAAGGAGAGGGTGGTGACGGCGAGGAGGACGTCGTGGGGAGAGAGGCCCGGGGCCTCCTGCATGGAGGCGAGGAAGTTGACGACGGCGCGGTGGGGGACGCGAACGCCCTTGGGCTTGCCCGTGGAGCCCGACGTGTAGATGACGTACGCCACGGCCTCCGGAGAGACCTCCGGCGCTGGGGGCGCGGACTCGGGTTGGGACGCCGTGTCCTCGATGAGCAGGGGCTTCACGGTGGTGGACGGCAAGGCCGCCACCAGCGCCTGCTGCGTGAGGATGGTGGAGAGCTTCGCGTCGTCGACCATGAAGGCGAGGCGCTCAGGCGGGAAGCCCGGGTCCAAGGGGACGTAGCCAGCGCCGGCTTCGAGGATGCCGAGGAGGCCGACGACCATGTCGGGGCCGCGCTCGGTGAAGAGGCCGACGAGGCTACCGGGGGTGACGCCCTGCTGCTGGAGGGCGTGAGCGACCTGATGGCCGCGCTGGAGCAGCTGGCGATAGGAGAGGGTGACGTCGCCGGAGCGCAGGGCGACTGTGTCGGGCGTGGCCTGGGCCTGTGCGGCGACGAGGGTGTGGACGAAGGCCTCGCGGTCGAAGGGCTTCGCGGTGGCGTTCCAGTCCACCAGCACGCGCTGCTTCTCGGCTTCGGGCAGCAGCGGCAGGCGCGACAGCGGGGTCTCCGCGTTGGCGACCACGCCGCGCAGCAGCTCTTCGTAGCAGGCCATCCAGCGGCGGACCGTGGCGCCATCGAAGAGGTCGGTGTTGTACTGGCACTCCAGCACCACGCGGCCATGGGCCTCGGCCGCGTTGATGAAGAGGTCGAAGTTCTCGAAGTGGCGCGGGTTGCTCGCCAGGGTGCAGGTGAGGCCCTGGAACCCGAGCTGTTCGCCCGTCACGGCCTGATCGACGTTGAACAGCACGTTGACCAGCGGAAGGCGGCTGGGGTCGCGCGGCAGCGCCAGCTGCTTGAGCAGCGTGCCGAACGTGTACTCCTGGTGCTCGTACGCATCGAGCATCGTGGTGCGCAGCTGCTTGAGCACCTGCGTGAAGGGCGCCTCCGCGGACACCTGGCTGCGCAGGGGCAGCGCGTTCACGCAGTGGCCCACCAAGTCCTTCAGTCCGGCCACGGACTGGCCCGCGGCGGGGATGGCCACCACCACGTCTTCCAGTCCCGTCAGCCGGTGCAGCAGCGCCTTGAAGCCCGCGAGCAGCGTGGTGAAGAAGCTGCCGCCGTGGCGCGCGCCCACGCGCTTGAGCTGCTCCACGAGCGCCGGCTCCAGGACGCAGTCCTCGCGCCGGGAGCTGTACGTCTTCGACGGCGGGCGGCGCCGGTCGAGCGGCAGCTCCAGCACCGGCAGCGTCCCGGAGAACCGCTGGAGCCAGTACCGCTCATGCGCCGCGTACTCCGGGGTCGTGGCCAGCTTCGCCTGCGCGCGGGCGTAGTCGCTGAACGTGGGCGCGGGCGCCAGCGTGTGCGGGGTCCGCCGAACGTGCGCCGAATAGAACGTCGCCAGGTCGCGCAGCATCACCGCCATGGACCAGCCGTCGCACACGATGTGGTGCGCGGTCAGCGTCAGCAGGTGCTCCTGCGCGCCCAGCCTCGCGAGGCGCGGGCGCAGCAGCGGGCCGGTCTCCAGGGGCAGGGGCGTCTCCACCTCGTGGGCCAGCAGCTCCCCGACGCGGTCGTCACGCTCGGAGGAGGACAGCGCGTCCAGCGCCAGGACCTCCAGCGGGAAGGGCGTGGTGGCGGCCACGCACAGCGTGAGGCCGTCCGCGCTGAACGTGGTGCGCAGGGCTTCGTGGCGCTCCATCAGGTCCTGGAGCGCGGCGCGCAGGCTCTCGACGTCCAGCGGACCGTGCAGCCGCACGGACATGGACTCGTTGAAGGCGGCCGAGGCGTCCGGGCCCATCTGCACGCCGGTCCACACCTCGCGCTGGGGCTCGGTGGAAGGCGCGGTCAGCAGCAGCGCGGGCCCGGCGAACGGATCGAAGTCGTCAGGCATGTCGTGCGGCGGGGTGACGGAGGTCTTCATCGGGTCTCGCTCAACTTGACGAACTTGCCGGGCACCGTGGGGTGCGGGACGAACCAGGCGGGGTTGCCCTGCGGATCACGCCCCAGGCGGGCGCCAGGGACGGGGGGCTGGCTGGAGTCGAGCGCGGCGGCGGCCTGCGGCTGGGGACGGGCCGTGCCCGGCAGGAGGCCCGCGTCCTGCAACTCCGTGACGCTGTCCTGGAACGCGGTGATGAGGCGCTGCACGTCCGCCTCCGAATGCGCGGTGGTGAAGAAGCACGGGAAGCCGTCCCAGATGTGGATGAACTTGTCGCGCAGGAGGCAGAACAGCAGGTCCCCGTGCGCGATGTCCGCCGTGACGAACGTCTTCCAGAGCGACCCGAAGTGCTTGATGCGCAGGGGCGCGCCCACCTCGTCGAAGAACGCGTTGAGTGTGCGGGCCAGCGTGTCCGCCTTCGCGCTCACGCCGCGCTGCAACTCCGGGCCCGCGGCCTTCATGTGCTCCAGCGCGGCCTTCGCGGCGGCGAGCGCCAGCGGATGGCGCACGAACGTGCCGGCGAAGTACGTCACGCCCACCGAGGGCACGGACTCGTCGCCGAACCGCCAGTCGCCGCCGTCCAGCGCGTCCATGAAGGGGCGCTTGCCCGCGATGACGCCAATGGGCATGCCGCCGCCCACGACCTTGCCGTACGTCGCCACGTCCGCCTGCACGCCGAACACCGCCTGCGCTCCGCCCGGGTGCATGCGGAAGCCGGTGATGACCTCGTCGAAGATGTAGACGGAGCCGGACTTCTGGGTGAGGTCGCGCAGCTGGTGCAGGAACTCACGGGGCTGGAAGTCCGGCCGGCGGCTCTGCACCGGCTCCACCATGATGGCGGCCAGCGAGTCCGCGCGAGCGCGCAGGATCTCGAGCGACTCCGGCGTGCCGTAGTCCAGCACCAGCACGTCCTGCACCGCGCCCGCCATGATGCCCGGCGCGGCCGGCACGGTGCGCAGGCTCTTGGTGCCGCGCACCAGCACCTCGTCGAAGATGCCGTGGTAGCTGCCGGAGAAGATGGCCACCGTGCTGCGGCCGGTGACGGTGCGGGCAATCCGCATCGCGCCCATCACCGCCTCGGAGCCGGTGTTGCAGAGGGCCGCGCGGTCCGCGCCGGTGAACTCACAGACGAGCTTCGCCACCTCGCCGGCCAGCGGGTGCATGGGCCCCAGCTCGTAGCCGTCGTCCACCTGCTTGTGCACCGCCTGGGTGATGAAGTCCGGCGCGTGGCCGAACATCACCGAGCCGAAGCCGTTGAGCGCGTCCAGGTACTCGTTGCCGTCCACGTCCCAGAGCCGCGAGCCCTTGGAGCGGTTCACCGCCAGCGGGTAGATGAGCTCCTTGAGCAGCGGGCGGAAGCCCGTCACCACGCGCGGGTCGGACAGCTGTCCGCGGTTCTCCTGCGCGGAGCGCTTGGAGCCTTGCGTCTTCGCGTTGTAGCGGCGGGTGAAGTCCTCCAGGAACGTCTGCTGCCGGGGCGTGAGCGCGTCCTTCGGCGCCAGGCTGATCCGCGCGATGGCGCCGAACGCCTTCTTGACGTCGTACTTCACCGGGCCCTTGAGCTCGGCCTCGTCCGGCGCGGCGGAGGCCACGGGGGCCGGCGCGCTGGGGGCGAGCTGGGCCGCTGGGGATGCCGCCTGGACCGGGACCGCCTCCGGCGCGTGCGCGGAGGGAGCCGCGGCCTGGAGCTGCGCGGTCTGGCCGGACAGGAGCGCCAGCTGCTGGGTCATCAGGAAGAGCTGCTGCGCGACGACCGCCTGGATCGTCCCGGGGGGCGCGGCCATCGCCTGGGCCTGGAACGCGCCCAGGGCCTGGGCGGGGAACGCGCCCGGGAGGGGCGCGGTTGGATGCTGCGCGGGGAACGCGCCGCCGGCCTGCGCGGGGGCCACCTGTGGCTGCGCGAGGACGTTCGCGGTGAGCTGCGCGGTGGCGACCGCCGGTGCGGCCTCCGGCGGCATGCGGCCGTCGAGGAACGTGGCCAGCTGGGTCAGGGACGCAACCTCTTCCAGGAGCTGCCGGAACGTCACCTTCACGCCGAACTGCTTCTGGACCGCGAGCGCCGCCTGCGTGAGCACCAGCGAGTCCAGCCCCAGCTCCAGGAAGCTCGCGCCCGGATCGGCGTCGGCGAGCTCCAGCCCGCTCAGCTCCTCGAACAGGTTGCGCAGGGTGGGGACAAGGCGTTCAGCGCGAGGAACAGGGGCGGGACTCACGGCGGCTCCGGTGGAGGGTGTGGGGGCGGGCACCACGGCCCGCTCGAGGTCGATCCAGTGGCGCTGCCGCTGGAAGGGATAGGTGGGGAGGGTGACGCGCTGACGCTGCTCGTCGGCGTGGAAGGCCCTCCAGTCCAGGGGGACCCCGCGGCGCCACAGCTGGCCCACGGTGCCCAGGAGGGCGCTCCAGTCAGCGCCATCGCCGCCGGACTCGCCCAGGGACGTGAACACCCGCGAGCGCTGCTCCGCCGTGGCCTGCTGCCGGGCCAGCGTGCCCAGGGTCACGCGCGGGCCCACCTCCAGCATCAGACAGTCGCCCTGGTCCCAGAGCGTGCGCAGCGCGGGCGCGAAGCGGACCGTGTCGCGCAGGTGCCGCGCCCAGTACTCAGGAGACGTCGCCTCGGAAGGCTTCAGCCAGGTGCCCGTCGCGGTGGAGACGATGGGGATGCGCGGCTCGGACAGGCGCACGCCCTTCACCGTGTCCAGGAACGGCGCCACCGCGGAGTCCATCATCGGCGAGTGGAACGCGTGGGAGGTCTGGAGCAACCGGCACGCGGTGCCCTCCGCCTCCAGCGTGGCCTGGAGCTGCTGCACGGCCTGCGTGGGGCCGGACACCACGCACAGCCGCGGTCCATTGTCCGACGCGATGGCCAGGCCGTCCGGCAGCCGGGAGGCCACCGCTTCCGCGGACAGGCGCACCGACAGCATGCTGCCCGGCGCCTGCGCCTGCATCAGCTGGCCGCGCTTCGCCACCAGGTGCAGCGCATCCTCCAGCGTGAGGACGCCCGCGAGGCACGCGGCGACGAACTCGCCCACGCTGTGGCCCACCAGCGCGCCCGGCCGCACGCCCCAGCTCCACCAGAGCTGCGCGAGCGCGTATTCGACGGTGAAGAGCGCCGCCTGGGCGAACGACGTCTGGCGCAGCGCCTCGGCGGCCTCGGGCGACTCCGGATCCTTCGGGAAGAGCAGCTCGCGCAGGTCGCGTCCGAGCAGCGGCTTGAGCACCTCCGCGCAGGCATCCACCGTGGCGCGGAAGGCCGGCGCGTGGCGGTACAGCCCCTGCGCCATGCCCGGATGCTGCGAGCCCTGGCCGGGGAAGAGGAACGCGACGGGGGGCGTGGACTCCAGCGCGGAGGCCTCCGCCTCGGCCGCCGTCAACGCCTTCACGGCCTCCTCGTGCGTCCCCGCCACCACGGCTCGCCGGAACGCGAACGCCTTGCGGCCCGTGGCGAGCGTGTGCGCCACGTCCGCGAGCGGCGTCTCCGGATGCGCCTGGAGGTGCGCGGCCAGCCGCCGCGCCGCCTGGGTCAGCGCCGCGGGCGACTTCGCTGACAGCGTCAACAGCTGGCGCGGCTTCGACGGACCGGAGGCGGGCCGCTCGGGGGCCTCCTCCACCACGACGTGCGCGTTGGTGCCGCCCACGCCGAAGGAGCTGACGCCCGCGCGCAGGGGGCCTTCGCCCTCCGGCCACGCGGAGCGCCGCGTCTGGACGAAGAAGGGGCTGCGCGGGAAGTCGATCTTCGGGTTGGGCGTCTGGAAGTGCAGCGTCGGCGGCAGCTCGCGGTGCTTCAGCGAGAGCACCGTCTTCAGCAGACCCGCCACGCCCGCCGCGGCGGTGAGGTGGCCGAAGTTGCTCTTCACCGAGCCGATGGCGCAGAAGCCCGTGTCCGTGGTGTGCGCGCGGAACGCCTGCGACAGGGCCTCCACCTCGATGGGGTCGCCCAGCGGCGTCGCCGTGCCGTGCGCCTCCACGTAGCGGAGGGTGCGCGGGTCGATGCCCGCGTTCGCGTGCGCCGTGGCGATGGCCGTGGCCTGGCCCTCCACGCCCGGGGCCGCGAAGCTCATCTTGGCCGCGCCGTCGTTGTTGACGGCCACGCCGCGCAGCACCGCGTGGATGACGTCGCCGTCCGCCTGCGCGTCCGACAGGCGCTTGAGCACCACCGCGCCCAGGCCGTCGCTGAAGAGGGTGCCGGTGGCGTTCGCGTCGAAGGGCCGACAGTGCCCGTCCTGGGAGAGCATGCCGCCCTCCTGGTACAGGTGGCCGGACTTCTGCGGCACCGTCACCGACGCGCCGCCCGCCAGCGCCACGTCGCACTGGTGCGTCTGGAGCGCCCAGAACGCCTGCGCCACCGCGACCAGCGACGTGGAGCACGCGGTGTTGAGCGACAGCGCCGGGCCGCGCAGGTCCAGCTTGTGCGCGACGCGGGTGGCCACGTAGTCCTTCTCGTTGGCCACCATCGCCTGGAAGGCGCCCACCTGGCCCACGATGTCCTGCCGGGGCTGCACGTGCAGCGGCTGGTAGCTGTTGTTGTGCGTGCCCGCGAAGACACCGATGAGGCCCGGGTATGTCTCCGGCACGCAGCCCGCGGACTCCAGTGCCTCCCAGGCCGTCTCCAGGAACAGGCGCTGCTGCGGATCCATCACCTGCGCCTCCTTGGGCATGATGCCGAAGAAGGCCGCGTCGAACAGCTCCACGCCGTCCAGGATGCCGCGCGCCCGCACGTACTCGGGGGCGTCTCGTTCAGAGGCGGGCACCGACGGGTCCACCTCCTCGCGCGTGAAGGGGGTGACGGACTCCACGCCGTCCACCAGGTTCTTCCAGAAGGTCTCCACGTCGGGCGCGCCCGGGAACCGGGCCGCCATGCCGATGATGGCCACCGGCTCCGCGCCGCCCGTGCCGCCCGCCGCCTGCTGGCGCTTCGCCTGCCGCGCCTCCACCTGCTGCTTGAGCGAAGGCCGCGCGCCGTCGCCCGTCAGCACCGCCGCGAGCTGAGCCACGCTGGGGGACTGGAACAGCTGGACGATGGGGATCTCCAGCCCGTGCGCCTGCCGCAGCCGCGCCACGCACTGGAGCGCCAGCAGCGAGTTGCCGCCCAGCTCGAAGAAGCTGTCGTGGACGCCCACCCGGTCGATGCGCAACAGCTGCGCCCATGCGTCCGCGAGGGTCCGCTCCAGCGGCGAGCGCGGCGCGACGAACGCCTGCTGCAGCTCCGGGCGCGTGGGCAGCGGAGCGGGCAGGGCCCGGCGGTCGATCTTCCCGCTGGGCGTGCGCGGCAGGGCCTCCAGCACGACGAACGCGGAGGGCACCATGTAGTCCGGGACCCGCGTGGACAGGTGTCGCCGGAGCGCCCCCGCCGCGTACTCCAGCGTGCGGTCCGCGACGACGTAGGCCACCAGCCGCTTGTCGCCGGGCACGTCCTCGCGCGCCACCACCGCCACCTGCTTCACCGCCGGGTGGCTCCCGAGCGCGACTTCAATCTCGCCCAGCTCGATGCGGTAGCCGCGCACCTTCACCTGTCCGTCGATGCGGCCCAGGAACTCCACGTCGCCGTCCGGCAGCACCCGCGCCAGGTCCCCCGTGCGGTACGCGCGCTCACCGGTGCCGGGCTTGAGCGGATGCGGGACGAAGCGCTCCGCCGTCAGCGCCTCGCGGTGCAGGTAGCCGCGCGCCAGGCACACGCCCGCGAGGTACAGCTCGCCGGACTCGCCAGCGGGGACGGGCCGCCGCTGCTCGTCCAGCACCAGCAGCTCACAGTCGTCCAGCGCCTTCCCGATGGGCGGCAGCGCGGGCCATGCCTCCGGAGCGCCGCGGAGCACGTAGCTGGAGACGACATGCGTCTCCGACGGGCCATAGTGGTTGTGCAGCGCGCAGCCCGGGAGCGCGGCGAAGAAGGCGCGCAGGTGGTGCGTCACCTGGAGCTGCTCACCCGCCGTGACGACCTCGCGCAAGGCGGTCGGCACCTTCTGGTGCGCGGTGGCGATCTCCGCCAGGTTCTGCAGCGCGATGAAGGGCAGGAACAGCCGCTCCACGCGCTCCTCCGCGAGCAGCCCCAGCAGCAGCACCGCGTCCAGCCGCAGCGCGTCCCGCACCAGCACCAGCGTGCCGCCGGAGCACCACGTGCCGAACAGCTCCTGGAACGACACGTCGAACGACAGCGGGGAGAACTGGAGCGTCCGCGTTCCCAGCCCCGCCACCGACTGGCCCAACTGCCACGCGATGAGGTGGGCCAGGGGCCGGTGCCCCATCGCCACGCCCTTGGGCGTCCCCGTGGAGCCCGACGTGTAGATGGCGTACGCCAGCCCCTCCAGGCCTGACGCGTCCACCGGCGTGGCCCTGGCTTCCGGGGCGAAGAGGGCGGGGGACTCATCCAGACACAGCACCGGGCCCGCGAACGCAGGCAGCCCCGTGCGCAGCTTCGCCTGGGTGAGCAGCACCGGCGCCTTCGCGTCCCCCAACATGAAAGCCAGACGCGGCGCGGGGTAGGCGGGATCCAACGGGAGATAGGCCCCGCCAGCCTTGAGCACGGCCAGCACCGCCACCAGCATCTCCACCGACCGCTCAAGACAGACGCCGACGAGCACGTCCGTGGTGACGCCCAGGTCCCGCAGGTGGTGGGCCAGCTGGTTGGAGCGGCGATCCAACTGCGCGTACGTCAGCCCCGTGCCCTCGAACCGGACCGCCTCGGCGTCCGGCGTCCGGGACGCCTGCGCGGTGAAGCGTGCCACCACTGTCTGCAGGACCGCTGCGTCCAAGGACTTATCCCCCAGGGCCATCCGACCATCTGGATTCAAGCGTTTGACGTGTAGAGGATGGGAAAGACGGGCCAACCCAGGACCGGGAGCATGCCATGTCGTGGCGGAAGGATCGCGTCCGGGCAGATTCCTGTCAGGCGGACGACCCCTCGACTGGACTCACGTCCCTGCATTCAAAGAAAGCGCGAAAAGAAGGAAAGCACGCGGCGAGGATAGGCATCCGGGGAAACCCGTAAGTAGTCGCCGTGGCCCGCGCCCGGGACGAGCCACTTCTCCCAGGGACCCTGGCCCTGGCGCAGGAGCGTCTCCAGCGCCGCGTCCGGCACCCAGGGGTCCTCCGAGCCCGCCACCAGCAGGACGGGGCGGCCCTCCAGCGCGGCCATGTCGCGAGCGGGCCGGACGGCGTTCACGTCCACGCCCGCTCGCTTCATCACCCCCAGGGCCGGCCACAGGCCCACGGGGCCCCAGTGTCCCAGCTCGTCCTGGAGCGCCTGCGCGGGCGCGACGGCCGCGGCCTCCACCACGACGGCCTTGAGGCGCGCGTCCTCCGCCGCCGCCTTCAGCACCGAATAGCCCCCCAACGAGAAGCCGAGCGCGCCAATGCGCTTCGCGTCCACCTCTGGCTGGCTCGCCGCGAAGTCCACCGCCGCCACCACCTGGGCCGCCTCGCGGTCGCCGTAGGTGGACACCGTGCCTCCGCTCTCGCCGTGCGCGCCCAGGTCGAAGAGCACCAGCCCGTAGCCGGCCTGCGCGAGGAACCGGGCCTCGGGCAGCAGCTGGGTGCGGTTGCCGGACAGGCCATGCACCAGGATGACGAGCGCCCCGTCCTTCGGAGGCAGGTACCAGCCCTTGAGCTGGAGGCCGCCACGGTCCTGGAACGCGACGTCGCGCAGGCCGGCGAACACCGCGTCCTCCGGGGGGCGCTCCACCGGCTGACGCGGGGGATGCACCTCCGCGGAGATGTAGCGCGCGCTGCGCACCGCGACCCAGGCCGCCAGCGCCAGCAGCGCCAGTCCGCCCAACGCGAGCCCGGTGACGAGCGGGCGCTTCACGCGGACTCCCGAGCCACCCACGCGTCCAGCTTCGCCTCCAGCACGTCCAGCGGCAGCGAGCCCGTCAGCAGCACCTGATCATGGAACGCCTTCACGTCGAAGCGCTGGCCCAGCGCGGCCTCCGCCCGGTCGCGCAGGGCCCGGATGCGCAGCTGGCCGACCTTGTACGCCAGCGCCTGGCCCGGCCACGCGATGTAGCGGTCCACCTCGTTGGTGATGTCCAGCTCCTGTCGGGGGGCGTTCTCCATGAAGAAGTCCAGGGCCTGCTTGCGCGTCCACTGCTTCGCGTGCAGCCCCGTGTCCACCACCAGCCGCACCGCGCGCCACATCTCGTAGGCGAGCTGGCCGAACTTGTCGTGCGGGTCGTCGTACAGGCCCAGCTCGTCGCCCAGGGACTCGCAGTACAGCGCCCAGCCTTCGTCGAAGGCCACGTAGGACGTGAAGCGGCGGAACTCCGGCAGCTCGGTCTGTTCGGAGGCCAGGGCGATCTGGAAGTGGTGGCCGGGCACGGCCTCGTGCAGCGTCAGGGGCACCATCTCCCAGACGGGCCGCGTCTCCGGACGGTAGAGGTTCACCTGGAAGATGCCGGGGCGCGAGCCGTCCGCCGCCGCGGGGAAGTAGAAGCCTGTCGTCACGTCCGGGGCCATCGCCTCCGGGATGGGTTCGACGACGTAGGGCTTCTTCGGCAGGGTGCGGAACAGCCGCTCCAGCAGCGGGTCGATGCGCTTCGCCAGCGCCCGGTAGCGCGCGAGCAGCGCGTCCCCGGTGGGCTCGTAGAAGCGCGTCTCCGTGCGCAGGCTCTCGAAGAACGCTTGCAGCGTGCCGGTGAAGCCCGTGCGCGCCATCACCCGGTCCATCTCCGCGCGCAGCCGCTGGACCTCCGCGAGCCCCACCGCGTGGATCTCCTCCGGTGTCAGGCGCGTCGTCGTGTGCCGGCGCGCGAGGAACGCGTACAGCGCCTCGCCGTCCGGGAACTGCCAGACCCCCACGGTCTCCGGCGCCGCGGGGAGGTACTCCGCCGTGAGGAAGTCCAGCGCGCGCCTGAGCGCGGGCACCACGGTGTTCGCGATGGCGTCGCGTCCCGCCTGGGCCAGCCGCCGCGCGTCCTCCGGGGCGAAGTCCTTCGGGAGGCGGGTGAAGGGGCCAAAGAAGCCGCTCTCCGCCGGGTCCTTCACCAGCTGCCGTTCCAACTGCGGCGGGATGCGCTGGAGCACGACGCGCGGGTGGATGCGGTGCTGGCGCAGGCCCTCGCGCATCAGCGCCACCACCTGATCCGCGTAGGCGCCGAAGCCCTCCAGGCGCTTCACCCAGTCCTCGTAGTCCCGCACCGTCTCGAAGCGCAGGGTGTCCGCGAGCTGGTACGCCGTCTGGAGCCCCGGGGGCTGCTTGAGCCCCTCCGGCAGTCCGCCCATCTGGTTGAGGGGCAGAAGGTGCCACTTCGCCCCGTACTCCTCCACCCACGTCTCATGCATCCGGCGGAAGAGGTCCAGGTGGAGCCGGTCCGCGTCGTCGTCCAAGGCAGCCCGGTCCACGCCCTGGAGGCGGGCCAGCACGTCGTGGCTGTGCCGGTGATCCGCCTCCAGCGCGGCGAGGCTCAGGTCGTCCCACCGGTCGTTCCAGCGCCGGTCCCCCAGGAGCGAGGCATACGTGGGGTACTGCTGGAGTGAGTACTGCCACTCCGCTTCCAGGAGGGCATGCAGCGCGGCGGACACCGCGCCGCGCGCGGGAAGGGGCTTGGAGGACATGGACCGACTCCGGGAAGGGGACCGCGGTTAGACGAAGAGCGAAGGATCGAACTCGTCCACGTTGACCGGCAACAGGCGAGGCAGGGGGCGCTGGAAGACGCGGGCGTTGAGCTCCAGGTCCACCACCTTGAGGCCCGACGGCATGAGCTCGCGGAAGCGCTGGCTCACGTATTCGCGCAGCCCCAGCACCGCGACCTGACGCTGCTCCGCCAGGAGCGGCTTGAGCGCCTCCGCGAAGTCCGCGCCGTCGTGGCTGGCCAGACCCACCGCCGCGCCCGGACGCTGGGTGCGGATGTTCTCCAGGAGCTTGAGGATGCCCAGGTCCACGACCTTCTGGTCCGGCCGGCCGTGCAGCAGCGCGACCTCACAGCCCGCGGACTTCAGCGCGCGCACGAAGCCAATCATCGCGTCCGGAAGCTGCTCTCCGCGTGCGTTGAGCACCACCACGCAGCGCACCGGCTTGGGGAAGTAGGTGTCGCAGAAGGCGACCAGCCGATCGAACTGAACCCGGTCCTGGGGCTCGGGTTTGCGTCCGACGATGTTGGAGACGGCCCAGTCGACGTTCTCGGCGTCGATGAGGACATACGATGCGGCGGCGGGACGAACGGATTGCATGGGGGAACCATACGCGGGCCGCTGGCGCTTGGGGGCTTCATCGATGCGCGCGGATCCGCTGGAACTCCTCCACCAGCAGCTCCGACACCCGCCGCACGCGCGGGATGTCCAACGCGGACTTCGCGCACACCAGGTGTGTCTGGCTCCGGGAGAAGGGCCCCAGCTCCACCTCCAGCGGCACCAGCTGCGTCGCGCGTGTGAAGCGGTGTGACATCCGCGCCATCACCAGCGCGCCCAGGCCGGCCTCCGCCGCCGCGACCAACACCAGGTAGTTGTCCGCCGTGAACGACGGCGTGAAGCCGGGGATCATCGTCTCCAGCTGGGGGTTGGGCGGCACCGCTTCGAAGGGAGGCGACCACGCCACCCAGGGCAAATCCTGGGGCGTCACCTTCTTTGGCAGCCGGGCCTTGAGGGCCTTGGAGACGAAGACGGCGTTGGGCACGTCCAGCGTGTCCACGCATTGGAGGTCCGGGCTCGTCGGAGGCCGGCCGCGCAGCGCGAGGTCCGACTCCCCGCGCACCAGGTCCAGGTACTGGATCTGGGACTGGACCTCCAGGCGCAGGCCCGGGTGCTTCTGGGCGACGAAGGCCGCGAAGGGCGCGAGGAAGTCGAAGCTGAAGTAGGGCGTGCCCGTCACGCGCACGATGCCCCGGGGCGAGCTGTCCGTGGACTCCGCCGCGCGGTGCAGCTCCCCGGCCCACTCCGCCATCTTCTTCGCGGGCACGACCAGCCGCTCGCCCGCCGCCGTGAGCGCCGCGCCCTCCACGCCCCGGCGGAACAGCGCCGCGCCCACCGCGTACTCCAGCGCGGCCAGCCGCCGGCTCACCGTGGGCTGGCCGATGCGCAACCGCCGCGCGGCGCCGCTGAAGCTGCCCGTCTCCGCGATGGCGAGGAACAGCCGGGCATCATCCCAGGAGATATCCATGAATGGATGGCATCATGCCATTTTCGTGGATTCCCATCCATCAGCGCATCGCGCATGGTCCCGCCTGTCCTGAACCACCGGTGCCCCGCGCCCGGAAAGGAGTCCCGCCATGAAGTCCTCCCTGCTCGTGCTCTGCCTCTCTGGAGTCGCCCTCGGCACCGGCTGCGCCACGTCCTCCCACGACGTCCAGAAGTCCGCGCTCGGCGTGGCGCGGTCCGCGGACGCGGTGCTCGCGCACTTGGACGAGCCGGGGCCGGTGGAGCTGGAGACGGTGACCTCCTGCGACTGGAGCGTGGAGCGCGGTGGCCTCATCAACCTGGACCACCCCACGGCGAAGGCGGCGCACCTGGAGGACGGGGATGAACCCATCCAGGTCTTCTTCCACGCGCTGCGCCACCCGACGCGCGGGCTGTTCATCGTGGACACGGGGGTGGAGACGGCGCTCCGGGACGCGCCGGACCGCTCGGCGATGCGCGGCATGGTGGCGAACGCGATGCACATGGGGAAGATGAAGGTGTACGCGCCGCTGGGGGAGTGGCTGGCGGGGCAGTCGCAGCCGCTGGCCGGTGTCTTCCTCACGCACCTGCACCCGGACCACATCGCGGGCATGGCGGATGTACCCGCGGGGACGCCCGTGTTCACCGGGCCGGGGGAGGCGTCCAAGCGCGCGTTCGTGAACCTGGTGGTGCAGGGCGCCACGGACCGGGCGCTGGAGGGCAAGCCGGCGCTGTCGGAGTGGAGCTTCAACGCCGACCCCCAGGGCCTCTTCGAGGGCGCGGTGGATGTCTTCGGGGACGGGTCGGTGTGGGCGCTCTGGGTTCCGGGGCACACGCCGGGCAGCACCGCGTACCTGGTGCGCTCGACGAAGGGGCCGGTGCTCTTGCTGGGCGACGCCAGTCACACGCGCTGGGGTTGGGAGCACGACGTGGAGCCGGGCAGCTTCACCCAGGACGGGCCGCGGGGCGTGGAGAGCTTCAAGAAGCTGCGCGCGTTCGTCGCGGCGCACCCCGGCGTCGAAGTGCGCTTCGGCCACCAGCACTGAGCGCCTCAGCGCGGCGCGGGCCGGGTGCCGCCTCGGAACGCGCGGCGGTAGGCCAGGGGGCTGGTGGTGACGAAGCGCTGGAAGTGGTCGCGGAAGGTGGTCGTTGAACCAAAGCCCACCTTCTCCGCGACGGCCTCCACGGACTGGCCCGTGGTCTCCAGCAGGTGCTGGGCGCGGCGCACGCGGGCGCGCAGGAGCCACTGGAGCGGGGTGGTGCCCGTCTGTTCCCGGAAGCGCCGGCTCAGGGTTCGCTCGCTCAGCGCCGCCCGCCGCGCCAGGGCCTGGAGCGTGAGCGGCCGGTGGAGGTGGTCCTCCATCCAGCGCAGCAGCGGCTCCAGCGACGCGCCCTCGGGCGTGGGGGGAGCGTGGGTGATGAACTGCGACTGGCCCCCATCACGCTCCAGCGGCATCACGGCGAGCCGCGCCGCGTCCGCCGCCACCGCGGCGCCGTAGTCGCGCCGCACCAGGTGCAGGCACAGGTCGAGTCCCGCCGCGGCGCCCGCGGAGGTGAGCAGTTGTCCGTTGTCGACGTAGAGGGCGTTCGGGTCCACCTGGATGGCCGGGTGGCGCCGGGCCAGCTCCTCCGTGGCCAGCCAGTGGGTGGTGGCGCGAAGCCCGTCGAGCAGCCCCGCCGCTGCCAGGAGGAACGCCCCCGAGCAGATGGACGCGATGCGCGTGCCCCGGGTCGCCGCGGCGCGGAGCGCGCTCAGGAGCCTGGGGGGCGCCGGGGCGGAGACGTCCGCGATGCCGGGCAGGATGATGGTGTCCGCGCGCGCCAGCGCCGACAGCCCATGGCGGGTCTTCAACACGAACGCCCCGGCGTGGACCTCGGGTGAAACGCCGCAGACGCGGACCTGATAGCCCTCGCCGCCGCCGGGCAGCCGTACGCGGCCGAACACCTCGGTGGGAATCGAGAGGTCGAACGGCACCACTCCCTCCAGCGCGACGATGGCCACGGTGTGCATGGCGGGAAGATGCCAGCGCGCCGGGATTCCGCCAAGGCCGTGGGCGTGGCGGGAAGTCGTCGAAGTCTGGCGTTTCCGCCACTCGCCTCGCTCATGCGCCGCGTGCCATGGGGACGGGACTCCCATGGCGGTGGCCGCCACGGCGCGAACGGGGTCCGACATTGACGCGGGGCAGGCGAGCGCGGAGCGGAGGAGGGGGCGGATGGTGACCTACCGGCTGCTGCTCCTGCTGAAGTTCGTGGGCGTGGTGCTCTACGGAGGAGGGCTCGTCGGGGCGCTGGCCGCGACGTCCGCGCTCGACCGCAAGCGCGCGGTGCACGCCATCGCGTCGCCGGGGCTGGTGGTGACGTGGACGGCGGGCTACCTGCTCACGCTCCAGCTCAACGTGGCGCTGACGGAGCCGTGGATCTTGGGCGGGCTGTCGCTGTCGCTGGTCTCGCAGCTGTCGCTGGTCGCCATGGCGTCGCGGGAGCGGCGCACCTGGGTGGGGGCGCTGCTGGCGGCCGTGCCGTTCTTCTTCGTGCTGGTGCTGATGATCTTCCGGCCGCGTTGGCCCGGGGTGGACCCATGAGCGCGCTGCGGCAGTTGAGGTGGGTGGCCTTCCTGGAAGGGGTGTCCTTCCTGGGGCTGCTCTTCATCGCGATGCCGGTGAAGTACCTGGGGGGCCAGCCGCTGGCGGTGCGCATCGCGGGCAGCGTCCACGGGCTCCTGTTCCTGCTCTTCGTGTCCTCGCTGTTCCGGGTGGCGGCCGAGCACGGGTGGCCGACGCGCCGCTCGCTCATGGCGTTCGGCGCGTCGCTGGTGCCGTTCGGGACCTTCGTGCTGGACCGCGCGCTGCGGCGGGAGGAGCAGGGGAGGGCCGCCTGAGGTGCCCCCGGGTGCCTGGGCATTAGCGGAGGCGGAATGCGCCTTCGGAGATGATCAGCAGCTCCACGCTGGGGGCCGCCTTCGGTCCGAAGCCGGTGAGGACGCCGGTGGCGTCGGTCCGCACCGCGGCGTCGTAGGTGGCGTAGGCGTTGACCACGGCCTCCGCGAGCGCCGCGGCGGTGGCCTTGCCGGACTGCTCCCGCAGCGTGCCCAGCGTGCCAGCGAGCGTCCCCCCCGCCTGAACGCCGGTGTGCATCGCGGACAGGAAGGCCAGGTTGGTGTCGCTGGTCACGCCCAGATGCGCCCCCATCACGGACGCGGTGTTGCCGGTGCCGAGCTTTGCGCTGTAGTTCGCCCACTCCATCGCGGACGCGCTGGCCGACGTGGCTCTGGAGAGGCCCTCGCGCAGCGACGTGGCCGCGGTGTCCGCCTGGGCGAGCACCGCGGCCGTGGCGCCGGAGCCCTTGAGCACGGCCTGCGCGGCGGCCTCGGTGGCGCGGGCCTCCAGCACGGCGGCGGCTCGCACCGCGGCATCCGCGACCGCGCTCCCCGCGCCCGACGACAGCCGCGCCTCCACCGCGATGCGGTACGCCATGCCGGCCTCCCGCTCCGCCTGCTGGTCCTGGGTGTCGTTCGCCTCCGGCGTGGCCGTGCGCACCTCCGCGAAGAACGTGTCATAGGCCCCCGCCGCGGCCTGCCCGCCCGCGTCCAGGGCCGCGTCCAGCTTCGCCGCCGGCGCCAGCGACGCGTTGAAGAGCCCCTCCTGCGTGACCAGGGCTCCCGACCGCGCGTACGCCTTGAGCCGGGTCGCCTGCGCCGCCCGCACCGCCGCGCCGAGCGCCGCCACCGACTGTGCCGCCGTCTCCTTCGTCTGGCCGCGCACCGCCGCCGCCTGCTCCGCCGTCAGCCGCGTGCGCAGGTCCACCGTGTCCACGCTCCCCGCAGCGTCCCCGTCCCGCACCATCTGGACGAAGACCTCCGCCTCCAGTGAGGACTCGCTCGTCATGGGCGGCGCCGTGCGCGCCGCCTGTCCGGACCTGGGCTCCGTGGAGTCCAGCAGGGCGGAGGCCACGGTGATGCCGGACTTGTTCACCGCTTCGATGATCAGCCGCTGGCCCACGTCATCCAGCTCCAGCGTGTAGCTGCCGTCCGCCGCGACGTCGGCCTTCGCCAGCGTGTTCAGGTCCCCGCTCGCCACCACGCGGCTGATCCGCACGGTGGTGGCCGCCGAGGCCGTTCCCTCCCCACCCAGCGCGGGGGCACCGTCGGTGAGCCCTTGTGTCTGCTGGCCCCCTCCGTTGGTGACGTGCCCCTGGACCTTCACCTTGTCCCCGCCGCACGCGGCGAGCATCAGACCGACCACCGCACCCAGAACCGCTCCACCCTCGCGACGCGTGCACATGTCCAGGGAACCTCCGGCCGGGCGGAGCCCGCCTCGGCGACCGATGAGGAATACGTACCAGCAGAACCGCTGGATTCAAGCAGCCGGGCGGACGTCTTCCCAGGCAGGAGTCGAAGGCGAGCGTGCGGGGGCGCCGGGCAGGGGCGTCAGCCCATCTTCTCCAGCAGGGTCCGCAGCTCCGCCTGCTGCGCCGCGCTCAGCCGTCCGAGCCGCGCTCCGTACGCCTCCGACAGCAGCGCGATTCCTTGATGCATCGCCTTGCGCCCGGCGGGGGTGATCTGCAGCCGGTGGCGCCGCAGGTCCATGGCGTCGATCTCCCGGCGCAGGAAGCCCGCGGCCTCGAGCCGCTTCACGTACACCGTGACCGTCGGCTTGGGCATGCTCAGGGTCGTCGCGAGCTCCGCGGGGTAGGGGTGTTCGTCCACCTCCGTGAGCACGAACAGCTCCTTCGCCTCCAGCCCCAGGGCGGCGATGTCGGGGGTGACGCTCGTGATCACCGACATCATGAGGCGGTAATTCAGCGACCAGATCTTCGCCGGGTCGATCTTCGACATTGGGCCTTGCGCGGAAATTGGTACAAAATTAAATCAGTTCCGACTTAAACAACTTCGCTTTCGAACGATATCACGTTCGAGGAGAACCCATGTCTCTCGACCACTATGTGACGCTCGGCCGCTCCGGCCTGCGCGTGAGTCCGCTGTGCCTTGGCGCGATGACGTTCGGTGAGGACCTTGGCTGGGGTTCGAGCGTGGAGGAGTCCCAGCGGATCCTCGACCGCTACATCGAGCTGGGCGGCAACTTCATCGACACCGCGAACTTCTACACGAAGAGCCACTCCGAGAAGATCATCGGCGACCACATCGGGCGCCACGCCGCCCGGCGCGAGCGCCTGGTGATCGCGACGAAGTTCAGCGGGAACCTCTATCCAGGGGACCCGAACGGCGGCGGCTCCGGCCGCAAGTCCATCATCGCCGCGTGCGAGAACTCGCTCCGCCGCCTGCAGACCGACTACATCGACCTCTACTGGCTGCACAACTGGGACGTGCACACGCCCATCGACGAGACGATGGCCGCGCTGGAGGACCTGGTCCGGGCCGGCAAGGTGCGCTACCTGGGGGTCTCCGACACGCCCGCCTGGAAGATCGTCGAGGCCAACATGCTCGCGCGCTTCCGGGGCTGGTCGGCCTTCATCGGGTTGCAGATCGAATACTCGCTGCTCGAGCGCACCGTCGAGCAGGAGCTCGTGCCCATGGCCCTGGAGCACGGGCTGGGCATCACGCCCTGGTCGCCGCTCAAGAGCGGGGCGCTCAGCGGCAAGTACACGCGCTCGAACGTGGGACAGACGAAGGGGGACCGAGGCGCCTTCCTCCAGCCCTACCTGAACGAGAAGACGTTCACCCTCGTCGACGCGCTCGAGGCCATTGCCCGCGCGCATGAGAGCACGGTCGCGCGGGTGGCGCTGTCCTGGGTGCAGTCGCGGCCGGGCGTGAGCTCGACCATCATCGGCGCGCGGCGGATCGCGCAGCTCGAAGACAACGTGAGGGCGTTCGACGTGAAGCTCACGGCCGAGGAGCTGGCTCGGCTCGACGCGCTCACCAAGCCCACGTTCGGCTTCCCTCAGAACATGCAGCCCGTGTTCCCCAGCATCCACAACGGAGGCACGACCGTGAACGGAGTCCACGCGCCGACCTCTGGCTTCGGGCTGGAGAAGGGCGACAAGCCGTACTGAGCGCGCGGGCGCTCGACACGCGCTGAAGCCCAGGGCCCTAACGCTTCACCGCACGGGAGGCCGTCGGGGCCGCGGCCTTCCGTGCGCGGCCCTTCGTCGTCGCGGAGGGCCGCGCCCCCGGGCGGGCGAACGCGTCGGACACGAAGTCCACGAACACGCGCACGCGAGGCGACAGGTGCCGGCGCTCCGGGTGCACGATGAACACGCCGGGCCTCACGGACTGGAGCCCCCTGATGTCGCACGCGAAGGGGCCGGGCACGTCCACCGGCGTTCCGCTCAGCCGCCAGGGGACACGCGGGCCTTCGCGCAGGTACGCGAGGCACGCGTGATGAGGCGCCCAGTCCAGCGAGGGGCTCCTGGATGAGGGGCCTTCGCGAACTCCAGGAACAGGACATGTGCTTCACACGCCACTAGCTCTCCCTGGAGGAACAGCGCACGTTGGTGCCCATCCACGGGAGCGGAACATGAAAGTCTTTGTCTTGGGGGCGACGGGGTACATCGGGGGTTCGGTGGCGGTGCGGCTGATGACCGCGGGGCATCAGGTGGTGGGCACCGCCCGGACGCCGGACAAGGCCCGGATGCTGGGGGCGCGGGGCATCCAGGCGACGGTCGCGTCGTTCGACGACCTGGACGTGCTCGCGCGGCTGGCGAAGGCGTCCGACGCCGTCATCAACGCGGCGTCCGCGGACGAGCGCAGGCCGGTGGAGGCGCTGCTCGCCGCGCTCAGGGGCACCGGCAAGCGCTTCATCCACACCAGCGGCTCCAGCATCGTCGCCACCGACTCGCGCGGCGAGTCGACGTCCGGGGTGCACGACGAGGACACGCCCATCGAGCCCGTCCCGGAGAAGGTGGCCCGCATCGCCTTGGATCGGCGGGTGCTGGACGCCGCGAAGGAGGGCATCCACACCGACGTCATCTGCCCATGCCTCATCTACGGTCAGGGGCTGGGCCTGAACCCGGACAGCGTCCAACTGCCGCCCCTCATCCGGTACGCGCGCGAAACGGGCACCGCGCGCTACATCGGGAAGGGGGAGAATGTCTGGTCCAACGTCCACATCGAGGACCTGGCGGACCTTTACCTCTTGGTGCTGGAGCGAGCCCCGGCCGGGACGTTCTTCTTCGCGGAGAACGGCGAAGCGAACTTCCGCGACATGGTGACCGCCATCGGCAAACGCCTCCACCTGCCCGTGGACAGCCTGCCGGTCGCGGAGGCGGAGGCGCGCTGGGGCGTGGAGCTGGGGCGGCTGGCGCTCGCGTCCAACAGCCGCATCCGCGCGAAGCGGGCGCGCGCGCTGGGCTGGAAGCCACACCGGCCCTCCGTGTTCGACGTCATCGCGGAGATGAAATAGGTCCGCGTCCCGGTGCCGCCTGGGCGGTGGAGCTGCCTAGCGGGAGCGGCGCGCGGGCCGAGAGGGCCGAGAGGGCCGAGAGGGCCGAGAGGGCTTCGCCTCGTCGCGCACGAGGGTCGCGACCAGGGTCCGCGCCAGGACTTCCGCCGGCGCGCCCTGGAACCCGGAGCAGGTGAGCTTGAGGCTGATGATGCCGTGCAGCCCCGCCCAGAACACCTCCGCGAGCCGCTCCGGGGGCGTGGCATCCAGCGTCTGTCCGGCGGCCTGGAGGTCCTCGAAGGTCCGTACCAGGAGCGCGAAGGACTTCGGTCCCGCGCCCTCGTGGGTGTCCTGGAAGAGGGCCTCGGACAGCCTCGGGTCCTCCATGAAGACGAGGCGATACGTCTCCGGGTGCCCCAGGCCGAACGACAGGTAGGCCTGGGCCAGGCGTGACAGCCGCTCCACCGGAGCGTCCACGGCGGCCGCGGGCTCCAACCGCGCAAGCAGCTCCTGGAAGCCGCGCACGACCAGCGCCCGCGCGATGGCGTCCCGGTTCTCGAAGTGCAGGTAGAGCGTCGCGGGGGCGTACTCCACCGCGTCCGCCAGCTTGCGCATGGACAGGGCGGCGAAGCCCTCCTTCGTCACCATGTCGCGCGCCACCTGGAGGATGTGCTCCCGCAGCTCCGCCCGCTGGCGCTCCTTGCGCTCCGAGATGCCCATGTCACGAGTGTAGGACTTGACGGGACGAACGGCCAGCAATAAATGAACGGTGTTCACAGAACGGTGTTCATAAAAAGTTCATCCGTTCATTCCAGGGAGGACGACATGGAGACGGTCGCGTTGTTCGGCGCCTCGGGCGTCATTGGGCAGAGTGTGGCGCGCGCGCTCCAGGCGCAGGGGCGTGGCTACCGGGTGGTGGGGCGCTCGGCGGGGAGCCTGCGGCGGGAGTTCGGCGCGGATCCCCGAGCGGAGATCGTCCCCTGGGATCCCGAGGACGCGGCGTCCATCCGGGCCGCGGCGCGGGGCGTCCGGACGCTCATCTACATGGTGGGGGTGAACTACTGGCAGTTCCACCTGCACCCGCAGCTGATGCGCCGCACGCTGGACGCGGCCATCGCGGAGGGCGTGGAGCGGGTGGTGCTCATCGGCACGGTGTATCCGTACGGGCTGCCGCGCACCGCACCGGTGACGGAAGCCCATCCGCGCGAGCCGAACAGCTACAAGGGCCGCATGCGCAAGGAGCAGGAGGATCTGCTGCTCGCGGCGGACGCGGCGGGCTCCCTCCAGGGCACCATCCTCCGGCTGCCGGACTTCTACGGCCCGGGAGTGGAGCGCAGCTTCCTGCACCGCGCCTTCGTCGCCGCCGCGCAGGGCAAGCGTGCCCAGCTCATTGGCCCCATCGACACGCCGCACGAGTTCGTCTTCGTGGATGACGTGGGCCCCGTCGTCACGGCGTTGATGGACACGCCCGGCGCGTACGGGCGCTTCTGGAACCTGGCGGGCGCGGGCGCCACCACGCAACGCGCGATGGTGAAGGAGATGTTCGCCCAGGCTGGCCGAGCCCCGAAGGTGCTGCCGATGGGGAAGGGGATGGTGCGGCTGATGGGCCTCTTCGATCCCTTCATGCGGGAGCTGGTGGAGATGCACTACCTGCTCACGAACCCGGTGCTGCTGGATGACTCCGCGCTGAGGGGGCTCCTGGGCCCGGTGCACAAGACGTCCTACGCGGAAGGCATCCGCCAGACGTTGGCGGCCCTGCGCGCGCCCCGGAAGGCGGATGCACACGCGGCGCCGGTTCCCTCCGCGACCTGATGCTGGGGAGCACCGAGGGCAACAGTCCATCTGGCCCATGATTGATGAAGGGGACGCGTGGGGCCTACCTTCCCGGGCCTCAAGCGGAGGGGAACGGTATGCGCATCGCGGTCATTGGGGCATCACAGGGAACGGGCGCGCTCGCGGTCCGGACGGCGCTGGAGCGAGGGCATGACGTCACGGCCTTCGCGCGCAGTCCGCAGAAGCTGGTGCTGGAGCACCCGAAGCTCACCCGGCTGAAGGGGGACTTCCACCAGCGTGCGTCGGTGGATGAGGCGGTGCGCGGGCAGGACGCGATCCTCATCACCGCGTCCTCGAACCTGAAGGCGTTCAAGGACAACCCGGACTACTTCACGCAAGGCACCGGGTACGTCATCGACGCGATGAAGGCTCATGGCGTCCGCAAGCTGGCGGTGCTGAGCGCGCTGGGGACGGGTGACAGCCGGAAGCTCCTGAACCCGGTGCTGGGCGCGCTGCTCGCCTCGTTCATCCTGAAGCTGCCGTTCGAAGACCACGCGCGGCAGGAGCAGCTGGTGCGCGCCAGCGGGCTGGATTGGGTCATCGCGCGGCCGGGGCGGCTCACCGACGGCCCCGCCCACCGGCGATACGTGAAGAAGACGGCGCTGGAGAAGGTCCCCTTCGCCATCTCCCGGGCGGACGTGGCGGACTTCCTCGTGGAGGCCGTGGAGACGGACACCTGGGTGCGGCACGCGGTCCAGATTGGCGGCTGACCGTCGCGCCCGGAGACACCGGTACGGCTGCGAGGCCCGGAGGTGTCGTCCGGGCCTCGCGAAGCAATTCAGCTCCCGGCGGTGAGGGCTTGTTCCATCGCCGGATGCGCCTCGCTGCACACCTGCGAGGACTCCTTGGCCTGATGGGCCTCGTCAGGTGTCACGGAGGCCACGGGAGCGGAGGTGTCCACCGGGGTGTTCACGCAGGCCATGCCGGTGTACTGCCCGCACGTCGTCCAGATGCGAGCCCCAATGGCACATGCCTCATCGCACGAGCTGAAGAAACAGACGTCGTCGCACTGGGGGGGGAGTGCGAGGGCCACCGAGGGCGTGAGCGACAGGACCGCCGACATCGTCAACAAGGACTTCACCAGCGTGCGCATGTGTTCTCCTCGTGAGAGTACAGCACGGTCAGTGTGGGCTTTGTTTCATGATGTGTAAATGGCTGTTATTGCGTGGGTTTGATGACACCCGGGCGTGGGTTTGTCATTGGGGAACTTTCCGTCGGGACGGTGCAACGCCTTGCGTCGCCGAGGGGCGCGGTGCGTCGGCGTTGTCGCGCTGAGACAAGAGCCAGTCGAAGAAGATCCGCGCGGCAGGGCGGAGTCTCCGGTGCGTGGGGTGCACCACGAAGTAGCTCGCGCGCGTGGGCACGGTGGGCCCGGCCAGCCGCAAGAGCTGCCCATCCGCGAGGTAGGGCGTGGCGATGGTCTCCCGCGCCAGCGCCGCGCCCAGGCCCTGGGCCGCGGCCATCAGCGCGCCGGTGGTGTCGCTGAAGCTGTAGCGCTCCTCGAACCGCGCGCCGCGCACCCCCGCGGCCCGGAACCAGTCCTGCCAGCCCTGACGCGACAGGTCGGCGATGAGCGGCAGCTTCGCGACGTCCTCCGCCGCGCGGACGTGGCTGACGCCGGCCAGCCGCGCGGAGGCCACGGGGAACAGTGCGTCATCCATCAGGTGATGCGCGCTCAAGCCCGGCCAGGGGCCCTGGCCGTAGCGGATGCCCAGGTCGGGCCCGCCCTCGTCGAAGCGGGTGAGCGCCATCTCCGTGTCCACATGGAGGCGGATGCCGGGATGCAGGGCGGTGAAGTGAGGCAGGCGGGGCAGCAGCCACGCGTACGACAGCGAGTGCAGGGTGGTGATGCGCACCACGGTGTCGCCATCCCGGGTCAACCGCAGCCCCGCGAGCACGCTGTCCATGTCCGACAGCGCGCTGCTGGCGGCGTCCGCGAGCTGACGGCCCTCGGTGGTCAGGGCCACGCCCCGGGCATGCCGCTGGAACAGCATGACGCCCAGCCGGTCCTCCAGCTTGCGGACGTGGTGGCTGACCGCGCTGGCGGTCAGGTGCAGCTCCTCCGCCGCGCGGGCGAAGTTCTGGTGGCGGGCGGCGGACTCGAAGGCCGCCAGGGCGGGGAGCAGTTCGGTGCGCAGGGTCATGGGCTCGAGCCTCAAATCTGGCTCATGTCTGGCACGGAAAGGATGCGCTTGTGAAGCGAGGGTGGCGGCGTGAAGAGAGGCCCTGGCAGAAGCCAGATTCCTTCCTCCCTCCAGGGGGCCCGCCATGAGTGCATCCGGTCTCACCCATCCCCACGCCGTGTCTCCCTCCCTCAACCGGGCGTGGCTCACCCCGCTGGAGCTGGGCGGCCTGGCCGCCATCTGGGGCACGCCGTTCCTGTTCATGCGCATCGCGGCCCCGGCCTTCGGGCCGCTGCCCCTGGTGGAGCTGCGGCTCGCGCTGGGCGCGGCGGTGCTGATGCCGTTCCTCTGGCGCGCGCGCTCCGCCCTGCGCCCCGGGCTCTGGCCCCGGCTGGCGCTGGTGGGGTTCATCAACGCGGCGGTTCCCTTCGCGCTGTTCGCCTGGGCCGCGCGGCGTGCGCCCGCGGGCGTCGGGGCCATCACCAACAGCATGGCGGTGCTGTTCACCGCGCTGGTGGCGTTCCTGTTCTACGGCGAGCGAATCGGCCCCCGGCGCGTGGTGGCGCTCCTGGCGGGCTTCGCCGGTGTGGTGGTGCTGGCCAGTGGCAAGGCGGCGGGTGAGAGCGTCGCCCAGGCCGCGGCGGCGGGGACCACGGCTGCGTTCCTTTACGGCATTGGTACGAACATGGTGCGCCGCCACCTCGCGGGACTGCCCGCCGCGGCGGTGGCCGCCGCGACGTTGGCCTGCGCCGCGCTGCTGACGCTGCCCTTCGCGGTCGCCACGTGGCCGGCGCGGCCCATTGGCGCGGGGCCGTGGTCGGCGGCGGCCGCCCTGGGCATGCTCTGCACCGGGTTCGGGTACGCGATGTACTATCGCCTCATCCAGCGCATCGGCGCGGCGCGCGCCGTCGTCGTCACCTACCTGGTGCCGCTCTTCGCGGTGGCTTGGGCCTGGTTGCTCCTGGGGGAGCCGCTGACGTCCTCCATGTTCGTCGCGGGCACGCTCATCCTGGGGAGCGTCGCGCTGGGGCAGCAGCCCGCCGCACCGAAGGGGACATGAGGCTTCAGGACCGCCCGAGCTCCCGCGCGAGCGCGTCGACGGGTTGCTGCCGGGCGGAGCTGCTGGCGATGGCCAGGTGGGCGCTCCTTGAAACCTGGCCACAGCTTGCGTGAGATACGGGCTTTTCCGAAAGGAAGGTCCAGATGCGCTTCGTGATGGTGCTGGGCATGGTCGCAGTGGGCACCGGCTGCGCGCATGCTCCGTCGGCCGTCGGTGAGGGCGGACCGGGGCAGGCTTCCGCGGTCCAACGGCTCACGAAGGAAGCGGAGCAGGCTTACAAGGCCCTCGACTTCGACGGCTGTGCCAGGGCCTTCCGTGCGTCGGCGGAGGTGGACACGGACGTGGGCGCGCGCGCCGAGTCCTACTATCGCTCCGCGGGCTGTGCGTCGCTCGCGGGCCACGCGGACGCGGCGGTGGAGGTGCTGAAGCGCGCGGTCCAGGGGGGCTACTTCGACGCGGATCATCTCCAGTACAACCCGGAGCTGGTGTCGCTGCACTCACTGGCCGCGTGGGAGGGGATTGTCGCGGAGGCTCGCGCGAACCTCGCGAAGGCGCCCGAGGCGCCGTTCCCGGTTCCGACGCTCGCGGGCCTGGATGCCTTTGGTTCGCGGAAGGCGGACCGGGAGGGGGTCCGTCAGGTGCTGGGGTTCGAGGTGGGAAAGCCCATCGTGTTCAGCGGGGCGCTCGTCTCGCTGAAGGAGGCCCTGCTGCGCGAGCGGTATGGACTGTCCTTCGTCCGGTTGGGGATGACCCTCTTCTTCGCCGAGGAGCGCAAAGGCACGGCCTTTGTCGTCGCGGACATGGTGGACGCCGAGGATGCGTCCCGGCTGCGTTTCCTCCCGGCGCCCAAGGGGCATCCCCCGGATCCGGAAGGGCTGGTCGCCCGGTGGCTCGAATACGAGCAGCGCCTGTTTCAACTCCAGATGCAGGGGAAGCTCGATGATGCGTCCAGTTGCCGGATCGCGCACTGCCTTGGCGGCTTCGGGCATCCGGACCTCGCGAGCTTCGAGCCCGAGTTCATCGCGAAGGTGCCGAGGAACCTGGACGCGCTGACGGCGGTGCTGGGTGACGACGCGGACGCGGACCGGCGGGGCGCCGCGGCGTTCCTGCTGGCCTACGCGCCCACGGCCGAGGAGACGGTCCGGAGGTTGGTGCCCTGCATCCGCGACGGCTCCGACGGTGTGCGCAACAGCGTCCTGCGCGTGCTGACGGCCACGCAGGAGGCCGCGAAGCTGCCGATGGTGGACGTGGCCACGGTGGTGGACGCGGTCTCGTTGCCGACGACGATGGACCGCAACAAGGCGGTCTACCTGTTGTCGTACCTGCTGGAGGACCTGGCGCCGGAGGTGCTGAAGGCGCAGCGGGCCGGGCTCATCCGGCAGTTGGGAGAGACGCTGGTGGCGATGTCCGCGCTCCAGCAGCCCATCAACCGCGACCCCGCCGTGAAGGTGTTGAAGCAGCTCTCGGGCGAGGAGTACGAGAGCGCCGAGGAATGGCGCGCCTGGCTCGCGCGCCAGCCAAGGACGACGGGGTAGGGGCCGCGACTCAGGGGCCAGGAGCTGAAACCCAGTGCTCCGTTGGCTCAAGCGAGATTCGCATCCGCAATCCGGAGGCTCCTTCAGTCCGCGACGACGACGGAGACGGGCGTGGAGAACGGGCGCACGACGCAGTCCTCCTCGCCCCCGTCCTCCCATGCGAGCATCGCGAATTCGGCCGGGGCATCGAGCGCGACGATGGGGTGATGCCACACGCCCCGGTGGTAGTTCACGCCCTGGCCTGGACCGCAGACGAACGCGACAAGTCCCTCCAGGTCAGGGCCTCCGGTGGGCGCCGTTGGCGCGACACACACCAGGAAGCGCGCGCAGCGCATGGGCAGGAACGCCTGGCTCGACTGGGGGTGGTGTTCGAGCAGCTTCACGGTGAAGGGCAGCGCCTGTGGCACCGAACGAAACACCGCGAGGTTGGGCTTGGCGCCCGGCCGGCCGTTCTCCAGTCGCGCCGACCAGTCGAAGCGCACCGCGGTGCCCTGGTTCGCGGCGGCGCCGGCCTTGAGGCCCGCGGACACGACGTCACCGAATGGCGCGAACGCCTCCGGTGTCAGGGGGCGGGCGACGAGCGTGCGGAGTGGGGCGGAGCCGTCCTTCATGGGGTGACTATAGGCGGAGACCCGGCGGGAGCTGCGCTCCCTGTCCAGTCCCTTCCAGCAGAAGCCAGCGCGTTGCTCATGTCTTCGAACCGAGGAACGCGGTCGTGTTCGTCGCGGACCAGGCCGAGTGCTCGGTCCCGTGTGTGAAACATGAGTCCATCCTCGACCGCCGAGGCATGGAGCCAGGGTCCAGGGTAACCCAAGGTTGTCCGGATTCGGCGGGAACGCATCCCTTTCTTGACATCTCGTGTCTGCGTCCTTATTGGGTTGAAAATGAGAATGCGTATCATCTTCATTTCCGGGTCCCCGTCCCGGGTGAAGCGCCGCGCATTCCATCCCCCCGTTCCAAGAGGACATCGCCGATGAAGCATTCGTTTGCCTTGCGTTCCCTCCCACTCTCCACCGCGGCGCTCGCCCTGTCCCTGTTCGTGGGATGCGGCGACTCGGGAGAGGAAGGAACCGAGAATGAAGGCCCGCTGTATGCCATCACCACGCAGTTGCTCGTGGCTGACCCCGTGGAGAGCTACGTCGTGGTGACGGCGAAGGCCGAGCAGGCCGCGTCGTTGTCGCTGGACGGCGCCATCAAGGTGTCCGGCCGGGCGCTCGGCGTGGGCATTCCCAAGTCCGGCTCGGTCTACGTGGTGAGCGACGAGAGCGCCACGGTGACGCGCTACACGCTCAACAGCCGCGGCGCCCTGGAGGCCGCGGGCACCGTGAGCTTCTCCAGCCAAGGGGTGACGTCGCTGGGCGAGTACCAGGCCAACTTCCAGTTCGTCTCGGAGACCAAGGCCTACTTCTTCGACGGCGCCACCGCGCAGGTCGTCATCTGGAACCCCTCGGCGATGACGGTCACGGGCTCCATTCCGCTGGACTCGCTCGTCATCCCGAACACGATCATGGCGTTCTCCGGGGCCGTCGTGCGGACCGGTGGGCAGATCCTCATGCCGGTGGGCTGGCGTCCGGTGACGGGCGTCAACGTCACGAAACGGGCGGGCGTGGTCGCCATCAATACGGCGACGGACGCGGCCACCTTCGCGACGGATGACCGGTGCGGCTACACGCACGACGCCGCCCTGGGCTTGGATGGCAAGGTCTACGTCGCGACGGAGGCCTACGGCGCGGCGGTGCGCCGGGTGGTGGGCCAGGACGCGCCGGAGCCCTGCCTGCTGCGGTACGACCCCCAGACGCACACCTTCGACCCGAGCTTCTACCAGTCGCTGGACGCGCTGGTGGGCGGCGGCACCGCGGGGGCCCTCATTCCGGGCGCGCAGGGGACCGCGTACGTGCGCGTGCTCGACGAGAGCCTCGCGCCCGTGGCGGAGGGCACCCATCCTCGCACGGTGGCGAGCGGCACCGGCTGGCAGTGGTGGGAGCTGAAGCTCGACACGTTGAAGGCGACGCGCAGGAGCGACTTCCCGTCCACCTCCGGCAGCGTCTTCCTCTTCGAGTCGCAAAACCAGACGCTCTACACGGAGTTTGGCGCGGGCGCGGCGTCCACGACGCTCCACGTGCTGGGCGACAGCGGCAAGCCCACGGTGACGACGCAGGGGCTGTCCTTCTCCTTCCTCCAGCTGCGCTAGCGCCAGGCTCCAGACCATGCACGGAAATCAGATGCGTCATCCGCTCCGCGGCGCCGGCGTGTTTGTCGTCGCGCTGCTGGGGGCGGCTCCCGCCTTCGCCACCAGCACGGGCATCACCGGCCAGTCGGGCAAGGACGGGGTGACCTGCAGCACGTGTCACAAGGGCGGGGAAATGCCCACCGTCGTGCTGGAGGGGCCCACGACGCTGGAGCCGGGGGCCACCGGCCAGTACACCTTCATCATCCGGGGTGGGGCCGCGAAGACGGGTGGGGTGGGCATCGCCGTGGACAGCACGGCGGCCAACCTCCAGGCCGGCACCGGAATGAAGAAGCTGGGCAACGAGCTGACCCATACGGCGCCCCAGGCCTTCACTGGCACGGAGCTGCGGTTCAACTTCTCCCTCGTCGCGCCCTCCACCGACGTCACGCTCACGGTGTTCGGCGCCGGCAACTCCACCAACGCGGACCAGGGAAGTGACGGGGACCGCGCCGCGTCCACCAAGCTGAGCGTCAAGGTGGGCAACGGTTCACCTGTCGTGGATCCCGTCCCTGGCGGCGAAGGCGACGGGGGTGGGGGCTGCACCGCCGCGAGCAGCGCTCCGGTCTGGGCGCTCGCGCTGATGGCGCTTCCCCTGGCCGCGCGCCGCCGCCGCCAGCGCTGAACGGTCCGCGGCGCTCTCGCGGCACGGAGCCCCTTTCCCTGGTGCATGGGGAAGGGGCTTCACCCCGGGCGCGGGGAAGGCGGCGCGGCCCCAGCCGGGAACGCGTGGGCCTTCGCGGCTTCGAACACCGTGGCCTTCACGGGGCCCGGTTCACCGCTCGCAGCGCAGTGCGACCGCGTGCGGGTTGTCGAGGTAGTCCTGCCAGAACGCCTGTCCGTACCGGGCGATCCCCTCGGGCGCGCACTCGGGGCGCATCCAGGTGAGCGTGTGGAAGCCCGCCTCTCGCAGCGCCTGCTCGTGCGTGGCCTGGCTCCAGTAGGAGAAGTGGATGGTGAAGGGGCTCTTCGTGTGCAGCTCCGCGGAGATGGCCTGCCCATCCCGGGGTGACACAGGGAAGTCCAACATCGTGATGCCATACCGGGTGCTGTTGGGACCCTTCGCGCTGAACCCGGGATTGAACGCATAGGTGACGAAGCTGCCCCCTGGCTTCAGGTGGGCATGGATGTTCCGGCACATCCGCAGCATGTGTTCGGGCGAGTGCGCGTAGTGCAGGAGATAGACGGCCGTCACGCAATCAAAGGTGCCCAGCGGAGACATGTCGGCCACGTCCGCCACGTGGTACTCGATGCCCAGCGGTTGTTCCTCTTCGTGCCGCCTGGCGCCGCGAATCATCTCCTCGGAGATGTCCACGCCCACCACCCTGCTGGCGCCGCGCGCCTTCAACTGCCGCGTGTAGAGCCCGTCGCCACACGCCAGGTCGAGGACCGCACGGCCCTGCACGGCCCCGAGCGCCTTGAAGAAGGTGTGGCCTTCGATGGACTCCGAGCGCACCGGCAGGACATCCCAGTCCGCGACCTTCTCCCCAATCTGGTCATATTGCGCCGACATTTCCCTCGACCTTTCCCTGCAATGCCAAAGGCGCCCTGGCGCCAGCCCCGCGGCACGACAGTCCATGCGGGGCGGGCATCGTGTCACTGGGACTGGCGCGGCGTCGATGCGGCATCCCTTCACGCCTGCGCGCATTTGCCACAGGGGGGAGGGGGGCGGGGGCGTGTTAAACGCGCGCGCGAAAGGATGAGGGACACCATGACGAGGACGCATCGCGGGGCGCTGAGCCGGGGTTGGATGTGGGGCCTGCTGTTGTGCGGCGCGCTCGGCTGTTCGGGGACCGACGAGGGTGGGGGCGGGAGCGACGCGGGCACCGACCTGGGACCGGATGAGCTGCCCTGTGACGTGAAGGCCGTGGTGGCGGAGCGCTGCGCGTACTGTCACACCACGCCCCTGAAGGGGAGCGCGCCCATGGCGCTGCTCGCGCGCTCGGACTTCCAGCGCGCCTCCTCGGTCAATGCCCTGCAGAGCGTGGGACAGCGCAGCCTGGAGCGGCTGGGCAGCGCGGCGGCGCCCATGCCTCCGAAGTCGGAGCCGTCCCTTCCAGACGCGCAGCGCGCCGTGCTCACGGCGTGGCTGGAGTCGGGGATGCCGGCGGGGACGTGCGGAAGCCTGCCCGCCGGCCCGGCCCCGACGACTTGCTCGAGCGGGAGCTTCTGGAGCGAGGCGAGCGGAACCGGCGCCAGCATGGCGCCCGGACATGCGTGCCGGAACTGTCACCTCCAGCAGGCGCCCTCCGTGGCGTATTTCTTCATGGGCACGGTGTACCCGACGCTCCACGAGGCGGATGGGTGCGACCCCCGGTTGGCGTCGCCGTCCGAGGTGAAGGTGGAGATCCTGGATTCGCAAGGGCAGACGCGGCTCACGCTCACGCCCAACGCCGCGGGCAACTTCATGTCGAACAGCCTTCAGCCGTCCTTCCCGCTGCCCTACCGTGTGCGGCTGGTGGGGGCGGATGGCCGCTCGCGTGAGATGAGCACGCTCCAGACCAACGGGGACTGCAACACCTGTCATACCGAGCAGGGGGCCAGCAACGCGCCGGGGCGCATCGCCCTGCCGTGAAGTGTTGCCGGGGAGGGTGCTGCGACAATTGACCGCATCCGGGGATGACAGGGAGGGCTGCTATCCGTACGGCTTCTCCTCTTCCTTCCTGGAGTCACCGATGAAGTTTCCCCTGGGGCCGCTGTGCGTCGTCGCGGGTTCGCTGCTGTCCACCACGGCCTTCGCGCATGCGGCGGTGGCGGGTCCCACTCCGCCGTACGCGGGGGGCTCGTTCGATGCCGACTTCACCGTGAGCCATGGCTGTGACGGGGCGGACACGTACCGGATGCGGGTGCTCATCCCGGAGGGCGTGACAGGGGTGCGGCCCGTGGACTCCACGTTCGGCAAGGCGGAGGTGGAGAAGGACGGCGCGGGCAACGTGACGGCGGTGGTCTGGACGAAGGCGCTGGGGGACGTCAAGGCCGCGGACACGCACTACTTCCATCTGGGCCTGCGCTTCAAGCTGCCCGCCAAGCCGTTCACCACCGTGTTCTTCCCCACCGAACAGACGTGCCGCACGGCGGCCGGCGTCGAGACGACGGTGGCCTGGACGGGCACGAGCGGCGGTGAACATGGCCATGACTCGGATGCGGGCACGGCGCCCGCGGAGAACCCGGCCCCCTCGCTCTACCTGTTGCCCACGCGCCTCCCGGGCTGGAACCAGTACACGGTGGAGGAGCACGTGCACGACCTCACGGTGTTCAAGGACGCGCTCATCGTCTGGTCCGGCACGCAGGCATACAGCTTCAACCCCGTCACCCAGGCGCTCATCCAGAAGGAGCCGGGCACCACGCCGCTCACGGAGATCCACCCGGGCACGGTCATCTGGGTGAAGTATTAGCCGCGGCCGGGAGACAGCGACCATGCGCCACTGGCTCTTCGTGATGTGTCTTGGGGTCTTCGCCGGCTGTTCGGACAAGGCCCCCGTGTCGCCTCCGCCTGCTGTCGACGCGGGCTCGGATGATGGAGGCGTGACGCCCTCCGGCCTGGACCGTCCTGACACCTTGCCGCGTCCGCCCGGGGACCGGTTGCCGGAGGACCTGAAGCCGCCCGGCCGGTAGCGGATTTGGAGGGTTCCTCGCGCGAGGGGGAGCCGTGGCTTCCAGCGCCAGGCCTTGCACGATAGGGTCATGCGACCTTCGAAGAGGTCGAACGTGGCGAGTGCGAATTCTGGGTTGCTCGTGGCCGCATGGGTCGCGTGGGGAGGGCAGGCCGCGTCCGCGCCGCGCCCGGAGCCAGCCACTCCACCGACGGAGTCCTCGACAGCGGGGGACTCCGAGGAGCCGGTCGCGACGCTGCCGCCCGCCGCGTTCAAGGCGCACCCCGTCCAGGTCTACACCGGGCCCCTCGCGAAGCCGGACGTGGCAGGGGGCGACGCGGAGGTGAGGCTTTACCGGACCCGCCTCCGCCGTGCCGCCGCGGCAGGGGTGACGTTCGGAGGGCGGTACGGCGTGATGCTCAGTGGCTGTGGCACCGAGTGCCTCTTCGGGTTCGTCATCGACGAGACGAACGGCCACATCCGGGCCTTGCCCGTCAGCGGAGAGCGCTACCGACTGCTCCAGCTGGCCTTCCGCCCGGACAGCCGGTGGATGCGAGCCATCTGGAGAGGGGGCTCGCTGGATGTACCCGAGACCTGTGCCCTGCGGGACTTCGTCATCGAGGCGGGCCGGTTCCGGAAGGTGAAGGAAGCGGTCCTGCAGGGGGCCTGTCCGAGAATGGATTTCGAAACCGGCGAAGCCGAGCGCTGAGCCAGACCCCGGCCTCGACTCCCAGAGGTGACATGCAAGTTCATCCCAGGAGAGGTTCCCGATGTCCCCGCTGTGGTGGCCTCATCGGGGAGGTCCGGCTGGAGTGGGAGCCTCTTGGGGAATGGTTCTCTCTTTTCTGTCTGTCATGTGACTTCGTGGAACGGGCCCCGGTCGTGGGCTCGGTCTACGAGGGGCTCCCCGTCTGGACGCTGAGCATCCGATGGCGTGGTGAGACCGCCACACTGAAAGACGCGGCGCTCCTGATGGGGTCCAAGAACCTGGAACCTCGCGGTACCTGGAGCAGGTGTTCGCATACGTCAGCGCTGAGCTGACCGCGAAGGTGTTCGAGGAGACGCCTCGGCGCATCCGGCTCTTCGGAAGCCTTTCGACCTTGCATGCGAAGGACCTTGAATCGCTCTTCGCCACGGTCGGCCCGGACGCGCCCCTCCTGATGGACCTTTCGAACCTGGAGGGGATGGGCACGTTCCTTCATCCGCTCTTCGCGAGGTTCCACGCGCGCACGGGGTGCACGGCCTGGTGGGTGAGCGGTCCCGCCGAGAAGCACCTGATGGACGCAGGGATTCCCAGGGGGGCGCTGTTCCAGGATCTTGAGTCGGCGCGTGCGGCCTCCGGTCAGGGGCGGACGGCACGGTGATGCGGGGGCCCGCGCTGGACGGGCCCCCGGAGGAGGCCGCTACTCCGGCTTCGCCGAGGCCGAGGCCGGGGCGCACTTCGTCTCATACAAGGTGATGACCTGCTTGAACTTCTGGCGCGCCGTGTCCGGGGCCTGCTCGTGGAGCATGTCGAGCGCGCGACGCGCCATGGCCACGGCCTCCTTGCACCGTCCGGACTGGAAGAACAGCGCGGCCTGGGTGTTCAGGATGCCGGCGTTTCCCGGCATCAGTCGCACCGCGCGCAGGGCCGGCGCCAGCCCCTGCTGGGGCTGCTGGATGCGCGCGTAGTACCAGGCGAGCTCGTTCTGGACGGAGGGACTGTCCGGCAGCAGCTCGGCGGCGCGCTTGCGGGCCTGCTCCTGTGGGGCGGACAGCTCCCCTTCGGCATCCAGCGCGTCGGCGAGCAGCGCCCACGCGAGGCCATCCTCCGGATGCGTCTCCACCAGCAGCCGCGCGAGCTTCAGCCGTTCAGGCTTGTCCAATCCCTCGGCCCGCAGTCGCTGCGCCTCCACGTGGGTGGGGTCCTCCTTCAGCGCCTGCGCCAGCTCCAGGTCCGTCTTGCGCTGGCGCTCCTCCGGGGAGGTGTCCCCTGGCGCCTGGGTGAAGAGCAGGGCCCGGATGACGTGCACGTCCGCGGGCGCGAGGTCGCGCGTCTGGGTTTGGGTGGGGACGGGCGGCAGGGGCTGGGTGGAGATGACGTAGCGCCCCAGCTGCACGTACTGGGTGACGGCCTCCTGGAAGCCGGTCGCTCCTTGGAAGGCGGCCGCGAAGGCTCGCTTCGGCTCCTCGCCCCGGGACAGCTGATCCTGGAAGGTGCCGAACCGGTCGCCGTGCTCATTGATGAGGTAATGCACCCACAGCCACGCGGAAGCGTAGTGGCGCTGGAGCTCCGCGGAGCTCTGCTGGGTCTGGCCGTCCCACTGCCACAGCTCGTCCAGCGTGAGCCAGCCGTGCTCGCGGACGTAGCGGAGCAGCGGCCGGCTGGCCTGACCCAGGACCACGTCGCGGTTGCTGGGCTTGATGGTGACGGTTTGCAGATACGAGGCGAGGCCTTCCGCCACCCAGCGGGGCTGGCGGGGCAGGGCGAAGGCGCTCAGGTAGTGCGCCATCTCATGCGCCTGGGTCTCCTTGTCACCAGGGGCGTCTGGCAACAGGTAGCCACCGCCGCCCGTCATCACCATCCGCGGCCCGTCCGGAGTCTGTCCCGCGAAGCCCGCGTACTGGCCTTGGGTGAACTCCTCCATGTCGCGGGGATTGCTCAGCAGGATGACGTCCACCGTGCCCGGAGGGTCGAAGTCCGGTCCCCAGGCCAGCAGCAGCGCCCTGCGGAACGCCTCCAGCTCCACGGCGGTCTGGGACGCCGCCTTCGGTTCCAGGTTCGTGCGCAGGCGGAAATGCGTGCTGCGGACCTCGCGCCAGGGTCGACCTCCCTCGGCCGGGCACAAGGCCCGGCTCGCCGCGCAGCCCGAGAACAACGTCAACGCCAGCCCCCAGATCCCCAATCGCAAGCTCATGCGCGCGGCTTCTGCCAGAACGCTCGGCTGAAGGACAGAGGCCTTGGGTGAACGCCCGGGGTGGACATGAAGTGGTTTCGATCTGGAGCGATCTCCCGTGCCCGCTTCAATCGGGCTTGACGGGTGCAATCGCCGTGAACCAGGAAAAAGGGTTGGAACCTGGGTGAGGGGCGGGACGTACAACCAGCTCACGGATTTCCGTGAGCTGTCTCTCCTCGCTCGATGAGTCCCCATGATCCCCTGTCGTGCACCCCTCCTCCGCGCCGCGCTGCTCACAACGATGGCGGTCGCCACGCTCTCCGGCTGCGTCCCAGGTCTCGCGACGTCCAACCCGACCTACTTCACCGGCGGGAAGTGGACCCAACTGGACGGCCCCTATGCGCTCACCCCTCTGCTCGCCTGTGCCTACCCGGCGGATAACAACGAGAAGGTCAGCCGCAACATCGAGGACTACGTGGCGCCGGCGATCTGGAGCGCGTACGGCCAGGACGTCTCCCAGGCCAAGGTCAAGAGAATGAAGGGTGACAGCGAGTGGTGCGAGGCCCTCCAGAACATCGCCACCGACAATTTCAACGTCCCGCCGAGACTGAAGAAGGAGCTGGCTGAGTACGTGAAGCGGTCCGGAGCCAAGGGCGTGATCATCCCGGTCGCGAACCTGTTCCGCTCCCCGATCCAGAAGGAGATCCGGTCGGCGGACGGGACGCAGGTCGCGACCGTGGATACCGAGCGCTTCAGCGCCGATGGCACCGCGCTCTTCTATGTCCACTACATCAACGAGAGCGGAGAGCTGCTCTACACCGAGCGCGCGGGGAGCGCGGGCGTTGGGGGGTTCGACGACCAGCTCCATCACATGCGCGACAGCGCGGCGGCCGTGGCCAGGAGACTGGCGCAGAACGCGCCGCCCGTCGGCCTCCAGTAGCGCCACTCCCAACCCTGCGGCACCCGCACCGGTGGGCTGCTCGGCCTGGCTCCCCACGGGTGCGGGCCGGTGCCGCGGCCCGCTGGCTCGCGGCGCTCCGGGTGATTGAGCAGCGTGGTCGCGGCTGCTAACCTCACGCCCGCTTTCGTGCGCGGACACGGCGCACGCCGGAGCCAACAGGATGGGAAACTCCAAATCCGCAGATGAGTGAGCCGCGGCGACACGTCAACCGTTGCCGCGGCCATCTGCCCCAGCTCATCCCGGTCCCCGTGGAGTGGCAGAGCGCCGCCAGATGTTCCTCATTTGTGCGGATGCGATCGTGCCTGACCCGAAATCCTTGTCGTGGAATCACTCCGTGCCAGCAGCGCTGTGGCTGATGGCTCCCTTCGACCTCCTGGCCTCGCTGGCCATGGACATCTACCTGCCCGTGGTTCCGGCGATGGCCGGAATCCTTGATACCTCTCCCACCCTCATCCAGCTCACGCTGAGCCTTTACATGGCCGTGCTTGGGCTTGGACAGGTGGTGTTCGGTCCGGTCTCGGATCGCATCGGCCGGCGCCGGGTGTTGCTGGGCGGTGCGTTGTTGTTCGCGACCGCTTCGTTCCTGCTCGCGGGGACGTCCAACGCCGCGCTCTTCGTTGGCTTCCGGCTCCTGCAAGCGGTAGGGGCCTCCGCGGCCCTCGTCGCCACGTTCGCGACAGTCCGGGACGTGTACGCGGAGCGGCCCGAGAGCGCGGTCATCTACAGCTTGTTCAGCAGCATGCTGGCCTTCGTTCCGGCGCTTGGTCCGGTCGCCGGGGCCTTGCTCGCGAAACACTTCGGATGGCGAGCCATCTTCATCACGCTCGGCGTCCTGGCGACGGCGGCGATGCTGAATGCCTTGCCAAGGTGGCACGAGACGCGTCCGGCCGGCGGGCCTCACCGTGGGGCCGCGTTCAAGCCCATCCTGCGCAGCGCCACGTTCTGGACGTACACCCTGGGCTTCAGCGCGGCGATGGGGGCCTTCTTCGTGTTCTTCTCCACCGCGCCCCGGGTCCTCATGGGGCAGGCTGGCTTCTCGGCGTTCGGGTTCAGCCTTGCCTTCGCCACCGCCGCGCTCGCGATGATCGTGACGACGCGCTTCGCGAAGCGTTTCGTGGCCCGCTGGGGGCTGGCGGGGAGCCTCACCCGAGGGATGCTCCTGTTGTTGCTGGGCGCCGCGATGCTGGCCGCCGGACAGCTCCTCGCGGCCCCGTCATTCTGGACATTCATCGTGCCGATGTGGGTCATCGCGGCGGGCATCGTGTTCGCCGCCTCCGTCACCGCCAATGGCGCACTCCAGGACTTCGGCGCCGTGGCGGGGACGGCCGTCGCGCTCTACTTCTGCGTCCAGAGCCTCATCGTCGGGGTCCTGGGGACGCTGATGATCGTCATGCTCGACGGTGACACCGCCTGGCCCTTGGTGGGATACGCATCGTTGATGGCATTGATGACGTTGATGTCCCTGCTGCTGCTTGGAGTCCGGCGGCGCGCTCAGGGAGCGCCCGAGTCAGGCGCGCCGCCCAAGGCCAGCTGAGGCTTGGTCGTTCGCGGAGTCGGGCCGCGCCGGAAGGCATTCCCTTCCGGCGCGGCGCCATGCGGCGCTTCGCCGCGGCTCGACTTCATCGTTGGCTGCGTTTGCCCGGTGAATGGGCAGTCAAGTGCATGGTAGAGAGGCGCCCATGAACCTCTCGCGATGGTCGATGACGTGCCTGGGTGTTTCGTTGCTGATGGGGGCTGGTTGTGGCGGGAGCCGGAGCAACTCCAAGGTCGACCTGTCCCAGATGGGACCATCCATCAATGCCAAGCGCTATGCGAACCTGGAGAAGATCGCCGCCAGGGATCTCAAGTGTGCCGCGGAGCTGACGCCGAACTATCTCGGGGAGAATCAGTATCAGATGCGCGGTTGTGGCTCTGAAGGGGTCTACGAGCTGCGCTGCCGGATGGGCCAGTGCACCTGGATTCCCGACGTGAGGTTCCGCGCGGAGTTCGACCTGTCGTGTGAGCGGACGAACCTCACGGTGTCCAAGTTGGACCCGGTGACGGTGGGAGTCACCGGCTGCGGAATGCGGGGAACCTACAGGGCGATTCGGGCGGGGCATGGCTTCTCCTGGGTGCTCAATTCCCCTGTGACCCAGGTGATGGAGGCCGCGCCCGCGGTGGCTCCCACTGACAGCGCGACGCCCACGGAGTGACGGGATGGGGTGCTGATGAGATCATCCGCGCGGCGAAGGGGGCGAGGCGTCGCGCTCGTATTCCCTCGGTGGATTCCATAGGCTGCCTCGATGATTCCAGCTGGGCTGATTGTCTTCCTCGTGGCGGCGGCGGCCGAGCCGGAGCCGGCGGTGTTGGAGCAGCGGGCTGCTCGATTTCTGCAGACGCAGGCCGCGGCGGCAGGGCAACCCGAGCCGGTGCTGGATGAGGTGCTCGTCCGGGCCGCGAGGCGTCTGGCGAAGCGGGCGCTGGGCGCCGGGGCGGCGCGGGCTCCTGATGCGCTGACGGCAACGGATGCCATCAGCGAGGAAGGCGGCGCCGACATCGTGGTCTCCACCGTGGCGGTGCATGCGGGAGTTCCCTCCCATGCGCTCGAGCTCCTTCAAGAGAACCCGGAGCTGCGCAAGGCTGGAGGCACGCACCTGGGCGTAGGGGTGGCCCTCGAGGGTTCGCAGGTGGCCCTCGTCGTGATGAAGACGGACCGTCGGGTCCAGCTCGAACGCTTTCCCCGGGCCCTGTCGGCCTCCGACCAGGGCGTGCGCCTGTGTGGTGAGCTGCTGCCTCCGCTGAGCGCACCGAACGTCGACGTCTCCCGTCCGGATGGAACGGTGACCCGGATGAAGCTGCTTCCGGCCCGCACGGCGCCCTCTGGCCGAGAGGTCCAGGGGGTCGGCTTCGTGCGGCAGCGCGACCTGCCGGCCCCCACCGAAACGCGGTCCTTCTGCGTGGAGCCGCGGTTCTCCCAGCCGGGCGTCCACACCGTGACGGTGACGGGAGGGGACGGCCCACGCCTCAACGTTGGCGGCGTCTTCCGGGTCCGGGTGGGCGCGTCGGCTCCGGCCCCCGCGGAACCGGCAGGACTGGCCGAGGCCCGCCTCGGGATGCAGGCCCGCATCAATGCGTTGCGCTCCGCGGCCGGGCTCGTGCCCGTGAAGCGCGACGGGCTCGTGGAGCGAGTGGCACAGGCCTACGCGGACCGGATGGTGCGGGAGGGCTTCTTCGGCATCGAGGCACCGGACGGCACTTCGGCGCGCGACCGCCTGCCTGACGACAACCCCACGTGTGACTACGTCCCGCAGGATGCCAGCGTGGACCAGCGCCGCAACGTCGATCTGGCCGCGACGTGCGACGCCCGCGAGACGGATCCGCTGTGGGGTGGGCAGAACGTGGGCTGGGGCGCCGGCGCGCTCGCGGCGCACTTCAGCCTCGAGACCACCGCCGAGGCCCGCCGCAACCTCCTGGAGCCCGCGATGCGCTTCGCGGGAGTGGGGCTCGCGTGGCGGGAGGTCGAGGGGCGGCGCGAAGCGCTCGTGGTGGAAGTGCTGACCCGGCGTCCGCTGGACTCCATGAAGGGCGGCGCGGCCACGCCCGAAGCCCTCTCCTACCGGCTGCTGGCGAGGCTGCGGCCCGCCACCCTCCGCGCGCTGAAGCCCAACGCCGTCCTGGCGAAGCTCGCGGCGGAGGTGGCTCGGAGCAGCCAGCCTCCCGGAGAAGTCACCGACCCGGCGCTGTACGAGCGGGCGCTGAAGGCCCTCCCCGGCGCCGAGTCGGTGGCCATTGAAGTGCATGCGGTCGAGGACCCCCTGGGGCTGCCGCGCTCGCCCTGGTTGATGGATGCGAGCCTGACGCACGTCGGTGTGGGCGCCCAGCCCGCGGGCGTGCCCGGTGGCGGACCGAACGCCGCCCGGGTGGCCATCATCTACGCCAGGGTCCCTGCACCACAGCGGTAGCCCTACGACAGGCTCGAGGGCTTCCTCTCAAAGGTGCCGGGGCTCACCGCGCGCGGTGCCTGCAACGACCACGACGACCTGCTCTTCGCCGTCCAGTAGCACCCGCACCGGTGGGGACGCCGCGCTCGCGCCCCCGCCGGTGTAGCGCCGGTGTCACTGAGGCCCTCAGGTCCGAGCGTCCAGCGCCTCCAGGCAGGCCTTCACCTTCGCCGCGAGGCTCTGCACGTGCGGGGGCTTGAGCAGGGTCATGTGGTTGCCGTCGATGGCGTGAACATCCACGCCGCCCTGGGCCAGCCTGCCCCAGCCCCAGCTGGGGTCGCGGCCATGCAGCGCGGAGTCCGCCCGTGTGCGGAAGAGCGTGACCCGCCCCGTGTACGGCCTGGGCTTGTAGCGGAACACCGCGGCGCTGTTCATCGCGTACGCGTTCAAGAGCGGGCGTAGGCTCGGCGTCTGCTCGGCTCCGGCCTGGAAGTCTGAGGAGCCCGCTCGCATCTCACGCAGTGTCGAGCGCACTCCGCGCACCCGGGTCTGGACCCAATCCGGAACCGCGGCGAAGCGGCTGCGCGACGTCTCCGCGCTTCCCTGGGCCTTCGGGGGCGTCCGCTGCTCCCGCAGGTAGACATAGTCAGACGCCAGACTCCAGATGTCGCGCGCCACGGAGTACCCGAAGCGGGAGTAGGTCGTCACCGTGCCCGCGCCCGGTGCCCAGGTGTCGAAGAGCCCGAGGAAGCGGACCTCCTGCCCCTGCTCGGTGAGCTGACGCGCCATCTCGTACGCGGCCATGCTTCCGAAGGACCAGCCGCCCAGGAAGTAGGGGCCCGTGGGCTGTACCTCCCGGAGCCGCTGCACGTAGTAGGCGGCGATGTCCTCCATGGTCCGCTGCGGGATGAGCGCCCCGCTGTCCTCGAAGGACTGGATGCCGAACATGGGCCGGTCGAGCTGCAACGCCGCGGACAGCTCGTAGTACGGGAAGATCACCCCGAGGATGGGGTGGACGAGGAAGAAGGGCTCCCGGTGGCCCTTCACCCGGATGGGGACGACGGGAGGGACGGCGCGGCCCAGCGGGGCCTGGCCGCCGACGCCTTGCTTCTGCTTGAGGAGCTGCTCGAGCAGCTGTCGTTTGACCGGGGACAAGCTCTCCGGGGTCTTGGCGGGGTTGTTCATGGGCTTCACCGGGTCAGGCGAGGGGGACGTGCGGCGCCGGTGGCGGGCTGCTGCTGGCCCTGGAGGTGCTGGAGCAGCGCCCCCGCCTCCTCGTCCGAGAGGTGAGAGATGCTCTCGAGCAGCTTCTCCGGCTCGTCGCCCAGCTGCATCTGCAGGATGGCGAGTGACATCGCCGCCACTGTCTCGTTCTCCATCAGCGTCTGGATGGAGATGTCCACGTGGAAGGCGTCTCGCAGCCGGTGGATGAGCTGCGCGGCGATCAGCGAGTGGCCGCCCAGCTCGAAGAAGTTGTCATGGACGCCGACCTGGTTCACGCGCAGCAGCTGGGCCCAGATGCCCGCGACCGTCTCTTCGATGGCGGTGCGGGGCGCGGTGTGGCGCCGCTCCGGGGAACGCGCGGCCGCGCTCGGTGCTGGCAGCGCCTTGCGGTCCACCTTCCCGTTGGGCGTCAGGGGCAGGGCGTCCAGCACCACGAAGTCGGTAGGCACCATGTACGGTGGGAGCTGCTCCTTGAGGAAGCTCCGAAGGTTCGCCGCGTTGAGCTCCGCCTGTCCCAGCGCGAGCGGCATCAGGGCGGCCGTGCCCTGCGGTCCCCGGCGGGTGCGCAGCCCCGGCTGGAAGGCGTAGAGCATGTAGATGAAGACCCCGGGTTGCCGCGCGTCCGCCTCGATGATGACCGCGTCATCCACCTCCAGCTCGTAGCCCCGGGCCTTCAGCAGCTCGCTGGCCTCTTGCAGCAGCTCCTTGCTGTGCACCTCGAGGGCGAGCTGACCGATCTTCGGCCAGTCCTCGTCCCGGATGCCGCGCAGCACGTACATCTCACTGCGCTCCACGTCGATCTTCAGCAGGTCGATGCGCGTGATGCCGTGCTCGCGGATGACGTCCGACAAGGGGATGAGCGGGCAGGGGAAGGTCTGCGCGCGGTAGCGCTCCTCGAGCAGCGCGTCGATCTGCTCCTCCGTGAGCTGGCTGGCCGCGCGCTCCTGGGGATCCAGGTAGTGCAGGAACATGGAGCGCGCTTCCTGGCGATCCGCCTCCACGTCCGCGAAGCGCCCGGAGAGGCCGGACATGAGCGGGTAGAACGTGAACTCCGCCGTCTCGCGCTTGTCCGACACGCCTCGGTTGAACAGCTTGACGTCCAGCCCGTGCGCCTCGACGTTGGCCTTCAGCAGCTCGAACGTGGGCGGGATAGGTTCGAAGGCGTAGAGCGTCGGGTTGCGGCACTGCTGGCTCGCGAAGAGCGTGAACAGGCCGATGTTCGCGCCCACGTCGAAGATGACGTCCCCGTCCCGGTACGTGAGCCCGTGCTTCAGGTAGACCTGATCGCCGAAGACCTCCTTGGCGATGCCGGCGGTCTGGTGGGCCGTGTGGTGGAACACCGTCATCCCGTTGGGGAGCCGGTGGCGCGGACGGGGGTCGGGCGCGCCGCCGGGGCGCTCGGGGCTTGGGGGCCGCGCGCTGGCGGACGGGACGAGGTACGCCACGAGCCGCGTGTCGCCCGGGACGTCCTCGCGCGCCACGACCACGCTCTCCCGGACTCCCGGGTGGCGCTGGAGCGCCGTCTCGACCTCGCCCGGTTCGATGCGGAAGCCGCGCACCTTCACCTGATGGTCGGCCCGGCTCAGGAACTCCAGGGTGCCGTCAGGGCGGTACCTCACGAGGTCCCCGGTGCGGTAGAGGCGCGCCGCCGGATCGCTGGCGAAGGGGTCGGTGATGAAGCGCTCGGCCGTGAGCGCGGGTTGGCCCAGGTAGCCGCGCGCCACGCCCGCTCCACCGATGTAGAGCTCGCCCGGCGTTCCGGCTGGCACGGGCTGAAGCCGTGGATCCAGCACGTAGACCTGGGTGTTGGCGATGGGCCGGCCGATGGAGACGGGGCCGTTCAACGCCTGGAGTGACCAGGTCGTCGACCAGATGGTCGTCTCCGTGGGGCCGTACATGTTGAGGACGCGGCCCGGGACGAGCTCTCGCAGCTGCCGGGCCAGGGTCAGGGGGAGCGCCTCACCCCCCACGAGCAGGGTGTTCAGGGCGCGGAGGCTGTCGGCGCCTCGCGGGTCCAGGGTGATCATCCGCGCCAGCGAGGGCGTGCACTGCAGGTGGGTGACGCCGTGGCGGAGGATCTGCGCGGGGATGGAGAAGTCCGGGCGCGCGTCCTCGGAGGCGGCGCGGCTGCGCTCCCGGAGGGTGTTCAGCTGCTCGAGCCCCTTCAGGACCGTGCCCGGGTCGATGCCGAAGTCGATGAGGCACGCCACCTCATCCACCCCCAGCTCCTCGAGCTGTTCAATCATCGCGTGGCAGCTCTCCGGTGTGCCGAAGAGGCCGCTCTGTTCGAAGTAGCGGTCGAACGCACGCGAGAGCAGCGCGTCCAGGTCCTTTTCGCCGAGCCGCTGGGCGTCCTCGCCCTGGCCGAGGCTCTGCGCGAGCCGCTTCATCAGGTCGAACGAGGTCCGCAGGTAGTCGAGGAAGGGGCCCCTCACGGTGTCGCGGACGCTGTCGCGGTCCGCGCCCACGAAGGTGTGCATCATCAAGGTGATGTGGCCGCCCCCGGGGCCATGACCGTGGCGCTCCCAGGCCTCGCGGTACACCCTGAACTTGTCGCGCAGCTGCTCCAGGCTCTGGCCGAGCAGGTGGGTGAGGATGTTGGCCCCGAGCCGGCCCGCGAGCTCGAAGGTCTCCGGGTTGCCCGCCGCCGTCAGCCAGATGGGCAGCCGTGGCTGGAGGGGCTTGGGCCGCAGCGTCACCTCCACGTCCGCGCCGTTGGGGTCCTTCAGGTGCAGCGCCCCCCCGCTCCACAGCTCGCGGAGGGTCTGGAGGCCCTGGACCATCACCTGCTTGCGGTCCGCGTAGTTTTCGGGGGCCAGGACGAAGTCGTTGGCCTGCCAGCCGGTGGCGAGGGAGATGCCTGCGCGGCCCTGGCTCAGGTTGTCCACGACCGACCAGTCCTCCGCGACGCGGATGGGGTTGTGGAGTGGGAGCACGATGCTCCCGGCGCGGATCCGCACGTGCTGGGTGAGGGTCGCCAGCGCCGCCGCGAGCACCGAGGGGTTGGGGTACAGGCCCCCGAAGTCGTGGAAGTGGCGCTCCGGCGTCCACACCGCGGAGAAGCCGTGGGTGTCGGCGAACTTCACGGCGTCGAGCAGCAGCCGGTACTTGTCCTGCTGCTGCGTGCGGTGCTCCGAGTTGGCGAAGAAGAAGAGGCTGAAGTCGAGATCGCGTGCGCGCGCGGCGGGCCGGCGGGGGGCATGTGGCGCGGCGAAGAAGCTCTCCGTGTCGCCCTGGATGACGACGCGGTCGCCGCGCGTGAGGGGCCACAGCAGTTCGAGGATGGAGATGTCGAACGACAGCGTGGTGACGGCCAGCCAGGTGCCGCGCGGCTCGCCGCCGAGCTGCTGGTCCATCGCGGTGAAGAAGTTGAGGGCCTGCCGGTGTTCGATCATCACCCCCTTGGGGCGTCCGGTGGAGCCCGAGGTGTAGATGACATAGGCCAGGTGGTGCGGCCCGCTCAGGGGCTCGGGAGGCGCCTCCGGGTGGCGGGAGAGCGCCGCCGCCTCCGTGTCGAGGCACACCACGTGGGGCGCGGCCGGCAGGCGCTCGCGCAGCCGCGCCTGCGTCACCAGCACCGAGGCGCGGGCGTCCGAGGCGATGGTGGACAGGCGATCCGCGGGGAAGGAGGGATCCAACGGCAGCCAGGCGCCACCGGCCTTGAGGATGCCCAGGACTCCCACGATCATTTCGAGCGAGCGCTCGGTGCACAGCGCGACCGGCTGATCCGCCTTCACGCCCAGCGCGCGCAGGTGGTGGGCGAGCTGGTTGGCCCGGACGTCGAGCTCCCGGTAGGTGAGGTGCTGGTCTTCGAAGATGAGCGCGACCGCGTCGGGCGTCCGGGCCACCTGGGCCTCGATGCGCGCGTGGAGGTTCCGGTCGGCGGGCAGCGGGACCCGGGTCTCGTTCCGGGACACCACCAGCTCGTGCCGCTCCTCCTGGGTGAGCAGGGGCAGGGTGGACAGGGGTTGATCCGGCGCGGCCGTCGCGGACTCCAGCAGCCGCTCCAGGTGCCCCACCATCCGCGCCGCCGTGACGTGCTCGAACAGGTCGGTGTTGTACTTGAGCACGCCGAAGACGGCCTCCCGTGCTTCGATCATCTCGAGCGCGAGGTCGAACTGCCCTTCCTGCTGCGGCAGGAACAGCGGCTCCACCTGGAGCCCGCCAAGCTCCTCCCGAAGGCCCGGCTCCCCCGGGGTCAACAGCCGCACCACTCGCTGCGACGTGGACTGCGGCCGCTGGAACATGAAGGCCGCCTGGAAGAGGGCGGTGCGGCTCTTGTCCCGCTCCGGTTGCAGCCGCTCGACGAGCAGCGCGAAGGGGAAGTCCTGGTGCTCCAGCGCCTCCAGCACCGTCTTGCGCAGCTGCCCCACCAGGGCCCGGAAGGAGGGATTGCCGGACAGGTCTCCGCGCAGGACGACCGGGTTGATGAAGTTGCCTACGGTGCTGGCGAAGCGGCTCTCGCCCCGGGCGCTGCCCGCCGTCGGCGAGCCCACGAGGATGTCGTCCTGGCCGCTGTAGCGGTGCAGGAGCGCTTGATAGGCGGCGAGCAGCACGACGAAGAGCGTCGTCCCCTCCGCCTGGGCCAGCGCCTTGAGCCGCGCGGTCAGCTCGGGCTTGAGCTTCAGCCCCTGGGAGGCCCCGTGGTGCCGGTGCACGGGCGGGCGCGGATGATCCGTGGGCAGGTTCAGCGCGGGCAGGTTCCCCGCGAGCTTCTGCTTCCAGTACTGCCAGAGCCGTTCGCCGGTGGGGCCCGACAGCAGCTCGGCCTGCCAGCGGGCGAAGTCGGCGTAGGTGGCCGCCGCCGCCGGGAGCGTCACCTGGGTGTTGGCCCGCAGGGCGGGGTAGAGCCGGTGCAGCTCCTCCACCAGCATCCACAGCGACCAGCCGTCGAACACCAGGTGGTGCACGTTCAAGAGGAGCGCGTGGTCCTGCTCGGAGCGGGAGAAGAGGTGCGCGCGGAACAGCGGCCCCGCCTGGACGTCGAACGGCTGGCGATAGGCCTCCAGCAGCTGGCGCTCCACCTCCTCCCACGTCGCGCCGCTGGCGTTGACGTGCTCGAAGTGCGCCTCGCGGTGCCCGGCCACCTCCTGAAGGGGCTCTCCGTCGCGGACCGGCAGGCTGGTGCGCAGGGCGGGGTGGCGATCCACGAGCGCTTGCAGGGTCCGGCGCAGGGCCGTGACGTCCACGGCGGAGTGGATGCGGGCGCTGAACGCCACGTTGTAGGCCGCGCTCTTCGGTGCGAGCTGGTGCACGAACCAGAGGCTCTTCTGGTTGTAGGACAGCGGATGCGTGGCGCGCGTGCGGGACGCCTCCTGCCGCAGGAGCCGCTCCAGGAAGGAGCGTTTTTCATCGGCGGAGAGGCCCTCCAGGGGGGGACGATTCGTGCTCATGTCGTGGGGTCGCTTTCCTGCGTCTGCCGGGCCAGGAGGGACTTGAGCAGCTCCTCCACACCCGCATCGCTCAGTTCGTTCAGTCCTGCCAGGGTCTGTCCCAGGTCCTTCGGGGCCGGCTCGAGTGCTGGCGCGGCGGGGCGCGGCTCTTCACGCGCGGGCCCTGCGCCGCTGGGGGCTGGGGCCTCGGGTAGCCGCGCGAGCACCCGCGCCGCGAGCGTCGTCACGTCACCCGCCTCCAGGAAGTCCACCAGCGCGACGTCGATCTCCAGCTCGCTCTTCACCCGGCTGCGCAGCTCGAAAGCCATCAGCGAGTCCAGGCCGAGGCTGCTCAGCGGCTGCTCCACATCGAGCTGGCCGGGCTGAAGCATCAAGGCCCTCGCGACCTGCGCCTGGAGGTACCCGACGAGCAGCTGCTGGCGTTCACCCGCCGGGGTGTCTCGGAGTCGCCGCAGCGTGGCCGAGCCTCGCTCCTCGGCCCGTGGCGCCGCGACGGGCGCCGCGTCGTCGAGCTCCGCCAGGAGTGGCCGCTGCTTGCGGACGTTGTAGAGGGGCTTGAAGCGCGACCAGTCCACCCTGGCCACCGTGGCCTGGACCGCGCCCGTGCCCACCAGATGCGCCATCGCGGTGAAGCCCTGCTCCGGTGTCAGCGCCTCCAGGCCGGTCTGCTTCAGCCACTGGTCGAACCCGGCGTCGACCATTCCGCCTCCGGCCAGCAGGCCCCAGTTGACGGTCAGCGCGGGCAGCCCCTGGGCATGTCGGTCGTGCGCCAGCGCATCCAGGAACTGGTTCGCCGCCGCGTAGTGGACCTGACCCCGGCTCCCCCAGATGGAGCTGGCCGACGAGAAGGCGATGAAGAAGTCCAGCGGCTGCTTCCGGGTGAGCCGGTGCAGCACCCAGGCCCCCGCCACCTTGGGGTGCAAGGTCGCGGTGAGCCCTTCGGCGGAGGCCTCCTGCACGTCGCGGTAGGCCTCGCCCGTCACCCCCGCGGCGTGGATCACGCCTCGCAGGGGAGGCAGCGTCGTCCCCAGCTCCTCGATGAGGCGCCCCATGCGGGTGGCATCCCCCACGTCGGCCTGCTCGACCCGCACCGTGGCGCCGGCGGCCTCCAGCGCCTGGATGGCGTCGAGGCGCCGCCGCAGGTCCGTGGGGAGGTCCGCGTCCGTCCGGCGCTCCCGGGTGGGAAGCCCGCCGCGCCCCACCAGCACCAGATGGCGAGCCCCCTGGGCCACCATCCACTGGGCGAGCCGCAGCCCGAGGAACCCCAGGCCTCCCGTGATGAGGTAGGTGGCCTGGGCATGGAGGGTGAGCGCCGGGGCGGCCGTGGCGTTGGCGCGAGTGAGCCGCGCGCCGTGGCGCATGCCCTCGCGCCACGCGATGAGCTCCTCGTCCTCTGGCTCCCAGAGCTCGCCCAGCAGGGTCTCGGCGTTCTCCTGAGGGCTTGAAGCCGGAGACAGGTCGATGAGGCCTCCCCAGAGCTGGGGCTCCTCCAGCGCGAGCACCCGGCCCATCCCCCACAGCGGTGCCTGGGTGACGGCGACCGGGTGGGGGCCCCCGACGGCCTGCGCGCCGCGCGTCACGGCCCACACCGACGTGGACTCCTTGCGGCGTGCCAGGGCCTGCGTCAGGTGCAGCAGACCGAGGCTCCCGTGGCGGGCGGCCCCTTCCACCGCTGCGGTCTCCTCCGCCGTCACGCCGCGCTCGCCCGCGCTCGCCTCCAGCTCCCGGGCGTCGCGGACATCCAGGCTCCACAGATGCACGACGCGATGCAGGGGCGGCTGGCCCGGCTGGCGAACGGCCTCCAGCAGGCGGTCGAAGTCCCGCGGAAGGGCAGGGTCCACCCGGAGCACCCCTGGCTCCTCGGGCAGGTCCGGGTCGGCCGGGCGGACGAGGATGCAGGAGGCCCCGCGCGCACGGAGCGCGTCCGCCAGCCGGTGGCCGGTGCCCTGGGCGTCCGCGAGGATGAGCCAGGGGCCCGTGGCCTCGCGCGGGGGCGTGGAGGCGCGCGCCGCGCGGGCCAGCACGACCGCCTGCTGCGAGGGCTCATCGCCGCCGGGCAGCTTGGGGGCGAGGCTCGCGACGTCGGGGAAGCCACTCTGTCGCAGCAGGGACTCCCAGCGGTGGGTCGCCAGCAGTGGGTGGTCTGGTCGCAGCTCCACGTCGGTGAAGCGCCACCAACCCGGGGTCAGGCCGAAGGTCAGGTCCAGCCAGCGCACCGGCGCGGTGCCCTCGAGGAGCACGAGGAGACCTCCCGGCGCCAGCAGCCGCCGGAGGTGCTCCAGCGTCCGCTGGAGATCGCTGGTCGCGTGAAGCACGTTGGCCGCCACGATGAGGTCGTGGCGGTGCGGCTCGAAGCCCTGCGCGGCGGGCTCTCGCTCGATGTCGAGCACCCGGTAGTCGACGAACGCCCACTCCTGGAGCTGGGCCTTCGCCTTGGCGACGAGCAGCGGGGAGACGTCCGTGAAGCGGTAGTCCGTCCGGTGCGCCGGGAGGATGGGGAGGACGTGGCGGGAGGTGCCGCCCGTGCCTCCGCCCACTTCCAGCACACGGAGCCGGCGCCCGCCGGGGAGCGCCTGAACGGCCTCCGCGATGGCGCGCTGGACCAGGGTGTTCATCGCCCGTGCGCCCGGCGTGTCGGTGTAGATGGCCGCGGTCGTGGTGTCGTCCTCGGGGAAGAGGAGCGACAGGGGATCCCGCCGTCCCCGGAGCACGTCGGACAGCTGGGTCCCGCAGCGGTCGAGCAGGGTCAGCTCGGCCTTGATGGCGTGGGCGCTGGCCTGGAGTTCGAGCACCCGGCTGCGCGCGTCGGGCATGGGCGTCGCGGTGATGACCTCCCAGCCCGTTCCCACGCGGCGCAGGACACCGTCCTCGGTGAGCATGTCGAGGAGGCGGCTCAGCAGCCGGTGGTATTGCCGGGTCACGCCAGCGCGCTCCGCGAGGGCCTCCAGGGTCAGGTGTTCGCCGGGCCGGAGCGTCACGTCCAGCCGCGAGAGCGCCTGGAGCACGTACGCGCCGGACAGCGGTTCCAGCTTCCGCAGTTGCTCCGCGTAGACGCGGAAGTCCTCCTCGGCGAAGAGCGCGTCCACCTGGGGCGTGAGCCGTTCGGAGAGTGCCTGGGGATCCGGCAGAAAGTCCGGAGGAGGCTGGTGGCGGCGCTCGCGGGGACGCCAGGTGAGCTCGTAGAGGCTCTGCGCGAGGGCTGGCGTGAGCGCGGTGCCCAGCAGGGCCCGCACGTCCACGCGCTTGAGCATCATGCCCTCCACGGTGGCGACCCGCTCGCCCTCCTCGGAGAGCAGCGTCAGGTCCACGGTGTGCGTCAGCCGCCCCGTATCGAGCACGGGGCGGACGCGCGCGTGGCTCCAGAGCACGGGGCCTGGGCTCCGGTGGACGCGCAGGCGCTCGAAGCCCACCGGCAGGTACGGCTCGTTCCGGCCGTCGTCCTCGAAGGCGGAGGCCAGCACCTGAAGGCAGCCGTCCAGGAGCACCGGGTGGAGCACGTACCCCTCCGACCCTGGTGCTCCGCCGTCCGGGAAGCGGACGCGGGCCAGCGCTTCATGAGGGCGCCTCCAGAGCCGTTCAATGCCCTGGAAGGCCGGCCCATAGTCGACCCCGTGTTCCCGCGCGGTCCGGTAATACGCTTCGGGCGCGAGCTCGTCGCAGAGCGCGGCCTGGAGCGCGGGCAGGTCCACGCCGGGCAGGGCGTCGCCCGCCTCGCGGAGGCGCACCGTCCCGGACGCATGGAGCGTCCATTCCACGTCTTGCGCTCCCTCCGGCGCGGAGAGGATGCGGAAGCCGAGCGAGCCTCCCTCCGGAGGTGACAGCACGGTCTGGACGGCCCGGGTCGTGCCCTGAGGGAGGACCATGGCGTGCTGGATGAGCACGTCCTGCAACACCAGCTCGGAGGAGCCCAGGAGCGCCCCTCCGGCCGCGAGCGCCATGTCGAGATACGCGGCGGCGGGGACCACCGCCTGATCAAAGACGCGGTGGTACCGCAGGTAGGCCGGGGCGTCCTCGCTCAGCCGCGCCTCGTATTGGATCTCCCGCAGGGCCGAGCGCAGCCGCGCTCCGACCAGCGGATGCAGGGTGGGGCCCGCGGGCCGGGCTGGGGACACGTTGGAGACACTGGGCGCGGCGTCCGGCGCGGCCTCTCCGAGCCCGTCGAGCCAATAGCGCTGGCGCTGCCACGGGTAGGTCGGGAGGGTGACGCGGCGCCGCGCGAAGTCCTGGTCGAAGCCGGACCAGGAGATGGGGGCGCCGAGGACGTAGAGCCTGCCGAGCGCGTCGAGCAGGGCCTGCCACTCCTGCCCGTTGGCGCGCAGGCTCGGCAGCCAGGTGCCGGCGTCGGGAGGAACGCAGTCGCGTCCCAGCCCCAGCAGGGTCGCCTTGGGGCCGATCTCCACGAAGACGCCGCAGCCTTCGGCGTGCAGGGTCCGCATGCCCTGGGCGAAGTCCACCGGCGCGAGGACGTGCCGGCACCAGTAGTCAGCCGTGGCCACTTCGTCGCCCGCGAGTCCGCCGGTCACGTTGGAGATCAGCGGCAGGGTCGGGGGGGCGTACGTCACCTGCCGGGCCGCCTGCTCGAAGTCGGCCAGCATGGGCTGCATCAGCGGCGAGTGGAACGCGTGAGAGACCTGGAGCGGCGTCACGCTGATTCCCTGGGCCTTCAGCGCGGCGCTGGCCTCGCGGATGGCCGCCTGGGTCCCGGAGAGGACGACGCTGCGGGGGCCATTGCGGGCCGCGAGGGACAGCGCGGAGGCGTGTGTCGCGAGCAGTGGCGCGACCTGCTCCTCCTCCGCCATCACCGCGATCATCTCTCCGCCTGGGGGCAGCCGCTGCATCAGCCGTCCCCGCGCGCAGATGAGCTTCAGGCCGTCCTCGAAGCTGAAGACCCCGGCCACGCAGGCCGCGGCGTACTCGCCGACGCTGTGCCCCATCACCATGGATGGCTCGACGCCGAACTCGCGCCAGAGCTGGGCCAGGGCGTACTCGAGCGCGAACAGCGCGGGCTGGGTGTAGCCGGTCTCGTCCAGCGCCCCGTCACCGCTCGGCGCGAAGAGCGCGTCGAGCAACGGGCGCTCGAGGTGGGGCCGCACGACCTCCGCGCACGTGTCGAGGATCCGGCGGAACGCGGGCTGCGTCTCGTAGAGCTGCCGCCCCATCCCGGTGTACTGCGAGCCCTGGCCGGAGAAGAGGAAGGCGAGGCGGGGCCGGCCGGTGGTCCGTGCCTGCCCCGTGGAGAGGCCCGTGGACTCCTGGCCCGCGCGGAACGCTGACAGCAGCTCGCGCGCCTGCTCCCGCGAGCTGGCCACGAGCGCCAGCCGGTGGGCGTGGTGCGAGCGGCCGGCCGCCGCGGTGAAGCAGATGTCCGCGAGCCGCGCGTCCGTTGTGTCCAGGTGCGCCTCGAACCGGCTCGCCTGCTGCTCCAGCGCCTGGGGCGTGCGCCCCGAGAGCACCAGCACATGCATCGGCCGCTCCATGGCCGTCTCCAGCGCCTCGACGGGCGGCGCCTCCTCCAGCACCACGTGGGCGTTGGTGCCGCTGAAGCCGAAGGAGCTGACCCCCGCCCTGCGCGCGCCCTCCCGGATGGGCCAGGCCCTGGGCGTGGTGGGCACCTCCACGGGCAGCCGCTCCCAGGGGATGTGCGGGCTGGGGTTCTTGAAGTTCAGGTGGGGCGGGTGCTCCCGGTGCTGGAGCGCGAGCACCACCTTGATGATGCCCGCGATGCCCGCCGCGCCCTCCAGGTGGCCCAGGTTGGTCTTCGCCGAGCCAATCAGCAGCGGGCCCCCGGTGCGGCCCGGGCCGAAGACCGCTCCGAGCGCGCCGACCTCGATCGGATCCCCCAGCGCGGTCCCCGTGCCGTGCGCCTCCACGTAGTCAATCTCTTGAGGCGTGAGGCCTCCGCGGGCCAGGGCCTGCCGGATGACGGCCTCCTGTGAGGGGCCGCTGGGCACGGTGAGGCCTCCGCTCGGGCCGTCCTGGTTGACGCTCGAGCCGCGGATGAGCGCGAGGATGGGGTCGCCCGCCGCCCGCGCGTCACTCAGCCGCTTGAGGACGATCATCCCGCAGCCCTCGCCTCGGACGAAGCCGTCCGCGGCGGCGTCGAAGGTCTTGCAGCGCCCATCCGGCGCCAGCATGCGGGCCTTGCAGAAGGTGATGCCCACCTGCGGGGCGAAGATGACGTTCACGCCACCGGCGAGCGCGAGGTCGCACTCCCGGTTCCGCAGGCTCTGGCAGGCGAGGTGGACGGTCACCAGCGACGAGGAGCACGCGGTGTCCACCGTCATGCTCGGCCCCGTCAGCCCCAGCGCGAACGAGAGCCGACCAGAGGCCACGCTGAGCGCACCGCCGGTGCCGAAGTACGCGTCGATCCGCGCCGGGGGGACCTTCCCCAGCGAGGTGGCGTGCTCGAAGTTGCTCACGCCCAGGAACGTCCCCGTCTGGGTGCCATAGAGGCGCTCGGGGGGAATCCCGGCCCGCTCCAGCGCCTCCCAGGTGACCTCCAGCAACAGGCGCTGCTGGGGATCCAGGCTGTTCGCCTCGCGAGGCGAGATCCCGAAGAACCGCGGATCAAACCCATCCACGGGTCCCAGGAAGCCGCCGAAGCGCGTGTACATCTTCCCCGGGGCGTCCGGATCCGGGTCGTACCAGGCATCCACGTCCCAGCGATCCGGTGGCACCTCGACGATGCCGCTGCCGCCGTCGCGCAGCAGTCGCCAGTACCGCTCGGGGGTGTCCGCGCCGCCAGGGAAACGGCAGCCGAGCCCGATGATGGCGATGGGCTCGCGTCGGGCGGCCTCCGCGGCGTCGAGCTGGCCTTGCAGCCGCTCCAGCTCGACCAGGGCGTTCTTCATCAGGGACCGGTAGTCCCGTCCTTCTGCGCTCGTGCTCATGGCGCGCGACCTCGCTGAAGCGATGCGATCTTCTGGGACAGCAGGTTCGCCAGCTCGTCCTGCGAAAGCTCCTCGAGCTCCTCGGGGCGGGCGGCGTGCTCGGACTCGCCGCGAGGCGGCGCTGGGGCCACCTCCGGGACGGCTCCGGAGAGTTCGGCCAGCAGGTGTTCGACCAGCGCGTCCAGGGTGGGGAAGTCGAAGATGAGCGTGGAGCGCAGCGTGCGGCCCACCTGGGTCTCCAACTGGTTCTTCAGCTCCACCGCCATCAGGGAGTCCGCGCCCAGGTCGAAGAACCGCTGCCGGGGGCCCAGGTCGTCGGCGCGCAGCCCCAGCACCCGGGCCACGAGCGCCTTCGTCTGCCGCTCGAGCACCGTCTTCCGGGCACCGGGGGCCGCCGACTCGAACTGGCGGAGGATGAGCGGGACGGGCGCGGCGGGCGGGCTCTTCTCGCGGGTGAAGCGCTCCAGGAAGGGGGCCGCGCCCGGACGGGCTTCGAGCCTGGACCAGGTCGCAGGCAGGACGCCCACCTGGGGCGTGTCCTCTTCGAGCAGGCCGGTCAACACCTGAAGCCCCTGCTCGGGGGCGAGGGTGCCAAGCCAGTCCGAGGCGGCGCGGCGCTGCGCGCCCGTGGCGGCCATTCCGACACCGCTCCAGGGGCCCCAGTTGATGCTCAGCGCGGGCAGGCCGAGCGCGCGGCGGCGGTGCGCCAGGGCATCGAGGAAGGCATTGGCCGCGGCGTAGTTGCCCTGGCCGGGAGCTCCCAGCAGCGAGGCCGCGGAGGAGAAGCAGACGAAGAAGTCCAGGGACAGCCCACGCGTCAGCACATGGAGGTTCCACGCGCCCGCGGTCTTGGGGGCCAGGACCCGGGAGAAGCGCTCCCAGCCCTGGCGGACGAGGACGCCATCCTCGAGGACTCCGGCGGCATGGACGACGCCCGCGAGCGGAGGCATCCCGGAGGGCAGGGACGCGAGCGCGCCCGAGAGTTCATCGGCCCGCGACACATCCGCGGCCACCACGTGCACCCGCGCTCCTTGCTGGTCGAGCGCCTGGAGCGTGGTCGTCGCGTGACTGGAGGGCGGGTTGCGCCCGAGCAGCACCAGGTGGCGTGCGCCCTTCGTCACGAGCCACTTCGCCACCTCCAGGCCGAGCGCTCCGAGGCCCCCGGTGACGAGGTAGCTGGCCTGTGCATGGACGGCGACTTCACGAGGCGGCGGGGTCGCGCGATGCGCGGTGAGCCGTGCGACGAAGCGCGCTCCCTCGCGGTAGGCGAGTTGATCCTCGCCGTCCGTGGCCTCCAGCGCTTCGAGCAGCGCGGGGACATCCCCGGCGGATTCGCTGGGGGGAAGGTCGACGCGGACGCACGAGAGCTCCGGGTGCTCTATCGCGATGACCCGTCCCAGACCCCAGAGCGGCGCATGCTCGGCGTTCAGGGGCAGGGGATGGCCGCCCGCCGGCTGGGTGCCGCGCGTCACCAGCCAGAGGCGCGGGGCGCGCGCGAGCCCCGCCTGGGCCAGTGCCTGGATGAGGTGCAGGACGCTGCCGCAGCCCAGCTGCTGCGCACGCTCCAGCGCCGCGAGCGCGTCGGTGGCCTCCTCGCGAACGGGCGCCGCCGTGAGGCTCCAGAGGTGGACGATGCCCGCGACGGCCTTGCCTTCGACGGACAGCGCCTCGAACAGCCGCGCGAAGTCCTCCGGACGCGAGGGGTCGAGCTGGAAGTGGGCGCCGTCGAGCCTCGCGTACGACGCACCCGCGCTCACCCGGATGCCGTGCCCGCCCCGCTCCTTCACGGAGCGGATCAGTCCGTCACCGAGCGCTCCTTCGGAGGTGAAGACAAGCCACGCCTGATCAGGCGCGAGCGCGGGAGCCTTGCGGGCCGCGGGCGCCAGGGGCCGAGGCTCCCAGGTGGGGGCGTAGAGCCAATCCGCGTGGCTGGGGCGCAACGCACGCTCCAGCGCGCCGAGGCTGGCCTGCTGGTACTGGAGGCCTTCGATGACGGCGATCTCCTCGCCTGCCTCTCCGAGCAGGCGCACGTCCAGGAAGACGCTCGTGCCCTGCTGCCCGCGACGCATGCGCGCGTGGCACCAGAACCGCTCGCCCACGGGCCGCGCCAGGAAGCGGAACCGCTCGAGGCCGAAGGGGACGTAGGTGCCCTCATTGCCGCCGGGGATCATCCCGCCCAGGATCTGGAAGCAGCCGTCGAGCAGGACGGGATGGAGCTGGTGGTCGCGCACGTCACCCAGGGCGGAGGGCAGCCGCAGCTCGCACACGGCCTCCTCGTTCCCCCGCCGCAGCGACTGAATGACCTGGAAGCGCTCGCCGAGCCGGGCCTGATGCTGGCCCATCACTTCGTAGAAGCCGGCGCCGGAGATCTCCTCGCCGCAGCGCGCCCGTACCTCTTCGAGCGATGCGCGCTCCAGTAGTCCCGCCGCGCCCCGGTCCGGCCAGCTCAGGCTCCCGGTGGTGTGGACGGAGAAGGTCTCGTCACGCTCCAGGCTGTCGCCCCGGAGGCTGAGCAACTTGAAGCTGGCCTCGCCCCCGGCGCCCGGGGTGAGGACCACCTGGACGGTGCGCTGACCGGAGTCAGGCAGCGCCAGGGCTTGGGGGAACAGGACATCGCGCAGGGTGCAGGACGTGGCGCCGAAGGCCAGCTCCGTCGCGGCCACCAGCATCGACACATGGCTGGCGCTGGGCACGACCACGATGCCGTGGATGCGGTGGTCGTCCATGAAGGGCAGCGTGTCGGTGCCCAGCCGGGACTCGAAGCCGATCTCCTTGACGAGCGGGGAGCGCAGCGCGCGGTGCAGCAGCGGGTGGAGCGCGGGGCCTCCCGTGGAGGGACCCGCGCCGTGGGTGGGCTGCTCCGGGAGGTCGAGCCAGTAGCGCTGGCGTTGGAAGGGGTAGGCCGGCAGCGTCACTCGCTTGCGCGGCGCGCGCGACTCGACGGCCGCCCAGTCCACGGAGGCTCCCCGGGCATACAGCTCGCCCACGGCGCGGAGCAGGGCCGGTCCTTCCGGCTGCCCCTGGCGCAAGGTGGGCAGCCAGTGGTGCCGTGAGTCTGGCAGGCATGCCCGCCCCAGCCCCAGCAGCGTGGGCCGGGGGCCGATCTCCACGAACGTGTCGCAGCCCAGCTTCTCCAGCGTCTCCATGCCCGCGGCGAAGCGGACGGGCTCACGCACCTGGCGGACCCAATCATCGGGGGACGGGGGCGCGGCGGGATGAAGCGCTCCGGTCAGGTTGGAGACCCAGCCGAGGCGAGGCGCCGCGTAGCGCACCTGTCTGGCCACCTGGGCGAAGTCCGCCAACATCGGCTCCATCAGCGGCGAGTGGAAGGCGTGGGACACGTTGAGCGGCGTCACCCGCACCCCTTCCGCCTGGAGCGCGAAGGCCACCTGCCGCACGGACTCGGCGTGGCCGGAGATGACGGTGCTGTCGGAGCCGTTGAGCGAGGCGACGGACACGCGGTCCGCGACGGCCCTCAGCGCGGACTGCACGCGCTGGACGCTGGCCGTCACGGAGACCATCGCGCCATCGCGTGGCAGGGCCTGCATCAGCCGCGCCCGCGCCGCGATCAGCTTCAGGCCGTCCTCGAGGCTGAACACCCCCGCGAGGCACGCTGCGGCGTACTCGCCCACGCTGTGGCCCATCACGAACGCGGGTTCGATGCCCCAGGACCTCAGCAGCGAGGCCATCGCGTACTCCAGGACGAAGAGCGCGGGCTGGGTGAAGCGCGTCTCATCCAGCCGCGAGGCTTCCGCCCCCTCGGCGAAGAGAACGGGCAGCAGGGGTGCTCCCAGGTGCGGATGCAGCAAGGCTTCGCACTCGTCCACGGTCCGGCGGAACGCCGGCTCGGTGTCGTAGAGCTGGCGGCCCATCCGCGCGTACTGCGAGCCCTGGCCCGTGAAGAGGAAGGCGACCTTGGGCGGCGTCGCGCCATCGGCCGCGACCGCGGATGCGGCCTCCCGTCCCTCGCTGAACGCGGACAGCGCCTCCTGAGCCTCGGCGGACGTCGCCGCGGTGATGGCCAGCCGGTGCGCGAACTGCGAGCGGCCGGTGCCCGCGGAGTAGCAGACGTCCGCCAGGGGCAGGTCCGGGTGCGCGCCGAGATGCGCCGCGTAGGACCGCGCCAGCTCACGCAGCGCTGGCTCGGTGCGCGCCGACAAGGGCAGCAGGTGCGCGGGGCGCTCTTGCGTCGGCTCCCCGCCCGTGGAGAGCTCCACCGGGCGCGCTGGGATGGCGTCGGGTGACGGTGCTTCCTCGAGCACCACGTGGACGTTGGTTCCGCTGAAGCCGAAGGAACTCACCCCCGCGAGCCGGCGCCCCTGCCCCGAAGGCCAGGGCAGCAGCTCCGTGGCGACATCCAGGGGCAGCTGCTCCCATGGGATGTGCGGACTGGGCCGCTGGAAGTGCAGGCTCGGCGGGAGCGCTTCGTGCTTGAGGGCCAGCACGACCTTGAGCAGCCCCGCGATTCCGGCGGCGTTCTCGAGGTGCCCGACGTTGCTCTTCACGGATCCAATCACCAGCGGCCGATTCCGGGTGTGGCTCGCTCCGAACACCGCGCCCAGGGCCCCCGCTTCGATGGGGTCCCCCAGCGAGGTGCCCGTGCCGTGCGTCTCCACGAAGCGCACCTGCGAAGGATCCACCCCGCCGCTCTCCAGCGCGCCACGGATGACGGCCTGCTGCGCGGGGCCGCTCGGCACGGTGATGCCGCCGCTGGGCCCGTCCTGGTTGACGGCGGAGCCGCGGATGAGGGCCAGGATGGGGCTGCCGTCCGCCAGCGCATCCGACAGGCGCTTGAGCACGACCATGACGCAGCCCTCGCTGCGCACGTAGCCGTTCGCCGCGGCGTCGAAGGGCTTGCAGCGGCCATCCGGGGCCAGCATGCGGGCCCGCGAGAAGTTGACGAAGAGCTGCGGTGACAGCAGCAGGTTCACGCCGCCGGCCAGGGCCAGCGAGCACTCTCCGCTGCGCAGGCTCTGACAGGCGAGGTGCACCGTCACCAGCGCCGAGGAGCACGCGGTGTCCACCGCCATGCAGGGGCCCACCAGCCCGAGCGTGTACGACAGGCGCCCCGCGGCGACGCTGAGCGCGTTGCCCGTGCTCAGGTAGGCGTCGATGCGCGAGGCGTCCTGCGTGCCCAGCAGGCGCTGCGCGTACTCCGAGTTGCCGATGCCCACGAAGACGCCCGTCTGGCTCTTGAAGAGCCGCGAGGGGGCCTGTCCCGCGTGCTCGAGCGCTTCCCACGTCACCTCCAGCAGCAGCCGCTGCTGGGGATCCAGGCTCACCGCCTCCCGGGGCGTGATGCCGAAGAACTGCGGGTCGAAGCCGTCGACCCGCTCCAGGAACCCGCCGTGACGGCTGCTCATCTTCCCGGGCGCATCCGGGTCGGGGTCGTACCAGGCGTCGATGTCCCAGCGGTCCGCGGGCACCTCGCGGATGGCGTCGCGCTTGTCGCGCAGCAGGCCCCAGAAGGAGTCCAGGTCCCTGGCGCCAGGAAGGCGACAGGCGGCGCCGGTGATCGCGATCGGCTCGGCGTTGAGCAGCGCGGACTTGGAGCGCAGCTCCCGCGCCGCGAAGGCGAGCTTCAGCGGGGACATCTGCGAGATGCGTTGGGTGAGGCTGCTCATGGCGTCCCCTTCTCGTGCGCGGGGCGCCCGAGGAGTCGTTGCGAGATCTCCTGGTCCGACATGCCGTCGAGGCCATCGAGGAAGGCATCCAGCTCTTCGTGGGCCGGGGTTTCCCGTGGCGCGGGGGCCTCGGTCTCCAGCCCGAGCAACCCGGACAGGTGCTCCGTCAGGGCTTCGACGGTGGGGTGGTTGAAGAGCAGGGTGGCGCCCAGGTGCTGGCTCACGTCACCCTCCAGGGTGTTCTTCAGCTCCACCGCGGTGAGCGAGTCGAGCCCCAGGTCGAACAGGCGCTGGCGCGGTTCGATGAGGGCCCGCTCGCCCAGGCCGAGCACGCGGGCCACCTGCACTCGGACGTAGGTCATCAACAGTGAGCGGCGCTCGCTCGACGGTGTCTCCGAGAGCTGCTTCAGCAGCCTGGGGCGCTGCTCCCCCGCGGGCCTGGAGCCTCGGGTGAGCGTTTCGAGGAAGGGGGCTCGGGCGCGGTGGGGCGCTTCTCGCGCGAACCTCGCCCAGTCCATGGGCAGCACCGCCACCTGGGGAGACTCCTGCCGGAGCAGCCGCTCCAGCACTTCGAGCGCCTGCGCGGTCGGGAGGGTCCCCAGCCCATGGCTCTTCCAGCGCTCCTGCTGTCCGCCACCCACGCCCGCCGCCATCCCCACCTCCGCCCAGGGCCCCCAGTTGATGCTCAGCCCCGGGAGCCCCTGCGCGCGCCGCGCTCCGGCCAGGGCATCGAGGAAGGCATTGGCCGCCGCGTAGAGCCCCTGTCCCGGTGAGCCGAGCAGCGCGGCCGCGGAGGAGAAGCAGACGAAGAAGTCGAGCCGGTCCTCCGCCGTCGACTGGTGGAGGTTCCACCCTCCGGCCACCTTGGGGGCCAGCACGCGCCCCAGCCGCTCGGAGTCCTGCTGGCGCAGGACGCCATCGGAGAGGACTCCGGCGGCGTGGATCACGCCCCTCAGCGGAGGCATCGACGCGCGGAGGGACTCCAGGACGCGGTCGACGTCGGGGCGCAGGGCCACGTCCATCCGCTCCAGCCGCACGGTGACGCCCTCGTGCGCGAGCCGGGCCGCGAGGTCCTGGCTCTCCTGCGAGGGTGGGGACCGGGAGGCCAGCACGAGATGGCGGGCACCCTGACGGGCCATCCACCGCGCCACCTCCATGCCGAGCGCACCCCGTCCGCCGGTGATGAGGTACGTGCCCTCCGGACCCACGCCTCTCCCGTGGCCTGGGCTCGAGCGCACCGGCGATCCGGAGGCTCGCGGAGCCGTGGTCACGGGCTGCTCCAGCACCACCTTGCCGACATGGCGGGCCTGGGCCATGTGGCGGAACGCGCCCTCGGCCTCGCTCAGCGGGAAGACCCGAGCAGGGAGTGGCTGGAGCGTGCCGCGCTCGAAGCACTCCATCAGGTCGCGCAGCATGGAGGCGATTCGCGCGGGGTCTTCCTGGGCCACCTGTCCCAGGTCGAAGGGCAGGTAGTCGACGTCGGGCCTGCGCCGGTGGGCCTCGGCCGCATCGAGGATCCCCAGCTTGCCGATCTCGATGAAGCGACCGCCGGGCGCGCAGAGCGCGAAGCTGGCGGAGAGGAAGTCGCCGTTGAGGCTGTTGAGCACGACGTCCACGCCGCGCCCACCCGTGAGGGTCATCACCTGCTCGCGGAAGTCGAGCGTGCGCGAGTTCATCAGGTGCTTCACCCCGAGCGCGCGCAGGGCCTCCCACTTGCTCGGGCTCGCGGTGGCGAAGACCTGGGCACCCGCCCGCAGCGCGAGCTGGACGGCGGCCATGCCCACCCCGCCAGCGGCCGCGTGGATGAGCACGGTCTGCCCAGGGCCCAGCCGCGCCAGTCCGTGCAGCCCATGGTGCGCGGTGAGGAACGCGATGGGGAGGGTGGCCGCGTCGGTGTGGCTCAGCGCCGCGGGCTTGTGGATGACGAACGCGGCGTTCACCGTCACGAAGCTGCCCAGGCTGCCAATCGCCTGGGCCGCGATGACCTCGTCGCCGGGCCGCAGGTGCGAGACGCCCTCGCCGACGCGCTCCACGGTGCCGCCGCACTCGAAGCCGAAGTGCAGCTCGCCCGCCGTCAGCGCGCGGCCCTCCGCCGAGACCGGAGTGACCATGCCCAGCGCCTGGAGCACGTCCCGGAAGTTGAGCCCGGTGGCGCGGACGGCGAGCTCCACCTCGCCAGGACCTGGAGCGCGCCGGGTCAGCGGCTCCAGGCGAAGGGCCTCCAGCGCGCCCGTGCGGGGGATGCGGAGCTGGACCGGGCCGTCCACGGGCGCGGAGGGCAGGGGGGCTTCCTCCGGCCGGTAGCGCGCGAGTCGCGCCACATACCTCCGGCCCTCGCACAGGGCGAGCTGGTCCTCTTCATCCGGGCTCCAAAGCGCGTCGAACAGGGCCCGCGCCGTCTCCGCCTGCTCGTCGCCGGTGCCGGGTTCGACGTCGACGCAGGTGCACTTCAGCTCCGGGTGTTCGGTCGCGAGCGCGCGCCCCATGCCCCACAACGTCGCTTGATGCGGATGCAGCGCCCGAGGCTGCTGGGACACGGCCTGGGCGCCACACGTCACCAGCCACAGGCGCGGAGGCGCCCGGGTTCCGGCGACCAGCGCCTGCACGAGGTGCAGCAGTCCTTCGCAGCCCAGCGACTGGGGAAGCGGCTCGGGCCCCGACGCGTCGGCGGGCCAGAGGTACGCCACCCCACGCAGGGGCGGCAGGCCGGGCGCCGTGAGCTCCCCGAGCAGCCGCGCGAAGTCCTCCGGCCGCGAGGGGTCGACGCGGTAGTCCTCCGGACCGACCTGTTCCCATGCGCCCGCTGGCTCCACACGGACACAGGCTTCGCCCTGGGCTCGCAACCGCCGCTGGAGCTCCAGCCCGATGGCGCCATGGCTGAAGAGCAGCCAGCGGCCGTGCGCGGTGGTCGGAAGGCGTGCCTCGGGTGGCTTCTCCTGCCAGCGGACCTCGTGCAGCCAGCGCTCTGTCTCCGCGTGCTGGGACGTGAGCGTGTCGCGCTCCACCCGAACGATGGAGAGCCGTTCGATCTCCGCGATGGGAGTCCCATCGGAGGCGACCAGGTGCAGGTCGGCCACGAGCCGGGAGGGACCGGCCTCCTCCACCCGCCCCACGCGCGCCTTGCACACCAGGCTGGTGCCAGGACGGTGGTGGAGGCGGAGCCGTCCGAATCCCGCCGGGAGATAGGTCCCCTCCGCACCCCGGTCCGCCATGGGCGCACCGAGCACTTGCAGGCACGCATCCAGCAGCACCGGGTGCAGGAGGTAGGGCTCGGCGTCGAGCGCGAGCACCTCCGGAAGGCGGATCCGTCCCACGGCCTCCACGTCATTGCGCGAGAGCCGTTCGAGCGCCTGGAAGCCCGGGCCGTAGTCGAGGCCCTGCTCGCGGCACGTCTGGTAGTAGCGGCTGACGTCCAGCGGCTGTCCCGCGTCCGCTTCCCAGGCGGCGACGTTCACCGCGGGGGGCGCTGCCTCATGGAGCGCGCGCAGCCGTCCGCTCGCGTGGAGCGTCCAGGTGGGCTCGTCGTCCGGTGTTTCGGCCCGCGTGCTGTGGACCTGGAACGAGGCGGTCGCGTCGTCCTCGGGCGTGAGGATGAGCTGGAGCGTCACCTCACCGCCCAGGTGCAGCGCCTTCTGGAAGGACACGTCCTCCAGCTCCAGACGGGGTGTGCCGAGCCAGGAGGCCCCCGCGGCCAGCGCCAGCTCGACATAGCCAGCCCCGGGGAAGACCGGGGTCCCGAGCACGCGGTGATCGCCCAGGAAGCCTGGGGTCTCCGGGCCCACCCGGGCCTCGAACAGCCGCTGCCGCAGGGCGGAGGGCACGCGCTGGCCCAGGAGCGGGTGGGCCGTTCGGGGGGCGTGCGGGGCGGTGGACCTTCCCGGGCGCGCGGAGGGCGGGGACTCCACCCAGAAGCGCTGCCGCTGGAAGGGATAGGTCGGCAACGCGATCCGGCGGCGCGAGTAGCCGCTGTCGAAGCCCACCCAGTCCACGGGCACACCCCGGCCGTAGAGCTCCTGGAGACTCTGGAGCGTCACCTGCCAATCGCGCCTTCCCTTGGACAGCGACGGGAGCCATGCGCATCGCCCGTCCGGGTCCAGCTGGCGGCCCAGCTCCGAGAGGACCGGCTTGGGGCCCAGCTCCAGGAACAGCTCGCACTCGCGCTCCCGCAGCGCCGCCACGCTCGCCGCGAAGCGGACGGGAGCCCGCACGTGCTGGACCCAGTAGTCGCGGCCCAGCTGGTGTTTCGTCGCCGGCAGTCCCGTGAGGTTGGAGATGAGCGTGATTCGCGGCGGTGAGAAGGTCACCCGCGCCGCCGCCTGCTCGAAGGCCGCCAGCATCGGCTCCATCAGCGGCGAGTGGAAGGCGTGGGAGGTGTTCAACGGCCGCGAGCCCACCCCGTGGCGGCCAAGCTCCGCGAGCACCTGCTGGAGCGCTTCGCGCCGACCCGAGAGGACCACGTCGCGAGGCCCGTTCACGGCGGCGATCGCCAGCTCGCGGGCATGGGGCCGGAGGGCTTCGGCCACCCGTGCCTCGTCCGCGAACACCGCGGCCATGGCTCCATCCCGGGGCAGCTCCTGCATCAGGCGCCCCCGCCGGGCAATCAGTCGCAGCCCCTCCTCCAGGCTGAACACCCCCGCGACACAGGCGGCCACGTACTCGCCCACGCTGTGCCCGGCGACCGTGGATGGCTCGACGCCCCACGACCGCCAGAGCGCCGCCAGCGCGTACTCGAGCGCGAAGAGGGCCGGCTGCGTGTAGGCCGTCTCGTCGATGGGAGACGTCGCGCCAGGAGCCGGGTAGAGCACCTCCAGCAGCGGCCGATCCAGCTCGTCGCGGAGCAGCTCCTGGCACTGCTCGAGCGTGCGCCGGAAGACCGGCTGCGTCTCGTACAGCTCCCGTCCCATGCCCGGGTACTGCGAGCCCTGGCCCGTGAAGAGGAAGGCGATCCGCGGGGCGCCGGTCTCCGGGACATGCGTCCGGAGGCTGCCCTGTGCGGACCCTCCGCGCTGAAGCTCGGCGAGCCGGGCGCGCAGCTCCTCGGAGGAGCCCGCCGCCACGCTCAGTCGATGGCGGAAGTGCGCGCGTCCCGCGTTGGCCGTGAAGCACAGGTCCCCGAGCGGTGCATCGGGGGTGTTCTCCAGGTGGGTCGCGTACCTCGCCACGAGCGCGTCCAGGGCGGGCTCGCCGCGCGCGGACAGGGTCAACACGTTCAAGGGCCGCTCGGGGCCGGCTCGCGGGGCGGCGTGCTCCGGCGCCTCCTCCAGGAGGACGTGCGCGTTGGTGCCGCTGATTCCGAACGAGCTGACGCCCGCGACGAGACGCTCCCCGCTCACGGGGAAGCGCGTGGGCGTGGTGGGGATCCGGATGGGAAGCTCCGCCCAGGGCAGGTGCGGCGTCGGCTGCTTCAGGTGGAGGTGCGGGGGGATGAGCCGGTGCTGGAGTCCCAGCACGACCTTGATGAGCCCCGCCACGCCGGCCGCGGCCTCGAGGTGGCCGATGTTCGTCTTCACCGACCCGATGAGCAGCGGCTGGTCCAGCGTGCGTCCCTCGCCCAGCGCGGCCGCCAGCGCGCGGACCTCGATGGGATCGCCCAGCGAGGTCCCCGTGCCGTGGGCCTCGACGTAGGACACCCGCGAGGGCGGGACGCCTGCGGTGCGCAGCGCCTCGCGGATCAGCGCCTGCTGCGCCTCTCCATTGGGGACGGTGAAGCCGCTGCTCGGGCCGTCATGGTTGACGGCGGATCCGCGGATGACCCCGAGGATGCGGTCGCCCGCTTCGAGCGCCTTGGACAGGCGCTTGAGCACCACCATGCCGCAGCCCTCGCCACGGCCGTACCCATCCGCCGAGGCGTCGAACGTCTTGCACCGGCCGTCGGGAGCGAGCGCCCGCGTCCGCGACAGGAAGACGGTGATCTCCGGGGCCAGGATGCGCTGCACCCCTCCCACGAGGGCCAGCTCGCACTCTCCGGTGCGCAGGCTCTGGCTGGCCAGATGCACCGCCACCAGCGAGGACGAGCACGCGGTGTCCACGGCCATGTTGGGGCCCTGGAGGCCGAGCACGTGGGACAGGCGTCCGGAGGCGAAGCAGAAGCCGTTGCCCGTGCCCGCGTAGGCGCTGATGCGGGTCGGGTCTCCCGCCAGGAGCTGGAGGTGCGTGTAGTCGTTCTGGCCGATGCCGATGAAGACGCCCGTCCGGCTGCGTGAGAGCTGCTGGGGGGAGTACCCCGCGTCCTCCAGCGCCTCCCAGGTCACCTCCAGCAGGAGCCGCTGCTGGGGGTCGAGGCTGTTGGCCTCGCGCGGGGAGAGGCCGAAGAAGGAGGCGTCGAAGAGGTGCGGATCCGGCACGAAGGCGCCCTGCCGCGTGTAGATCTTCCCGGGCGCCTCCGGGTTCGGGTCGTAGTACGCGTCCACGTCCCAGCGGTCCGAGGGGATCTCGCCGACCGCGTCCACGCCCTCGCGGAGCAGCCGCCAGAAGCGCTCCGGGGTGTCCGCGCCTCCTGGGAAGCGGCAGCCCATGCCGATGATGGCGATGGGCTCCGTCCGGGCGCGCTCGGCGGCGTCGAGCCGGGCCTGAAGCTGCTCGAGGGCCAGGTATGCCTGCTTCAGCGGCGAGAGGTTGCCTTGCGGTGGCGACATGGTGCGGGTCCCGGAACTCAAAGCCTGGCCAGCTTCTCGAGGAGGAGTCGTTCGACTTCCTCTTCCGACAGCTGCTCGACGAGGGCGGCGGAGGCAGGCGGCGTGTCCGAGCGCGGCTCGGAGCGGTGGGGGGCGCCGGTGGAGGGAGGCGGTTTGCCGGACACCCACTCGCGATGAAGGTGGGCGGCCAGCTGCGAGATGGTGGGGTGTTCGAAGACGAGGGTGGGCGGCAGCGGGCGCCCCAGGCTGGTCTCGAGTCCCTTGCGCAGCTCCAGCGCGAGCAGCGAGTCCATGCCCAGGTCGGTGAAGCCTCGCTCCAGCTCGAGGGGATGCGAGGACTCACGCCCCAGGGTCCGCGCCGCGAGCTCGCGGACGTGCCGCGTCAGCAGCGCGAGCCGGTCGCTGTCGGGCACCTCATCGAGCTGCTTCAGGAGCGAGTCCTTTCGAGGAGCCTCCTTCGGCGCGGCGGCGTCCAGCGCCGCCAGCAAGGGCATGCGCCCGCCCGGGAGCTGCTGCCGGAAGGTGGGCCAATCCACCCGCAGCACGGCCACCTGGGGCGACGTCTGGTCCCAGAGCCGCTCGAGCGCGCCAAGGCCCTCCTCCGTGGACAGCGGGGTGAGGCCGTGCGCCTCCAGACGGGAGCGGTAGCGCGCATCGACCGCCATGCCCGCCTCCGCCCACGGCCCCCAGTCCAGGCTCAGCGCTGGCAGCCCGAGCGCGCGGCGATGCCACGCGAGCGCGTCCAGGAAGGTGTTGGCCGCCGCGTAGCTGGCCTGCCCCGGCGAGCCGAGGAGCGCGGAGCCGGCGGCGAACAGGACGAAGGCGTCGAGCGGATCGCCGCGCGTCAGCAGGTGCAGGTTCCACGCGCCCCGCGCCTTGGGAGCCATCACGCGCGTGAGCCGTTCCTCCGATTGGTGGAGGAGGATCCCGTCGTCCACGATGCCCGCGGCGTGGACGACCCCGCGCAAGGGGGGCAGGGTGGCGCGCACCGACTCCAGAAGGTGCCCCAAGGCGCCCGCATCGGTGACGTCCACCTGCGCCACGTGGACCCGGGTGCCCGCCTCGCGCAGTCGCTCCAGGGACTCCTGGGTGGCGGAGTCCGGCGAGCCACGGCCCAGGAGGACCAGGGCTCCTGCGCCCCGTTCGCTCATCCACCGCGCGACGCGCAGCCCCAGGGCGCCGAGTCCACCGGTGATGAGATAGGTGCCGTCCGCGCGCAGGGAGCGCACGCGGGAGCTGGGCGGACGGATGCGCTCCAGCCGGCAGACGTAGCGGCGCCCCTGGCGGAACGCCACCCGGTCATCACCACCGGGGGCCTGCACCGATTCCCATGCGGCGTGCACCTCACGCCCCGGTGCCGCGGGGTCGAGATCCACGAGCCCGCCCCAGAGCTCCGGGTGCTCGCGTGAGAGCACCTGTCCGATGCCCCACAGCGGCGACTGCAAGAGCGCGACCCGCGAGGGCTCTTCGAGCGACACGGCCCCTCGTGTCACGAGCCAGAGCCGGGGAAGCGGGGCGAGGCTCCGAGCGCCGACGAGCGCGCGCACGAGGTGGAAGACCTGTGCGCCGCACCGTCCGAAGTCCTCCTCCGGCGTCGCGCCTCTTTCATCGAGGATGGGCGCGTCCAGGCCCCAGAGGTGGAGGACCCCGACGAGGGGAGGGCGCCCAGGTTCGCGCGCCGTGACCAGCAGGCGCTCCAGCTCCGAGGCCGCTGTGTCCGGTGGGGGCTGCGACGCCAGGAGACAGGAGTGCCCCTGTGCCCGAAGCAATCCAGCGAGCGCTTCGCCGACGCCCGTTCGATCCGCGAGGACGAGCCACAGGCCAGGGACGCTCGCGGATGCGTCGCGCGTGGGTCGGTCTGACTCCCTCCAGCTCGGGCGATAGCAGCCGTCTTCGAGCACACCACCGACCTGCTCCTGGCGGTGCCGCTGGACGAGCAGCCGCAGGAGGTCGGGGAGCAGCGCGCGTTTCTCCGGCGCGAGGGGGCCGGATCGTTCCAGCTCCAGGCTCAGTCCATCCACGTCTCCGCGCTCCAGCAGCTCCACGATGCGCGAGGTGGACGGAGCGCTCGGCGTGCCCCTGGCTTCGCGCTTTCGAGGGCGCTGGGACTCCTCGTACCAGCAGCGCTGTCGCTGGAACGGATAGGTGGGCAGCGGCACCTTGCGCCGCGCGAGGCCCCGATCGAAGCCACGCCAGTCGACCGCTCCTCCGCGCGTGTACAGCGCGCACAGGCTGGTGAGGAGCTGACGCCAGTCGTCCCGGTCAGCACGGAGGCTGGGGAGCCAGAGCGCGTCCGTGGATTCAGGCAGGCACTGGCGACCCAGGCCCAGCAGCGTGGGCTTGGGGCCGACCTCCACGAAGACCAGATGACCCTGCTGGTGCAGGGTCCGCATGCCGTCGGCGAACCGCACCGGCTCGCGCACGTGGCGCGTCCAGTAGCCGGGCGTGGCGATCTCCGGGCCCGCGAGCTCCCCGGTGAGGTTGGAGATCAAGTCGAGGGTGGGCTGGGCGTAGTGGACCCCGCGCGCGACCTGCTCGAAGGCCGCGAGCATCGGCTCCATCAACGGCGAGTGGAAGGCGTGCGAGACGGTGAGCGGCTGGATCCGGAGGCCCTGGGCCTGGAACGCGGCGGTGAGGGACTGGATGACCGTGCGACGCCCCGAGAGCACGACGCTGGCCGGGGCGTTGATGGCGGCGATGGACACCTCGTCCTTCCACCGCTCCATCATGGACGCGGCATGGGCGGGGCCGGTCTCCACCGCCACCATGGCCCCGTCCTCCGGGAGCGCCTGCATCAGGCGGCCTCGCGCAACCACGAGCCGCAGCGCGTCCTCCAGGCTGAACACGCCCGCCACGCAGGCCGCCACGTACTCCCCCAGGCTGTGGCCCATCACCGCGGTGGGCACCACGCCCCAGGACCGCCAGAGTTCCGCCAGCGCGTACTCGAGCGAGAAGAGCGCGGGCTGGGTGTAGGCCGTCTCGTGAAGCGGTGAGCGCTGCCCTGGGGCCGGGTAGAGCACTTCGAGCAGGGGCACGGAGAGCTGTCCCTCCAACAGGGCCGCGCAGCGCTCGAGCGTCTTCCGGAAGACGGGTTGTGCCTCGTAGAGCCGCCGTCCCATGCCCTCGCACTGCGAGCCCTGCCCCGTGAACAGGAAGGCCACGGAAGGACGGTTGCCGCTCAGGCCTCGGCTGGCGTGAGCGGGCACCTGTCCCTGGGCGAGCGCGGCCAACTGCTCGCGCGCTTCCGCTGGGGTCGCGGCCGTGAGCGCCGCGCGGTGGGAGAGGTGGGCGCGGCCGGTGTTGGCGGAGAAGCACACGTCGGCCAGGGACTGATCGGGGTGCTCCGCGAGGTGTCGTTCGTAGCGGTCGGCCAGCGCACGGAGCGCTTCCTCGGAGCGTGCCGAGAGCGTCAGCAGGTGGAGGGGACGCGACACTTCCGGCGCGGGCTCCGCCTTCGGGGACCCAGGGACGGGCCCTGGCTCCGAGGCCTCCGCGAGCACCACATGGGCATTGGTTCCACTGAAGCCAAAGGCGCTCACCCCCGCCACGCGATGGCTGTCACCGCTGTTCCAGGGGGTGCACTGGGTCGGCACCGCCAGGGGAAGCTGCTCCCACGGACCGCTGAGCGGGTTGGGGCGGTGGAAGTGCAGGTGTGGCGGCAGCTCTCGGTGTCTCAGCGCGAGCACCACCTTGAGGAGCCCCGCCATCCCGGCCGCGGCCTCGAGGTGACCGAGGTTGGTCTTCACCGAGCCGATCCACAGCGGCTCACCCCGGGGGCGCTCGCCGAAGACGGAGGCCAGCGCCTGCACCTCGATGGGGTCCCCCAGCGACGTGCCCGTCCCGTGCGCCTCCACGTAGGACACCGCCCCGGGCGCGACCGACGCGCTTTCGAGCGCCTTGCGGATGACGGCCTGCTGGGCGGGGCCGTTGGGGACCGTCAACCCGCTGCTGCGCCCGTCCTGGTTCACCGCGGAGCCGCGGATGACCGCGAGGATCCGATCTCCATCCGCTCGGGCATCGGACAGCCGCTTGCAGACAATGACCCCACAGCCCTCGGAGCGGACGTAGCCGTCGGCCGCGGCGTCGAAGGTCTTGCAGCGCCCGTCCGGCGCCAGCATCCGGGCCTTGGAGAAGTTGACCGAGAACTCCGGGAGGAGCTGCAGGCTCACCCCGCCCACGAGCGCCATCCGGCACTCGGCACTACGCAGGCTCTGACACGCCAGATGCACCGCGACGAGCGAGGAGGAGCACGCGGTGTCCACGGAGAGGCTGGGGCCCTGCAAGCCGAGCCAGTACGAGAGTCGGCCCGAGGCGACCGCGTGGGCGTTGCCAGTGCCCAGGTATGCGTCAATCTCTTCGGGCCCACGCGCCAGGAGGAGCTGGCCGTAGTCGGTGCCGCCAATGCCGACGAAGACGCCGGTGGCGCTGCCCGCCAGCGAGTCCGCCGCCACGCCCGCGTCCTCCAGCGCCTCCCACGTCACCTCCAGCAGGAGGCGTTGCTGCGGATCCAGGCTCCGCGCCTCTCGCAGCGAGACGCCGAAGAACGGCGCGTCGAAGTCCTGGATGCCTTCGACGAAGCCGCCGAAGCGGGTGGAGATCCTCCCCGGCGTCTCCGGGTCGGGGTCGTACCAGGCCTCGGCGTCCCACCGCTCCGGGGGGACCTCGGTGATGGCGTCGACCCCGTTGCGCAGCAGGCGCCAGTACGCCTCGGGCGAGCGCGCCCCGCCCGGGAAGCGGCAGCCCATGCCGATGATGGCGATGGGCTCGCGGCGCGCCGCTTCGACGGCATCGAGCTTCGCGCGCAGGTCCTCCAGGGCGCTCAGCGCCCGCTTCACCGGAGACAGCGCACTGCTCGTTTCGGCTCGTTCGACCATGTCCTCCGACCTCATTCGTCCCGGGGCTTGCGTCAGAACCGCAACGTCTCCAGCTGCTTCAAGAGCCTCGCCTCGGCTTCCTCCTCGGAGAGCGCCTCCACCTCGAGCCCTGGTACCGGGTCCGGGGCGGCCGTCTCCTCGCGTCGCTCGCCGGACACAGGCACGGACTCGGGCGTGCCCAGCTGGGACGCCAGGAAGCCCGTCAGCGTGTCGAGCGTCGGGTAGTCCAGGGTCAGCGTCGCCGGCAGTGACAGCCGCAGGCTCCCCTGCAAGCGATTGCGCAGCTCGAGCGACGTGAGGGAGTCCATCCCGAGCTCGAAGAAGCCCTGATCCGCGTCAACGGGCCGGCTGCCGTCGAGCCGCAGGACGTGCGCGAGCTGTCCGCGCACGTGCTCCCCGAGGAGCGCGCGCCGGCGGTGGGGCGGCGCCGACTGGAGCTTGTCGAGGATCCCGACCGTCGCCGCCACCGGGGGAGGGGCCATCCCCGCGAAGTCCCGGACCAGCGGGAGCCGACCCGCGCCGTCGAGGAACCTCGCCCAGTCCACGGGCACCACGCCCACCTGGGGCACGGGGCTCGAGAACAGCCGCTCCAGCGCGGCGAGCCCCTGCTCCGGGGCGATCATCCCCAGCCCCTTCTTGCGCAGCAGCTCCACCGCTTCGGCCGAAGCCGCGGCGCCAATCTCCGCCCAGCCGCCCCAGTTGATGCTCAGCGCGGGCAACCCCTGGGCCCGCCGATGCCAGGCCAGCATGTCGAGGAAGGTATTGGCGGCGCCATGGTTGCCCTGGCTGGGGTTGGCCAGCAGGGCCGCCGAGGCGGAGAACAGCACGAAGCAGTCCAGGGGCAGCCCGCGCGTGAGCGTGTGGAGGTGCCAGGCGCCCCGCACCTTGGGCGCGAGCACCTGGGAGAAGCGCTCCCAGGTGAGCTGGCTCAAGAGCCCGTTGTCGAGCACTCCGGCCGCGTGCATCACTCCGCGCAGCGCGGGCAGGTGCGCGCGGATGTGCTCCAGCACCCGGCGGACCTCCTCCTCCCGGGAGATGTCGGCCTGGAGGATGCGCGCCTGAGCCCCCGCGAGCGCCAGCTCCGCCACGACCGCGTCCGCCTCGGGTCCGGTGGCGCGGCGGCCGACGAGCACCAGGTGCCGTGCCCCTCGCTCCACCATCCACCGGGCCACCCGCCGCCCCAGCCCGCCCAGTCCGCCCGTGATGAGGTACGTGGCGTCGTCGCGGAAGCGGACGGCTGCGGCCGGTGCGAGGGAGTGGCGCGCCAGTCGCGACACGAACCGCCCCTCCGCGCGACAGGCCACCTGATCTTCTTCCTGTCCCGAGGTGAACTCCTCGAGCAGCGCCTGGGCCTCCTCCTCTGGAGGATGTTCGCCCGGCTTCAGGTCGACCCGGGTGCAGCGCAGCTCGGGGTGCTCGAGCGCGATGGCCCTGCCCAGCGCCCAGAGCGGGGACTGCGCAAGCCCCGGGACATCCGGCCGCGGGCCCACGGGAACCGCGCCGCGAGTCACCAGCCACAGCGCGGGCGGTGTCGCGATGGGCGTGCGGGCCAGGGCCTGGACCAGATGCAGGGTGCCCGCGTACGAGCGGAGCGCCGCCGCTTCGAGCAGCGCTTCATCCAGTGCCTCGGCGGGGGCTGCTCCCAGGCTCCAGAGCTGCACCACACCGCCGAGCTGCATGGGCGCGGTGTCGCCGGTCGGGGCCGCCTGGGCGAACTCGACGAGGCGCCGCAGGTCCGCGGGGTTGGAGGGGTCCACACGGAACGCGTCCGGAGCCAGCTGCTCGAAGCGCTCTCCGGGATGGGCGAACAGGCACGCGTCACCCTGTCGCCGGAGTCGTGCCGCCAGGGCCTCGCCGAGCGGGCCCGCGTCCACCAGCAGCAGCCAGCGCCGCCGCGGCTTCGATGTCACCGCGGTGTCCACCCGCGCGTCCGCCCGCGCCAGGAGCGCCGCCTGCCGGGAGAGGACGGCGAGGCCTTCGTGCTCCAGGGGAAGCGCCGCCGCTTCGGAGAAGCCACACTCACGCAAGACACCGCGCCACTGCTCCGCGGAGAGCAGCGGGTGTCGAGTGCGCAGGTCGGTATCGACGAAGCCGTTCCAACCGCCGGTGAGCCCGAAGGTCAGGTCGATCCACCGCGTCGGCTCGGTGGCCTCGAGCGCCACCAGCAGGCCCCCCGGACTCAACAGCGTGCGCACGTGGCGCAGCGACTCGCGGAGGTCGCGCGTGGCGTGCAGGACGTTGGAGGCGAGCACCAGATCGTACGCGCCCGCGGCGAGCCCCTGGGACGCGGGATCCTTCTCCAGATCCAGCGCCTGGTAGCGCACGAACGGGTACGCCGCGAACTCCTCCGCCGCGCGGGCGGTCAGGAGCGGAGACAGGTCCGTGAAGGTGTACTCGGCGCGGTCCGCGGGGAGCAGGGGCAGCACGTAGGAGGTCGTCGCGCCGGTTCCCCCGCCGACTTCGAGGATCCGCAGCTTGCGCTGCCGCGGCAGCCGTTCGAGCACCGCGGAGAGCGCGTCCTGCACCAGCGCGTGGATCGTCCGGGAGGCGGGGGTCTTCCGGTAGAGCGCCGCGAGCTGGCGCGAGTCTCCTCCGGGGAAGAGCAGGTGCAGGGGATCGACGCGCCCCTGGAGCACCTCCGCCAGCCGCGTACCGCAGCGCTCGAGCAGGTCCAGCTCGGCCCGCACCGAGGGGTGCCGGGACGCGGTGGCTTCGAGCTGCCCACGCGCGTCGGGCCGCGCGGGCAGGCTCCGCACCTCCCATCCGTCGGCGCTCCTGTGAAGGGTTCCCTCCTCGACGAGGATGTCGAGCAGGCGCTCGAAGAGCCGACGCTGGGAGGGGATCACCCCCAGCTGCTCCGCCAGGGCCCCAGCGGAACGAGGGGCTCCCGCGAGCGGCTGCCAGCTCATCCGGCGCAGGGCCTCGAGGATGAAGGTGGCGCTCAGCGACTCCAGCTCTCGCAACCCGGACTCGTAGGGGGCGATCTCCGGAAGGCCGAGGAGCGTGGACACGCGCGGGTCCAGCTGGGCCCGCAGCGCCTCGACGGAGGGCAGGAAGTCGGGAGGCGGCGTTGTTCCCTGGAGGGCCTGGAGGTTCCAGCGCACCTCGTAGAGCCAGTCCTGGAAGGGAGGCTCGGAGCGCTGTTCGCGGTGCCTTTCGACCAGCGCCGCGAGGACCCTGGGCAGGAGGCCGCGCTCCTCGGGCGTGAGCACCTGTGCTTCCTCGACCATGCGCGACAGGCGCGCGACGTCCCCTTGTTCGAGGGACCGCACCACCTGCGAGGAAGGCTCGGCGCTGGCGGCCGGGGTGCCGTGCGTGGACCCCACGGAGGGGGAGAGCCAGTAGTGCTGGCGCTGGAAGGGGTAGGTGGGCAGGGCCACTCGGTGCCGCGCCGGGTCCTGCTCGAAGCCGGCCCAATCGAGGGGGGCACCTCGGACGTAGAGCTCCGCCACGCTCTCCAGGAGCTGTTGCCAGTCTGGCCGCTTCGGGTTCAACGAGGGCAGCCAGGCCGCGCTCGCATCGTCCAGACAGCCCGCCCCCAGTCCCGAGAGGACGGGCGCCGGGCCCAGCTCCACGAAGACGCGGCAACCCTGCTGATGGAGCGTCCGCACGCCCGCGGCGAACTGGACGGCCTCGCGGGCGTGGCGAGCCCAGTAGGCCGGTGAGGTGAGCTCCTGGCTCGCCAGCGCTCCCGTCAGGTTGGAGACGAGTCGAAGCCGTGGTGCCGACAAGGACACCTGGGCCGCGAGCTGCTGGAGGTCCCGCAGGATGGGGTCCTGTCCCGGCGAGTGGAAGGCGTGAGAGACCTCCAGGCGCCGGGTCCGCACGCCCTCGGCCTCCCACTGCTCCGCCAGCGCGCGCACCACCTCGCGCGGGCCTGAAACCACCACGCTGCGCGGGCCGTTCACGGCGGCGATGGAGACGGCGTGCGCGTGACGGGCGAGCCTGGGCGCCAGCTCCTCCAGGGAGGCCTGCACCGACAGCATCTCCCCGTCGCGCGGCAGCTCCCCCATCAATCGCGCCCGCCCGGCGATGAGCCGCAGGCCGTCCTCCAACGAGAAGACGCCAGCCACGCAGGCGGCGGCGTACTCCCCGACGCTGTGCCCGAGCACGGCGGAGGGGACCACGCCCCAGGAGCGCCACAGCTCCGCCAGGGCGTACTCGAAGGCGAACAGGGCCGGCTGCGTGAAGCGCGTGTCATCCAGGAGTCCACGCGCTCCGTCGGCCGGGAAGAGCACGTCGAGCAGGGGGCGCTCGAGCTGTCCCTCCAGCAGCCCAGCGCAGCGCTCCAGTGCGTTCCGGAAGGTGGGCTGGGTCTCGTACAGCTGACGGCCCATGCCGGGGTACTGGGAGCCCTGGCCCGTGAACAGGAAGGCGATCTTCGGGCGTTCGGCGCTCGATGCGCGCCTTGCGCGGGCGCCCGGTGGGAGGGTTCCCTCCGCGGCCTCCGCCAGCTTTCGCGATGCCTCCTCCGGGGAGGCCGCGACGAGCGCCAGGCGCTGCGGCAGATGCGCGCGGCCGGAGCGTGTGGTGGAGGCAACGGCACCCAGCGAGTGGCCGGACAGGGGCAGGTGACGCGCGTAGCGGCCCGCGAGCTGTCGCAGCGCATCCTCGGCGTGCGCGGAGAGCGTGAGCAGGTGGTACGGCTGCTCGGGGGCGGGGGCCATGCGCAAGGCGGCTGGCGCTTCCTCCACGAGGACGTGCGCGTTGATGCCGCTCATGCCGAACGAGGCCACGGCGGCGGTGCGCGGTCGGTCCTGTCGGGGCCAGACCGTGTGCTTCACGGGGATGCGCAGCGGGAGCGTGTCCCAGGGGATGTGCGGGTTGGGCCGGGTGAGGTGCAGGTGCGCGGGCAGCTCGCCGTGCCGCAAGGAGAGGACGACCTTGATCAGCCCCGCGATGCCCGCCGCGGCCTCGAGGTGCCCGAGGTTGGTCTTCACCGAGCCCAGCAACAGGGGCTGGGACGCATCGCGCCCGGGGCACAGGACGTCGGCGAGGACGCGGACCTCGATGGGGTCGCCCAGCGAAGTGCCAGTCCCATGCGCCTCGACGTAGTCCACCTCGGTGGGACCGAGCCCCGCGGCCTCCAGGGCCTGACGCAGCACGCGCTCCTGCGCGGGGCCGCTGGGCACCGTCAGCCCGGCGCTCCGCCCGTCATGGTTCACCGCTGAACCCCGGAGCACGGCCAGGATGGGATCGCGGCCCGCCACCGCGTCCGAGAGGCGCTTGAGCACCACCACGCCGCAGCCCTCGCCACGGCCGTAGCCGTCCGCCGCCGCGTCGAAGGTCCTGCACCGCCCGTCGGCCGAGAGGGCCCTCATCCGGGAGAGCAGCAGGGAGATGTCCGGCGACAGCATCAGGTTGACGCCGCCGGCCAGCGCCAGGTCGCACTCGCGGGCCCGCAGCGCCTGACAGGCCAGGTGCACGGACACCAGCGAGCTGGAGCACGCCGTGGCCACCACCATGCTCGGCCCCTGGAGGCCCAGGTGGTACGAGAGCCGGCCCGCGGGGAAGCTCAGCTCGGTGCCCGTGCCCCCGTAGGGGTCGAGCGCGTCGGCCGCCACCTGCTGCGCCTGGAGCCGGGTGTAGTCCGTGGCCATCAAGCCCACGTAGACCCCGGTCCTGCTGCCGGACAGCCTGTCGGGGGCGATCCCCGCGTGCTCCAGCGCCTCCCACGCCACCTCCAGCAGGAGGCGCTGTTGCGGATCCATGCTCGCCGCCTCACGGGGCGAGATGCCGAAGAACGCGGCGTCGAACGCGTCCACCCGGTCCAGGAACGCGCCCCGGCGCGTGTACATCTTGCCGGGCGCCTCTGGATCCGCGTCGAAGTAGTCGTCGATGCGCCAGCGATCCGCGGGCACTTCGGACGTCGCGTCGCGCCCGTCGCGGAGCAGCTCCCAGAACGAGTCGGGATCCACCGCGCCGCCGGGGAACCGGCAGCCGATGCCCACCAGGGCAATGGGCTCGCGCCGGGCCTGCTCGACGGCGGCGAGCCGCGCCTCGAGTTCTTCGATGGCCAGATAGGCCTTCAGCAGCGGGGAGGGGGCGTTGGGCGGCATCACGGACGGCTCACCTCTTTCGCTCCAGCGACGCGATCTTCTTCAGGAGGAGCGCTTCGAGCTCTCCCTCGGAGAGCTGAGCGACGTCCTCGCGCGGCGCGGGGGCGGTTTTCGAGACCTGCTGGGGGACGGTGGATGCGGCTGGGCTCCGCGGTGTGAAGAGCCGTTCCTTCAAGTGGGCCATCAGGTCGTTGATGGACGGGTGATCGAAGAGCAGGGTCGAGGAGAGCGGCTTGCCGGCGCGGGCTTGCAGGTGGTTGCGCAGCTCGAGCGCCATCAGGGAGTCCAGACCCAGCTCGAAGAGGCTCTGGTCCGTGGGCGCGGCCTGTCCCGCGGACAGCCCGAGCACCCGCGCCGCTTCGGCCTGAAGCACCTCGAGCAGGTCCCGCTCCGCCTCCTCGGGAGACAGGCCCGCGAGCCGTGCCTCCAGCGTCCGCGTCGGCTGCGCGGGCGAGGCCCCCTGGGGCGCTGGCGCCGTGCGCACGAAGCGCGACAGCCAGCGTGGCGGAGGAGTCGCGTCCCCGTGGGCCGGGAGGGATCTCCGCTGGCGGGGGAGCACCGCCACCTGGGCTCGCTCCGACGCGAGCAACACCTCGAAGGCCCGCATGCCTTCAGCGGGCGTCAGGGCGCGGATGTCCAGGTTCTCCCAGCGGGCGCGGTCGCGGACGCCCAGGTTGGCGGCCATCCCCGCGCCAGCCCAGGGCCCCCAGTTGATGCCGAGCCCGGGCAGCCCGAGCGAATGGCGGTAGGCCACGAGGCCGTCGAGGAAGGCGTTCGCCGCCGCGTAGTTGCCCTGGCCCGCGGAGCCCAGGAGCGCGGCCGCCGACGAGAAGCACGCGAAGAAGTCGAGCGGCATCGACCGGGTCGCGGCGTGCAGGAGCCAGCTCCCCATCACCTTGGGGGCCAGCGCGCGCTCGAAGCGCTCCCAGGGCAGTTGCAGCAACACGCCGTCGTCATTGATCCCAGCGGCATGCACCACACCGCGCAGGGGCGGGAAGGAGTCGGCCAGCCGCGTGAAGAGGTCCTGCACCGCGTCCGGACGGGAGAGGTCCGCCTCCAGGAGCAGCACCGTGGCGCCAGCGGCTTCGAGCGCGTCGAGCCCCTGGCGCTGCTCCGCGGTAGGGGTCGAGGCGCGACGGCCCACCAGGGCCAGGTGCCGGGCGCCGCGCTCCACCAGCCAGCGTGCGACGTGCAGCCCCAGCGCGCCGAGCCCTCCCGTCACGAGGTAGCCGGCCTCCGGGCGAAGCTCCACGGTCCGTGCACCGGCAGCCGGGGCCACGGGGGAGAGCCGCGCCACGTAACGCATGCCCTCGCGCAGGGCGAACTCTTCCTCCTCGTCCGGCTCCACGAGCGCCAGCGCCAGCGCGGTCAGGTCCTCCCGTGTCCGGGTGGGTCCCAGGTCGAAGCGCACGCACCGCAGCTCCGGGTGTTCGAGCGCGAGGACTCGCCCGAGGCCCCATACGGAAGCCTGGGCGGGCTCCACCGGCGAGCGCGTCGCGCCGACCACCTGCGCGCCGCACGTGCCAAGCCACAGCCTGGGAGGGGACACGCCTTCCCCGGCGACCAGGAGGCGCAGCAACTGGAGCACGCTCCCGCAGCCGCGCAGGTGCAGCTCGCGCAAGGTGTCGCTCGAGGTAGTCTCGTCGACATGGGCGTCCAGGCTCCAGAGGTGGACGAGCCCCCGAGGTGCGTGCTCGCGCACGAGGCGCTGGAGGAGCTGCTCGGCGGACCGTGGCTCCGACAGGTCGAGCACGAGTCGATCCGGTCCCTCGGTGTGAGGGCCCGCGCGCTCGAAGAGCAGCACGCACGCCTCACCCCGCGCGCGCAGCTCCTCCGCGAGCCGGAGGCCGACGCCGCCTGGGTCCGCGAGGATCAGCCAGCGGCCGGGCTCGCGCGGGGAAGCAGGGCGCGGTGACGGCTCGGCGGGCTCCCAGGTCATCTCATGGAGCCAGTCGCGCTCCCGGCCTTGGAGTCCGTGCAGCAGCTCGGGGCTCACCCGGCGGCCGACGAAGCCGTCGACCTCGGCGATCTCCTGGCCCCGCGCGTCGACGAGGCGGATGTCTCCCACCAGCGTCTCCTCCGTGCGGCTCTCCGCCCGGCGCAGCCGCACATGGCACCAGAGCGGGAAGTGCGTGGGGCGGCCATGGAGGCGCAGGCGCTCGATGCTGAAGGGAACGAACGTCGGCAGCTCGCCGGACGCGTCGGGTGTCAGCGCCGCCAGCAAGAGCTGGAAGCAGGAGTCCAGCAGGGCAGGGTGGAGCGGGTAGCGCTCCTCTGGAGTCAGTGCCTCGGGCACCTCCATGCGGCCGAGGGCTTCCTGGCCGCGCCGCCACAGCGCCCGGTGCCATTGGAAGCCTGGCCCAAGGTCGATTCCTCGACGGCGGATGGAGCTGAAGAACGAGCCAGGGTCGAGGGCTTCGGTGAAGCCCGCACGCAGCTCCGCGAGCGGGAGCCGCTCGAGCGCGGCCCCGTCGGTGTCATGGGCGCTCGCTGCCCGCGCGCGGCCCGTCGCGTGGGAAGTCCACTCGACGCGCGCTCCGTCCGCGTCGGGTTCGAGCGTCAGCACGGTGAAGCTGTCCCTCGCGGTGCCTTCGGGACTCAGCACCACCTGGAGGTCGCGGCTCCTGCCCTCGGGCAGCACGAGCGCCTGGGGAAAGGAGACGTGCTCGAGCACGCTGCCCCGCCCGCCATGCACCTGCGCGGAGATGGCGAGCACATGGGCCAGATGGCTGGCGCCAGGGACCGTGACCTCTCCAAAGACGATGTGGTCCTTGAGGAAGGGCAGCTCCTCCACGCCGATCCGGCTCTCGAACAGGGTCTGGCCGATCAGCGGCGAGTGCACACGCCGGCCAGGAATGGGCGACGCCACGCTGGACGCGGGACGCGCTGCCGGTCGGGTGGGCGGGTCGCACCAGTACCGCATGCGCTGGAAGGGATAGGTGGGAAGCGGGACTCGCCGGCCCTTCGCCGCATCAGGCAGCGAAGCCCAGGAGACCTCACCCCCACGCTCGTACAGCGCGCCCAGGCTGGACAGGAGCCGCCGTGGCTCGTCCTGCCCGTCCCCGGTGAGGTGCGCGGACTGCTCCGGGGGACTGCCATTGCGTGAGGCGCGCCGCGCGAGCTCCTGGGCCAGCTCCGCCGCGGACGCGCCAACGACGGCGCGGCGGTAGGGGAAGTGGGCGCGTCCGGTGCTCGCGCTGTAGCAGACGTCGTGCGCGGAGAGCTCCGGGTGCGCGATGAGGTGGTGCTGGAAGCGCTCCGCGAGCTGATCCAGGGCCTCCGGGCTCCGGGCCGACAGCATCAGCAGGGAGGCCCGGGGAGTGGGGACCGGGCGCGCGGGCCTCGCTGGCGCCTCTTCGAGCACCAGGTGCGCGTTGGTTCCACTCAACCCGAAGGCGCTGATCCCCGCGATCCGCTTGCCACGCCTGTCCCACGGGATGGGGGAGGTGGGCACCCGGAGGGGGAAGCGATCCCAGGGGATGTGTTCGCTCGGGCGCTCGAAGCTCGGGTGCGGCGGAATCTCTCCATGGCGCAGCGCCAGGGCGACCTTGATCAGGCTGGCGATGCCGGCCGCGGGCTCCAGGTGGCCGATGTTGGTCTTCACCGAGCCGACCCAGAGCGGTTGCTCCGGAGAGTGCGCGGGGCCGAAGACAGCGCCCAGGGCCTCGAACTCGATGGGATCTCCCAGCCGCGTTCCGGTGCCGTGGGCCTCGACGTAGCTCACCTCGCTGGGGGCGACGCGGGCGATCTCGAGCGCCTGGCGGATCAGCGCCTGCTGGGCCAGTCCGTTGGGCACCGTGAGCCCGCTGCTGGGCCCGTCGTGGTTCACCGCGGAGCCGCGGATCACCGCCAGGATCTCATCCTCGTCCTGGAGTGCGTCCGACAGCCGCTTGAGCACCACCGCGCCGCAGCCCTCGCCGCGCCCGTAGCCATCGGCCGAGGCGTCGAACGTCTTGCAGCGGCCGTCCGGCGACAGGGCGCGGGCCCGGCTCAGGAACAGCATCACCTCCGGGGCGAGGATGAGCTGCACGCCTCCGGCGAGCGCCAGCCGGCACTCTCCGTTGCGCAAGCTCTGGATGGCCAGATGGACCGCCACCAGCGAAGAGGAGCAGGCGGTGTCCACCACGAGGCTCGGGCCCTGGAGTCCCAAGGCATGAGACAGCCGCCCGGCCGCGAAGCTCAGTCCGCTCCCGGTCCCCGCCCACGCGGTGATGCGGGTCGGGTCCGGAGAGAGGAGCTGGAACAGCGCATAGTCGCTCTGCCCGATGCTGACGAAGGTCCCGATCCGGTTGCCCGCGAGGCGGCTGGGGACCTGGGCCGCGTTCTCGAAGGCCTCCCAGCAGACCTCCAGCATCAGCCGCTGCTGCGGATCCAGGCTCGCGGCCTCGCGGGGAGAGATGCCAAAGAAGAGCGGATCGAACTGATCCACATGCTTCAGGAACGAGCCGGACCGGGTGTACATCTTCCCGGGCCGCTCCGGGTCGGGGTCGAAGTAGGACTCGACGTCCCAACGGTCCGCGGGGATGGGGCCCACGGCCTCCTGGCCCTGGTGCAGCAGCCGCCAGAAGGCCTCGGGGTCCTCCGCGCCAGGGAAGCGGCAGCCCATGCCCACGATGGCGATGGGCTCGGCGCGGGCGCGCTCGTTGGCCTCGAGCTTCTCGATGACGAAGAGCGCCTGCTCCAGGGCCCTCTGCTGTGCGAGCGTGGACTCTTGACCCATGACGTTCCCCTAGCCGTGCGTCTGGTACTTCCGGGCGATGCGCGCGATGAGCTCTTCCGGCGAGAGCGTGGGGGCCTCGCCGCCGCGGGGGTCCTCCGGGCCGGCTCCAACTGGGGCGCTCGGTGACTCCGGAGGGCTTTCAGCCGAGAGCAGGACGTCCTGGAGGTGCTGCGCCAGCGCCTCGATGCGCGGATAGTTGAAGATGAGCGCCGCGGAGAGCGGCTGGCCCAGATCCTTCTGGAGCCGGTTGCGCAGCTCCACGGCCATCAGTGAGTCCATGCCCATCTCCGCGAAGCCCCGCTGCGCGTCCATGGGCTGCTCTGGCTCCCACCTGAGGATGCGGGCCACCTGACCGCGCACGTACGTGTGGAGGAAGCCGGGGCGCTCGGTCGCGGGCGTCGACCCCCAGCGCTGTCGCCAGGAAGGCCCCGTGTCCTCCGCGGGTGCACCGCCGGAGGGTGCGCCGTCTCGGAGTCGCCGCAGCAGCGGCATCCGGGGCCGGGCCCGGGAGGCGAAGGCGCTCCAGTCGATGGGCAGCACGGCGACGTCAGGCTCGCGCGAGGACAGCAGCGCTCCGAGCGCCTGGAGTCCCTGGGCCGTCTCGAGCGCTCCGAGCCCTTCGTCCGCCATGCGCTGGCGGCTGTGCGCGTCGAGTCCAGCGGCCATCCCCAGGTCCTTCCAGGGGCCCCAGCCAATGCTCAACCCGGGCAGCCCGAGTCCGCGCCGGTAGCGCGCCAGCGCATCGAGGAAGGCGTTGGCGGCGGCGTAGTTCGACTGGCCGGGCGCGCCGAGCAGGGCCGCCGCGGAGGAGAAGCAGACGAAGAAGTCCAGGGCCTCGTGGCGCGTGGCGAGGTGCAGGTTCCAGGCGCCGTCGGCCTTGGGTCGCCGCACCCGCTGGAAGCGCTCGGGGGTCTGCTGCCGCAGGGTCCCGTCGTCGAGGACGGCCGCCGCATGCACGACCCCGCGCAGGGGCGGGAAGCGGGCCTTCAACGCCGCGAGCACCCCGGTGACATCCTCGGGTCGCGAGACGTCACCCGGGAAGACCAGGACCTGGGCACCCGCGAGCTCCAGCGACTCGACGGCCTCCCGCGCCGTGCTCGATGCGGATCCGGAGCGGCCCATGAGGACCAGGTGCCGCGCTCCCTGCCGCACCATCCAGGCCGCGACGGCCAGCCCGATGCCGCCCAGGCCTCCGGTGATCAGGTAGCTGGCGCGAGCATTGAATACGAGCGGGGGAGGCGCCTCGAATGGAAGGGGCTCCAGCCGGGCCGCGTAGCGTTGCCCGCGCCTCAAGGCGAGGCGGTCCTCGTCGTCAGGGGAGCGCAGCTCGGCGTCGAGCCCAGCGGCGACATCGTCATGGGTCCCATCGGAGGCCACGTCGATCAATCGCACCCGCAGCTCCGGGTGCTCCAGGCTGGCCACCCCCGCGAGCCCCCACAGCGGAGCCTGGGCCACGGAGCGCGGGCCGGGCTCTCCGCCTGGCGCATGCACGCCGCGAGTCACGCACCAGAGCGGCGGCTGCACGGCCTGGGTCCGCTTGCCGAGCTCTTGGAGCAGCCACAGCACTCCGTCACACGTCGAGCGCTGCGCGATGTCGAACGTGGCGGCGTCCAGTCCCTCCGGGTCGGGAGCATCCAGCGCCCAGAGATAGACGATGCCCGCGAGGGGCGGTCTGCCCGGAGTCCCGAATCCCTGGAGCCAACGCGCGAGCACGGCGGACGGCGCCAGTCCCGGCTCCTGTGAGGACGGCCCCAGCAGGTCCTCCGCGGTGGCCAGCATGCAGTGCTCGCCCCGCGCCTCCAGCCGGGTCGCCAGCGCGCGGCCCAGGCCGCCTCGGTCCGCGAGGATCAGCCACTCCCCCGTGTTCCGGGCGGTGGTCAGGACCTGTCCGGGGGGCGTGGGACTCCAGGAGACGCGGTACAGCGTCGAGGCCATCTCCGCCTCCGACCGCTGGCGCTGGTGCTCGCGCACGAGCGCTTCCGCCACCTGGGGCAGCGTCTCCAGCGCCGCTCCGGTGAGCGCGCCGCCACGGCGCAGATGCTCGGCGAGGCCACGCACGTCGCCGGACTCGAGCAGCGAGGTGAGCGGCGTGTGTCCCGCTGGCCGACCTTCATCGCGCGAGGAGGGGGCACGGACCCGCGCGTCGCCAGTCGCCTCGAACCAGAAGGACTTCCGCTGGAAGGGGTAGGTAGGCAGGACGCGCTTGTGGCGGGCGTAGCCCTGGTCGAACCCCGCCCAGTCCACCGGCGCCCCGCGCACATAGAGCGAGCCCAGGCTCTCCAGCAGGGTCTGCCAGTCGTGCCGGCCCTGTCTCAGGCTGGCCAGCCAGAGCAGGTCTGCATCCGGTGCGCACAGCCGCCCCAGACTCGACAGCGTGGGCTTGGGCCCCAACTCGACGAACACGCGGAACCCGCGTTGGACCAGGGCCTGGACGCCTTCAGCGAACCGCACGGGCTGGCGCACGTGACGACACCAGTATCCGGCCGTCGCGACCTCGGCCGTCGCGACCCCGCCACCGACGTTGGAGATCAACTCCAGGCTCGGCGGTGAGAGCGTCACGGTGCGCAGCACGCGCTCGAACGCGGGCAGCATCGGCTCCATCAGGGGCGAGTGGAAGGCGTGGGAGACCTGCAACCGCGCCGAGCGGATCCCCTGCGCCGTGAGCCGCGCGACCACCGCGTCGACGGCTCGCTCGCTGCCAGAGATGACCACGCTCTCCGGGCCGTTGAGCGCGGCGATGGCACACGCGCTCCGGTCCGCTCCCAGCGCCTGCTCCACGCGCGCGGGGCTCGCGGAGACGGCCGCCATGGTGCCGCGCTCGGGCAGCTCCTGCATCAGGCGCCCACGCTCGGCGATCAGCTTCAGCCCATCCTCCAGGCTGAACACCCCTGCCACGCAAGCCGCCGCGTACTCACCGACGCTGTGACCCAGCACCGCCCCGGGCACGATGCCCCACGACTTCCAGAGCTCCGCGAGTGCGTACTCGATCGCGAACAGCGCCGGCTGGGTGTAGGCCGTCTGGTGCAGCAGCGGGTGTGCCTGGGGCGCGTGGTACAGCACGTCCAGGAGGGGGCGTTCGAGGAGGGGACGCAGCAGCGCGTCGCACTGCTCCATGCTCTCGCGGAAGACGGGCTGGGATTCGTACAGCTTGCGGCCCATGTCCGGGTACTGGGACCCCTGGCCGGTGAAGAGAAAGGCCACCTCGGGCGGCTCCGCCGGAGCCTGACCGGTGAGGAGCGCGGAAGGTGCGCCCGAGGCGAACGCCTCGAGCTGTGCGGCCAGCGCCTCGCCCGTGCCCGCGAACGCGCCGAGGCGATGGGGCAGGTGCGCGCGTCCGGTGTTCGCGCTGAAGCACGCATCAGCGAGGGCGAGCGACGGTTCGGCTCGCAGCTGGCCCGCGAAGCGCGCGGCGAGCTGCTGGAGCGCGGGAGCGCCGCGCGCCGACAGGGTGAGCAGGTGGAGGGGGCGCTCCAGGGGGGGCTCCTGCTCTTCCTCCTCCTGTGGCGCGGGGGCCGTGCCGGGAGCGCTCTCCAGCAACACGTGGGCGTTGGTGCCGCTGAATCCGAAGGAGCTGATCCCCGCGATGCGGCGTCCGTGGGTCGAGGGCCAGGGTTGGTGCTGCGTCGGGATCCGGATGGGGATCCGGTCCCAGGGCACGTGCGGGTTGGGCTGGCTCAGGTGCAGGTGCGCGGGGATCTCCCCGTGCTGGAGCGCGAGGGCGACCTTGATCAACCCCGCGATGCCGGCCGCGGCCTCGAGGTGCCCGATGTTCGTCTTGACCGAACCCACGAGCAGCGGCTGCTCGGGGGGACGCGGGCCGAAGACGGCGCCCAGGGCTCCCAGCTCGATGGGATCTCCGAGCGAGGTGCCGGTGCCATGGGCCTCCACGTAGTCCACCTGCTCCGGGTTCACGCCGGCGCCCTGCAGGGCCTGCCGGATGACGGCCTGTTGGGCGGGGCCATTTGGCACCGTCAGGCCGCTGCTGCGTCCGTCCTGGTTGACGGCGGAGCCGCGGATGACCGCGACGATGGGATCCTGATCCCTCAGCGCATCCGCGAGCCGCTTCAGGACGACGATTCCCGCGCCCTCTCCGCGCACATAACCGTCCGCGGCGGCGTCGAAGGTCTTGCACCGTCCATCCGGCGCCAGCATCCGCCCCTGCGAGAAGTTGAGGTGGAACTGGGCCGAGAGCAGCCGGTTCACTCCGCCCGCGAGCGCCAGATCACACCCGCCAGCGCGAAGGGCCTGACAGGCCAGGTGCACCGCGACGAGGGACGAAGCGCACGCGGCATCCAGGGCCACGCTCGGTCCCTGAAGTCCCAGGTGGTACGACAATCGCCCCGCGGCCATGCTGTGCGCGGTGCCGGAGAACGCGTAGGCGTCGAAGGACTCGGGCGGGCGAGTGTCCAGGAGCTGCGCGTAGTCCCCGGTGCTGAGTCCCACGTAGACGCCCGTGAGCGAACCGGCCAGCTGGTCCGGGGCCATCCCCGCGCGCTCCAGCGCCTCCCAGCTCACTTCCAGCAGGAGGCGCTGCTGGGGATCCAGGCTCGCCGCCTCGCGCGGAGAGATCCCGAAGAAGTCCGCGTCGAACTCCGAGCGCGTGGAGAGGAACGCCCCCTTGCGGGTGTGCATCCTCCCGGGCACGTCCGGGTCCGGCGAATACCAGGCATCGATGTCCCAGCGGTCGCGAGGCACCTCGGTGACGGTGTCCACGCCGTCGCGGAGCACCCGCCAGAAAGCCTCCGGGGTGGTGGCCTCACCGGGGAAGCGGCAGCCCATGCCGACAATCGCGATGGGCGTGGCGTTGAGCAACTCGAGCCCTGGCCGAAGCTGCTCGGCCGCGAACGCGAGCTTGACGGACGACATGGCGGAGAGCCGGTGCGAGCGGTTCATGTCGCGCTCCCTCCATTTCGAGGTGGCGCGGGTGGCGCCTCGCTCGTGTCCGGTGCCGTCGTCGATCGGCGCCCGGTCTTGAGTTGTCTCGTCAGGTCGCGCTCCGACGTCTGCTCGACCTGGGAGAGCAGGGCGTCCAGGTCCGGGGTGAGCCCGGTGGCCATGTGCGGTGCGTCCTGTGGGGGCGCCACCGTCTTCGCGCGCCTTGCCGGGGAGGGCGGCGCCACGGGCCCCGCCTCGCTCCGGGGCTCATGATGCAGTTGGACCCCGAGCACGTCGGTCCACAGGTGCTCCGTGAGCGCGACGACGGTCGGGTGATCCATGGCCAGCGTGGAGGAGAGGGAAGCACCCGTGCCGCGCTCGAGCCGGTTCTTCAGCTCCAGCGCCGTGAGCGAGTCCATGCCCATGTCGAAGAGACCCTGCCGGGGGTCGATGGCGCTCGCGGATCCGAGCCCCAGCACGGAGGCCACCTGCTCGCGGACATGCGTGGCGAGCACCGCCTGTCGCTTCTGCGCGGGGGTCTCCGCGAGGGTGCGCAGCAGGTGCTCCGGCGGGGGCATGGCGACGCTGGCCGGGACTTCAACGCGGGTGACGCCTCCCGCCATCCGCCCTGCCTGCGCGCGTGCTGGCGCCGGCTCGCGCTGGGCGCCTGGGTCGGTCCTCGCGACGAGCAGTGTCTGCTGGAGCAGCGCGCGTGCGCTGCCTGCCGGGTGGACGCTGGCGACGCTGGGGAAGCCACACTCCGCGAGCAGGGCCTGCCAGCGCCGAGGCGAGAGCAGCGGGTGCGATGGGCGCAGCGCGGTGTCGGTGAAGCGCCACCAGCCCCGCGTCATGCCGAACGTCAGGTCCAGCCAGCGGCGCGGCGCGGTGGCCTCGATGAGCAGGAGGATGCCACCCGGAGCCAGGAGCGTCCGGACATGCCGCAGCGTCCGCTCCAGCTCGGCCGTGGCATGCAGCACGTTCGAGGCCACCACCAGGTCGAACGCGTGGGACTCCACACCCTGCTCTTCGGGAGGGCGCTCGATGTCCAGCGGGACGTACCGGAGGAAGGGGTACGCGTGGAACCGCTCCTGCGTGCGCGTGGCGAAGCGGGCGGAGACGTCCGTGGCCACATACTCCGTGAGCGACGCAGGCAGGTGCGGCAGGAGCGCGGCCGTCGTCCCGCCAGTGCCCGCGCCGACCTCGAGCACGCGCAGGGAACGCTTCGGCGACAGTCGCTCCAGGAGTGGGGTGAGCGCCGCTTGCACCAGCCGATTCATCTGCAGTGCGCCCTCGGAGGACTCGTAGATGCGCGAGGCTAGGTCGAGGCTTCCGTCAGGGAAGAGGAGCTCCAGCGGATCCTGTAGGCCCGCGAGGACGGCGCCCAGCCGTGCTCCGCTGCGCTCGAGCAGCGCCAGCTCCGGCTCGGTGCCTGGGAAGCGGGAGCGCAGCGCGCCGAGCAGCTGCTCGGGTGAAGCGTGATCCGGGGCGCGCAGCACCTCCCAATGGGCACCCTTGCGCTCGACGCGCCCCTCCTCGGCGAGCATCTCAAGCAACCGCGCGAACAGCCGGCGGTGACGCTCGACCACTCCCAGTCGCTCCGCCCAGGCCTCGGAGGTGAAGGACTGTCCGGGCACCAGGGGCGCCCCCAGCGCTTCGAAGGCTCGGGCGATGTAGCGGGTGCAGAGGGCCTCCACCTGGGCGACCGGACCGTCATCCGCGGAGGTGGGTGCGTTCGAGGACTCCAGGGCAGGGGACTCGCACAGGTCGGCGGGCAGCCGCGAGACGAGGACTTCGGGCCCCGGGAACCGGGTGGCCGCCGCTTCCGTCGCCCCCATCACCTCCGTGGTGGAGCCGTGCGCGTCGGAACCTCCGGGCTCCTGGAACCAGCTTCGCTGGCGCTGGAACGGGTAGGTGGGGAGGACGACCTTGCGACGCGAATCGCCGCGATGGAACGCCGCCCAGTCGATCGGCGCTCCCAGGCAGTAGAGCGTCGCCACATGCTCGAGCGTCATCGACTCCTCCTCGGCGGGCCGCGGGCATGACAGCCACGTGACCTTCTCCGAGGCGGAGGCCCCAGGGCCCAGCTCGAGGATGACGCCGGCCCCCTGTCGCTCGAGTGCCCCGATGCCCTGTACGGCGTGACCCGCGCTGGGGCGATACCTGGACCAGTACTCCAAGGGGGCGATGCTGGCGGGGAGGGGGCTGCCCGTGACATGCGACACGAGCCCGAGCTTCGGAGGGTGGAAGGAGATGCCCGCCGCGAGTCGCGCGAGCTCGGGGACCCGGGCATCCGAAGCGAGCGCTGCCCGTGGATCCAACGCCGCGCGCGCGGCGACCAGCCGCAGCCCGTCCTCGATGCTGAAGACCCCCGCCACGCAGGCGGCGGCGTACTCGCCCACGCCATCCCCCAGCGCGAAGGCGGGGGGAACTCCCCATGACAGCCAGAGCCGCGCCAGCGCGACCTCGAAGGCGAAGCGCGCGGGATGGGCGTACCTGGGCTCTTGGAGGAGTGCCTCACCGGAGGAAGCGTGAAGCGCCTCGATCAGGGACAGTCCGGTCGCGTCGCGCAGCGCCCGGTCGCACGCATCGAAGGCATCGCGGAAGATCGGCTGGCCCGCGTACAGCTCGCGCCCGAGGACCGTCGGACGCGCGCCTTCACCGGGGAACAGGAATGCGACCCGAGGCAAGGCGCCGGGTTGCACGCGCCCTTGCGTCGAGGTCTCCGCCTGACGGCCTTGCGCGAGCGCGTCCAGCCGCGAGCGCAGCTCCTCCGAGGTGGTCCCGCGCACGCCGAGCCGGAAGGGCAGATGGGCACGGCCTGTGCTCGCGGTGAAGCAGAGGTCGCCCAGGTCCTGGCCGGGATGGGCTTCCAGGTGCCGGGCATACCGGTCTGCCTGTGCCCGCAGCGCGGGCTCCGACGCGGCCGAGAGCACCAGCAGGTGCGGTGGGCGTTCCCTTCGCGGAGCGGCGGCCAGGGCTTTGGGGGCCGGGGCCTCTTCGAGCACCACGTGCGCGTTGGTGCCGCTGAAGCCGAAGGCGCTCACCCCCGCCAGGCGTCTCCGAGAGCTGGCCGGCCAGGGGCGCAACGCCGTGGGGACCTCGAGCGGAAGCTCGCTCCAGGGGATCCGCGGATTGGGGTGGCTCAGGTGCAGGTGCGGAGGGATGGCCGCGTTCTGAAGAGAGACCACGAGCTTCATCAAGCCCGCGATGCCTGCCGCGCTCTCGAGATGACCCATGTTGGTCTTCACCGAGCCCACGAGCAGCGGCTGATCCGCGGGGCGGTCCTGGCCGTAGGTCGCCCCCAGCGCTCCGAGTTCAATCGGGTCGCCCAGGGGAGTCCCCGTGCCGTGGGCTTCGACGAGCGAAACGTCGGCCGCGGAGACGCCAGCATTCGCGAGCGCGTCCCGGATGACCTCTTCCTGGGCGGGGCCCATGGGGACCGTCAGCCCACTGCTGCGGCCGTCCTGGTTGACCGCCGAGCCGCGGATGAGGGCCAGGATGGGGCTGCCATCGGCCAGTGCGTCCGACAGCCGCTTGAGGACGATGACGCCGCACCCCTCGCCCCGGGAGAAACCGTCCGCGGAGGCGTCGAACGTCTTGCACCGCCCGTCGGGGGACAGCATCCGGGCGCGGCACTCGAGGAGGTAGGGCAGGGGAGAGAGGATGAGGTTCACGCCGCCAGCCAGCGCCAGCTGGCACTCCCGGGCCCGCAGGCTCTGGCAGGCCAGGTGGACCGCCACCAGGGACGAAGAACAGGCGGTGTCGACGACGAGGCTCGGCCCTCTCAGTCCGAGGACATAAGAGAGCCGCCCCGCGGCCACGCTCGGGTAGGAGCCGGTGGCGGAGTACAGGTCGACGAGCTCCGGACGGTTCGTCAGCCGGAGGTAATCGACGTTCATCAGGCCGACGAAGACCCCGGTCCGGCTCCCGGAGAGCGAGGCGGGAGAGATGCCGCCGCGCTCCAGCGCCTCCCAGGCCACTTCCAGCAGCAGACGCTGCTGGGGGTCCATCATCGCGGCCTCTCGCGGGGCGATCCCGAAGAACGGCGCGTCGAACTGATCCACGCCCCCGATGAAGGCCCCGTGGCGGGTGTACATGGCCGCCGGAGTCTCGGGGTTGGGGTCGTAGTACGCGTCAACGGGCCAGCGCGCCGGTGGCACCTCGGTGATGGCGTCCACGCCATCGCGAAGCAGGCGCCAGAAGGACTCGGGCGTATCGGCGCCTCCGGGGAAGCGGCACCCCATCCCGACGATGGCGATGGGCTCGGTCCGGCTCTGCTGGAGCTCGTGGAGCTTGCCCTCGAGGCTGTCGATCTTCAGCAGGGCATTCTTGATGAGCGTCCCGTAATCGGGGCCCGCGGCTTTCCCTTCCATCACCCCCCCTGCTCCATCGATGCCAGCTTCGAGGTCAGCAGCGCGGCGAGCTCATCCTGTGAGAGGGATTCCAGGGCAAGCTGCCCGGCGTCCTCCCGAGGCTCCGGCGAGCGTCGCGGGTCGGGAGTGGACGGCTCCTTCATCGCGAGCACGCGCTCCGCCAGATGACTCGCGAGCGCATCCACCGTCGGATGATCGAAGACCAGGGTCGCCGCGAGCTTGCATCCGAGGCTGGCCTGCAGGCGGTTGCGCAACTCGACCGACGTCAGCGAGTCCATGCCCAGTTGGAAGAAGCCCTGCTCCGAAGGGAGCTGATCCGACGAGCTCCACCCGAGCACCTTCGCGACCTGAACCTGCACGTGGTGCTTGAGCAGATCCCGCTGCTCATGCGCGGCGGCCGTCTGGATCCGGCGCAGCGCCTCTCCGCGCGCCTCGGGCTCCTCACGCGCCGTCGTGGGAGTCATCTCGGAGAAGAAGCGCGACGGTGCGTGCTGAGAGAGGAAGCGCGGCCAGTCGATGGGCGCGATGCCCACCTGGCTCGCCCCCTGGAGGAAGAAGTGCGCCAGCGCCGCGAGTCCCTGCTCCGGAGCGATGGTGCCAATCCCCTTGACCCGCCAGCGCTCGCTCACCTGCTTTCGGGCCGCGGCGCCCACCTCCGACCAGGCGCCCCAGTTGATGCTCAGGGCGGGCAGCCCCTGGGCGCGGCGCGCATGGGCGAGCGCGTCGAGGAAGGCATTGGCGGCCGAGTGGTTGGCCTGCCCGGCGGAGCCAATGAGCGAGGCCGTGGAGGAGAAGAGGACGAAGAAGTCCAGCGGCTGATCCCGGGTCGCCTCGTGCAGGTTGAAGGCCCCCTGCACCTTGGGGGCGAGCACGCTCGCGAAGCGCGCCCACGTCTGCTGTCGCAGGGCCCCATCCTCGAGCACCCCCGCGCTGTGAATGACACCGCGCAGGGAGATGCCCTCGCGAGTCAGCCGGGCCACCACTTCCCGGCACGCGGCGGCATCGGACACGTCCGCCCGCACCAGGTCGATGCGTGCGCCAGCGCGCACCAGCTCCGACACGTCGGACTGGAGCTGTCCCATGTCCCGGCGCCCGAGGAGCACCAGATGGCGCGCACCGCGCTCCACGAGCCACCGCGCCACCAACAGGCCCAATCCGCCCGAGCCACCAGTGATGAGATACGCCGCGTCCGGCAGGAATCGCGGTGTGCCCTCCGGGCTCCACGGCTGGCGGCTGGGCACGAGCCGGGCGGTGAAGCGTGATGGCCCCCGGAACGCGACCTGCGACTCGCCCTCCTCGGCGAGGAGCTCTCCTGCGAGCTCATCCGCTCCGGAAGACTCAGAGGCGCGCGGATCCAGATCCACCCAGGCGCAGCGCAGCTCCGGGTGCTCCATCGCGATGACCTTGGCCAGCCCAGCCAGGGGGGCTTGAGCGATGCCCGGGAGCTCCGGGACGGGGCCCGCGGCGGAGGCGCCACGGGTCACGAGCCAGAGCGCGGGAGGCTGCGTCGGCTCGGCTTCGAGAAGCGCCTGGACCAGATGCAGGGCGCTGCCGCAAGACTGGCGCGAGGCAGCCTCCAGCGACTCGGGCGTGAGCGACCGCAGGTCGGCGGCCTCCAGGCTCCAGAGGTGGACCACACCGCGCAGCGCTTGGGGGCCGAGCGTGCGCAGCAGCTGGCGCATGTCGTCAGGTCGCTCGGGTGACACGGAGAAGGTCTCCGCGTCGACCTGGGCGTACTCCGGCCCCGGAAGGGCCAGGGTGCACGACTGTCCCCGGGCCCGCAGTCGTTCGGCCAGGGCACGGCCGGTGCCCGAGGACTCGGCGAGGATGAGCCAGCGCCGCGCCACGTCCGCCTGGGCACCGAGGCTGGGTGCCCGCGCGATGAGCACGGACTGAGGAAAGAGGACGGCATCCTCCAGGCTGAGCGCCACGGGCTGCTCAAAGCCCTCCTCTTCGAGCAGGGCCGTCCAGCGCGGCGCTGACAGCAGGGGATGGGATCCGCGCAGCTCTGGATCCTGGAAGCGCCACCAGCCCTCGGTCAATCCGAAGATGAGGTCGATCCACCGGCGCTTCGACGTGCCCTCGAGCAGGACCAGCTCACCGCCCGGTGCCAGGAGCTGGAGGACGTGTCGCAGCGTCTGACGCAGCTCCGCCGTGGCGTGCAGCACGTTGGCGGCCAGGACCAGGTCATAGGTGTGCGGCTGGAAGCCCTGCGCGCCGGGGGCTGACTCGATGTCGAGCAGCTTGTATTGCACGAAGGGAAACGCGCTGAAGCGCTCCGCGGCCCGGCTGGTGAAGAGGGTGCTGACGTCTGTGAAGACGTAGGTCGTCTGATCCGCGGGCAGCAGCGGCAGCAGTCGCGCGGTGATGGATCCGGTGCCCGCGCCAATCTCCAGCACGCGCAGCGGCCTCCCCGGAGGCAGGCGTGAGAGGGCGAGCCGAACGGTGCGCTCGACGAGCGCGTTCATGCCCCGGAAGGTGGGTGCTTCCTGATACAGCCGCGTCAGCGTCGACGTGTCCGCCTCGGGGAACAGCAGCTGCAGGGGCTGCACGTCGCCCCGAAGCACGCCCGCCAGGTTGTTTCCGCAGCGCGAGAGCACCTCGAGCTCGGTCGAGGCCTGCGGGAAGTCGCGCAAAAGCGCGGCGGTCTCCACGGCGGCGTCGGTGGACACGGGAGGGACCCGGGCGACCCAACCCTCGCCCTGGCGCGCGAGGAGTCCTTCCTCGGTCAGCAGCGAGAGGAGGGCGCCCAGCAGCCGGTAATGGCGCGGAACAATCCCCAGCGTGGTGGCGAGTTCATCCCGGGTGAACGGCCGCTCCGGTTCGCCCTTCCAACCCAACTGGAGGAGGGCCTGCAGGGAGAACGTGGCGCACAGCGCCTCCATGCGCTGCGCGAGCGGCGCGAGGGCGCGACCCTCCGCGGTGCTCGCCATGGCCGCCTCCGCTGAGAGCCGCGCATCGAGCTCCGCGGGTGACAGCAGTCCGCCCGGCTCCTGGGGGATGGGGCGGCGGTCCTGGGGACGCCACTCCACCTGGTACAGCCAGCGACGCCACTCCGGTTCGGAGGGACGCACGGCGCCACGGGCCGCGCGCTTGAGGGCGAATCCCTCCAGCGACGCCACGACGAGCCCTGTGCTGTCGACGAGCAGGATGTCGGCCGAGAATGCCTCGCGGCCCCCCGCCGTGCGCAGCCGTGCATGGCACCACAGCGACTGCTCGAGGGGACCCGAGAGCCGCATCCGCTCCAAGCCCACCGGCAGGTATGTGATCTCCTCGGCGTCGCGGGGAAGCGCCGCGCCGACGACCTGGAAGGCCGCGTCGAGCAACACGGTGCGGCGGCCCGCTTCGTCCGCATCCTCCAGGACCGCGGGCAGGCGGATCCGGCCGAGCACCTCGTCAGGCTTGCGCCACAGCGCCTCGACTGCCCGGAACGCGGGGCCATAGTCGATGCCGCGGGCACTGCACTGGGCGTAGTACTGCTCGACGGAGACGTTCTCCGAAAGCCGTGCGCGCAACGCAGGGACATCCACCCGGGGAGTCTCGGACGCAGCCTCACCGGTCCGCAGGCGACCGGAGGCATGCAGCACCCAGTTCCCCGCGTCCTCGCCGCCACCCTCGGTCCCGTCACCGTCCAGGCTGAACACCTGGAAGGACGTGGAGCCCTCCCCCGTCGGTTGGAGGACGAGCTGTACCGTCCGCTGCTGCTCTTGGAGCACCAGGGCTTGTTGGACCGTCAGGTCCTCCACCTCGAGCGCCTGAGCACCCAGGTGGATGCGGCCCGCCGCGAGGGCCATCTCGAGGTACGCGGCGGCTGGCGCCACGGGGACGGAGAAGACGCGGTGGTCCTCGAGGAGCGGCAGCGCGTGGGAGGAGAGGACGCTCTCGAAGATCCGCTCCTCGCGAGGAACCGCGGAGCGCACGAGCCGACCGAGCAACGAATGGGAGGCGCGGCCCGTACCACGCGCCCCAGTCCGAGCGTCTTCAGAGGGGCCCTTCCGGGTGAACCAGAAGCGCTCGCGCTGGAAGGGGTAGGTGGGCAGCGGCACCTTGTGGCGTCGCGACTCCTCGTCGAGTCGCGCCCACGGGATGTCCGCGCCGCGCACATAGAACTCGCCGAGGCCGCGCAGCATCGGCTCCCAGTCCGGGATGCCGGGACGGACGCTGGGCAGCCAGCGCCGGTGGGGCTCGGGCAGACAGGTGCGGCCCAGTTGGATGAGCACGGGCTGCGGACCCACCTCCAGGAAGAGCTCACAGCCGAGCCGGCCAAGCGCCTCCATTCCCGCCATGAACCGCACGGGCTGGCGGACATGCTCGCGCCAGTAGGAGGGGCGCGTGAGCTCCGCGCTGGCGAGCGCCCCCGTGAGGTTGGAGACGAGCGGAATGCGTGGGGGCGAAAGGGTCAGCGTGGCGGCGGCCTGCTCGAACGGGTCGAGCACCGGGTCCATGAGCGGGGAGTGGAAGGCGTGGGACACCTGGAGTCGGCGGGAGGTGATGCCGCGGGCCGTGAAGTCCCGGACCAGCACCTCCACCGCCGCCTCCAGGCCCGAGATGACGACGCTCTTGGGGCCATTGACGGCGGCGATCGCGACGTCGCTCCCCGCGGAGGCAAGCGCCTCCTGGACACGCGCCGCTTCCGCGAGCACGGCCACCATCGCGCCGCCGGGCGGCAGCGCGTGCATCAGCCTCGCGCGAGTCGCGATGAGCTTCAGCCCATCCTCCAGGCTGAACACCCCCGCCACGCACGCGGCGGCGTACTCGCCCACGCTGTGGCCCAGGACGACGTCGGGCTCGATGCCCCAGGAGCGCCACAGCTGTGCGAGGGCGTACTCGAAAGCGAAGAGCGCCGGCTGGGTGTAGAGCGTCTCGTGCAGCAGGGGAGAAGGCCCGTCCAGGGGGAAGAGGACCTCCAGCAGCGGGCGCTCCAGCAGCGGGCGAAGCAGCGCATCACAGTGCTCGAGTGCGCTGCGGAAGGTCTTCTGGGTCTGGAAGAGCTGCTGTCCCATGCCCGCGTACTGCGAGCCCTGTCCGGTGAACAGGAAGGCCACCTTCGCCCGGTCCCGTCCTGCCTTCCGGGCCAGCACGGGCCCCGGGACAGGTGCCTCTTCGTGCTGGCCCGTGCGAGAGAACTCGCCGAGCTGGGCGCTCACCTCCGCCGCCGTGCTGCCCACCACCGCCAGCCGGTGCGCGAAGTGGTCGCGTCCCGCGCCAGCCGTGAAGCACACGTCCGCCAGCGATGCCGGCTGCGAGTCCAGGTGGCGCTGATAGCGCCCAGCGAGCTCGCGGAGCGCCAGTTCGTCGCGGGCCGACAGCACCAGCAGGTGGTGCGCCCGATCCTCGGTCGCGGGCGCGGACGGAACGAGCGGCGGCTCCTCGAGGACGAGGTGTGCATTCGTCCCGCTGAAGCCAAAGGAGCTCAACCCCGCGAGGCGCCTGCGCTCCGGGTCGCGGGGCCAGTCCGCGCCCTCGCGTGTGATCTCCACCGGGAGGGTCGACAGCTGAAGGAGCGGGTTGGGCTCTTCGAGATGAAGGTGTGCGGGGATCCGCTCGTGCTGGAGGGAGAGCACCACCTTGCCCAGGCCCGCGAGTCCAGCGACCGCCTCCGTATGACCGAGGTTCGTCTTGACGGAGCCGATGCGAAGCGGGGAGGTGCGGGAGCGTCCCTCGCCGTAGACGTTCGCCAGGGCTTTGACTTCGATGGGGTCTCCCAGCGAGGTCCCCGTGCCATGTGCCTCGACGTACGAGACCTCGTCCGGGCGGACGCCCGCCATGGCGAGCGCACCGCGGATGACCGCTTCCTGGGACAACCCGTTGGGCGCGGTGAGGCCGTTGCTGGCGCCGTCCTGGCGGATGGCGGAGCCCCGGATGACGGCCAGGATGGGGTCGCGGTCCGCGAGCGCATCGGCGAGCCGCTTGAGCACCACGACGCCGCAGCCCTCGCTGCGCACGTAGCCATCCGCGGCGCTGTCGAACGTCTTGCACCGGCCGTCCGCCGCGAGCATGCCGGCGTTGGAGAAGGTGATGCTGAGCTCCGGGGAGAGCAGCAGGTTCACGCCCGAGGCCAGGGCCAGATGGCTCTCACTGGTGCGCAGGCTCTGGCACGCGGCATGGACGGCCACCAGCGACGAGGAGCACGCCGTGTCGATGGAGAGGGCAGGGCCCTGCAGTCCGAGCGCGTACGCCACCCGCCCGGCGGCGATGGACGGGGCGTTGCCCGTCGCGAAGTGGATGTCCAGCTCCTGGTAGCGCCCGGCGCGCACCTGAAGCAGCTCGTAGTCATGGGTGGAGATGCCGACGAAGACGCCGGTGGCGCTCCCCGCGAGCGAACCCGGTGCGATGCCCGCGCGCTCCAGCGCTTCCCAGGTGACCTCCAGCAGCAGCCGCTGCTGAGGGTCCATGGCCGCGGCCTCACGCGGTGAGATCCCGAAGAACCGAGCGTCGAACCGGTCCACGCCCTCGAGGAACCCGCCGTACCGGCTCACCATCTTGCCGGGCGTGTCGCGGTCCGGAGCGTAGAAGCGCTCGACGTCCCAGCGCTCGCGGGGGATCTCAGTGATGGCGTCCACGCCGTCGCGCAGCACCTGCCAGTAGCGCTCGAGACCGTCCACCTGCCCGGGCAGCCGGACCGCCATGCCGATGATCGCGACCGGCTCGTCGTGGGGCTCGCCTCGTCGCTCTGGTCCGGCGCGCGAAGTTAGCCGGTCCGCCTCCGCGACCGGGCTGGATCGCGCCGGGCCCGTGGGCTCGGCGACACGCCCACCGGATGCCGCCCGGTGCAGCATCTCCGCCAGGGTGAGAGGCGTCCCGAAGCGGAAGAAGCTCGTCACGTCGAGCGAGGCACCCAGTTGCTGGCCCAGGTGCGCGCGCAGACCGTGGAGATCCAGCGAATCAAGACCGAGGTCCGCCCACGCACGCGTGGACGTGAACTCCCTTGCGCGTTCGCCGAGCACCTCGCGCACGGAGTCCGCGATGGCGGCGGACACCGCCTCCAGGCTCCAGGCCATGGAGACTGGCGCATCGGCCAGGGCGGGCGCCGGGTGGAGTGACTCCAGCCGGTGCCGGAGGTCGTATTCGACGAGGACCCCGTGGCCCAGGTTGCTGACATCACCCGGCCTGTATCCGGGGACGAGCCCGCGGATCGCCGCGCCGTGGCTGGCGTGCAAGCGGAGGATGGGGTCGCGCGGGAGTCCGGATGCCTCCCGCTGCTGGATGTAGAGCTCCAGAGGGACGTCCGAGTGTCGCTCGTAGTCGCGGCAGAGCGTCACCGCGACGACGCGCTCCACGTCCGGCCGCACGGTGCACCACTGGAGCATGAACTCCAGCAACGGATCCCCGAGCCCCTGCGACTGGGCCTCGGGCAGGACATTGAGCGCGAGCAACTGAACGACGGGCCTGCCCGGACCATGCAGCCGCCACACGTCCGTGCTGGTGGTGGACAGCAGCGAGGGGGTGTCCAGGATCCGTTGGGCGTAGATCACGCCCAGCACACGTCCCTCCACCACGAGCACACAGTGCTCCCGTGGCGTGTGCTCCACGCGGTGGCGCAGCGTCTCCACCGTCATCCGCAGGGGCGCGGGCCAGCAAGCCTCCTCCAGCCGCACCAGGGCCGGGAGGTCATCCCCGACGGGATGCCGGATGACGTAGCCACGCTTCTCGAAGAGCTCCTCCGGGAGGGGGAGGGGCGCCTCGAGAAGCTCCTGGAATCGCCCTGGCCTTGGCAGCAGGCCCGCCCTGGCTGCGTCCAGGACGTACGAAGCCCTGTTACTCATGGGCTTGTCCAGGACGGCTCGGACCCGCTCGGCGAGTGACGCCGAGGGCCGCTGTTCGCTACTCGACCTGAATCTTGAGCTTCTGCGGCTTCGGCGCGGAGGACGCCTCGACCTGCTTCAACTGGTGTTGGACGACCTCCATGAAGCCTTTGAGGATCTCGGCGTTCGCCAGGAGCATGCTCTTGCGCAGGGAGAAGTAGATGGCGCGGTCGGCTTCGAGAGTGGTGACGAGCTGATCTTGAATCGCCGTCATCAGCCTGGCTCCGAACGACTTGGGAAGCTCGCGTTGCGTGGTCATGACAGCTCCTGTGTTTGGGGTGTTGCCGTGTATTCTCGCCAGATTCGTGGAGCTCTGACAAAGTGAGAGTCTCCATTACTTCTGAAAGATGACCTGCAATTCGTTGGCCGTCTTCTTCGCGGTCACCGACGAGTAGTGGAGCATCGCGGTCGGCAGCGGGACGTAGCGCTTGAAGTTTCCGATGCGGATGACCAGGTCGTTCTCGGAACGCGTCATCGTCAGCTCGCGCTTGTCCACGAACGGGAGGTTCATCTTCAGGACGTAACCGTCACCCTCCTTGGCGAAGGCATAGGACGGCTGGTTGACATAGATTTGGGTGGGGTCCTCCTGCTTGTAGAGGACGTCCGCCACCTCGCTCAGGCGCTCCATGCCCAGGACTTCGTTGGCGAAGTAGGGGACGGGGACGACCGGCACGGGGCTGAAATACTCGTTCACTTCCTGGCAATAGCGAGCCTGGTTCTCCGCCCACCGCGAGAAGTAGCCCTCCGACGTCGGCATCACGCGGTTGATGACGACCATCTCCGTCGTCATGCCATACAGGTTGAAGTACATGTAGGCGCGCTGCGTCTCCCGGATCACCATCTTCTCGGGATTGCACACCAGCCGCACGGTGGTCTGGGTGGGGTCCAGCAGGCGCTTCTGGATGCCGTTCAGCTCGGAGAACATCCCCTTGAGGCTGTTGAAGTAGTCATCCTCGGGGATGCCCATCTTGGAGGAGCTCTTTCCCAGCAGGGGGCGCACGAGCTTGCCGACCTGCCGGTCGAAGCTGAAGCGCGTCTTGACGTACCACTCGAGCGTCGCGGTGATGTTGACGAACCTCAGCGACTCGCTGGTGGGAGGGCAGTCCACCACGATGGTGTCGTAGAGGTTCTTGTTGATGTAGCGGTTGATGAAGATCAGCGCGACGACGTCCTCCATGCCGGGCAGGATCGCCACCTCTTCGGCCACCACCTCGGAGACGCCAGCGGACGCGAAGAGCGACGCCAGGTATTGGTAGATGGTGCTCCACTCGCGCTCGAGCTCCTCCGCGACGTCGATCTCCTGGATCTCCAGGTTCTCGGCCACCTGGGTGGGGCGGCCCTTGTTGTGATCGAACAGGCTGAGATCGAGGTTGAAGGAGTCCGCGAGGCTGTGCGCCAGGTCGAAGGAGAGGATCAGCGTGCGGGAGCCCTTCTTGGAGGCAGCCAGCCCGGTCGCCGCGGCGACGGTGGTCTTCCCGACGCCTCCCTTCCCTGAAATCATGATGATGCGAGCCATTCAGATACCCCTTGGGTCACGGGAGACGACTTGGAAAAGAAGACGGTGTGAGCCGGTGCCGGTGTCCTGACGCGGTGTCAGGGCGGGGTGAGGTCCGTCACGATCCGCGAGCGCTCGGCCTGGGCCGACGTCTGATGGGAGCGTGGCTGGCGGCCCCAGTTGCTCTCCATCCAGAGCAATGCCTTGCTCAGGTCCGCGGCATCGGCGAGGCCGAGCAGCTTCTCCACGACATTGGGCATCAGGTCGACGGGGATCACGGGGAGCCACGCGTTCGTCATGGGGACGGTGTCCTGGAACGCGGGGTTGAGCCTGAAGAAGTTCTGCTCCCCGAGGACCTGGAGGCACTGGAAGCTGACGGCCTCGACGCCGCTGGCGAACACCATCTCCAGGAGCAGTCCGGGCTCCTTCAGGTCGAGGACCCATTGGCGCGGGCCCCAGTCACCGTCCTCGGAGGCGACGTAGCGCCGATTCAGGCCGCCGCCCACGGAGAACAGCTGGATGTCGGGCGGTTCGAAGATGTCGCCGCGCAGGGCCTCCGCGAGGGCGCACATGCTCGGGTTGTTGGCGTAGATGCCCGCATCGACGAAGCCTTCGTAGATGGGGAAGCCCATGGGGCTGGCCGCGGTCCGCAGGCCCACGTCGACAGCGACTTGCTTGTGATCGGTGTTGGGTTCGCGGGTGGAGAGGGTGCTGAAGATCCTCGGAGCCCAGCTCCGAGGGCGGCCCGCGCGGCCCTCGTTGTCCAACTCGAAGCTGGGGATGACGACCTGTCGCTTGAGCTGGCCCAGGGTCACATCCCCCAGCAGGGCCTCCAGCGCCTTCTTGGCCTCGTGGTTGGTGTAGGTCGCGGTCGAGAGCGGACTGAACGCGTGCTGAGGGAGGTTCAGCGTGAAGTAGCGCGAGTCCGACCAGAAATCGATGGCGACCTGGATCCGCTCCGCGGGCCGGTCTCCCGCGGCCAGGATGAGCGCGGAGATGCCGCCGGCGGACGTTCCCGAGAACGCATCGACGTCATTGAGGAAGGGGAACATCGCATTGAGCCGCTGGATCAGCCGCAGGCTGAAGAGCGTATGCAACCCTCCTCCGTCCAGACAGAGGACCTTGAGACCGGCAGGTGTCATTGAGAGTCCTAGTGGGCGGCGGGATTTCAATACTGAGCGTGGGTTTCCTACCCATTCGCGTAGACCAGAACCAGATTGTGATGCGTTGGGTTTGGCGGACCAATGCCATGGGTTGAGTCGGAACTGCCGGGCGATAGCGCGGAATGATTTGTGTGAACGATTCGGCAGGAACGCCGCTTTGTTGTGGTGGCGTGGAATCGAGTCGCGCGCCAAGTGCCCGTGGTTGCTTGGAAATAAGGGCGGGGTCTATTGAGAGGGTAGGGATTGGCGCGGAGCCCATGGCCTACCCATGAGCAGGTTTTCCAGCCCCAGGAAGAGGCGGAGGCGTGTTGCCTCGGACCTTGCGGGGAAGATCGTGGAAAACCACAGGTCCGGAGCGAACCAGGAAGGCCCCGACGGGGATTCAAACCCATTGTTACGAGTCTGAAACGTCAGTACTTTGTTTTCAGGAAAATGTTGATGTGCCTGTCGCTCGGACGGGATGCGCCTCATCGAGCGGGGTGGCGCTCAATGGAGGGTGGGGCCTGCGGCCGCAAGGGCCGTGGACGGAGGCCGCCACGGGCCGCGGAGCAGGAGGCATCGCGGACGAGTCCCAGCTGGCCTCGTCCGCGGCGATTGAGAAGCTCAAGGCGACGACTCAAACGACAGCCGCAAGACTAAGGATTCTGGCGCCACGTGATGTAGTCGCAAACTCCGCCGACGGTGATGAATCGCTCGCTGTCTTCATCGGGGATTTCGATCCCGAACTCCATTTCCAGCGCCATGGTGAACTCAACCAGGTCGAGCCAGTCCATGCCCAGATCGTCGACAAGGCTGGCGTCCTCGGTGATGTGCTGTCGCTCGATTCCAATGAGCGATTCGATAATCGCCTTCACTGTCAGGCAGACGGGGGCGTTGAGCGGCGCGATTTGTGATGGAGGCTGAACGCACGGCTTCGGGGAAGCAGTTTGACTGGGTGACGCCAGTCCTTCGGCCGAGGCCAGCACCGATGCGAGAAAGAGACAGCCAAGCAGGGCCCGACGGCCAGCAGGGAGATGCATGTGGCTCCTGGAGTTGAGGGGAGTGTGAGCCTTTGTTGGGTCGGTCTGTTTCGTCAAGGTCTTTCATTGGGAGTTGGCGCGCTCGCCTTGTTCGATGCTTTCGCGGTGTGTGTGGTGTTTTGGTGGTGATGAAGAATTGAGGGATGGATTGGAATTTGGAGGGGTGGTGCTGATTGCGTTTAGGGAGTGATTGGAGGTCGCGAAGGAAGCAGCCCTGGTTGCTTGGGCAATTCCGCGGCCTGCGCTCGCTCGTGGCTCTCAATCACATGCGCTCGAGCGATCTGGCGGCTCGCGACACCGTTCGGTCGTCCTCGCGGCGTTGGCCTCGAGGGCGGGCGGCGTCTTCAAGAGCGTCCCAATCGTCTGGGAGCTTCGCGGGTCGACCCAGGCGGGGTGGCGGGCACGGTGTTCGCGCGCAGGGCGCCGCGCCGTCGAACGGTCCATGGATCAGTCCGCACGTCCACTTGCGGGCCGCATCTCGCGCGAGCGCCATGGGTGTCGGCCTGACGCCAACCGGCATCAAGCCGTGGCATGCGGCCAAAAAACGAACGGGGTTGGACGGTTTGATCCGTCCAACCCCGTGTTCCTGCATGTCCCCGACGGGATTCGAACCCGTGTTACCGGCTTGAAAGGCCAGCGTCCTGGGCCTCTAGACGACGGGGACGTCGTCACTGCTTGAGTCGCGGGGGGCTCGAACCCCCGACCCTCGGCTTAAAAGGCCGGTGCTCTACCAGCTGAGCTAGCGACTCGCTATTCTTTTTTTCACAGCTCTGAGCCCCGCACGCGGCCCCGCGACGCGCTTCCTACCAGCAGCGCCGGGCGAGTTCCACTGGCGATCGCAGCCGCTGCTTCCTGACACCCCCGGTGCCGGCCCTCGGTGAACATCCGCCTGTCAGCGTCCGGGGCTATACACAGGAGCATGTCCCAGGAAGTTCACGACCCGCCTGACACCCCCGAGGACGACGAGGCAGGGGAGCAGGCGCCGTTCCGCCGCTACCTCACCCGCACGGGCGCCGAGCGCATGCACCGCGAGCTCCTCCAACTGCTCAACGAGGCCCGCCCCAAGGTCACCGCAGAGGTGTCCGCCGCCGCCGCGCAGGGCGACCGTTCAGAAAACGCCGAATACATCTACGGCAAGAAGCGCCTGCGGGAGATCGACCGTCGCATCCGCTTCCTCCAGAAGCGTCTGGACACCGCCACCATCGTCACCCCCGCCGAACAGGTGGACCGCTCGAAAGTCTACTTCGGCGCCACCGTCACCCTGGAGGACGAGGGCGGAATTCGCAGCACTTACCAGATTGTCGGTTCTGACGAGATCGACGCTTCAGGTGGCCGCATCAGCGTCGAATCACCCATGGGCCGTGCGCTCCTGCGCAAGGCACCGGGTGACACCGTGGAGGTGCGGCGCCCCCGGGGGGAGATCGAGCTCACCCTGGTGGACATCCGTTACGACTAGGACGCACCCATGCCTCGGCCGCCACCGCTCAGTCCCCACTCGCGCCGCACCTATTCGCGTCTGAGCGGCCTGGACCTCTCCGCCTCCGCGGGCGAGTCCCTCTCGTTGGATGACCTGGGCCTGGAGGCGGGGGGCGACCGCGTGGGCCTGGCCTTCGGTACCTACAGCCGCGAGGGCCTGGAGCGCGCCCTCCACGCCTACGGCTTCGCCCAGCGTCTGCGAGAGCGGGTGGGCCCCTTCGAGCTGCGCCTGTCCTGCCAGGACCCCTTCCAGCCGCGCATCACCTTCCTGAGCCGCCGCTACCACGCGCCCGTCGCAGACCTGTCCCTGCGCCGGGCCACGGGCGCGGAGGTCGGCTTCACCCATGCAGCGGCGGAGGCGCCGCTGCTCTACCTGGACAGCCTCCTGCTCCAGCATCCGGGGCGCCCCTTCGACTGGAACCGTCCCCCCTTGCCCGGGCAGCTCCACCCCGGCCTCTCGCTGTCCCGCGACATCCTGGAGCTGCTGCACCTGATGGCCCGGCGCATCGGCGCGGAGGCCGTGGCGTTGATGCCCGCGACGTTCGCCGCCGCGTGCATCTACGAGCCGCGCTTCACCTTCGTGGACGGCGCCGCCCAGGGCCGCTTCAGCGCCATGCGCCGCTCCGGACGTGGCTGGCCCCGCTGGCTGCTGGCTTGGGCGGTGGAGCTGGGCTGCATGCGGGATGCGCAGGGCGAGCCCGCCCTCTACGCGCCCTCGCCGATGATCAGCCCCCTGTCGCGGCGGCTGGCGCGGCGGTTGGACACGCGCGGCTGGCACCGGGCACAGCGCTTCCAGGCGAAGCAGGGAATGACGCTCGACGAGGAGGCGTTGCAGGCGCGCTTCCCCTGGGCCCGGATGCCCTCCGGCCCTCCGCCCGAAAGGGTGGTGGAGATGCTCGGATATGATCCGCTGTCGCCCCCATCGCCGGGGCTGGACGGGGAAGAACCTGGGTCATCCTTCCTCCGGGCCAGCGCGACCTCCTGACGCCTCTTGGCGAGGCCCGTCCCGGCCGTGCTCTATCGGACGGAGCTTCGTCGTTCCGGGCGGGAATGCGGCTGGTGCCCCCTCGTTCGGTGTCTATATTGGAGGAAGCAGTCCTCCAAGGTCGTCGCTCGCCGTCAGCAATCGCACCCGAACCAGGTCAGGTCGCGAAGCCCTCGATGCGAAAGAACTTCATCCTCGACACGAACGTCCTCCTCCATGACCCCCGCAGCATCTACGGGTTCAAGGACAACAACGTCATCATCCCCATCTACGTCATCGAGGAGATCGATCAGTTCAAGCGCGATCTCTCCGAGCTGGGGCGCAACGCGCGACTGGTGGCGCGCTACCTGGATTCGTTCCGCGCGGAAGGCTCGTTGAAGGAGGGCGTCCCGCTGCCGCACGGTGGGATGCTCCGGGTGGCCTTCACCGACCGTGCGCTGCCGTCGTCCATGGCGGACAGCAACCTGGTGGACAACCGCATCCTCGCGGTCGCCCTGGACCTGATGGAGACCGAGCCGGAGACCCAGGCCGTCTTCATCACCAAGGACACCAACCTGCGCATCCGCGCCGACGCCCTGGGCCTGTCCGCCCAGGACTTCGACACCGAGCGCGTGGAGATCACCGACCTCTACACGGGCTTCACCGAACTGCTCGTGCCCAGGGACATGGTGGATCAGCTCTACAAGCCCGGTGGCGAGGTGGAGGTGCCGGCCCAGGACCGGCTCTTCCCCAACGAGCTGGTGCTGCTGAAGGACGAACTCAACCCGTCCCACACCGCCATGGCCCGCTTCCATGGAGCCAAGGCGCGGCTCGTGCCGCTCGCGCGCCAGAGCAAGGAGGGCACCTGGGGCATCCGTCCGCGCAACATGGAGCAGGCCTTCTGCCTGGACCTGCTGCTCAACGACGAGATCAAGCTCGTGACCATCGTGGGCAAGGCGGGCACGGGCAAGACGCTCCTCGCCATCGCCGCGGGCCTGCAGAAGGTGACGGAGGAGGGGCTGTACCACAAGCTGCTGGTCAGCCGTCCCATCTTCCCCCTGGGCCGAGACATCGGCTACCTGCCTGGCAGCGTCGAGGAGAAGCTCAATCCGTGGATGCAGCCCATCTTCGACAACGTGGAGTTCCTGATGAACCTGAGCCGCGCGGACAAGAAGGCCGGGCGCGGCCACCACGAACTCATCGACCTGGGGCTGATGGAGATTGAACCGCTCACGTACATCCGCGGCCGCAGCATCCCCAACCAGTTCATCATCGTGGACGAGGCGCAGAACCTCACACCCCACGAGGTGAAGACCATCCTCACGCGCGTGGGGGACAACACGAAGATCATCCTCACCGGCGACCCGTTCCAGATCGACAACCCGTACGTGGACTCGACGAACAACGGGCTCGTTCACGTGGTCAACCGCTTCAAGAACGAGAAGATCGCCGGCCACATCACCATGGCCAAGGGCGAGCGCAGCATGCTGGCCGAGCTGGCGGCCAACCTGTTGTGAGGCGCCCGACGCCCTCCGCCTGATAGAGACGTGTCATGACCCAGGACGGCACCGACAAGCCCGAGGCTCCCGGCGAAGAGAAGAAGCCCCTCATCGAGTACCCCGCTGTCTACGAGTACAAGGTGATGGGCAAGGCGACGGTCGAGGAGACCGCCGAATTCGAGGAGCACGTGCGCTCGCTCTTCCGCCGGAAGATGGGGACGGAGGTGTCCCCGGACTCCATCCATGTGCAGCACAGCCGCAAGGGGAAGTTCGTGTCCCTGAGCGTGTCGGTGCTGCTGCTGTCGGAGGAGCAGCGCCGGGCCATCTACACGGAGCTGCACCAGGATCCCCGCATCGTCTACTACCTGTGAGGCAGGCGGTGCGCGGGCACCACCCCAGGGTGGGCTGGAGCCCTCCGGCGGCTGGAAGTCCGGCCGGGGTGCGTATATGAGGGTGGAATGAGTCCCGCCGAGCACTTCCCGCTGTACCTCCCGCCGGGGGCGCAGCGCGCGTTCGGTTCGGACGACGCCACGCGCCGCTTCGCCAAGGTGGCCCAGCTCGAGCCGGGCTCGCGGGTATTGGTGCTCGGCAGTGGCCCCGAGGGCGGCGCCGCCGTGCTGTTGGCCCAGGAGCTGAAGTGCTCCGTGGTGGCCGTGGACACGGACGAAGCGCTCGTGTCCCCCGTGCGCGAGCGCGTGCGCTCCCAGGGCCTCTCCGATCGCATCGAGGTGCGCCGCGTGGCGCCGGACGCGCTGGGCATGCTGGATGGGCCGTTCCACGGCATCCTGGTGCCGGGGCGGGTGCAGTACCCGCTGGACGTCTCCCTGCGTGTGTTCCGCCCGCTCCTGGGCAAGCGCGGACGGGTGGGCTTCACCTTCCCGGCGCGCGTGGGGCGCTTCACGCCCAAGCCGGTGCTGGACTTCTGGGAGAAGCGCCTGGGCGCGCCGCTGCTGCTGCCCCGCGAACTGCTCCAGGCGTTGGAGACCGCCGGCTTCGAGCCGGAGTCCGTGGAGTCGCTGCACGACACGGAGCTGGACGCGTTCTACAAGGACCTGGAGGCGCACCTGCCAGAGGGCGCCTCGCAGGAGAGCGCCTCCCTGCGCGAGGAGCTGGCCCTGCACCGCGAGCACAACCAGAAGCCAGGGGTCAGCTACGCGTTCGCGGTGGGACGCCGCAAGGAACCGGGTGAGAAGCCCCCGGCGTCGCGCGACCGCGGCTGAGCCGGTGCTTGGGCGTGGGGGAGGGCCCGGAAGATAGGGCCCTTCAACCGCCGGGCGCTACTGCACGCCGTTGAAGTCGAGCAGCTCGATGGACTCGGGCGCCACCGACAGCGTGACCTGCTCGCGATAGCCGGCCGCGTCGCCGCCGACCTGGAAGGGCATGGGTCGCGCGAAGCGGATGGTGACCTCGCGGGCGTGGAAGTCGTGCAGGCCTTCCGGCGCCCAGCGGCCGCTCCACAGGCGGGGCAGGTTGGCCAGCACCTGCGTGGGCGTCACCTGGCCCAGGCGCAGCTGCAGGTAGCCCTGGCGATCATTGGCGTGGGGGAACATGCGGAAGCCGTAGCCATAGAAGGGCATGGTGCCCGCGGCGGCCATCATCAGCTTGCCCCGGAAGAGCACCGCGCCCGGCGCCAGCGGCGCGCCCACCGTCTGGCCCTCCGCGCCCAGGCGGTAGGCCTCCGACGCGCCGTTGACGACCTCGCACTCCACCTGCACGGAGCTGGTGAGGTAGTGCGGCACCGTCTTGAAGGCCACCGCGGAGAAGTAGCCGCCACCGCCGGACATGACCCGCTTGAACAGGCCCTTGCCCAGCGACTCCTTCACGGCGATGTAGTCGTTGAGCACCTTGCCATCCACGCCCAGGCCCGCGAACGGCGCGCGCTGCCCGTTCACCTGCACCAGGTTCATGGTGCGCACGCCGGGGACCTCCGCCGCGCGGGCACGCACCACGTCGTTGAGGATGCCATCACCCCGGGTGCTGGAGGCGTTGACGAACGCCGCGATGCCGTTCCCCGTGCCCAGCTTGAGGATGCCGAAGCGCGGCGCCGTCTGGCCGGCGAACTTCCCGCGCGGACCCACCTGCTGCAGGACCTCATTGACGAAGCCCATGAAGGTGCCGTCGCCGCCGCCGGTGAACACCGTGGGGTAGCCCCGCTCCAGCACCGTCTGCGCGATGCGGCGCGCGTCCAGCGGCGAGCGGGACAGGAACAGGTCCTCCTCCGGCACCACGTGCGACATCAGCTTGACCACCCGGGCGTCCACCTTGCGGGCGTTCGCGTTCAGCAGCACCGCGACCTTCGGTTCCGCGGACGGAAGCGCCGTCGGCGAGCGGCGGAAGTCCGTGGAACGGAGGGGCTGAACCAGCATGGGACGACTCCAAAGGGGCGGGGAGCGGTATGACAGCGCTGACGCGGTGGGGACTGTGCACTTTTCTCGCCAACCCCTGACGCGAGGCGTCAGCGCCGCACCTTGATGTGATTCCAAGGGGTTGAACGGTCAGCTGGTCCCCACTGCGACCGCCTGGTTGCTACCGCGGGGTGACGGCGGTGTAGAGCGCGTTACGCACCCGTGGCGTGGAGATGGCGTTCAGGTGACGGGCCCTCGGAGGGCCGCTGCGCACTGCGCTACGCAGGGGGCGTCATCACCTTTGCATTGGGTGCCCGGGCCTACGGGGAAACCCGTCCTGGCGTTTGACACGTCGGGGGGGGTGGTTACGTTGGGCTTACATCGGGATTTCGTAGGAAAAACGCAGTCATTTCCGGAGGATGGGAACCGTGGGCAAGATTATCGGAATCGACCTGGGCACCACGAACAGCGTGGTGGCGATCATGGAGGGTCGCGAGCCCAAGGTCATCGTCAACGAAGAGGGCGCCCCCACCACGCCGTCCGTGGTCGCGTTCACGAAGGACGGGGAGCGCCTGGTCGGTCAGGTGGCGAAGCGCCAGGCCATCACCAACCCCGAGCAGACCGTCTACTCGGTGAAGCGCTTCATGGGCCGCCGGTTCGAGGAGACCAGCGAGGAGGCGAAGCTCGTCCCCTACAAGGTCGCCCGGGGCCCCAACGGCGACGCTCGCGTGGACATCAGCGGCAAGCAGTACAGCGCGCCGGAGATCAGCGCGCAGGTGCTGCTCAAGCTCAAGCGCGCCGCGGAGAACTACCTGGGGGAGAAGGTGACGGAGGCGGTCATCACCGTCCCGGCGTACTTCAACGACGCCCAGCGCCAGGCCACCAAGGACGCCGGTGAGATCGCCGGCCTCAACGTCCGCCGCATCGTGAACGAGCCCACCGCGGCCGCGCTCGCGTACGGCATGGACAAGAAGAAGGATGAGAAGATCGCCGTCTACGACTTCGGCGGTGGCACCTTCGATGTGTCCATCCTGGAGGTGGGCGAGAGCGTCGTGGACGTGCTGGCCACCAACGGCGACACGCACCTGGGCGGCGACAACATCGACCTGGAGATCATGAACTGGCTGATCAGCGAGTTCAAGAAGGACACCGGGCTCGACGTCAGCAAGGACAAGATGGTCATCCAGCGCCTGAAGGAGGCGGCGGAGAAGGCCAAGATCGAGCTGTCCAGCGCGATGCAGACGGACATCAACCTGCCGTTCCTCACGGCGGACGCGTCCGGTCCCAAGCACCTGAACGTGAAGCTCACGCGCGCCAAGTTCGAGCAGATGATTGGCCCTCTGGTGGAGCGTTCGCTGGAGCCGTGCCGCAAGTGCCTGAAGGACGCGGGCCTGGAGCCCAAGGACCTCAACGAGGTCGTGCTCGTGGGCGGCACCACGCGCATCCCCATGGTGCAGGAGGCGGTGAAGCGGCTGTTCGGCAAGGAGCCGAACCGCACGGTGAACCCGGACGAGGTCGTGGCGGTGGGCGCCGCGGTGCAGGCGGGCGTGCTCTCCGGCGAGGTGAAGGACATCCTCCTGCTGGACGTGACGCCGCTGTCGCTGGGCGTGGAGACGCTGGGCGGCGTGATGACGAAGCTCATCGAGCGCAACACGACCATCCCCACGCGCAAGTCGGAGACCTTCTCCACGGCGGCGGACGGCCAGACGCAGGTGGAGATCCACGTGCTGCAGGGTGAGCGCGAGATGGCGGGCGACAACCGCAGCCTCGGCCGCTTCCACCTGACCGGCATGCCCCCGGCGCCGCGCGGCGTGCCGCAGATTGAGGTGACGTTCGACATCGACGCGAACGGCATCCTCAACGTCAACGCCAAGGACAAGGCGACCGGCAAGGAGCAGAAGGTCACCATCAGCCACTCGTCCGGTCTGTCGAAGGACGAAGTGGAGAAGATGGTCACCGACGCGCGCAGCAACGAGGCCGCCGACAAGTCGCGCCGCGAGCTGGTCGAGGTGAAGAACCAGGCGGAGAGCCAGGCCTACGCCGCGGAGAAGATGGTCAAGGAGAACAAGGACAAGCTCACCCCCGACGTGGCGAAGGCCATCGAGGACGGGGTGGCGGAGCTGAACAAGGTCCGCGAGGGCCAGGACAAGGACGCCATCAAGGCGGCCCTCGAGAAGCTCCAGCAGGCCAGCTACAAGGCGGCGGAGGAGATGTACCGCGCCACCGGCGGCGCGCCGGGCGCCACGCCTCCTCCGGGCGGTGAGCCCTCCGCGGCGCCGGGCTCCAGCGCCCAGCCGTCCGCGAAGGACGACGTGGTGGACGCCGAGTTCCGCCAGTCGTAAGGCCGTGAGGTCCCCACCGCGAGGCGGGGGCTGAGACTCCAGGGCCGGTGCTCCGACGAGGGGCGCCGGCCCTTCTCTTTTCTTCCGCGCCGCTGGACGGGCGTTCCGGATGCGGGATGCAGGGCGGAGGCAACCGCGCGATTTCACGTGCGCGGCCATTGGCGGAGGCACTGCAAGGAGCCGGCGGGTTCCTCGCTGTCTCCAGAAGGTGTCCCGCCATGTCCCGCATCGAATCCCTGCTGTCCGGTGTGCTCCCCGACCTCGGCGCCTCCGAGGTGGGCTTGAGCCCCCTGCCCATGCGCCCGGAGGCGGCGTCCCGTGCGCCCGCGGCCCCAGCCAACTCCGTGGAGGTGTTCCAGGGCGCCAGCGCGCCGGCCACGCCTCCCGCGCGGCCGGCCCGGGCGCGGGAGGGCAATGGCTTCGACTTCGGGGTGGGGGGCGCGTTCCCACCGAGGCCCACCGGCTCCCTGAAGGAGCAGGTGAAGCAGGGGGCGTTGCTCCTGGAGCAGACCCAGGCCGCCGCCTTCAGCGTGACGCTGGACAAGGGCACGGCGATGGACACGTACGCGCGCAAGCAACTGGGCCACCTGGATCCGAGCCCGCCCATCCCGGGAGCCCCCACATCCCTCACCGACTACGCCAGCAGCATTCCCGGCGTGTCGGCGCGGGAGGCCTACGCCGCGTTCGTGAGCAACCCGGAGCTGCTCTTCGGCGCGGCGGGCATCTCCCTGCGGCCGGCGGCGAGCGCGCTGACCGATGGTGCCCGGCTCTTCCTGGAGGAGCAGGGGCCGCCGCCGGTGTGGGCCCCCATCACCGTGAAGCTCAACGAGACCCAGCGCACGGTCCACATCACCACCCTGGACGGCCACCCGCTGCGCGGCACCAACCAGTTCATCTTCGATGATGACGGCACCGGAGGGACGCGCATCCGACAGTACTCCGCCTTCCAGGGCAGCTCCCCGGCGACGTCGGTGGGGCTCGCGCTGATGGATCCCATTGAGCGGCAACACGACATCTGGCGCGCGGTGCACGGACAACTGCATGAGATGCTCCGGCCGCGTTGACATACTGGGTCCGTGGGGAGGTGACGCGTGACGACGCTCCAGACGACACCGCCGGGACATGACGTGGTCCTCTACGACAGCCACTGCCGCATCTGCAGCGGGGCTGCACGGGAGATGCGCAAGCTGGTGGGCGGGCAGGGCACGCGGCTGCTCTCGTTCCGCGACGAGGGCGTGCTCGACGCCTTTCCAGGGGTGGCGCTGGAGCGGTGCGAGAAGGCCATGCAGCTCATCCAGGCGGACGGCCGCGTCTTCGAAGGGGCGGAGGCCATCGTTCGCGCGCTGGGCCGGCGGCCGCTGGGCCGCCTCCTCTACGTGTACTACGTGCCGGGCCTGCGCCAGCTCGCGGATGCGGTGTATGGGGTGGTGGCCCGCTACCGCTTCCGCATCGCGGGTCGCAACTGCCCCGACGAGGCCTGCGCGGTGCACTTCAAATAGGGGAAGGGGGGCGGGTAGCATGCGTCCTTCCCCGTTCGCTCCTGGCCCTCCGTGACCTCGCCTCCTCCCAACCTGCAGGCCGCCCAGTCCTTTCGCCGCTTCTTCGGGGAGCTGAGAGAGACGTACCTGGAGCGGGAAACGCTGTTCACGCAGATCGAGCTGGCGCTGCTCTGCCGCGAGCACGTGCTGGTGGTGGGGCCACCCGGGACGGCGAAGAGCGCGGTCGCCAGCGCCGTCCTGGGGCGCATCACGGACGAGGTGTCCGGGCTGCCCTCGCTGTTCTCCAAGCAGATCGCGGAGACCACCCTGCAGACGGACCTCATCGGCCCGGTGGACTTCAAGGTGCTCACGGAGACGGGGCGCACCGAATACCTCACCGACGAGGGGATGCTGGGCTCGGTGCACGCGTTCCTGGACGAGGTCTTCGACGGCCGGGACATGCTGCTGCGCTCCATCCTCAACGTGATGTACGAGCGGGAGCTGAAGCACGGCCGGAAGGTGACGGCCGGGCGCACCGAGTGCGTGGTGATGACGAGCAACCGGTACCTCACGGAGGTGCTCGCGCGCTCGCCGGAGCTGCTCCTGGCGTTCGCGGACCGGTTGAGCTTCATCAGCTTCGTGCCCAAGGCCTTCGCGCGGCGGGAGAGCCGGGCCGCGATGATGCACCGCTTCGTCCACGGGACGCGGCCGGACCTGCGCGCCACGCTGACGCTCCAGCAGTTGGATCTGCTCCAGGACGCGGTGGCCCAGGTGCGGGTGCCCGGCCACGTGCTCGAGGGCGTGGAGATGCTGACGGACGCGCTGGAGCGCGCGCTGGTGGCGCAGGTGTCGAAGCTGCCGGACTACGTGCCCACGAAGTACTTCTCGCAGCGCTCGATCGTGAAGGCGCTGTGGACGCTGAAGGCGGCGGTGGTGCGCGATCAAATCTATCGCCGCCCGGACCGGCCGCTCGAGGCGACGGTGGAGGACCTGGACGCGCTGCGCTGGTTCTTCCTGCTGGGCGGCCCGCCCGCGGCGGAGGCGGACGCGCTGCTCAAGGCCGCGGTGGACCCGCGCGAGCGGGCGCAGCTGGAGATCGTCCGGTTGGAGCAGCGCACCTTCGACGAAGTGCTCGGCAAGGTGCGCCAGGAGCTGGGCGGCGGCGTGGAGCGCGAGGCGACGGCGCTGGCGGCGGCCGATGACGTGAACGCCGCGGAGGGGCTGAGTCGCAACTGGCAGGCGGGCGTGGTGTCCAGCACCGCGCGCGGCGTCCTGGGCAAGCTGGTGCCGGGGCCGCGCCACGGCCAGAACCGGGCCCCGCTGCTGGTGGCGGCGCGCGCGCTGGTGGCCGCGCTGGAGCAGCGGCTGTCGCGGGGCATGACGGTGGGGCAGGGCGAAGGGCGAGGAGGCGTGGCGCTCCTCGTCGCCATCCGCGATGTCCTGGAGCTGAGCCGGACGGTCCCCGAGCTGCGGCCGGGATACTCCGCGCTGTGCGAGGCGTCCGCGCGGTTCCTGGAGCAGGCGCTGGAGATGAGCGCGTCCGCGGCGGAGGGGCTCGCCTTCGAGGACAGCGTGAAGATGGAGTGGCTGGCCGGGCTCGCGGAGAACCTGGAGGAGGAGCTGGGGGTGATGGGGGCGCTGGCCGCGACGATCACCGAGGCCGTCCCCTCCCTCCACGAGCGGCTGCGCGATGCCGACCGGGACACGCGCCAGCGGGTGGTGGCCGCGCTCCGGCGCAGGGTGTCGGCGGCATTCCCCGCGGGCGCCCCCCGGGGCCGCAAGGATCCGCTGGATGCGCTCTCCGCGGATTCGCGGCGCCTCTCCCAGTTGGAGCAAGCGCTGACGGCGTTGGACCCGGCGCAGGTCGGGTTGAAGCAGGAGCTGCTGCGTCCGCTGAGCGTGGCGTACGCGCGCGAGGTGCTGGGGGCGACCCCATTCGAGCGCATCGAGCAGTACGGCCGCGCGGTGCAGGCAGTGGCGGAGAACCTGCGGCGCGAGGGCGTGACCGCCGAGCCGGTGCTGGCCGAGTGCCGCGACCTGATGGAGACGCGCCTGCGCGAGCATGCCCGCGTGCTGTCGCGCGAGGTGGCCAGCCCGCCCCCCGCCCCGAACGCCGTGCTCAACGGGGATGCGTACACCTACTACCGGGGCGAGCTGTCCGCGCAGGCCCCCGATGGCGAGATGGCGGCGCTGGTGGGGCTGGATGGACAGCTGATGGCGGCGCGTCCCCCGTCGGCGGCGGCCTTCCTCTCCGACACGGTGCGCGCCGCGGTGGCCGAGGCGGAGCTGTCCTTCCTCCAGTCGCGCATCAAGTACCTGCGCAGCTGGCTGACGCAGCTGTTGTCCGCGCTGCCCGCCCCGGAGGCGCTGAATGGTCGCGCCGACGCGGAGCGCACCTTCGAACGGCTGGTGCGCAGCCGCTTCCCCCTGCTCGCGCTGAAGGAGGGGGAGCTGGTGCGGCTCAAGGCCACCCTGGGCATGCTGGAGACGCTTCCGGGGGAGCTGGGGGACAGCGCGCGCAAGCTGTCCGCGCAGCTTCGCGGCATCGACGAGGACTTCGGGCGCTTCAGCCGGCAGGTGCTGGAGCGGCGGACCGCGCCGTGAGCGCGGCGGCCGTGCACGGAAGGCGGCGCTGAGACGTGCTGGCGCGTCGACTCACCCCCTTGCGGCAGCGCCTGGATGCGCTGCGACAGCCCGCCACGGCGCGGGGGGCCGCGTGGTCCTGGCCCTTCGGCCGCAAGCTGCGGGGGCCGGAGGACCTGACCTTGCCAGTGCTCGTGGCGCTCGACCGCGAGCTGGATCGGGTGGGCGTCCACACCGCCGCGGATGCCCGGCTGCTGCTCGCGCTGGGCACCCAGCGGGGCAGGGCGGGGGCGCTCGCGCAGGGCCTGGGGGCTCGCGCGAGCCAGGCCCTGGAGGAGTACGATGAGTGCCTTCGCCTCGTGGAGCGGGCGCACCGCGCTGGAGAGGTGCCAGCGGGGGCCCTGACCGCGCTGGACCGGGGCTTCGTGCGGCTGGCCCGCGCGGTGAAAGTGGCGGACCTCTTCAGCCGGCCGTTGGAGGCGCAGGCCGGGGACGAGGCCCCCTTCGAGATCTTCGCGCGCCCCAGCGACACGACCCGCGAGCAGCCCCCCACCCACGCTCGGCTGGCCATCGCGGAGCTGCTGGCCGCCCGCGCGCGTGAGAACGTCATCGACCTGGTGCAGAAGCGGCGCGACCTGGACCTCGCCCATGAACTGCTCCTGCGTCTGGGGGCGGACGCGGACCGCGCGCGGAGCATGGCGCTGCGCAACGACGTGGCCGAGGCGCGCGAGCGTGTGCGCGAGGTGCCGCCCACGCGCTCCCTGGAGGCGCTGGTCCGCGACGTGCGAGAGGGCGCGAAGAAGGACCCCCGGGGGGCCTACCGCTCCCTGCAGGGGCTCTACGAGCGGGCGCTGGAGGCAGGGGACTCGGAGCTGGCCTCCGCCGCACGGCGCGCGCTGACGCCATTGCTGCCCCCGGAGCACCGGCTGACGCGGATGGTGGAGGAGGCCGAGTCGGAGGCGCGGCTCCAGTGGCTTGGAGAGTCGGACGCGGCGGAGGACTCCGGCCGCGAAGACGCGGACGCGCCGGACGAGCAGCTGGCGGACCTGGCGTTCTCGCTGAAGCCGGAACAGCTGGCCACGTTCGACCTGGCGGCCGGGTGCGCCCGCTACTTCGACGTGGAGGATTCGCTGACCGAGGAAGTGGTCGAAGCGGACACGGCCGCGGCGCGGGCCGTTCCTCGGCAGGTGCCCTATCCGACGCAGACGATGTCCTTCGCCACGACGGGGAGCCTGGACGAGGTCCACCACTTCGTCATCACCGATCCCCGGCGGCTCCTCCAGGACCTCGCCGCGCACCGGCAGCTGGTGCGGACCTATCTGGATGACGCGCCTCCGCCCCGTCCACGCAAGGTGAAGCGCACCGCCGTGCGGGTGTACGTCTGCGACGCGTCCGGGTCCATGCACGGTGCGCGGGCACGCTTCCGGGACGCGTTGATCATCGCGGAGCTGAACAACCTGCGGGTCAAGGCGAGGCGCGAGGAGAGCTTCGACCCGCTCTACTTCAGCTTCTTCAACGACGTGCCCACGGAGCTGGCCCGCGTGGACACCGCCGCGGAGGCGACCCGGCAGATTGAAAAGCTCTTCCGCGACTCGCCCGCCGAGGGACAGACGGACATCTCGCTGGCCCTCCTGTCCGCCTTCGACTCCATCCGGGCCGCGCAGGGGCGCGACCCGTACCTCGCGCGCGCCACGGTGGTGCTCATCACCGACGGCGAGGATCGCGTGGACCTGGACCTCATCCGCCGCACCCGCGCGCCCATGGGGGCCCTGGACATCTCGCTGAGCTTCATCTCGCTGGGCGAGGAGAACGCGGACCTCAAGTCCCTGGTGTTGGAGCAGCGCGCCGCCGGGGGCCGTGCCTTCTACCATCCGCTCTCCGACGAGGAGATCCGCTGGGCCCGCACGGAGTTCGACACGCCCTGGCGCACGCTGCTGCCGCGCGACGTGCCTGCCTCCCTGGAAGCACTGGAGGCGCTGGCCCCGCACCTGGACGCGCTGGAGGCGGTGGCCGCCGGACGCACGCCCGGAGCCAGCGTGGCGGTGGAGGCGTCCTTCGACGCGCTCTTCCCCGCCGCGCCCGCGCCGCCGGCCGTGCCGGAGGTGCCCGGTCCGGACCTCGTGGCGCGGGTGGTGGACATCCTGGAGGCGGTGGGCGAGGCCGCGTCGCTCGCGTCCGCGGACCGGCGCGCCACGGAGAGCGTGGTGTTGCTGCAGCACCTGCTGTCCGTCTACGGGCTCACGCCCGCGCGCTACCTGGCCGCGCTGGCCGCGGGAGGCCGTCCGGTGGGCGACGCGCTGGAACGGGTGCGGCTGCTCTGCCGTCCGTTCGGGTAGACTGCGCCCCAAGGCACGCGCCATGTTCGGCTTCCTCAAACGCAAGAAGGCGCCCCCGGCGCCCGTGGATCCCCTGGCCACGTTCGACCGGCTCATCGAGGACCTGGAGCGCCAGTCCTCCGAGGTGCGCAAGTCCGCCGCCACGCTGCTGGCCCTCAAGGGGGAGCTGTCCCGCGGGGTGACCCGCTACACCGCCCGCCTGGGCGACATCGCCGGCCGGTGCCAGACGGCCCAGGAGCGGGGGGACGCGAAGGGCGTGGGCGTTCTGGAGCGCGACCGGGTGCAGACGGAGCGCCTGCTGGAGTCCGCGCGCGAGTCGCTGCGCCGGGCGGAGCAGGACTCGGCGCTGCTGCTCACCGCGGCCGGCGAGCTGGGCGAGCGCGTGGCCGACCTGCGCATCGAACGCGAGAGCGCGTCCGTCCGCATCGCCGCGGGCGGTGTCGTCACCGAGGCGCTCCGCGAGCAGGTGGAGCGCTTCGACCGGGTGCTGGCGCTGGAGGCGGCGCGTGACGAGGTGGAGAAGGCCCACGCCCTGGCGGACATCTACCGCGAGGAGCAGCGGCCCGCCGCGGCGCCGGAGCGCGTGAAGTAGGGCCGCCGCGCTAGGTGCGCCGCGCCGTCTGGTGCAGCTCCAGCACGATGCTGCCGCCCTTGAGCAGGCGCACCGCGCCGGACGTCTGGCTCACGACGAGCGCGATGCAGTGGGTGGTGGACGTGATGCCCGAGGCGGCCGCGTGGCGGGCGCCCAGTCCCAGGGGAATCTTCACCGTGTCGTCGTTGGCGGACAGGTAGCGGCCGGCGGACAGCACCACGCCGTCCTCGCGGATGACGAACGCGCCGTCCAGCACGGAGAAGTTCTTGATGGCGTCGCGGATCTTCGGGTCGAGCACGTTGCGCTCGGCCTCCGACAGACCCTGGAACGGGTTGATGGTGAGCTGCCGGCTCTTCTCCAGCACGCTCGTGTGGTCGCCAATCGTGATGATGGTCCCGATGGGATGGCCCTCGAAGCCCTCCTGACCAATCTGGAGCGCCAGCTGGATGAGCGCGTCCACCACCTGCGAGTTGAACTCCTCGCCCAGCTTCACGCCCTCGATGGCCAGCCGGTCGTCCAGCGACCCGCCGATCCGCATCTGCATCAGCGTGTCCGGCGCCCGGCCCACCTTGCCCGTCATGCAGAGCACCAGGTCGCCCTCCTTGAACGCCCCCTGGGACAGGGCGGACACGAGCGCCACCTTCACCCGCTCGGTGCGCGAGTAGTCGTAGGCGGGAATCACGAGCGCCCGGACCTTCTTGGCGAGGAGCTCTTGCGCCAGTTTGTCCAGCGTTACCGCGTACACGAGCTTCTTGCGCGCGGGACGACCTCGCAGGTCCTCGGGAGGAATGGGCGTGTCGCAGATGTAGAGGAAGTGGTCGACGTCGCTCTTGGCGGCCAGGGAAAGCGCCGAGCGCAAGAATTCTCGATCGAACTTCGTGTTGTCGCTCAAGGGGCCCCTCATGCACCCACGATTTGAAGCAGGTCAGCTTGACACTGCAATCTGCATGAATAAAGCTTTCGGGCCCTTTTTTTCGGGGTCAGGCCCCCTCTACCCGTCCAACGGAGCCGCAGGCTGTGAACCAGAAAGATCTCAAGCGTTACAAGAAGATGCTCGAGGACAGCAAAACGAGCCTGCTCGAAAGCGCGAAGAAGACCCTGGTGGAGGAATCGTCCTTCGACACGGACGACCTGCCTGACGAAATCGACCAGGCCGCTTCCGAGTACACCCAGTCCATGGTCTTCCGTCTGCGCGACCGGGAGAAGTTCCTTCTGCAGAAGATCGACGGCGCGCTCAAGCGCGTGGAAGACGGCACCTTCGGCATCTGCGAGCGGTGCGAGGAGGACATCTCCCCCAAGCGCCTGGATGCGCGTCCCGTGACGACGCTCTGCATCCGCTGCAAGGAGGAGCAGGAGAAGAAGGAGAAGTCCTACGGCTGAGGCCGGAGCGTCACACCTTCCCGGCCGCACGGTGCCATCACGGGCCCGTGCGGCCCTCCCTTCGCGGGAGGAGGCCGCGGACGGTGGAGCCCGCGTCAGGCCGCGACGGGCTGGATCTCCACGCGCAGCAGCTGGCGGCCGATGAGGAAGTGGTCGCCGTTGTCGACGAAGGTCGGCCCCGCCAGACGGATGAAGGTGCCGTTGGACGAGCCCACGTCCCGCACCATCAGCCGGTCCCCCCGCACCTGGAGCAGCGCGTGCCGCCCGGACACGAAGCCGTCCGTGGGGAAGGCGATGTCCCCCTGCTCGCGACCCAGCAGGTTGTCGCCGTCCTTGAGGGGATAGGCCGCGCCGCGCAGGCCACCCTCCAGCAGTTGGATCAACCGCAGCCGGTAGCCCGGATCCGGCGAGCCCCACACCTGCGTGCCGCCCGGACCGAGCGCCGCGGTGGGGATGGGCTCCAGCACCAGCCGCTGGCGGCCCAGGCGCAGCTCGCCTCCGGCGGGCAGCTCTCGCTCGTTGCGCAGGCGCACGAAGACGCCGTTGGCGCCGCCCACGTCCTCCACGGCGAGCCGCGCGCCGGAGAAGAAGAAGCGCGCCTGCACGGGCATGATGAAGGGGTCGTCGTTGAGCGCGATGTCCGCCTGCTGGCCGCAGGTGAGGGTGTCGCGCTGCATGCGCACGAGGGACTCGGGGCCCCCGTCCGCCCGTACGACGCGGATGGACACCTGGGGGCGCGACGAGATGTGCGCCACGGCCATCACCATCGTTCCGGAGCGCAGCGCCGAGCCGCAGGCTCGGCAGACGGTGGCATCCCGGGAATTCTCGGTGTCACAACGGGGGCAGTAGTCCACGGCGTCCATGGGAGGGTCCCTTCTAGCAGGCCCGCGCGGCGTTGTGGGGCCCTGGCGCACGCGGCTTGCTCCCCACCCGAGCGACGTGGTGAAGTCCCGACCCCACTCACTGGACGCTGACGTGTACTGCCCTTCCTGCGGCGCTGAAGCCGAAGACTCTTCCCGCTACTGCCCCGCCTGCGGCGCCACGCTCCTGCGCTCGGCGGAGGGCGGCGACGAATACGTCGGCAAGACGATTGCCGCCAAGTACCGGGTGGAGGCCCTGATTGGCGAGGGCGGCATGGGCAAGGTGTACCGCGCCCGGCAGCTCGCGCTGGACAAGGTCGTGGTGCTGAAGGTGCTGCGCCACACGCTGCTGTCGGACGAGCGCACCGTTGCGCGCTTCCAGCGCGAGGCCAAGGCGGCCAGCCGGCTCAACCACCCCAACTCCATCAGCGTGCTGGACTTCGGCCAGGCCGACGACGGCGCGCTCTTCATCGCGATGGAGTACGTGGCCGGGCAGGACCTGCACCAGCTCCTCAGCCGTGAGTGGCCGCTGGGCGAGGCGCGCGTGGTGCGCATCGTCCTCCAGATCCTGAGCGCGCTGTCGGACGCGCATGGCGCGGGCGTCATCCACCGGGACCTGAAGCCCGAGAACATCATGGTGGAGCAGCGCCGCAACGAGCCGGACTTCGTGAAGGTGCTGGACTTCGGCATCGCGAAGATCACCGACTCGCAGGACGAGGGCCCGGCCCTCACGCGCGCGGGCTTCGTGTGCGGCACCCCCGAGTACATGTCGCCGGAGCAGGCGCGGGGCGCGGTGTTGGATCACCGCTCGGACCTGTACGCGGTGGGCGTCATCCTCTACCAGCTGACGACGGGCCTGCTGCCCTTCGAGTCCGACTCGGCGGTGGGCTTCGCGACCAAGCACCTCACGGAGGAGCCTCCTCCCCCCACGCGCCGCCGTCCGGACGCGCGCATCTCCCCGGGAATGGAGCGGTTGATCCTCCGCGTCCTGTCCAAGGACCCGGATGACCGGCCGGCCAACGCCGCGGCCTTCAAGACGGAGCTGCTGGCGGTCGACAAGGAGCGCCGGCGGGGCGGGGCGGCCGAGACCGGGGGACGCCGTCCGCAGGCCTCCAACGTGCTGGCCCCCATCCCGCGCAAGTCGCAGGCCGCGCACAACTCCTCGCGCAACGACACCGGCTGGAACGACGTGACGGTGGAGGCCACCGTGCAGGGGCTGGCCAACGCGCGCACCCCGGTGTCGGAGGAGGCCACGCTGTCACCCGAGGACGTGCGGGGCAGCCGCACCGCCGTGTCCGCGTCCACCCCCAGCGGTGGCGAGGGGATCATCCTCTTCTTCAAGGCGCTGACCACCGTGCTGGTGCTGGGGGCGGTGGGCTTCTTCGTCTACTACTTCGGCGTGGGCGCGGGCAGCGGCAGCGAAGGCAACCAGTACCAGCCGCCGCCCAACGCCCCTCGCCAGCTCACCGCGGGCACGGATCAGCCCGAGTACCTGCGGCAGATCCCCAGCACCTCGCGCAACGTGGACAAGGCGCGCAAGCTGACGCAGGACGGGGACCGCGACGTGCTCGCGGGAGAGCTGACCCGCGCGACCTCCAGCTACAAGGAAGCCTTCCTCTTCAACCCGGAGGCGGAGCTGGCGCTCAAGCTGGGCGAGCTGTACTGGCAGCGCGAGAACACGGATGAGGCGCGCGGCTGGTGGGTGCGCCACCTGACCGACATGCCGGATTCGCGGGCGCGTGCGTACATCGAGCTGCGGCTGGGCAGCCCCGTGGCGCGTCCCTCGTCCCCCTGAATCGTGGGGCCCCGCGGCTTGAAGCGCGTGGGCCCGGACCGCGGGCGGTCGGGCGTGTTCGTGCCCCAGACCCTCGGACCTTTGGGTGAGACGGCCACCCGCGGCGCACGTGAGGCATGCCCCCGCGGGGCCCGGCGGGTCGGCCCGGAGGAGCCTCCGTCAGCCGAGCGTTTCCACCTGCATCACGTGCTGGCCCAGGCGGACCCGGTCGCCCGGACGCAGGGGCCGCTCCGTGGCCGGGGGGATTCGCACGAAGGTGCCCAGTCCGCCGGAGAGGTCGCGGAGCATGGCGCCCGTCGCCGTGGGGCTCAGCTCGCAGTGCCGGCCGGCGAGCCCTTCATCGTGCGGATAGGCGAGGTCGCAGTGCGCCTGTCCGATGGTGAGCAGCGCCGCCGCCGTCACCACCGCGCGGCCCGCCCTGCCACCCATGTGCACTTCCTCCACGCCGTAGAGCGCCTGCCCCAGCGGCACCGGTGAGCCGTATGGGTTGGGGCGGCCGACCACCGGCGGAGGGGCCTCCACGCGGCCGGTGAAGCGGAACAGCCGCTGGCCCGCGCTGAAGAGCGCCCGGGGCGCCAGGGCCTCCGTGCCGGCGAAGGTGACGTAGACGCCCGACGCGCTCGACTCGTCGCGAACGAAGAGGGCGCCGTCCTTCACCAGGAAGGTGGCGTGCAGCGGCGACACGAAGACGTCGTCGGGGAAGAGGATGGCGCCGCGCTGGCGGCCCACCACGCACCCCGTCACCGGGAGCTTGTAGCGCTGGCCGCGCGTCGTCCCGGCGATCACCGCCAGTCCGAAGCGAGAAGCCACCGGCGGTGGACGCGCCGCGGGCGCCGTGGCCCCCGTGGTCGCGGGCGGCGAGCCAGTCCCCACCGGGGCCGTGGCACCCGTGTTCGCCGGGGCTGTGGTGCCAGCACCTACCGGCGCCATTCCACCCGTGCCGCCCCGGGCGGGGAGGGCGCTGTCGGGCACGGGCGGGGGCGGGCGGGTGTTCGCGGGCGGCAGGGCCGGCCCATACCCCGCTCGCGGCGGGGGGGGCGGGGTACCGGATGCGGGGGCCGCCGCACGGCGGGCCTCCACCATCAGCCCGGCGGCGGCGGTGGGCGGCGGGGTGCGCGCCGAGGGCTTGAGCCCGGGGGGCACCGCGCTGGGCGGCGGGGGCGGCGTAGGCGGCGCCAGGACCTCACCCGGACGCGTGAAACTGGACACCGCGGCGGGGCGACCCGGGCCGGGCGGCGGGGTCGCCGGCCGGGCGGGAGGCGCGGCCACCACGCGGGGGGCCGGGGCGGCCTCCCCCAGCGCCTGGCCGCACAGTGCGCAGGTGGCCGAGCGTGGCGGGTTGTAACCGTCACAGTTCGGGCAGACCACCGGGAGCGCGGACAGCAGAAGCTGAGACATGGTCGGAGGGCCAATCTACGAGGGCGTGAAACGCCGGGTCAACGAATGCCTTGAGCCAATCCCCGGGGATTCCAGGGTCCAGGACCCGCCGGGGAGACGCGATGTTCCAGGGCGACGTTGCCCCTGCTGTTTGAGGCAGTTACGATTGTCACCGCCTCGATGATTCGCCTGAACGACATCCTGCAGCGGGTTGCGTCGTACCACCCGGACCCCGACCTGGACATCATCAAGAAGGCGTACGTCTACTCGGCCAAGGTCCATCAGGGACAACTCCGCAAGTCGGGAGAGCCCTATCTCGTCCACCCGCTGGAGGTGGCGGGCATCCTGGCGGAGCTGAAGCTGGACGAGGCGTCCATCGTCACCGGCCTGCTCCACGACACCATCGAGGACACGCTCGCCACCGCGGAGGAGCTCACGGAGCTGTTCGGCCCGGAGGTCGCCCAGCTGGTGGACGGCGTGACGAAGCTGTCCAAGTTCTCCGCGTCCGCGACGCTCTCCCAGGAGGAGAAGCAGGCGGAGAACTTCCGCAAGATGATCATCGCGATGGCGCAGGACATCCGCGTCATCCTCGTGAAGCTGGCGGACCGCACGCACAACATGCGGACGTTGGATCACATGTCCGAGGAGAAGCAGGCCCGCATCGGACAGGAGACGCTGGACATCTACGCGCCCCTGGCCAACCGCCTGGGCATCTCCTGGATCAAGACGGAGCTGGAGGACCTGTCCTTCCGCTACGTGAAGCCGCAGGAGTTCTTCGCGCTGGAGGAGCAGCTCAACAAGCGCAAGAAGGAGCGCGAGGCGTACATCGAGGACACGTGCGACCTGATGCGCGCCAAGCTCCAGGAGCGCGGGCTCAAGGGCGACGTCTCCGGCCGCTTCAAGCACGTCTACAGCATCTGGAAGAAGATCAAGTCGCAGGGCATCGACTTCGATCAGATCCACGACATCATCGCCTTCCGCATCATCGCGCCCGCGGTCCCCGCCTGCTACGAGGCGCTGGGCATGGTGCACCAGATGTGGAAGCCGGTGCCGGGGCGCTTCAAGGACTTCATCGCCATCCCCAAGCCCAACATGTACCAGTCCCTGCACACCACGGTGATTGGTCCGTTGAGCGAGCGCGTGGAGGTGCAGATCCGCACCGCGGAGATGCACAAGATCGCCGAAGAGGGCATCGCGGCGCACTGGGCCTACAAGGAAGGCCGCGCGCCCATCTCCAAGGATGATGAGAAGTTCGCCTGGCTGCGCCAGCTGATGGAGTGGCAGCAGGACCTCAAGGACCCCAAGGAGTTCCTGGAGACGGTGAAGGTGGACCTCTTCACCGACGAGGTCTTCGTCTTCACGCCCAAGGGCGACGTGCGCAGCCTGCCGCGCGGCGCGACGCCGGTGGACTTCGCGTACGCCATCCACTCGGACGTGGGCGGCCGGTGCGTGGGCGCGAAGGTGAACGGGAAGATCGTCCCCCTGCGCTACAAGCTGAAGAACGGCGACACGGTGGAGGTCCTCACCAGCCCGCAGGCGCACCCGTCCAAGGACTGGCTCACCTTCGTCAAGACGAGCCGCGCGCAGCAGCGCATCCGCGGCTTCATCAAGCAGCAGCAGCGCGACAAGAGCCTGCAGCTGGGCCGCGAGCTGGTGGAGCGCGAGTTCAAGCGCTTCCAGCTCAACTTCAACAAGCAGATGAAGAACGGCGAGCTCAAGAAGGTCGCCGAGGAGCTGGGCTTCCGCGTCGAGGACGACCTGCTGGTCGCCATCGGCTATGGCAAGGTGACGCCGCAGCAGTTGGTGCTGCGCATCGTGCCGCAGGACAAGCTGGCGCAGGCGGAGCCCCCTCCGCGCCCCGTGGACGGCAACGGCACGGCGGCGAACGGCTCCATGCTGCCGGGCCTGTCGCGCATGACGGACCTGGCCAAGCGGCTGGTGGGGCGCAACAACCGCAGCGGCGTCCAGATTGGCGGCGTGGACGACGTGCTGGTGCGCTTCGGGCGCTGTTGCAACCCCGTTCCCGGGGACCCCATCGCGGGGTTCATCACCCGGGGGCGGGGGGTGACGGTGCACACGGTGGGGTGTGAGAAGGCCCTGGCCACGGACCCCGAGCGGCGCGTGGACGTGTCCTGGGACGTGAAGGGCGACTTCAAGCGGCCCGTGACGCTGCGCGTCCTGACGGCGGACCGGCCGGGCCTGCTGGCGGACATCACCAACACGTTCTCCAAGAAGAGCGTCAACATCTCCCAGGCCAACTGCCGGGCCACCGGCGACGACCGGGCGGTGAACACCTTCGAGGTCACCATCTCCGACCTCAAGCAGCTGACGGACCTGATGCGCTCCATCGAGCGGTTGACGGGCGTCTACTCCGTCGAGCGAATCTAGGCCCGGCCTGTGCTACAGCGCGCGGCGGACCCGCGGTCCCCCGTTCTCGTGGGGGGCCGCCTCAACGCGAGGTGTGCTGCATGGCGCGCAAGGCAATCCACTCCGACGACGCCCCCAAGGCGATTGGCCCCTACTCCCAGGCGGTGCAGGTGGACGCCGGGAAGCTGACCTTCCTGTCCGGCCAGATTCCCCTGGACCCGAAGACGATGGAGATCGTCCCCGGCGACGTCGTCGCGCAGGCCGAGCGCGTGATGGAGAACCTGAAGGCCGTGCTCGCCGCCAGCGGCCTGGACTTCTCCCACGTCGTTCGCTGCACCATCTTCCTCACCGACCTGGGCGACTTCGCGAAGGTGAACGAAGTCTACGGCCGCGCCTTCACCGGGGCCCCCCCGGCCCGCGCCACCGTGCAGGTGTCCGCGCTGCCGCGCGGCTCCAAGGTGGAGATCGACGCCATCGCCGTCTCCTGAGCGACACCGGAAGCACGCTGGAAACACGAAGGCCGCCGGTTCCCGCTTCGGGAGCCGACGGCCTTCGGTGCTTCAGCAGGGGAGGCTGCGCGGGAGGGCTACTTCGCCTCGGCCGCCACGGCTCCTCCGGCCTTCTTCAGCTCCTCGTCGATGACCTTCTTGAAGGCGTCGAAGGGCTGCGCACCCACCAGCGTGCGGCCGTTGATGAAGAAGGTGGGCGTGCCGTTGGCGCCCTTGGCGGCGCCGTCCGCCATGTCCGCCTCGATCTGCTTGTCGAACTTGTCGCTGTCCAGGGCGGCCTTGAACTTCGCCATGTCCAGCTTCAGCTCCTGCGCGTACTTCTCCAGGCTGGCGCGGTCCAGCGCGCGCTGGTTGGCGAACAGCTTGTCGTGCATCTCCCAGAACTTGCCCTGCTCGTTCGCGGCCATGGAGGCCTGCGCCGCGATCTTCGCGTGCTGGTGGAAGGGCAGCGGCTGGTGCTTGAAGGCGAACTTGACCTTGCCCTTGTACTCCTTCTCCACCTGCTCGATGGTCGGCACGGCGCGGCCGCAGAAGGGGCACTCGAAGTCGGACCAGGCGACGATGGTGACGGGCGCGTTCTTCGCGCCGCGCACCGGCGCGCTGCCCAGCTCCACCTTCTGCACGGCCGGCTCGGCGGGCGCCGCGGGGGCGGCCGGAGCGGCGTTCACGTTGTCCTGGTTCAGCTTGGCGTAGAGGTCCTCCGCCTTGGTGCCGGCGGCGAGCGCCTTGTCGGCCTTGGCGATCTCCTCGTCGATGAGGGGCTTGAAGGCCTCGAAGGGCTGCGCGCCGGAGAGGAAGCGGCCGTTGATGAAGAAGGCCGGCGTGCCGTTGGCGCCCACGGCCATGCCCGCCGCGGAGTCCGCGTCCAGCTTGGCGGCGAACTTGTCGCTGTCCAGGGCGGCCTTGAACTTCGCCATGTCCAGCTTCAGCTCCTGCGCGTACTTCTCCAGGCTGGCGCGGTCCAGCGCGCGCTGGTTGGCGAAGAGCTTGTCGTGCATCTCCCAGAACTTGCCCTGCTCGTGGGCGGCCATGGAGGCCTGCGCCGCGATCTTCGCGTTCGCGTGCATGGGCAGCGGCTGGTGGCGGAACACCACGCGCACGTCCTTGCCGTAGGTGTCCTTGATCTTGGTGAGGGTCGGCACCGCGCGGCTGCAGAACGGGCACTCGAAGTCGGACCACTCGACGATGGTCACCTTGGCGGTGGCCGGGCCGAAGACGGGCGAGTCCGCGGGGATCTCGACCTTCTTCGCGGCGGCGGCCGGCTCCGGGGCCTGGGCGGCGCGGGTGGGGGCGCGCTCGAGGCCCTTCTCGACGGTGCGCGCGTACACCTGCGACGGGGCGACGCCGGTCTTCACCAGGCCCTCGGCCTTGGCGAGCTCCTCGTCGATGAGGGCCTTGAAGTTCTCGATGGGCTGCGCGCCGGAGAGGAAGCGGCCGTTGATGAAGAAGGCCGGCGTGCCGTTGGCGCCCAGCTGCTGGGCCAGGGCCTGCTCCTGGTTGATGGTGTCGGACAGACGTTGCGCGGTCATGTCCTCCTTCCACTTGGCCACATCCAGGCCGATCTGCTTGGCGTAGCCCTCCAGGCTCTCCCCATCCAGCTTCTTCTGGTTGGCGAAGAGGACGTCGTGCATCTCCCAGTACTTGCCCTGCTCACCGGCCGCGAGCGCCGCGAGGGCCGCGGGCTTGGCGTGCGGGTGGAAGGACAGCGGGTTCTGGCGCATCACCACGCGCAGCTTGCTGCCGTAGTCCTTCTGGAGCTGCACGACGGTGTTGTGCGCGCGGCTGCAGAACGGGCACTCGTAGTCGGAGAACTCCACCACGGTGACGAGCGCGTTGACGCTGCCCTTGGAGGGAGCGCCGTCGATGGGCACCTTGAAGACGGTGGGGTCCACCTGGCGCGCCGCGGGCTTGTTGGCCCCCTGCGCGACGGTGGGGGTGTTACCAGGGGTGGCTTTCGAGCCGCTGGCGGCACGGCCGCCAACGAACCCGAGCACCAAGCCCACCAACAGGGCCACGATGACATTGGGCTTCATGGGTTGGGAATGCTCCTGCGCCATAGGTCCGACTCCGGGCCCCAAGCGGGTGTCTGGGTAGGGAAAGGGGCGGGGTACTTAACAGAGGGAATTCCAGACGCGCAAGCCGCGATGACCGCCTGCGTTCGCCACATATCTGGAGGCCTCGAAGGGGCGGACAACGACGTTGGGAGGACCAAAATTCCCTCTCATGCGCGCTGGGGCACCTGCCGCGGGCGCGTCGCCGTGAGAGGATGCCCGGCCATGGAAGCCGGTGTGCGAGTGGATACGTCCGGGGCCCTCTGCCCGGTGCCCATCCTGGAGATCGCCAAGGCCATGCGTCGTCTGACGCCCGGGACCCTGGTGGAGCTGGTGTCCACCGACCGCGGCCTGGAGGCGGACCTGCCCGCGTGGTGCGAGGCCACCGGGAACGAGCTCGTGCGGATGGAGCGTCGGGGCACCCACTATGTGGGCTGGGTGCGCAAGGCGGGGTGAGCGCTCGTGGGGCATGTGACTACAGCAGCTGCAGGACGCGGTCCTCCAGGCGGCGGCCCCGGCTGACGCCGAGGATCAGCACGTCGTGCTGGAGGAGGTGGCCGACGGTGCGGCTGATGACCTCCTCGGCCTTGTGGGCCTGCCCGTCGAAGCGCACGCGCAGCACTTCCGTGCCCTCCATGCGCGCGTCGGTGACGCCGGGCAGGGAGGTGATCTCCGGGATGATGATGTCACCCCGGGCGATCTGGACGCGGAACTCCGCGCCCTGGCCGGTGAGCTCGGACATGGTGCCGGCCTGCGCGAGCGACCCCTTGTCGAGGATGGCCGCTGCGTCGCACAGCTCCTCCAGCTCCTGGAGGTTGTGGCTGGAGACGACCACCGTCTGCGTGCCCTTCATGTCCTTGATGATCTGCCGCACCTGCGCGGCGATGCGCGGATCCAGGCCGGCGGTGGGCTCATCCAGGAGGACCAGGGGCGGGCGGCCCATGAGGGCCTGGGCCATGGCGGCGCGCTTGGCCATGCCGTGGCTGAGCGCCTGCGTCTGGACCTTCCAGGCCTCCATCAGGCCCACCTTCTCCAGCGCCTCGCGCGCTTCGGTCTCGGGTTGGGGCAGGGCGGACAGGCGGGCCCAGTACGTGAGCAGCGCGCCGACCTCCCAGCCGGGGGGCAGCACCGCGTCCTGGGGCAGCGCGCCCACGCGGCCCTTGAGGGCGCCGGGCGTGGTGGGCGACACGCCCATGATCCGCAGCGAACCCTCGGACGGGTAGAGGTAGCCGCACATCATGGAGAAGGTGGTCGTCTTGCCGGCGCCGTTGGGCCCGATGAGGCCGAAGACGTCGCCCTGCCGCACCTGGAGGTTCACCGCGTTGACGGCGACCTTGGGGCCGAAGCGCTTGGAGACGTTGGACAGCTCGATGGCCAGGTCGCTCACAGGTCCCTCGTGCGCAGGACGCCGTAGGCGCCGATCAGGAAGATGGCCGCGAAGGCGGAGTAGGCCGCGCCGCTGAGGGCGAACTCCGCGAGCCGCGGGTGCAGGAGGTTGCCCGAGTAATAGGACGGAGACAGGTAGCGCAGGTAGCGCAGCACGCTCTCATCGCTCACCGAGCGCCCCACGGAGTCCATCAGCCAGAAGACGAAGAGCAGGATGAAGTTGAAGACCAGGCTCACCGCCGGGCTGCGGAAGAGGCTGGAGCACAGGGTGGTGAGGGCCACGTACGCCAGCGAGAAGACCAGCGTGGCGCCCCAGAACTTCAGCAGGTTGAGCGCAAGCACCCCGAAGGCGAAGTCGGGGTTGAGGATGCGCGCGTAGATGAAGATGGCCAGGTCGATGACCAGCACCAGCCCCAACAGCAGCGTGGCCTGGGAGAGGAACTTGCCCAAGAGCACCGACGCGCGGCGCGCGCGCACGGTGAGGTAGCGGATGGAGCGCGGGCCGACCTCGCCACTCACCTGGTCGAAGCCCATCAGCGCGATGTAGGCCGGCAGGAAGAAGAGGGTGATCTTGAAGACGATGAGCACCACGATGGGCACCTGCGCCAGCGCCTCCATCATCGCGGTGTCGTTGCTGGTGAGGAACCCCAGCACCCCGAGGTGCAGCGCATCCGCGTCGGCGCCGGCCAGCTTGTCGTTCACCTGCCCCTGCACCTCGCGGGTGATGTACCCCACCACGAGCAGCACCAGCGCGGTGAACATGCTGTAGAGCCCGAGCAGCACCACGGCCCGGCCGCTTCGCACGGCCCGGCGCAGCTCCGCTGCCCAGATCACCACCATCTCTTTGAGTCCGTCCAAGGTGCACAGGACCCTACTGGACCTCCCGGCCTCTTCCCAGGTTTCTCCTGGACGAAGAAGGCGGCCGAGGGGGCAAGCCGTGGACAGCGCGCTCTCAGCGACTAGGATCCCGCGGCCTGCTCCCTGCCCCCCAAGGAGAGCCCTGAAGCATGATGATTCGCCGCCTCCTCGCTGCCCTGCCGCTGTTCCCCCTCACGCTGCTCCTGGGCGCCTCCGCGCCAGGGCCGGATGCCGGCCTCGCGCCGTCCGCCGCCGCTCCGTCGGATGCCCAGACGCTTGCCGCGGCGGTGCACGCGCTGGGGACGGATGCCGGCCCGGTGGGGGCCCGGGCGCTGGTGGAGAAGGTGGAGGCCGCCCAGGCCGCCGCGTCGCCAGACTCCGGGACGCCAGGCGCGAGCGCCGCGTCAGGGACCGCCACGCCCGTCCCGGGAGCCTCGGCCGCCTCCGGCCCCCAGGCCCCCGGCGCGCGGGAGGTGGAGCCGTCCGCCCCCAAGACCGCGTCCGCGAGCCCGTCGGGAGCCGGGGAGAGCCCCAGCGAGCCGGCTTCGGGGCTGGACACGCGCCCGGTGGATGCTCGCGCGCTGGCGGAGGCGCTGGCCGCGAAGGACGGGGCGGCGCTGGAGCCCGGGATGGTGCCTCCGCTGCCGGTGCCCTCGCGGGAGAAGGCGCCCCCGTTCGGCAAGTTGCAGGGGCTGCCTCGCGCGCAGGACCTGGTGGCCCGCGCGAAGCTGGTGAACAGCAAGCTGGTGGTGAAGGGCGGCAAGGACGCTCCGGATCAGGTGCTCACCATCGACCCCGGCCTCCAGGCGTCCCTCACGAAGATCATGGAGAACTACCAGGTGCCCTACGGCGCCGCGGTGGTGCTGGAGCCCTCCACGGGCCGCGTCCTCGCGATGGCGGAGCACTCGCAGGCGAAGCCGGAGCTGCGCGGGCTGCCCATTCGCGCGGTGTACCCCGCCGCGAGCATCTTCAAGATCGTCACCGGCAGCGCGCTGCTGGAGGCCGGCGTCTCACCCGACACGGAGGCGTGCTTCCACGGCGGCAAGCGCCGCCTGTCGGAGCGGCAGCTGGAGGACACCGAACGCGACGGCGCCTGCTATTCGCTGGCGATGGCCATGGGCAAGAGCGCCAACGTCATCTTCGCGAAGATGACCAGCAAGCACCTGAGCGCGGAGGCCCTCAAGCGCATGGCCGCGCGCCTGCGCTTCAACCGCGAGATTCCCTTCGCCCAGCCCCTGGACGTGTCGCTCGCGTACATCCCTGAGGATGGCTTCGCGCTGGCCAACACCGGCGCGGGCTTCGGGGACGTGTACCTGTCCCCGCTGCACGGCGCGCTGCTGGCCGCGGTGGCCGCCAACGAGGGCCGCTGGGTGGACCCCGTGCTGGTGGAGCCCGAGCCCTTCATGCCCCTGCCGGAGCCGGAGCCCGTGCTCACGCCCACCACCGCGCACGCGCTCACGAAGATGCTGGAGGAGACCGTCACCCACGGCACCGCGCGCCACATCTTCCGCGAGCGCGGCTTCCAGGTCCCGAACGCCGTGGGCAAGACGGGCACGCTCGCGGACCGCGAGCCCTTCCGGGACTATTCGTGGTTCGTCGGCTTCGCGCCCAAGGACCACCCGCGCGTGGCCGTGGCCGCCCTCATCGTCAACGACCCCAAGTGGCGCATCCGCGGCTCCTACCTGGGCCGCGAGGCCCTGCGGCTGGCCCTGGAGCGCGTCCCCGCGCCCGTCGAGGTGACGGCCCCGGCCGGCGCCGCCGGCAAGCACTGAGCGGCCGCCTGTCTCAGGACAGCGGACGCGGGGTGAGCTTCACCAGCTCCGTGTCCACGAAGCCCTGGAAGAACTTCAGGGCCTCCAGCTCCTGGAGCGGCGACACGTGCACGATGGCCGCCACGTCCCGCCGCCCGTCGATGCGCGACAGCAGGTAGCGCTCCGGGGAGGTCAGGGGCAGCGTCTTCAGGTGCGCGGGCGACACCCGCAGCGCCGGCACCCGCGACGGCTCCATCAACGCCTTGCGCAGCTCCACCAGCAGCCGCGTCTCCGCGTCCCGCAGCAGCTTCGCGGTGTGTTCGGACGGGGAGATTTCATGGGCCCGCCGGGCCAGGGCCTCCCCGTCGCGCAGGTTGCCCGCGTCCAGGAAGAGCCGGGCGGCCTGGAGCACCTCGTCGGAGGAGGACTCGGAGCCGATGACGCCGCCCGAGGGCAGGTCGTCGTCATCGTCCTCCACCACCACCACGGTGGGCGCGCCCGGATCCGGGGCGGGCAGGGGCGCCTCGTCCGACACCTTCAGCGCGTCCTGCCGGTAGAGCGCGTAGAGCCGCTGGTAGAGGAAGAAGTCGGTGGCGTGCAGGGCCAGCGCGATGCCGTCGATGCTCAGGCCGTCTCGCGCGAACTGGACGATGCGCTCGTCCATGCTGCCCGCCTTGCGGTCCGTCAGCTTGCGCTCGTCCACCTCCAGCCGGACGGAGCCGGAGGGGAACACCGCGCGGATGGCCTGCCACGCCGTCTCGCGGAACTCGCCCTCGCGGTGCACGTCCAGCAGGTCCACGCTGACGTCCAGGCCCTCCAGCTCCGGCGCGACGTCCGTGGCGCGGAAGTCGAAGCCGCCTTCCTCCCAGGTGAACGCATCCAGCAGCATCTCCCGGAACTTGTGGGAGAGCGTGGTGCGCACGGTGGCTTCCGACACCGTGCCCGTCATGATCAGGATCTTCCCCAGCAGGATGTGCGTCTCCGCCTGGGTGGCGAACGCGCGCTCCAGTTGGTCCTCCGTCAGGTGCCCCTGGTTGATCAGGAACTGACCGAAGTATTCGCGCGGCTGGTTGGAGCTGGCGGTGATGACGTGGCCGTCGCGCAGCAAGAGCTGCTTGCGCACGTCTCCCCGCTCCACGTTCAGGGTGCCGGTGGCCCGGCGATTCCCGAGGTGGACGACCAGGTCCTTGAGGGGCATCGTCGAAAAATCACCACACACGCCGCGCATCGAGCGCCCATCCTGCAACGCAATGAGAGTCGATATCTACTCGAAACCCCGGTGCTCCCTCTGTGAGAAAGCGCTCATCGTGGTGGAGCAGGTCCAGGCCCGCCTGCCGTTCGAAATCCACGTCACCGACATCCTCCAGAGCCCCGAGCTGTTCGAGACGTGGCGCTACGACATCCCCGTGGTCCTCATCGACGGCGTGCCTGCCTTCAAGCACCGCGTGGACGCCGAAGGGCTGGAGGCACGTCTCCGTGAGGTGATGAATGGCATACCCATTGCTAAAACCGTGGGCCAGGATGGGTAGCCGAGTGCCCTTTCCTAAGAAATCCGAGGGGATAGGTAGGGCTTGAGAGGGACGGGGCTGTAAATCTGGGCGGTCGGGAGGGGTGGTGGGGCAGAAAATGCTGGAGGGGAGGGGACGGTGGTGGGCGTGAGGCGCAAGCGGGCCGGAAAGTCGGGGCAGCCTCCCACGGTGTTGGTGGTGGAGCCTCGAGCAGAGGATCTGGAGCGCACCCGGGCGTCGTTGGGAGGAGAGGGCTTCCGAGTCGTTCCCCTGACGCGCTTCGACGCGGCGGTGCCCCTCTTCGAGGTGATCCGCCCGGACGCGGTGTTGCTGGCCGCTCAGCCGCCGGACTACGCGGCGTTGCAGACGGCGCGGCGCCTGCGGCAGGTGAGCCGGGGCACGGTTCCCATGATGTACCTGGTGGATTCGCACGACCGGGATGCGTGGCGCTTCTGCGTGGACAAGGGGCAGTGCGTGGACGTGGTGCCGCGGTCGGTGGATGGCGCGGAGCTGTCCACGAAGCTGCACGCGCAGATGCGCCTCAAGCAGTCGGTGGAGCGCGCGGCGGCGGGTGAGGAGGCAGGCACGGCGCTGGCGCTGCATGATCCGGTCACGGGGCTCTACAACCGTCCCTTCCTGCTGGCCCTCATTGGACTGGAGGCCCGTCGCACGGAGCGCTACGGGGGCACATTCTCCGTGGTGGCGGCGGAAGTGAGCGGGTGGAGCGCGCTGCGCAAGGAGCACGGCAGGAGCATGGCCGACCGGCTGCTGGTCTACAGCGCGGTGGTGCTGGGGCAGACGGTGCGTGAAGCCGACGCGGTGGCGCGCGTGGGAGACAGCGAGTTCGCGATGCTGCTTCCGGGCACGCCCGAGGAGGCGGTGCCGGAGGTGTTGGCGCGGGTGGAGGCCCGGTTCGAGGCCGCCCGGTTCCAGATGGAAGGTCGCGTGGTGCGCACGTCGCTGGAGCTGGGCGCGGTGAGCTTCCCGGACACGGTGGGGGGACCCAACCAGCTGTTGGGCGCCGCGCTGCAGACCTTGAGACGAACACGCGAGATTCGGCGGGCCGCCGGTCCGGCCCGGCTGTTGTCGGTTTGAGGAAGTTCACGAGGGTTTGATGCACAGGGCGAGCGGAGGCGTGGGGATGGATCGGATCGCGGTGCTGGTGGTGGATGACGAGGAGTCGGTGCGCACGTTCCTGTCCGAGCTGCTGGGCAGCTCTGGGTATCAGGTGCGCTGTGCCTCGAGTGGTTCGCAGGCGCTGGAGATGCTGTCCGGCGGCTCGTTCGACGCGGTGCTGCTGGACGTGGTGATGCCGGAGATGAGCGGCCTGGAGGTGCTGCGCCGCTACCGGAGCACGGGGGGAACGGCCCCGGTCATCGTGTTGAGTGCGTTGTCGGGCGCGGATGACGCGGTGCGCGCGCTGAAGATGGGCGCGTCCGACTATCTGGCGAAGCCCTTTGGCAACGATGAGCTGCAGGACGTGCTCGCGCGGGCGCTGGGGACTCGGGTGCCGGAGCGGCAGGCGAGCGCGCCGGTGCCTCGCGTGGTGCTGTCTCCCTCGGAGGCCGCCGCCGAGGCCCGCGTGCTCATCTCCAACTCTCCGGCCATGCGCCGCGCCCGCGCGCTGGTGGAGCGCATCGCGGACACGGACGTGCCGGTGCTGCTCTTGGGCGAGTCCGGCACGGGCAAGGAGGTCATCGCCCGGGAAATCCACGCGCGCAGCCAGCGCCACGGCCGGCCCTTCATCAAGGTGAACTGCGCGGCGCTGCCGGGCGAGCTGCTGGAGAGCGAGCTGTTCGGCCATGAGCGCGGCGCGTTCACGGGCGCCACGGCGGAGAAGCCGGGCAAGTTCGAGCTGGCGGATCAGGGCACCATCTTCCTGGATGAGATTGGCGAGATGGCCATCCGGCTCCAGGCGAAGCTGCTCCAGGTGTTGCAGGACGAGGAGTTCTTCCGCGTCGGCGGCAAGAAGAGCGTCCGCGTGGACAGCCGCGTGGTGGTGGCGACGAACCGCGACCTGGAGAAGGAGATCGCGCTCGGCAACTTCCGCGAGGATCTCTACTACCGCCTCAACGTGGTGGCCATCCGCCTTCCGCCGCTGCGTGAGCGCCGTGAGGACGTGGTGCCGCTGACGGACCACTTCCTGAAGAAGTATGGCCGGGGCTTCATGACGAACGTCTCCGAGCTGCCGTCGGAGGTGCTGCACGCGTTCGGCGACTACGACTGGCCGGGCAACGTTCGCGAGCTGGAGAACATGGTGCGCCGGCTGTGCGTGCTGAAGGACCCGACGCTGGTGCTGGATGAGATCCACGCCGGTGGTCGTGCGCCGGCGAGCGCCCCGTCGCTGCCCACGTCCTTCGGCGGAGGTGACGACTTCAGCACGCCGCCGTCGCGCCACATGGACGAGGCGGCCCGCGTCTTCGCGGCCCCGCCGTCGCACTCGCCGCCCACGAACCCGGGCGTGCAGGTGCTGGAGATGCCCGCGCGCGGTAGCTCCCTGACGCCGCCCCCGGTGTCGCTGGGGACGGACTCCTCGCCGTTCAACGCCGTCGCGCCGCAGCGTTACGCGAACCCCTTCGACGCGCCGCAGCCTCCGCCCCCGCCGCCTCCGGCAGGGGAGCTGTCGCTCAAGGACATCGGCAAGCGCGCCGCGATGCTCGCCGAGCGCGAGGCCATCCTCGCGATGCTTCAGCGCACCGCGTGGAACAAGCGCCGCGCCGCCGGGAAGCTGCGCATCAGCTACAAGGCGCTGCTCTACAAGATCAAGGAGTGCGGCATCATCGACCCGCGTGCGAGCGCGGAGTTCTGAGCCCGCGGGCCCGCGTCCGCGCAGGGAGGTCGCGCGGACGCGCGGGCGTGCAACCGTGGCAGCGCGGAGTTCGGAGCCCGTGGGCCTGCGTCCGTGCGGGAAGCCCGCAGGCCTGCGTCCGCGCAGGGACGTCTCGTGGACGCGCGAGCTTGCATGCGTGGTCGCGCGGAGTTCTGGGTACACGGGCCTGCGTCCGTGCAGGGCGCCTGTGGGCACGTGTCCGTCCAGGGAGGTCGCGCGGATGCGCGGGCTGGCATCCGTGGCGGAAACGTTCGGGCCACTGGCCGCATTGCTTGCTGGCCCGCGCATTTGAAGGGAGGCCTCGCGGCCAGGGCCGTGAGGACGCCATGCTCTGGCCGTCGGCCGTCCTGCTCCGGAAGGAGGACGGTTCGTTCTCCAGAGGGCGGCATGCCCTTGCGCGAGGTGGGCGTTGCCCGGTATCGCGGTGGCCATGACCGCACCGCTCGTGCTGCTTGGCTGTGGCTACACGCTCACCCGGTTCGCCGTGGAAGAGGCCCGGTCCGGCCGCGAAGTGCTCGCCACCACTCGCGATGCCTCCCGCCGAGCGATCCTGGACGGCTCGGGTGCACGGGTGGTGTCGCTCGACGACGCGCTGGCTCGCGCTTCGGGCGCGCACGTCGTCGACTCCGTTCCTCCCGAGGCCGGCCTGGACGCCCGCTTCACCGAAGCGCTGTCGCGGGCCCGTCCCTCGCGGCTCGTCTACCTGTCCTCCACCGGCGTCTATGGCGCCGCGCGTGGATCCGTGGATGAGTCCACGCCGGTCGACACGACATCTGCTTCCTCCCGCGCGCGGCGGGATGCGGAGGCGCGCTTCCTCTCGCTGGGCGCGAGCGTGATGCGCATCGCGGGCATCTACGGGCCGGGGCGCGGGACCTCCGGTCGCCTCAAGGCCGGTACGCTGCGCATCCCCGAATCCGGAGGGGGACGGCTGTCTCGCGTGCACGTGGATGACCTGGTGCACGCCGTGCGCGTGGTGCTGGAGCGTGGTGCTCCCGGCGAGGTGTACTGCGTGGCCGACCGTCGGCCCGCGACCCAGGAGGAGACCGCGTCCTGGCTCTGTCAGCGGCTGGGGCTCCCCCTGCCGCCCCGCGTGCCCCTCGACTCCCTCCATGAATCCCTGCGGGGAGACCGGGCCATTCGCGCCGCGAAGCTGGAGGCCCTGGGGTGGACGCCTCGCCATCCGGACTTCACGACGGGATTCCTCGCGGCGATGGAAGAGGAGGAGAAGGGGGCATAGCCCTTCACTGACACGACCCGGTTGGGTTCCGGATGCTCCAGCACGGACAGTGCCGCATGCCGGACGCCGCGCGCCCCCACGCCGTCGGACATGCCCCGGCCTCGTCGCGTGGCTCCCATGCATTGGTCCCGACGGGCGTTGGGGCGGGTAGCAGGGAGGCAGTGGTTCAGGCGCGGCCTCCGGGGGGATGCCCATGTGGATGTCTGTCTTTGTCGCGGTCCTGCTGTCCTCGGCCACGAAGCCCGGCATCATGGCCCGGGAGAACGCCGAGCCTGGGAGCTCGGACTGGCGGCTCACCCGGGCCGCGGTCTCGTCCCAGCTCGAGGGCTACGCGGGCGCGACCAGCGTCCAGCACGGGGACTCCATCGACATCCATGCGCGAACCGACGGCGGCCACACCGTGCGTTGGGAGCTCTACCGGATGGGCTACTACGGCGGGCTCGGCTCCCGGAAGATGGCCACCGGCGCTCCCGTGGCCGTCGGCCCCCAGCCGGATCCGGTGCCGGACCGCACCACCGGTCTGGTGGAGTGCCGCTGGCCCACGTCCTTCACCGTGCAGACCCAGGCGTCCTGGCCGAGCGGGGTCTATCTGCTCAAGCTCATCCGCGAGGATGGGCTCCAGTCCTACGTGCTCTTCGTGGTGCGCGCGGATGAGCGCAAGGGCAGCGCCCTGGTGCAGGTCCCCTTCACCACCTTCCAGGCGTACAACACCTGGGGCGGTGAGAGCCTGTACACGGACTCGCTGGGCCTGACGGGCGGCCACGCGAAGATCGTGTCCTTCGACCGGCCCTTCGCCGACGGCAGCGGCGCGGGCGAGTACTTCTATTACGTCCACTCGTTCGTCCTGTGGGCCGAGTCCAAGGGCTACGACTTGTCCTATGTGACGAACGTGGACCTGGACCGCGATCCCTCGCTCGCCCTGGGGCAGAAGCTGTTCATCGCGGTGGGGCACGACGAGTACTGGTCCCGGCCCGCGCGCGCGGCGGTGGAGGCGGCGCTGGCTTCCGGGGTGAACCTGGCAGCCTTCGCGGGCGACACGAGCTTCTGGCTCATCCGGCTGGAGCCCTCTGGCACCGGCGTCCCGCACCGCAGGCAGGTCTGTTACAAGGATTTGTCGATGAAGGAGGACCCCCGCGCGGGCTCCAACGTCACCACCGTGCGCTGGCGCGACGCGCCCATCAGCGAGCCGGAGAACGGCTTCATCGGCGTGATGTCGGATGCGTGGGGGATCGTCGAGCAGCCCTTCGTGGTGGCGAACGCGGGGGCGTGGCCCTTCGAAGGCACCGGCCTCAGCGAAGGCGACACCCTGCCGTCCATCGTGGGCTACGAGATGGACCGCGCCGTCACCAACGGCCGCGCGCCCCCGGGGTTCACGCCCCTGGCCCGCTCCCCGGTCATCAGCAACCTGGGCGAGGGCAACTGGCACAACGCGGGCTTCTACACCGCGCCCTCGGGGGCCTTCGTCTTCGCGGGGGGTGGCATCGCGTGGGCCCGGGCCCTGTCGAATCCGAACTACTCCGACGCGCGTGTCCAACGCATCACCGACAACATCTTCCGGCGCGCGGGGCTGTTGGCGGCCGAGGCGGGAGACACCTTCGGCTCAGGGCAGACCCGGCCGGTGGACCGCGCCGGGCAGGCCGCGAGCGTCACCCTGTTCGCGGGCGGTGCATTCCAGGAGGGTCTGCAGAATGGTCCGGCCGCGTCCGCGCGCTTCCGTCGTCCCGTCGGTCTGGCCGTGGATGGCGCGGGCAACGTGTTCGTCGCGGACACGGGCAACCACGTGGTGCGGATGATCGCCAACGACGCGGCGAGGACCGTGTCCACCGTCGCGGGCACCGGCGTCGCTGGCGTGGGCGAGGGCCCCGGCGCGAGCGCCGCGCTGCGCTCTCCGCAGGCCATCGCCGTTGGCTCCGATGGCACCCTCTACGTGGCGGACACGGGCAATCACCGCGTCGTGCGCATCGCGCGGGATGCCCGCTGGACGGTGAGCACCTTCACCGGTTCGCGCGAGGGGCGCTCCGGCAACGTGGAGGGTGTGGGGACCGCCGCGCGCTTCTCCACGCCCAGCGGGCTCGCCTTCGCGGGGACGGACCTCTACGTGGTGGACACCTTCAACCACCGGCTGGCGCGCGTAAGCCCGGACGGGCGGGTGAGCACGGTCATCGGGAAGAAGGGGGCTGGCAGCACCGACGGTGTCGGCAGCCTGGCGCGGTTCAAGCGGCCCACGGGCATCGCCGTGGGTGGGGGCGCGCTGTGGATTGTCGACACCGGGAACCGCTCCGTGCGGCGCGTGGCGCTCGACGGCGCCTTCACCACCACCACGCCCGCGGGCAACTCCACCGGGGGCTTCGCCGACGGGCTGGGGCGCGCGGCGCTGTTCATGCCGCTGCTGGGCGCGGCCTGGGACGACGGCCAGCTGCTCGTGACGGACACCGGCAACGAGCGCATCCGCTCCGTGAGCGACGGCCGCGTGCGGACCTTCGCCGGCACGGGCTCGCATGGCGCGCAGGATGGCGCGGGGGACCGGGCCACCTTCAGCCTGCCCACGGGCATCGCGAGGCTGCCCGATGGCACCGTGCTGGTGGTGGAGCAGGGCGCCTCCACGGTGCGCCGGCTCTCACGCACGGACCCGGGGAGCCCCGCGTCCGGGCCCCTTCCCGTCATCACGGGCGGCCCTTTCACTGGCTCGCAGGCGCCCTTCGACGTCTACCTGGACGCGACGCGCTCGAAGACGGTGGAGCCCGGAGGTTGGATCCAGCGCTTCCAGTGGGACTTCGGCGATGGCACCACCGCGGAGGTGGGGTACCTGACCCATCGCTTCCTCATGCCCGGGCGCTACACCGTCACCCTCACCGCGACGGACGGCAAGGGCGTGCGCGCGACCGCGACCCAGGTCGTGACCGTGGGGGCCACGGTCGCTCCGGCGCCCTGAGCGCAGCCGTGGGGACGCGCGGGCGTCACGCCTCGTCGGGCGAGGCCGCCCGGAGGATCTGCTGCAGGTCCAGCTCCGACCAATCCAGCTCCTGCTCCACCTGCTGGAACGCCGCGTCTCCGATGGTGCCGTTCGCCCGGAGATCCACCAGGCGCTTGCGCCCCGCGGACATGGCGGCCCGCACCATGTCCGCGTCGGCGGTGGGGGGGCCCCATGGCGAGCCGGCCCCTGGCGCCGGGGGCCCCGTGCTCGAGCGCTCTTCCAGGCGCTGGCGCGCGCGGCGCAGCTGCAGCTCGTAGCGCTTGCGCACGAGGACCGCCAGCTCCGTGCCGGGGGTCTCACTGGTGGCCTCCAGGCCCGCGCGCAGCGTCTCCACCCGCGCGAGCCGCACCTCGTGATCCACCTCGCCATCGTCGTCCAGCTTCAGCCGCGTCATCAGCGGACGCAGCGTCAGGCCTTGCACGACCAGCGTTCCCAACACCACCGCGAAGGACGTGAAGAGGATGAGGTCGCGGTAGGGGAAGGCCGCTCCGCCCGTGGGCAGGGCCAGCGCCGCCGCGAGCGTCACGATGCCTCGCATTCCGCACCAGCCCACCAGCACCGCGGCGCGCGCGGAGAGCGTGGCGACGCTGGACGTCGCTGGGAGCTTCCGCCAGCGGTTGAACGCCGCCGCTCCCATCACCCAGGTGATGCGCGCGAGGATGGCCGCGCCCGTGACAGTCGCCGCGACCGCCGAATACTCCAGCCATGTCTCGTGGTCGAACCGGGCCACGATGGTCTTCAGCTGGAAGCCCACCAGCACGAAGGCCAGCACGTTCAACACGAACACCGCCACCTCCCACACCGCGTAGGACGGGATGCGGATCCGCGCGGGAATCAGGGTGGAGGCCGACCGGGAGATGGTCATCGCGTAGACGACCGTCGTGAGGATGCCGGACAGGTGCAGCCGCTCGGCGAGGATCCACACGGCGAACGTGCTGCCGAACTGCGTGATGACGGCCGTGGACACGTCCTCCACGTGGCTGTTGATGCGCAGGCTCAACCGCGACAGCACCACCCCCAGCAGCAGGCTGCCCACCGTGACGACGAGCATCAGGGGCACCGCGCTCCAGCCCAGGACGCCACCCGCGGCCATGGCGCCCACGGCGAGCCGGTAGATGAGCAGGGCGCTCGCGTCGTTGAAGAGGCTCTCGCCCTCCAGGATGACGAGCAGCCGGTGCGGTGGCTGCAACTGCTTCAGCACCGCCGTGGCCGCCGCCGCGTCCGGGGGCGCGACGATGGCTCCCAGCGCGATGGCCGCCGCCCAGGGGATGGCCGGCACCAGCCACCGGACCACCCCCGCCACCGCGACGACCGTGAGCGCCACCGCCCCCAGCGCCAGGCCCGCGACCGGACGCCAGTTCGCGCGCAGGTCCCGGGGGGACGCGTCAAAGGCCGCGTCCAGCAACACCGGGGCGACGAACAGGGTGAGCGCCAGCTCTGGATCCAACACCAGCTCTGGACTCCCCGGGATGAGCGCCAGCATCGCTCCGGCGAGCGCCACCAGCGCCGGGTAGGGGGTGCCGATCCGCCGGGACACCGCCGCCAGCCCCGCCCCTCCCAGCAGCAGCGCGATGACGATCTCGAAGACGAGCATGAGGGCCTCGGGACCGATTCCGCCTGGGAGCGGCGTGGCGCCGCAAGGCCTGTCCCGGACAGTGGCGAATTCCAGACGGCTGAAACGGCCGTCTCCTGGGAGGCCGCCGGCGCCATCAGCGCAACCCGATGGATGCCATCAGCCGGGGAAGGGGCGCGCCTTTGCGGAGCGCGGTCCCCCGGTGACAGGCTTGCGCTTTCGGGCCGCGTGGCGGCATGCGGCCCGCGCAACCCGTCCGATGGGGGACCGATGTCCAGGTCGTTGCTGTACGCGGCGTTCAACGAGGGCGTCCACCGTTCCATGGCCGGCAACCACGAGGCCGCGCTCCAGTCGTTCGATCAGGTCCTCGCCGTGGATCCGCGCCACTTCCCCGCGCTCACCGCGAAGGCCTCCGCGCTCAAACAGCTGGGGCGCACCGAGGAGGCGCTGAAGGGCTTCCAGCGCGCCATCGAGCTGGACCCGTCCTCGGCCGACCCCCACCGGGAGGCCGCCCTGTGTCAGCTGGAGCTGGGGGAGCCGGAGGCCGCCGCCCTCCTGATGGCGCGGGCGGTTCAACTCAACCCCACCCCTGGCTACCGCGAGGCGGCGGCCATCGAGGTCTACCATCTGGGTAATGCGCTCCTGACCCAGGGGCGGCGGCCGGACAAGGCCCGCTACCGGCTGGCCCGTCAGGTGTTCGAGCTGGCGCTCCAGCTCTCGCCTGCCTACGTGGAGGCCGCCAAGGCCCTGGCGGACGTCTGGGAGCACCTGGGGGACCCTACCCAGCGGGAGCACTACGCCCAGCTGGCGACCCGGCTGCGCCCCGCCTCCTCTTGAGCCGCTCCGCGTCATTTTCCGTACGAATGGGGAGGGAAAGAGAGCACCCGCGGTGTTGAATGCCGAGCGGTCGCCCCCCACAGGAGAACCCTTCGCATGATCGTGATGCTCGAGCCGGATTCCCCCGAATCCGTCGTGAACGCCGTCCTGAAACTCGCTTCGCAGTATGAGGGCGTCACCCCCCGTGCCCACGTGGTGCAGGGCGCGGAGTCCACCATCACGGAGCTGTACCTGCTGGGCTCCACCTCGCAGGTCCCGCTGGAGCCCTTCCAGCAGCTGCCCGGCGTGCGCCAGGTGGTCCGGGTGTCGCAGAAGTATCGGATCATCGGTCGGCACGGCGGCCACCGCACCACGGCGGGCTTCGAATACAACGGCGTCACCTTCGACGACCGTTCGGTGAACCTCTTCGCGGGCCTGTGCGCGGTGGACTCGCTGGAGAGCGTGGACGCGATGATGGCGGCGCTCGCCCGCTGCGGCATCACCACCACCCGCATGGGCGCGTACAAGCCGCGCACCAACCCCTACGAGTTCCAGGGCCTGGGCGCGAAGTGCCTGCCCTGGGTGTTCGAGTCGGCGGGCAAGCACGGCATCAAGGTCGTCGCGATGGAGGTGACGCACCCGCGCCACATCGACGAGATCAACGACGCGCTCAAGCAGGCGGGCACGCCCACGGGCGTGATGCTCCAGGTGGGCACGCGCAACGCTCAGAACTTCGAGCTGCTCAAGCAGATTGGCCAGCAGCACACCTTCCCCGTGCTCTTCAAGCGCGGCATGGGCATCACGCTGGAGGAGTCGCTCAACGCGTGCGAGTACGTGGCGAGCGAGGGCAACCCGAAGATCGTCTTCTGCCTGCGCGGCGTGAAGACGCACCTGGGCGACCCGCACCGCAACATGGTGGACTTCGCGCACGTGCCCGTGGTGCGCCGGCTCACGCGCATGCCGGTGTGCGTGGACCCGTCGCACGCGATTGGCCGCGCGGAGGCCCCGCCGGACGGGCTGCCGGACATCTTCCACGCCATTGGCCAGGGGCTCATCGCGGGCGCGTCCATGGTGCTGGTGGACTTCCACCCGACGCCGGAGAAGGCCCTGTGCGACGGGCCGCAGGCGCTGCGCCTGGAGCAGCTGGGCGCGCTCCAGCGCTACGCGAGCATCGTGCGCGGCGCGTACACGGAGGCCGTGCGCAACGGCGACGGGACGCAGACCGTCAATCGTTGAGCGCGTAGCTGCCGAGGACCTGGAGCGACGTGGAGGCGCGCCGGGCCTCGTCCAGGGCGGCCTTCACCGGCGCGGAGTCCTCCGCGCCGTCCACGTCCAGGCACCAGCGGTAGTCCCAGGCGCGGACGCCGCCGGGCCGGGCCTCCAGCCGCGCGACGTTCACGCCTCGCGCGGCGAAGGCCCCCAGCACCCCCGCCAGCGCTCCGGGCCCATTGTCCAGGGTGAGCACCACGGAGGTCTTCCAGCGCGCTCCCAGGGACGGCGGGACGGCCGGGCCCACCGCGAGGAAGCGCGTGGCGTTGTCCGGTGAGTCCTCGATGCCCTCCGCCAGCACGGTGAGCCCGTAGCGCTCCCCCGCCGCGCGGCTGGCGATGGCCGCGGTGCCCGGGGTGGCCTCCTGCGCCACGCGCCGGGCGGCCACCGCGGTGTTCGCCTCCGGCACGGGCTGGAGGTGGTGCCCGCGCAGCCACCCCGCGCACTGCGCCAGCGCCTGCGGATGGGACAGCGCGCGCGTGACGCCCGCGAGCGTGTGGCCCGGGGGCGCGAGCAGGCAGTGGCGCACGCGCAGGCGCAGCTCCCCCGAGATGGGCGGGGTGAACTCCAGGAGCAGGTCCACGACCTCCGCCACGGGCCCCGCGAGCGCGCTCTCCATGGGGACGACGCCGCCGTCCACCGCGCCCGAGGCCACGGCCTCGAAGACGGCGCGGAAGGTGGGGCAGGGGACCCGCGTGACCGCCGGGCCGAAGAAGGCGCCGGTGGCCTCGTCGCCGTACGCGCCGAGCTCGCCCTGGAAGGCGATGCGGCGGGAGGCGGCGTCAGCCATCGATGGGCTCCGCGCGCGGGTAGGTGCCCAGCACGCGCAGCGACGAGGTGAGCGGGCGCAGGTCCTCCAGCGCCGCCGTCACCGCCGCGGACGCGGCGTGGCCCTCCACGTCCAGGTAGAAGCGGTACTTCCACGGCGCGCCTGGGATGGGGCGCGACTCCAGCTTGGAGAGGTTCACCCCGCGCTGCGTGAGCCGCTGCAGCACCTGGCCGAGCGTGCCGGGGCGGTGCTCCAGCACCACCAGCAGGGACGTCTTGCAGGGCACGTCCGGCGCGAGCGGCGTGGGCTGGCGCCCCACCTCCACGAAGCGCGTGAAGTCGGCGCCGGGTTGCAGGTCGCTGGCGAGCACCACGAGGCCGAAGCGGGCCGCGGCGGATTCGCTGGCGATGGCGGCCACGGTCACGTCATTGCGGTCCGCCACCATCTGGGCGGCGACGGCGGTGTCCGGCCCCAACACGGCGCGGGCCCGCGGCACGTGCGTGCGCAGGAAGTCCTCGCACTGCGCCAGCGCCTGCGGGTGGGACAGCACCTCGCGCAGGTCCTCCAGCTTCGCGCCCTTCACGCCCAGGAGCCGGTGGTCCACCTGGCTCACCACCTCGCCGGTGATGACGGCGTCGCCCGCGGCGAGCACGTCGTAGGTCTCGTTCATGCTGCCGGCGGTGGTGTTCTCGATGGGCAGCAGCAGCAGGTCCTGCGCCCCCTGCTTGAGGGCCTCCACCGCCTGCCGGGCGGAGTCGAAGCCGGTGAGGAGCACGCCGCCCTGCCTGTGGGCGTAGCGCTGGCGGGCGGCGAGGTGGCTGTAGGAGCCCTCGACGCCCAGATACCCCACCCGCAGCGGCGTGGTGTCCAGGCGGGTCAGCAGGCCCTGCTGGCGAGCGACGGACATGTCCAGGATGACGCGGTAGAGGCGCTCCACCTCATGCGGATCCAGGCCTCGCTCCGCTGCCCGGCCGCGCAGCTTGCGCAAGAGCAGGTCCTCGCGCTGGGGGTCCCGGAAGGGCCAGGCCGTCACCAGCTTGGCGCGCGCCACGTCGTCCGCCAGGGCCATGCGCCGCTGGAGCAGGTCGAGGATCTCCTCGTCGACGCGTTCGAGGGAGGTGCGCAGGGTCTCCAGGTTGGGGATGTCCGCCATCGCCCGAACATAACAACTCGCGTCGGAGCCGAGGGGATCTCCGGTGGCCCCGTCACATTCCCAGGCGGCGGGCGAGCTCCGGGGGCACCGGGTAGACGGACTCCTTCGGCAGGTGGCGCGTCGCCTGGTCCGCGCGCCCGTCGTCCAGGTGCTTGCGCAGCTTCTGGACCAGGGGGGTGAGGTCGGTGATGGAGACGGTCCAGTCCTCCACGAAGCGCTGGATGATGGCGCGGCTCAGCCCCACCTGGATGCTGTCGTGGGGCAGGCCCGCGCCACGCAGCGTGCGCTCCGGATCCCACTGGATGTGGACGGGCGCGGCTTCGAAGGCCTTGCGCCAGGTGTCCGGCGCGCCGTGGGCGCGGGGCTCGTAGCCGGTGAGGACTCCCCCGCCCAGCGCCTCCTCCCAGCCCGAGCGCTTGATGCGGACGGCGAGGGTGCGCTCCTGGCCGCTCTTGCGGCCCCAGTTGGAGCGGTGCATGAGCCACAGGAAGCTGGGCTTGATCCACGTCATCCGGCCCACGGAGAAGGGCGGGCCGAACCGCTGCTGCTTCACGGCGACGTCCGCGATGGCGTCGGGGTAGGCCTGGTACACGACGATGGACGCACGGTCGAAGTCGGCGCGGACTTCGCGGGCGGCGCTCATGCGCGGGCTCGGGCCTTGGGCAGCTTCGTCTTGCCCATCTTCAGGACGAGCTCGAAGTGCTCGGTGGGCGTGGGCGTGACGCTCAGGCGGCTGCGGGTGAGCAGCGGGAAGTCCTTGAGCGCGGGCGTGGCCTTGATGGTGGCGAGCGTCACCGGGGTGGTGAAGGCGACGACGGGGCCCATGTCCACGGAGGCCCAGTCCTCGCCGGGCGCGGTGGGGTCGGGCCCGGGCTTCGAGAGCACGCGCGCCACGCCGACGACGGCCTTGTCCTCGTTGGAGTGGTAGTAGAGGCACAGGTCCCCGGGCGTCATGGCCCGGAGGTTGTTGCGGGCCTCGAAGTTGCGCACGCCCGTCCACGCCGTGCTGCCGTCCTCCTCCAGCTTCGCGTACGCGTAGACGGAGGGCTCGCTCTTGATCAACCAGTACCGCCGAGTCGCCATGGCCGCGCACCCTAGCGCAGGGCAGGTGCTTCGTCAGTCACGCACCAGAGCCCCACGGTGCCGTCTCCCTGGCCCCATGCGATGCCCCGGCCGTCGGGGGAGAACACGGCGTCACTCGTTTGAGGGTTGTTGTCGTCGCCGTGGAAGAACAGCACGTCGCCAGTGTCGAAGCGGTGGACGACGAAGCCACGGCCGTCGCCCGATGCGACGAGGAGGCGGCCGTCGGGACTGAAATCGAGGTTGCAGGCGTAGCGGTCGAACTGGGACAGCGTCCGCACGACCCGTCGTTCGGCTGCGTCCACGACGGCGACTTCGTTCGTGTTCCCGCCCACGACGAGCAGCGGCTCCGTGGGATGGAAGGCGATGCTCCAGAGGAAGGGGGCGTCCAGGGACAGGCTCCAGGGGAGGGCGTCCGTCGCCAGGTCCCAGAGCCAGAACCGTCCCCGATCCTCGAAATCGGACCGGGCCACCGCCGCCGCGAAACGCCCATCGGGTGAAACGGTGCACGCATTCACGGAGATGCTCTCCGGCCATCCCCGCAGCTCGCGGACCGGCCGCCAGTCCGCCGCATCCCAGAGGAGCGCCTCCCCCTCTTCAAACAGCATCAGCAGGCGGCCCCCACGGGAGGCCCCGAGGCTCGAAACGACATGGGGCATGGCGGTCTCACGCAGGAGCGTGCCGTCCCGCGCGGACAGCCCCATGAGCCGGGGGCGCCAGGGCGTGGCGGCGGACGCGACCGGCGGGCCCGCGCCCACGACGAGGTTCGTGAGGGGGATGAAGGCCAGGGTGGGGGTCAGGGTGAGCTCCGCGCCGTGGACGGGCGCGTCCGATGCGTCCGTCAGGTCCCACCAGCACACGTGGGAGCCTCGCTGGGCCGTCGAGACCAACCGGGTCCCCCGTGAGTCGAAGGCGAGCTTCTGGCCGCTGTCGGAGGTGCTTCGGGAGGTTCGCAGCTGGCGCACGCGCTCCAGGCGGGCTGCGTTGGTGGGAGTGATGATCGCGGAGGACATGGGCCTCAAGGGGGGAGCGTTCGCCGCTCCAGGGTGGAGGGTGGGGTGATGCGCTTCGCTGAGTCAGCGCATCACGAGTCGGGTTTGTCCTGGCAATCCTGACCATGCATCCCCCAACGCCCCGAAGTCGTCCTTGGGGCGAGGCACGTGGGAAGGATAGGAAGCGCAGAGCCACCGGATCGCAGCACCGGTGGCCCACGAGAAACCGCATCGCCTCGCACCGAGGGACCCGGCGCACCGCGCTCGGGGGAAAGGTCGCGCATGGAAGCCAGCGTCTCGCCGCGCACCCCTCCGTCCCCGGACCCCCTTTCGCGGGGACGACAGCCTGCCGGGCGAGCCCCCGCTGCGTGGGGGAGGGCGGTGGCGTCTTCCAGGCCCGGACCCTTGCGACGGGCCTTCATGGAGCGCACCTCACCTGGAACCTGGGTGGGCGCCTCGCTGGCCCGAGGAGACACAACGTGGCCCTCGTGAAATCCTCGGGCATCCGCGGCAGGCAGCATGGGCTGGCGGAGCAGGTCTTCTCCCGGGCCGCTGGCGCGCCGCTCATGCCGGGCAACGCCGTGAACCTGCTGCGCGACGCGCGCGAGAACTCCCCCGCGTGGTTGCGCGCCATCCACGAGGCCCAGCGCTCCATCCTCTTCGAGAACTACATCATCGAGGACGACGACGTGGGCCGCGCCTTCGCGGACGCGCTGATGGCCCGCGCCCGGGACGGCGTGCAGGTCCGCGTGCTCTACGACTGGCTGGGCTGTCAGGGCACCGCGTCCCGGCACTTCTGGCGCACGCTGCGCGACGCGGGCGTGGAGGTGCGCTGCTTCAATCCCTTCCAGTTCGACCGGCCCCTGGCGTGGCTGGGCCGCAACCACCGCAAGACGCTCACCGTGGACGGGGAGGTGGGGTTCGTGTCCGGCCTGTGCGTGAGCCACAAGTGGGTGGGCGACGCGGCCAGGGGCGTGGCCCCGTGGCGGGACACCGGCCTGGAGATCCGCGGCCCCGCGGTGGCGGACCTCGTGCGTGCCTTCGCCCAGGGCTGGAGCACGGTGGGCGCTCCGCTCGACGAGGAGGCCTGCCTCTCCGCCCGCGCCTCGCTGCCCATGGGCGAGGTGGCCCTGCGCGTGGTGGCCGGCGTCCCCTGGAGCGCGGGCCTGTTCCGCGTGGACCAGCTCATCGCCTCGCTCGCGCGCCAGCGGCTGTGGCTCACCGACGCGTACTTCGTGGGCACCGCCGCCTATGTCCAGGCGCTCCGGGCCGCGTCACGCGATGGCGTGGATGTGCGGCTGCTCGTGCCCGGCAGCAGTGACATCCCCGCGCTGCGCCCCCTCACGCAGGCCGGCTACCGACCCCTGTTGGAGGCCGGCATCCGTGTCTATGAATGGAATGGCACCATGCTCCACGCCAAGACGGCGGTGGCGGATGGCACCTGGGCACGCGTGGGCTCGTCCAACCTCAACCCCGCGAGCTGGCTGGGCAACTCCGAGATCGACGTCGCGGTGGAGGATGGCCCCTTCGCCCAGCGGATGGAGGCCATGTACCTGGAGGACCTGGAGCACGCGACCGAGGTGGTGCTCGACGGAAGGGCACGGCGCCTCAAGGCCGCGCCCCTGCTGCCTCGCGCGCGGCGGGGTACTCCTGGCCGGCGGGGCAGCATGAGCCGCGCGGCCGCGGGCGCCGTGCGCCTGGGCAACACCGTGGGCGCCGCCGTCACCAACCACCGCGAGCTGGGCCGCACGGAGTCCAAGGTCGTCTTCGGCGCGGGGGTCGTGCCTCTGGCGCTCGCGGGCGTGGCGCTGTACTGGCCCCACGCCGTGGCCGTGCCGGTGGCGCTCCTGGGGGTCTGGGCCGGTATCGCCCTATGGAGCCGCGCGCTGCGCCTGCGCCGCCAGGAGGCAGAGGGCTCCCAACAACCGCCACGGCCCGAGCAGGAGGTGCCGCCCCTGCCCACCTCCGCCGCGCCGCCGGCCGACGCGGCTCCGGAAGCGGAGCCGCGCCAGCCCTGAGGTGGGTGCTCAAGAGCGGGTCTTCCTGGCGACGCAGCGGCGACTCATGGCGTGGCTTCGACGCCCCGCGAATCAGGGGCAGGAGGGGGGGCTCCCGGAATGTCATCCGTCTGAGCTGTCGTGCCTCCAATCCCACTCCCGAAATGCTGGCCCAGGTTGAAACGGCTGATGATGGGATAGTGGTCGGACGTGGTGTAACGGTACTGGGAGATGTTCGGGCGCAGCACCGTGGTCGAGTTGGTCACGTAATCAGCCCACAGTTCATTGGTGACGAGCTGGTGGTCGAGGAACGTGTTGCGGCTCGCCGTGCTCCCCACGCCAGCCTGAGACAGGGCCTGGGTGGTGAACATGTAGTTGTCCGGGTCGTCGACGAAGTTGCGGTAGGGCGTTTCGTACGGCTTACCGGTGCTGGGGTCGGTGCCGGTGACGATGGACATGTCCACGTCATCATTCCAGTCGCCCACCACCAGGGCCCGCTGCGTGGGCAGGTTGAGGTCCAGATAGGCCTTGAGCTGCCTGGCGGCGACTGCCCTGCGAGCGTAATCCGTCGGGCTGGTGGCGGACTTCATGTGGATGACGAACGCCGTCACATCCACGGTGGTGTCGCCCCGCTTGACGCGCAGGTCCACCCGCAGGGGCGGGCGCGTGCCGAATTCGTAGCGGTAATTCGTGAGGACGACATCCGCTCGCAGCACCTGCACCACGTCCGACTTGAAGAGCACCCCCACCTTCTGGTCGGAGGAGGAGTATTGGCTCGAACCGGACGACACGCGAGAAGCGTCGTTCGCGAGGAAGCCGTCGTAGCCGGGCAGCCGTGCCTTCAACGCGTTGAAGTGCGCCGTGTCGACGATTTCAGCCAGGCCCCAGAAGTCCACGCCCGCGTCGGCGATGACCGCCTGGGCATTGGTCAGCTGAAGCGTTTCGTCACTGGGTCCATACTGCGTGTCCCCAAACCACTCGATGTTCCAGTTGGCCACCGACAGCGGGAAGGTCGAGGGCGCAGGCCCTCCATCGGATTGCGAGTCCGGGCCGAGGACCACCAGCTCCATTCGCGCTTCGGACGTCGCGCCGTTGGCGTCCTGCACTCGCAGGGTGAGGGGATGGATGCCCTGCTCCTGCGGGAGGCCGGTCAGCACTCCATCGCCGGAGAGCGAGACGCCGGTCGGCAGCGAGCCCTCCGTCAGGGACCATCGCAGCGGAGGACACCCGCCCGCGGCGGCGAGGACTTGCTCGTAGCTGGCGCCTGCGATGGCAGGGGGGAGCGTGGCCCTGACGACCTCGAGAAAGGGCCAGACCTTCAGCGGATAGGTGCGGGTGTCCTCTTCGCCATTCGCGTCCGTCACGCTGACGGTGAGCGCGAAGTCGCCAGCCTCGGTGCTTTGACCTGTCAGCCTCCCTTCCCCCAAGTAGAAGGAGAAGCCAGGAGGAGGCGTCAGCGTGTAGCGAAGCGGAGGCAGGCCGCCCGACGCCGTGAACACAGCCTCGTAGTCGAGCCCCACCGTGGTGGAGGGAAGCGCGCCCTCGGGGAGCCGGGGGCCGCCTTGCGCGGGGCCACGCCCGTCGGGGCATGCGGACAGCAGGACGACGGCGGCGAGCATCCCCGCCATTCGAGCGAGTGTCCTGAGTCCACGAAGCACGCGCGGATGCGTGCGAAGGCTGTTCGTCGAGCTTGATTCACCTGGTGTACCGCGAATCATTCGTCATCCCCGAGGCGTGTGAGGCCGGCCCTCGCCGTGAAATCAAGCTGCACGGGAGGGCCGGGCGTCTGTGCGGGGGAGGAGATTCTTTCAACCGCCGTGAGACGGCTTCACGGTGGGTGCATTGTTCCCTCACGGTTTGGCCATGAAGGCTCGAACGCGACGGGGTTCACCCGCGTAGAAAAATGGGCCCCCGGACCGGACGCGGAGGGAAGCCTGGGCTCCCCACGTCGCGCTCCGGCCCGAAGGCCCGTGACTCCCTCAGTCCTTCAGGACTGGCTTCAAGCCTGCTTCGCGACGCCAGCGGGCACCGCCGCCCTGCTGCTCAAGAGCGCGCTGCCTCCATAGAGGGCCAGGCCCACCATGCCCAGGACACCCGCCTCGACGCCGTTGCCCAGCGAGGCCCCCATCAGGCCCACCACGCTGGTCCCGAGCATGAAGACCACCCCCACCGCCCCTGCCACCTTGCCCATTCCGCTGTCCCCTTGGTGACTGAATTGGACCCCTGAACCGCAACCGCTGTCCGACGCACATCCACTCTTCAAGACCCGTGCCGGGGTGTTGTTACCCGGGCCCCAGAGGAAGCGTTTTGCGCTGTGGAAGTGGCGTGGGGCGCGTTGGGCAAACCTCTTCCACCCCGTGGAACCGAACGGCAGAAAGCACAGCCGAGAACAGCGGGGGGGGACCGGAATTTTTCCCGGATGCTCCCATGTGCGCACGATGTGGCACGCCGTAACCCACCGCATTCCAAGGGATTTCCCTCCGCCTGGCCGCTGGCACACGCGCTGCTAAGAGCCTCCGCCAGAAGCGCACCGCCCGGCCCTTCGGGGCGTGTGATTGGTGGCTCGCGCGGACATCAGTGAACGAAGGAGAGCGGAAGATGGGAATGCGGCGCACGGGGTTCTGGACGGTGATGGGGATGCTCCTCCTGTCGGGTTGTGCTCACCAGCAAACGCTGAAGGTCGACAACGCGGATCAGCCTTACCGCATTGGCCGTGAGGACGTGCTCGACGTGAGTGTGTGGCGGGATCAGGAGCTGTCGCGCACGGTGCCGGTGCGCCCGGACGGCTACATCTCCGTTCCGATGGTGGGGGAGATCCAGGCCGCGGGCAAGACGCCCACGGAGCTGGCCGAGGCGCTCAAGGCGGGCCTCCAGCCGTTCGTGCAGGAGCCGCGCGTGACGGTCATCGTCCGCGAGGTCAACAGCACCCGCGTCTTCGTGACGGGCGAAGTGGCCCACCCGGGCGCCTACCCGCTGCGGGGCCGCGTGTCGCTGCTGCAGGCCATCGCGCTGGCGGGCGGCTTCACCGACTTCGCCAACTCCGACGGCATCGTCGTCATCCGCACGGACGGCAACGGCGGGCAGTTCCCGGTGCGCTACAGCGACCTGGTCTCCCCCAAGGGCGAGAGCGTCATCCTGCGGCCGGGTGACACCGTCGTCGTCCCGTGACGGGGGCCGGACGCGCGGTCGAAAGAAAGACAGACATCCAGAGGCAGGGAGCGTGGGCGTGTGGGTTTGGACGGGAGGGCGGCGGTGAGGGGCAACTGGAAGCGAGCAGTGATTACAGGCTGTCTCATCGCCGCGCCGGCCGCGCAGGCAGCCACCATCCTGGCGCCGCGACTGCGCCTGACGGCGGAGGAGCGCTTCGACAATGACCTGCGCCTGGGCGCCAATGGCACCAACGGGCAGTTCATGACGAAGCTGTCCCCCCGGCTGGGCCTGGACGTGAAGAACGAGCAGGTGACGTTCGACTCGTACTACGCCGGGGACCTCCTGGCCCGGCACGGCTCCGGCAAGGTGACCTTCGATCACCGCCTGGGATTGGGCTTCCGCGACGTGCTGTCGCGCCGGCTGCGGCTGGACGCCAGCGCGAGGGTGTTCCGCGTCTCCGACCCCACGTCGCTGCCGCGCGACGGCCTGGCGCGCTCCACGTCCCCCACCTTCTATGCGCAGACGCGGGTGGGGCTCACGGGGCGCGTGACGGAGCGGATGGATGTCCGCGGCAACTACCTGTTCGAAGCGACTCGCATCATCGAACCGGGGCGGGTCGCGGGCTACGCGCACACCCCCTCGGTGGAGCTGTGGTACCGCACCACGCGCCGGCTGTCCCTGGGCGCGGAGTACCGCTACCAGGGCTTCCTGTACGACGGTGATTACAGCCAGGCGCACAGCGCGGCGGCGGCCCTGCGCTACCGGCTGGGCCGCCCGACCACGCTGACCGTCCGGGCCGGGCCGGTGCGCTACCTGCCCTCGATTTCGTCTCGCGGTGGGTGGTTGCCCCGCGTGTCGCTGGAGCTGATGCGCGAGGGTGAGCGCACCGACCTGGGCTTCGCGACGGGGCACGACCTGGTGGGGGCCAGCGGCTTCTCCGGAGCGGTGTGGGCGGACTACGCGTCATTGATTGGCGCGCACCGGTTCACCCAACGGCTGTCCGCCTTCGGCGCGGCCAGCTTCTTCCGCAACGGGGCGGCGCCAGGACACAACTACAAGGAGTGGCGGAACACCGTGAACGTGTCGCAGGGCTATGCGGTGGGAGGAGGCGTCGAGTACCGGCTCAGCCGGAAGCTCGCGCTGCAGGGGGCGGTGGACCGCATCGCGCAGGTGGGCGCGGCGGACGTCGTCGGTGCGGGGGACCTGACACGCAACGTGTTCGCCCTCCGTCTGGTCATGACACCTTGGTAGGCAACTTTCGAGTTCGAGGCATGGAGGAGCGGATCATGGAGCGTGGGATGACGGCGGACCAGATGCTTGCGGCGCTGTGGCGTCGCAAGGCCCTGGTGGGGGCGATCGCTGCGGCAATCTTCGTCTTGGGCGTGGCCATCGTGGTGACCCGGCCGAGCATTTATGAGGCATCGGTGGTGGTGCGCGTGGAGCCGCAGCGCCCGGGGGAGGAGATGGTCCAGCGCACGGTGAGCGAGCTCATCGAACAGCGGCTGGTCACCGTGCGCCAGGAGCTGCTGGCGCGGCCGGTGCTGCAGAAGGCCATCGAGGAGATGAACCTCTACCCGGAGCTCGTCTCCGAGAAGGGCGTCGAGGCCGCGGTGGAGCAGATGCGCAAGGACATCACCGTGCGCGTCGAGGGTGAGACGGCCTTCGAGCTCACCTACGCCGGGCGCGACCCGCAGGTGGTGGCGCAGGTGACCAACCGCCTGCCGGCCATCTTCTCCGAGGAGACGCTGAAGATCCGTCAGGCGCAGGCGGCTCGCGCCACGGACCTCTTCAACGGCGAGATGATCTCCATGGGCAAGGCCGTGTCCTCCTGGGAGAGCAAGATCTCCCGCTTCAAGGTGGACCACCTGGGCGAGCTGCCCGAGCAGATGGAGATGAACATGCGCGGCCTGGAGCGCATCAGCGCCCAGCTGCAGACCAAGTCCGAGGAGCTGCGCACCGCGGAGGCGCGCCGCTCCGACCTGGCCCGCGCCCGCAACGCGGCGGACAGCGAGGCCGGCCGGCTGGAGACGGCGGAGAGCGGGCTGTCCCGCACGCTGACCCAGGCCAAGACCCAGTGGACGGAGGACCACCCGGAAGTGAAGCGCATGGAGCGTGAGCTGGGAGACATCAACGGCCAGCGCAAGGAGGCGGAGGGCCGCATGACCGCCGAGCGCAACGAGCGCACCCGCGTGACCCTGCTCGTCGCCAACATCCAGAAGGACATCATGGACCTGCAGAAGCAGGCGGAGGCCTACCAGGCGCGGTTGAACAACACGCCCCGCTGGGCCCAGGAGCTGTCCGTGATGAACCGCGACTACGAGATCGCCCGCACCAAGTACCAGAGCGTGGTGAGCCGCAAGGTGGAGGCGGAGATCGCCCAGGAGCTGGAGGCCAAGAGCGCCCAGAGCCTGTTCAACGTCATCTCGCCCGCCGGGGTGCCTTCCGCGCCGGCCCGCCCGGACCGCATGAGCGGGCTGCTCATCGCCGCCCTGGTGGCCCTGGCCCTGGGGGTCCTCACCGGCACCGTCCTGGAGATGCGCGACGACAGCCTGCGCGACGGCTCCGAGGTCCGCGAGCGCCTGACGCTGCCCGTCCTGGCGGTGGTCCCGAACATGCAAGGCAAGACGGAGAAGCGCGTGTTGATGCCAATGAACGGCAGCAAGAACAGCGTCTCGTCACCCACGTCCCTGAATTAATTGCCGCCCCCAGATGGAAAGGATTGGAGAAAACCAGATGGATTCGACGATGGAGCGGGCCGGGAACTTCCTGCCGCGCATGGATGACAGCGGGGCTTCCTCGAACGCGGTGGACCGGCGGGTGGTCACGCTCACGGCCCCTGCCTCCGTGGCCGCGGAGCAATACCGCACGCTGTACTACCGGCTGGAGCGGATGCGCGAGCAGCGTCCGATGAAGGTGGTGGCGCTCACCTCCGCGATGCCCGGCGAGGGCAAGACGGTGACGAGCGTGAACCTGGCGCTGGCCGCCGCCCGGGCGAACCCCGAGCGCCGCATCCTGCTGGTGGACGCGGACCTGCGCCGGGGGCAGGTGGCCCCCACGCTGGGCATGCGCAACAAGCAGGGCCTGGCGGAGCTGCTGGCCGGGGAGTGTGACGTGCGCGACGTGGTGCGGCGCTTCAACTCCACGAAGCTGGCGGTCATCCCCGCCGGCTCCACGCCGGAGGAGAGCACCCAGGTGCTGGCCAGCGCCCGCATGAAGCAGTTCCTCAAGGCGGTGCGCGAGGGCTTCGACGAGGTGTACGTGGACCTGCCGCCCACGCTGCCGTTCGCGGACGCGGCCATCCTGGGCCACCAGATGGACGGCGTGCTGATGGTCATCCGCGCCAACGTCACCCCCTCCAAGGTGGTGAACCAGGCGGTGGAGCAGCTGGCGGGCGCGGCGCTGGTGGGCTGCGTGCTCAACGGGGCGGAAGTGAACGCGACCCCGTACCTGAAGAACTACGTGAAGAAGTAGCGCGGTGACGCAGCGGTGAAGGTGTTTCGTGGCCCAACCCGCTCCTCGCGCCGATGAGGCGCGAAGGGCGGGGGGCCTGGAGTGGCGGCGGGTCGGGGTTGGAGGAGTCACGTGCTTCGCGTTTTCCATCACTACTTTTCAGCCAAGAAGTTGACGTTCTTTCTCGCTGAGTCGTCGGCGATCGCCTTGGCCTGTGTCGCGGGAGCCGCGGCGTGCGCGGCCCTCTTCGCGCCCCTGGGCACCCGCCCGCCGCTCGCCACGCTGTGGCCGACGCTGGTGGGGCTGGGGCTGGCCTTCGTCGTCACCTTCCAGTTCACGCTGTACCTGTTGGACCTCTACGACCTGCGCATCGCGGCCGAGGACCGCACGCGCGGCTACCGCTTCCTCAAGGCCGCGGGCGTCACCGCGATGGTGGCGGGCGTGGTGATGCTGCTCTTGCCGCTGGTCCTCCCGGTGGTGCTGCCCCCCGGGACGCTGCTGGGCGGCGCGATGGGGGCCCTGGCCGGCACGCTGGTGGTGCGCGTGTCCATCCGCGCCCTGGTGGGCGAACCCGACGCGGTGCTCATCGTGGGGGATGGCCTCAAGGCCCGCGCGGTGGCGAGCGCCATCGAAGATGGCGGCGAGGGGTCCTTCCGCGTGGTGGCCCTGGTGGACCCGCGCAAGGTGGAGGAGTCGCTGGACGCGACGGCGTCCCGGTTCAACGCCTCCTACGTGGTGCAGGCCGCGGACGACATGCGCGGCGCCAACTGGGTGGACTCGCTCCTGCGCTGCCGGCTGGACGGGCGGCGGGTGTACGACGCGGCTGGCTTCTGCGAGCGCGTGCTGCGCCGCATCCCGGTGCAGTTCCTGCGCGCCAGCGACTTCGCCTTCGCGGATGAGATGACGGTGTCGCCGCTGCGGCGGGCCTTCAAGCGGATGTTCGACCTGGCGGTGGCGTCGCTGCTCTTGCTGATGGCGTCGCCCTTCCTGGTGCTGGTGTCGCTGGCCATCAAGCTGGACTCCCGGGGCCCCGTCTTCTACCGGCAGGACCGCGTGGGCCTGGGCGGCCGGGCGTACCCGCTGTGGAAGTTCCGCAGCATGCGCACCGACGCGGAGAAGAACGGCGCGGTGTGGGCGCGCTCCAACGACGACCGCGTCACCCGGGTGGGCAAGTTCATCCGCCGCACGCGCATCGACGAGATCCCGCAGGTCTTCAACGTGCTGCTGGGCCACATGAGCTTCGTGGGTCCCCGGCCGGAGCGGCCGGTGTTCACCGAACAGCTCAAGCAGCAGATCCCGTTCTACGGCGTGCGCGAGGCGGTGAAGCCGGGCATCACGGGCTGGGCGCAGATCCGCTACCCCTACGGAGCGTCGGTGGAGGACGCGCGCAATAAGCTGGAGTTCGACCTGTACTACGTGAAGAACGGGTCGTTGTTCCTGGACGTCGCCATTATCTTCCACACCGTCCGGCACGTGTTGTTGGGGCGGGGTGCCCGGTAGTCGCATCGAACGTCACGCGCTGAAGCCATCCGCGGTCTCTGGTTGTCGGGGGCGGCCGGGATGGCGAGGGTGGGCAATGGATTGGGATGGGCGAGGGGGTCGGAACATGGTGGGCATGGACGTGGATGCGCCGTTCCCGGAGTCGTGGAGTCAGGATGAGGCGCGCAACAAGCGGCTGAACGCGGAGCGCAACGAGCTGCTGCAGGCCCCGATGGACCGCCCGACGCGCATCGTCGCCATGGGCGGAGGCACGGGCCTCCCCATGGTGTTGCGCGGCCTTGCCCGCCGCGCCACGCCCCGCGCGGGCCAGCCCGGCGTGGACATCACCGCGGTCGTGGCGATGAGCGACGACGGCGGAAGCTCCGGCCGCCTGCGACGGCTGCACGGCGCGCTGCCCCCGGGGGACATCCGCAACTGTCTGGTGGCGCTCGCGGGCGGCAAGAGCGCGCTGAAGGACGTGTTCCAGTACCGCTTCGGCGGCGCGCGGGGCCTCGCTGGCCACGCGGTGGGCAACCTGCTCATCGCCGCGCTCGCGGAGCTGAAGGGCGACTTCCTGGAGGCGGTGCGGCTTTCCGGGGAGCTCCTGGGGGCGCAGGGCCAGGTGTTGCCCAGCACGCTCTCGTCGGTGCAACTGGTCGCGCAGATGCATGACGACACGGAGGTGGTGGGCGAGCGCAACATCTGCCGCGCCCAGGGCCGCGTGCGCCGCGTGTCGCTGAGCCCGCGCTCGCCGCCCCCGGTGGACGGCCTGCTGGAGGCCATCTATTCGGCGGACCTCATCGCCATTGGCCCGGGGTCGCTGTACTCGAGCGTGCTGCCCAACCTGCTGGTGGACGGCGTGGCCCAGGCGCTGAAGGAGACGCGCGCGCTGAAGGTCATGGTGGCCAACCTGATGACCCAGCCGGGTGAGACGGACGGCATGAACTGCCTGGACCACGTGCAGGCGGTCATCGACCACGTGGGGCCGGTGCTGGACGCGGTCCTCGTCAACGGCCGGATGCCCGCGGATGACTCCATCCAGCGCTATGCGCGCAAGGGGTCCATCGTGGTGACGGCGGAGGCGCGGGAGCTGTTGTCGTCCGGGGTGATCCCCGTGCAGGCGGACCTCCTCAAGGAGGGGTCGAAGATCCGACACGACAGCCGCAAGGTCGCCGCCTGCCTCCTGAAGATGGCGCGCAGCGGCTTGTAGCGCGCTCCACCCGTCACCACCTTGGGGCCCGCGATGATGGAAGCCAGAGACCTCCGTGCCGATCCGCCGCGCGTCGTGGAAATCAACGACCGGGCGGCCTTCATGTCCTTGGAAGCCGAGTGGAACCTGCTCGTGGAGGGCACCTCCAACGAGCTGTTCTACCGGCACGAGTTCCTGCGGCTGTGGCTGGACAACTTCGCCGCGGGGGCGCGCATGCGCGTGCTGCTCCTGCGCGGCGAGGACGGGGCGCTCACCGCCGGGCTGCCGCTGGTGGAGGAGCGCACGTCCATGTACGGCGTGCCCGTGCGCCAGCTCACCTCCGCGGCCAACGCGCACTCCTGCCGCTTCGACGTGGTGGCGCGCGAGCCGGAGGCCGCGGCGGCCGCGTTCCTCGCGCACCTGCGCGAGACGGGCGGCTGGGACGTGCTGCGGCTGACGGACGTGCCGGACGGCGGGGCGGGCTTTCGCCTCTTGGACGCGGCGAGGCGGGGCGGGCTGCCGGTGGGCGAGTGGGAGTCATTGCAGTCGCCCTATGTGCCGCTGCCCGCGAAGAAGGACGCGTTCTTCGCGTCGCTGCCGTCCAAGTTCAAGGCCAACTGCCGCAGGCGCCGGCGCAAGCTGGAGGAGAAGGGGAAGGTCACCTTCGAGCGCGTCGATGGGGGCCTGGACCTGGAGGGCACGCTGGAGGAGGGGCTGCTGCTGGAGCAGAGCGGCTGGAAGGGCCAGCGCGGCACGGCCATGTCGCAGGACGGGAAGACGCGGGGCTTCTACACGGAGCTGGCGCGGGACTCGGCCTACCGCGGGCGGCTGGCGCTGTACTTCCTGCGCGTGGACGGGCGCGCGGTCGCGTTCCAGTACGGCCTGGAGTACGGCGGGCGCTACTTCCTGCTCAAGCCCGGCTACGACGAGAACCTCAAGGAATGCAGTCCGGGGCAGCTCCTGATGGAGGAGGTGCTGGGGGACTGCCTGGACCGGGGGCTCACCGAGTTCGACTTCCTGGGGCCGGACATGGTGTGGAAGCGCGACTGGACGGATCGCGTCCGCAAGCACACCTGGCTCTACGTGTTCAATGACACCGCCTTCGGACGCGCCCTGTGCGCGGCGAAGTTCCGGTGGGTACCCGCGGCGAAAGAGGTGGTGGCGCGATGGAAGCGGTGAAGATGTCCGACAAGCTGTTCGTTCCGTCCCTGCCCACGCTGTGGCCAGGGATGTTGCTGGCCCATGCCCGCCCGGGTTCGCTGCCGCCGTTCTCCTCGCCCAACGCGCGCTACTTCTACTTCGCGCGCAACGCCGTCTGGCTGACGATGAAGATGCTGCGCCTGGAGGGGGGCGAGGTGCTGATGCCCTCCTATCACCACGGCGTGGAGGTGGAGGCGGTGGTGGACGCGGGCGCGACGCCGCGCTTCTACCGCGTGGGCGCCCGCTGGGACGTGGACCTGGCGGACGTGGCGAAGCGCATCGGGCCGAAGACGAAGGCGCTCTACCTCATCCACTACGCGGGCTTCCCGGGGCCGGCGGCCGCGATGCGCAAGCTGGCGGACGAGCACGGCCTGCCGCTGATCGAGGACTGCGCGCTGTCGCTGCTGTCGTCCGACGGCGCGACGCCGCTGGGCACGACGGGCGACGTGGGCATCTTCTGCCTCTACAAGACGCTCCCGGTACCCAATGGGGGCGCGCTGGTCGTCAATGGCCCCCGGCAGTACAGCCTGCCGGCGCCGCCGGCGCCGCCCCTGGCGTCCACGTTCAGCCACACCGTGTCCGCGCTCCTCCAGAACCTGGAGCTGCGCGGCGGGGCCGTGGGCCGGGGCCTGCGCGGCCTGGTGCGTTCGGTGGGGCACGGCACGGTGAAGGCCGCGAGCATCGAACGGGTGGCCACGGGCACGCAGCACTTCGACCGGCGGCACGTGGACCTGGGCATGAGCCCGCTGACGAAGCGCATCGCGCTGGCGCAGGACCTGGAGGCCATCGTCGAGGCGCGCCGCCGCAACTACTTCCTCCTGCTGGGCCGGCTGCGTGACGTGTCTCCGCCGCTCTTCAACCAGCTGCCCGCGGGCGTGAGCCCCCTGTTCTACCCGATGGTGGTCCAGGACAAGGAGGCGCTGCTGGCGAGGCTGCGCGAGCGCGGCATCGACGCCATCGACTTCTGGAAGCGCTTCCATCCCGCGTGCGACCCGTCGGAGTTCCCGGAGGTCGCGCAGCTGCGGCGGACGATCCTGGAGATTCCCTGCCACCAGGACCTGTCGCCGGAGGTGATGGCGGAGGTGGCGGACGTGGTGCGCGCCGCGCTGAAGTCGGAGCGGCGTCCGAGCAAGCGCACGGGGTGAGCGGGTGGGGGCTGGCTCCCGGGTGGTGATGCCATCCGGGGGGGCGCGGTATTGCTTCGGGAAAGGCATCAGGGTGACGCGGTGATCCGCGAAGAAGAATTGACGACGGGGCCAAGGGTGACGCCGCGGCTGGATGTGGCGGCGGTGGGCAGTGCTTCTCGGATGGCGGGGATGCGGGCGGAGTGGAACGCGCTCCTGGACGCGAGCACCGCCGGGCCGTTCAACGCCTGGGAGTGGCTGTATCCCTGGTGCCGGCGCATCTCCCCCGGCGTGCGGCCGCTGGTGCTGACGGCGAGAGACCGGCTGGGCACGCTCACCGGCCTGTTGCCGCTGGGGCTGGAGCACCGCTGGGTGAACGGCGTGCGCGTGCGGCGCCTGGGCTTCCTGGGGGAGACGCACGTGGGCAGCGACTACCTGGACGTGGTGGCGCGCCAGGGCCGCGAGGCGGAGGTGGCCCGGACGTTCTTCCAGGTGCTCCAGGGCCTGCGGGACGAGTGGGATGTGTTGGATTTGACGGACCTGCGCGAGGGTTCGACGACGCTGGGCGCGGCGCGCGAGGTGTTCGGCGACGTGCGCGTGACGGAGCGCTACGTGTGCCCGTACGAGCCGCTGGTGCCGGGCGAGCCGTTCGACGCGTTCCTCAAGCGCACGGGCCGGCGGGACAACTACCTGCGGCGGCGCAAGTGGTTGGAGAAGCAGGACGGCTATCGCATCGAGCGCACGGACGCGCCGGGCGCGCTGGCCGGGCCGATGACGGACTTCTTCCGGTTGCACGCGCTGCGCTGGTCCTCGGATGGAGGGTCGCAGGGCATCAAGGGCGCGGGGGTGGAGGCGTTCCACCGGGACGCGACGCAATGGCTGGCGGAGCGGGGCCGGCTGCGGATGTACACGATGAAGGTGGGCGGTCAGGCGGTGGCGTCCGTGTACGGCATCCTGCATGGGCGGACCTTCGTGTACTTCCAGTCCGGCTACGACCCTGCCTGGCGCAATCGCAGCGTGGGCCTGGTGCTGGTGGGGGAGACGTTCAAGGACGCCATCGACCTGGGCCTGACGGAGTACGACTTCCTGCGGGGCACGGAGAGCTACAAGGCGGACTGGGTGACGCGGCAGCGCCAGACGGTGTCGCTGCGCGTGCACGGCTCCGGGCTCGCGGGCACGTGGTTCACCCGCTCCGAGGACTGGGCGCGCCAGACCCGCAACGCGGTGAAGGGTGTGCTGACGGACACGCTGGTGGAGAAGGTCCGCCGCTTCCGCCGCCGGAAGGCCGCGGTGCATTGACGGGAGTTGCCGGGCGGGGGGGAACCTTCGGCCGGGGGGGAGTGTTCCTCACGCGATTGTCGGGACACCCGCTCTGGCCGAAGGGGTGCGGCACCGAGGCCCAACGGTTATTGCCTCCAGGCGGGTTCAGCCAGCCGGAGGGACATGCCATGGGATTCCGGTCGAAAGAACATGCTGTCGGCCGTGGATCCGCATGAGTCCGCTTCGGGTCGCGGCGCTCCAGCTCCGCGCTGAAAACGGTCAGGTCGAACGCAACCTCGAGCACGCCAGTCCCTTCATCCGGCGCGCCGTGGAGCAGGGAGCCCAGCTGCTGCTCCTTCCGGAGTTCTATTCCTCCGGCTACCTGCAGAGCCCCGCCATCTGGGACGCGGCGGAGTCCCTGGACGGACCGACCGTCTGCTTTCTGAAAGAGGAAGCCGCCCGGTGGCACGTCCATCTGGGGGCCTCCATCCTGGAAGCGGACGGGGACGACTTCTACAACGCCTTCGTCCTCGCCTCTCCCTCGGGGCGGATCCACAGGGTGCGCAAGCGGCGCGCGCCCTCATATGAGGCCTATTGGTTCCGGGGCAGCGTTGACGATCCCTGTGTGATCGACTGCGACCTGGGCCGCCTCAGTGTGGGGATCTGCGCGGACAATCACTTCGGGGACATGGCCTCGTATATCGAGCGCCACCAGTCACAGCTTCACCTCATGCCGCACTGCTATGGCGTGCCGCGCGCGAATCCCTGGACCTTCCCCGCGGAGCTCATCGAGGCTTCGCGCCGGCAGGTGGAGGTGCTGCCGGTGCGCTACGCCAGGCACTTCGGCATCCCGGTGGTGCTCGCCAACCAATGCGGTCCCTGGACCAGCCCCCTGCCTTCGCCGATGGGCCTCCTGGTGAGGACGGATCGCTTCCTGGGTCGGTCCGCCATCGTGTCCGCCCTGGGGAACCGGCTCCGCGCCCTGGGCGAGGAGGAGGAGGGCGTCATCGTCGACACCGTCGAACTGCGCCCCACCCGTGGCCGGGGGGATGAGCGGATCATCGCGGGGGCCCAGGGCCCCTGGGGTTGGACGGCGCTCGGAGATCCGCTGTTCGCGACGGCAGCGCTCGCGTTGAAGATTGGCGCGATGGAGTGGCTGGCGCGCCGAAGCTACGAGCGCAGCGAGGAACGCAGGCGGAGTGCCCGGCGTGTCCATGCCCGGGGGGGCATCCCAACCTGGCCCGAGCGAATCCTCCGCGCGTCCGGCAACGCCTGACAGGCGAACGGCAGCCCGCCCCAGGGCGCGGGTCTCCTTAAATAATCACATTCTTAAAATCGAATTGCCCTGGGGTGGGTCTTTCTTCGCGATTGGTGCGTGTCTGGGTATGGAGGTTCGAGCCCGGCGTCATGAATGCTGCAAATTTCCACTGCACTGTCTCGTAGTCCATAGGTTCCGGGGGGGATGGAAATTCGTCTGGTATTGCCTGGGTTCCGGGCGTAGAGAGGTGGCGTCGGTGCGGCGGAGCTTCGCTTTGTCGTGTCTGTCGTTCGGGCGAGTGGACTCCAGAGCCAGTCGCTGGTTCGCATGTATGCGTTGAGGTGCGCCTGACCCCCGGGCGTGCATGTCTTTTGCGGTTTCTTGGGTGTCTTTGTGGCGCAAACGAAGACAGCCCGGATGCCAGTGAGGCAGGGAATGGAAGAGAGGGTTCGCGACGTCGACGCGCTGCGTGCGTGGCTCGCGGTCGAGCTGTCCTCGTTGCTAGGGCTCGAGGCGGGCAAGGTGGGGCTCGCGACGCCGTTCTTCCAGATGGGCGTCGATTCGCTCGTCGCGCTCAAGTTGATCTCCAGACTCTCTGACAAGCTGGGCAGGTCGCTCTCGCCCACGCTCATCTGGGAGCATCCGACCCCCGCGGGGCTCGCCGCCCATCTCCTGCATCCAGAGGAGGGGGCGGAGTCGAATCGCCTCCGGGACACATCCGCCCCGGAGGCTTCCGAGCCGATCGCCATCGTTGGACTGGCGTGCCGCTTCCCCTCCGCGCCCGATGCCGAGGCGTTCTGGCGGGTCCTCCAGGAGGGCATCGACTGTGTGACGGAGGTCCCCCCGGGTCGCTGGGAGGAGGCCGCCTCCCGGGCGCCAACTCCAGAGTCGCGGGAGCGGCTTCACCCTCCTCCGGGGGCGTTCCTCGACACCGTGGACCGTTTCGACCCGGGCTTCTTTGGAATCTCGCCCCGTGAGGCGGGGCAGCTCGATCCCCAGCAGCGCTTGATGTTGGAGTTGTCATGGGAGGCGCTCGAGGATGCGGGCATCGCGCCGCGGACGCTTCGTGGCTCGAAGACGGGCGTCTTCACCGGGCTGGTCTGGCGGGACTATGCCGATCTCCAGACGCTCCATGGGGCATTGCCCTCTCTTCATACATGCACCGGCCACGCTGGGAGCATCGTCGCCAATAGGGTTTCTTATGTGTTTGGGTTCGAGGGCCCCAGTCTGGCCATCGATACCGCCTGTTCCTCGTCGCTGGTCGCCATCCACGAAGCCTGTCGCAGCCTGCGCGCGGGCGAGTCAACCCTGGCGCTCGCGGGCGGCGCGCAACTCAATCTCTCTCCCCGCACGCTGATGGCGGTCTCGGCCTTCGGCGCGCTCGCGCCGGACGGGCGGTGCAAGACCTTCGATGCGCGAGCCAATGGCTATGGGAGAGGGGAGGGGGCCGGCGTCGTCATCCTCAAGCCCCTGTCGCGCGCCCTGGCGGACGGGGACTCCATCTACTGCCTCATTCGTGGCGGCGCGGTGAACAACGACGGCGCCAGCAATGGGCTGACGGCCCCCAGCCCCAAGGCCCAGGAGCGGCTGTTGCGTGAGGCCTATGGCGCCTCGGGCGTGGACCCCGCGCGGGTGCAGTACGTCGAGCTGCACGGGACGGGAACGCCGCTGGGCGATCCGATAGAGGCGCGAGCCCTGGGCGCGGTCCTGGGGGGGCCGGCGCGGTCCTCCGAGGAGTCCCTGCGCGTGGGCTCGGTGAAGAGCAACATCGGGCACCTCGAAGCCGCCGCGGGCGTCGCCGGCGTCATCAAGGTGGCGCTCTCCATCCGGAAGCGGAAGCTCCCGCCGAGCCTGCACTTCGAGCAGCCGAACCCGCACATCCCGTTCGATGCGCTGCGCTTGCGCATGCAGACGGAGCTCACTCCGTGGCCCAGGGCCGACGAGCCTTCGCTGGCGGGCATCAGCTCCTTCGGCTTTGGGGGGACGAACTGTCACCTCATCGTCGAGGAGTATCTTCCGGGGCCTCGTCGGGCCGCTGGGCCTCCGTTCGTGGTGCCCCGCCCGCCGTCCGTGTCCCCCGTGCCGCCGAAGGTCGCGTTCCTCTTCGCGGGCGCCGGCTCGGCCTGGTGGGGCATGGGGCGGGAGCTGCTGGCCACGCAGCCCGTCTTCCGTGCCCGCTTCGAGGCCTGTGACGCCGTGTTCCGGGGGCTCGGGGGCGGGTCGCTCGTCGATGCGTTGCTCGCGCCTCGCCCTCGCTCGCGCTTCGACCGGGGTGAGGTGCAGCTCCCGGTCGTCCTCGCGTTCCAGCTCTCCCTCGCGGCGTTGTGGCGCGACTGGGGCGTCGAGCCGAGCGCGGTCGTCGGGTACAGCGTGGGGGAATGGGCGGCGGCGCAGGTGGCGGGGATCCTCACGTTGGAGGAGGTCTTCGCGCTCGCACACCACTACATCCAGGTCCAGCGGAGCGTGTCGGGTGGTGCGGGGATGGGCGTGGTGGGGCTTCCCGCCGCCGAAGTGGAGGCGCGCATCGCCTCCTACGCGGGGCGGATCGCGATCGCGTCGGTGAATAGCCCCCGGTCCACGGGCATCGGGGGGGAGCCCTCCGCGCTCCAGGACTTCACCTCGCGGCTGGTGGCGGAGGGGCATTTCGCGCGCACGGCCGAGATTGATTTCTACGCCCATATCCCCCAGGTCGAACCCCTCAAGTCCCTCTTCTTGGAGGGCTGTCCGGCGCTCAGGCCGCTGCCGGGACGCATTCCGATGGTGTCGACGGTGTCGGGCGCCTTCGTTGAAGGGCTGTCGCTGGGGCCGGGCTACTGGGCCGACAACTTCCGGGAGCCCGTGCGGTTCGCCGACGCCGTGAAGACCCTGCTCGACTCCGGGCACGAGGTCTTCCTCGACGTCAATCCTCATCCCATCCACGCGCGCTCGGTGGAGGAGAACGTCGAGGCCCGCGCGGCGCGGGCTTCGGTCCTGGGCAGCATGCAGCGCGGCGAGCCGGACCTGGACGGGCTCCATCGTGCGCTCGACACGCTCGCGGCGGCGGGCCACGCGATTCGTTGGGAGCGCGTGTCCCCGGAGGCCTCCGTGCCTCCTTCCGGCGACGTGCCCTCGGAGCTGTTCGTCCTCTCGGCGAGGACGGAGCCGGCGCTTCGGGAGCAGGCCCTTCGCGTCGCCGAGCACCTTCGCGACAGGCCCACGCTTTCGCTCGTGGAGCTCTGCGCCACGGCGGGCCTGCGTCGCGACCACCACGCGCACCGGCTGGCGTTGGTGGCCCAGACGCGGCTCGCCCTGGACGAAGGACTGGAGGCGTTCGGGCGCGGTGCACCCCCGCGGGCCTTCCAGTCCCAGGGCGTGGTCCGGCAGGGCGAGGCGCCGCGCGTGGGCTTCGTGCTGTCAGGGCAGGGGGGCTTCCCCCTGGGCGAGAGCACCCGGTTGTTCAAGGAGGAGCCTTGCTTCCGGGAGATGTTCGAGCGCTGCGACCTGGCGTTCCGCGCGCGGACGGGCGAATCCCTCATCGACGCGATGGAGGTCGCGCGGGAGGGGGCCCCTCCGCCGCGCACCGAGGCGGAGCAGCCGCTGCTGTTCGCCTTTCATGTGTCTCTCGCCGCGCTGTGGGCGGCGTGGGGGATCCGTCCGGACGCGGTGGTGGGGCACAGCATCGGAGAGGTCAGCGCCGCGCACCTCGCGGGAGCGCTGTCGCTCGATGAGGCGATGGCCCTCGTCGTGAGCCGCAGCCGCTTGATGGGACGCACGGCCGGGCGCGGCGGGATGGCCACCGTGGAGGCCACCCTCGAACGGCTGTTGCCGCTCCTCGCGCCTCACGGCGACGCGCTGTCGGTCGCCGCGATCAATGGTCCTCAGGACATCGTCGTCTCGGGGGAGCGCCCGTCGCTGGAGTCGCTGCGGGACAGCCTCCAGCGCCAGGGGATTCGTGTTCGCCTCTTGAACGTCGACCATGCCTTCCACAGCGCGCAGATGGACGCGCATCTGGATGAGCTCGACGCCTGCACGCGGGAGCTCGCGCCGAAGGCGCTGGTGACGCCGCTGTATTCGACCGTGCGCGGCGGGCGCGTCTCCGCCTCGGAGCTCGATGCGGCCCACTGGCGCGCGAACATCCGCCAGCGGGTCCTGTTCGAGCCGGCCCTCCAGGCGATGCTCGCCGACGGCTGCCGGGTCTTCGTCGAAGTCTCGCCGCACCCCGTGCTGTCGCAGCCGTTGACCCGGACGCTCGAGGCCTCGGGGGTGGAGGGGACATCGGCGCTGTTCTCCGCGCGCCGCGACCGGCCCCCCCGCGTCACGTTGCTCGCCGCGCTGGGGGCGCTCCACACCTTGGGGCACGAGCCCTCTTGGACGGGCGTCTTCCCTCAGGGGGGCCGGCGGGTGGCGCTGCCGTCCTATGCCTGGCAGCGCGAGCGCTACTGGTTCGATGTCGCGCCCGGTGCCGCGCCCGTCCAGGCGCATCCGTTGCTGGGTCGCTCAGTCGAGGCGCCTCCAGGGGAGACCCGCTTCGAGTCCTCGCTTCGCGCGGACCGCGTGCGGCTGCTGAGCGACCACCGGCTCTACGGGACGGTGGTCATCGCGGGCGCGAGCATGGTCAGCATGCTGCTCGAGGCCGCGAGGTCGCTCTGGGGCACGGAGCGCTGTTGCGTCCAGGACGTGCTGTTCCTGAGTCCCATCGTGATGGAGGACTCCGAGGAGCGCATCTTCCAGGTGTCCCTCGCGGCCGGTGGCGACTTCCAGCTGTCGACCCGGCCCGCCCGGGGCGACGCGGAGTCCTCACCTTGGACGCTGCACGCCACGGGGCGACTCGAGAGGGGCGGGGATGCGTCACCCGCGCCCGAGTCGCTTGCCGGGCTCGAAGCCCGCTTCGAGCAGTCTCCCTCCATCGAGCGTTTCTACGAGGGCATCGACCGGCAGGGGCTGGTGCTGGGGCGACAGTTCCGCTGGTTGGAGGCGGTCTTCCAGGGCGAGCGCGAGGCGCTGGGGCGGCTGCGGCTTCCAGAGGCGGAGGATGGGGCCGAGGACTATCGGCTGCATCCGGGGCTCATCGACTCGTGCTTCCAGGTGCTGGGCGCGGTCTCCGGGTTCTCGTCCATCGAAGGTCTGGCCTTCGTCCCCATTGGCATCGACCGGTTCACGCTCCACGAGTCGCGACTCCCGCGCCTCTGCCATCTCGTGCTTCGCGCTGGCAAGGGCGCGGTCGACGAAGCCTCGACGGTGGACCTGCGCTTGCTGGACGAGTCGGGCACGGTCGTGGCGGAGGTCCGCGGGCTGACGATTCGCCGGGCGCCACGGGAAGCCGTCCTGCGACGCGATACGGCGGCGGCGGCGCTGCTCTTCCAGGTCGAGTGGCAGCTCCGGCCCGTGGCCCCGCTGTCTTCTCCGCCGGCGTCCGTCCCCTGGCTCCTCCTCGCGGACCGAGGTGGCGTCGCCGCGGGGCTCGCCCGACAGCTCGAACTTCGCGGTGGACGGGTGGAGGTGATCTCCACCGGCCAGGATGACACGCAGGGCTTGTTCGAGCGCCTGGAGGCGCTCGGTGGCCCGGCGCGGACCCTCGTCGGAGTCGTCGACCTTCGAGGCCTCGACACGGCGATGCCGCTCGAAGGCTTGGAGCGTGGCGTCGAGCTGGTGCGGCGGCTGGTGACCCGGGAGGGCGGAGTTCCACCGCGTCTCGTCCTGGTGACGCGGGGCGCGCAGTCGACCGGCGCGGATGACGGACCCCTCGTCACCGAGCAGTCGCCGCTCTGGGGGCTGGGGCACGTGGTGGCCCTCGAACATCCCGAGCTGCGCTGTGTGCGCATCGACCTGGATCCGTCCGGGCCTGTCGAGGACGCGGCGCTGCTCGCCCAGGAGCTCGCGCTGTCGGGAGACGAGGACCGCATCGCCTTCCGTGCGGGTCGGCGCCTCGTGGCCCGGCTCGCGCGGACGAGGCTTCCGCGCGCGGCCCGTCCGCTCCCGCTGGGGGCGGATGCCACGTACCTCATCACGGGAGGGCTCGGGGGCCTGGGGCTCGAGGTCGCCCGGTGGATGGTCGACCGGGGCGCGCGTCACCTGATCCTGATGGGACGCGGCGCGCCGGGGCTGCTCGCGGAGGAGCGACTGGACGCGCTGCGAGCCGCGGGCGCGACGGTCGTCGTGGGACGGGGTGATGTGGCGTCGCGTGCGGACGTCGCGCGGGTGCTGGGCGAAGGCCGCGCGTCGATGCCACCCCTTCGGGGCGTGGTGCATGCGGCGGGAGTCCTCGACGATGGGCTCCTGGTGCTCCAGGACGCGGCGCGGATGGCCGGTGTGCTCGCTCCCAAGGTCCAGGGGGCGCTGAACCTCCACCTCGAGACCCTCGACGACCGCCTCGACTTCTTCGCCCTGTTCTCTTCGGTGAGCGCTGTCTTCGGGACCACCGGGCAGACCAGCTACGCCGCCGCCAATGCCTTCCTCGATGCCCTGGCTCATCAACGGCGTGCCCGGGGCCTGACGGCCACGAGCATCAACTGGGGGCCCTGGGCCGAGGTGGGCATGGCCGCGCGACTGCCCGCCGACGCGGGCAAGGCGTGGTCTGGCTTCGGGCTGGGGATGCTCGCCCCAGGCGCTGCCCTCGCGGCATTGGAAGGCATCCTCCGCGCCGACCTCACGCAGGGGATGGTCGTGGGCGCCGGAGCGGGCGCCGTGCAAGGGGCGCTCTCGCCCTTCTTCGAGGTGCTGGCGCCTCGTCGTGCCGAGCCTCCTCGCCCCGCATCACCCGGAGGGGTGTTCGCGGGCGCGTCGCCCCGTGAGTCCCGGGCGCGCTTGCTCTCGCTGCTTCAGACGCAGGCGGCCGACGTCCTCGGCCTGTCGCCCGCGTCGCCCATCGATCCCCGTCGACCTCTCCAGGAGTTGGGGCTCGACTCGCTGATGGCCTTGCAGCTGCGCAACGGTCTGGCCGCCGTGCTCGGTCGGCCACTGCCCGTCACGCTGCTGTTCGATCACCCGAGCCTGGGTCAGCTCTTCGACTTCCTCGGGCGCGAGCTCACCGCCGATGGCGCGGTGTCCTCCGAGTCGGCACCTCGACCCGTGAAGGCACGCCGGGAGGCCACGGACGGCGCGGAGCCCATCGCCGTGGTGGGGATGTCGTGCCGGCTGCCCGGTGGCGTCCGGAGCCCGGAGGACTACTGGCGCCTGCTCGCCGATGGCGTGAACGCGGTGCGCGAGGTGCCCGCGTCGAGGTGGGCGCTCGACGACTGGTACGACGCGGATCCGGAGGTCCCGGGCAAGACGTACTCGCGGCACGGTGGCTTCCTCGACGAAGTCGACGCGTTCGACGCCTCGTTCTTCGGGATCTCCGGGGCGGAAGCCCGGTCGATGGATCCGCAGCAGCGGATGTTGCTGGAGCTGAGCTGGGAGGCGCTGGAGAACGCGGGGATGGCGGTGGAGCGCCTGAAGGGGAGCCCCACGGGGGTGTTCCTGGGCATCTGCCTGAGTGACTACGCGCTGCTGGAGCTCAATGCCTCCGATGCGCGCGGCATCAACGCCTACTCGGGTTCGGGGGGCGTGCTGAGCGTGGCGGCGGGGCGCATCGCGTACGCGCTGGGCCTGGAGGGCCCCACCTTCGCCGTCGACACCGCCTGCTCCTCGTCCCTGGTCGCCACCCACCTGGCCTGCCAGAGCCTGAGGGAAGGCGAGTGTGACGTCGCGCTCGTGGGCGGCTCGAACCTGCTGCTCTCGCCGCGCATGACGGTCTACTTCTCGAAGCTGAAGGCGCTGTCTCCGGACGGGGCCTGCAAGGCCTTCGACAGCGCCGCCAACGGGTATGTGCGAGGAGAAGGCGCGGGGGTGGTGGTCCTCAAGCGGCTGTCCCAGGCGCTCGCGGACGGAGACCCGGTCCTCGCGGTCATCCGGGGGACGGCCGTCAACCAGGACGGCCGCTCGAACGGCCTCACCGCGCCGAGCCGACCGGCCCAGGAGCGCGTCATCGAAAGCGCGCTGCGCCAGGGGGGCGTCGCCCCGCTCGACGTCGGCTATGTCGAGGCGCATGGCACGGGGACCTCGCTCGGAGACCCCATCGAGGTGCAGGCCCTCGCGGCGGTCCTCGGGCGTGGGCGTCCCGTCACCTCGCCGCTGGGGATCGGCTCGGTCAAGACCAACCTGGGGCACCTGGAGGGCGCGGCCGGAATCGCCAGCCTCATCAAGGCCATCCTCGCGCTGCGACACCGCGAGCTGCCACGCAGTCTCCACTTCAAGGAGCCGAGCCCCCACATCCCCTGGGCCGAGCTGCCCGTCGAGGTGATCTCCGAGCACCGCGCGTGGCGCGTCCCGGAGGGGGGGCGTCGGATCGCCGGGGTCAGCTCCTTTGGCTTCAGCGGGACCAATGCCCACGTCGTCGTCGAAGAGGCCCCTCCAGCCAGGCGTCGAGCCGAGGCCCCGGCTCACGTGGAGCGACCCGAGCTGCTGGTCCTGTCGGCCCGTTCGGCGGAGTCCCTGCGCGAGGCCGCGGGGCGCCTGTCGGCGACGCTGGCCGGAGGGGGTGGCGCGGCGTGGCGCGACTTCTGTTACTCCGCGAGCTGTCGTCGGAGTCACCACGAGCATCGGCTCGCCGTGGTGGCTCGTTCCCGAAGCAGCGCGGCGGAAGCGATGGACGCCTTCCTTCGCGGCCTGACGCACCCGGATGCCTGTTCCGGCTATTCGCTCCCTGGCGTGGCCCCCAGGGTCGTCTTCCTCTTCACCGGACAGGGAGGGCAATGGTCCGGCGCGGGCCGTGCGCTGCTCGAAGAGGAGCCCGTCTTCCGCGAGGCCCTGCGGTCCGTGGATGCGGTGCTGATGAAGCTCGCGGGCTGGTCCGTCATCGAGGAGCTTCAGCGAGAGCAGCCCCGCTTCGAGCTGGCCCACATCTCCCAGCCCTCGCACTTCGCGCTCCAGGCGGCGCTCGTGGCGTTGCTGCGCTCCTGGGGCATCGAGCCCGACGCGGTCCTGGGGTCCAGCATCGGCGAGGTGGCGGCGGCTCACACCGCCGGGGTCCTCTCGGTCGAGGACGCGATGCGCATCACCCTCGAGCGCAGCCGCATCCTCGCCGCCATCGCGGGTGGGGGGGCGATGAGCGCGGTCGAGCTCTCCGAGGACGAGGCCAACGAAGCCATCGCGAGTCATGGGCCGCGACTGTCGGTCGCGGCGCTCAACAGCCCGACCTCGGTGCTGCTGTCCGGTGACGCGGGCGCCATGGAGGAGGTGCTTGGCGCGCTGACCGCGCGGGGTGTCTCCTGCCGCCGACTCGGCCTGGACTATGCCTCGCACAGCCATGCCGTGGAGCCCCACCTGGAGGCGCTGCGACAGTCGCTGGGCGGGCTGCGCCCACGGCCCGAGACGATCCCCATCTTCTCCTCGGTCTCCGGGCGCCGCGCGGCAGGCGGTGACTTCGACCGCGACTACTGGGCCCGGAATCTCCGGCAGCCGGTGCGCTTCGCGCCCGCGATCGCCGAGCTCGCGAACGACGGCCACTCGCTCTTCGTCGAGATCGGACCCAACGCCGTCCTGTCGCGCCCGGTCCAGCAGTGCTTCCAGCAGGCGGGCAAGAGCGTGACGGTGGTGTCGGCCCTGCGGCGGGGAGAGTCCGAGCGCCACACCCTGCGCGCGCTGCTGGGAGGCCTGTTCGTCGCGGGTGTCTCCCCCGCGTGGGGACAGCTCTTCCCAGAGGGCGGCGAGCTGGTGCCGCTGCCGCCCTATCCGTGGGCCAAGGAGCGCTACTGGGTCGCCCATCCCGCCCCGGCCTCGCGGCCTCCCTCTCCCCAAGCGGAGCTTCCCCTGCACGGGCGCCGGGTGCGCTCTCCGTTGGCGGAGACCCTGTTCGAGGTGGAGCTGTCGGTGGACCGGATGCCGTTCCTGCGCGAGCACCTGCTTCACGGCGCGGTGGTGGTGGCGGGCGCCGGGCACGTGTCGATGGTGCTCTCGGCGCTCCAGTCGCTTCATGGCTCCTCTCCGATTCGCCTGGCCGACATCGTCTTCCCTCGGGCGCTCGTCCTGGAGGAGGGGCTGCCGCGTCCGGTCTCGGTGGTGGTGGGCGCGGAGCAGGGGGGGCGCGCGTCGCTGCGCATCCAGAGTCAGGAGCCGGAGGTGGGCGGGGACGGTGGCTGGGTGCTCCATGCCGAGGGCAAGGTGCTGTCCCATGCGCCGCGGGCCGACACGTCCGCGTCGCCATCACTGGAGCAACTGCGAGCGCGATGTTCGCGGCTGCTCGAGATGCCCCGGATCTACGAGACGATGGACGCCGAGGGCATCTCGCTCGGGCGACGCTTCCGCTGGGTCGAACAGCTCTGGCAGGGAGAGGGTGAGGCGCTGGGGCGCATGCGCGCGCCTGAACCCGAGGACCTGCACCCGGGGACGCCGCTGCACCCCGGGTTGATCGACTCCGTCTTCCATGTCCTGCGCGGCATCCCGGGCCTCGGACGCGACGACGGCGTGCCCTACATCCCGGTGGGGATCGAAGGCGTGGTCTTCCTGTCACCGCCTCGCGGCACGCTCTGGGCGCACGCGGTGCTGCGGCCCGAGGGCGGCCGTGACGGTGAGACGCTGAGCGCCGACTTCCGCCTCTTCGGAGAGGACGGCGCGACGGTCGCGTTGATTGAAGGGCTCATCGTCAAGCGCGCCCCGCGCGAGGCCTTCGCGCGTGACAGCGTGCGCGCGCTCGGACAGGGGCTGTTCCAGGTCCGCTGGCGACCCACTCCTCCCCCCGCCGCGACTCCGGCGCGGGACTCCGGGGCATGGCTGCTGGTGACGGATCGCGGTGGCGTTGGCGCCGCATTGGCGGACCGGCTTGGCGCCGAGGGCTCCCGCTGCCAGGTGATGGCCGCGCCCGAGCCCGCGGAGTCGGATGCGTCGCTGCAGCGTCGGCTGGAAGAGGCGCTGGGCGCGCGCACCTACCGCGGCGTGGTGTACCTCGCGGCCCTGGACGTGGGCGCACTGGAGCCGGGGAGCGAGGCGCAGGCCACCACCGAGGTCCTGGTCGGCGCGGTGCGGGTCCTCCAGGCCCTGACCCGGATGGAGCGAGGCCTGCCCCCCAGGTTCTGGCTCGTCACTCAGGGGGCGCAGTCGACCGACGCGCGGCAGCAGGCGCTCGCGCTGGCCCAGGCGCCGCTCTGGGGGCTCGGGGCCACGCTGCGCCATGAGCACCCTGAGCTGCGCTGCACCCTCGTGGACCTGGACCCGGCGCCGGCCGCGGACACGGTTCACTCGCTGCGCTCGGAGCTGCGGGTCCTGGATGGGGAGGACCGGATCGCCTGGCGAGACGGAGTGCGGCTCGCGCAGCGGCTCCAGCCGCTGGACGTGGTTCCGGAGCCCGGGCCCGTGCCGGTCTCCGCGGACGCCACGTACCTCATCACGGGGGGCCTCGGTGGGCTGGGGCTGCGGTGCGCGCGGTGGCTCGCGAAGGAGGGCGCGCGAAACCTGGCGCTCCTGGGCCGCACCCCGCCTTCGGATGAGGCCCGCGCCGTGCTCCAGGCCCTCGCTTCGGAGGGCGTCTCGGTGCGCGTGCTCCAGGCGGACGTCGGCGAGCGGGAGTCCTGCGCGCGTGCGCTCGCGGAGCTCCGCGCGAACATGCCTCCGCTCCGTGGCGTCATCCATGCCGCGGGGCTGCTCGATGATGCGTTGCTGGTCCGGCAGGAGCGCGAGCGCATCGAGCGTGTCTTGCGGCCGAAGGTCGCGGGTGCCCTCCACCTGGACCAGCAGACGCGGGAGGATCCGCTCGACTTCTTCGTGATGTTCTCTTCCATCGCCGCGCTGCTCGGCGGGGTGGGGCAGGCGAACTACAGCGCCGCGAATGCCTTCCTGGATGCGCTGGCCGCCGAGCGACGGTCGCGCGGACTGCCGGCGCACTCGCTCGCGTGGGGCCCCTGGGCGGAGGTCGGACTCGCGGCGGCGCGGGCCGACCGTGGCGCGCGGCTCGAGGCCCTGGGGTTGGAGAGCCTCGCGCCGGATGACGGCGTGGCCATCCTCGGGAGGCTCTTGCGCGGCACCGCCGAGACGCATGTGGGCATCGCCCGCATCGACTGGGTGAAGTGGGGACGGGCATATCCCGCGGCGGACCATGCCTCGCTGCTGACCGACTTCATCCGCTCACAGCCCCAGGCCGCGCGCCCGGCGCCCGAGGGACTCCCGCCGCTCCAGGAACTGGTCCGGCTGCTCCCCGAGGAGCGACGGGGGCGGGTCGAGGGCGCGCTGCGGCGCGAGGTGGTCTCCATGCTGGCCCTCCCTGGAGATCTGGCCGACGGCCGCCTGCCACTGGTCCGCTTCGGCTTCGACTCCCTGATGGGCATGAAGCTCAAGGCGAGGTTGGAGCTGGCGCTGGGGCTCTCGGTTCCGGCGGTCAAGCTCCTGAGCGGCCTGAGCTTCGACGACCTCGTGAAGCTCGTCCTGGAAAGCCTCGATGCCGTACCGCCTCCGCCGGAAGCGGCCCTCGATGAACCGATGGAGGAGTTCCGATTTTGAATGCCACCGAACTCATTGCCGAGCTGACGCGTCTGGGTGTGGAGCTCAAGGTCGAGGACGAGCACCTCCGCGTCCGCGCCGCGCGCAACGTCATCACTCCCGAGCTTCAGAAGCACATCGCCGCCCGGAAGGCGGAGATGGTCGCCCTGCTCCTGCGGCGGAGCGCGGACCTCCGCTCCGAGCAGGAGCACGCGCCCTTTCCGCTGACCGAGATTCAAGAGGCCTACCTGGTCGGGCGCGGCACCGACTTCGGCGTCGGGGGGATCTCCTGTCACCTGTACCATGAGCTCGACGGCCGCGAGCTGGACGTGGCGCGGCTGTCGCGCGCGTGGCAGCGCCTCATCGAACAGCACGCGATGCTGCGCGCGGTGGTGCTCGCGTCGGGAGAGCAGCGGGTGCTGGAGCAGGTGCCCGCCTTCTCCATGCCCGTGCTGGACTTGCGCGGGCAGGCGCACGACGTGGTCGAGGCGAAGCTCGCCGCGATCCGCCAGGAGCTCTCCAACCGCTCCGTGCCTCCGGGGCAGTGGCCCAGCTTCGAGCTCCGCGCGACGCTGCTCGATGGGAACCGCACGCGCATCCACTTCGACATCGATGCCATCACGATGGATGCCGCCGCCGTGCTCGCGCTCCTGGAGGAGTGGCGCGAGCTCTACGTGGATCCGGAGCGGACGCTCGAGCCGGTGCCGGTGTCCTTCCGGGAGCATGTGCTCGCGGAGATCGCCGCCCGCGATACGAATGCCTACCGGAGCGCCGAGGCCTATTGGCGCGCGCGCCTCGATGACCTGCCGGAAGCACCGGTGCTTCCGCTGGCCACGCCTCCCGAGCAGCTGGTGCGTCCCGCGTTCCGGCGGCTGCGCGGGAGCCTCGATGCGAGGCGGTGGGAGCGCTTGAAGCAGCGGTCCGCGGAGGCGGGGCTGACCCGCTCTGGCGTGGTCTGTGCCGCGTTCGCGGAGGTCCTCGCGGCTTGGAGTGAGAGCGCCCGCTTCTGTCTCAACCTCACCCTCTTCAGACGCCTGCCCATCCATCCCGCCATCGACAAGGTCGTCGGCGACTTCACGACGAACGCGCTGCTCGAGGTCGACGGCCGTGGCGCGTCGTTCACCCATCGCGCGGTCCAGCTTCGGGATCAGCTCGCGAGGGATCTCGAGCACCTGCACTTCAGTGGCGTGCGGGTGATGCGTGAGCGCGCAAGGCGGCGGGAGGGGCCTGGGGCGCTCATGCCCATCGTCTTCACGAGCCTCCTGGGGCACCGGCCCAGCAAGGCGGCTGGGGGCTCTCCCTTCGGGTGGCTGGGCGAGACGGTCCACGCCATCACCCAGACGCCGCAGGTGTGGCTCGACCATCAGGTGCGGGAGGACGACGGCGCGCTCTGCTACTCCTGGGACAGTCCGGAGGGGCTGTTCCCGGTGGGCATGCTCGAGGACGCCTTCGCGGCCTACGAGGAGCTGCTCGGCCGGCTCGCCGATGACGACGCATCCTGGGAGGAGCGCTCCCCGGTGCGCCTCCCGAAGTCGCAGGCCGTGCGCCGGGAGGCGTTCAACGCCACCGCGTCCCCCATCCCCGAGGCGCGCCTCGATGCGCTCTTCCTGGCCCAGGCGCAGCGGGAGCCCTCCCGGCTGGCGGTGGTGAGCCCGGGGCGGACGCTGAGCTACGAGGAGCTTCGCGGTCACGCGGGGGCGCTGGCCAGCCATCTGGTCGAGCTGGGCGCGCGGCCCGACGGGTTGATCGCCGTCGTCCTGGAGAAGGGCTGGAGGCAGGTGGTCGCGGCGATGGCCATCCCACTGGCCGGGGCGGCCTACCTCCCCATCGACCCCACGCTCCCGGAGGAGCGCCGCCGGGTCCTGCTCCAGGAGGGGAAGGTCCAGGTCGTGGTGACAGAGCCGGGGCAGGTGGAGCGGTTCGCGTGGCCGGAGGCGGTCCGGGTGGTGAGCATCCAGGACAGCGCGCACGGCGCGCCTCCGTCGGTGCCGTCGCGCTCGGCCTCGGACCTCGCGTACTGCATCTACACCTCCGGTTCGACGGGCCGTCCCAAGGGGGTGATGGTCGAGCACCGCGCCGCGGCGAACACCCTCCAGGACATCAACGCGCGCTTCAAGGTCGGCCCGGAGGACCGGGTCTTCGGCCTCTCGTCGCTGGGCTTCGACCTCTCGGTCTACGACATCTTCGGGAGCCTGGCAGCGGGCGCCACGCTCGTCCTGCCCGAGCCCGAGGCGACGTGGGAGCCCACGAGCTGGTTGCGGTGGATCCGTGAAGCGCGCGTGACGGTCTGGAACTCCGTCCCGACGCTGATGGAGATGCTCGTGGACGTGGTGGAGTCGCGCGGGGAGCGCCTTCCGGAGTCCCTGCGCCTGGTGTTGCTGAGCGGTGACTGGATCCCCGTCACGCTGCCGGACCGCATCCGGAAGCTGTCCAGCGAGGTCCGGGTCATCAGCCTCGGCGGGGCGACCGAGGGTGCGGTCTGGTCGATCCTGCACCCCATCGCCAGGGTCGACCCCGGGGCGCGCAGCATCCCCTACGGCCGCCCGATGCTGAACCAGCGCTTCCACGTGCTCGATGAGGCGCTGGCTCCGCGTCCGGAGCACGTGCCGGGCGACCTCTTCATTGGAGGCGTCGGGCTGGCCCGGGGCTACTTCGGCGACGAGGAGATGACGCGCGCGCGCTTCTTCACGCACCCGGGCACGGGCGAGCGCCTGTACCGCACGGGCGACCTGGGCCGCTTCCTGCCGGGAGGGGACATCGAGTTCCTGGGCCGGAAGGACTTCCAGGTCAAGGTCGCCGGGCACCGCATCGAGCTGGGCGAGATTGAAGCCGCGCTCGCGCGGCATCCGGCCATCCGCGAGGCCGTGGTCGCCGCTCCTGGAGAGCGCACCCTGCGAAGGCTGGTGGGCTACGTCGTCCCCGTGGAGGGACAGCCGTCGCCCTCGGACGACGCGCTGCGGGAGTTCCTGGGCCGGACGTTGCCGCACTACATGGTGCCGGGCGTCTTCGTGCGCCTTCAGGCGCTGCCGCAGTCGGCGAACGGCAAGGTGGACCGCAAGGCCTTGCCCACGCCCGTGGAGGAGCCCTCCCGCGGCGCGGGCCCCATGGATGCGCGCGGCGGGAAGATCTTCACCCAGGTCACCCAGCTCGTCGCGGAGGTCCTGAAGCGTCCCAGCGTCGAGCCCGAGGCCTCGCTGCTCCAATTGGGCGCTACGTCGGTGGAGTTGATCAAGCTCGCGACGCTGCTGGAGAAGGCGTTTGGAAACAGGCCCCGGATGTCGGAGTTCCTGACGTTGCGGAACACCGCGGAGATCGTCGCCTACTACACCCGGCGCCAGCCGGCGGAGGAGGTTACGGGCGAGGCCGTGGGACCGAAGGCCGAGGAGGGGCTGCTGCTGGACCTCGAACAACGCGAGGCCTGGAAGCGCGCCCGGCACGGTGTCCGCACGTTCGACCCGGGGACGGCGGTGGTCGCGCTGGCCGAACCCGCCGAGGCCGAAGCACGGCGCCGGCATCTGGAGCGCGCCAGCCACCGGACGTTCTCCTCCGCGCCCGTGGAGGCCCAGGCGCTGGGACGCCTGCTGTCATGTCTGCGCTCGTTCGATATCGGGGGGCGCTTCAAATACCAGTACGGCTCGGCCGGAAACAGCTACGGCGTCCAGCTCTACCTCCACGTCGCTCCCGGGAGGGTCCAGGGGCTCGAAGCGGGCGCGTACTACCACGAGCCGGTTCGTCACGCGCTGGTGCGGCTCACGGCGAAGGGCGCGCTCGACGCGAGCCTGCATGTGCCCACCAACCGGCCCCTGTTCGCGAGCTCGGCGTTCTCGCTCTTCCTGGTCTGCGACCGGCGAGCCATCGCGCCGCTCTACGGCGAGAAGTGGCGGGACTTCGCGCTGCTCGAGGCGGGGCTCATCTCGCAGTTGCTGGAGATGCGCGCCGCCGAGCAGCAACTGGGGCTCTGCCAGGTGGGCGAGCTGCGCTTCGACGACGTCCGGGATGCGTTCCGGTTGGAGGAGCCGCACGTGTACCTCCACGGCCTGCTGGGCGGCTCCATCGCTTGGGAAGAGGGGGCGCTGTGAAGGCCGCCGAGTTCATCGTCGAGCTCCAGCAGAAGGGCATCGAGCTGTGGGTGGAAGGGGATGCGCTGCGGTTTCGCGCGCCCCCGGGCCACGTCACGGAAGAGGTGCGCACGGCGCTGCGGGAGCGCAAGAGCCAGCTCGTGGAGCACCTGAGCGCCGCCCACCGCGTGGCGGAGGTGCGGGCCGCGGTGGTCCAGCCACCCGAGGATGCGCGCTTCTCGCCGTTTCCACTCACCGACATCCAGAACGCCTACTGGGTGGGGCGACAGGATGCCTTCGACGCGGGCGGCGTCGCGGCGCACAGCTACCTGGAGCTCGCGTTCGATGCGCTGGACCCCGCTCGGCTCGAGCGCGCGCTCCAGCGGCTCATCGAGCATCACGACATGCTGCGCATGGTGGTGCTCCCGACGGGCGAGCAGGTGGTCCTGGCCTCCGTGCCTCCGTTCCGCGTCACGGCCTACGACCTTCGCGCGGCCTCGGCCGAGCAGGTCGACGCCCACCTGGGGGAGCTTCGCGCCGAGCTGTCACATCAGGTGCTCCCGGCCGACCGCTTCCCGCTCTTCGAGGTCCGCGCCTCCCAGCTCCCGGGGGGACCGGTCCACGTGCACGTCAGCCTCGACCTGCTCGTGGCGGATGCCCTCAGCGTCCAGCTCCTCATCGAGCAGTGCGTCGTGCTGTACCAGGACCCGGACGCTCCGCTGCCGCCGCTGAAGCACACCTTCCGGGAGTACTTCGCCGCCGCCGCGAAGCGCCGTGAGCAGGGGGCGGAGGCCTATCAGCGCGCGCTCGAATACTGGCGTGAGCGGCTGAAGACGCTGCCCGGCCCGCCGGAGTTGCCGCTCGCCGCCGACGTGGAGGGCAGGGGGCCTCGTCGCTTCAAGCGCCGCAAGGGCGGGCTGGACCCCGCCGCGTGGAGGACGTTCCGCGAGCGCGCCGCGGCGGCGGGGGTGACGGCGTCCATGGCGCTGGCCGCGGCGTATGGCGAGGTGCTTCGCGCTCACGGCCGCGGCCAGCGGCTGACGCTCAACCTGACCCTCTTCAACCGCCTGCCGTTGATCGACGACGTGGAGAAGATCATCGGCGACTTCACCTCGGGCATCCTGCTGGAGGTGGACGGCTCCCGGCCGGAGTCCTTCGCCATGCGGGCCCGGCGACTCCAGGGCCAGCTCTTCGACGACCTGGAGCACTCCGTCGTCTCGAGCGTGCAGGTCCTGCGTGAGGCGACCCGGCTCGGCCGTCTGGACACGGGGATGGGCATGCCCTTCGTGTTCACGAGCCTGCTGTCGGAGACCGGGCGCTCGCTGCACATGGGCGAAGGCGTGCGAATCGTCGAGGTCGTCAGCCAGACGCCCCAGGTGTGGCTCGACCACCAGGTCTTCGAGCTCAATGGTGCGCTGTATTTCAGCTGGGACTCCGTCGACGCGCTGTTCCCCCAGGGGTTGGTGGATGCGCTCTTCGAGGCCTATGGCCGGCTGCTGCGCCGGTTGGTCGAGGACCCGTCCGCATGGGACGCCCCCGCGCGACAGCCCCTCCCCGCCGAGCAGCTCGCGCGCCGGGAGGCCTACAACGCCACGGAGCGGCCGGTCGCGCCGGAGCGGATGGAGACGCTGTTCCTTCGTCAGGCGGCGCGGCGCCCCGAAGCGCCAGCGGTCATCGCCGGTGAGCGCGTGCTCACGTACGAAGCGCTGGAGCGGCGCTCGGCCCGGCTCGCGTCGTGGCTCATCGCCCAGGGGGCGATGCCGGAGCGGCTCGTGGCCATCGTCGCGGAGAAGGGGCCGGAGCAGGTGCTGGCCGCGCTCGCCATCCTGCGCGCTGGCGCGGCCTATCTGCCGCTGGACCCGGGCCTGCCCACCGAACGGCTCCACGAACTTCTGAAGGACGCGCGCGTCGAGCTGGTGCTCACGCAGGCCCACCTCGACGCGTCGTTGGTCTGGCCAGAAGGGCCTCGGCGGCTCGCGGTGGACGCCGACGAAGCGCTCGAGGTCGCGGACGCGGGGCCTCTTCCCGTCCTGGGCAATGGGCTCGCCTACGTCATCTACACCTCGGGTTCGACGGGGCGCCCCAAGGGCGTGATGATCGACCACCGGGGTGCGGTGAACACCCTGGTCGACATGAACGAGCGCTTCGGCGTGGGCCCCGGGGACAGGGTGTTCGCGCTCTCGTCGCTCAGCTTCGACCTCTCGGTCTACGACGTCTTCGGGACGCTCGCCGCGGGGGCCGCCATCGTGATGCCGGAGCCCGGCACCCTGCGCGACCCCAGCCACTGGCTGTCGGTCCTGTCGCGGGGCAGGGTGACGATCTGGAACTCGGTCCCCGCGCTGATGGAGATGCTCATCGAGTTCGTCGAGGGCGGCGGGCATCGCCTCCCGGACTCCCTGCGTCTGGTCCTGATGAGCGGTGACTGGATTCCCGTCACGCTGCCCGGACGGATCCGGAGCCAGCACGCGGCCATCGACGTCGTGAGCCTCGGCGGTGCGACCGAGGCGTCCATCTGGTCCATCCTCTACCGGATCGGCGAGGTCGACCGGGCGTGGCGGAGCATTCCCTACGGCCACCCCATGGTGAACCAGCGCTTCCATGTGCTGGACGACGCGCTCGAGCCCTGTCCGGAGTGGGTGGCGGGGCAGCTCTACATTGGCGGCGTGGGGGTCGCGCTGGGCTACTACGGCGACGCGGAGCGCACCGCCGCCCGGTTCATCGTCCACCCGCGAACCGGCGAACGTCTCTACGCCACTGGAGACCTGGGCCGCTTCCTTCCGGACGGGGTGATCGAGTTCCTGGGCCGGGAGGACTTCCAGGTCAAGATCCAGGGGCACCGCATCGAGCTGGGAGAGATCGAAGCCGCGCTCGACACGCACCCGGCCGTGCGGGGAGCCGTGGTCAAGGCGCTCGGGAAGCCGGGCGGGCCTCGGCGTCTGGTGGCCTATGTCGTCCCGGACGCGATCCCGACGAACGTCCTCGCGAAGGAGCCCGCGCAGGAGACGCTGGATGAGGCGCATGAGCTGGGCCCGCTCCAGGGCGTCATCTCCGATCCGATCGCGCGCCTCGAGTTCAAGCTGAAGGGCCCCGGGCTGCGAGCGGACGTTGGGCTCCGGAAGTCCGTTCCGCTCCAGAGGCCGGTGCTCGACGCCGCGTTGCTCCAGGAGATCACCGACCGGCGGAGCCACAGGTCCTTCCGCGCTGGTCCCATCTCCTTCGAGCGGCTCGCCGAGCTGTTGAGCTGCCTCATGCAGGTCCAGCTCGAGGACTCGCTCCTTCCCAAGTACCGCTATGCCTCGGCGGGAGGGCTCTATCCGGTGCAGGTCTACCTGCACATCAAGGCCGGGGGAGTCACCGGACTCCAGGGCGGGACCTACTACTACCATCCGAAGCAGCACGAGCTGGTGCTGCTCACGCCAGACGCGACCCTGAGCCGAGGCCAGCACGCGCCCGGCAACCGGTCCCTCTTCGACGACGCGGCGCTCTCCGTGTTCCTGGTCGGACAGCTCAAGGCCATCCAGCCGCTCTATGGCGATCTCGCGCGGGACTTCTGCCTGCTCGAAGCGGGCTACATCGCCCAGCTGTTGATGAGCACGGCGGCGGGGGGCGCGCTGGGCCTGTGTCCGGTGGGAGGCCTGGACTTCGAGCCGTTGCGCCAGCAGCTCGAGCTGGATGAGGGGCATGTCCTCCTGCACAGCTTCCTGGCGGGAGGGGTCGGTGCAGCGGTGGCGGTGAGCCGGCCCGCGGCGCGCACGGCGGCCGCCACGTCCCTCCCCGAGGAGCTGCGGCGCCATCTGGTCGCCCGGCTTCCGGACTACATGGTTCCCACCTCGTTCGTCCTGATGGACGCACTGCCGCTGACGTCCAACGGCAAGGTGGACCGCGACGCCCTGCGCGCACCGGCCGAGCGCGCGGAGACGCAGCTGCCCGCGGCGCGTGCGCCGCGCACGGAGGTGGAGCGCTCGCTCGCCACCATCCTTCAGGAAGTGCTCCAACTGGACGAGGTGGATGTCCATCGCAACTTCTTCGACCTGGGCGGCACGTCGGTGCAGATCGTCCAGGTCCACCGGAAGCTGCGAGAGCGACTGCACGTCGACCTCCCCATCGCCCAGATGTTCCGGTACACGACCGTCAGCGCGTTGGCGGAGTACGTGTCGACGAGGAGCGCCGAGGCGCGGCCCGCCGCTCCTCCGTCACCCCCTCGGGTCGAGCCCGTCCGCGAGGAGCCGCGCGCGAAGGCCGTGGCCGTGCCGAGCGCACAGCCAGACCGCGCGCTGGAGTCGGCCATCGCCATTGTCGGCATGTCCGGCCGGTTCCCCGGCGCGAGGAACCTCGCGGAGTTCTGGCGGAACCTGTGTGAGGGCGTCGAGTCGGTCTCCTTCTTCACGGAGGAGGAGCTGCGCGGCTCGGTGTTGGAGCCCTCGCACCTGGATGACCCCCGCTACGTCCCGGCCAGCGCGGTGCTCGATGACGTGGAGCACTTCGATGCCGAGCACTTCGGGCTCATGCCGAAGCAGGCCCGGCTCACGGACCCGCAGCACCGCATCTTCATGGAGTGCGTGTGGGAGGCCATCGAGGACGCGGGCTACGACCCGAAGCGGCTCAAGTCCCTGGTGGGGGTCTATGCCGGCTCCATCCTCAGCAACTACCTCTTGTTCCACCTCGGCTCGTCGGTGGGACGTGAGGGCGCTGTTCGAGACCTGCAGACGCTGATTGGAAACGACAAGGACTACCTCGCGACCCACGTCTCCTACCGGCTCGGGCTGAAGGGCCCGAGCATCAGCGTCCAGACGGCTTGCTCCTCGTCGTTGGTGGCTGTCCACCTCGCGAGTCAGGCGCTGCGCAACCGGGAGTGCGACATGGCGCTGGCGGGGGGCGTCGCCGTGCGGTTGCCGCAGAAGTCCGGCTATCTCTACGAGCAGGGCGGCATCCTCTCGCCGGACGGCCACTGCCGGGCGTTCGACGCGGACGCCCAGGGCACCCTCTTCGGGAGTGGCGCGGGCGTGGTGGTGCTCAAGCGCCTCTCCGACGCGCTGGCGGAGGGCGATTGCATCCGAGCGGTCATCCGCGGCTCCGCGGTCAACAACGACGGCTCGGTGAAGATTGGCTACACGGCTCCGAGCCAGGACGGCCAGGCCGCGGTCATCTCCTCCGCGATGACGGCTGCGGGCGTCAGCCCCTCCAGCATCGGCTACGTCGAGACCCACGGGACGGGCACGCCGCTGGGCGATCAGATCGAGTTCGCCGCGCTCCAGCAGGCCTTCGGTGCCAGCGCTGACGCGGTGGGGGTCTGCCCCATCGGCTCGGTGAAGACCAACGTGGGACATCTGGAAGTCGCGGCAGGCATCGCCGGGTTGATCAAGACCGTGCTGTCACTCCAGCACCGGCGCCTGCCGCCCAGCCTGAACTTCAAGAGCCCGCACCCGCAGCTCGACTTCGCGCGCAGCCGCTTCTTCGTGAACACGCGGCTCGCGGAGTGGCGTGCCGCTTCGACGCCGCGTCGCGCCGGGGTGAGCTCCTTCGGCATCGGCGGGACGAACGCGCACGTGGTGCTGGAAGAGGCGCCGGAGGTGGAGCGGAGGAAGGGGAAGGAGCGGCCGAAGCACGTGCTGGCGCTGTCAGCGAGGAGCGAGAAGACGCTGAGGGAGCTGGCGGGCCGGTACGCGAAGGCGCTGGAGGAAGAAGAGCTGGGGGACGCGTGCTTCACGGCGAACACGGGGCGAGGGCGGTTCGCGCACCGGGTGGCGGTGGTGGGAGGGACGGCGGAGGAGCTGAGAGAGGAATTGGAGAGGTACGAGAGGGAAGGGGCGGTGGAGAGGGGGGCGGCGGGGCAGGCGAGGAAGGCGGGAGGAGAAGAGGTGGTGCTGCTCTTCACGGGGCAGGGAGTGCAGCACGAGGGGATGGGGAGGGAGCTGTACGAGACGCAGGAGACGTTCCGGGAGGTGATGAAGAAGTGCGACGGGGTGGTGAAGGAGGAGCTGGGGGAGTCGCTGGTGGAGGTGCTGTACGGAGGGAAGGGGAAGCAGCTGGAGAGAAGCAGCGTGTCGCAGGCGGCGCTTTTCAGCGTGGAGTACGCGCTGGCGCAGGTGTGGGCGGAGTGGGGAGTGAAGCCGGCGGCGGTGATGGGGCACAGCCTGGGTGAGTACGTGGCGGCGTGCGTGGCGGGAGTCTTCAGCGTGGAGGAGGGGCTGAAGCTGGTGATGGAGAGAGGGAGGTTGATGGAGGGGTTGGAGGGGGAAGGGAAGATGGTGGCGGTGCTGGCGAGTGAAGAGGAGGTGAGGGGGGAGGGAGGAGGAGGGTTGGTGGCGGCGGTGAATGGGCCAGAGGAGGTGGTGCTGGCGGGGAGGGTGAAGGAGGTGGAGGAGGTGGAGGGGAGGCTGAAGGCGAAGGGGAGGGAGTGCCGTGTGTTGAAGACGACGCACGCGTTCCACTCGGAGCTGATGGAGCCGATGAAGGAGGCGTTCGAGAGGGCGGCGGGGAAGGTGAGGATGGAGCGAGCGCGGTTGGAGTTGGTGTCGAACGTGAGCGGGAGGGCGGTGAAGGGAGGAGAGGAGAAGGAGGCGGGGTACTGGGCGAGGCACCTGAGGGAGCCGGTGAGGTACTGGGAGGGAGTGAAGGGGCTGTACGAGAGGGGGTACCGGGTCTTCGTGGAGGTGGGGCCGAAGCCGACGCTGACGGGAGTGGGGAAGAGGTACCTGGGGAAGGGGGAGGCGGAGTGGGTGGGGAGCCTGAGGCCCGGGAGCAGCGATTGGGAGACGCTGCTGGGGAGCATGGCGAGGCTGTACGTGAGGGGCGTGGAGGTGGACTGGGAGGGATTGGACAAGGCACACGCGCGTCGACGCACGCCGCTGCCCACGTATCCCTTCCAGCGTGAGCGCTACTGGGTCGAGCGCCCTCGCGAGCGCTCGCGCCCCGCGGCGTTGAGTGCGGGGGGCCTGGGGTTGCTGGGACGACGCATCGTGTCCCCCGCGCTCAAGCAGACAGTCTTCGAGTCGTCGGTAGGCACCGGAGGGATGCCATTCCTGGCCGAGCACCGGGTGCACGGCGCGACGGTGCTGCCAGCCACGGTCTACATGGAGCTGGCGCGAGCCGCGGCCGCCGACCTCCTGGGGGCTGGTGCACACGCAGTGGACGGCCTGAACCTTCACGACGCGCTCGTCCTGCGCGGTGACGGTGAGCGTCTCCTTCAGTGCGTCGTCTCGCCGAGCGGTGACGACACGCACGCCTTCCAGCTCTTCAGCGCGCAAGGTGAAGGCGCCCGAGGCTCGAAGGAGCCGCGCTGGACGTTGCATGCGTCGGGAAGTCTCTCCAGGGCTCGGCCTGATGTCGCCTCACCTGAGCCGCGCGGACTTTCGGGGTTGCTGGCGCGGTGCCCCACGGAGGTCCCAGCGGCGAAGCTCTCCTCACACTTCGAGGCACGAGGGATCCATTACGGCCCGGCCTTCAAGGGAGTCGAGCGCATCCACCTGGGTCAGGGGGAAGCGCTGGGTTGGGTCCGGCGCCCCGAGGTGTTGTCCTCGGATGCGTGGGGAGCGCCGCTGCATCCTGCGTTGCTCGATGCGTGTCTTCAGGTCTGTGGCGCCCTCTTTCTCGGTGAGGGAGTCGGCCCCATCGACGATGTGCTCGCTCTGCCCGTCGCGCTGAAGCGACTCGTCTTCTGGCGTGAACCAGGCACGGCTTGCTGGAGCCACGTCACGATGCAGTCAACGGCTGGCGCGGCTGACGGCACCGTGACCGCGGATGTCCGCATCCTCGATGAAACCGGGGCGGTGTGCGTCGAGTTGGAGGGCCTTCGCTTCCAACAGGTCAGCCGCTCCGCATTGCGGCGGATGCTCGGCACCGGGCGGGACTGGACCTACGAGCTCGCCTGGGAGCTTCGCCCCTTGAAGGGGCTCCATGAGGGCATGGCACCGCGAGGGACCTGGGTGCTGCTCGCGGATGGCGGTGGCCTGGGCGATGCGCTCGCGGAGTCTCTGGAGGCTCATGGGGCGCGCTGTGTGGTGGTGCGCCCGGGAAGCACCTTCGAGGCTCGCGACGGCCGGACGTTCACGCTCGACCCGGCTCGCGTCGAGGACTTCTCACGCCTGCTCCATGAGGTCTCGGCGACGGGCGGTGAGCCCTGCCGGGCGGTCCTGAACCTGTGGGGGCTCGATGGCGGGCCGGACGCGCCGTCGACCCAGGACCTGGCCTGCATGGGGGCGCTCCATCTGGCACAGGCGCTGGGCCGGAGTGGCGGCATGACACCACCTCGCCTGTGGATGGTGACGCGCGGCACGCAGCGCACCGGCCATGAGGCGGCTCCTCCGACGTTGGCCAATGCGGCGCTCTGGGGACTCGGCCGCACGCTCGCGGTGGAGCACCCCGAGTCCTGGGGAGCGCTCATCGACCTCGACGGCGGCTCGCGCGACGAGGAGCTTCGCGCTCTGAGGGAGGAAGTCCTCCAGACGCCGGAGGGGGAGCAGGTCGCCTACCGGAACGGACGGAGGTACGTCGCCCGCCTCGCGCGCTGCGAGGTGGCACCGAACACGACGCCTTCCATCTCACGGCTCCGGCCGGATGCGAGCTACCTCATCACGGGCGGTCTGGGTGCCATTGGCCTCCAGGTGGCCCGGTGGATGGTGGAGCGCGGTGCGCGCCATCTGGTGTTGATGGGGCGGAAGGAAGCGAGCGCCGAGGCGGTGGCGGCGCTGCGGCTGCTTCGGGAGGCCGGGGCACGGGTCGAGTCCGTGCAGGGAGACGTCTCGCGCCCCGAGGACGTCGCGCGCGCGCTGTCCACCCTCGCGGGCAACGCGCCACCGCTGCGGGGCGTGATGCATGTCGCCGGCGTGGTGGAGGACGGCACGATCCTCCACCAGGACTGGGCCCGCTTCGAGCGCGTGCTCGCACCGAAGCAACGGGGGAGCTGGAATCTCCACCAGCTGACGAGGGAGCTGCCGCTGGACTTCTTCGTGCTGTTCTCGTCCTCCGCTTCGCTGCTGGGGGCCGGGGGGCAGGGCAACTACGCCGCCGCGAACGCGTTCATGGATGCGCTCGCGCACCACCGGAGGGCGTTGGGGCTCCGCGCGGTGAGCATCAACTGGGGCCCCTGGAGTGGAAGCGGCATGGCGGCTGCCCTCGGGGTGCCGGAGTCGCGGCGCTGGTTCGAATGGATCGAACCGGAGCAGGGGTTGGAGCTGCTGGGGCGCGCGATGGACTCGGGACGCGCGCAGGTGGCGGTGCTGCCCATCGAGTGGCCCGCGTACCTCCAGCGTTTCGGAGAGGGGAACGCGCCGAAGGTCCTGAGCGGTCTGCTCGCCGAGGCGCGCGCGGGGATGCCCAGGGCGGCCGCGTCGCCGATGCGGGTGCGGTTGAAGGGGCTGTCTCGTGGCCGTCAGCAAGAGACGCTGCTGGAGCACGTCCATCAGCAGGTGGCCCAGGTGCTTGGGCTGGATCCCTCCAAGCCGATGTCAGGAGCGCTGCGGCTGTTCGACTCGGGCCTGGACTCGCTGATGGCCGTCGAGCTGAGGAACCGCCTCCAGTCGAGTCTGGGATTGGAGCGCCCGCTGGCGGCGACGCTGGTGTTCGAGCATCCCAGCATCGAATCCCTGGCCGACCACCTGGCCCTGGAGGTCTTCGAGTTGGGCCCCCTCGTCCCCGTCGCGGAGCTGGCGCCGACGGACGACGCGGGCCCGGCGTTGGCGGAGCTGGAGCAGCGTCCCCAGGAGGAGTTGGGGTCGCTGCTCGATCAGAAGCTCGCGGCCATCGAGAAGCTGATGGGTGAGGACTAGTCCCCGCCGTTGCCTGCCCCGCCGTTCATGAGAGAGGCACGAAGATGAGCAGCCCCTTGGACCCGCACGAGAACAGTGCTCGCCTGGCTCGCGCCCTGGTCGCGCTGGAGAAGATGCAAGCCAGGCTGGAGGCGAGTGAACGCGAGAAGCGCGAGCCCATCGCCATCATCGGCATGGCGTGTCGCTTTCCGGGGGGCGCGAACCATCCGGACGCGCTCTGGGAGCTTCTGCGCGAAGGCCGCGACGCCATCGTCGAGGTGCCACCCGACCGGTGGGCCATCGACGACTACTACGATCCGGACCCCGCGGCGGAAGGGAAGATGTACACGCGCTGGGGGGGATTCCTGAAGGGCGTCCGGCTCGACGAGCTGGATGCCCGGTTCTACGGCATCGCCCCTCGCGAAGTGGCGAGCATGGATCCCCAGCAGCGGTTGATGTTGGAGGTGACCTGGGAGGCGCTCGCCAACGCGGGGCAGGTCCAGGAGCGCATCGCGAACAGCCTCACCGGGGTGTTCGTCGGGGTGATGCTCAACGACTACGCCCAGCTCCAGGCGCAGCAGGCGGACCCGGCGCTGATGGACGCCTATCTGGCGTTCGGCAACGACTCCAGCTTCATGGCCGGTCGCATCTCCTACATCCTGGGAGCCCAGGGCCCGAGCATGGCGGTGAACACCGCCTGTTCCTCGTCGCTCGTGACGGTGCAGCTGGCGTGTCAGAGCTTGCGCGCTCGCGAGAGCCACATGGCCATCGCGGGCGGCGTCAGCGTCATCCTGGCCCCGGATGGGCACATCGTCTCGTCCCGGCTCCGCTCCCAGTCGCCGACCGGGCGGTGCAGGACCTTCGATGCCGCTGCCGACGGCTACGTGCGCGGCGAGGGCTGCGGTGTCGTGGTGCTCAAGCGGCTCTCCGACGCGCTCGCCGACAAGGACCCGGTGCTCGCCGTCATCCGAGGCGGCGCGGTCAATCACGATGGTCCCAGTGGCGGACTGACCGTGCCCAGCGGGCCCGCGCAGGAGGCGGTGATCCGAAGGGCGCTCGCCAACGCGGGCGTGGAGCCGGCGCAGGTGGGCTACGTCGAGGCCCACGGAACGGGGACCCCGCTCGGCGATCCGATAGAGGTGCGCGCGCTTCAGAAGGTGTTCGCTCCGGGGCGGGAGTCCTCACGGCCCCTGAGCCTGGGCTCCATCAAGACGAACGTCGGGCACCTGGAGGCGGCGGCCGGCATCGCGGGACTGATGAAGGTGGTGCTGATGCTCCAGCATCGCGAGCTTCCTCCCCATCTCCATCTGTCCCGGCCCACGACAGCCGTTCCCTGGAGCGAGCTGCCCATCACCATTCCCACCCGGCTGCGTCCCTGGGACACGACCTCCGGCAGGCGCATGGCGGGGGTCAGCTCCTTCGGCCTGAGCGGCATCAACGCGCACCTCATCCTCGAAGAGGCTCCGGAGCCGACGCGCCAGCGCCCAGCGGAGTCACCCGCGCGCTCCTCCCATCTGCTGACGCTGTCGGCGCGCGACGAGAAGGCGCTTCAGCAGCTCGCGCGCGACTACCGGGACTGGCTGCCTGGCGCGCCGCCACGGCTGGAGGACGTCTGCTACACGGCCAGCGCGCGACGCAGCCACTACGAGCACCGGCTGTCGGTCGTCGGGCGCACGCGCGAGCAGCTCGTGGAGCACCTGGGGGCCTTCCTCCGGGGAGAGCCGCTTCCGGCGCTCTCCTCTCGGGAGGCCTCGCCGCGCCGGCCGAAGGTGGTGTTCGTGTTCTCCGGGCAGGGCTCCCAGTGGCCCACCATGGCGCGGGAGCTGCTTCAGGTGTCCCCCGTGTTCCGCTCCACGCTGGAGGCGTGTGACCGGGCCATGCGGGCGCATGGCGTGGGGCCCCTGCTGGAGTTGCTCGAGGCGGTGGACGACGCGCCCTGGATGGAAGACATCGGCGTCATCCAGCCGATGCTGTTCGCCATCGCGGTGGCGCTCGCCGCCCAGTGGCGCGCCTGGGGCATCCATCCCGACGCGGTGGTGGGCCACAGCATGGGCGAGGTGGCCGCGGCCCATGTGGCGGGCGTGCTGAGTCTGGAGGATGCCGCGCGGGTCATCTGCCGCCGGAGCGCGCTGCTGCGGCGCATTCGCGGTCAGGGCGGAATGGCGCTGGTGGAGCTCTCCCTCGCCCAGGCGCGGGCCACGCTCGCGGGCTTCGAGGACCGGCTGTCCATCGCCGCGAGCAACGGCCCGACGACGACGGTGCTGGCCGGAGACGCCACGGCCTTGCAGGAGGTCATGGCGCGACTGCAGGCGCGCAACGTCTTCTGCCGGAGCATCAAGGTGGATGTCGCGTCCCACTCTCCGCAAGTGGAGTCGCTGCTCCCGGAGCTGCGGGAGGTGCTTGGCGCGCTCCAGCCCCGGCCCGCGAACCTGCCCGTGTACTCCACCGTCACCGGCGGCCTGACCGATGGGACGGACTGGGATGCGACCTACTGGCTGCGCAACCTGCGCGAGCCGGTGTTGTTCTCTCCGGTCATCGAGCAGCTGCTCGCGAGCCCGCACCACGTCTTCCTGGAGCTCAGTCCGCATCCCATCCTGACGCAGTCCATCGAGCGCATCGTCCGAGCGTCGCGCGCGGAGGGAGTCGTGCTGCCCTCGTTGCGGAGGGAGGAGGGGGAGACGGAGGTCCTGCTCCAGTCGCTCGGGGCCCTCTACACCGCGGGGCATCCCATCGACTGGCGCGCGGTGTATCCGGAGGCCGGTGAGAGCACGCTCCTGCCGGGCTATCCCTGGCAGCGTTCACGCTTCTGGCTGGAGCCGCGTCAGGCCGCTCCCCGGAGCGTGGCACGTCCTGTCGCCCCCCTCCGGGAAGCGCGGGAAGCGCATGCGGACGCGATGACGTCCGAGCACGCCGACGGCACGCCGTCCCGCTTCTACGACGACTCCGTGGAGCGGGAGCGGGTGCTCGCGCCGGACGAGGTCTACCTGACCTTCGGCATCCAGCGTCAACCGGTCCCGGGCTTCTCCTGGCTGATGAGCGTCTACGGTCTCCCGGAGCGACCCGAGCACACGGAGCTGTTGTTGCAGGGGCAGCGCGGGCTCCGGTCGGTGCTCTTCCGAGGCGTCCGCTGGTCCTCGGTGCGCAAGGTGCTCGACTTCGGATGCGGGTATGCCTCCGACCTCATCTCGCTGGCGAGGAGGTTCCCGCACCTGCGCCTGGATGGCTACACCATCTCCGCGGAGCAGGCGGCCATCGACGCGGAGCGGGTGCGGGCGCGCGGGCTCCAGGACCGCGTCCGGGTCTTCGCGCGTGACAGCGCGAAGGAGGCCTTCCCGGACCGGTACGACGTGGCGTTCGGGTTCGAGGTCGCCACCCACGTCGCGGACAAGACGGCGCTGTTCGCGAACCTCTCCCGGAGCCTCCAGAACGGCGGCTTCCTGCTCCTCGCCGACTTCATCGCCAATGGCGTCTCGGCCATCAACGTCGAGGAGACCGCGTCGTACAACGTCAACGCCGACGAGTGGGCGGAGCTGCTCGCGCGCCACCGCTTCCGTCTGGTGGAGGGCGTCGACATCAGCCGCGAGGCCGCGCACTTCCTCGACGACCCCGGGTTCGACCGTCACCTGGAGGTCGTCGCCCAGCGGTTCAAGCTCAGTGAGCTGGTGAAGCGGAACTTCGATGCCATGCGCAACTTCGGCAAGGCGCTCGACAAGGGTTTGATGAGCTACGCGCTGCTCGTCGCCCAGAAGGACGAGCACGCGGGGGCGCCCTATCTGGCTCGGGTGAACCGCGCCAAGGTCGCGGCGCTGACCCCGTTCGCCGCGTTCGAGGACGCGGGGGCCTGGGCGGCGCCCGCCGAGGACTCCGCGGTGCGCGAGGAGTGGGTCTACGAGGTGAAGTGGCCCCAGAGGCCGCGCGCGCCGAAACCCGAGGCGGAGCGAAAGGGCGGAGCCGCTGGCCGGTGGTTGCTCCTCTGCGACCGCACGGGCACGGGGGAGGCGCTGGCCGCGCGGCTTCGAGCCCGGGGAGAGCGCTGCACGCTGCTGTATGCGGGGCTCGATCCCCAGACACCCGGAGCGGATGTGGCCCACGTCAATCCGACGGACCCCGCGGATTGGCAGCGGGTGTTGGAGCGGCTGGCCTCGGAGGGAGGCGGCCCCTTCCGGGGTGTGGTGCATCTGTGGAACCTGGACCTCGGCGGCGACGTGGCGCTGGAAGAGGCGACGCTGGGGAGCGGCTGCGGAAGCCTGCTGACCCTGGTGCAGCGGCTGGGCGGGGGAGCGGGCGCGAACACGCGGCTGTGGCTGGTCACGCGGGGCGCGCAGTCCGTCGGCGACGGTGCTCCCGTCTCCGTCGCGCAGGCGCCCATCTGGGGATTGGGGCGAGTGCTCGCGCTGGAGCACCCCGAGCTGTGGGGTGGCCTCGTGGACCTCTCGCCTTCCTCGGACGCGCAGGAGGTCGATGCGCTCTGCGAGGAGCTGTGCGCGTCGGATGGAGAGGATCAGCTCGCCTTGCGTGGGCGGACGCGGCACGTGGCCCGGCTGTCGCGCGGCGAGGTGCCTCCCGCTGGCGAGGCCACCTGGCGGAGCGATGGGGCGTACCTCATCACTGGAGGACTGGGAGGACTGGGGCTCCAGGTCGCGCGGTGGTTGGTGGCTCGTGGGGCCCGGCACCTGCTCCTGTCGGGTCGCACCGAGCTTCCGGCCCCGGGCGAATGGGCTTCGCTCCCGGCGGACAGCCCGCTCACGTCGCGGGTCAAGGCGCTCCGCGAGCTCCAGTCGCAAGGGGCGACGGTGCGCTACCTGCGGTGCGACGTCGGCGAACCGGAGCAGGTGCGCGCGCTCATCGAGGCATGCGGCCAGGGGCCGGTGCCGCTCGTGGGCCTCTTCCACGCGGCGGGCGTGTCGGCGCACCGCGCGCTGAGGGAGACAGGCCCGGAGGTGCTCTCGTCCGTCTTCCATCCCAAGGCGATGGGCGCCTGGATGCTCCACGAGCTCACCCGCCACCTGCCGCTCCACTGCTTCGTCCTGTTCTCCTCCGCGTCTTCCGTGTGGGGTTCGCAGGGGATGGCCGCGTATGCGGCGGCGAATCACTTCCTCGACGCGCTCGCGCACCACCGCAAGGCACAGGGGCTGGCGGCGACGTGCATCAACTGGGGCCGCTGGAGTGAAGGCGGGATGGCGGGCTCGGAGCAGGCGCAGCGCTTCTTCTCGCAGGTGGGGCTGGAGGCGATGCCGACCGAAGCGGCGCTCACGCTGCTGGGGCATCTGGTGGGCGCGGGCGTCACGCAGAGGACCGTGGCGGCGGTGGACTGGAGTCGCTTCAAGCCGCTGCTGGAGGCACGGCGACACCGGCCCCTGCTCGAAGCCATCTCCGTGGCCGCGTCCGCCGCGAAGGCCCCCGCGGAGCAGGGCGCCGCCCGCTCCGAGCTGCTGAGCCGGCTGGAGGAGGCACCCTCGGGCCGCCGCCGCGGCGTGTTGCAGGAGTTCGTGCGAGCCGAAGCCGCGCGTGTCCTGGGCGCGGAGCCGTCGGCCCTGACGCCAGGGCAGGGCTTCTTCCAGATGGGCATGAACTCGCTCATGTCCGTCGAGCTGAAGAACCACCTGGAGCGGAGCCTGCGGCACAAGCTCCCCTCCACGCTCGCCTTCGAGTACCCGACCGTCGCGGAGCTGACCGACTTCCTGGCGAAGGAGGTCCCCGCGCTCGCGGCGCTTGTTGCTCCCCGGCCGGAGGTGGCGCTCGCCGCCGCCGCCGTCGCCGAGGTGGATCCGCTGTTGAAGGACGAAAGCATCTTCGAACTGCTGAGCGAAGCGGAGCGGTTGTCTGAGACCGCGCTGCAATCACTTGCACAGTCTTTCCCTGGTGAGGGCTCAAATGAGTGACGTCATGGAGAAGTTGGTGCGCGGTCTCTCCCCCGAGAAGCGGGTGAGTCTTGCCAGGATGCTCCTTCGCTCCGTGGGCGAGGGCGTTCCGGAGAAGAAGACGGCGGAGCCCATCGCCATCATCGGAATCGGTTGCCGGTTCCCGGGCGGCGCCAATGACCCGGAGTCCTTCTGGCGACTGCTGCGAGACGGCGTGGATGCCGTACGCGAGGTGCCGCGCAGCCGCTGGGACATCGACGCGTACTACGACGCCGACCCATCCAAGCCCGGGAAGATGTACACGCGGAATGGCGCGTTCCTGGAGGGAGTCGACCTCTTCGACCCGTACTTCTTCGGGATTCCTCCGCGCGCGGCGGCGAACCTGGACCCCCAGCACCGGCTGCTGCTGGAGGTGGCCTGGGAGGCGCTGGAGCACGCGGGCATCGCGCCGCGGAGCCTCGCGGGCAGCAAGACGGGGGTGTTCATTGGCGGCGCCACCGGGGACTACACCCAGCTCATCCAGGGCAAGGGCGCCGACAGCATCGACGCGACTTACCTGACGGGCAGTCTGCTGACGTTCGCGACCGGGCGCCTGTCCCACTTCTTCGACTTGCAGGGGCCGAGCCTCGGAGTGGACACGGCCTGTTCCTCGTCACTCGTCGCGGTCCATCTGGCGTGTCAGAGCCTGCGCTCGGGTGAGAGCTCGCTGTCGCTCGTGGGGGGCGTGAACCTCATCCTGACGCCGCAGGGCACCATCACCACCTGCAAGGCGCGCATGCTCGCCGTGGATGGCCGGTGCAAGACGTTCGACGCCGCGGCGGATGGCTACGGCCGGGGCGAAGGCTGCGGCATGGTCGTGCTCAAGCGCCTCTCCGACGCGCTCGAGGACGGGGACAACGTGCTCGCCGTCATTCGCGGTACGGCGGTGAATCAGGATGGGCACAGCAGTGACTTGACGGTGCCCAACGGGCTCGCACAGCAGGCGGTGATCCGCCAGGCGCTGGCGGATGCCGGATTGGAGCCGGCGCAGGTGGGCTACGTGGAGGCGCACGGCACCGGCACGTCGCTGGGCGACCCCATCGAGCTGCGCGCGCTGGGCGCCGTGTTCGGAGGGAAGCGGGAAGGTGGCGCGGCCCTCCAGGTCGGCTCGGTGAAGACGAACATCGGCCACCTCGAATACGCGGCGGGCATCGCGGGGTTGATCAAGCTCGTGCTCGCCTTGAAGCACGGCGAGCTCCCCGCCCATCTGCACTTCAAGCGGGGCAACCCCTACATCCCCTGGAATGAGCTGCCGGTGGAGATCCCCACCCAGCACGCACCGTGGGCGGCGCGAGACGGAAAGCGCGTGGGCGGCGTGAGTTCATTCGGCGCCAGCGGGACGAACGCGCACGTGGTGCTGGAAGGGGCGCCGGAGGTGGAGCGGAGGAAGGGGAAGGAGCGGCCGAAGCACGTGCTGGCGCTGTCAGCGAGGAGCGAGAAGACGCTGAGGGAGCTGGCGGGCCGGTACGCGAAGGCGCTGGAGGAAGAAGCGCTGGGGGACGCGTGCTTCACGGCGAACACGGGGCGAGGGCGGTTCGCGCACCGGGTGGCGGTGGTGGGAGGGACGGCGGAGGAGCTGAGAGAGGAATTGGAGAGGTACGAGAGGGAAGGGGCGGTGGAGAGGGGGGCGGCGGGGCAGGCGAGGAAGGCGGGAGGAGAAGAGGTGGTGCTGCTCTTCACGGGGCAGGGAGTGCAGCACGAGGGGATGGGGAGGGAGCTGTACGAGACGCAGGAGACGTTCCGGGAGGTGATGAAGAAGTGCGACGGGGTGGTGAAGGAGGAGCTGGGGGAGTCGCTGGTGGAGGTGCTGTACGGAGGGAAGGGGAAGCAGCTGGAGAGAAGCAGCGTGTCGCAGGCGGCGCTTTTCAGCGTGGAGTACGCGCTGGCGCAGGTGTGGGCGGAGTGGGGAGTGAAGCCGGCGGCGGTGATGGGGCACAGCCTGGGTGAGTACGTGGCGGCGTGCGTGGCGGGAGTCTTCAGCGTGGAGGAGGGGCTGAAGCTGGTGATGGAGAGAGGGAGGTTGATGGAGGGGTTGGAGGGAGAAGGGAAGATGGTGGCGGTGCTGGCGAGTGAAGAGGAGGTGAGGGGGGAGGGAGGAGGAGGGTTGGTGGCGGCGGTGAATGGGCCAGAGGAGGTGGTGCTGGCGGGGAGGGTGAAGGAGGTGGAGGAGGTGGAGGGGAGGCTGAAGGCGAAGGGGAAGGAGTGCCGTGTGTTGAAGACGACGCACGCGTTCCACTCGGAGCTGATGGAGCCGATGAAGGAGGCGTTCGAGAGGGCGGCGGGGAAGGTGAGGATGGAGCGAGCGCGGTTGGAGTTGGTGTCGAACGTGAGCGGGAAGGCGGTGAAGGGGGGAGAGGAGAAGGAGGCGGGGTACTGGGCGAGGCACCTGAGGGAGCCGGTGCGGTACTGGGAGGGAGTGAAGGGGTTGTACGAGAGGGGGTACCGGGTCTTCGTGGAGGTGGGGCCGAAGCCGACGCTGACGGGAGTGGGGAAGAGGTACCTGGGGAAGGGGGAGGCGGAGTGGGTGGGGAGCCTGAGGCCCGGGAGCAGCGATTGGGAGACGCTGCTGGGGAGCATGGCGAGGCTGTACGTGAGGGGCGTGGAGGTGGACTGGGAGGGATTGGACAAGGCACACGCGCGTCGACGCACGCCGCTGCCCACGTATCCCTTCCAGCGTGAGCGCTACTGGGTCGACTCCCTCATCCCCAACACCGATGTGCTCGTGACCTTCTACCGGACCATCGTCCAGCTGGCGGAGGTCAACACCGCGGTGCAGTTCCCGTCGTTGCGCTTCGCCACGCTCCGCGAGCCCGTGCCTGGCTTCTCGTGGATCGCGATGTACCGGCCCGAGAAGGACCCCGCGAAGGAGGCGGTCTACAAGCAGTTCTACGACCTCGCCCTTCAGTCGAACCTCGAGATGGCGAGGACGCTCTACCGGGGGCTCGACTTCCCGTCGTTCACCCGCGTGCTCGACATCGGGTGTGGCCACGCCGCGGACCTCATCGACCTGGGCAAGGCGCATCCCCACCTGGAGCTTCACGGCTGCAACATCTCGCCCGACCAGATTGAAGCGGGGCGGCAGCGCATCCGCGGGCTCGGGTTGGATGGGCGCATCAAGCTCCACTACCAGGACAGCTCGCGGGATCCCTTCCCGTCCACGTACGACCTGGTCATCGCGTTCCAGGTCATCCATCACATCCGGAACAAGGCGGACCTCTTCGCGAACATCAGCCGGAGCCTGCGCAACGGCGGCTACCTGGTGATGGCGGAGACGCTGTCCAACATGGTCAGCCCCATCGAGCACCCGGAGTCGACCACGCTCTTCGTGCCTCAAGCCGAGTGGGCGGAGCTGCTTGCCCGCAACCACCTGCGCATCGTCGAGGCCGTCGAGTCCAGCCAGGAGATCGCCAACTTCCTCCACGACCCCGACTTCGAGCAGAACTTCGCGCGGGTGACCCGGGACCTGGATGAGGTGACGCAGAAGCACCTGCATGGCATCCACATGCTGGGTGAGCTGCTGCGGCGTCGGCTGGCGGCCTACCTCCTGTTCACGGTGACGAAGGACGAGTCGCTGGACGTGGACACCCTCCGGAGCATCAACCTGGAGCGCCTGGGCGCGCGGGTCTCGTACGACGCCGTCTACAGCGCCGTCGAGAAGGGGCCGTATGCGCTGCCGCCGCCTCCCGGGGCCAAGGCGCTCCAGGAGGCCTCGACCGCGGCGAGCACCTTCTCGAAGGCGCTGCTCGCCTCGGAGCCCGGCCAGCGGGGCCCCCTGCTCGACAGCTACCTGCGAGAGCTGGTCGCCAACCTGTTGAAGATGCCAGTGGTCCGGCTGGACGCGGAGCAGCCCCTGAGCACCCTGGGCCTGGACTCCCTGCTGTCGCTCGAGCTGAAGCACAAGATCCACGCGGAGACAGGCGTGACGATGCAGCTCGATGAGCTGTTGCAGGGCGCGAGCATCGCGCACCTGTCGCAGCGCCTCGCTGAACAGCTCGACGGCCGCGGTCCGGGACGGGGTGCCTCGACCCAGGACTGGGAGGAAGGCGAGCTGTGATGACCGACGAACTGGTCGCCGAGCTGTCCCGGCAGGGCGCCACGCTCTGGGTCGAGGGGGAGCGGCTGAAGTACCGGGCCCCCAAGGGCGCGCTCTCGCCGGAGACCCTGGCGAAGCTGGCCACGCACAAGGCCGCGCTGGTGGAGCACCTGCGCCGGCTCGCGGCCGACGGGGAGTCCGTCCATCCGCTCTCCCATGGGCAGCAGGCGCTCTGGTTCGTCTCCCAGGTGGCCCCTGACAGCGCCGCGTACAACACGGCGCTGTCGATTCGCATCGTCACCGACCTGGACGTCGCCGCGCTGCGACGGGCCTGCCAGCGGCTCGTGGACCGGCATGGCGCGCTGCGGACGACCTTCACGGCGCACCAGGGGCAGCCGCTCCAGAGGGTGCGTCAGCGGGCCGAGGTCCAGTTCGAGCAGCTTCAGGTCCCCGGCCTCGACCTCGAGTCGCTGCGGGAGCAGGTGACGCGGGCCTCCGAGGCTCCGTTCGACCTGGAGCGGGGCCCGCTGATGCGGGTGCGGTTGTTCTCCCGGGGGCCTCGGGACCACGTGCTGCTCATCGCCATCCACCACATCGTCTACGACGGATGGTCGCTGCTGGTGCTGGGGGAGGAGCTGCTGCGGCACCTCTACGCCGCGGAGAAGGCGGGCGTTCCCGCGACGCTGCCTCCACCCCCGGCGACCTACGTGGACTACGTCCGGTGGCAAGCCGAGATGCTCTCGGGCTCCGCGGGACAGCGGCTCTGGGACTACTGGTCCCGGCAACTGGTGGGAGCGCTGCCGGTGCTGGACCTGCCCTTCGCGCATCCCCGTCCGGAGGTGCAGACCTACGCGGGCGCTTCGGTGCCCGTCTCGCTGGGAGGGACGCTGGCCCGGCGGCTGAGGGCGCTCTGCGAGCAGGAGGGCGTCACGCTGTATACGGTGCTCCTGACCGCGCTCATGACCCTGCTGCACCGCTATTCGGGGCAGGAGGATCTGCTCGTCGGCACCCCCACGCTCGGACGGACTCAACCCGAGTTCGCGAAGGTCGTGGGCAACTTCATGAACATGATGGTCCTGCGGGGGAGGCTCTCCGGTGACCCTTCGTTCCGGGCCCTGCTCGGGCAGCTGCGCCAGACGGTCGTCGGCGCGCTCGCGCACCAGGACTTTCCCTTCCACCTGCTCGTGGAGAAGCTGAACCCGGAGCGGCACTCAGGACGCTCGCCCATCTTCCAGGTGGCGTTCATGCTCCAGCCCACGCCCCGGGAGGACATCTACCAGGGTGACGAGGCGAACCCGGCGCTGCCCGGCGGGCTCGTGCTGCGGCCGTTCGACATCCCGCAGCAGGAAGGCCAGTTCGATCTCTCGCTGGAGTTGACGGAGACGGATGCGTCCCTGGGCGGCGTGCTGAAGTACCGCACGGACTTGTTCGACGCGGCGCGGGTCCGCCAGATGGTGGGGCATCTGGAGACGTTGCTGGAGGGAATCGTCGAGGACCCCGAGCGGCGCCTGTCCGAGCTGCCCCTGCTGACGCAAGAGGAGCGACGGCAGGTGCTCGACACCTGGAATGCGACCCGCTCCGAGCCGTCTCCCGCGCGGTGCATCCACGAGCTGTTCGAGGCGCGGGTCCTCGCGTCCCCGGAGTCCATCGCGCTGGTCTCCGGCGGCCAGCGGCTGAGCTACCGCGACCTGGACACGCGCGCGAATCGGCTGGCGCACCGGCTCCGGGCGCTTGGGGTCGGACCGGAGGTGCGGGTGGGCCTCTGCGTCCCACGAGGTCCGGACATGGTGGTGGGCATGCTCGGAATCCTGAAGGCCGGCGGCGCCTACGTGCCGATGGATCCGACCTATCCCGTGGACCGGCTGGCCTACATGCTCACCGACTCCCAGGCGCGGGTGGTGCTGGCCGAGGAGCGGCAGCGCGCGCTCTTGCCGGAGACGGGCGCGAAGGTGGTGCTCATGGACGACGGCGGCGAGGACGCGTCCGGGGACGTGGAGCCTCCGAGCAGCGGCGTGAACGCCGAGCATGTGGCGTACACGCTCTACACCTCGGGCTCCACGGGCCGCCCCAAGGGCTGCATGGTCTGTCACCGCAACGTCGCGCGCTTCTTCGACGCGATGGACGGCGCCATGGACGCGGGCGAGCGCGGCGTGTGGCTCGCGACGACGAGCATGTCATTCGACATCTCCGTGCTGGAGCTCCTGTACTCGCTCACCCGAGGCTTCCAGGTGGTCCTGCGCGGCGAGCAGGGGGCGCGCCGGACGTCGAGCCCTCCCGGTGTGTCGGGCAAGCCGCTCGAGTTCAGCCTGTTCTATTTCGCCAGCGACGAGCGAGAGCACGCGAAGGCCAAGTACCGGCTCCTGCTGGAGGGCGCCCGGTTCGCGGACGCGCACGGCTTCAAGGCGGTCTGGACTCCCGAGCGGCACTTTCACGCCTTCGGTGGGCTCTATCCGAATCCCTCCGTCGTCAGCGCGGCCCTCGCGGCGACCACGCGGAACATCCGGATCCGCGCGGGCAGCATCGTGCTCCCGCTGCACAACCCCATCCGGGTCGCGGAGGAGTGGTCCATCGTGGACAACCTCTCCGACGGACGCGTCGATCTCTCGTTCGCCTCGGGGTGGCACCCCAATGACTTCGTGCTCGCGCCGGAGCGCTTCGCGGAGGCACGCAGCCGCTTCTTCGAGCAGATCTCCACCGTCCAGAAGCTCTGGCGGGGAGAGGCGGTGTCCTTCCGGAACGGGCAGGGCCAGGACGTTCCAGTCCAGTCCCTGCCCCGGCCGATCCAGCCGGAGGTCCAGGTCTGGGTGACGGCGGCGGGCAACCCGGAGACGTTCCGCGCGGCGGGGGCGTCGGGCGCCCACGTGCTCACGCACCTGCTCGGACAGAACCTCCCGGAGCTGGCGAAGAAGATTCAAATCTATCGCGACGCCTGGACGGCCGCGGGCCACGGGCCGGGGCCGGGCCACGTCACCCTCATGCTGCACACGTTCATGGGGGAGGACGTCGAAGCCATCCGCCAGAAGGTGAACGCGCCCCTTCGCCAGTACCTGAAGAGCTCCATCGGACTCCTGCGCTCGGTCCTCGGGCCGCTGCCGCACGGAGGCGAGCTGGAGTCGCTGACGGAGGCGGACGTCGACCTGCTGCTCGCGAAGGCCATCGACCGGTACTTCAACCAGATGGGCCTGTTCGGAAACGTGGAGAGCTGTCTGCCGTTGATCGACCGGCTGCGCGAGCTGGGCGTGGACGAGGTCGCGTGTCTCATCGACTTCGGAGTGGACGTCGACTCGACGCTGGCCGGACTCCGGACCTTGAACGCCCTGCGCGAGCAGTGCTCGCGTCCCCAGGAGGAGTCCGAGGACATCCCCTCGCTCATCGCCCGGCACGGCGTCACCCACTTCCAGTGCACGCCGTCGATGTTGCGGATGCTGTTGCTGGAGCCAGGGGGCGCCGAGTCGCTGCGTCCGCTCAAGAAGCTCCTGGTGGGAGGCGAGGCCTTCCCCGCGGCCTTGGGGCGTCAGGTCCTCCCGCTGGTGGGGGGCGAGGTGCTCAACATGTACGGCCCGACCGAGGCGACCATCTGGTCCTCGTTCGAGCGGGTGTCGGAGGCCGCGCCGGTCATCGCCATCGGGAGGCCCATCGCGGACACCCGGATGTACGTGCTGGACGCGCGGCTGCGGCCCGTTCCGGTGGGTGTGCCCGGTGAGCTGTTCATCGGCGGCGAAGGGGTGGCGCGGGGCTACCTCCACCGTCCCGAGCTGACGGCGGAGCGCTTCATCCCGGACCCCTTTGGCGCTGAACCCGGCACGCGCATGTACCGGACAGGAGACCTGGTCCGTCACCTGCCGGATGGGCGCATCGAGTTCCTGGGGCGCCAGGACCAGCAGGTCAAGGTCCGGGGTGTGCGCATCGAGCCCGGTGAAATCGAGGCGGAGCTGCGCCAGCACCCAGAGGTTCGGCAGGCGGTGGTGGTGGCGCGGGCCGACGCCGCGGGGGAGGTGGGGCTCACGGCCTACGTCGTGGCGGCCACGGAGGCGGCGAACGTCGCGCCCTCGGCGCTGTCGCGCTTCCTTCGGGACAGGCTCCCGGCCTCGATGATTCCCGCTCACTTCGTCCGGCTCGACGCGCTGCCGTTGACGCCGAACAAGAAGTTGGACGTCCGCGCCCTCCCGGTGCCCGACGCGCCGGCACCGGAGCTCTCGGCTTCCTACGTCGCGCCCCGGGACGCGCTGGAGCTGGAGCTCGCGGCGCTCTGGGAGGAGCTGTTCGACCTGCGCCCCATTGGCGTCACCAGCAGCTTCTTTCAGCTGGGGGGCCACTCGTTGCTGGCGGTCCGGCTGATGTCCCGGCTCCGCGCCAGGTGGGGGCGGCAGCTGCCTGTCTCCCTCTTGTTCCAGGCGGACACCATCCGTCAGCTCGCGGCCCTGCTGCGCCAGCAGGACGGAGGGACGCGCGCTCGGGATCCGCTCGTGCGCATCCAGGAGACGGGCGACAAGCCACCCCTCTTCTTCGTGCATCCCACGGGGGGAGACGTGCTGTGCTACGCGCCGCTGGCGAGGCAGCTCGGGCCCCGTCAGCCCTTCTACGCGCTGCAATCCCTGGCGGATCAGGACGCGGGCTCCATCGAGGAGATGGCGGCGCGCTACCTGGAGGAGGTGCGCCGGGTCCGCCCGAAGGGGCCGTATCGCCTGGGGGGCTGGTCCACGGGAGGCATCGTCGCGCAGGCCATGGCGCGGCAGCTGGAGGCACGGTCGGAGCAGGTCGAGCTGCTCATGTTGCTGGAGACCTGGTCTCCGGACCTCTACCAGCGGGCGGAGGAGCCCGGCGCGCTGATGGCGTGGTTCGCCACGGATCTGCTGGGGGGCGCGGAGGCGGCGAAGCTCGATGCGACGAAGCTCCAGACGCTCGATGAGGGAGGACGCCTGGGCTATCTGGCCGAGCACGCCAGGGCCCTGGGCGCCCTGCCGGGAGTGGAGCTTCCGGAGCTGGAGCAGCGCTTCCGCGTCTTCGCGCGCAACGCGCGGGCCTTGTCCCGCTACCGGCCCGAGCCCTACCGCGGCAAGGTGCTCTTCCTCCAGGCGGAGCAGCTGGCTGCGCACCCGTCGGACACGTTGCCCGCACCGGTGGAGAGCTGGGGCGAGCGCCTGCTCCAGGCACAGCTCCATCAGGTGCCAGGCAATCACTACACGATGCTGCAGGCCCCGCATGTTCGCGAGGTCGCGGACCGGATGACCTGCTTCCTGGATGAACTCGCGGTGGCCCCCGGGCCGCGGTGAAGGAGCCTTTCGCCATGGGAACTCATGTCGCGCGCTTCAAGGCAGGAGGCGAGGTCCGGTGGGGATGGGTCCGCCAGGAGCAGGTCGTCCCCATCCCGGGCCGGTACGAGTCCCTCGCCGAGTTCCTGGAGAAGGGCGCGGCGCGGGCGCGGGTGATGGCGGCGGCAGGCGAGGGCGAGGGCCTCGCCCTGGCGGAGGTCGAGCTGCTCGCCCCGGTGACGTCGCCGTGCAACGTGGTCTGCCAGGGACAGAACTACCGCAGCCACATGCTGGAGGTGGGGCAGGACCCGGACGCCAAGGACTTCAACCAGTTCTTCCGCAAGGCGTCGTCGTCGCTGGCGTCGAGCACGGCGGACATCATCAAGCCCGCGCGGGTCCGGATGCTCGACTACGAGATCGAGCTGGGGCTGATCATCGGCCGGAGGATCTCCGGGCCCGTGCGCGTGGCGCGGGCGCGGCTGCATGAGTTCGTCGCGGGGATCGTGATGGGCAATGACATCTCCGCCAGGGACCTCCAGCTCGCGGAGGGGCAGTGGCACAAGGCGAAGAGCTTCCGGACCTTCTGCCCGGTGGGGCCCTATGTCTATCTCCTCGGCCCGGAGGACGCCGCGAGGCTGATGGACTTGCGGCTCATGCTGTCCGTCAACGGTGAGGTGCGCCAGGACGCGAGCACCGCGGAGATGATCTACCCGCCGGAAGAGACCCTGACGGAGCTGTCGGAGATCATGGACCTGTTCCCGGGAGACCTCGTGCTGACGGGGACTCCCAGCGGCGTGGCGGCGGGCAGGAACATGTCGAAGCTGACTCGACAGGTGGGCAAGCTCATCAGCGTCTTCCTGTCCGACAAGACGCTCGCGAAGCTCCTCTTGAAGCAGGGCAACACCGCCGCCTACTTGAAGGCGGGGGACGTCCTGCGTGCCTCGATCTCCAGTCGGGACGACGTCATCCACCTGGGGACCCAGGAGAACCGCATCGTGACGCGGTCGCTGGAGATGACGGCGCGACCGGAGCCCGAAGCTCATGTGAGGGTCGGATGAACCGGGACAAGCGACGTGCCGACCGGACGGCGGAGGGGGTCGCGATCTGGCGTGCCATGGGCGTGCATGAGCCGGACTCCTCCGTCCGCAATCCCGACCTCATGGCGGCCCAGTTCCTGGGGCCCATCTCCCGCGCGGCCCTGTCGATTGCCCCGCTGCGCTCCTGGCTCATGAGCCACTTTGGTCGCAGGTTTCCGGGGGCCTATGGCTGCGCCACCGCGCGGACGCTCCATCTCGACGCGCTCTTCGTGAGCGCGCTCGAGGAGGGCGTGGAGCAGGTGGTGCTGCTGGGCGCGGGCTATGACAGCCGCGCGTACCGGTTCCGTGAGCGGCTGTCGAAGGCGCGCGTCTTCGAGGTGGACCTGCCGGCCACGCAGGTGAAGAAGCAGCAGCGGCTCCAGTCGCTCTTCGGCTCCCTGCCTGACTGGGTGCGGTACGTGCCCATCGACTTCGACACGCAGCGGCTGGAGGACGTGCTCCCCGCCGCCGGCTTCGAGCGCTCCGCGCGGACCTTCTTCCTCTGGGAGGGCGTGAGCATGTACCTCACGCAGGAGGGCGTCGATCAGACGCTGGGCTTCGTCGTGCGCAACACGCCGCCGGGGAGCAGCATCGCGTTCGACTACGTGGCCCAGGGGGCGCTCCGGGGAGACCCCCGCTATCCCGGCACCGAGCAGTGGATCCGCTCGCTGGCGGAGATGGGCCACCCGATGACGTTCGGCATCGAGGAGGACGCCACGGAGCGCTTCCTTCGCGAGCGAGGGCTGGAGGTGGTCTCCAGGGTCGGCTCCGCAGAGCTGGAGCGCAGGTACCTGGTCCGGAGCAACGGAGACCTGCTCTGCTCCGCCTCCAGCTTCCTGTGCATCGCCCACGCGCGGGTCCAGGGGCCTGTCAGCCGGCCCTGAACTGGCGGTGCCCGTCGCGCGGGTGGGGGGACGCGGGCGCGGCTGGCTACTGCCGCGCGACCTCGGCCTTCAGCTGGGCGATGGCGGGGGCCAGCTGCGGGGGCTGCATGTTCTTGGGCACTTCCACCGTGAAGCGCTCGAAGTGCACCAGCGCGCCGGCCTTGTCCCCGCGACGCAGCGCCAGGCTGCCCAGGAAGATGAGCGCCTCCTGCGCGTCCGGCCACGTGTCCACCAGCTCCACCAGCTCCTGCTCCGCGCCCTGCAGGTCGCCTTGCGACGCCGCGCGCAGCACGCCCCGGTGCACCCGCAGCTCCACGTTGAAGGGGTCCACCGCCAGGCCCTTCTGCGTCACCTTCATCGCCTCGGCGAACTGCTGCTGACGGATGAGCTCGTGGCTCAACATCGCCGCGGCCTCCACGTCGCCCGGGTTCGACTCCAGCCGCTGGCGAGCCTGCTCCATCTCGTCGTTCGGCGGGGGCATGTCCTCCTGCTGCTGCTGGGCCATCATCCCCGGCGGCATCACACCCGTGCCCATCTGCCCCTCTTCGCGCGGCTTCTGCTCGGACACCAGCAGGTAGCCCAGGCCCCCGAAGAAGACCACCACGCCCGCGCCCCACATGGCGCCGACCAGCTGCGGGTTGCGCGACGCCCACCCCGTGGGCGCCGGCACGTTGCGCGCGGGCGTCCGCTCACCGGCCGCCTGCCGCTTCAGGTGCTCGTCCTTCGCGCGCAGCGCGGCGGCGGCTTCCTTCTCCAGGCGGGCCTTCTCCGCCGTGTAGTGCTCCGCGGTGAAGTGGTGCTTCTCCGCCTCCAGCGTGCGCAATTGCTCGATGAGCGACTGCGCGCGCTGCGCCAGGTCGTCCGCGGTCCCGTCCGCCTTCGTCGTGGCCTCGGGCGCGCTGGCCGTCTTGAAGCGCATGTAGAGGAGCCACGCGGCCGCCAGCACGAAGGCGACCGACAGGACGATGATTCCGGGCAACCAGTTGGTGGGCTCGGGCTGCATGGCTTAGCGCTCCAGCTCCCGGCGCACGGCCTGGAGGTAGGGGTCCGCGTCGTCGGTCGACGGCGTCGGAGAGGAAGGGGAGGGGGCCGGCGCGGCCTCCGGCAGCGGCTGGCGCTGTTTCAGGATGACGAAGAGGCCACCCAACACGAGCACGACGGGCCCCAGCCAGACGAACCAGTTGAAGCCCTCCGCGCGCGGCTCCAGCAGCACCCACTCGCCATAGCGCGCCACGAAGTAGTCGACGATCTCCGTGTCCGTCTTGCCCTCGGAGACCAGCTCGCGCACCTTGTCGAGCTGCGCGCGCGCCATCGACGACGGGCTGTCCGCCACCGACAGGCCCTGGCACACGGCGCAGCGCAGCTTCTTCGCCAGCTGCTGCACCCGCGCCTCGTGGGCCGGCGCGAGCGGATCACTCCCCGCCTGCTGCGGCGCGAACTGCCCCGTGGCGAGGCCCAGGGCGAGGGTCAACGAAAGGAGGACGGCGTTCATCGAGGGCTCCAGCGGGGGCCGTCCCTACCTACCGCCCCCTGACGGGTGTTGCACAGCGAAACCTGGGACGCCCGCCCGCCGCCCGGGCGGCCCTGGGGCGCATGTCCGCGCACCTAGCGGCGGGAGCCCGAGTCGGGCTCCGTCTCCAGGTCCTGGTCGGGGTCGTAGGGGTCGTCCTCCGGCGGCAGGAGGCCGTCGGGCTCGTCGCGACCCAGGGCGTGGCGCACGGCATAGAAACCCACCGCCCCCAGACCCAGGAGGAACGCGAGGGGGCCCACCGCGAGCCTCACCCCCATCAGCGCCCAGAGCAGGCTCACGCTCACCGCGCCCACGGGCACCCAGCGCAGGAAGGCCGGGCGCTCCACCTCCGGCCGCAGCGCCGCGATGACGAGCAGCGCCAGCAGCGCGAGCTCCGGCAGCTCCGACATGGGCAGGTCCCAGCCCGAGCGCGTCTGGATGCCACCGCCCTGGCTGTAGAGCGAATCATCCGAGGGACGGTGGGTGGGAATCACCCGCAGCTCCGGAGGCCCGGCGCGCGCGCTCCCCGGGACGGGCACGTTGCTCGGCAGAGGCGACCCGTCCGCCGTCATCTTGCCCCAGGGCAGGAAGAGCGCGACCACGCACATCGCGACGCCCGCCAGCGCCACCACCCGGGGAAAGCCCACGAGCGAACGGACGTCGAGGTGGCGACTCACGCCGTCCGGGCCCGCGATGACCAGCCGCGTCTGCTCCAGCGCGATCAACACCGTGCCCGCCGCCCACAGCGGCACCAGCAGGTTGAAGCCCGACAAGAGCCGCACCGTCAGGGCCAGGAGCAGCAGCGTGAACACGGCGGGGACCTCCGGCCGCATCAGCACCAGGGGCACGCTGTCCACCCAGCCCGGCGCGTTGCCGTCGCGGCGCAGCTCCCGCGCGACCAGCGCCACCGCGCCCACGAGCGTCAGCAGCGTGCCCAGCACGCCCACGTTGGGGAAGAAGGGGAGGATGGACAGCACCAGCGAGAACACCACCAGCCCCACGCCCAACACGCTCTGCGAGTGGCCCGGCACGTCCTTGAGCCAGCGGGGGCCCGTGTAGCCGTCGTCCTCCTCGACCTCGGGAGGGGGCGCCGCCGCCGGGGCTCGGCTGGAGGAGGCCCGGCCCTGCTGACGGATCTCCTCCTCCTCGTCCATCAGCTCCGACGCATAGGCGGGCTCGGAGGCGGGGCGGCTGGGGCGGTTGCCGCGGGCGCTGCTGGGACGGGGCGCGGCGGCCGGACGGGCCGGCATCTTCGCGCCGCAGTTCTCGCAGTAACTCAGGCGGACGTCCGCCGCGCTCTCACCGCACTCGGGGCACTGCATGGGCCCACCTCGCTAATGCAGGGGCCGGGGGAAGCCCCTTCGAACGACGCCGACAGCAGGGACGTACCACGGATTCCAGGCCTCCCGCGAGGCGGCCCCGGTGTCCCAGGCGCCGGACTTCCCAACGGGGGGGCGCCGCTCAGTTCCGCCGCGCGGCCTCGGTGGTGGGCGCGGGGCCCGGCTGGTTCAGCTCCTTCACGCGGGCCGCCAGCGTCTGCGGATCGATGGGGCCCACGTGCTTGCCGCGGATGATGCCCTGCGCGTCGATGAAGTACGTCTCCGGCACGCCCGCGACGCCGTAGTCCACCGCCATGCGCGAGCGCGTGTCCATCAGCTGGGGGAAGCTGACGCCCATGCGGCGCAGGAAGTCGCGCGCGTTGTCCTCGGTGTCCTCGAAGACGACGCCCATGAACACCGCCTGGGAGCCCATCTCCCGCGCGCCCCACTCGAGCACCGGGTGCTCGTACTTGCAGGGCCCGCACCACGACGCCCAGAAGTTGAGGACGACGGGGTGGCCCTTGAGGTCCGCGAGCTTCACGTCCTCGCCGCCGTCCAGCGGCTTGAGCACGAAGTCCGGCGCGGGAGCGCCCTTGAGCATGAAGGGCACTTCGTGGGGATCGCGCCCGAAGCCCTTGAAGAGGACGAAGAGCAGCGCCGCGGCCACCGCCGCGAACACCAGGGGAAGCCGCCAGCGCTTCATGCCGCCCCCCGCTCGGCGTCACCGCCAGGCAGGGGCGGGGCGGCGCCCACCGTCGGCGCCTCCGCGTGCAGCACCGCGGCCCGGCGCTGCGGCCACACGGCGATGAGCGTGCCCAGCAGCAGCAGCGGCAGGCTGTACCAGATCCATCCCACCAGCGGGAACACCCAGACGTTGAAGCTGGCGGTGCCCGTCGTCTCGCTGAAGGCCATCAGCGACACGTAGAGGTCCTCCTTCGGGGATTCGCGCACCGCGGGCGTGCCCACGGGGTCCGTGCTCCGCTCGTAGTAGTTCATCCGCGGGCGCAGCTCGCTCACCGTGCCGTTGGGCGCCGTCACCTCCAGGCGCGCGGCGACGAAGGTGCGGTGCGGCTCCTCACCGGAGGACAGGCCCACGTACTTGAGCTGGTAGCCGTCCAGCATCAGCGTGCCGTCCTTCTTCAGCGTGCCGGACGTGTGCTTCACGTACGCGCTGGAGGCCGCGACCGCGACGATGATGAGCACGATGCCCAGGTGCACCACGTAGCCGCCGAAGCGCCGGCGCGCCTTGCCCGTCGCCGTGGCCAGCGCCGTGACGAAGCCCTCCTTGCGCTCCGTCATGCGCACGCGCACCGGCACCGCCAGCTCGCGCAGCGTGATGAGGGTGACGAAGCCCGCGATGCCGAAGGTCATCAGCGGGTACACGCCGCGCAGGCCCGCCGCGTAGCAGGCGATCGTGATGGCCACGCCCACCGCCGCGGGGATGAGGAACTGCCGGCGCAGGGCCGCCTTGTCCGGCGTGCCCCAGGGCAGCACCGGGCCCACGCCCATGAGGAAGAGCACCGCGATGCCGCCCGGCACCGCCATCTTGTTGAAGTACGGCTCGCCCACGCTCACGCGGATGCCGCGCACGGCCTCCGACACCAGCGGGTAGAGCGTGCCCAGGAGCACCGTGAAGGTGATGGCCACGAACACCAGGTTGTTCACCAGGATGCTCGCCTCGCGCGACAGCAGCGAGTTGAGCCGGCCCTCCGGCGCCAGCAGGTGGCCGCGCGTGGCCAGCAGGCCAATGCACACCACCAGCAGGACGCCGATGAACACCAGGAACGTGGGCCCGATGTCCGACTGGGTGAACGAGTGCACCGAGTTGAAGATGCCGGAGCGGGTCATGAACGTGCCCAGGATGGTGAGCACGAACGACGCCAGCGCGAGGCTCAGCGTCCACAGCTTCAGCATCCGCTTGCGCTCCTGCACCATGGTGGAGTGCATGAACGCCGTCGCGGTGAGCCACGGCAGGAAGCTGGCGTTCTCCACCGGGTCCCACGCCCAGTAGCCACCCCAGCCCAGCACCGCGTACGCCCACCAGGAGCCCAGCACGATGCCCAGCGTGAGGAACATCCACGCGATGAGCGTCCAGCGGCGCAGCGGGGCCATCCACGCTTCGCCAATCTCCCCGCGAAGCAGGCCCGCCACCGCGACGCCGAAGGGCACCGTCATGCCCACGTAGCCCGCGTACAGCATGGGCGGGTGGATGATCATCAGGAAGTGGTTCTGCAACAGCGGGTTGGGCCCGGGCCCATCCGCCGGCACCGGCGACACCGCGCCCCAGGGGTTGGCGGGGCCCGCGATGAGGAAGGCGAAGAAGACGCCCACGGCCAGCATGGTGCCCAGCGCCAGCTGCATGTAGCGCGCGTGCTCACGGCGGTGCACGAAGGCGAACGCCGCCACGTACACGCCCATGATGAGGCCCCAGAAGAGGATGGACCCTTCCAGCGCGCTCCACAGCGACACGATGGTGTAGATGAGCGGCGTCGCGCGGCTGCCCACCTGGGACACGTACTTGACGCTGAAGTCGTGGTTGATCAGCGCCTCCACCATCACCAGGTTGCTGCCAATCATGCAGGCGGCGAAGCCCCACACCGCGCGCAGCACCCAGGGGTAGCTCGCGTCCGTGCGGCGCATGCCCCCCACCAGCCCGATGATGGCGCCGAAGGCCGCGAAGGCCAGCCCCGCCAGCACCAGCCCATAGCCCAGCATTCCGTTCACGGCGCCCCCGGCGGCGTCGCGGCGGCGGTGGTGGCGCCCTCGGCCAGCGTGTCCTGCCACTTGCGCGGGGACTCGCCTTCCTTGGGGGCGCGGTACTCGTTGGAGTGGTTCACCATCAGCCGGTTGGAGGTGAAGATGCCGGCCTTGTCATAGGTGCCCTCCACCACGACGCCGATCTTCTCGCGGAACATCTGCGGGGGCGTCTCCAGCGAGCGCACGTGCACGCTCTTGGCGTCCTCGTGCGCGCTGTCCGCCACGCGGAAGTCCAGCGTGGTGTGGGACTCGTTCCAGTGGATGCTGCCCGGCTGCACCACGCCGCCCAGGCGGATGGTGGCCGAGTAGGCCTTGTCCCCGTTGGAGAGCAGCTCCGACGGGCTCCAGTAGTAGACGAGGTTCTCCCCGATGTTGCCGAAGGCGATGAAGCCGAGGCCGGCGCCGGCGAAGAGCAGGGCTCCCAGCGCGATGAGGCGGTTGCGGTTGACGGGCGTCATGGGCTCACTCCTTCGAATCGGCGGAGGCGCGAGGACGGCGCGCCCAGAGGGAAACCGAGTAGAGCACGAAGGCGGCCACGGAGATGCCGTAGCACGCGCCCACGTACCCCCAACCACCCTGGAGGCGGCCACTGCCCACCTGGGCCAGCACCAGCAGCGACGTCAGCGAGGTCATGTTCAGGCCACCTTCGAGGAATGGGCCGCGCGCTGCGCGGGGTCGTCCGTGGGCAGCGCATCCGGCAGCGCCACCTCCGCCTTCCGCTCCGCGAGCGCGATGCGGTAGCGGTGCACCATGAAGAGGATGAGCAGCGCCAGCATGCCGAACGCCGACACGCGCAGGGGCAGCACCATCTGCGGGTCCACCGTCTTGGGGGTGGACTGCACCTGATGGAGGCTGCGCCACCAGCGCACGGAGAACCACACGATGGGCAGGTTGATGGCCCCGATGATGGCCACCACCGCGCTCCACACCGCGCGCTTCTCCGGGTCCTCCACGAAGCGCCGCAGCACCAGGTAGCCCGTGTAGGACACCAGCAGGATGGCCTCCGACGTCAGGCGCGGGTCCCACGACCAGTACACGCCCCAGGTGGGGCGGCCCCAGATGGAGCCGGTGATCATCCCCAGCGTGCCGAAGAGCAGGCCCACCTCCGCGGAGGCCTCCGCCATGGCGTCCGTCTTCCACGACTGGCGCAGGAGGTACGTCACCGCGGCCACGAAGTTGATGAACATGGCCATCATGGCCATCCACTGGAGCGGCACGTGGACGTACATGATGCGCTGCACGTCGCCCATCTCCCGGTCCGGCGGCGCCCAGGCGAGCCCCAGCCACCAGCCGACGCCCAACAAGCCCAGCACCAACGCCGGCAGGCCAAACTTGACGAACTTGTTCATCCTTCAGTCCTCGATGACCCGGGGAAACAACACGAAGCCTACGCCCCAGTAAATCAGATTGAACCCCAGCAGCAGCCCCTGCCATGAGCCCAGCTGCTGCATCGGATCTCCCTGGAGCACGAGGGTGGTCCCCTTGGCAGCGGAGAGGAGGGCCGGGATGACGAGCGGGAACAATAGCAGAGGCAGAAGCACATCCCGGGCCCGGGCGTTGCTTGAAATCGCCGCGTAGACCGTCCCTGGGGCGCTGAGCGCCAGGCTGCCCAGCACCAGGATGCCCGCCAGGTCTCCAAGCCCGGTGACGATCCGCACCCCGTAGAGGGCCACCATCACCGGCACCAGCAGCACGCCCAGGGCCAGGAGCAGCAGGGCGTTGCCCAGGGCCTTGGACAGGAAGATGGCCCGGGCGTCCGCGGGCGCCAGGCGCACGCCGTCCAGGCACGCGTTCTCCGACTCCACGCGGAAGGACTCGCCCAGGGACAGCACGCTGGCGAACAGGATGGCCAGCCACAGGTAGCCGCCCGCGTTGCGCTCCAGCAGCTTCGTGTCCGGCCCCAGCGCGAAGGAGAAGAGGAGCAGCGTCGCCATGGCGAAGAACACCAGCGCGTTGAGCCGCGCGCGGGTGCGCCATTCAATGAGCAGGTCCTTGCGCAGCAGGACGAGCGTCGTCTGGAAGAGGCCCGGGGGGCGCGTGGACCTCATGCCGCCACCGCCCGGCCGTCCTGCAGGTGCAGCCGCTCCTCGCACAGGCTCATGCCCTGCTCAATGAGGTGCGTGGCCAGCACCACGGTGGTGCCGCCCGCCTTGAGCTCCGCGATGACGCCCTCCATGTCCCGGATTCCCGCGGGATCCAGCTCGCCGAAGGGTTCGTCCAGGAGCGCCAGCGCCGGGGCCTTCATCAGGAGGCGCGCGATGGCCAGGCGCTTGCGCATGCCCGCGCTGAAGCCCCGCACCGGGCTGTCCGTGCGGCGGGTGAGGCCCACCCGGTTCAGCAGCGCGTCCGCGGCGTCCTGCGGCGCGTCCACCCCCAGCAGGCGGGCGAGCACCATCAGGTTCTGCTGCGCGGTGAGGTCCTCATAAAGGAAGCTGGCGTGGGACAGGAGCGCCACGTCGCGGCGCACCGCTTCGCGCTCCAGGACGGCGTCCCGGCCCAGCACCTCCACCCGTCCCGCGGTGGGGCCGAGCGCGGTGGCGATGAGGCGCAGCAGCGTCGTCTTCCCGGAGCCGTTGTGGCCGGTGAGCAGCAGCGAGCGCCCCGGGGGCAGCGCGTAGGTGAGCCGGGCCACCGCCCACCTTCGCCCATAGCGCTTGCTCACGTCATGGAGGGCGAGCGCGGGCGCTGATCCAGAGGGGGGAGGAGGCATCGGCGGGCCGTTTCGTAGCCGGAAAACCCGCTGTCCACCAGTGAAACCCCTGGCCCGCGGGGGCCCGCCCGCGCCTGCCCGCGGGAGGGCGGGAAGTTTTTACGCCTGCTCCGCCTGTCCGCCACCCTGCCACTGAAAGGTTTTCCCCACCGGTGGGCGCTCAGCGCCACTGCCGCCGACGACCGGGCCCTCCGTGGGAACTTTCGTTCCACCAGGAACACATGAATTCAGCGTTTTGCAGGGTGAATTCCCTACCCTATCGCCTTGGCATCCACCGTGCACACACCGCGATGGGGCCCGTTCCATTGGGGGGAACGGGCGGGATTGCGGGCTGGAGGGAGGCGTGATGGCTGGCAGGGTGTTGCGGCGGGCGGCGAAGGCGGCGGCGGCGGGATTGCTTCACTACAGCGGAGCACGCAAGGCGATGGCGGCGTACCGCCGGTCACAGTCCGGAGGGCGGCGCATCCTCATCGTGAGCTACCACCGCGTGGTGAGCGACTTCACGGGGGAGTTGCAGCGCTCCATCCCGGGCCTGCTCATCTCCCAGGAGACATTCCGGCGGCATCTGGAGGAAGCGCACGCGGCGGGTTTTGAACTGGCGAGCCTGGGCGACGCGGTGGACGTGATGGCGGGGCGGCGCACGGCGAAGAAGGACCTGTGCGTGGTGACGTTCGACGACGGCTACCGGGACGTCTACCGGCACGCGTACCCGGTGCTCAAGCAGATGGGGGTGCCGGCCATCACCTACCTGCCCACGGCGTTCATCGACACGGACAAGCGCTTCAACCACGACCGGCTGTTCCACCTGCTGCGCCGGGTCCAGGAGCGCAAGTTCCGCCCGTTCTATGAATCCATGCCGGGCCCGTCGCTGGAGCTGTTGGGGCCCATCCTCTCCGGGCAGAAGACGGTGTCCGCGTCGCTGGACGACTTCATCGGTGAGCACCCGACGCGTGTGCTCACGGGCATCATCGACGCGCTGGAGCAGCAGCTGGGCGGCGGCTCGGACCTCATCCCGGAGCAGGGGGACGTGATGAGCTGGGAGGAGGTGCGCCGCATGGCTCGCGACGGCTTCGAGTTCGGCGCGCACACGCTGGGCCACACGGTGCTGACGCTGGAGCCCACGTCGGTGGTGGAGCACGAGATCCTGGAGTCCAAGCGCACCATCGAGCGCGAGGTGGGCATCCAGGTGAAGGACTTCGCGTACTGCAACGGCTGGTACTCGGATGAGATCATCCGCGTGCTCACGCAGAACGGCTTCCGCTCCGGCGTCACCACGGAGGACCTGCCCAACCGCGTGGGGGGCGACCCGTTCACCCTCAAGCGCAAGGTGATGTGGGAGAACTTCAGCCTGGGCATGATGGGGGACTACTCGTCCGCGCTCACGGTGTGCCAGTTCGATGACTGCTTCGGCGTGCTGGGCATGAACCACCCGGTGCTGGGGCGCCGGCCGCACTCGCTGTCCTCCTCCGGCCCGTCCAACACGCTGCTCATCCAGGACCTGGAAGGCCCGGACGCGTCACTGGCGAAGGCGACTCCGGTGGAAGTCGTGGATGTGACAGCGCCGGTCTTCGTGAAGGATCCGCGGGTTGCCGCGGCGCTGACCGGTGCCCAGGTCGTGGTGGCGCCGAACGTGGCCATTGCCCCGGAGGCGGCGAAGCCGGAGGAGATCCAGTGAGTGCATCACCCAAGCCGGCAGCGTCCCCGTCGTTCCTGGGGCGCGCCGGCCCGTTGGTGTTGGCCCGCCTGTTCACGGCCGGGCTCACGTTGTCCATCCCCCTCGTGCTCGCCCGGGTGCTGCGCCTGGATGAGTACGGCACCTACTACCAGCTGTTCCTCATCGCCACGACGCTCTCCTACGTGCTGCCCTTCGGCGTGGCGCAGAGCCTCTACTACTTCCTGCCCCGCGCGGAGGCGAAGCGGCCCTACCTGGGGCACGCGCTGCTCTTCGTGACGGGCGCGGGGCTGGTGGCGGCGGGCCTGGTCTGGGGCTTCCTGGGCCACGTGGCGGCCTACTTCAACAACCCCGCGTTGATGGAGCACCGCGCGGCACTGGCGCTCTACACGGCGTTCTTCCTGGGCAGCTATCCGCTGGAGATTTCACTCACCAGCCAGGGCAGGACGAAGGCGTCCGCGACGGTGTACCTGGTGTCCGACGCGGTGCGCTCGGGGGTGATGGTGCTGCCGCCGCTGTTGGGCTTCTCCTTGCACGGGATGATGATCGCCGTGGCCTGCTTCGCGGGCCTGCGCTACGCGGCGACCTGGGGGGTGTCGCTCAGGGGCTCCACCGGGCCGCTGGTGGACTGGAAGCTGTTCCGCGAGCAGCTGGTGTACGCGGCCCCCTTCGGCGCGGCGATGTGCCTGGCCATCCCCCAGCAGAACGCGCACATGTACGCGGTGGCGGGCGTGGTGGCCCCCGCGGTGTACGCGCTCTACCGGGTGGGGTGCTTCCAGTTGCCGGTGGTGGACCTGCTCTACACGCCCACCAGCGAGGTGCTGATGGTGCGCCTGGGGGAGCTGGAGCGCGAGGGCCGCCTGGAGGAGGGCGTGGAGGCCTTCCGGGAGGCGGCCGGGAAGCTGGCGTTCGTGTTCCTGCCGTTCGCGGCGTTCCTCTTCGCGGCGGCGCCGGAGTTCGTGGGGGCGATGTTCGGCCAGAAGTTCCTGCCCGCGGTCCCCATCTTCCGGGTGAGCGTGCTGGGCGTGGTGCTGTCCATCCTTCCCATGGACGGCACGCTGCGGGCCCGGGGCCAGACGCGCGCCATCTTCGCCTCGTACCTGGTGAAGGCGGCGGTGACGGTGCCCCTGCTGTGGTTCGGGGTGAAGCACTTCGGGATGATGGGGGGCATCACGTCCTGGGCGCTGGCGGAGGTGGTGGGCAAGGGGATGTTGCTCTTGCGCGTGCCCCGCGCGCTGTCCACGTCCCAGCGGAAGCTGGGGTTTCGTGACGTCATCCCGTGGCGGGAGCTGGGGCAGGCGTCGCTGGCGGCGGTCGCGGCGGGTGGGAGCATCTTCCTGTTGCGCACGGGCGTGCACGACGCGTGGATGAACCTGCCCACGGGCTTCCTGTGGCGCGTGCTTCCCCTCGCGGTGGCAGGACTGCTCTTCATCGTGGGCTATGTCGTGGGTCTGTATGCGCAAGGCGTTCGCCCCTGGAGCGCCTTGCAATCCCTCCGGCCCCGCCGGGCGGTGTGAGCGTCGTCGGGAACAAGACGCGTGGGGAGGACTTCCCTCTCCACGCCTGGGTACTTAGTTTCCAGGCGTCACGAAGTTCGGGCGAGGGCGAGGGAGGGCGTGATGGGATTCGACGCGATGACGTTGTACCGGATGGCGCACGGGCTCAAGCAGCGGGGGGTTCCACTGCTTCCGGCGGTCCTTCGCAAGGCCATCTACTACCTGAACAGCTCCTACATCCCCGAGGACGCGGAGCTGGGTGAAGGCACGCAGCTGGGCTACGGCGGCATCGGCGTGGTCATCCACAAGTCCGCGAGGGTGGGCCGCCATGTGCTCATCTCCCAGCAGGTGACCATCGGCGGGCGCTCCGGCCTGGAGGGAGCTCCGGTGATTGGTGACTACGTGCGCATCGGCGCTGGCGCCAAGGTGCTGGGCAACATCCACGTGGGCGACTTCGCGGTGATTGGCGCCAACGCGGTGGTGCTCAAGGACGTGCCGGCGGGCGCGGTGGTGGCGGGCGTGCCCGCGAGGATGATCCGCCAGGACGCGGATCCGCTGGCCACCTACCAGCGCGAGATGGGCCTGCTGCCCCCGCGGACGTCGCCCAAGCTCACCCGGGTTCCCCGGTCCTCCCCGCGGGCGTCCATCCGCTAGGCGGCGGCTTCGGAGAAGAGGAGGACTTCCTTCATGCGCGTGCTGCTCGTCGGGGACTACCCGCCGCCGTACGGGGGCGTGGCCATCCACGTCCAACAACTTCACCAATTTCTCCGCGGCCGAGGGGTCGAGGCGAAGGTGCTCGATATCGGGAAGGGTGGCCGGCCGGCTCCGGACGTCCTCCCCGTGCACGGCGCCGCCGCCTTTGGCCTTCGGCTCGCGGGATTCACGTCCGCGGGCTGGACGGTCCACCTGCACACCAGCGGCAACAACCCGAAGGCGTGGGTGCTGGCGGCGCTGGTGGGCGGCATGCCCGGAGCGCGCTCGCCGCGCATCATCACGCTGCACTCGGGGCTGCTCCCGGACTACCTGGCGGAGTCGCGGGCCCGGCGCGTGTTCGCGCGCACGGCCCTCGCTGGCTACGCGCGGGTGGTGGCCGTCTCCACGGCGGTGCGCGACGCGGTGGTCGCGTGTGGCGTGCCAGAGGAGAAGGTCCTGGTGCAGCCGGCCTTCCTCGGGTCGCAGGTGCGGCCCGGTCCGGTGACGCCGGAGGTGGAGGCCGCCCGGGCCCGGCGCGCGCCCCTGCTGACGATGGCGCACCATCCGTCGCCCGTGTACGGGCGCAAGGCGATGTTCCGCGCGCTGAGGTTGATCGCGCGGACGCACCCCGGCGTGGGCCTGGCGCTGTTCGGTCCGGGCACGCGCTCCGAGGAGTTCATCCGCGACGCGCGGGAGCTGGGCGTCGCGGGGCATCTGGAAGACCTGGGCGAACTGGAGCACGCGCAGGCGCTGGGGCTGCTGTCGCGGAGCGACGTCTTCATCCGGCCCACCACGCATGACGGCGACTCCATCTCCGTGCGCGAGGCGCTGGCGCTGGGCGTGCCGTGCGTGGCGAGCGACGTGTGCGCGCGCCCGGAGGGCACGCGGCTGTTCAAGGCGGGAGAGGAGCAGGCGCTGGCGCAGGCGGTTCGCGACGCGCTGGTGTCGGGCCCGGCCAAGGGGGTGGCCCCGGATGCGGGGCCGGTGATGCTGGACCTGTACACGGGGCTGATGCCGTCTGGCATGGCGACTGCAGGAACCGTGAACGCGGCGTGACGGTGCGGGGACGGGCTGGGGCCCTCCGGAGACGGAGGGGCGCTTCAAGGGTTTCGCGAGACCGGGATTGATTTCAGGAGACGACGATGCGGCGCAGTGAAGAGATGGATTTGTCGAAGCGGGCCCTCCGCGGGCGGGACCTGGTGGTGTTCTCCAACGACTGGGATGGGGATCCCCTGTCGAAGGTCCACATCATGCGGATCCTCTCGCGGGACAACCGCGTGCTGTGGGTGAACAGCATCGGCAACCGGGCGCCCAAGGCGAACGTGCATGACGCGCGCCGCATCCTCAAAAAACTGACGACGTTCAGCCAGGGCATCCGCGAGGTGGAGCCCCACCTGCACGTGCTGGCGCCGCTGGCGATTCCCTTCTATGGCTCGGAGACGGTGCGCCAGGCGAACCGCCACCTGCTGCGGCTCCAGGTGCTGCGGGCGATGAAGCAGCTGAAGTTCGAGCGGCCCATCTCCTGGAGCTTCCTGCCGGCGTCAGCGCCGGTGTCCGGCACGCTGGGTGAGGACTTCATCGTCTACCACTGCGTGGATGAGTTCTCCGCGTTCAGCGACACGAATGGCAAGCACATCGCGGAGCTGGAGGAGCGCCTGCTGCGCCGCGCGGACATGTGCATCACATCCGCGGAGCGCTTGTATGAGAACAAGAAGCGCCTCAACCCGCGCACGGTGCTGGTGCGCCACGGCACGGACTTCTCGCACTTCGTGAAGGCGTGCGACCCGGCCACGCGGATTCCGGACGACATCGCGAAGCTGCCCAAGCCCATCATCGGCTTCTTCGGGCTGGTGGCGGACTGGATCGACCAGGACGCCATCATCGCGTGCGCGAAGGCGCACCCGGAGGGCTCGGTGGTCATCGTGGGCAAGACGACGCCGGACTGCGACGACAGCCGGCTGCGCGCGGTGCCCAACATCCACATGCTGGGCCGCAAGCCGTACGCGGACCTGCCGGGCTACAACAAGGCCTTCGACGTGGCGCTCAACCCCTTCGTCATCAACGAGCTGACGCTCAACTCCAACCCGCTGAAGGTGCGCGAGTACCTGGCGTCCGGTCTGCCGGTGGTGTCGTCCGACCTGCCGGAGGTCCGCAAGGTGGGCCTGTGCCGCATCGCCACCACGCCCGCGGACTACGTGAAGCAGGTGAACGCGGCGCTGGCGGACAAGCCGGGGCCGAACCGCGAGCGCGCGGAGAAGATCTTCCACGAGAGCTGGGAGGCCCGCGTCGCGGAGATCCGCCAGCACGTGGGCGAGGCGATGCTCGCCGCGGGCAAGATGCTGTAGCGCCGGTCCGGTCACGGACGGCCCCGAGGCGCGGGTCCGGGGCCTCTTCTTGGCACCGGGCGCCGCGCCTTCGTCATTCCCGGGCGTCGCCCGCGCGGCCCGTCACCCGGCGCTCCAGGAGGGCGTAGCGGCGGGCGAGCCGGGCATAGTCCGCGGGGCGGACAGGCGCGTGGCCACGGGTGCGCAGCAGGTCCTCCTTCGCGTCCAGGTAGTCGCGAGCGGGCACGCCGCATGTCTCCTCCAGCAGGCGCGCGGCCTCCGCGTCTGGAAGAGACGGAGCGATGCCGAGCCGCTCCTGCATCAAGCGCCGAAGGGCGGTGTCCAGCTCCGGCAGCAGCTCCGCCTCCACCTTCGCGCGGCGCATGAGCCAGCCCAGGGAGCGCACGTACTCGCGCGACGAGCGGTGCCGCTCCACCCGGAGGGGCCGGGGCGCGCCGAAGCGCGTGCCGCGTGCGACGACGTAGACGAGGCCCACCGCGAGGCCCTGGGCGATGAACACCCACAGGCCCTGGGACAGCGGGGGGCGGGTCACGGCGGCGTGGTGGAACTCGTCGAAGCGCAGGGGGCCGCGCGCGGCGAGCGCATCCCAGAAGCGCAGGTTGTCGAGCAGCTCCAGCCGCCGGTTCTCCGCGAGGTCCGGGCCCGCGACGACGTAGACCTCGCCTTGTCCCAGGCTCCAGTGCCACAGCGCGCCCGCGGCGCCCAGTCCCGCGAGCGGCACCGCGTCCGCCCGTTCCATCCGCAGGCTCCGGTCTCGCGCCACGCGCAGCAGCGACAGTCCGCGCAGCGCGCCCGCGGGGAGCCACACGTCCACGGTGACGCCGGCGGGGTCCACCCATTCGGAGGCGAGGCCCTGGTGGTTCGCGCCGGGCAGCGCGCCCGACGCCAGCCGCAGCCACTCCTCCATTCCCGGCTGGTGCGCTCCCAGTCCGTGCGGCGACAGGTACACGAGCGTGCCGCCGCCCTGGACGAAGCGCTCCAGCGCGCTGATCTCCTCCTTCGTCACCGGCTGGGCCTGGGGCGCGGCGATGACCAGCGTGCGCGTGCCCTGGGGAAGCGACTCCAGCGAGGACTCCTGCGCGCTGACGTCCCGGCCCCGCTCGCGCAGGTACACGAAGAGGGCCTTGAGGCCCAGGGGGCCCGGATTGGTGATGGACGGCACGGGCGAATCCGGCACGGCTTCATGGGACGCCAGGCCCACCGCCAAGGCCACCGCGATCATCAGGCCCAGGACGACCGCGACACGGGCGTTCTTCACGGTCGTCCCTCCGCGAGGCTTCCGTGCAACTGCTCCACCGACTCCACGAAGCGCGCGGCTTCGTCCCGCGACACCGGCTCCAGCGAATAGAATGCCTGGTCGTACCAGCCCACCAGCCGCTCCACTTCACCCGTGACGCGCGCCGGGGCGCCGCGAGTGGGCAGCTCCGCGGCCAGCTCGCGGTTCGTCTTCACCCGATCTGGCCTCGCCAGCTTGCTCTGTTCCAGGGAGGACAGCAGGCCCAGGAGCCCTTCGCGGATGGCTTCCCGCGCGTCCTGCGACTCCAGCGCGGTGCGCGCCCGGCCCAGGTGCTCTCCGGGGGTGTCCAGGGGCAGGGGCGCTGCCTCGGCCTCGACACCCGGCGACGTCGCGGTCTTCCGGACCCGGCGCCAGCGCACCCGCAGCACGCCGAACAGCACCACGGCCAGCGCCACGCCGAGCATCACCGCGCGCGTGGCCACCGCGAAGCCCTGGGCGCCCTTGGATTCAAAGAGGCCTTCCAGCCAGTTTCCCAGCTCCCGCATCAGGCGCGTCAACACGTCGCTGTTGCGCTGACGGGCCCTCGCGAACTCCGGCCGGTCGAGAATGGCCCGCAGCCGTTCGGGATCGCTCGTGACGCCTGGGACCCCGGGCGGCTCCGCGTCCAGCCGGCACACCGCTTCCAGGTACACCGTGAGCTGGTGGGCCCGGTCGGGTGCCGACTGTCCGGAGCCCGCCGGCGGGAGGGGTACTCCGTCCAGTGACTCCACCAGCCGGTTCACCTCCGCGGTGAGGTCCTGGGGCCGGGAGCGCGCGGTGTCCTCGAGCCGGTGCGAGACGGCTTCGCGGTCCGCGCAGGGGGACAAGGCGGACAGCACGAGGAGCAGGGGCAGGGTGGGCACGGGGCGTCAGGGAGACGGTGTCGTCGGTTCCGGGGCCATCATCCGCCGCTCCAGGTCCAGGCCTTCGCGGCGCACGCGCATGTCCACGTAGAAGAACGCCGACACCACGAAGCTCAGCGGCGTGAAGAAGGACTGTCCCACCACCTGCAGCAGCTCCGCGGGCACCAGCAGCAGCTGCGGGATGGCCGCCTGCGCCGCGGGGTCCAACAGGTTGCCGCCATAGGCAAGCCGGACGATCCACGCGGGCAAGCCCGACACCAGGCTCACCGCGATGAGGATGCCGCCCACCACCGTGGACAGCACCATGGCCCGCACGGTGCCTCGGCCCACGAAGCCTGGCTCGATGCGACCCGACAGCAGCGCGCCGGAGCGCTTGAAGGCCGCCCACGCCCCGATGTCCTCCATGGCCAGCACCGGGGGCAGCAGCATGAAGCGTAGTAAGTACCAGAGCACCGCCGCCAGCGCGCCCAGGCCCAGCACGATGGCCCCGATGATGATCAGCGCCACGCTGACCACCGTGCCGCCAGTGGCGCCCTTGCCCGTGACGGCCGCGACCACGCCCAACCCCATGACGAGGGAGCCGGGCAGGCACAAGAGGAGCGTCACGCCCAGGGACCAGGTCAACGACAGGAGGTAGGTCGTCGTCAGCGTGCCCAGCCGCGACGCCGCCCGGCGCAGTCCCTCCGAGGGGCGGACCGACTCGCCCAGGGTCATGGGCACCACGTACCGGGCCGCCGCCGTGGTGGCGATCCAGTAGTTCCACACGAGGAACACGTACAGGAGGCTCATCAGGCCCAAGGCGATGCCGGATTGGGCCAGGGCCGCTCCTGGGTCCGTGTTCGCGGGAGGCCCCTTGAGTCCCGGCATCACGCCCACCATGCGTGTCATCGCGACGGTGAAGGCCTTGACCGCGATGTAGTTGAGCAGGTCGAACCCCAGGCAGAGCACGAACAGGGGCTTGAGGTGCGCACGCCAGAACGTCGCGGCGCGGTCGATGAGTTCTCCGATGGCGAGCGGGCGCAGCTCGACGGAGGTCGGGGAGGGCTTCACGGCCGCGCAGCATAGCGCCGCCCCCAGCTCCCGGGGCCCTGGATGCATCGCGCCGCGCGAGCCGTGGAGCTTCCCGCTTCAAAGGACTGACAGCGATGACCGAAGCCCCGTCAACGGTTCGTGCTCAACCGGGAGACGTCCCGTGAGCCTCCAGCGAGATCCTGGCCGGTTCGCGAGGCACTCGGGCCACCGCATCGAGGGGCACGACGCCGCCGACGCGGGAGCCGCACCCGTGCTCAACCGGGAGACGTCCCGTGAGCCTCCAGCGAGGTCCTGGGCGGCTCGCGAGGGACTCGGGCCACCGCATCGAGGGGCACGACGCCGCCGACGCGGGAGCCGCACCCGTGCTCAACCGGGAGACGTCCCATGAGCCTCCAGCGAGGTCCTGGGCGGCTCGCGAGAGGCTCCGCCACCGCATCGAGGGTCATGCCTCCCCCGACGCGAGACCCGCGCTCGTGCTCAACCGAGCGAGGCCCCACAAGCATCCAGCAGTGCCATGGCCGCCGAGCGTGGATCCTCCGCCTCCAGCACCGACGAGATGGCGGCGAAGCCCCATGCGTCAGGGACCCCTCGCGCACGCTCGGGCGTGATCCCGCCCAGCGCCAGGGCAGGGCAGGGCAGCCGCGCAGCGAGTCCCCGGAACCCTTCGAGTCCAAGGGGCGCGCGCGTGTCTCCCGGCTTGGAGCCGGGGGCGAACACCGGGCTCACCAGCGCCAGGTCCGCTCCCGCCGCACTCTCCGCCTCGTGCGCATCGTGCACCGCCACGCTGATGAGCCGCCCCGGCGGCAGGTGCGGGCGCACGTCCAGGGGCGAGGGGCCGGCGGCGGGCAGATGCAGGTGCGCGTCCACTAGCAGCGCCACGTCCAGCCGCCCGTTGACGAACAGCGTCCGCCCCCGGGCCCGGCACAGGTCCGCGACGAGCCGGGCCTCCTCCAGGAACAGCCGCCCCGAGGCCTCCGGGTGGCGGTGCTGCACGGCGACCCCGGGCCCCGCCGCGAGCGCCCGGTCGAGCGCGGACAACAGCCGCGTTCGGGGCAGGCGCCAGTCGGTGATGACGACGAGGCGGGGCAGGCCGGGCACTACTCGACGAGCCCCTCGATGGGGCTGGACGCGGAGCCGTACGCCTTGCGCGGGATGCGCCCGGCCAGGAACGCGTCGCGGCCCGCCTCCACCGCCTTCTTCATGGCCACGGCCATGCGCACCGGATCCTTCGCGCCCGCGATGGCGGTGTTCATGAGCAGCGCGTCCACGCCCAGCTCCATCGCGATCGCCGCGTCGGACGCCGTGCCCACGCCCGCGTCCACGATGACGGGCACCTTCACCACCTCGCGGATGAGGCGCAGGTTGTGCGGGTTGCGGATGCCCAGGCCGCTGCCGATGGGCGCCGCCAGCGGCATCACCGCCGCGCAGCCAGCGTCCTCCAGCTTGCGCGCGGTGATGGGGTCGTCGCTGGTGTAGGGCAGCACCGTGAAGCCCTCCTTCACCAGGATGCGCGCCGCCTTCAGCGTCTCCTCCACGTCCGGGTAGAGCGTCTTCTCGTCGCCCAGGACCTCCAGCTTCACCCACTTGCTCATGCCCAGCTCTTCCGCGAGCCGGCACGTGCGCACCGCGTCGTCCGCCGTGTAGCAGAGCGCCGTGTTGGGCAGCAGCCGCAGCTTGTTCCGGTCGATCCAGTTCATCAGCGACGCCTCGCCCGTGGCCTTCAGGTCCAGGCGCCGCACCGCCACCGTGACGAGCTCCGCGCCCGATGCGTCGTGGCACTGCTTCATCACCGCGTGGCTGGGGTACCGCCCCGTCCCGACGATGAGCCGCGAGGTGAACGTCACCCCCGCCAGCGTGAAAGGCTTGTCCGCGATGCCGCTCATGACCGTGTCCTCTCCCAGGCCTGCACTCACCCGCCACCCACGAAGGTGACGATCTCCACCCGGTCTCCGTCCTGGAGCCGGTGCTCGGGGTGACGGGCGCGGCGCACCACCTCCGCGTTCACCTCCACCGCCACCCCGGGTCCGCTGCCCAGCGCCAGCAGCGCCAGCAGGGACGAAAGGGTGCTGCCCTCCGGCAGCGTTCGCGCTTCTCCGTTCACCCACACGTTCACGGCGTCACGGCTCCTTCCGGCCCCCACGAACGGGACCCGCCGGTGCCAGTACAAGGGAGGTTCTGCCCTGTCAACGCACCGTCACCCTCCGAAAACCACCCCCATCAAGCGCCCCGGAGCGGATTTTTCGTGCCCGGATGCGTTTTGTTCCGCCTGGAGAGCAGGCGGACGGCCAGGGCGCGTCCTCCCAGGAGGCTGCCCCTAGTCCCTGGAAACGCCCGTGACAACCCCTGTGCAGGTACGGGGGGAGCGACCAGTTTCTGCCCAACGCCGGGGAACAATTCCTCCGGCATCCAGAACACACAAACAGGGGGCAGTCACATGCGGAAGCTCATGTTCGCGGTCACGGCGGTGGCGGGGCTGACGATGGTTACTGGCTGTAAGAAGGACGATGTCCAGGCCCAGCGCGAGGACGTCGCCGAGGCCCGCCAGGAAGCGGCGCAGGAGACAGCCGAGGCGCGCCAGGACGAGAACAAGGAGATGGCGTCCGCGCAGCGGAGCGCCAACGAGGACATCGCGGAGGCGCACCAGGACGCCAACGAGAAGATCGCCAGCGCCAATGAGGACGTGCGCGACGAGGAGAAGGACCTGGCCGAGGCCCAGGCCAACCGCGATGAGGAGCTGGCCCTGGGTGGCTCCGGCATGGCCGGCACGACGGCCGCCGCCGCGGCCACGACCGTCAATGGCCGCCTGCTGTCCAAGTCCGGCGACACGCTGACGCTGGTGGACACCCACAACCGCGAGCTGAAGATCAAGACGAACGACAAGACGGCGCTGATGGACAGCGGCAGCCGCGCGGTGAAGCTGGATGACATCAAGGAAGGCTCGCAGGTGCGCGCCTCCTACGTGATGGACGGCAAGGACATGGTCGCCCGCGACGTCACCCTGGTCGCGCCGGTGAAGAAGCTGGACAAGTAATCCCCGCGCCACACGCGCCGAAACGTCCCAGGTGGACAGGGGATGGACTTGAAGGCAGCGGCTCTCGCGGCGACGCGGGGGCCGTTTCCTTTTTAGTCGGGGAAATGCCCGGTGAGGTCGGATGGGAATGTCTGACCCGGGTGGTAGGACGCGGGCGTGAGGTCTTCCTCATGCCTTCCCACCCCGGGAAGCGCTTCCGAAGGAGCGTCATCCACGATGGCCACCCATCCCCCCGCGCAGTCCGCGTCCCGGCCCTTCATCCTCTTCTCCACCGGGGCCACGTCCTATGAGCTGGTGCGCTACCTGGGGTCGCGCGCCGGAGGGGAGCTGCTGCTCGCCCGCCGGCACTACGCGCGCACGCCGGGCGGACTGGTGCTCATCAAACGCCTGCGCGACGTTGGGGACGACGTGGGGCGGGCGCGGCTGCGCGAGGAGGTGAAGCTGCTCATGCGGCTGAGCCACCCGGCCATCGCCCCGGTGTACCTGGTGCGGGTGCACGACGGCGCGCCCCACCTCGTCACGGAGTACGTGGACGGCCCCTGCCTGGAGTCGCTGTCCAGCTTCGCGGCGCTGCGGCGGCGGCCGTTCTCGGAGGCGTTCGCCGCGTACGTGGGCGCGGAGGTGGCGGACGCGCTCCACCACGCCCACGCGCTGGAGGATGCGCGCGGCGTGCCCGTGGGCGTGGTGCACCGTGACGTCAGCCCCCGCTCCGTGCGCGTGGACGTACACGGCCGGGTGCGGCTGTCGGACTTCGCGCTCGCGTGGTCGCGGCTGCCGGGGCGCGTGGTGACCGAGCCGGGGCTCGTGCGCGGGGACGTGGCCTATGCTTCGCCCGAAGCCCTGGAGGGACAGGCCCTGGACGGACGGGCGGACCTGTTCTCCCTGGGAATGGTGCTCCTGGAGCTGCTCACGGGGCTGCACCTGCTGGACCTGGAGGACATCGAGCGCGCCGCGCAGCAGGCCCAGCCCCTGAACAACGCACGCGGGCTGTGCGCGGAGACGCCCAGCTGGCTTCCCGCGCCCCTGATGGCCGCGCGCATGGCCTGCCTGACGCCGGTGCACGTGGAGCAGGCGACGCGGGGGCTGTCGGAGGGCATGCGCGCGGTGCTCCAGCGGGTGCTCCGGCGCGACCGCGCCGCGCGCTTCCAGACGGGCGCGGAGCTGCGGGACTCGCTGCGGGCCCTGCTGAACTCGGAGGGGCGGCCCTATGGTCCTCCCGAAGCGCTGCGCGAGGTGGCGGAGGTGCGCTCCGACGCGCTCGTGGGGCCCCTGGGGGTGGCGGAGGCGGGCCTCCCGCTGGAGGACGAGCTCTGGTCCGGCGATGACGGCGAGGACTGGACCTGAGGGAGGCGTTCCTCCCTCGCGGGGTGCTTGTCATCGCGGGAGGCGGTGGCGAAGACTGCTGGCATGGGTGACGTGAAGGAGCTGCACCGTCGGTGGTGCATCGCGGACGGGCATGCGGATTCGCTGATGTGGAACCGCGACCTGTGCGAGCGGTCCTCGGAGGGGCACGTGGACTTCCCCCGCCTGCGCGAGGCGGGGGTGAAGCTGCAGTGCTTCACGCTGGTGACCCGGGGCTTCCCCTTCATTGGCGGCTTCCCGCTGTTCGCCGCATGGCGCAAGTGGCCCCGCGAGGCGCGCGGCTCCGAGTGGACCCGCGCGCTCTGGCAGATCGAGCGGCTGGACGCCTTCTGCGCCCGCTCCGGGGACACCGTGCGCGTCGCCACCACCGGGGCGGGGCTGGAGGACAACCTCGCCCACGGGCGGCTGTCGGCGGTGCTGGGCGTGGAGGGGGGCCACGCCATCGAAGGACAGGTGTCGCGGCTCGAGGAGCTGTATCGGCGCGGGGTGCGCTTCATGGGGCTCACGCACCTGTCCAACAACGACCTGGGCGGTTCCTCGTTCCCGATGATGGGCAACCGGGGGCTGACGCCGCTGGGGCACCAGGTGATGGAAGAGATGGCCCGCCTGGGGATGAGCGTGGACGTGGCGCACGCCTCCGAGCAGACGCTGACGGACCTCTTCGCGCACCCCACCGTGCGCTACTTCTGTTCGCACACGGGCGTGCGCGCGGCGGGCGGCGGCTGGCGCAACCTGTCCGACGCGGCGTTGCGCACCATCGCCCAGCGCGGCGGCGTGGTGGGCATCATCCTGGCGCCGGTGTACCTGGGCGGCGACACGATGGACGACGTGGTCCGACACGTGGAGCACGCGGTCAACGTCATGGGCGAGGAGGGGGTGGGCGTGGGCTCGGACTACGACGGCATGGTGGCGTTGCCCCGGGGGATGCGGGACGTGACGGACCTTCCCCTGCTCACCGAAGCCCTGCTCAAGCGGCACCCGGAGGCGTGGGTGGAACGTGTGCTGGGTGGCAACTTCCGGCGTTACTTCCGCGAGACGCTTAGCGGCGGTTGACAGCGAAAAAACGGTCGCGAAGAGTCGCTGGCACTCATGAACCGTTTGCTCTTCGTGCTCCTGTCCCTCGTCGGCTTCTCCCTTCTTTCCGGCTGTGGCGGGCCGGGCGCCGGGGACTCGTGTGGCGGCAGGGACTTCGTGTGTCAGGACGACGCTCAGGCGCTGGAGTGCCGCGGCGGGAAGTGGCGCGCGCTGGCCTGCCGCGGGCCGCTGGGCTGCCGTGAACTGGCGGACAGTGTGCGGTGTGACACGTCCCTCAACCAGGAGAACGACGCGTGCGCCCAGGACGCGGAGGGCAAGGGCGTGTGCAGCCCGAACGGCGGCACGGCGCTGCTCACCTGCCAGCAGGGGGTGCTGGTGAAGACGGCGGACTGCTCGTCCTGCTCGGTGCAGGAGGGTCAGGTCATCTGCCAGCCGTGAGCGCTCCGGCCCGGAGCGTCAGCGCTCCGGCTCCCCATCGGAGGGCGGCTTCGGTGCGTCCGCGGGCGGCGGCGCGGGCAGGTAGCCCCCCGCCGCCATCCGCTTCGCGGACTTCGCGTACAGGTCCGGTGACAGGCCCTGGACACCGGTGCCGTCAATCCACCGGTTGTAGAAGTTGAAGAGGGCGCAGACGGACACCGCGTCGTAGATGGCCTCGTCCGACCAGCCGGCCGCCTTCAAGCGCTCCACGTCCTCGCGGCGCACGTCTCCTGGCGCGTCGTTGAGCTTGTCCACGAAGGCGAACAACGCCTTCTCGGCCTCCGGAATGGGGGCCGTCGTCACATCATCCAACACCGCCTGGACGCGCTCGGGGCCGCCCAGCAATTCCGCCGCGACCGCGGCGTGAGAGCCCGTTCAAAACACGCAGGCGTTGCGCCGCGACGTATACGCGGCGATGAGCTCCCTCAGCCCGGCGGACAGCGGCGAGGGGCCGCGCATCACCTCGTGGGTGAAGGCGGACAGCGCGTCCGTCATGCGCGGCTTGAAGGCGAACAGGTGCCAGATTCCCGGCGGCGCGAAGCCCGCGCCGCGCGCCATGGCGATCATCCTCCCGTAGTGCCCGTCGGATTCGTGCGACTCGACGTCGGGCAGGTACATGGGGTCCGGAGGGGAGGACTTCTTCATCGCGCACTTCCCTGGCGAAAGACGGGGACGCCCATCAGGCCAGCGACGCGAGGAACGTGTCCAGCACCGTATTGAAGGCCTCGGGGCGTTCCTGGTTGGCCAGGTGTCCGGCGCCAGGGATGATCTCCAGCCTCGCTCCCCGTACCAGGTCCGCCATCTGCTTCGCCTTCGCCACGGGGGTGAGGACGTCGTGCTCGCCCACCACGACCAGCGTGGGCCCCGCGAAGCGCGCCAGCAGATCCTTGCTGTCCAGCCGCGACGCCATGCCCCGCTGCGCGGCGGCGATGGCTTGCGGCGTGGTGGAGAGTCCCAGCCTTGTGGCCTCGCGCCCCACCGGTGACTCCGGCCCCGCGTGCAGCAGCAGCGGGACGAGCCCGTGGATGACGGACGCAGAGCCTTCCTTCAGGGCCTGCTGTGCGGTGGCCTCGCGCTTGTCGCGTCCCGCGGCGTCGTCCGCGTTGCACTGCGTGTCCGCGAGCACCAGTCCGCGCACCCGGCCCGGGTCCTCGCGCAGCAGGGCCAGCGACGCGTAGCCCCCCATGGACACGCCGCCCACCACCGCCGAGTCGATGTTCAGCGCGTCCAGCAGCGCCAGCGCGTCCAGCGCCAGCCTGCGCATCTCCAGGGGGCCCTCGCCCAGCGGGCTTTGTCCGAAGCCGCGCAGGTCCGGCACGATGAAGCGGTAGCGCCCGGACAGCGCCGCCACCTGGAGGTCGAACGAGGAGCCATCCAGCGAGAAGGCATGCAGGAGCAGCACCGGCAAGCCCTGGCCCACGTCCCGGTAGTGCAGCGGGATTCCATCCACGGCGACCGTCAGCATGCGTCCTCCCGGCGTGACCCGTTCGGGTGCGGGGTCAGATCCACTTCTTGTACTTGAACCAGGCGACGAGCCCCACGGGGAAGCCCACCATTGTCGCCCACATGGCGGCGTACCAGCCCCGGCCCGTCAACTGGTCGAAGTTCTGCCCGAAGAACCCCACGATGAAGGACAGGGGCAGGAAGAGGGTCGCGAAGATGGTCAGCTGCTTGCTGATGTCGTTGGTGCGGTTGGCCACCATGGACAGGTAGCCGTCCATCACGTTGCCCACCACGTCGCGGCTGGAGTCGATCTGCTCGTACAGCCGCACCAGGTGGTCATAGACGTCGCGGAAGTACAGCGTGGTCTTCTCTTGAATCTGCGGGATGCCCCGGCGCGACAGCATGCCCACCACGTCGCGCTGGGGGGAGAGCACCCGGCGCAGCGTCACCAGCGCGCGCTTGAGCTGGAAGATGCGCTGGAGCTGCTCCGGGGAGGGCTCCGCGAAGATGGCGTCCTCCAGGTCGTCCAGCTCGTCGCTGAAGTCATCCAGGATGGGGAACTGCGCGTCCACGAGCGCATCCGTGAGCAGGTAGAGGACGACGTCCACGCCCCGGCCCAGCGTGCCGGCGGGGTCTTCCTTCACGCGCCGCACGACGGCATCGTGGCTGGGCAGCTTGAGCGCGTGCACGCTGATGAGCCAGTCCTGCGCCAGGAAGAAGTGCTGTTCATGCAGCGTGAGCTCGGTGACCTCCGTCCCGCAGCTGAAGCCCTGCAGCACGATGAACTGGTGGTGCGGGTACTCCTCCAGCTTGGGCCGCTGGTCCAGGTGGAGGCAGTCCTCCACGGCGAGCCGGTGGAGCTGGAAGCGTTCAGCCAGGCGGCCCATCAGCTCCGCGGTCGGCTCCAGGACGTCGATCCACTTGGGCCCCGGCCGGTCGAGCAGCTCCTCGCCGCCTGAGACCGCCTTGCCGTCCTCCCACAGACAGACCTGGATCATTTCCGTGGACTCCCCGGCCAAGCTTCCGGCCCGGAACGATTGCTAGAACTCCCCGGACGCGATGTCGAGCGGTAGAGTGGGGGCAACGTGTCCGCTGCCGCCGAGAATCCCCCGCCGGCCTCCCTCACCCCGAGGCTCGAACAAATCCTCCAGTCGCTGCCCGACCGCGCCTTCGCCGCGCGGCTGCGCGCGGTGTATCTCGCCGCGGCCCAGGCCATCTCCCGGCTGAGCGACCTGGACCTGGTGAAGTACGAGACGCCCGTCGTCGACGCCAGCCCAGACCTGTCACTGTGGGAGGAGATGGCGCCCGTCATCCGCGACACGGTGATGGACGTCAACGGGCTGCTCAACGTCATCCGGGAGCAGTTCCCCGGCGCGCCCCCGCCGGAGCCCTCCGCGTCGCGCAAGGGCGCCGCGGACGTGCCGGGCCTGCTCCAGGAGGGGATGACGCGGCTGGCCCAGAGCATCACCCAGCTGGGCGAGGCCATGCGCAACCCGTCCGTGGTGAGCGACCGCTGGCAGCTGCTGGCGGAGATCCAGCGCTTCCGCTCGGACTACCGCGAACAGATGAGCCAGCTCGTCTTCGAGTCCGCGAGCAGCTTCGGCGAGGTGTCACGCGCCCAGGTGGTCCCCGGCTACGAGGCGGAGGTGAAGGCGGCCGTCACCGTGCGGGCCATCACCTCCGACCTGTCGCGCATCGTCGCGGCGCGGCTCGGCAAGGTGCGTGACGCGAAGCCGGAAGAGGTGCTCTGGAACGCGCAGCAGCTCCAGACGGAGCTGGATGCCTTCGGCCGCACCGCCGCGTACCGGAACCTGCGCGCGCAGGATAAGCGCCACATCGTCGAGGCCCGCGCGGAGATAGGGGCGCTCGCGCTCCAGACGGCCCCGGAGCGGCAGGCGCTGGTGACGGTGACGGAGGGGCTGGACGCGCTGGTGCGCGGGCTGTCCGCGATGAACCAGCGCCAGCTGCTCATCCTCCACGACCGCGAGGTGTGGGCCGCGTGCGGCGTGCGGCTGGAGCGCGCCCTGAGCCAGTCGAACAAGGATCCGGTCGCGTCCGCCAAGGCCCTGGCGGAGGCCGCGGCCAGCGCCCAATCGCTCTACGGCCGGGACGCGACCATGGACGCGTTCCTGCGCAAGGCGCGCAAGCTGAAGCTCGCGACGCTCACGGGGCCCGAGCTGCTCGCCACCATCGAGTCCTTCCAGTCCCAGCTCGCGCAACTGGACGTGATGTGAAGGACTCCGCGAAGAAGGACGTGGAGCCGCGCCCCCTGCGGAAGGCGGACCTGTCGGGGGTGCACGGCGTCTTCACCGACGTGGATGGCACGCTGACGACCGGCCACAAGCTGCGCAGCCAGACGGTGCGGGCGCTCGAGCAGCTGACCGCCGCCGGGCTGCGCGTCGTGCTGGTGAGCGGCAGGCCAGCGGGGTGGGGCGAGGCGTGGGCCCGTCAGCTCCCGGTGGAGGGCGTCATCGTGGAGAACGGCGGGCTGTTCTTCCTCAAGGGCTCGCGGGGACAGCTGCGCAAGGTGTACCTGGAGCCGCCCGCCCAGCGCGTGGCGAACCGCAAGCGCCTGGAGGAAGAGGTGCGGCGCGTGCTCGCCCAGGTGCCGGGGGCGCGGCTTTCGGTGGACAGCCGCTACACGGAAGTGGACCTGGCGGTGGATTACAACGAGGAGGCCCGGCTGGGAGACGCGGGCGCGGGCCGCATCGAAGCGCTGCTCCGGGCCCGGGGCGTGACGGCGGTGCGCTCGTCGGTGCACGTCAACTGCTGGCTGGGCCGCTTCGACAAGCTCTCCGCTTCGCGCCGCTTCGCGCGGGTGGCGTGGGGCGAAAAACTGCAGCCCGCGGACGGCCGGTACGTCTACGCGGGGGATTCTTTCAACGACGCTCCGATGTTCCAGGCGTTCAAGCTGGGCGTGGGCGTGGCCAACGTGCGCGCGGTGCTGGACCGCATCGACGCGCCGCCGGCCTTCATCACCCGGGCGCCCGAGGGGCGGGGCTTCGAGGAGCTGGCGCGAGCCCTCCTCGCCCGCCGCCGGGCGGTCCGCAGTCGAGGAGTCTCAACGTGAATGTCGTGAAGCTGGAGCTGGCCCGGGGCCTGGGGCGTCACCTGCGCGCGGGCCACCCGTGGGTGTTCCGCAAGGCGCTGGAGCACCTGCCGCGGATCCCGCCCGGCAGCGTGGTGGACCTGACGGAGAACGGGAAGTTCGTCGCGCGCGGATACTACGACCCACACTCGGCCATCGCGGTCCGGGTCCTCACGCGGGACTCGCGCGAGACGGTGGACGCGCGCTTCATCACGCAGCGGGTGCAGCGCTCGCTGGCCGCGCGCACGGCGCTCATCGACCTGAAGGACACGGACAGCTACCGCCTCATCCATGGCGAGGGCGACGGGCTCCCCGGCGTGGTGGTGGACCTGTACGCGGGCTGGGCGGTGATGAAGCTGTACTCGGCGGGGCTCACCCCGTACCGCCCCCTCATCGTGGAGGCGCTGAAGGCGGGGGTGCCGGGCCTGAAGGGCATCCTCGGCCGCGACGAGGTGGGACGCGACGACGTGGAGGAGGATGACGGGCGCGGGAGCGGGAAGATGCTCTGGGGCGAGGAGGCTCCGGAGCTCATCCCCATCCGTGAGCGCGGCGCCATCTTCCTGGTGGACGCGTGGAAGGGGCAGAAGACGGGCTTCTTCCTGGACCAGCGTGAGAATCGCCACCTCATCCGGCGGCTGGGGCAGGGCAGGGACGTGCTCAACTGCTTCAGCTTCAGCGGCGGCTTCTCCGTGAACGCCGCGCTGGGCGGGGCGAACAGCGTCTTCTCCGTGGATCAGGACCCGGAGGCCATCGCCCTGGCCCGTGAGAACTTCACGCGCAACGGGCTGCCGGCGGCGAAGCACGACTTCCTGGCGGCGGACGTCTTCGCCCTCATCCAGTCGTTCAAGGAGGAGGGCCGCACCTTCGACCTCATCATCCTGGACCCCCCCGCCTTCGCGAAGAGCCAGCGCGCGGTGGAGGCGGCGGTGGACGGCTACGCGTCCCTCAACCGGCAGGCCCTGGCGCTGCTGCGCCCCGGAGGGCTGCTGGCCACGGCGTCGTGCTCCGCGCGCGTGACGGGGGACATGTTCATGGGCGCCGTGCGGGAGGCGGGCTTCAAGGCCGGCGTGGACCTGGCGCTGGTGGAGGAGCGCTACCAGCCGCCGGACCACCCCGTGCGCCTGCAGTTCCCGGAAGGGAAGTACCTCAAGTTCTACGTGATGCAGTCGGTGTAGAGGGAGGCCTGGCTTCGGGGCGCGCCGGATGCGCGGCGCGCCCTCGGAAGCCGCGCGGGGCTCAGGTCCCGAAGACCTGGTGGGCCACGCGGTCCAGCACGTCCTTGCCCCAGACGACGCTGGCCTTGCCCAGCCGGTCCAGGTCGCGCGTGAACTCGCGGCCATCCGGCATCACTTCATAGGTGCGGCTGAGGAAGAGGCAGCCACTGCCCGGCTCGAAGTCGACGCTGCCACCGCCGGTGTCCGTGCCCTCTTCCTGCTGCTGCCGGAAGCCCTCGATGATGCCGGGCTTGGGCGGCTCTCGGAACCGGTAGATGAGGGCGCTGCACTTGAGCGAAGGCGGGGACTCGATGTGCTCGAAGGCGTACTGACCCTCGCCGGCCATCATGCCGCCCAGGCCTTCCGCGTTGAGCCCCTCGGTGACGCCGGCGCCCTGCGACTGGAGGTACCACTTCACCAGCTGCCGGGCTGCCTCGCGGGTCATCGGTCCTCCCGCGGGCGGCGCTGGACGCGCCAGGCCCATGGAGGACAGGAGCCACTGCAGCTTGTTGGAGAAGGAGCTGATCACTTCGCGGGGACGACGCGATCCGCGACGCGGTTGAAGACCTCATCGCCCCACACGAGGCTGGCCTCCACGAGCCGGTCGACGTCTTCCTTGAACTGCTGCTCCGCCGGCAACACACCGTACGTGCGGCTCAGGAAGAGGCTCTTGTTCTCGGTCTCGTAGTCCACCTTGCCGCCGCCGGCGTCCGTGCCGCGCTTCTCCTCGTCACGGAAGCCGTCGATGACGCCCGGGCGGGGCGCGTCGCGGAAGCGGTAGATGAGGGCGCTGACCTTCAGCGCCCCTGAGTCCTTCACGTGTTCGAAGTAGACCTGCGCTTCGCCGAGCGCGGCGCCGCCAAATCCCTTCGCGTTGAGCCCGGAGGCCTTCTCATCGCCTCCGTGGGCCCGGATGAATGACTGCACCAGTCGCTGGGCATCTTCGAGCGTCATACGTGCAGTCATAGCACAGCCTGCCTACTTAGAAATTGCCGGCGCGGGCCTGGTCGAACGGGACGCGCTTGTTCAGGTAGGTGTCGTTGATGTTGTGCGCGCCGGAGAAGATGCTCTTCTCGGAGAAGTAGTGGATCTTCGCGTCCTTGCCGGCGTGGCGGATGAGGTCCAGGGGGCCCTTGCCGCTGGTGCCCAGGCCGAAGATGCCCGGCACGGGGTCCTTGTCGTTGACGTAGTGGACGTACTTGGGGCCGTCCGGGTAGGTCGCCGCCGCGGCGCCGAAGGTCTCCACGGAGACCTTGCCCAGCTTCTCCTGCACCTGCGCGGGGGACAACCCGTCTTCGATGCGCAGCCGCTTGGCCACGTCGTTCAGCGCGCGCGAGGTGATGAGGCCGCCCTGGCTGTGGGCCATCAGGCTCACGTCACGGCCCGCCTTCAGCTCGTTGTAGAGGGAGTCCGCCAGCGTATCCACGGCCGGGTTCTTGCCCTTGTCCATCTTGTCCGTGATGCACTGGCCCAGGTCCTTGAAGAAGCCCTCGGTGGAGTTGTGGATGCCGATGGTCTTCTGGCCCGTCTTGTCCGCGATGGCCTGCAGCGTGGTCTCCTGGCCCGCCTTGTCCGTCATCATCCCGTTCACGTAGATGATGGTGCCGGGCGTCTTCACGCCGCCCTTCGGCTCATAGGCCGGGACCTGGCTCAGCGGGGTGCTGGCGTCGAACGCCTGGCCGCCCTTGCCCACCAGCTTGCCGTCGAACACCTTGTCCTTGGCGCCCGCCGGCGCGGTGAACACGCCCGTGGGGGCGGCGGTGCGGACCGCGCTGTTCGTCGCGCGCGCGTCGAAGCCGTCCTTCACCTGGTTGGCCGGCTTGGCCGTCACGGCGGCGGCCGGCTTCGCCGCGGGGGTCGCGGTGGTGGTCGGCGTCGTCGTCGTGGTGCGCGTGGCCGTGTTGATGGAGTTGCGACCGCTCCCGATGGTTCCCATGGCTTGAGGCTCCTGCGGATTTTTGAAGGGGGGGAAGGACAGTATGTTGCGTTGATCCATTCTCAGCCGAACCGTTGAAAAGTTGCGAGCAGGTCACGGAATGTGCGTAACGCGCTGCGTAGCCGGGCGTCCGAGAGGGGACGGCCCGAGTGAAGCGGCCCTGGTGTTCCGGGAGGGCGGATTATGGTGGGGGCATGGTCCAGAAAGGTCAGTTCCTGGAGCGGTCCACGCTCATCCCGGTAGGCACCGAGGGCTCGGTGATGGAGGGCACGGTGCACCGGGGCCAGCGCGCGCCGCCGCTGCTCATCCTCCCGCCTCGGCCGGAGGAGGGGGGCGGGATGGATCACGTCGTGGCGGCGGAGGTGGCCTTCGCGGTGGCGCGGGCGGGCTTTCCCACGCTGCGCTTCAACCACCGGGGGGTGGGGGCCAGCCAGGGCGTCCGGGGCTCCGGCGGGGCGCTGGTGGAGGACGCGGAAGCCGCGATGCGGGTGGCGCTGGAGAACGCGGGGACGGCCGCGCTCGCGGTGGCGTCGCTGCATGGCGGGGCGCGGGTGGCGCTGGCGCTCCAGGAGCGGCACCCGGCGGTGGGCGGACTGTGTCTGGTGGCGCCGGATGTGGACCCGTTGTCGCTCGTGCGACTGTCGTGTCCGCTGCTGGTGATTGTCGGGGCGCAGGACACCCGGCTGCCCCGTGCGGCGCTGGCCGCCGCTGTCGCCGAGGCCGGCGGGGATTTAGAGGTCATCGACGATGCGGGGGCCACGTTCCACCGCAACCTTCCGCAGGTGGGCCGGGCGGCGGCGGCGTGGCTCCAGCGGCTGGCGGGGGGGTAGGGCGGGGGTGCAAACCTCCGGACTTCTTCACGTTTCTTCACCCCGGCCGCCTTGCATGGCCGGCCGGGGGACGGACAGACTGGTGGGGCAGACCCAATCGTCCCGCCATTCGTTCGTAGTGGGTCTTCGAGGCGTCATCGTTCAAGGAGTATCCCGATGCGGATGAAGCGATGGAACGTGGTTCTCGCGGCGCTGGCCCTGTCGGCCTCGGCGTGTGCTTCCGCGTCGCGGGAGCCGGAGGTCCCGGCCGGGCAGGACGTGGCCGCCGCCGAGGCGGAGGTGGCCCGGGCCGTGGCGGAGGGCTCCGTCGACGTCGTGTCGAACGCCATCGTGGTGGACTTCAAGGACGGCACCACCAAGGCCCAGTTCGACGCCTGGGAGCAGGAGTGGGGGGTGGACCTGGAGTTCAACTCCCTGGAGGGCCCCAGCAATGGCATCACGCTGGCGGTGGGCGTGGGCAACGTGGAGGACGTGCTCCAGCGCATCCGCCAGAACCCCGCGGTGGAGTCCGCCGAGCCGCTCATGCAGGTGCGCACGAGCTACACGCCGAACGACCCCCAGTATGAGTCCCAGTGGAACCTCCGGATGATCGACATGCCGAAGGCCTGGGACGGCAACCGAGGCAAGGGCGTGGTGGTGGCGGTCATCGACACGGGCATCGCCTACGAGGACTACGGCGACTTCAAGCAGGTGCCGGACCTGAAGGGCGTGTCGTTCGTGAAGGGCTATGACTTCGTCAACGACGACGAGCACGCCAACGACGACCACGGCCACGGCACGCACGTGGCGGGCACCATCGCGCAGGCGACCAACAACGGCGAGGGCGTGGCGGGCGTGGCGTTCGACGCGACGTTGATGCCCCTGAAGGTGCTGAACCACTTCGGCAGTGGCACGACGGCGGACATCGCGGACGCCATCCGCTTCGCGGCGGACCACGACGCGAAGGTCATCAACATGTCGCTGGGCGGTGGCCTCTACTCCCAGGTCATGGCGAACGCGGTGGAGTACGCGCGCAAGAAGGGCGTCACCGTGGTGGCCGCGGCGGGCAACACCGGGCGCGGCCGGGTGGAGTTCCCCGCGGCGTACCCGGGCGTGGTGGCGGTGGGCGCGGTGGGGCCGGACGGCACGCGCGCCCCCTATTCGTCCTACGGCAAGGAGTTGGACATCGCGGCGCCCGGTGGTGACAAGCGCCAGGGGGACTCGGGCGGCATCCTGCAGAACACCATCGACCCGCGCGACCCGTCGCGCTCCGTCTACGCCTGGTACCAGGGCACCAGCATGGCCGCCCCGCACGTGGCCGCCGTCGCGGCGATGCTCTACGGCGCGGGCGCCACCACTCCGGACGAGGTGGAGCAGGCGCTCTACGCCGGCGCGAAGGGGTCGGGGGACCGGGCCTGGTCGGAGCAGTATGGCCACGGTGTGCTCAACGCCAGCGCGTCGATGCAGGTGTTCACGGGCGGCTCGCCCCGCTGGCCCTCGCTGGGGTGGGCCGCGGCGCTGCTCGCGCTGGTGCTGCTCACGCTGCGCGGCCGCGAGCGTCCGGGCTACCTCAACGTGCTCTTCCGCCCGGCGTTCCTCGTGCCGCTGGTCCTCTCCACGGTGGGCTTCTTCTTCCTGCGCACCTGGTTCACGGGCGCTTCGGGGGCGGCTGGTGAGGTGGTGAGCGTGGTGTCGCTGCCCATCCCGGACTGGCAGCGCATCATCTTCGGCCGGAACACGGTGAGCCCGCTGTTCTACAGCGCGCTCATTCCCCTGGTGCTGTCGCTGCCGGCCATCGCGTGGCGGGGCTTCCGTCCGGCGGTGGGCGGACTGGCGCTCGGGTTCGCGGGCTTCCTGGCCTACGCGGCGTGGGTGGGCGCTCCGGCGCTGGCGTGGATGCCCTTCACCTTCCTGGCGAAGCCGTGGCTGGGCTTCAACACGGTGGTGTGCCTCGTTATCGCTCGCGCGATGCTCAAGCGGGAGGACGCGTGAAGCTCTCCGGCACGGTGCAGTACCAGGACCTCGAGGGCGGTGTGTGGGTCCTCAAGGCCGATGACGGCAAGACGTACCAGCTGGCCGGCGGCGACCGGAAGATCAAGAAGGACGGTCAGCGCATCTCCGCCGAGGGCAGCATCCAACGGGACACCGTCACCGCCGCCATGGTGGGGCCGGTGTTCCACGTCACCACGTACAAGGCGGACTGACGTGACGCCCGGGGGGACTCCTCCCGGGCCTCAGCGCGAGGGCTTCTTCTTGTCGGGAGGCCCATACGCCTCCGACTGCCGAAGCCGCTCCTCTTCGTAGCGTTCCATGGGGGCCTGGCCCTTGCGCACGGCCACTCGCAGCTGCTGCAGGGCCTTGCGCTCGGCCTGGAGGGCCGGATCGGCGTCCTTCTTCAGCGGCGTCACCGGGTGTTGGACGTCGTAGACGCTCAGCGATACGCCACGACCATCCACCACGGCCAGTCCCACCAGGGACAGCGTGGCCAGCAGCACCCACGGCAGGATCTGCACGGCGAAGAGGGGCACGGACTTCGTCGCGCGCACCTCCTCGTCCCCCGCTGGGGCTCCGCGTCCCCAGATGGAGGGAAAGTGTTGGGACGCGGCGCGCAGGCCCAGCAGCGCGGACCACCCCACGAGCGCCAGCCCCAGCACGGCCCGCCAGTCCGTCACGTCATCCGTCCCCGCGTCCTTCGCCAGCCCCGAGTGCGTCGCGGCGAGGAACAGCGCCGATGAGACGATGTTGTTGGCCGCGTGCGCGGCGATGCCGGGCCACAGCGAACCGGTGCGCAGGAAGAGCCAGCCGAACAGCAGTCCCAGCTCCACCCGCGCGAGGAAGCCCACGGGATCCAGGTGGAATGCGCTGAACACCGCGGAGGTGATGATCAACGCACGCCAGGGCGACGCGGGGGCCGGCGGAGTCAGTGCGCGCTGGAAGAGGCCGCGGAAGAAGAACTCCTCGCACAGCGGCGCGGCCACGGAGACGCCGCCCAGGAGCAGGGCCAGCTCCACGGGCGTCTGCCCCTCGAAGAGGCGCGAGGCGTCGAACATCTCCCGCACCCATGCGGGGGCCACCCACTGGGCCAGGAACTGGATGGGCACCACCACGGCGAAGAAGTTCGCCACGCCCAGCAGGAAGCCGAACAGCGCCGGAGGCCCCAGGAACGGCGTGAGGCCGGTGTACACGGTTGGCCGGAACCCCGCCTGGCGCAGGACCACCCACGCGAGTCCCAGGAAGATGAACACCTCCGTGAACCACACGCCGAAGGCGGGGTTGAGCAACTGGGTGACCGCCCCCAGCGTGATGAACATGCCGAAGGCCACCGCCGCGGCGAGCACGGGGTGGGGCGCGTCCAGGGGGGCCACCGCGGGAGGCTCCGGTGACCGAGGTTCGCTGGGAGGAGAGGCTTCGTCCACCGTGTCGTCTCCTGCCCCTTCCGCCAGGGCGGAGGCTCGGGTGCCGCGTTCGCTTCGGGTTGTCGGGGGACTTCAGCCCCGGTGGAGGTAGCCGCGGATCTCGTCCGCGAGCGGGTTCTTCCGGGGCAGCTCCGCCGCCGTGGCAGGGTCGCCCATGCGCAGCTTCTTGTCCTCTTCCACGAGGATTCGCTGATCCAGCAGGTACTCCACCGCGTTCTCGAGCGTCGTCTTCGCCAGCGACTCGGCGGCGGTGATGCGGCCGGCGTTGTACTCGCCGCGCCCCGTCTCCAGCGCCAGCTTGACGAAGGACTTGCGGTCGGTGGCCACGCCCGCGGCCACGTCGGGCAGCGTCATGGCCGCCAGCAGGTAGGCCTCCAGGAAGTCGCGCAAGAGGTCCGCGAGGAACTCCAGGTCCGGCTGGGCGTGGGCCTCCGGCGCGCGCGTGAGCGCGTCGCCCTCCTGGATGACCAGGCCCATGCGCACGAGCCGCTCCACGCACTCGCCGAAGATGGTGTCGAAGGACGCGCCCACCCGGTAGATGAACTCCACCTTGAAGAGGCGCGACAGGAACAGCGCGCGGGCCTTCACGGTGTCGTAGGGCGCGGGCGTGCCCGCGAGCAGCGCGTTGGCCACCAGGCTGCGCGCGGCCACCAGGTTCATCAGCGTGTTCTTGTAGAAGGACATCTCCGGACGGCGCGAGTCCTCCACCTGATAGCTGACCTCGCCTCGCGCCTCCTGCGTGCGCACCATCTCGTCGGAGATGAACTCACGCATCGCGTCCTGGATGGGGCCCAGCGTCTCCGGGTTGCTCGGCGCGTTGGCCAGCTCCTTGGACAGCCGCGCGCCGTCCTCGGAGGCGATGCGGCGCAAGAGGCTGATCCGGTCGGTGAGCTCGCGCTGGGTGAGTCCGCGCCGGCGGTGGGCCAGCAGCGACGCGCTCACCAGCGCATGCGGCGTGACGGTGGATACCTTGCTGATGCCGTACATCACGCGGTTGCCCAGCGCGCGGACCAGGCCCTTCTTCTGCTCGTCCGTCACCCCCTCCTGGGGCGACAGGCCACGCGCCTTCATGAACTCCACCAGCGACAGGGGCTCGTCGAAGGTGAGGTGGATGCGGCCGTAGCGCGCCGCCAGCACCTTGGGCGTGCTCAGCAGGGCCTTCAGGTCCTCCGGCTTCTTCTCGCCACCGGCAAGCTCCTTCGAATAGCTGCCGGACTCCACCACCTTCTCGTAGTCGATGGAGACGGGCACGAAGTAGAGGTCGTTGCGCGCGCCGTCCAGCACCGCCTCCACCTGCCACGTGAGCATGCCCAGCTTGGGCGTGAGCAGCTTGCCCGTGCGCGAGCGTCCCCCCTCGGGGAAGAACTCCTGGTGGATGCCGTCGTGCACCAGCTTCTTGATGTACGCCTTGAAGGACGCGGCGTAGACCTTGTCGCCCTTGAACGAGCGGCGCAGGAAGAACGCGCCGCAGCGGCGGAACATCGGGCCCAGGGGCCAGAAGGACAGGTTCGCGCCCGCGGCCACCAGCGGCGCCGTGTAGCCCCGGTTCCAGAGCACCCAGCTCATCACCAGGTAGTCCACGTGACTCTTGTGGCTGGGGCAGAGCACCACCGGGGCCTTGCCCGCCGCCTTGAGCGCGCGGTGCAGGCCCGCCTCGTCCACGCCGATGCCGTCGTAGATGCGGTTGAACACCCACTCCAGCACCGGCGCGATGAGGGCCAGCACGGAGGGGTTGGGCTTGGCCGCGATGGCCTCCAGGTTGCGCTTCGCCTCGCGCTGCACGCTCGCGGGCTTGCGGCCGGTGGCGGCGGCGTGCTCGTCCAGCACCTTGCGCAGCTGGCGGTCGCGCAGCGTCTCCTCGATGAGCCGGTCCGTGGGCTTCTGCGGCGGGCCGAACACCGCGCGCGTCTCCCGGGCCAGATACACGTGCAGCGCGCTTCGCACCTTGCGCGCCAGCACCTCGTCGGTGGCCTGCGGGTTCTCCTCGATGAAGCGGCGCAGGTCGATGGGCTCTCCCACGCGGAACTGCGCGCGCTTGTAGTTGCGGAAGAACGCCACCATGGAGTGCACGAAGCCCGGCGCCTCGGGGCTGCCGAACACCACGTCCCGCCAGCCCGGCTTGAGCTTCGCGGCGCGCTTCTCCCAGACGAACAGCTCCGGCACCAGGAACACCGGCCGCTCGGAGCTGCGCGCCAGCCGCACCAGGGCGGGGAAGGGGTCCTCGCGCGTCTCCTTGCCGGAGGCGTGCAGGAGCGCCGTGCGGCGCAGGAACACCAGCCCGCTGCCGCCCTGCTCGCCGGCGTAGCGGAAGCGCTCCTCCACCGCGCCGCCCTGGGCCGTCTGGCGCCAGGGCCGGGTGAACCACGGCCGCAGGTTCACCACCGCGCGGATGGGCGGCATGGCCCGGCGGACCATCGCCCACGCGATGTAGAGGAAGTTGATCCAGGCGGTGGTGCGCATGACGTGCACCACGAAACCCCGGGCGCTGAGCGCACGCAGCTCGTTCTCGGCCTCGGGGGGGAAATGCACCCCGTCGAAGTACCGTGCCCCGAGCACCCGGGACATGGGACCGAATTCCTCCTTCAAGGCCTCTCCTTGCGTCACGGTCTGCGCCAGCGCGGTGTCCACGGCAGCCCCCCAGGCTACATGTTTTCCGGCGTCGGGATCCCGAGCAGTGTCAGGCCCGCGGCCAGGGTGATGCGCGTCGCGTCCGTGAGGGCCAGGCGGGCCGCGCGCACTGCGTCATTCCCCTCCACGAGGATGCGCTTCTCCTTCTCCTTGTTTCCGGCCGTGTAGTAGCGGCTGTACGCCGACGCCACGTCCAGCAGCAGGCGCGCGACCAGGCTGGGCTCGTACTGCTCCGCCGCCGCCTTCACCACGTCTGGCAGCCGCGTCAGCTCACGCACCAGGGCCTGCTCCTCCGGAAGGGTCAGCAGCGCGGGATCATAGCTCGCCGGCACGCCGCCGCCCTTGCGCAGCACGTTGGCGCTCCGGGCGTGCGCGTACTGGAGGTACGGGCCGGTGTGCCCCTCCAGGCTCGTCACCTCGTCCCAGTCGAAGGTGTAGTCGCTGGCGCGGTTGTGCTTCAGGTCGCCGAAGACGATGGCGCCCAGGCCGATCTGCTCCGACAGCGCGTCGGCGTCAGCCGTCTCCAGGTTGCCCTGGGCGATGTTCTCCTTCACGCGCTCGAGCACGCGCTCCTTCGCCTCGTCCAGGACCTGCGACAGCTCCACCACTTGGCCCTTGCGCGTGCTCATGCCGTGGATGCGGCCGAACGGCACGTGGATGCACCGGTCCGCCCACGGCTGCCCCATCTCCTTCAGGGTGCGGAACACCTGCCGGAAGTGCAGCGCCTGGTCCTGCGCGACGACGTAGAGCGACTTGTCGAAGTTGAAGCGCGCGTGGCGGTCCTCGGCGGCGGCCAGGTCGCGCGTGGCGTAGAGCGTGCTGCCATCGTTCTTCTTGAGGAGCACGGGCGGCTCCCCGTCCGCGTAGGGCATGTCCACGATGAGCGCGCCCTGGGACTCCTTCACGCCGGGCTTCTGGGCGATCTGCTCGATGACCGCGTCCATCCGCCCCTGGTAGCGGCTCTCGCCTTCGATGTGCTCGAAGTCGATGCCCATGCGCGCGTACACGTGCTTGAAGCCCTTGAGGCTCGTCTCGCGGAACTGGTTCCAGAGCTTCATCGCCTCCGGCTCGCCTGCCTCCATGCGGCGGAAGAACTCGCGGGCCTTCTCGTCGAAGGCGGGGTCTTCCCCGGCGCGCTTGTTGGCCTGGACGTAGACCTGGACCAGGTGCGCCATGTCGTCGATGCGCGCCGGATCGCCGTACTCCTGGAAGCCCACGGCCACGAGGCCGAACTGCTTGCCCCAGTCACCCAGGTAGTTGATGCCCTCCACGCGCCAGCCCAGCGCGCGGTAGAGGTTCGCGATGCAGTGGCCCAGGAACGTGGTGCGGATGTGGTGGAAGCCAATGGGCTTGGCGATGTTGGGCGACGAGTAGTCGATGACCACCGTCTTGCCCTTGCCGTCCTCCGCGTCGCTGCCATACGCGACGCCCGCGAGGCGCACGCTGTCGATGACCTCCTGGGTGAAGGGGAGGGGAAGGAAGCGCGCGTTGACGTACGGGCCGACGGCCTTCACCTCCAGGCCGGGCACCTGGATCGTCTGCGCGAGCGACGCGGCGATGGCGGGCGGCGCCTTCTTCTGCGCCTTGGCGAGGGGGAAGGTGGCGAAGCTCAGGTCGCCGTGCGCGGGGTCCGCGGGCTTGACCTGGGGCTCGATGTCAGCGGCGGGGACACCCAGGGCCCCGGCCAGGGCCTGGGCGAACGCTGCGCGGTAGCGGGAATAGACGGATGTGCTCATGGACCGCGCGGATACTAGCCAAGGCGGGGCATCTTCCGGCCACCTCTTCTGCGCGGAAGGTGCTCGGGGCGCCGTTCAGGGCACCGCGGGGCCGCGGCTCTTGGGGCGCACCACCGAGGCCACGGTGTCCAGCAGCTTGGGCAGCTTCAGCGGCTTTTCGAAGTAGCCGTCGATGCGGTCCGGCCCTTCACCCGAGGTGAGGGACGCGACATCGCTGGCCCCGGAGATGATGTAGACGACCACGTCCGCCAGGGACTCCGTGGTGCGGATGTAGTGGAGCACGGACCGGCCGTCCTCGCCGGAAAGCCGCAGGTCCAGCAGCACCATGGCCGGCCGGATGTGGGACAGGATGGAGCGTGCCTCGGCGGCGCCGGACGTGGCCATCACCCGGTAGCCCTCCTGTTCCAGCACCTGCTCCAGCACCTCGCGGCAGTCCACGTCGTCCTCCACCAGGAGGATGCCGCCCGCCTTGGGCGCGGCCTGGTTGATGTCCGGGGCGCTCACCGCGCTCGCGAACAGGGGCAGGACGATCTGGAAGGTGCTGCCCTCGCCCAGGATGCTGGAGGCGTCCACGCGGCCGCCGTGCAGGGCGACGATCTTCGCGACCAGGGGCAGGCCCAGGCCCGCGCCGGGGGGGCGCGGCATGCCCGGCTGCGCGCGGTAGAACGAGTCGAAGACGTGCTCCAGCGCCTCGGCCGTCATGCCCTGGCCGGAGTCCTTCACGGTCAGGGTGCCCAGGCCCTCGCTGGAGGCGACACTCACCTCGACGACGTCGTCCGTCTCGCTGTGGTGGATGCCGTTCTCGACGAGGTTGTGGATGGCCTCGGAGATGCGCTCGCGGTCGCCCCGGACGAACACCTCCGGACAGGGCGGGATCACCACGCGCACGCGGCTGTGCTCGGCGACCGCGCCCAGCCCCCGCACCACCTCTTCCGCCACGGCCTTGAGGCCGAAGGGGCGCTGGTTGAGCTGCATCTTCCCGGATGAGAGCCGGGACATCAGCACCAGGTCGTTCACCTGCTGGAGGAGCCGGTCCGCGTTGCGATCGCAGATCTGCACCGCGCGGCGCTGTCCGTCCGTCAGCGTGCCCAGCTTCTCCCGGCCCAGCATGGCCAGGTAGGCCTTGATGGTGGTGAGCGGGTTCTTCAGGTCATGGGACACATTGCCGAGCAGCTCCTCGCGGTTCTGCTCCAGGCTCTTGAGCCCCGCGATGGCCGTCTGCAGGTCCTTGTTGCGCCGGGCGCTGTCGTCGCGCAGCCGGGCCACCTCGTAGGCGGCGGTGAGCTGCGACGCCAGCGACTGCATCAGGACGTCGGACGCCTTCCTCCGGGCCCCCAGCACCACGAGCACGCCCGTCACGCCCTGCGGCCCCTCCAGGGGCACGGCGACAGTGTCGTCCTCGCGCAGGAGCACCTTGTCGGTGAAACACCGGCCCACCACGCCCTCACCGGGGACGGCGGCGGTGACGCGCTCGTCGTAGCGGCCCCGCACGTGCTCCACATGCAGCTGGTTGCGCGACGGGAAGTGGCGCGCGACGTAGCAGACCTTCGGCTTGAGCAGCGCGTGGAGCGTCTGGAGCTGGGCGCGCAGGGCCTCCGTGGGGCCCGCGTTGTCGGTGAGCTGGCGACCCATCTCCAGCAGGGCCTGCGCGGCCGCGTCCGTGTCCACGGGAGGCGGGGGCTTCACCGCTCGTTTCGGCGGGGCCTTCTTCACGGTGGTGGCGGGGCGCAGCGGGACGACCTCTGCGAGCTGCGGACCCTTCTTCTTCGATGGCACGCGTGAATCCTGCTTCATGTCTCACGTGGGAGGGAACCGCACCGAAGCCAGGCGTCCTCCGCCGACCGGGCCCGTGTCATCTGCCCGACAGCCTTCCATCCCCCCATGCCCGGCGGCCTGCTTCCCGCCGGGGCTTGAATCCAAGGACTTCTGGATTTGCTTCAGGGCCGGCGCTGGATTCGGCCGTCCTTGTCCAGGCTGTAGGGATCCACGAGGGCGGCCTGCACCTTCTCCTGGAAGCCCTGCACCACGAAGCCGCTCTCCGCCAGGGCGCCCAGCGCCGCCGTCTGCACGCGGCGCGCGGTCTCCTCGGAAGTGAGCAGCTTGAGCAGGGGCTCGCGCGCCGGCTCGTGCTTCAGGGGGCCCAGGACGTTGATGGCGGCGATCTTCACGTCGTCGGACATGTCCTCCAGGAAGGGGAGGACGGCCGGGGCCACGCGCGGATCCTGCTTGCCCAGCACGTGGTGGAGCAGGACGACCTTCTTCTCCGGGTCGCGCGTGTAGCGGGAAGACAGGTGTTGGAGCGTGTCGGCGATGACGCCCATCAGCGCGTCCTCGGGCAGCAGCTCCTGCAGGATGCGCAGCGCCCAGGAGGTGGCCTGATCGCCCTGCTTGAGGAAGGCGCTCACCGGCGCGACGGCATCCTGGCCGAAGTGCTTGATGAGCTCGTAGGTGTGCTCCTTCTCATCCGCGTCGGTGGTGAGCGGGTCCACGGTGATGGTGAACCGGCTGAGCAGCACCGTGACGGCCTCGGGGTACTTCATCTCCCCCAGCTGCTGAAGGGCCTTCTGCCGCGTGGATGGCTCCCCGTACTTCTGGGTCACCTTGGACTTGAGCTTGAGGGCTTTTTCGGGGCCCGAGCCGCCCGTGAGGAAATCGAAGAGACCCATAGGTACGTACCCGCTCCGGATTCGGAAGGTGGAGGCGCCATGTAGGACGGTGCGCCTTCGAGGACAAGTGGCAACGACAACTACAACGTCAGCTCCCGGCGCACGTCGCCCCGGTAGCCACGAGACAACGTTTCCGCGGCGGCCCGGACCTCGTCGGTGGCCTCCTCGGGGACCTTGACCTGGAGGAGCAGGTACATGTCGCCCGGTGTTCCTCCCCGGAGCGACGGCACGCCGCGCCCCTTGAGCCGCATCTTCCGACCGGACTGCGAACCCGGGGGCACCTTCAGCGTCACCTCGCCCTGGAACGTGGGCACGCGCACCTCGCCGCCCAGCATCGCCTCCGCCACCGTCACCGGCAGGTCCAGGTAGAGGTCATCGCCTTCGCGGCGCACCAGCGGGTGCTCGGCCACCTCCGTCTCGATGTAGAGGTCCCCGGGAGGGCCGCCATGGACGCCCGCCGCGCCCTGGCCGGCCAGCCGCACCTTGGAGCCCGTCAGCACGCCCGCCGGGATCTTCACCGTCAGCCGGGTCGTCTCTTCCTTGATGCCGCTGCCGCCACACTGGGGGCAGGGCTCTGGTGCCTTCCCACTGCCCCGGCAGGTGGGGCACACGCCCGAGCCACCGAACACGGCCCCGCCTCGCCGCGAACGGCCCGTGCCGTTGCAGGTGGGGCACGTCACCAGCTTCCCGGTGTTGCCCTCGCCATGGCACCGCGAGCAGCGGCCCGGGCGCTGGAGGGAGAGGGTGCGCTCGGTGCCGGAGACGGCCTCCGCCAGGGAGATCTGCACGCGGGTCGTGAGGTCGTCGCCCCGCTCGGCCGCCGTCGCCCGGCTGCCGCCCCGGCCCCGGCCGAAGAGGTCGTTGATGTCGAAGCCGCCGGCGCCCCCACCCCCGCCTCCCCCGCCCGAGCGCCCGAAGATGTCGTTGAAGAGGTCCCCCAGGTCCACGCCCTCGGTGCTGAAGGGGATGCCACCGCCCCCACTCCCGCCGGCTGCCTGGGCCGCGCGGTACTGGCGGTAGGCCGCGGCCTTCTTCTCGTCGAAGCCGATCTTCTCCGCGTCCTCGCCGAACTCGTCGTAGAGGGCGCGCTTCTTCGGGTCGCCCAGCACTTCGAAGGCGGTGTTGACGCGCTTGAACTTCTCCTCCGCTCCCTTGTCTCCGGGGTTGACGTCCGGGTGGTGCTGGCGTGCCAGCTTCCGGAAGGCCTTCTTGAGCTCGTCCGCGGAGGCTGTCCGTGGCACGCCCAGAATCTGGTAGTAGTCGTCCGCCATAGGTTTTTTGCCGTGCAGTACCCGACAAGGAAGAACGTAACCAGCGGGGCGGTGAGCGCCAGCATGGGATGTCGGGACAGGGCCGCGATGGTTACAGTCGCCGGAAGATGAGGAAGGCCATGCCAGCACCGCGCGCCCGCCGGGCGGCCCCCTTATGGCTGATGTACGGGCTGCTGGGCACCTCCTTCGGGGCCGGCAGGGCCGCTCAGCCCCTGGTCCCCTCCACCGTGGAAGAGGGCCGGATGATGGACCGCGTCGTGGCGGTCATCGAGGGCCAGGTCCTCACCCAGAGCGAACTGGAGATGGAGGCGCGGGTGGCGCTGATCCAGCGGGGCGCCGTCCAGGCCGCCGCCCTGCCGCTGGACGAGCAGACGCTCCAGGGAGCCCTCGAGCTGTCCATCAACCAGCGCCTCCAGGTCCTCAGCGCGGACCGGCTCCAGGCCTTTCCGGCCGAACCCGCGGAGGTGGAGGCTCGCCTGGACGCGTTCCGGGCGCGGCTGGGAGGGGAGGCGGGGCTCCAGCGTTTCCTGACCCGGCATGACGTGGGGCGCGACGCGCTCCTGGGCGTGCTGGCACGCGGACTCCGGGCGGAGCGAATCCTGGACAGCCGGGTTCGGTTGAAGGCACAGGTGAGCGAGGCGGAGGTGCGCCACCATTATGACGCGCACCGGGACCTGTACCCCGGTGAGTTCGACCAGGCGGCGCGCACGGCGATCCGCGAGGAGCTGGTCCGGGCGCGATATGGCACGCTGGCGGCCCAGGCCCTGGCTGAAGTACGCAAGTCGGCGCAGGTGCGGCGGGTGGCGCCCTTCGCGCGGGAGGCACGGCGATGAGACGGCTGCGGGAGGACGGGACTCCCGAAAAGGCGCAGGGTTTCGTCATCCGGCAGATGACCCTGGACGACATGCCGGCGGTGATGGCGCTGGAGAAGGCGTCCTTCAAGAACCCCTGGTCCACGGAGCTGCTCGGACGCGAGCTCCAGCACGACTGGTCCACCATCCTCCTGGTGGAGGAGCCGCTGCCCGAGGGCGGCGTGGCCCTCCTGGGGCTCGCCATCTTCTGGATCGTCCACGACGAGGTCCATGTCCTCAACGTCGCCACCGCCCCGGTCCATCGCCGGCGGGGCGTCGCCCGCACCGTGATGGAGGAGGTCCTGCGCCGGGGCGTCGCGCGCCGCTGCTCCCTGGCCACCTTGGAGGTGCGCCGGGGCAACGAGTCCGCCCTCAACCTCTACCGCTCGCTGGGCTTCCGGCCTGTCGGAGTCCGCCCGAACTACTACGCGGACGAGGGTGAGGACGCGATCGTGATGGTCCTCGACTTCTAGGGGCGTAAGGGAGTAGAGCGTCCGGCCGTCGTCGCAGTCCCAGGTTTTTCGGGTGTCGGGGAAATACGCCCGGGTCCTCTGGCCGGTTCAGGCCCAGGGGCAGGCCATGCTTGACACCCGGGGGGCCCTCCCTATACTCGCGGGCCTTTTGTGTAGCCTGTAGGTAGATATGCTCCGCATTCGTGTAGCCGGACGCGGGGTTCCCACGAAGAAGAGGTTTCAGTGCCGACCATCAGCCAGCTCGTCCGCAAGGGCCGCGAGAAGCTCAACATCAAGGGCAAGAGCCCTGCCCTGAAGGAGTGCCCCCAGAAGCGCGGTGTGTGCACGCGCGTCTACACCACGACCCCGAAGAAGCCGAACTCGGCCCTCCGCAAGGTGGCCCGCGTGCGTCTGACCAACGGCATCGAGGTCACCTCGTACATCCCCGGCGTGGGTCACAACCTCCAGGAGCACTCGGTGGTCATGATCCGCGGTGGCCGTGTGAAGGACCTCCCGGGCGTTCGCTACCACATCATCCGCGGCACGCTGGACTCCGTGGGCGTTGCCGGTCGCAAGCAGAGCCGTTCGAAGTACGGCGCGAAGCGTCCCAGCTAGTCGGTCCCCGCGCGTCGTTGGCGCGGAACACCTTCGCTGTCATTGAAGCAGTGTCGGACGCTGGCCCCACACCCTGGGGAGTGTCCCTGGAAGTCACAAGCCATTCTTGAAGCCCCGTTCAAGGCTTCCCTCGGGTGAGGGGAGTGGGGCGTAAGGGAAGAGAAGAGATGCCTCGTCGTCGCGTAGTCGCCAAGCGGAAGATCCTCCCGGACCCGAAGTTCCAGGACCGGCTCGTCACCAAGTTCGTCAACGACCTGATGCGCAAGGGGAAGAAGTCCATCGCGGAGGGCGTTTGCTACGGCGCCTTCGCCCTCATGGAGGAGCGCGCGAAGGAAGACCCCCTCAAGACGTTCAAGAAGGCCCTGGACAACGTCAAGCCCGTGCTCGAGGTGAAGAGCCGCCGCGTCGGTGGCGCCACCTACCAGGTGCCCGTGGAGGTCCGTCAGGATCGCCGCGTCGCGCTGGGCATGCGCTGGATCATCTCCTACGCCAAGGCGCGCGGTGAGAAGACCATGCAGGAGAAGCTGGCCGGCGAGATCATGGACGCCGCCAACAACCGCGGCAACGCGGTGAAGAAGCGTGAAGACACGCACAAGATGGCGGAGGCGAACAAGGCCTTCGCGCACTACCGCTGGTAGGTCCCGTCAGGGGCTTCGCGGTCGCCGCCCGGATGCGCTGCTTGGCGTCCGGGCGGTTTTGTTTGTCAGGCTGGCAGGATCTTTGAGATGTCCGGTGGGTGGGTGACGCGGGCCGCTTCGGTCCATCCCGCCCTTCCAGGAAGGAACTGAATCATGGCCCGTGAGTTCCCCCTCGAGCGCTATCGCAACATCGGCATCATGGCGCACATCGATGCCGGCAAGACGACCACCACCGAGCGGATCCTGTTCTACACAGGCGCCATCCACAAGATGGGCGAGGTGCACGAAGGCACCACCACGACGGACTGGATGGTTCAGGAGCGCGAGCGCGGCATCACCATCACGTCCGCCGCCATCAGCGCCTTCTGGGAGCGGTCGGGTCAGCGCTACCGCGTGAACATCATCGACACGCCGGGGCACGTGGACTTCACCATCGAGGTGGAGCGCTCGCTGCGCGTGCTCGACGGCGCCATCGCCGTGTTCGACGCGGTGAACGGCGTGGAGCCGCAGTCGGAGACGGTGTGGCGCCAGGCGGACCGCTACAAGGTCCCGCGCATCTGCTTCATCAACAAGATGGACCGGGTGGGCGCGGACTTCGAGATGTCCGTCGGCACCATCCGCGAGAAGCTGGGCGCGCGCCCCGTGCGCATGCAGCTGCCGCTGGGCAGCGAGGACAAGCTCAAGGGCGTCATCGACCTGGTCCGGATGAAGGCGCTCGTGTTCCAGGAGCAGGAGCAGGGCAGCCGCTTCGACGTCGTGGACATCCCGGAGGACTACCGCGCGGCTGCGGACGCCGCGCGCGGGGAGCTGCTGGAGGCCGCGGCGGAGCAGGACGACGCGCTGACGGAGAAGTTCCTCGAGGGCCACGAGCTGACCGAGGACGAGGTGCGCGGCGCCATCCGCAAGGGCTGCGTGGGGCTGAAGCTGTTCCCCGTATTCTGCGGCTCGGCGTTCCGGCACAAGGGCGTGCAGCCGCTGCTGGACGCGGTGGTGGACTACCTGCCCAGCCCGCTGGACATCCCGCCGGTGCACGGCAAGACGCCCAAGGGCGAGGACGCCATCCGCGAGACGCGCGACGACGCGCCCTTCAGCGCGCTGGCGTTCAAGATCATGAACGACCCGTCCTTCTCCTCGCAGACGCTGACGTTCCTGCGCGTCTACTCGGGGAAGCTGGAGGCGGGCACGGCGGTGTGGAACTCCGTGAAGGGCAAGCGCGAGCGCGTCAGCCGGCTCGTGCAGATGCGCGCGGACAAGAAGGACGAGCTCACCGAGTGCTACGCCGGTGACATCTGCGCGGTGGTGGGCCTGAAGCTCGCGAGCACGGGCGACACGCTCTGCGACGACAAGCAGCAGATTGTCCTGGAGCGGATGGAGTTCCCCGAGCCGGTCATCGACATCGCCATCGAGCCGAAGTCCACCGCGGACCAGGACAAGATCATCCAGGCGCTGCAGCGGCTGGCCATGGAGGACCCGTCCTTCCGCGTGCGCACCAACGAGGAGACGGGCCAGACGCTCATCGCCGGCATGGGCGAGCTGCACCTGGAGATCATCGTCGACCGGCTCCTGCGTGAGTTCAAGGTGGACGCGAACATCGGCAAGCCGCAGGTGGCCTACCGCGAGACGGTGACGGCGACGAAGACGGCCGAGGGCAAGTACATCCGCCAGGCGGGGGGCAAGGGCCAGTACGGCCACATCAACCTGCGCGTGTCGCCCAACGAGCCCGGCAAGGGCTTCGAGTTCGTCAACAGCATCACCGGCGGTGCCGTGTCGAAGGAGTTCGTGGACGCCGCGCGCGACGGCGCGAAGGAGGCCATGCAGAACGGCCCCGTGGCGGGCTACCCCATGGTGGACGTGAAGGTGGAGGCCTACGACGGCTCCATGCACGACGTGGACTCGTCGGAGATGGCGTTCAAGATCGCCGGCTCCATGGCCTTCAAGGACGCGGTCCGCGCGGCCACCCCGGTCCTCCTGGAGCCCATCATGGCCACGGAGGTCGTCACCCCGGAGATGGCCATGGGCGACGTCATTGGCGACCTGAACGGCCGGCGCGGGAAGATCCTGGGCATGACCCCCCGGCCTGGCGGCGTGCAGGCCATCCAGGCGGAGGTGCCCCTGGCCGCCATGTTCGGGTACTCGACCGACCTGCGGAGCAAGAGCCAGGGAAGGGCGACCTACACCATGCAGTTCAAGCACTACGCCCCGGCGCCCAAGTCAGCGCTCAACCCGAGCTACTGACTTCCCGCCAGGTGGGGAGGCCGCCGGGCGAATTGTGTTGACCTTCCAGCGGCTTTGAAGCACACGCAGCACCCCTCGGAAGTTCTCTCGAAGTCCTAGACCGCCGGAGTTGCACCGGCGACGTCGTGAGGAGCGGTTCATGTCCAAGGAAAAGTTCGATCGCAGCCTGCCCCACGTGAACATCGGAACGATTGGGCACGTGGACCACGGCAAGACGTCGCTGACGGCGGCCATCACGAAGGTGCTGGCGAAGACGGGCGGCGCCACGTTCCTGGCGTACGACCAGATCGACAAGGCGCCGGAAGAGCGCGAGCGCGGCATCACCATCTCCACGGCGCACGTGGAGTATAAGACGAAGAACCGGCACTACGCGCACGTGGACTGTCCGGGACACGCCGACTACGTGAAGAACATGATCACGGGCGCGGCGCAGATGGACGGCGCCATCCTGGTGGTGTCGGCGGCGGACGGCCCGATGCCGCAGACGCGCGAGCACATCCTGCTGGCGCGCCAGGTCGGCGTGCCGTACATCGTGGTCTTCCTGAACAAGGTGGACCTGCTGGACGACCCCGAGCTGCGCGAGCTCGTGGAGATGGAGGTGCGTGACCTCCTGAAGAAGTACGAGTTCCCCGGGGACACCATCCCCATCGTCCCCGGCTCCGCGGTGAAGGCTCTGGAGGGCGACACGTCGGACATCGGCGAGCCGGCCATCCTGAAGCTGATGGAGGCGGTGGACAGCTACATCCCGACGCCGCAGCGCGCGACGGACAAGCCCTTCCTGATGCCGGTGGAGGACGTGTTCTCCATCGCCGGCCGTGGCACCGTGGCGACGGGCCGCGTGGAGCGCGGAATCATCAAGGTGGGCGAGGAAGTGGAAGTCGTCGGCCTGCGCGCGACGCAGAAGACGGTGGTGACGGGCGTGGAGATGTTCCGCAAGCTGTTGGACGAGGGCCGCGCGGGCGATAACATCGGCGCGCTGGTTCGTGGCCTCAAGCGCGAGGACATGGAGCGCGGGCAGGTGTTGGCGAAGCCGGGCAGCATCACGCCGCACACGAAGTTCAAGGCGCAGATTTACGTGCTGTCGAAGGAAGAGGGCGGTCGTCACACGCCGTTCTTCAAGGGCTACCGGCCCCAGTTCTACTTCCGCACGACGGACGTGACGGGCACGGTGAAGCTGCCGGACAACGTCGAGATGGTCATGCCGGGCGACAACATCGCCATCGAGGTGGAGCTGATCACCCCGGTCGCGATGGAGAAGGAGCTCCGGTTCGCTGTTCGTGAAGGCGGCCGCACGGTGGGCGCGGGCGTCGTGGCTGAAATCATCGCGTAGCTCTCAGGCCACCGGCTCTCCGGAGGGCCCTTTGGGGGTCGTTCCGGGGAGCAGGTGGAAATCCAGTTGCAACCCCTGGGGTGTGGTGGTACACACCGCGCCCCTTCGTTCCGAAGAAACGGTTCTCTGAAATCCAGGCGTTGACGGGCGTACCGCCTCACGGTTCAGAGGTCGTTCAAAGAGGTTCTTGCGAATGGCGACACAGAAGATCCGCATCCGGCTGAAGGCGTACGACTCGAAGCTCCTGGACCAGAGTGCTGGGGAGATCGTCGAGACGGCCAAGCGCACGGGCGCCAAGGTGGCCGGTCCGATCCCCCTGCCGACGCGCATCAACAAGTTCACCGTGTTGCGTTCGCCGCACGTGGACAAGAAGAGCCGCGAGCAGTTTGAGATCCGCACGCACAAGCGCCTGCTCGATATCCTCGAGCCGACCCAGCAGACGCTGGACGCGCTGATGAAGCTGGATCTGTCTGCCGGCGTTGACGTCGAGATCAAGTCCTAGGAAGCGGGATGGCGTCGGAGTGGTTTCACTCTGACCCCCGAGGAAAGTGCCATGGCGAAGTTTGACGTAGTCGACCTGGATTTGAAGAAGGTGTCGGAGATCGAGCTCTCCGACGAGATCTTCGCTGCCGAGCAGAACAATCACCTGTTCTACGAAGTGGCCAAGATGCAGCAGATCAACCGGCGCCGCGGCACGGTCGGGGTGAAGAACACCTCGCTCGTCAGCGGTGGCGGCAAGAAGCCCTGGAAGCAGAAGGGCACCGGCCGCGCCCGTCAGGGCTCGATCCGCGCTTCCCACTGGGTGGGCGGCGGCAAGGCGATGGCCCCCAAGGCCCGTGACTACTTCTACCGGCCGCCCCGCAAGGTCCGCCGCGGTGCCCTGCGCGCCGTGCTGTCCCTGCGCGCCAAGGAGAAGCAGCTCATCATCCTGGACGGCTTCAAGCTGGACGCCCCGAAGTCGAAGCAGGCCTTCGAGGTGCTCACCCGGCGCCTGAAGCTCCAGAACGCGCTGGTCGTCGACGAGCGCGGTAACACCAACCTGCACCGCAGCGTGCGCAACCTGGCGAAGTTCGACGTGCTGCCGCCCGAGGGCTTCAACCTCGAGTCCGTGCTCAAGCACTCGCACCTCGTCCTGACTTCCGCCGCCGCGAAGGCGCTCGAGGGGTCCCTGTCATGAACCTGAACGACGTCATCAAGGGCCCGCTCATCACGGAGAAGCTGGACAAGGCCCGGGAGAAGTTCCGCCAGTACTCGTTCATCGTGGACCGCAAGGCCACGAAGCACGACGTGTCCCGCGCGGTCCAGTCCCTGTTCAAGGTCACGGTGGAGGGTGTTCGCACCAACATCGTGCGTGGCAAGACGAAGCGGGTGGGCAAGAGCATCGGCCAGCGCCCCAACTTCAAGAAGGCGGTCGTCACCCTCAAGGAAGGTGACAAGATCGAACTCTTCGAAGGGGGGGCGGTCTGACGCCACTGGCGACAGATCAGCCTGAGACGAGGAACACACCATGGGCATCAAGAAGTACAAGCCGACCAGCGCCGCCCGCCGTCTGATGACGGTGTCCGACTTCGCGGACATCACCAAGGACTCGCCGGAGAAGTCTCTCACCGAGCCGCTCAAGCGCTCCGGTGGCCGCAACGTCCACGGCCACATCACCCGTCGTCACCAGGGTGGTGGGCACAAGCGTCGTTACCGCACCATCGACTTCAAGCGCCGGGACAAGGATGGCGTGCCGGCCAAGGTCGTCGCGGTCGAGTACGACCCGAACCGCACCGCCAACATCGCCCTCCTGCACTACGCGGACGGCGAGAAGCGCTACATCCTGGCCCCCGTGGGCCTGAGCGTGGGCGACACCGTGTTCGCCGGCGCCACCGCCGACATCCGGCCGGGCAACAGCCTTCCGCTGCAGAACATCCCGGTGGGTACGGTCATCCACAACGTGGAGCTGAAGCCGGGCCGTGGCGCCCAGGTCATCCGCTCCGCGGGCACCTCCGGCCAGTTGATGGCGAAGGAGGAGCGCTACGCCCAGGTCCGTATGCCCTCGGGCGCCGTGCGCAAGGTGCTCATCGAGTGCCGCGCCACCGTGGGTCAGGTGGGCAACATCGAGCACGAAATCATCCGTATCGGCAAGGCGGGTAAGAGCCGCTGGCTGGGCATTCGTCCCACCGTCCGCGGTCTGGCGATGAACCCTGTTGACCACCCGCACGGCGGTGGTGAGGGTAAGTCCGGCCAGGGTAACCCGCACCCGGTGTCTCCGTGGGGCAAGAAGACCAAGGGCCTCACCACGCGCACCAACAAGCGCACCGACAAGTTCATCGTGAGCGGCCGCCGCCAGGGCGCGCGCAGCCAGTAAGAGGATTTGAAACATGGCTCGTTCGATCAAGAAGGGTCCGTTCGTTGACGATCACCTCCTCAAGAAGATCGAGGGGATGATCGCTGCGAACAAGAAGGCGGTCGTCAAGACCTGGTCCCGGCGCTCCACGATTCTCCCTGAGTTCGTGGGTCACACCTTCGCCGTTCACAACGGCAAGAAGTTCATTCCGGTGTTCGTCACGGAGAACATGGTGGGCCACAAGCTCGGCGAGTTCGCCCCGACGCGTACCTTCGGTGGGCACTCGGCGGAGAAGAAGGTCGCCAAGGCCCCGGGCAAGTAGCCCGCACGCACGCCTGAGAGCCTGAGGAGATGACCATGGAGTCGACTGCACATCTGCGTCACCTGCGCATGAGCCCGCGCAAGCTGTCCCTCGTCGCGGCGCTCATCCGGGGCAAGCCTGTCGAGGCCGCCCTGAACATCCTGAAGTTCACCCCGCGCGCTGCCGCGCGGCCGGTGGAGAAGCTCATCAAGAGCGCCGTCGCTAACGCGACGGACCTGTCCAAGGGGCAGGTCGACGTGGATACCCTCTACGTCAAGACCATCTCCGTGGACCAGGCCGCCACCCAGCGCCGGTTCATGCCGCGCGCCATGGGGCGCGCGACGCCCATCCAGAAGAAGTCTGCCCACGTCCACGTCGTGCTGGCCGAGGCCAAGAAGTAGGACCCGTCGGGCCCCGCCCGGACGCACCAAGGAGAATCAGTTTGGGACAGAAAGTACATCCGATCGGGTTCCGGCTCGGCGTCATCAAGACCTGGGACTCCAAGTGGTTCGAGCACAAGAACTACGCCCAGTGGCTCCACGAGGACATTCGCATCCGCGAGTTCGTGAAGAAGTCGCTGAACCACGCGGGCGTCTCGAAGGTGGAGATTGAGCGCGCCGCCAACAAGGTGAAGGTCAACGTCCACACCGCGCGTCCGGGCATCGTCATCGGCAAGCGCGGCGCTGGCATCGAGACCGTCAAGAAGGACCTGCAGCAGTTCACCAAGAACGAGGTCTTCCTGAACATCGTCGAGGTCCGCAAGGCCGAGACCGACGCGCAGCTCGTGGCGGAGAACATCGCCACGCAGCTCGAGCGCCGCATCGCCTTCCGCCGCGCCATGAAGAAGGCGCTGCAGACCGCGATGAAGTTCGGGGCCAAGGGCATCCGCGTCGCCTGCTCGGGCCGTCTGGGTGGCGCCGAGATGGCCCGCTACGAGTGGTACCGCGAGGGCCGCGTGCCCCTGCACACCCTCCGCGCGGACATCGACTTCGGCTTCGCCGAGGCCAAGACGACCTACGGCAAGATTGGCTGCAAGGTCTGGATCTGCAAGGGCGAGGTCCTCCCGGGCAAGGGTGGCCAGGCCCCCATGCCCACCAACCGGTAAGACGCCCCCTGCGGGGCGGGTCTAAAAGCCCGCCCTGCACGCGAGGCACGAAGGACTGCGACGATGCTTCAGCCTGCTCGAACCAAATACCGAAAGATGCAGAAGGGCCGCATGTTCGGCTCGGCCCACCGCGGCAGCGACCTCACCTACGGTGAGTTCGGCCTGGTGAGCCTCCAGCCGGGCTGGATCACCTCGCGCCAGATCGAGGCGGCTCGTATCGCGATGACCCGTCACGTGAAGCGCGGCGGCAAGATCTGGATCCGGATCTTCCCGGACAAGCCCATCACGAAGAAGCCCGCCGAAACCCGTATGGGTACCGGTAAGGGCGGCGTGGAGTACTACGTCGCGGTGGTGAAGCCGGGACGCGTCCTCTACGAGATGGAGGGCATGACGCAGGAGATCGCCACCGGTGCGCTGAAGCTGGCGCAGGCGAAGCTGCCGGTGCTCACCAAGATCGTGCGCCGCAGCGAGCTCTCGCTGTAGTCACGCACCGCCGGGACGGGCGCTCCACCTGGTGACAGGGGAGGGCGCCCGCATCCCGCGCCGAGGAGACCAAGATGGCGACTGCGAAGGAACTGAAGGAACTGTCGACGGACGACCTGCAGAATCGCGCGAAGGAGCTGCGCGACACGCTGGTCCAGGATCGGCTCAAGCGTCGGACCGGCTCGCTGGACAGCCCCGCCGAGGGCGTGCAGCACCGCCGCGATCTGGCCCGCATCCTCACCGTCCTGGGCGAGAAGGCCCGGGCGGCCAAGGCGGGGTAGTTGTAGAAGTGCATCCGCGGGCATCCGGGCTCACCCGGGTGTCCGTGGCCATCCGGGCAGAGGGCCCGGGTGCATGACAGACAGTGAGAACCAACATGGCTGAAGCGACCGAAACGCCCGCTGCCGAGACCTCCACCCGGGGTCGTCCCAAGACCCGCGTGGGCATCGTCACCTCCAACAAGATGCAGAAGACGGTGGTCGTCACCGTCCAGCGTCGTGCTCCCCACCCGAAGTACGGGAAGATCATGAGCCTGCGCGAGAAGTACAAGGCGCACGTCGAGGATCACGACTACCCGAAGAAGGTCACCATCAACGAAGGTGACCGGGTGCGCATCGCCGAGACCAAGCCCGCTTCGAAGGACAAGCGTTGGCGCGTGGTCGAGGTGTTGGAGAAGAGCAAGAACGTCTAGGTAGGCCACACCGCGTCCGTGCGCCATGAAGCGCGTGGACGGGTTCGAGCAAGAGGAGACTTCACATGATTCAGATGCAGAGTGTGCTCGATGTGGCCGACAACTCGGGCGCCAAGAAGGTGTTTTGCATCAAGGTTCTCGGCGGCTCCAAGCGCAAGTACGCCTCCATCGGCGACGTGATCGTCGTGTCGATCCGCGAGGCCCTGCCCAACTCCAAGGTGAAGAAGGGTGACGTCGCGAAGGCCGTCATCGTCCGCACCCGTCGCGAGGTGGGTCGTGCGGATGGCAGCTACATCAAGTTCGACGGCAACTCGGCGGTCCTCATCAACAAGGACCTGGAGCCCATCGGGACGCGCATCTTTGGGCCGGTCGCCCGTGAGCTGCGTGCCCGCAAGTTCATGAAGATCATCTCGCTGGCGCCCGAGGTCCTCTAAGAGGACGCAGGCCTGACGGCGAACAGCCAGAGTGAGGAAGCCATGCAGAAGCTGAAAGTCGGTGACACGATCCAGGTCATCTCCGGGTCCGAGCGCTCGGAGAAGACGCCGGCGACGAAGCGCGGCAAGGTGCTGAAGGTTGACCGCGAGGCGGGCCGGGTGACGGTCGAAGGCCTGCGCCTGGTCAAGCGCCACATGCGCAAGACGCCGCAGAGCCCCGAGGGCGGCATCATCGAGAAGCCGGGCACCATCGCGCTCTCGAACGTCCAGGTGGTGTGCGCCAAGTGTGACAAGCCGACCCGCGTCGGCATCCGCAAGGAGGGGGAATCCTCCAAGCGGTTCTGCAAGCAGTGTGACGCCCTGATTGACTAGGGGTCCAGGTTCGGGCATGTATGCGCGCCCCTTGCCCCACCCAGTGGTGGGGCAAGCGGGCGTGCACGTCCAGAGGGCTGAAATGGTTGAGCCCTCCGGGTGTTTCCACGTTCTAGACGCAGGACTGATCGGACGCGCTGGGTCCATGACGGCGCCCCGAAGCAGGGGAATGACAGATGGCTGACGAGAAGAAGGCCGAGCAGAAGGAAAAGAAGAGCAAGAAGCGCGGCAAGGAAGAAGCCAAGAAGGTTGGCTTCGCCGCGAACATCGAGGAGGGCCTGAAGGCCCGCTCGGCGCGCCTCAAGGACCGCTTCCGTGCGGAAGGCGTCCCCGCGCTCATGAAGGAACTGGGGCTCAAGAACCCCATGGAAGTGCCGCGGCTGGAGAAGATCGTCGTCAACATGGGTCTGGGCGAGGCGCTCGCCAACAACAAGATCCTGGAGTCGGCGGTGGACCAGCTGGCTGCCATCACCGGTCAGAAGCCGGTCGTGACGCGCGCGCGCAAGTCCATCGCGAACTTCAAGCTGCGCCAGGGCCAGGCCATCGGTGCCGCGGTCACGCTGCGCGGCGACCGCATGTTCGAGTTCATGGACCGCCTCATCACCGTCGCGCTGCCGCGCGTGCGTGACTTCAAGGGCGTGTCCCCGAAGGCTTTTGACGGGAAGGGCAACTACACGCTCGGCGTGCGCGAGCAGATCATCTTCCCTGAAATCAACTACGATCAGATCGAGAAGGTGAAGGGGCTCAACATCAGCTTCGTCACCACCGCCCCGAACGACGAGCAGGGACTGGCGCTGATGCGTCACTTCGGCATGCCGTTCCGTCAGTAGGACCGAGCCCAGGACTCCCATCGATCATGGCCAAGCTCTCCAAGATTGCCCAGGCGAAGCGCAAGCTGAAGTTCCCCGTGCGTCAGTACAACCGCTGCGGTCTGTGCGGTCGTCCTCGCGCCTTCCTGCGCAAGTTCAAGATGTGCCGTATCTGCCTGCGCCACCGCGCGCTGCGCGGTGAGATCACCGGCGTCACCAAGTCGTCCTGGTAGACGCTGGACCCGGGACGCTGTCCCTGCCTTGAAGAGGGCAGGGCGGCGGTTCCGCTGAAGTAGAAGGGAAGTGGCAGTCACCGCGAACCCCCGGGATGGGCCCGGCAGGCGTGGTGGTTGCGAACGCGGGTCACCCGGAAGGGGACGCCGCTTTGCTTGAAGGTGCTTCATGCCGGTCAATGATCCCGTCGGCGACATGCTGACCCGCCTGCGCAACGCCTCGCGTGCGCGGCACGACAAGGTCGTCATCCCCCACTCGAAGCTCAAGGTGGAGATCATCAAGGTCCTCAAGGACGAGGGCTACATCGGGGATTTCGCCATCCACGAGGTCGCGCCGCAGAACGAGATCACCGTTCAGCTGAAGTACGGCCCGGATCGCAGCCCCGCCATCACCGGCCTGCGCCGCGTGTCCAAGCCCGGCCTGCGCCGCTATGTCGCGGTTCGCGACATCCAGCCGGTGCTCGGCGGCATGGGCATCTCCATTCTCTCCACCTCGCGCGGCATCCTGGTGGACACCGAGGCCCGGAAGCAGAAGGTCGGCGGCGAGCTGCTCTGCACGGTCTACTAGCCAGGAGCCCGGGTGAAGCGCCCCGCGAGGAGCGCGCCCCGAGCGACGACAGCACGAGGCAATCATGAGTCGGATTGGAAAACTGGCGATCAAGCTTGGCGACAAGACGAAGGTGAACGTCGCCAACCAGCAGGTCAACTTCGATGGGCCCAAGGGCAAGCTGTCCGTCAAGCTCCCCGCCAAGGTGAAGGTGGAGGTGAAGGACGGCCAGGTGACGGTGCAGCGCGAGGATGACTCTCGCGAGGCCCGCAGCCTCCACGGCCTGACGCGCACCATCCTCGCGAACGCGGCGAAGGGTGTGTCCACGGGCTTCGAGAAGCGCCTGGACATCCGCGGCGTCGGTTTCCGCGCGGAAGTGAAGGGCAAGGCCATCCACTTCTCGCTCGGCTACTCCCACCCGGTGGTGTTCAACCTGCCGGAGGGTGTGACGGCGGAAGTCGACAAGACCTCCCGTACCGAGGACAGCCTTCCCACGGTGGGGCTCACGCTCCGCTCGGCGGACAAGGAAGTCCTGGGCGCCACGGCGGTCAACATCCGCTCGCTGCGTCCGCCGGAGCCCTACAAGGGCAAGGGCATCAAGTACGCCGAGGAGCGCATCCGTCGCAAGGAGGGCAAGACCGGTACGACCTAGTCGTCGCCGCGTCTTCGCCGAGCATTCAACCCCGCCGGGCCTTGATGCCTGGCGGACTCATCCGGCGGCGGAAGGCCGCATCGCCGCCGGACGGAAAAGGAAGCAGCCATGTCCAAGACTGTCGATCAGCGCCTCAAGAGGAAGAACCGCATCCGCAAGAAGCTCTCGGGAACCACCGAGCGCCCGCGGCTTACGGTGTACAAGAGCCTCAAGCACATCTACGCGCAGGTGGTGGACGACTCCACCGGCCGCACGCTGGCGTATGCGTCGTCCCTGTCCAAGGAGCTGAAGGGCAAGGACGAGGGCGACAAGAAGGCCGACGCGAAGCGCGTGGGCTCCCTCATCGCGGAGAAGTGCAAGGCCGCCAACGTCGATGCGGTGGTGTTCGACCGCAACGGCTTCCCCTACCATGGGCGCATCGCTGCCGTGGCTGACGCCGCGCGCGAGGCCGGCCTGAAGTTCTAGGTACCAGAAAGGAATTCCTCAAGTGGCAACTCCGATCAATCCGAACGATCTGGACCTGACCGACCGCGTGGTGAACATCAACCGCGTGGCCAAGGTGGTGAAGGGTGGCCGCCGTTTCTCGTTCGCCGCGCTCGTCGTGGTGGGCGATGGCAACGGGCACGTGGGCGTGGGCCTGGGCAAGGCCAACGAAGTCCCCGAGGCCATCCGCAAGGGCGGCGAGAACGCGAAGAAGAACCTGTTCCGCGTTCCGCGCATGGGTCACACCATTCCGCATGAGATCCTGGGGCACTTCGGTGCCGGCTGGGTGCTCCTGAAGCCGGCCAGCGAAGGTACGGGCGTCATCGCCGGTGGTGCGGTGCGCGCGGTCCTGGAGGCGGCGGGCATCCGCAACATCCTGACCAAGAGCCAGGGGTCGCGGAATCCGCACAACGTGCTGAAGGCCACGGTCGCGGGCCTGAAGCTCCTGCGCAGCGCGGAGCAGGTCGCTCGGCTGCGTGGCAAGGACGTCGAGACCCAGAAGCTCGCGGGCGAGGCGAGGGGCTAAGTCATGGCGCTCAAGGTTAAGCTGACGAAGAGCTTCTCGGGTTCTTCCGAGGACATGCTGGCCACCATCAAGGGCCTCGGTCTGAAGAAGTTCGGCGACGAGCGGCTGTTGAAGGACACCCCGGCGGTGCGCGGCATGGTGTTCAAGGTGAAGCACCTGGTCTCCCTGGAGACGGTCAGCCAGGAGGCCCCGGCGTCCAAGCGCCGCAAGCCCCGGAAGATTGTCGCCCGGGACCGCGCCCTGGAGCGCCTGGCCGCCAAGGCCCAGGCCTGAGGAACGAGGATCCAACATGAGCATCCTGACAAACCTGAAGCGTCCCCAGGGCTCCTGGCACCGCAAGAAGCGCGTTGGCCGTGGCCAGGGTAGCGGCCTGGGCAAGACGGCCGGTCGCGGTGGCAAGGGCCAGAAGGCCCGCTCTGGCAACATGCGGTTCGAGGGCTTCGAAGGCGGTCAGAGCCCGCTGCAGCGTCGCCTGCCGAAGTTCGGCTTCAATCCGCCCAACCGCACCACCTACGCGGTGGTGAACCTGGGCGACCTGGAGCACCTGTTCGACGCGGGTGCCACGGTGGACGAGGCCGCGCTGAAGGATGCGGGCCTGGTCAAGGGCCGTTATGACGGCGTGAAGGTTCTGGCCCACGGGGAGCTCGCCAAGAAGCTCACCGTGCGCGTGAACAAGGTGTCCGCGGCGGCTCGCGAGAACATCGAGAAGGCGGGCGGCTCGGTGGAAGAGCTTCCGCTGGTGGCGCACAAGCCGGAGTCGGCCTCCAAGGCCCACGCCGGCAAGGGCGTCAAGGCTCCTCGCCAGCCCCGGGCGTAGGCGTGAACGGCGCGCATCACGGCGATGTGGTGCGCGCCCCCAGCCTTGTGTAGGCTTCCGCGCCCCTTTCCGGAACCGGAGAGGGGCGTTTGTTGTTGCTGGCAGAACCTCTTGAAGAGGATGGCATTACCGTGGCCTTGAACGCCTTCGCCAACGTCTTCCGCATCGCGGAGCTGCGCAGCCGGCTTGCGTACACGCTCGTGCTGCTGTCCGTCTACCGCATCGGCATCTTCATCAACACGCCGGGCGTGGACCGCTCCGCGATGAACGCGTTCATGGACGCCCAGAAACAATCGGGCGGCCTGGTGTCGCTGTTCAATCTCTTCTCCGGCGGCGCGCTGGAGCAGATGTCCATTTTCGGTCTGGGCATCATGCCGTACGTGAGCGCCTCCATCATCATCCAGCTCCTGGCGGTGGTGGTGCCCAGCCTGGAGCGCCTGCAGAAGGAAGGCGCCGCGGGCCGCCAGAAGATCAACCAATACACGCGCTACGGCAGCATCGTGCTGTCGGTCGTGCAGGGCGTGGGCATCTCGCGGTGGCTGGCCTCGCTGGGCCGCTCGGACGCGGGACAGGGCGGCTTCAACCAGGTCGTCGTGCCCAACGACAACGTCTGGTTCACCTTCATGACGGTGGTCAGCCTGACGGCGGGCACGGCCTTCATCATGTGGCTGGGTGAGCGCATCACCGAGCGCGGCATCGGCAACGGCATCTCGCTCATCATCTTCGCGGGCATCGTGGCGCGAGTGCTGCCCGGCGCGAAGACGCTCCTGGACCTGACGACGCAGGAAGTGGTGAACGTGGCGGCGGTACTGGGCCTGCTGTTCTTCATGCTCCTCATCATTGGGGTGGTGGTCTACGTGGAGCGGGGCATGCGGCGTGTGCCCATCCAGTACGCCAAGCGCATGGCGGGCCGGCGCATGTTCGCGGGCCAGGCGACCTACTTCCCCATGAAGGTGAACGCCTCGGGCGTGATTCCCCCCATCTTCGCCGGCGCGGTGCTGTCGTTCCCCGCGACGCTGGGCGCGTGGTTCCCGTTCCTGCAGGGCTTCCAGCGCAGCATCGAGGGCAACCTCTGGGTCTACAACGGGCTCTTCGTGCTGCTGGTGGTGTTCTTCTCCTACTTCTACACGGCGTTGACCTTCCGGCCGGATGACGTGGCGGACAACATCAAGAAGCAGGGCGGCTACATCCCGGGCATTCGTCCGGGCCGCCAGACGGCGGAGTTCATCGAGCGCGTGCTCAACCGCCTCACGTTCGGTGGCGCCATCTACCTGGCCATCATCTGCGTGATTCCGTCGGTCATCAGCAGCGTGCTGGGTGTGCGCTTCACCTTCGGTGGCACGGCGCTGCTCATCGTGGTGGGCGTGGCGCTGGACACGGTGCAGCAGATCGAGGGTCACCTCATCAGCCGCAACTACGAAGGCTTCGCGGGTCCGCGCGGTCCGCGCATCCGCGGTCGGGTTCGTGTGGCGGCCTGACGTGGATCGGTAGTGTTCCGGGCGCCTCTCCCCAATGGTGGGGAGGGGCGCCTCGTCGTTCAAGGGTGGACGCAGGTGCAAAGGAGCGACATGAACCTCATCCTCTTGGGGCCGCCGAACGCCGGGAAGGGAACCCAGGCGAAGAAGCTCTACGCGGACTTCCAGATCCCGCAGATCTCCACCGGGGACATTCTGCGCAAGGCCGTGAAGGATGGCACGCCGCTGGGCAAGGTGGCGGGTCCCTTGATGGCCGCGGGACAGTATGTTCCCGACGACGTCGTCATCGGCATCGTGGAGGAGCGGCTGAAGGAGCCGGACGTGGCCAAGGGCTTCGTCCTGGACGGCTTCCCGCGCACCCCGGGCCAGGCGGACGCGCTGGACCAGATGCTCACCCGGTTGGGCCGCCAACTGGATGCGGTGGTCTCGCTGGAGGTGCCGCACTCAACGCTCGTGGAGCGTGGGTCGGGCCGCCGCGTGTGCCCCAATGACGGGTCCGTGTACCACGTCACCCAGAGCCCCCCGAAGCGCGCGGGTCTCTGCGACAAGTGCGGTGCCGAGCTCGTCCAGCGCGACGACGACAAGCCCGACGTCATCGAGCGGCGCCTGCAGAAGTACGACGCGGAGACGTCACCGCTGAAGGACTTCTACGGGAAGAAGGGGCTGCTCAAGAGCGTGGATGGCGTGGGTTCTCCCGAGGGCATCTACGAGGAGATCAAGAAGGCCGCTGGCCGTCCTGCCTGAGTCCGCGGCAGGCCGCGGGACAGGGGCGGTGCGGACTGCCGCCCCTCCGGTCGCGAGTTCCCGAAGCAGCAGACCGGCAGGGGGCGCATGAATCCGCTGGAGATCAAGAGCCCGGATGAGATCGCCCTGATGCGGGAAGCGGGGCGGATCGTCTGTGAGATACTGGACGCATTGGAGAAGGCCGTGGCGCCTGGGGTGTCCACCTGGGAGCTCGACGCGCTGGCGGAGAAGCTGATCGCTCAGAAGGGGGCCCGGCCGGCGTTCAAGGGCCACCACGGCTTCCCGGCCGTCCTCTGTGCTTCGGTGAACCACGAGGTCGTCCACGGCCTCCCCGACCGGAAGCGCCGGTTGGCGGACGGCGACCTGCTGAAGCTGGACTTCGGGGTGGCTTACCGGGGCTATTTTGGAGACTCGGCGCGGACAGTGACGGTGGGGAAGGTGGCTCCCGAAGCCCAGGCCCTGGTGGATGCCACCCGGCAGTCCCTGGAGAAGGCCATCCGGGTGATGCGGCCGGGCAACCGGATTGGCGACATTGGCCATGCCGTGCAGCGCCACGTGGAGGCCCGGGGCTTCTCCGTGGTCCGGGATTTCGTGGGACACGGTATCGGACGGAAGCTGCATGAACCCCCTCAGGTGCCCAACTACGGACAGGCAGGGGCGGGGATGAAGCTGCGGCCGGGCATGGTCCTGGCGGTGGAACCGATGGTGAACCTGGGGACGGCGGACGTGGAGGTGCTGGAGGACGAGTGGACGGCCGTCACCGTGGACGGCAAGTTGTCCGCGCACTTCGAGCACACCATCCTGATCTCCGAGCGGGGACCGGAAGTCTTGACTCGGTGCTCCTGAGGGCCCAAGACCCGGGGTGAAATAGGGTGATGTCAGAGGGTGTTGATAGAGGTCCAGATTTCAGATCGCGCGGCGCTTGCTACTTACGGACCAAAGTGTTATCCCGCCGCGCTTCCAGAAGGTTCGTGGTCCGGGAAGAAGGTTGACGCTTGCCGAAGGATGATTCCATCGAAGTCGAGGGGACCGTTATGGAGCCCCTACCGAACGCGATGTTCCGCGTGGTGCTGGACAACGGCCACAAGGTCCTCGCGCACATCTCGGGCAAGATGCGGATGCACTTCATCCGTATCCTCCCGGGCGACAAGGTGAAGGTCGAGTTGTCGCCGTATGACCTGACCCGTGGACGGATCACGTACCGGGCCAAGTAATTCGGGCCGGCCGCCTGTGCGGTCCGGCTGTTGTGCTTTTCTCCGCTGAAGGAAGGAAGTTCGCTCCATGAAGGTTCGGGCGTCCGTCAAGAAGATCTGCGACAAGTGCAAGGTTGTCCGCCGTAAGGGTATCGTGCGCGTCATTTGCGCTTCCAACCCCCGGCACAAGCAGCGCCAGGGCTGAGAGTCCCCAGGGACTCTCTAAGCCTCAGACCAACTCCACAACGAAGGAAGACCGAAGATGGCTCGTATCGCCGGCATCGATCTGCCGCCCAACAAGCGTGCGGTGATCTCGCTCCAGTACATCTACGGGATCGGTAACAAGACCGCGCACGACATCATCGAGGCGGCGGGCATCGATCTCACCACCCGGACCAAGGACCTCACCGAGGACCAGGCTCGAAAGATCCGCGAGATCATCGAGGCCAACTACAAGGTCGAGGGTGACCTCCGGCGCGAAGTGACCATGAACATCAAGCGGTTGATGGACCTGGGTTGCTACCGGGGCCTGCGTCACCGCAAGGGTCTTCCGGTCCGCGGTCAGCGCACCCACACCAACGCGCGTACCCGCAAGGGTCCCAAGCGCGGCATCGTTCGCGCGAAGCCGGCCGCTCCGGCCCGCTAAACCCTCTGGCGCCCGCCGCCTCATCGCTGAGGCGCGGGCGTTGATCACCTACTCCCAGGAGCAGCGATTCACATGGCTGACGAGATCAATACCGCCGCGGCGCCGGCCGGTGCCGAGGGTGGCGAGACCCCTGCGGCGAAGAAGAACAAGCGCAAGGGCAAGAAGAACATCCTCAACGGCGTGGTCCACATCCAGTCCACGTTCAACAACACCATCATCACGATCACGGACGTGTCCGGGAACGTGATCTCCTGGTCGTCGGCCGGGGCGCGCGGCTTCAAGGGCAGCCGCAAGTCCACGCCGTTCGCGGCGCAGGTGGCCGCTGGCGACGCCGCGGCGAAGGCGATGGAGCACGGCCTGAAGACCGTGACGGTGTTCGTGAAGGGCCCGGGCGCGGGCCGTGAGTCGGCCCTGCGCGCGCTGGCCGCCGCCGGTCTGAAGATCAGCCTCATCCGCGACGTGACGCCCATCCCGCACAACGGCTGCCGTCAGCCCAAGCGCCGCCGCGTCTAATCACCGCTTCGGGCCGGGGCCCCGCGTCTTCGCGGGCCCGGCTCCAGACCATCTGCAAGGAGAGTTTCCGTGGCTCGTTATACCGCGAGCGCCTGCCGTATCTGCCGGCGCGAGAACCTGAAGATGTACCTCAAGGGCGACCGTTGCTACACGGACAAGTGCGCCATCGAGCGCCGCCCCTATCCCCCCGGTCAGCACGGCCAGGGCCGCGTGAAGTTCTCCGGCTACGGCGTGCAGCTGCGCGAGAAGCAGAAGGTCAAGCGCATGTACGGCCTGCTCGAGAACCAGTTCCGCGGGTACTACCACCGCGCGTCCGCGGCCAAGGGCAAGACGGGTGAGAACCTGCTGCAGCAGCTGGAGCTCCGCCTGGACAACGTGGTGTTCCGCATGGGTTTCGCGGACACGCGCAACGAGGCGCGCCAGCTGGTGCGTCACGGTCACTTCCAGGTCAACGGTCGCCGGGTGAACATCCCGTCGTTCTCCGTGAAGCCGGGCAGCGCCGTGGAAGTGGTGGAGAAGAGCCGCAAGGTGCTGCGCATCTCCGAGGCGCTGGAGACCGTGGATCGCCGTGGCGTTCCGCAGTGGATCGACCTGGACAAGAAGGCGTTCAAGGGCACGGTGAAGACGGTCCCGAACCGCGAGGACCTGACCATGCCGATCCAGGAGCAGCTGATCGTCGAGTTGTACTCGAAGTAGTCCTGGGTGCCGGGCCCGCTTCGCGCGGGCTCCTCCCGCAGTGGACGCCCTGGCCGACGAGGCCGGGGCGTCGTTGCTTTGTCGTCTGGAGGGCGCGTCCTGCGCGCACCGGGCGGCGGTGTTACGCAGTTCCCCGCGTGCCCGTCCTCCCGCCACTTTGGCGGGGATGTGGGTGATGGCGCACGCTCCGAGGAGCAGTCCCCATGGCCGACACGTTTGTTGCGAAGAACTGGCGCGACCTCATCAAGCCGCGCCGCATGGAAGTGGACCAGGACTCGCTGAGCCCCACGTACGGCAAGTTCGTGGCGGAGCCGCTGGAGCGCGGCTTCGGGACGACGCTGGGCAACTCGCTGCGGCGGGTGCTGCTGTCGTCGCTGCAGGGCGCGGCCATCACCTCCGTGAAGATTGAAGGCGTGGACCACGAGTTCACGACCATCCCCGAGGTGGCCGAGGACGTCACGGACGTCGTGTTGAACCTGAAGGAGGTCCTCCTCCGGATGCACACGAACGAGACGAAGACGCTTCGCATCGAGGTGGAAGGGCCCAAGGAAGTGAAGGCGGGCGACCTCATCGCGGACCAGGACGTGGAGATCCTCAACCCGGGTCACCACATCTGCACCGTGTCCGAGGGCGGCAAGGTGCGCATGGAGCTGACGTGCCGCCGCGGCCGGGGCTACGTGCCGGCGTCCACCAACAAGGTGGCGGGCGCGCCCATCGGGACCATCCCCATCGACTCGCTGTTCTCGCCCATCCGCAAGGTGAACTACCAGGTCACCAACGCGCGCGTCGGCCAGGTCACGGACTTCGACAAGCTGTCGCTCGAGGTCTGGACGGACGGCTCCGTGGTGCCGCAGGACGCGGTGGCGTACGCGGCGAAGATCATCAAGGAGCAGCTCACGGTGTTCGTGAACTTCGACGAGACCGAGGAGCCGGTCGTCGCCGAGGCGCCGAAGGAAGAGGCGAAGCTCAACGAGAACCTGTTCCGTTCGGTGGACGAGCTGGAGCTGTCGGTGCGTTCGGCCAACTGCCTGCAGCAGGCGAACATCAAGTCCATCGGTGACCTGGTTCAGCGCACCGAGGCGGAGATGCTCAAGACGAAGAACTTCGGCCGCAAGTCCTTGAAGGAGATCAAGGAGATCCTCGCGGAGATGGGGCTCTCGCTGGGCATGAAGCTGGAGAACTGGCCGCCGAAGAACGCGCCGGCTCCCGCCGCGCCGAAGGCCTAGCCTTCCCGTTGTCCCCGCAGCACCTGCCTCGCATCCCACCGACACGGCTTCACGGTGGCGCGAGGCAGGGGGCCCTGGTACACAGGGCCCGATTCAACGGCGGCCCCTGGTGTCGGGGCCGTCCTTCCCACCCGGTACCTGATACGGCCGGAGTGGTGGGGTTCTCATCAGAGGCCCCGGAGCACGCGCATGCGCCACAAGGTCGGACAAAGGAAGCTGCACCGCACCACGAGCCACCGGCTCGCGATGCTCAACAACATGGTCACGTCGCTCCTGGAGCACGGGGCCATCCGCACCACCGTTCCCAAGGCGAAGGAAGTCCGTCCGCTGGCGGAGCGCATCATCACGCTGGCCAAGCGCGGTGGGCTGTCCAACGTGCGCCTTGCTGCTCGCACCGTGAAGGACCGCACGGTCCTCCAGAAGGTGTTCAGCGAGTACAAGGAGCGTTACGCCGCCCGTCCGGGTGGCTACACCCGCATCGTGCGCCTGGGCTTCCGTCGGGGCGACGCCGCGGAGATGGCCCTCATCGAGCTGGTGGATCGGCCCGCGAAGGCTCCGGCCGCCGCTGAGACCGAGGCTCCCGCCGAGGCGAAGTCCGAGGGTTGAGCCGTTCCCCTGAGCGGGCCTCTCCTGTGGGGGAGGCCCGGTCGGGCTGAAGCAGCACCCAGGGCGCCTTCCCGCAGGGGATGGCGCCCTTCGTGTTTCCTGGGGCCGCAGGAGGCCCCTAGGTGGAAGCCGGGGCTACTTCTTCGGCGCGAGCAGCCGCTGCCACTCCTCCTGGAGGGAGGGCGTGAGGTCGGCGTTGTCGCTTGGGCTTCGCATCTTCAGCGACTGGAAGCGCAGGTCCGCCGGCGCGGTGACGCCGTCCGCGCCCAGCAGCTGCTTGGGGGTGATGGTGACGAAGTTCCCCGGCTGCACCTCCGCCACCGCCGCCCGGTACTGCTCGTTCACGATGATGGTGACGTCGCGCCAGACGTCCTTGCTCTCGTTCCAGATGGTCACGGAGGGCCGGTCCAGCTTGTCGCTGAGCACCAGGCGCGCGTCCATGTCACCTGTCTCCAGCGAGCGTCCGGGACATGCGATGGCGAAACTGGCGACGGACAGCACCACCCAGCCCGCGACGATGCCGGCCTTGTACTTGAAGAAGCGGTTGCTCGCGCGGAAGTCCGCCAGCTGCTCCTTGAGGATGGAGAAGGTGTTGAGCAGGACGTTGGAGGTCTCCGCCGCGACGCGCTTGCCCAGCGGGCCCTCCACCTTCGGCTTCTCCAAGGGGGCCGTGCGCGCGGCGCTCACGGCGCGCATGCCAGAACTCGTGGCCGCGCGGGGCTGGGGGCCGGGATTGGACGGCGCCCTGGGCTGCGAGGTGCTCGGGGGGGCGGGTTTGCGTGCGTCGCTCATCGGAAGCGGAGTGTAGAAGGCGCGGTGCTCCGGTGGCTACTGGCCCTTGAGGACCTGCAGCGCCTTGCTGGCCACCGCGTTGTCGGGCTGGGTCTCCAGCACCTTGCCCAGCCAGCGCTCCGCCTCGTTCGCGGCCTTCTGGCGCTCCTCGGGGCGGCGGGCCTTCTGGGCCTCGTCGGTGTAGAGCAGACCCAGGCGGAGGGCGAACTCGGTGTTCTCCGGGTCCTTCTCCGCCACGATCTTCAGCTCCCGCTGCGCGGCCGCGAAGTCACCTTCCAGCTGGTAAACGAGCGACAGCTTGCCCCGGGCGGGCGCCGAGTCCGGCTGCAGCGTCACCGCCACCCGGAAGGCGTCCTTCGCGGTGGCCAGCTCGCGGGCGTCGAGGCGCAGGTCACCCAGGCGGAACCAGGCGAGATCCAACAGCGGGTTGAGCGCCACGGCCTTCTCGAAGGCGGCGCGCGCCGCGTCCGTGCGCTGGCGCGACATGTACAGCTCGCCCAGGTAGAGCTGGTTCTTGCCGTCCCGGGGGGCGCGTTCGATGGCCTGCTTGAACTCGTCCACGGCGCGGCCGGCGTCGTCCAGGCGCTGGTAGGCCAGCCCCAGCAGGGCGTGCACCACCGCCAGGTCCGGGTAGTCGTGGAGGATCTCCTCGAAGGCGATGAGCGCATGCTGGGGCGCGTCCAGCTCGTGCAGGTAGCGCATGCCCTCCTCGAGCTTCGCGCTCGCCACCTTGGGGAAGTCCTGGAAGGGGTCCGCCAGCTGGTTCATCAGCGCGCGCGCGGTAGCGACCTCCCCCTGGGTGGGGTTGCCGCGCACGACGGTGCCCAGGGCCTCCACGGCGCCCGGTGCATCTCCGGTGCGGGCCAGGGCCTTGGCGAGCGGCAGCCTCCATCCCGCGCGCTCCGGGGCCAGCTCCGCGGCCTTGCGCAGCGGGCCCAGCGCGGCGGCGTACTGCTCCGACTCCAGGCGCGCGACGCCCAGCCGGTAGTGGAACTCAGCGGTGGTGGGGGACATGACGATGGCGCGCTCGAAGGCCGCCACCGTGGGGGCGCCCGCGTCCCGTGCCCTCGAGAAGAGCGTCAGGCCCAGCATGTACTGGTCCACCGCCCGCTCGTTCTTGGCGATGGCCTGGCGCAGCTCCTCCGTCCAGGCGTCCGCGTGGCCCGCCTTCACCTGGGCCTCCGTGAGGGCCCGGGCCACGTCCACGTCGTCCGGCGTCCGCGCGTGCAGCTGCCTCAGGAGCGTCACCGCCTCCTCCGGCTGGTTCCCATCCAGGTAGGCGCGGGCCTGGGCCTGGGGCGACAGCGCGGGGGCCGAGGCGTTGCCGTGGCCGCAGCCAGTGGCGAGCAGTCCCAGTCCGAGCCCCAGGAGGACGGCGGAGGCGCGGCGGAGCTTGGGGAGGCGCTTCAGGGGCGGCGTCAGCAGGGGCACGGGGAGCTCAGGAGGCCTTGGAGGAGATGGAGGCGTCGTGCCGCGCGGCGCCCTCGCGGTGGGGCGCGGCGACGGCCAGGTCCGGGTCGCCGCCCTTGCCGCCCAGGGAGAGGCTGTCGGCGAGGATCTGCGCGCGGACGGCGCGAGCCAGGCCCTCCCGGTCATTGTCCGCGAAGCCGGTGGTGTCGATGGGGCGGCCAATCTTCACGCGCACCGGGCCCGGCCTGATGTTCCACGAGTTCTTGGGCATGACGGTGGAGGTGCCCTCGATGGTGACGGGGCAGATGGGGACCCGCGCCTTGAGCGCGAGCGCGAAGGGGCCCTTCTTGAAGGGCAGCACGCTGCCGTCCTCGGAGCGCGTGCCCTCCGGGTACAGGAAGATGCTGGTGCCCGAGCGGATCTTCCGGGCGGCTTTCTCCAGCGAGGCGATGGCGGAGGAGCGGTCCCCTCGGTCGATGAAGATGTGGCCCGCCAGCCAGAGATACCAGCCGATGAGGGGCACGAAGCGCAGCTGGCTCTTGGCGACGAAGCGGAAGTCCACCGCCACGGCCACGAAGTGCGCCGGGATGTCCAGCGTGGACTGGTGGTTGCCCACGTAGATGGTGGGCCGCTTCGGATCCACGTTCTCCCCGCCGATGACCTCCAGCTGCGCGCCACCGGCCCACAACAGGACGGGCGACCAGAGCGTCCGGACGACCCACACGGAGCGCGAGGAGTTGAGCGTCACCAGCATGGCGAGGATGGCGAGGGGGAAACAGACCGCCGACCACACCGTGACCACGACAATGCACCACAGCTTGCGCAGCATGCGTCGCCTTTCCTCCTACCGGGGGGCTCGAGCGCCGGACAGGCCCCGGGGGTGCCTCCCACCGGTCGGGCAGCAGCCAGGCAGCGCGGCGACGGCGGCGGCGCGGGCTCCTGGACGTGCGGACCGGGGCGGGGGCATGCACTTTATCTACCATGGCTCCCCTCGCCATTGTTTCTGGTGAATGCCGCTCGCTGGGGTTACAAGCAAGGGTGGCGTGGCCAGGAAAAAGTTCATCGCCATCGCGGGCAACATCGGGGCCGGAAAGACGGAGCTCACGTCCTTCCTGTGCCGGAAGTACGGCCTCACGCCGTCCTTCGAGCCCAATGACCAGAACCCCTATCTCGCGGATTTCTACAAGGACATGAAGACGTGGGCGTTCCGCTCGCAGCTCTTCTTCCTGACGCACAAGTTCCGCCTGCAGCGGGAACTGGAGCGCACGCCGGGCACGGTGCTCCAGGATCGCACGCTCTACGAGGACGCGGAGATCTTCGCCAAGAACCTCCACCGGCAGCGGCTCATCGACAAGCGCGACTGGGGGACCTACTGGGAGCTGTATCAGACCCTGTCCCAGTCGCTCACGCCGCCGGACCTGATGATCTACCTGCGGTGTCCGGTGGCCACGCTCAAGGAGCGCATCCGCCTGCGGGGCCGGTCCATGGAGAAGGACATCCCGACCGCGTACCTCAAGCGCCTCAACGCCCTCTACGAGGAGTGGTTCGAGGGCTACTCGCTGTCGCCGGTGCTGGTGCTGGGGACGGACAAGCTGGACTACCTCACCAACCTGGTGGACCGCGTGGACCTGTTCCGGCAGATCGAGAAGCACCTGTGAAGGAGGTCTACGTCCTGGCCACCGAGCCGCCGGAGCCGCCATCGCTGGAGACCCTGCGGGCGGCGTTCGCGACGGACGAGGTGGAGTTCGTGCCGCACGAGGGCGCCTGGGGCTTCACCGTGCGCGCGGATGGTTCGGAAGTGAAGGTGGTGCTCAAGCCCCTGAGCGACGGCCGTCCGCGCGTGAACCCGGAGCTGTTCAGCGGCAGCCCGGAGGCCTTCGCGCGCGTGGAGAAGGCCCAGGCCTGCTACGCCTTCCTGCTGGAGCCGGGGGGCACGCAGCCCACGCTGCCCGTCTTCGAGGCGCTGTGGACCGTGCGCACGCTGATGGAGCAGACGCAGGGCGTGCTCGTGGACGTGACGGCGTTCAAGCTGCACGAACCCGAGGACGTGGTCGAAATCACCGAGCTGGACTTCGACATCCGCGACCACGTGCACCTGCACGCGATTGAACTGGCCGAGGGTGAGACTCCACTGTGGGTGCACTCGCACGGCATGGAGAAGTTCGGCGCACGCGACGTGGAGATCTTCCACCTGGGCGAGGGCGACCTGCTGGCCGCGGAGAGCTTCCTTCACGAGCTGTGCACGGACCTGGCGTTCGCGCAGGGGCCGGCGCTGCGCGCGGAGGTGTCCACCAGCGAGGGTCAGAGCTTCACGCTGGTGCCGTCCGAGGAGGCTCGCGCCAACCTGCTGGGCGTGCCGCTGGACGCCTTCGAGGGCCACGAGGGGCTGTTCCTCACCGTGGTGTCGCCGCTGGGGCGGCACAACACGGCGGAGTTGCTGGCGACGTACCGGGAGCGGTTCGCCAAGGAGCCCGCGGAGCAGACCCAGGCCATGCACGAGGAGGCGCAGGCGCTGCTGCCGGCGTTCCTGGCGCGCTTCCAGCGCAAGGGGTTGATGGAGCCCCTGACGTTCCTGGTGCGCGCCCCCTTCGAGACGCACCCGGAGGGCGAGGTGGTGGTGGAGAACCTGTGGCTGGAGGCGGTGGCCCGGGATGAGGGATCCGTGGTGGGCCGCCTGGTCGATGGCGCGGTGCACACCACGGAGTGGCGCAAGGGCGCCCACGTGGAGGTCGAGGAGAAGCAGATCAACGCCCTGGCCATCGCCCGGGAAGGCCGCGCGCTCAACGAAGGCGAGCTGCGGGCCCTGCTGACCGCCGAACGCCCCATGTAGCCGCCCGCGTCTTGCGGGCGCCCCGAGGGGCGCTGCTAGGCTTGCGGTCCGCATGCCGGCACTCCTGCTGCTCACGGGCCCGTCCGCGGGGCGCCGGTACGACGTCGTCTCTCAGCTGACCCTCGGGCGCAGCCCCTCGTGTGACATCCCGCTGGAAGACGACCAGGTGTCGCGCCGGCACGCGCAGGTGTTCCTGGACACGCTCGCGGGGCAGGTGCGGCTGCGCGACCTGGGCTCCACCAACGGCACGCTGCTCAACGGCCAGCGGCTGGCGCTCCAGGAAGAGGCGGTGCTGCGGCCGGGCGACCGGATGCGCGTGGGCGGCACCATCGCGGTGTTCGAGCCGCCGCCGGTGTCCATCGTCGACGAGCCCTCCGGCGCGTCCGCCCAGGAGCCACCGGGACACGTCCCCATCGAAGAGGTGCTGCCGCACGTGGGCGCGGCCGCGGCGATGTACTCGGCGGGGACGGCGTTGCTGGGGGCCACCAGCGAGGCGATGGTGCTTCGGCGCCTGGCGGAGGAGACCGCGCACGCGCTCAACGCGGATCGCTCCGCGGCGCTGTTGAGCGGACCGGAGGGGCTGCGCACGGCGGCGGTGTCCGGGGCCGCGTCCGTGGAGGTGCCTCGCGCGCTGTTGCAGGTCGCGCTGGAGCGCAAGGAGCTGGGACGCACGGACACGGCGATGTGCTCGCCGCTGGTGGCGTCGGGTGGCATGCCCTTCGGCGTGCTGTACGTGGAGCGCGAGGAGTCGCCGTTCACCGAGGGCGAGGGCCAGCTGCTCGCGTCGCTGGGGCGCCTGGGAGGCGAGGCCTATACGGCGGTGCGCTCGCGTGGCGAGGCGGAGGCCACGGAGCTCCCGTGGGTGGCGCCGCTGGGCACCTCCCGCGGGTTTCGCGGCGTGCTGGACGAGGCGCGGCGGGCGGCGGGCAGTGCCGCGCCGGTGGTCCTCCATGGCGAGCCGGGGACGGGCAAGGCGCTGCTGTCGCACCATCTCCATGGCCGTTCACCGCGCGCGCTGGGGCCCTGGGTGGTGGTGGAGTGCCGCCAGCCCCTGGAGGCGGTGGAGGTGGCGCTCTTCGGCCGCGCCGGGGCGCCCGGACAGCCTCCAGTGACGTCCGCGGTGCTGCGCGCGGATGCGGGCACGCTGCTCTTGCGCCACGTCGATGCACTCCCGAAGCCCGCGGCGGAGCGGCTGGCGCGGATGCTCGCTCGGCGTGCGGCGCCGGCCCGGCAGGGAGGCGAGGAGCCCGTGGATGTGCGGATCGTCGCGACCAGCGCCGCGCCGGTGTCCCGGCTGATGGCTCGAGGGGAGTTCGACGCCGCGCTCGCGCGGGGGCTCGCGGGCTTCGAGATGGAGGTTCCTCCGTTGCGCGAGCGCCGGGGCGATGTGCCGGTGTTGCTGGAGCACTTCGCGTTGCGTGGCGCCCGGCAATGCGGGCGGGAGGCGCCGGTGCTGGGACCGGAGGCCCGGCGTCTGCTGGCGGAGTACCCGTGGCCGCAGAACGTGCGCGAGCTGGAGCTGGTCGCGGAGCGGCTGGGGCGCGTCTACGCGGCGGGGCACGTGGGCATCCCGCAGCTTCCGCCGGAGGTCCGCGAGGGCGCGGTGGGGCGGGCGCCGCGCACGCTGCAGGAGCAGGTGGCCCGGCTGGAGCGCGACGCCATCGCGGAGGCGCTGCGCGAGTCCGGCTGGAAGAAGGTCCGCGCGGCGGAGCTCCTGGGCATCAGCCGGCCCACGCTCGACCGGAAGATGGAGGAGTACGGGCTGACGCTGGAGCGGGGGGGCCGAGGTTAGGCCTTGGTGATGGCCGCGTCCTTGCGGCGGCTGAGCAGCACGCCCGCGAGGATGAGCGCCGTTCCGAGCGCCTGGAGCAGGGTGGGGCGCTCGCCCCGGACGGCCCAGGCGGTGAGGGCCGCGACCACGGGGATGCCGGTGCCGTAGAGCGTCGTGCGGTTGGTGCCCACCTGCTGCACGCTGCGGAACCAGACGAAGTACGCGAGCACCAGCGGCACCAGCGCCGAATACACGAGCGCCAGCCAGCCCGCGGCGCTCACTCGGGATGCGTCCATCGCGATGACCTGGGAGGCCCCCGCCAGCACCACGCCCGGCGCTCCCGTGAGCATGGTGATGGCGGTGATGCGCAGCGGGGAGACCTCCGCGCCCACCGCTCGCGTCCCCACCGTGTAGATGGACCAGCAGAGCGAGCTTCCGACGATCAGCGCGTTGCCCGTCCACGTCGCCGCGCCCAGGTCCGGGCCCCGCGCTCCCACCACCAGCAGCGTCCCCACCACCGCGAGCGAGAGCCCGATCACGACCGGGCGCCGCAGCCGTTCGATGCCCAGCGCCGCGCCCAGGGCCGCCGTCACCACCGGGCTCACCGCGGTGAGCATGCCGCTGTTGGCCGCGGTCGTCCGCGCGAGGCCTTCGATGAAGCACAGCTGGTACAGCGTGTTGCCCACGAACCCCAGCGCGGTGAGTCGCAGGAACACCTTCCACGGCAGCGGCTTGTGACCCTCCACCGCCCAGAGCACTCCGCCCATCGCGAGCGCCGCGAGCGCGAAGCGCAACGCCATGAAGGCCCGGGGCGGCATGCCGTCCAGTGCGTCCTTCACGAGGGTGTAGTTCGTCCCCCAGATGACGACCACGGCGATCATCGCCAGGTCGGAGGCGGACAGGAGACGGGCAGGCGCTGCGACCGCGGGCGACGAGGTGCTCACGGCCGCGGGGCATAGGGCGGCGCGACTCCGGATGCAACCGGCGGGGCTGCAACGAAGGGAGAGGAGCCGGGCGGGCGCGGAGCTCCTGCCCCTGGCTCGGGCGGAGACCCCGGCGACGTTTCCCCACGCCCGCGCTTGTCCGGGCGCCCCGCCCATGGCGTAAATGCCTGCCCATGGACTTCCGCTATTCGGACGAGGTGCGGCGCGCGAAGGACTCCGGGCAGCCGCTGGTGGCGCTGGAGACGAGCGTCGTCGCGCAAGGCCTGCCGTACCCCAACAACCTGACCGCGGCTCGCGCCTGCGAGGAGGCGGTGCGCCGCGCGGGCGCCGTGCCCGCGCCCATCGCCGTCGTGGATGGCGAGGTGTGGATCGGCCTGGAGGACGCGACGCTGCGCCGGCTGGCCGAGGGCAAGGAGAAGCTGCTCAAGCTGGGCTCGCGCGACCTGGCCGTGGCGGTGGCCACGCGCGCCAGCGGCGGCACCACCGTGAGCGCCACCTGCGAGCTGGCCGCGGCGGCGGGCATCCGCGTCTTCTCCACGGGCGGCATCGGCGGCGTGCACCGCGGGGCCTCCGAGCACTGGGACATCTCCCAGGACATCGCCGCGCTGTCGCGCTACCCCGTCGCCGTGGTCTGCGCCGGCGCCAAGTCCGTGTTGGATCTGCCCAAGACCATGGAGCTGCTGGAGACGGCGGGTGTGCCCGTCATCGGCGTGGGCACCCACGAGCTCCCGTCCTTCTACAGCCGCGAGTCCGGCCTCTCGCTGGAGCACCGCGCGGATGACGCGGAGGCCGCCGCGCGCATCGCGCACGCTCGCTTCGAGACGCTGGGCCAGGGCGGAGTGCTCTACACCGTGCCGCCGCCGGTGGAGGCCGCGCTGCCGCGCAATGACGTGGAGCTGCACATCGCCTCGGCGCTCGCGGACGCGGAGCGGCAGGGCGTGCGTGGCAAGGCCGTGACGCCGTTCCTGCTGGGGGAGATGGCGAAGCGCACGGGCGGCAAGAGCCTCCAGACGAACCTGGCGCTGCTGGAGAACAACGCGCGCTTCGCGGGGGCGCTGGCCGTGGCCTACGCCCGGCTCGCGAAGCGCTGAGGTCCGAGCCCTGCTCAGGATGCGCGGTGCTGGAACCAGGTCATCAGGTCCTCCAGCGCCGCGCGGTCCACGTCGTCGAAGGTGTTCTTGTGCTCGGAGTCGATGTCGAGCACGGCGAGCAGCTCGCGGTCGCGGCCGTACACCGGCACGACGATCTCCGACGCGGAGCGGCCGTCGCAGGTGATGTGGCCCGGGAAGGCGTGCACGTCCGGCACCACCACCGTCTCACCCTTGGCGGCGGACGTGCCGCACACGCCCTTGCCGAAGGTGATCTCCAGGCACCCGAGCGTCCCCTGGTAGGGGCCCACGCGCAGCAGCTTTCCGGGCGTCACCACCCGGTAGAAGCCGGTCCACAGGTGGCCGAAGGCGTTGTGCAAGAGGCAGCTCATCGTCGCCATCGCGCAGATGTCGTCGTCCACGCCTTCGAGGATGGCGAGGGCGTGCGTTTTCAACTCGGCGTACGCGTCGGTCTTGGGCTGACCGCGCAGATCCAGGGTGACTTCCGCCATGATGGGGACCTCGGTGGGGATTTCCCGCCCCTTCTAACAACCCTGGTGCCGGATGGCACAGGAGGCTGTGTGGAACCGCTCGTCCTGGATTCGCGAACCCGCCTGCTCGTGCTCACCGGCGCCGGAGTCTCCGCTGAAAGCGGTGTCCCCACCTTCCGGGGCATGAACGGCCTGTGGGAGAACCACCCCGTGGAGGCGGTGGCGTCTCCCCAGGGCTTCGAGGCGAACCCCGCGCTCGTGTGGCGCTTCTATTCACAGCGCCGCTCGGGCGCGGCGGACGTGAAGCCCAACCCGGGTCACGACGCGCTGGTGCGCTGGGAGGCGCACCTGGGAGACCGCTTCCTGCTGGCCACCCAGAACGTGGACGGACTGCATACGCGCGCGGGCAGCCAGCGCGTGGTGGACATGCACGGCAACCTCTTCCGCACGAAGTGCGCGGACTGCCGGCGGGCGCCCTTCGCGGACACCACCGTGCATCCGTCGGGCACGGTGCCTGTGTGCGATAGCTGCGGTGGGCGCTTGCGGCCTGACATCGTCTGGTTCGGCGAGTCGCTGGCCTCCGCGGACCTGGAGCGCATCGGGGAGTTCATCACGCGCGCTGACGGCACCCGCCTGGTGTTCCTGGCCGCGGGCACCTCCGGCGCGGTGTGGCCCGCGGCGGGCATCGTGGACGAGGTGCGCGCCGCGCGAGGGGACACGTGGCTCGTCAACTACGAGTCCGCCGCCAACACGGAGCGCTTCCACCACTTCGTGCAGGGCCTGAGCGGCGAGGTGCTGCCCGCGCTGGCGAAGCTCTCCTGAGAAAGGCGCTTCGCCAGGCGCGGTGCCCGGGCCTACGGGCCTCGGAGGACGGTCAGCCCCTGGTTGGTGAGGACGAGCAGCATGCTCGGCGTCACGGTGGGCTCGTAGACGAGCTGCAGGACGCGTTGCCCGGCGACCTGCTTCACGGGGCTCAGCGTCGTGCCATCTGGCTCCAGCCGCCAGAGGCCCGCGCCATTCGTGCCGATGTAGAGCGCCCCATCGTCCGTCGCCTTGAGGGCCTGGATGTGATTCGTCGGCAGCCCCGCGAGCTTCGACCAGCTCCCTGTCGAGCGCGACTTCAGCGTCATCGCCCAGACGCCGAACTCCGCGCTCCCCAGGTAGTAGCGGCCGGAGGCGCTCTGCTCGAAGGCACGCCAGTAGTCATCGGAGGCCAGCCCGTTGATGAGCTCATTGAAGCTCTTGAACTTCCAGGGCGTGGGGCCCTCCCAGGTGTTCTCGCGGTCCCACTCCTCCAGCTTGGGGCTGGGCGCGAGGATCCCGACCATCTGCTCGTTCGCGACGAGGACGTCGCCATTCGGCGCGATGCCCAGTCCGTGCATCGGCGGGCATTGCAGCGATCCCCATTCCGAACCGTTCTCGTAGAGGTACCAGCCCGGGTGGCGGTGGCTGTTGTAGGTGAGCCCCTGGATGCGGGTCACGCCGTGGTTGGTCGTGATGTAGAGGTCCCCGCGATCCCGGCCGCGCGTCACCCGGGCGCAGCTGATGACGGTGCGGTCCTCCTCGTAGTGGAAGTCATTGGTGTTGTGGATGCCCAGCTGCCGGCCCGCGTTCGCCGCGCCGGTGGTGCGCCAGATGTGCTCCTCGAGCTTGACGGTCCCATCCGGCTGGAGGCGGACCGCATCGAGGTCTCCCTTCTGGTACTCGGCGAAGCGCTCCGGCGAGTAGCCCGCCTGGCCTGGACTGGGGATGTACGTGCGCTGCGTGATTCCCTCCGCGCGCTTCATCTCGTTGGCCAGGTAGCCCACGTAGGCGCGCCCGGCTTCGCCGCCGCAGATGACCGTCGAGTCGATGGCGAGCGAATCCGGGCCGAACGGCTTGCTCGCTTGACCGATGCCGCGGGTCCACGTGGGGGCGGAGTCGCCGGGGCGCAGGACGCCAATGCGGGTGCCGTCGAGCAGCCAGAGGTTCAGCCCTTCATCGAGCCCGACGCTCCTCGGCGTGCCAACGCCAAACGAGCGCGAGTAGTCGAGCACCGCATCCACGGGCCACGGCCCCGCATCGGCGGTGGCGCCGCCGTCGGGCGAGGACCCGCCGTCGGGCAAGTCGCCGGCATCGGGCGTCGTGCCCCCATCGTCCTCCGGTGGGAACGTGCCCCCATCCGGAGAGGAATCCGGAGGGGGAGGGGAGGGAACTTCGTTTCCATCGGAGGGAGGGGGCGCCGGGTCATCACCCGGCTCGATTGTCCGGTCCTGGTTGGTGCAACCCACTGACAACAAAGAGAGGACCGCCAGCCCCGCTCCCACCACGCCTATGCGAATGCCCATCCTGCGTTCCTCCGTTGGCGGAGGCTCATGGCAAATCCTGGGCCGGGCCCTCGCGTGCCGCACGTCGCGGAGCCAGGGGCCTCACTCCTCATGCCGTGGACTGTCAGCTGTGCTCGGGCCGTAGCGTCAGCGGCGGCGCGTGCTCGGCCCTTCTCGGGGCGCGGCATTGCTTCCCGGGACACAGGCGTGTCATCCGGGTCCCCCGCGCCCACGGAGCCTCGCCATGTCACAGGACCGATTCACGACCAGCCGCGAGGTGTATCACCGCATCCGGTGGGACCCCCGGCTCGATGCCCGCGAGTTCGTCGTTGGCTACGACGCGCACCGCGGAGCGCTGGAGGAGATGCCCTTCGAGGCGTTCGTCCCCGATGGGGAGATCCCCTGGCACCGCGTCTGGTACTTCAAGCGCGGCCACCAGGTGGTGTGGGATCGCAAGACGCGCGTCGACCTGCTGAGCAACACCGGCGCCGCCGAGGAGCCCACGCCACCTCGGCCTCTCGCGGTTCCCGGCTTCACGCCGCTGTCCGCATGGCGCTACGACGCGCGCTCGGGCTCCTGGTCCGAGGCCCCCCGCGACACGGGCCACGCACTGCCCCCTTCCGCCTCCCTCACCGTCGCCACCTTCAACGTCCTCTTCGACCTGTACGACAAGGAACTGCTGGCGACCGAGCGCAGGACGCCGGCGACCCTCGCGCTGCTGCGGGACACCGACGCGGAGGTCATCGCCCTCCAGGAGGTCACCCCCTCCTTCCTCAGGGCACTGCTCGCCGAACCCTGGGTGCGCGAACGCTACTGGCTGACGGAGGGCCCCGGCGCGAACACCGTGGTGCCGTATGGTCAGGTCCTGCTGTCGCGCATCCCGCTCGCCTCCGTCTGGCAGCGCGGCTTCTCCCGGGACAAACGCCTCGTCGCCGCCGAGCTCCGCTTCTCCGACGCCACGCTGTGGGTGGCCACGCCGCACCTGACGAGCAACCGGGACGCCTCCGGCGCCGCCGCGCGCACCGTCCAGGTGCAGGTCCTCCTCGACTGGGCCCGTGCACTGGAGGCCACGAGCACTTCCGAGTCTCCGGACCTGATGCTGGCCGGTGACTTCAACTTTGGCGATGACGCTCCCGAAGCGGAGGCCTTCGCGCGCGCGGGCTTCGTGGACGCGTGGTCCGCGCTGCGGCCTTCGGAAGCGGGGGAGACCTTCAACCCCCGGCTGAACCCGCTGGCGGCGCTCACCACCGTTTCGGGGCGGCTCCAACGGTTGGACCGGATCTTGGTGGCATCCCCGTCGGGCCGGTTCGCTCCGGAGGCCATCAGCCTCTTCGGGGAGGCGCCCGTGAAGGGGCCGCCCGCACCGACGGGGGAACCCCTCTTCGCTTCCGACCACTTCGGCGTGCGCTGCGTCCTGCGCCGCGAGGCGGTGGCCTCTCCGTTGACGCTCGTCTCGCCGTCCTCGGTGGCGCGGGTCCACCACACGGCGCTGGTGCTCATCCCTCCCGAGGATGTCTGGGCCCCCATCCAGGCGCTGCGCAAGAAGCACGACGCGAAGTTCCAGCGGTGGATGCCCCACATCACGCTGTTCCACCCCTTCGTTCCAGAGGAGGATTTCGAGACGGCGGAGGCGCTCCTCGTGGACGCCCTCCAGGGCTTCGAACCCTTTGACGTGATGCTCTCCGCGTTCGACCGCTTCGAGCACCGCGCCAACGCGACGGCGTGGCTCCGGCCAGACGAACAGCCACCGGGCGCGCTCGCGGCCCTGCACGCGAGGCTCGTCGCGGCCCTCCCCGAATGCGCGTCGCCCGCCCATGTCGGCTTCACGCCCCACCTCTCCGTGGGCCAGCTCGCGCTCTCGGAGGATGGGGAGGTCGCCCGGACGCTCGCCATGTGGCAGCGAAGCTGGAGGCCGCTGAGGTTCAGCGTGGGGGAGCTGTGTCTCGTCCGGCGAAAGGGGGACACCCCCTTTGAAGTCGTCCGGCGCATCCCTCTGACGGGCAGCGCGCCTCGGACGCGTAGGTCCGTCCCAGCGCACGACGACCGTCCCCTGCGAGAGGTGCTCGCCTCGCTCGGCGCCGTCGATTCACGGGAGGGGCACGCCGCGCGGACCTCGGCGGTGGAGCAGCTGCGCGGGCACTGCGAGCGGGTGGGCGCTTCACTGCATCCCTATGGCTCGTACCTGCTGGACACGGACGGCGTGGGCAGCGACGTGGACGCGGTCGCCATCGGCCCGGCGACGCTGTCTCGCGAAGACTTCGCGCGAGCACTTCTCCAGGAGCTGGCCACGTCCACTTCAACCCCCGCTCGCTACGTGGCGGACGCCGCCATCCCCTTGGTGAAGCTGTGCCTGGACGGCGTGAGCTTCGATCTGGCCTATGCGAGCCGCCCTCCGGGAGTGCCCGCCGAAGCACCCCTGACGTTGCTGGAGCGTCATGGCTCCCAGCTCGACGTCGCGGGGCTTCGCTCCATCCTGGGGCTGGCGGACACGCTGGGACTGCGGGACGCCGTCGCCCCGGAGGGTGGACGGACCGAGCGGTTCCAGGCCCTGGTTCGAGCGGTCAAGGCCTGGGCCCGGGCCCGCGGCATCTACTCGCATGCCCTGGGCTATCTCGGCGGGCTGTCGTGGACGCTGCTCGCGGCCTGGGCCTGCACCCGCGCGCCCTCGGATGCCGTGTCCTCCGACGCGTCGCTGCTCGCGCACTTCTTCGAGACCTTCGCGGCCTGGCCGTGGCCCCAGCCCGTGACGCTCACGCCCGAGACAGCGCGCTACCACCCCGAAGGCAAGCGCGACCTCCTGCCTGTCATCGCTCCAGCGCTTCCGGCTCGGAACACCGCGCGCAACGTGTCGCGCTCCACGTTCCGCGTCCTGCGGGAGGAACTGCTCCGCGCCCGCGAACTCGTGGCCAGGGCCCGCGTCTCGCGCACGGCCTCCGCATGGGCCGCGCTCTTCCAGCCCCTGGACGCGGAGCACGACCTGCCGACCTTCCTGCGGCTGTCCGTCGACGCCCCCACCCCCGAGGCCCGCGAGGCCGTCGCGGGTTGGGTCCTGGGCCATCTCACGGCCCTGGTGTACCGGCTGGAAGGAGACCGGCGCCTCTTCGTGCGTCCGCTCCAGCCACCGCGGGCCGGAGGAACCTTGCTCATCGGGCTGGAGGTCCACGAGGCCCGGGACGCGGATGCCTTGTCCTGGCAGCCTCACGGCCCGCTCTTCACGGCCGTGGAGGCGTTCCGCGGGGCCTTCCACGAATGGGTGAACCGCCCCGACGGCGCCGCGCTTCAGGTCGAGCTCGTGCGCGGCAACCCGCCGCGCGCTCCGAGGCCGACGCCCTGAGGGACTTGCGTCACTTCGGGCTCACGAGCCACGAGCCCCACCGCATGAGCCGCGTGCCGCCCTCCGACTCGCGCTTGCCTCCGGCGACCACGCGCTCGGTGCCGCTGGCGAGCGGCTGGAAGCGCGCCTCGTAGGGCAGGCCCGCGAGTCCCGGGGCCCACGGCTCGGCCGCGTAGGTCTCCGAGAAGGCGCGCTGGACGCCCTCGACGTTCTCGCTGCTCTGCTCGATGAGCACGGGAACGCTGTGGCCCTCCGCCGTGAAGGTGCCTCGCGTGGAGGACGCCGCGGCGGGAGGCCACTCCCCGGAGGCCAGCGCCTCCGAGGGCAGGCTCAGCAGGAGCTCCTCGAGCGCCTCCGGCTCCGCCTGCGAGAAGTCCGCGCAGGGGGCGGCCTGGGCACCCTCGACGGGGCCCTCCGTCCGCAGCAGGTAGCCACGCTCCGCGGCGAAGCACACGCGCTGCACACCCGGCGCGGGGCCCACGTCCACATACCGCTCGTAGTAGGCGCCCGGGCCCAGGGGCCGCTCCAGCGCCGGCACTGGGGCGCTGGCATCGGCCGAGCCCTCGCGGAACTCGCGCAGCGTCAGTTCGACTCCGCCCGGGATGCGGAAGCCCGCCGACACGGTGCTCGCGTCAATCAACCCGTGGGTGAGATAGAGCGGGCCCGGTGTGTTGGCGTAGACGCGCGTGCGCAAAGGGCCGTCGAACGGGCGCTGGTCGGTGACGTAGCGCACGGCCTCCCAGGTGCGGCCCGCGCTGGAGGTCTTCTCGGCGGTGGCCTGGCCTCCATGGGGCACGTCGAACGGGCGCGTCGTCTCCGCGCGCACGGGGAGGAGGAGGTCGGTCGCCAGCCGCGGCTGCGCCAACGGCTTGCCGGACGCGTCCGTGAACGCCACGCGCACCCAGACCCAGGGCTGCTGCACCGCCACCACCTCCAGCGTCAGCTGGCCGGCCACGGTGCGCGCGGTGCCGCCACTTCGGGGCTCGGGGCCCTGCGTCGCGGAGAAGGCATAGGTGACGCGGTCGCCCACGCGGGCGCGGCTCCAGGCGTCATCGGCCGCGAGGGACGCGGGCTCCTGGGTTCGCGTGTCCGAGGGAGAGGGGGCACTGGACTTCGTGCTCTCGCAGCCCGGGAGGAACGACAGGGTCGCGCTCAGCAGCGCGGCGAAGGGGAGGGCAGTAGGGCGCATTGGCATCGAAGACGGGATACACCGGGAGCCCATTCACGCCCATTCGCTCGCCGGCGCCGCGTCCTCCCTCCAATGTTCACGGGTGAATACGACCCCGGGGCCAGTGACTGAATCAAAGACACCACTGTCCGGAAATTGTGAGATTCAGTCTTAGGCTTGAAAACCACTGTAACGGCGACCTCTTGGAATCATGGACGTCACGTGACGTTACTCTTACATTCTTGAAATCTGGAGTGTCTGCGCTCCAAGAATTCCTGGAAGGATCGTCAATCCCCTCTGGCGTATCGCATGGCCCGACAGTTGCTCTGTCGCCGGGCAAGCTGTCCGTGGCTGACGGGAAGGTCAGGCGGCAGCGGATCTCCCCCGAACCAGAGGAACGACGAATGTTCAAGAAGGCGGCAGTCCTCGTTGCGAGCTGTGGCGCGCTGTTGTCTGGCTGCGGTACCGATCTGGAGAGCGAGAACCAGGAGATTGTCTCCAACCTGGTGCAGGCGGGCTTCCCGGCAGACGACATCATGGTCGTTGATGGTGCCGTGTACGTGGGCCGCGACGCCCAGGTCTCCCTCGAGGCGTCCCGCGAGATGCTCCAGCCCGGCAAGGAGAGCGCCGAGCAGTACCGGACGACCAACCTGGTCAGCACCAGCGTGAAGAAGATCTGCATCAACCCCACGTCCACGTTCAACACCTACACCCGCCTGAGCCAGGGCCTCGACCTGGCGATCGGCAACTACAACAGCCTGGGCCTCACCTTCACCATGGCGCGCGGCCCGACCACGGGTTGCAACGCGAACATCACCGCGACCATCACGTCGGGCGCCGGTGGCTCCTCGGGCTTCCCCTCGGGCGGCCTGCCCTACGGCACCATCAACATCGGCACCGGCCTGCAGAGCTACAGCGTTGACGTGAACGAGCACGTCATCACGCACGAGATCGGCCACACGATCGGCTTCCGTCACTCGGACTACTACAACCGCGCCATCAGCTGTGGTGGCTCCGCCTCCAACGAGGGCACCGCGGGCGTGGGCGCCATCCTCATCTCCGGCACGCCGAGCACGGCCACGGTCGGCGGTTCGATCATGAACTCCTGCTTCCGGTCCACCGAGACCGGCGAGTGGACCAGCTCCGACATCACCGCGCTGACCACCATCTACTGAGATGCGCTCCAGGCCCCCAGGGATGTCCATGTCGCACTGGGGGCCGCTTCTCGTGGGCACCTCCATCCTGGGCCTCGCGGCCTGTGGAACGGGGGGGCCCGGGGATCCTCCGGGCACCGGCCTCGTCGAGGTTCCCTCCGTCTGCGCGAGCGTGAAGAAGCCGGAGGTGCGCGGCCTCTCTCAGTGCGGCCCGCTCCGCGAATTCATCCCCATCAACCGCTACCAGGGCGAGTTCTCCGACGTCGTCCAGGACCGCGAGGACGCGGTCGTGCTGATTGACGGGCGCTGCACTGGAACCTTGATTGAAGCAAGCGCGGGTCCCGTGGTCGTGACGGCCGGGCACTGTGCCAGGCTCGGCGACCGGGCGCTGCTGGTCTTCAACTTCGAGGAGGCCCCCGACGGCGACCCGCTGGTCACCGAGGGCACCGTCATCGAGCAGTCGCTCGAACCCGACTATGCGCTCATCCAGTTGGATGTGCTGCCCGCGGTCAGGCCCGTCCTGCTGACGACCCGGTCCACCGAGCGGCTGGCCATCATCCAGCATCCCCGCGGCCTGCCCAAGGTCATCGCCGAAGGCAGGTTCGTGGATTCATGTGACCGGCGCCTCTACTACTCGGACCTGGACACCCTGGTCGGGAGCTCTGGCGCGGGCGTGCTCAACCGTCAGGGATACCTGCTGGGCATCCACACGGACGGCGACTGCGACGCCTTCGGCCGCGGGACCAACCGGGGTTGGACCCTGGAGTCGATTGTCGAAGCGTCCTCGTACCTTCAGAGCGCCGACATCGCCGACCGCTGAGCGGAGGCCGAACGTCCGCGTCGCCTGAAGACCCGGAGCGGGGTTAGAGCCCCATGCAGTTCGCGTAGTACGTCACCGTGCCGGGCCAGTCGCTGAAGACGCCGATGACTCCGACGTGCCGGGCGAGCACGTCGAGCGCGACCAGCATGTCGCCATCGTTGTTGATGGCCGGCGCGACGGACTGGAAGTAGAAGCCGCCGCCATTCTTCAGCAGGCCGTCGCGCTCGAACGACCAGGTGATGATGTCCAGGCCCGCCGCCCGCGCGGCCTTCGCATACGCGGACGGGACGATCTTCCCCTGCGCGTCCAGCGTGAGGAGCACGTAGATGGGCGGTGCGATGACCTTCACGCCCGAGTCCACCAGCTCGTCCATGCTGGGGACCCAGGTGGTCGGGTTGTTCGGATCGAAGCGGGTGCCGGGGATCTCATAGCGGCCATCGAGGTACACCGCCTGCTTGCCGAACCGGGGCTCGTGCTGGATCCAATACAGCACGTCGTTGCGGTCGAAGGACTGCGGCCAGACATCGCTCGGGGAGACCCGGGCCTGCTTGTACTCGTCGATCATCTGCTGCGCGTACTGCTGCTGCGTGTACTCGCCCTGGAAGGGCATGGGGACGCTGGGGGCCTTGAGCTCGGGGGTGAACTTCGTGCCCAGCTTCTTGAACAGCTCGATGCTCTCCCGGTGGGAGAGGACGGTGCCGCAGGTGGCATACAGATCCGTGCGCCACTTCGCCGTGCCGTCCAGGTACTGGGCCACGGTGGTCGCGGCCGGGTTGGCGGCGTCCATCTTCCCGCAGAGCTGCTTGAACTCGGCGAGCGTGATGTCGCTGGTGCAGCAGAGCGCGGACGCGGGGCGCCCCACCGCGGGGTTCGCCGGCTGGAAGGGCTGCGTGCACTTCGCCGCCAGGGAGGGGATGGCGAGGATGTTCGTGGTGGTGTGCAGGTCACACTGCGAATGGCGGCACACGAGCTGCCGGTCCTTCGTGAAGGTGACGTCGCACTCGAGGATGCCGGCCCCCATGCGGGCCGCGGCCTCGTAGGACTCCTTCGTATGTTCGGGGAACTGGAGCGGAGCGCCCCGGTGGCCGATGGAGAACTCCGTCTTGGAGAACGGGCCCTCGGAGCATTGCTGGAGCTTCCGCTTGAGGGGGCTCTCGTCCATGTCCTCGACCAGGTAGTACGGCCGGGGTCCTACCTGGACGTTGAGCCGGCGCGGATTCCCGCGTCCGGAGGACTCCGAGCTCCGCCCAACCGACGCGGAGTCATCATCCCCGGCGAAGGCGATGGAGGGGACGGCAAGACAGCTGGCGATGGTCACGACGGCGAGTGACAGCAACCTCGTCGGGGGCATGGGCGCGCGGCTCCTGACAGGAGTTCGAGGGAGTGAAACCGCGCGCACCTTGCACCGGGGGGTTGTTCCTCGGTGTCACGAGTCGGATACGTTTTCCACGCAAAACTGTTACGGCCGCTTCGGCAAGGAAAGCCAGATTGTGGCGGGGCCCTCCGACGCTCGCCGCGGCCGTGCGGTCAGGGACTCGCGCTAGCGGACCTGTCCCTGGCTGTTGGCGATTCCGGAGGCGCGCAGCGCGGTGACCAGGGAGGTCTTCCCGTCGACGAGCGTGACAGGGATCCGCTGGCCGCCCATGGGGACGGAGCCCAGCCCCGCGACGCCCGTTGGCAGCTTGAGGCCGCTAGGACGGGCGCCCTCGAGCTGCATCATCTTGTCGAAGGTCGCTTGGGACGTGCAGACCATCCCCTTGAGGTTGTTGGTGAGGGGGACCTTCTGCCAGTGGAGCTGCTCGTTCTGCTCCTTGGGGGCGGTGCCCGCCACGGTCCGGTTGAAGTTGTCGTTGCGGGACGCCTCGGACTGCTTCCCCCAGAGGGGCTTCGTGCGCTGGAGCGGGTTTCCATCCTTCGCGAGCTGGGCCTGGTCGTGCTTCGTCGCGCCCGGCACGAGCCCCATGTTGTCCGTGGAGGAGGCGCGCCAGGAGTGGCCGGGCCTGGTCAGCACCTCGGGGCTGAGGATCATCTGCACCTTGTCGTCGTTGCTGCCGACGCCGAGGCCCTTGGACGGCCAGTCCTTCTGCTCGGTGCCCACCGCGCGGGTGTAGACCGCGAGGGCGCCTCCGCCGTTCTTGTCGGCAGGCCGGCTGTACTTCGCCTCGGGGCCCAGCCGGTTGTAGGCGGAGCGGAGCTGACGGCCCCGGAGCGCGCTGTCGACGAACTCCGGGCTGATGCCGTGGGTGAGGCAGGAGGCCTGCTCCAGGTTGAGCGCGGGCGCATCCTTCTTGTTCGGAGCCATCGCGGGGGCGGCGCCCTGCGTGAAGCCGACAGCGTGGGAGGGAGGCTGGGCGTGGTGGGCTCCGGCCACCGGCGTGGAGAAGGCGCTCGTCCCCTGGTGGGTGTTCGTCCCGGTCGCCTGGTTTGGCGCGGCCGTGTTCGTCGCGGGCGGGATGACCGCCGGCGCGGGCCGCGGCGCCTCCGACCGGGCTTTGACGAGGTGGGTGGGCGGCGGGTTGATAGGCTTTGGGATCCGGGTCGGCATGGCGGCTCTCCATCTCCAATCGGTGGACGCCAGCAATGCCTATCACCCCGTCCGCTCAAGGACGAGACGACGGGCGGGCCCATGTGTGTGCTGCCCTACAGCTCGCATCGCGCCTCAGCCGGCCTGGGGGGAGCGCTTGGGCGTGAGCTGTGCTTCGAGCGTCCGCGCCCAGTGGGCAATCACCTTGCGGCGCCGGGCGGTATCGTCGTGGAGCAGGTTCGCGAGCGCCAGACCGCGCAGAAGGTCGAGCGTCGCGCGCACCGCCTCACGGACGTCGCGGTCTCGCTCATCGAGGCCGAGCAGCTCGACGGTGATCCGGTGCACCTCCCGGCCGACGTGCGTCTCGAGCGGCAGCAGCATCGCCTTCAGCTCCTCATCCGCCACGGCCGCCACCCAGAGGTGCGTCGCGGCCGTGAAGAGCGGACCGGCGTAGACGTCATGCAGCAGGTTCAACAGGGGCTCGATGCGTCGCCGGCTCTCCGGCAGGCCCTTCGCGCGTCGCGCGAGCTCTTCAATCTGCTGGTGGAAGACGTGCTCGACGGCCGCCGCGACGAGGGCCGTCCGCGTCGGGAAGTGGTGCTGACAGGCGCCCCGCGACACCCCCGCCCGCTCGGCGATGGCGCCGGTCGTCGCCCCGGCCCAGCCCTTCTCCACGAGCACCTCGATGGCGGCCGTCATCAGCTTCTGCCGCGTCACCCGGCTGCGCTCCTGCTCCTGCCTCGTCGTGCCGCTGGCCGTGCCGCTCATGTCCCCACCCTGTTGCGCGGCCTGGAAAAAAGCAATCACGATTGCTTTCTTTCGGAGCGAGGGGTACAGACTCAACACCCACGGTCACGGGAGGAACGATGGACGCTCGCTCGTTGCGCATCGGCAATGCATCCGGCTTCTACGGCGACCGCTTCTCCGCGTTCCAGGAGATGCTGGAGGGGGGGCCGCTGGACGTCCTCACCGGCGACTACCTGGCGGAGCTGACGATGCTCATCCTGGGCCGCGACCGGCTGAAGAACCCGGCGGGCGGCTACGCCAGGACGTTCCTGCGCCAGCTGGAGCAGACGCTGGGCCTCGCGGTCGAGAAGAAGGTCCGCATCGTCGCGAACGCGGGCGGCCTCAACCCGGCGGGGCTCGCGGCCGACCTGCGTGCGCTCGCCGCGAAGCTGGGCCTGGCCGTCCGCGTCGCGCACGTCGAAGGGGATGACCTGGTCGGGCGCGCGGAGGAGCTGGGGTTCGACCAGCCCCTCACGGCGAACGCGTACCTGGGGGGCTGGGGCATCGCGGCGTGCCTGGACGCGGGCGCGGAGGTCGTCGTCACGGGGCGTGTGACGGATGCCTCGCTCGTGGTCGGCCCCGCGGCCTCGCACTTCGGCTGGAAGCGCCATGACTGGGATCGGCTCGCGGGCGCCATGGCCGCCGGCCACGTCCTGGAGTGTGGAGCCCAGGCGACCGGCGGCAACTTCGCGTCCTTCAGCGAGTTCGACGCGCGCCTGCCCGGCTTCCCGCTCGCGGAGATCTTCGCGGACGGCTCCAGCATCATCACCAAGCACCCAGGCTGCGGTGGCGCCGTCACCGTCGACACCGTCAAGGCCCAGCTCGTCTACGAGATCACCGGCGCCCGCTATGCCGGACCCGACGCCACCGCGCGCTTCGACACCATCGCGGTCGAGTCCGCGGGCCCGGACCGGGTGCGCCTGTCGGGCGTGCGCGGTGAGCCGCCTCCTCCTGACGTCAAGGTGTGCCTGAACCGGCTGGGGGGCTTCCGCAGCGAGGCCAGCTTCGTGCTCGTCGGACTGGACATCGAGGAGAAGGCCGCGCGCGTGCGTGCGCAGCTGGAGGCCACGCTCGACCCGCGGCCGGCCGAGCTCGTCTACACGCTCGCGCGCACCGACCACGCCGACGCACCCACGGAGGAGCAGGCCGCCGCGACGCTGCGGGTCGCCGTGAAGGATGCCGACGCGAAGGTCGTGGGCCGCCACTTCAGCAGCGCCGTGGTGGAGCTCGCGCTGTCCAGCTACCCCGGCTTCTTCCTGCCCACGCTGCCCGGCGACGGCGCTCCCTTTGGCGTCTACACGCCGGCCTTCGTCGATGCGCGGAAGGTGCCGCATGTCGCGGTGCTCCCGGATGGGGCGCGCGTCGACGTGGCGCCGCCAAACGAGACGCGCGGGCTCGAAGCGGCCCCCGTGCCGGCGCTGCCGGCGCCACTGGCCCCGGGGCCCACCCGCCGCGTGCCGCTCGGTCAGGTGGCCCTGGCCCGCAGCGGGGACAAGGGCGGGGACGCGAACATCGGCGTGTGGGTCCGCACGGAGGCGGCCTGGCACTGGCTCGTGCATGCCCTCACGGAGGAGCGGCTGCGGGAGCTGTTGCCGGAGACGCGCGGGCTCACCGTCCACCGGCACGTGCTCCCGAACCTGCGCGCCCTGAACTTCGTCGTCGAGGGACTGCTCGGAGAGGGCGTCTCGTCGTCCACCCGCTTCGATCCGCAGGGCAAGGCGCTTGGCGAGTGGCTGCGCGCGCGCCACGTCGACGTACCCGAAACGCTTCTCTGACCCTTCTCCCGCGCGCACCGAGGAAACCCATGCCGCAGACCCAGGAACACCGCGCCATCCGCCAGACCGTCCGCAAGTTCGTCGAACAGGAGCTGAACCCGCACGTCGATGCCTGGGAGGCCGCGGAGATCTTCCCGGCGCGAGAGGTGTTCGGGAAGCTGGGGGAGCTGGGGCTGCTCGGCATCACCAAGCCGGCGGAGTTCGGCGGGCTGGGGCTCGACGCATCGTTCTCGGTCGCCTTCGCCGAAGAGCTGGGCCGCTGCACCTGCGGCGCGCTGCCCATGGCGATCGGCGTCGTCACCGACATGGCGACGCCCGCGCTCGCCCGCTTCGGCAGCGATGCGCTGCGGCGGGAGTTCCTGGCGCCGACGCTCGCTGGCGAGCGCGTCTGCTCCATCGCGGTGAGCGAGCCCGGCGCGGGCTCCGACGTCGCGGCGGTGACCACCACCGCGCGCCGCGACGGTGACGACTACGTCATCGACGGCAGCAAGATGTGGATCACCAACGGCATGCAGGCGGACTGGATCTGCCTGCTCGCCAACACGGGTGACGGGCCGGCGCACGCGAACAAGTCGCTCATCATCGTGCCAATGGACAGCCCCGGCATCACGCGCTCGAAGATCCGCAAGCTGGGCATGTGGGCCTCCGACACGGCGCAGCTCTTCTTCGACGGCGTGCGCGTGCCGGTGCGCTTCCGCGTCGGCGACGAGGGGCGCGGCTTCGCGATGCAGATGCAGCAGTTCCAGGAGGAGCGGCTCTTCGTGGCGGCCAGCACCCTGGCCACCTTCGACCGGCTCATCGCGCAGACGGCCGACTACACGCGGCAGCGCAAGGCCTTCGGACAGTCGATCCTCGACAACCAGACCGTGCACTTCAAGCTCGCGGAACTCCAGACGGAGGTCGAGGCGCTCCGAGCCCTCATCTACCGGACCGTCGACCTGTACATCGAGAACAAGGACGACCCGGAGGTCGTGAAGCTCGCTTCGATGTGCAAGCTCAAGTCGGGCCGGCTCGCCCGGGAGCTCGCGGATGGGTGCCTTCAGTTCTGGGGCGGCATGGGCTTCACCTGGGACAACGACGTCGCGCGGGCCTACCGCGACCTGCGCCTCGGCTCCATTGGCGGCGGAGCCGACGAGGTGATGCTGGGGATCATCAGCAAGGCCATGGGCACCCTGCCGCGCAAGGCGCGGGGCTGAGGAGAACGCACGATGGGATACCGTTCAGTCTTCGCCCCGGATGCCTTCGCGGGCCGCACCATCCTCGTCACCGGCGCTGGAAGTGGCATCGGGCGGTGCACGGCGCATGAGCTCGCTTCGCTCGGCGCGCACGTCGTCCTCGTCGGCCGCAAGCCGGAGAAGCTTGCTCGCGTCGCCGGAGAGCTCTCCGCCGAAGGCCATGCGTCCACGCAGCACGCCGTCGACATCCGCGACGAGGCCGCGGTGCGCGCGATGGTGGCCGCCGTCGTCGAGGCTCGCGGCCGGATCCACGGGCTGGTGAACAACGCGGGCGGCCAGTTCCCCTCGCCGCTCTCGCAGATCTCCAAGAAGGGCTTCGAGGCGGTCGTCGCGACGAACCTCACCGGGGGCTTCCTGGTCGCGCGCGAGGTCTTCACGCAGTCCATGAGCGAGCATGGCGGCGCCATCGTGAACATGCTCGCGGACGCCTGGAACGGCATGCCGGGCATGGGGCACTCGGGCGCGGCGCGCGCCGGCATGTTCAACCTCACGCAGACCGCCGCCGTCGAGTGGGCCTCCTCCGGGGTCCGCGTGAACGCCGTGGCGCCCGGCTGGGTCGCCTCCAGTGGCCTCGACACGTACGAGGACCCGGGGGTCCGCGCGCTCATCCCCCTGCTGCGTCGGCAGGTCCCCCTGCACCGGCTCGCCACCGAGGCGGAGGTGAGCGGCGCCATCGTGTTCCTCCTCTCCGACGTGGCGGCGTTCATCACCGGCGAGGTCATCCGCATCGACGGGGGCGCGTCCTGCAACACGAAGGTGTTCCCGCTGGAAGAGCACTCGAAGTCGAAGCCGTATGACGGTTTCCACCTCGCCGCCGCGCCGAGCATCCTCGACGGCCCGAAGGAGCAGTGACGTGCCGACGCTCGTCTCCCGCATCGACCCGGCCTCCGCCACCTTCACCTCGCAGCGCAAGGAGCTGCTCGACCGGGTGGCCGAGCTGCGCGCCATCGAGCAGAAGTCGCGCGACACCGAACAGCTGGCTCGCGAGAAGTTCAAGCAGCGCGGGCAGGTCCTGCCGCGGGAGCGCCTGGCGCTCCTGCTCGACCGGGGCTCGCCCTTCCTCGAGCTCTCCACGCTCTGTGGCTACAAGCACCACGACGACAGCGACGGCTCGCTGGCCGGGGGCAACACCGTCATTGGCATCGGCTTCGTCGCCGGTGTGCGCTGCCTCGTGTTCGTCAGCAACTCCGCGGTGAAGGGCGGCACCGCGACGCCCTGGGGCGTCCAGAAGGCGCTGCGCGCGCAGGAGATCGCGCTCGAGAACCGGCTGCCGGTCGTGTCGCTCGTGGAGAGCGGCGGCGCGAACCTGCTCTACCAGCAGGAGATCTTCATCCCGGGCGGGGAGACCTTCTACAACCAGGCGAAGCTGTCCGCGGCGGGCATCCCTCAGGTCACGGTCGTCCACGGCTCCAGCACGGCCGGGGGCGCGTACATCCCGGGGCTCTCCGACCACGTCGTCATGGTCCGGGGGAAGGCGAAGGTGTTCCTGGCCGGCCCGCCGCTGCTGCTCGCGGCCACGGGCGAGGTCGCCACGGACGAGGAGCTGGGCGGCGCGGAGATGCACGCGACCGTGGCTGGCACCGCGGACCACCTCGCCGAGGACGACGCCGACGGCATCCGCATCGCGCGGGAGATCGTCGCGTCGCTCGGATGGAATGACGCACAACCCCCGCCCACGCGCTCCTCCTTCGAGCCTCCCCGCTACGCGGCGGAGGAGCTCTGCGGCGTCGTGCCCGGCGACCACCGGCGGCCCTACGACTGCCGCGAGGTCATCGCGCGGCTCGTGGATGGTTCGGACTTCGCCCCCTTCAAGGACGACTACGACGCGCTCACCGTGTGCGGCTGGGCGCGCATCGAGGGCCGGGCGATGGGCCTCATCGGCAACAACGGGCCCATCACGCCGAGGGGCGCGACGAAGGCGGGGCAGTTCATCCAGCTCTGCTGCCAGGCGCGGACGCCCATCGTCTACCTCCAGAACACGACCGGCTACATGGTGGGCACCCAGTCGGAGCAGGGGGGCATCGTGAAGCACGGCGCGAAGATGTTGCAGGCCGTCGCCAACGCGACCGTGCCCCAGGTCACGATCCTGCTGGGCGGTGCTTTCGGCGCGGGCAACTACGGGATGTGTGGCCGCGCCTTCCACCCGCGCTTCATCTTCGCCTGGCCGAACGCGCGCACGGCGGTGATGGGCGGCGAGCAGGCCGCGAAGGTGCTGTCCATCGTCTCCGCCGAGAAGGCCCGGCGCGCGGGCCAGCCTTTCGACGAGGAGGCGATGCGCGAGTTCTCGCGGCCGCTCGTGGAGCAGTTCGAGCGCGAGTCGGATGCCTTCAACTGCAGCGCGCGACTGTTCGATGACGGCGTCATCGACCCTCGGGACACGCGGCGGGTGCTGGGGTTCGTCCTGGCCACGTGCGAGGAGTCCTCGCGCCGCGCGCTCTCACCCAACACCTTCGGCGTCGCCCGGTTGTAGGGAAGGGAACCATGAAGCGCATTCACAAGGTGCTGGTGGCGAACCGGGGAGAGATCGCCGTGCGCGTGCTGCGGACGTGCCGCCGGCTCGGCCTGCGCACGGTCGCCGTCTTCTCCGACGCGGACCGGGACGCCCCCCACGCGCGGCTCGCCGACGAGGCGGTGCGCCTGGGGCCCGCGCCCGTGCGGGAGTCGTATCTCTCCATCGAGCGGGTGCTCGCCGCGGCGAAGGCGTCCGGGGCCAACGCCATCCACCCCGGCTACGGCTTCCTCTCCGAGAACGAGGACTTCGCGCGCGCGTGCGCGGAGGCGGGCCTCGTGTTCATCGGGCCGCCCGCGGAGGCCATCGAGCTGATGGGGAACAAGCGGCAGGCGAAGCTGTGCATGCAGGCCGCCGACGTGCCGTGCATTCCCGGCTACGAAGCGGCCCGCCCCGGCGAATCGCTCGACGACGAGGCCCTGGTCCGCGAGGGCCAGCGCATCGGCTTCCCGGTCATGGTGAAGGCGGCGGCGGGCGGCGGTGGGCGCGGCATGCGCCTCGTCCGCGAGCCGGGGGCGCTGCTGGACGCCATCCGCTCTGCGCGCTCGGAAGCCACGAACGCCTTCGGCAACGGCGAGCTCATCCTGGAGCGGGCCATCGAGGGGGCGCGCCACGTCGAGGTGCAGGTCTTCGCGGACGCGCACGGCAACGCGGTGCACCTGGGGGAGCGGGACTGCTCCATCCAGCGGCGTCACCAGAAGGTGGTCGAGGAGAGTCCGTCTCCGGCCGTCACGGCGGCGCTGCGCGAGCGCATGGGGGCCGTGGCGGTGCAGGCGGCCCGCGCCATCGGCTATCGCGGCGCAGGCACCATCGAGTTCCTGCTCGCGCCGAACGGCGACTTCTTCTTCATGGAGATGAACACCCGCCTCCAGGTCGAGCACCCGGTGACGGAGCTCGTGACGGGGTTGGACCTGGTGGAGTGGCAGCTGCGGGTCGCCGACGGCGATGCGCTCCCGCTGACGCAGCCGGAAGTGACCTTCCGTGGCCATGCCATCGAGGTGCGCCTGTGCGCGGAGGATCCCGCCAACGGGTTCCTTCCCCAGACGGGGCGGCTGCTCTCGTGGGTTCCCCCGGCGGGGGAGGGCGTCCGCGTCGACCACGGCGTCCGCGAAGGCCAGGACATCACGCCGTTCTACGACTCCATGCAGGCGAAGCTCATCGCGCATGGGCCGGACCGCGAGACGGCGCGTGAACGGCTGGCCGCGGCCCTGCGGGAGCTGACGGCCTTCGGCGTCACGACGAATGGAACCTTCCTCCAGCACATCCTGGCGCATGAGGTGTTCCGCTCCGGCCGGTACGACACGGGCTTCGTCGGCGCGCACATGCCCCCGGAGACGCTGCGCGCGCAGGGACAGGCGTCCTCGGAGGAGCAGGCCGTCCTGGCCTCCTTGCTCTTCCACGACGACGCGATGGCGCTCGCGGAGCGCGGAGGCTTCGACGCGACGCTCGCGGGCTGGAGCAGCTCCCAGGCCCTGCCGGTGCCGATCGTGTTGAATGACGGGGCAGGGGAGTTCCGCGCTTCGGTGCGGCCTGTCGCGCCAGAGCAGTACGAGGTCCGCGTCGGCGATGCCGGCGTCACGCTCGCCCTGCGCTGGCTCTCCGCCGGAAGCGCCGAGGTCGAAGTGGCGGGGAGGCGCCGCGCGCTCCGGTACCGGCGCGCGGGAGGCACCTTGTGGTGCTCGCTCGATGGCGTCACGCGCCATCTCCGCGACGTCTCCTTCCGGCCCCCCTCCGAGCGCGAGCGGGCCAGCGATGGCCGCCTGCGCGCGCCGATGGACGGCCGCATCATCCGGGTGAGCGCCGAGGTCGGCGCGACCGTGAAGCGGGGCGACGTGCTGGTGGTGCTCGAAGCGATGAAGATGGAGTCGTCGCTCGTCGCGCCGACCGATGGCGTCGTCACGGCGCTGAACGTCACGGTCGGGGCGCAGGTGCCCGCACGTCACGTCGTCGCGGTGGTCTCGCCGGAAGGAAACGAGGCCGCGTGACGAGAAGCCCGCTGCCCCGGCCTGGCGCGGGACTCTCTGGAAGGCCCACCCGGCTCAGCCCCACGCCCTGACGGGCGGAGCGGCGCGCACGATGCCTCCGACCCAGGAGGAGACATCATTCATCGTTCGGCCCTTCGCTGGCCGGAGCGGACAGCGCTCGTCGGCGGAGCGCTGGAGTCTCGGCACTTCGAGGACGTGGGCAGGGGAGGGGAGCGGCGAGGGGCGTCCCTCGCGAGCTCCAGACCCGGCCCGCTCCTGGGGCCACTGCCTTCGCGCCCCCGGAGTGGAGGCGCGAAGGCGCTGCCTTACGGGGCGATGCCGCGCTCGAAGGTGGCCAGCTGGAGCTCCAGCTTCCACTGCAACGCGGCGCGCTTGTTGGCGGCGAGGAAGCTCTCGCAACGGGCGGAGGCCGTGCCCTGCTCCGGCTTGTCGGCGACGCAGGCCTCCACGGTCTTGGTGAAGGTGTCCCGGGCGGCCCAGAGGCTGTCGCCCTCAGCGAACGCGTGCTCCAGGCTGGCGCGCGCCATCTGCTTGAGCGTCTTGTAGTCGAGCCGCTGGTCGGTGGCGGCGGCGACGTACTCCTGGGTGATGTCGCCGCGCAGGATGCCCGAGTCGTCGGTCGACAGGGCGACCGGCACGTTGTTCTTCAGGTACGCGGCCAGCGGGTGCGCCTCACCCGACATGCCCAGCAGCACGCGGTTGGAGGTCAGGCAGATCTCCACCATCACGCCCGCGTCGTGCATGTCACGCAGCAGGTCCGCGGCGCCGTCACCGGCCGTCTCGCCCAGCACGTCCGCGCCGTGGCCGATGCGCTCCGCGTGGGCCTTCTCCACGGCCTCCCGGATGTGGAAGTTCAGGTGCTGCTGGTCCTGCGCCGTGAGCACCGCCGGGATGAGCTCCCCGGCGTGCAGCGAGACGTGGACCAGCTTGCGGCCGACCTCCTGGTCGTTGAAGTCGTCGAGCGTGCCCAGGGCGAACATCTCATCCTGGTAGAAGGCCAGGGAGTTGGCGTTCTCCTCCGGCGACACGAGGTTCACGCCGACAATCTCAGGCACCTTCTGGGCCAGCTCATAGGCATACACCCACTGCCCGAAGACGTTCGTCCGGTCCGCGGTGCGGTTGGCGGAGACGATGAGGCGCACCTCCACGCCGCAGCCCGGGTCTGGCTGGGCCGTGTCGCAGCCCATCAGGAGGCGGGCGCCCTTCAGCGTGTTCGCGATGCTGGTGGTCTGCGCCGTCAGCGCGCTCTGGAAGTCCGGCAGCGCGATGAGCTGCTGACGCTTGGCCAGCAGGGTCGGCTTGTCCCAGACGTCCGTGGACGTGAAGAGCGGCGTGGCCAGGCTGCCACCCCGGCCCGCGCCAAAGCCTTGCATCAGCTCCACGTAGATCTGGTGGTGCTTGCCCGCGCGCGACAGGATGTCCGCGTAGCTGTCGTCATTGCGGGAGTCGAGCTGCACGGCGCCGTACTTGCCGAAGGCGTCGAAGAAGTGCTGGTGCGCGGCGAGCAGGGGTCCGGGGTGGTTCTCCATGGACCAGGCGCTCATCACGGCGTCGCGGAGGGCGCGGTCGCTCTCCGTCTGGGAAAGGGGCACCGAGCCGGCCGCGCACGGGTTGCTGGCGACGTAGGTCGTCGTGTCCACGCAGGCGCCGTCCTCCGCGCCCCACGCGATCAGCTTCTCGGTGGTGATGGCGCCGGAGGTGTGGCTGTGCAGGTCGCCGCCCTTGGGCATGTCGAACAGGAAGGTCCCGAGCGCCGTGGCGTCGCCGCGCAGCGACTCCATGTGCTCGTTGACCCGCTCCTCTCGCGTCTTCTCAACAGGCGGGAGGGGATCCTCTTCACTGCAAGCGCTCAGGCCGAGCGCGGCGACGATGGCGAAAGTGGAAAACCGGATCATGGCGGAAGTGGCAATCCTTGTGAGGGTGCGGGGGCGCTCCGTACAGGTTGCCAAGGAGAACGTGAAGATGTTTTCTGCTCTATCCAATTTTTCTCGAATGCGTATGAGAATGGATTCAAGAGAGACCCAGGTCCAGTTGCGTCAGGTCAGCGCTTGCCCAGGAGGCCCGAAGGGCTCCACTCCAGGACCTTCAAGTCGAACCCGGCCTGCCGCTTCCCGGCGATCCAGTCCTCCAGCGCGCTCAGCGCCGAGGCCTCGTCGCCGAAGCGCTCTTGCGAACCGTCGCGGGTGATCAGGGTCGCCCCTTGCACGATGGCGGACGTGTACTCCGCCTTGGGCCCGCCGTGCTTCGCGAACTCCCGTTCGAGCGGCCCCCGGCCGGGAATCTCAGACGTGACGCGCAGGAAGTCTCCCTCGTAGCGGGCCTCCAGCCGTCGCAGCTCGAGCACGGCCGCGTCGGCGGTGCCGAAGGCGAAGCGGAACGTCCTCATCGACCCGTTGTTGGTGCCCGCGTGCAGTTGGATGACGGCGCCGAAGCGCTCGAGCTCCAGGAAGAGGTCGCCCCGCTTGCGCCAGAAGGTGGCGCGCTCCGAGGCGCGTTGCTTCACGTCGAGGGCTGGCGGCGCGTCCTTCCCGAAGAACTGCTTGCCGTCGAAGATCTGCAGGGGGAAGTTGCCCGGGCTCAGCAGCCACACCTCGCCGGTCTTCCGCTGCGCGTAGATGACATGCTTCGCCCGTGCCTTCTTCGACGCCTGGGCCGCGATCCCTTCGATGTCGAGGCCCTCCAGCTCTTCGGCGGTGGGGGCGTCCGGCTCGCGCACCTGCCGGGGCTGGGGCGCGTCCGTGAAGGCAGGCTCGCTTCGTCGGATGCGCTCGAAGAGTGCGTCGTGGTGGATCTCTCCAAGGTCCAGGTCCCAGAGCGCGGGGAGGAGGAAGGTGGACGCGAGCGAGGCGGCGTCGTCCCCGGAGCGTCCATTCTCCAGGTGATGCTCGGCGTGGACCTGCCCGTAACAGGCCACCTCGTGATCATTCTCATCGAGGAAGCGCGTGCTGAGGTCGCCCGCCACCACGAGGCTGTCGTCGTTGTAGACGCCCTGGATGACATCCCGGACCTGGAGGTCTCCGAGGACCAGGATGTTGCCCGACGTCTGGAGCCCCCACGCTGAACAACGGCCGAGGACCACGAGGGTCGAGTCCGGCCCTTGGTCCTCCAGGACGCCCGCGACCTCCAGGTCGCCGAGCACGATGAGAGGGCGGGTGACGAGCAGCGAGCCAGGAGCCCGCGCGTTGCCCGTGACGACCCGGGCCTCCGAGACGGAGCCGTCGAGCACCGCGTCCTCGGGCGCCAGGACCTCGCGCAGCACCAGGGCCGCGAGGCCAACGGGCGAGAGGGGACCGGGGCAGAGCGCCTGGATGAGCGACGCGGGCGTCAGCGAATCCTCCTCGTCAAAGACCTGGGCGAGCGATTCGACCGTGGGCTCGCCATGGTGCGAGAGCGCGTCGAGGACGGCCCCGTCAAGGCGGGTGAGGGTGGCCTCCGCGCGGGGAAGAAACTCGGTCTGGGTCAGAGGCATGCGCGCATCCTAGCTGCGCGAAACACAGTCAGGGGGGCTCCCGTGCGGTGCTTCTTGTCCCGGAGGGGGCACGGACGCCTCACTGGCGGGGTCTCGCGCCTTGCAACGGACCTCGTCCTCGCTGAGCATCGGTCCGTGTCTTCACTTCCCCCGGCGTCGTCACGCGACTCGAGCGCGAGCGCCAGTCCTCCACCCCCTCGCGTCCTGGCCGACGCCTTCGTGCGCACGCGCGTTCACGAGGGCGCGCTCGTGCTTGGCGCGGCGCTCTGCACCGCGGTGCTCGCGCAGGTCGCCATCGCGGTGCCGGGCTCACCGGTGCCCATCACGGGACAGACGCTCGCGGTCGTGCTCACGGCCGCGGCGCTCGGGCCTGGGCGAGGCATGGCCGCGCAGCTCGTCTATCTCCTGCTGGGGGCGGTGGGTCTGCCGTTCTACGCGAAGGCGGCCAGCGGTTGGGGCTCGCTCGTCGGACCGACGGGGGGCTACCTGGTGGCCTTCCTGCCCGCGGCCTGGCTCGTGGGCCTCGCCGCGCGCCGCGGGCTCGACCGGCGGCCGTGGACGGCGGTGGCCGTCTTCCTCGTGGGGCAGCTCGTCATCCTGTGCATCGGCATGGGCTGGCTCCAGGTGGCGGCCTCGCTCGATCTCGCGACCGCCTTCCACAAGGGCTTCCTGCCCTTCGTTCCAGGAGGGGTGCTCAAGGCCGCCATCGCCGCGCTGAGCACGTCCCTCGCATGGCGGCTCGCACGGGCTCGCGCTTCTCGCGCCATGGCTCGGTGAACCCAGGTCCAGGGCGCGCTCTTGACAGTGAACACTGTCGGGGAGCGCCCCCTCCCTCCAGGGCGGCTCCCCGGCTCGCGCGTGTTCGGACACGCACAGCGGCATGAGGCCTTGGGCCGCGCGTCGCGCTCGCGGTGATTAGCTGCCGCGCGGATCCACCAGCCGCCCCCAGAGGAGAGCCCCATGCGCCTGCGCGCCGCCCTGATGACCCTTGCCTTCATGTCCCTCCTGTCCTTCGCGGGGCCAGCGCGAGGACAGGAGTCCGTGGCGCCCACGGACCCGAGCGGCGCTCCGGTCCCGGGTCCAGCCGAGGGCGCCTCGCCACAAGCCTCTCCCACGGCGTCCCAGTTCCCCCCGGCCTTCCCCGGCCAGACGAACGCCCCCGCCGTCACGTCACAGACCCGCTATCAGGTCACGGAGGTGGCCTCGGGCTTCAACTACCCCTGGGCCGTCGCCTTCCTGCCCGACCGGCGGATGCTGGTGACGGAGAAGCACACCGGCAACCTCTTCATCGTCACGCCCGAGGGCGTGAAGTCCCCGCCCATCGCCGGCCTGCCCCCCGTGGATGGCAGGGATCAAGGCGGCCTGCTGGACGTGGAGGTCTCGCCCGACTTCGCCACGAGCCGCCTCATCTTCTGGACCTATTACGAGCCTCGCGCGGCCGGCAACGGGCTCGCGGTGGGGCGCGGGAAGCTCAAGGAAGGCGCACAGCCCCGCATTGAAGCCTTGCGGATCATCTTCCGCATGAAGCCCACGCTCGACTCGACGATGCACGCGGGGGGGCGCCTGGTGTTCCATCCCGACGGCACCTTGTTCGTCACCCTGGGGGAGCGCTCCATCCTCCCGGGCCGCGTCCAGGCTCGAAAGCTGAACAGCCACTTCGGGAAGACGGTCCGCATCAACCCTGACGGCACGGTGCCCGCGAACAACCCCTTCGTGAATCGCAGCGACGCACGGCCGGAGATCTACTCCCTGGGCCACCGCAACGTCCTGGCCGCCGCGCTCGACAGCCAGAACCGCCTCTGGGAGGTGGAGATGGGGCCGCTTGGCGGCGACGAGCTCAACCTCATTGGCGCGGGCAAGGACTATGGCTGGCCCACCATCGGCTACGGCAGGGAGTACTCCGGCGCGCCCATCCATCAGAGCGCCCAGGGCCCGGGCATGGAGCAGCCGGTCTACTTCTGGGATCCGGTCATCGCTCCCTCCGGGATGACCATCTACTCCGGGAACCTCTTCCCGGAGTGGAAGGGCAACTTCTTCATTGGCGGGCTGGCCGGTCACGCCCTGGTGCGGCTGGTGATGAAGAACGACCGGGTGCAAGGCGAGGAGCGGATGCACCCCGCGGGGAACGCCCGCATCCGCGACGTCGTGCAGGGCCCCGAAGGCGCGCTCTATCTGCTCACGGACGATCCGAACGGTCGACTGCTCAAGATCACGCCGCGCTGAACGTCCTCCGCCGCGTCACTGTCCGCCCGGCGTCGTTGCTCCTGCCTGGAGAGCCGATGGTGTACGCAGTGCGCTTGTCTACGATGGCTCGCACTCGCAACCAATACACGGGGGGTGGACTGTGCTGTTCCGTGCGTGGCGTTTCGCAGTCATGGCTGTATGGGCATTCACGGCGACGGCCGGGGCACAGTCCCTGGACCCGGCGGTCGCGGGTCAATGGACGCCCGTCCAGAACTGGCCCTATTCCGCGGTGCACACCCACCTGCTGCCAACTGGCAAGGTGATGTTCTTCTCCGAGTTCGCGGACGGTGACAACCCGACGCTGTGGGACCCGCAGACCAACGTCATCACGGCCCTCCCCAAGGCGGGCTACAACATCTTCTGCGCGGGGCATGCCTTCCTGCCGGACGGCCGCCTGCTCGTGGCGGGGGGGCACATCACGGACGACTCGGGGCTCCCCTACGCCACCATCTTCAACCCCTTCACCAACACCTGGACGCGGCTGCCGAACATGAACGCCGGCCGCTGGTACCCCACCGTCACCACGCTCCCCAACGGGGAGATGCTGGTCATCGGAGGCGCCAAGGAGGACACGAGCAAGAACCTGATTCCCCAGGTCTGGCAGCCGTCGAAGAACGCGTGGCGCAACCTGACCGGCGCGAGCCTCGAGCTCATGTACTACCCGTGGATGTTCGCCGCGCCCAACGGCAAACAGTTGATGGCGGGCTACTGGAAGCCCGCGCGCTTCCTGTCCACCGACGGCACGGGTTCGTGGACCACCGGGCCTCGCACCCAGTACGCGAACAGCCGCAACGCGGGGAGCGCGGCCATGTATGACGAGGGGAAGGTCATCATCACCGGCGGTGACAATCCCCCGACGAACAACGTGGAGGTCATCGACCTCAACGCGGCGAATCCCGTCTGGCGCACGGTGGCCCCCATGAAATACGTGCGCCGCCAGCACAACTCCACGCTCCTTCCCGACGGGACCGTGCTCGTCACCGGCGGCCACAGCGGCCCGGGGGTCGACAACCCCCGGTTCCCCCGCTTCGAAACCGAGCTGTGGAACCCCACCACCGAGATCTGGTCCGAGCTCGCTCCCAGCTCCGCCTATCGCGGGTATCACTCCACGACCCTGCTCCTGCCGGATGGGCGGGTGCTCTCCGCGGGCAGCCGCGGCATCCGCACCATGCAGGTGTTCTCTCCGCCGTATCTCTTCAAGGGCACCCGGCCCACCATCACCGCCGCGCCCGCGTCCGTGGCCTACGGCGAGAAGTTCCAGGTCACGACGCCCAACGCCGCGGCCATCTCCAAGGTGTCCTGGATCCGGCTGGGCTCCGTCACCCACGCGTTCGATGAGAACCAGCGCTTCCAGTGGCTGAAGTTCACGGCCGGCAACGGCGTGCTCACCGTCACCGCGCCCACCAGCGCGAACGGGGCCCCGCCGGGCCACTACATGCTGTTCCTGCTCAACGCCAATCGCGTCCCCTCGGTGTCGAAGATCATCCGCATTGGCGGAGGCACCTCGACGTCGGACCCCACGGACCCGCCGCCCAACTCCGGGTTCACCGCGGTGGCCTTCGGCGCGGAGTGGAAGTACGACGACCGCAACGTGGACCCGGGGCCCGGATGGACCTCGCCCACCTTCGATGATTCCTCCTGGAAGAAGGGGCCGGGGCAGCTCGGCTACGGCGACGGTGACGAGGCGACGGTGCTGACCGCGACGACGCCGCGCCAGCCCAGCGTGTATTTCCGCCACAAGTTCATGCTGCACGGCATGGTGGACGCGGCCACGCTCAAGGTGCTGTATGACGATGGCGTCGTGGTCTGGCTCAACGGCACCCAGGTGTTCTCCAAGCTGGTGGACAACATCGCGCACAGCGCCTACGCCCAGGGCTCCAGCGTCGACAACGCGATCAGCGAAGGCCCCATCCCCGGCGCTCGCTTCGTGATGGGGGAGAACACGCTGGCCGTCATGGTGAAACAGGCGAACGCGACATCCAGCGACGTCTCCTTCGACCTGGAGCTCAAGGTCGTCACCGAGGAGGATGCCCACTCCTCGCTCCTCCTGGAGAGCCCCAACGGCGGAGAGACGCTGCGCCCTGGAAACGTCCAGACGCTGCAATGGATGACCCACGGCGCGGGCATCAACACCGTGCAGCTCCAGTTCTCGCCCAACAACGGGAAGGACTGGACGACCGTCAAGACGGGCATCCCCAACACCGGCTTCTATGACTGGACGGTGCCGCATACGGAGACGTCCGCGGGCCTGCTGCGGATCGCGGACTCGGCGCGGTCGGACGTCTCCGACCAGACCGACGGGGTCTTCACCATCTCCGCGAGCCCGAAGTTCCAGGCCATCGCCTTCGGTGAGTACTGGAAGTTCGATGACCGCAACGTGGACCCAGGCAGCGCCTGGACGTCGCTGGCCTTCAACGACAGCGCGTGGCGTTCGGGCCCTGGCAAGCTTGGCTACGGGGTGGGGGACGAGCACACGATGCTCAACAAGACGAACCCCAGTCAGCCGACCCTGTACTTCCGCAAGAAGCTCACCCTGGTGGACGCCATCCGCTCCGCCAGCATCCGCGTGACGCATGACGATGGCGTGGCGATCTGGGTGAACGGAAAGCCCGTGTACTCCCGGTACATGGACAACGGCTTCGCCCACGGGGTCTTCGCGAGTGGCATCTTGAAGGACCCCATCACCAGCACGGCCACCTTCGACGGCGCTCCCTTCGTGGTGGGCGAGAACATCATCGCGGTGATGGTGAAGCAGGCGAACGGGGAGTCACACGACGCGGCGTTCGACCTGGAGCTGAACCTGGAGGCGAAGTAGCAACGCCGGATGCGCCCGGGACGTGACTCCCCGGGCGCATCCGCTGGACTCCCCCCCTGACGCGACCGCGCGGCTCAGCGCTTGGGACGGAAGGGGACGCGGGTCGAGGTCGTGGTGGTCACGTCGAGGCGACCGTACAGGCCGTGGCTCTCCATCCCCGGGCCCGCCGTGAAGAACAGCGTGTCGATGGGCTGGTTCTGGAGGCCATTGCCGAAGCTGAGCGCCCAGAGACCATCAATCGCGATCGGCTTCCCGCTGCTGTCCTGGAGCTGGGCGTCGAAGGTCCCCGTCGCGGCGTCGAAGGCGTTGATGGTCCCGTCGCCGAAGTTGCCCACCAGCAGGCGCCCGGCGAACCGCCCGAAGCTGGCCGGCGCCACGGCCATGCCCCACGGCGCGTTCAGGTTGCCCGCGGAGACCAGGCGGCGGATCAGGTTGCCGTTCGGGTCGAAGACGTTGACGTAGCCCAGGCCCGCGCCCGACACGTTGTCACGCATCTGCTCGTCCTGCTGCGCGTAGCTCACGTAGAGGTCGCCGTTGATGTTCTGGATGCCGAACGGCGCGAAGCCAGCGGGCAGGTTCGGGTCGGTGAAGTTTCCGCCGAGCGTGGCCGGCGCGAACGTGTTGTCGAACACATCCACCTGCCCGTTGTGGAAGTCGGTCGCGTAGAGATAGGACGCCGTGCCGTTGTTCGCCACGGCGACGCCCTTGTAGACCGAGTTCTTCCCGGAGTTGTCCACCGTGAGGATGGCGTTGGCCGGAGCGGCCAGCGGCGACCAAGCCGCCACGATGCCCTGCTCCGTCACGAAGATGAAGCGGGCAGCCCCACTGGCGGTCCCCTGGGAGACCACGAAACCATCGGAGCCGTTGTAGACGACGCCGGTGGGGCTCGAGGGCGCCGTGGCGCCCGTGGGCACCGGGATGGTGACCACGAGCGGCTGCGCGTTCCCATCGCCGTCATAGAGCGTCGCCACGCCCGTCCCGTTGTCGGCCACCCACGCCACGCCGAACGGATTGAAGGCGAGCCCCCAGCTGTTGATCAGATTGGGATCGGTGTGGTCCGCGGCGGCGGCACCGTCGGAGACGAGGTTCTTCTGGGTATAGGCGTTGGGAAGGTCAGTGGGTGCCTGGGCGTACGCCGCTCCAGGAAGTCCCACGACGGCAAGCGACAGCCCCAGCACATACCCGCCATACCGCAGCCCCAGTTCGCGAATCGACGTTGTCCTCATGGTTCCCCCCTCGAGATGTCGTGCTGCTGCGAACTTCTCTTCTGGTTGAAAGCTGAGAAGGGTGGGCCCACGCCGCAATCGGCCCTGTTGCGCCGAGAAATGATTGCCAGTGCGTATTGCCCACCACTCAACGCGCTGAAGGGGGGTCGAAGCCCGCTCCGAAACACATTCCGGCGCGCGCCGTATCAGGGGGCCTTCATGTCCAGGTGGGGTGTCGCCTGGAATTCTCCGCGGCGATACCTGACGCAATGCCTGTCGGATGGCGGACCCGTTTCAGGTCAGCCCGGCTCGCCCTCGATGCATGGTTGGTTATTCGTGCATTCCATGGATGCCGGCGGTCCCTGCGACAAAAGGTATTTCGCCGGGCCGCCGGCTCGCGAGTCGAGCGGAATGGAGCGGAACATGAAGGTGAATCGAGTGGCCACGGTGTGGCGTTTACTAAGTGCGGCGCTGGCGTGCGCGGTCCTGAGCGCGTGCGGAACCGGTCCCGAAGAGAAGGAGTCCTCCACCGACAAAGCGGTGGCGGATTCGGAAGAGTCCCTGTCGCAGCGGGCGGTGGCGGATCCGTACGCGGACGCGGTGATCGCCAGCGGCGTCATTGGCGTCCTCAATCCGAATAACGCCGTTGGCCCGCCGGATGGACAGACGGCCAACTTCCTGGCCGTGCTGGGCGGCGCGCTGACGCTGGACATGGGCGCGGGAGAAGAGGGCACCGGGCCGCTGCGCATCTACTACCGGGGGCTTTCGCTGGCGGTGGTCGCGCAGGTGGACTTCCTGCGCGCGGACATGAGCGTCATCAGCACGGGGCAGGCGAACCTCGTCGAGCTGGGCCTCGGCACCTATACGGCGCTCGTCCCCTATACCAGCACCACCCCGTACCGCTACGTGAGGCTGCGGGGCGGTATCGCCGCCCTCTACAACGTGGACGCCGTGGAGGCGACCGGGCCGCTCTGTGGTGACGGGAAGGTGAGCCCCGGCGAGCAATGTGACGACGGTAACCGCACGTCGGGCGATGGCTGTAGCAGCACCTGCTCGGTGGAGTCTGGCTATACCTGCACGGGGCAGCCCAGCGTCTGCACGGACATCAACGAGTGCACCAACGGCACCGCGCAGTGCTCCACGAACGCGACGTGCACGAACACCCCGGGCAGCTACTCCTGCACGTGCAAGGCCGGCTACACGGGCAACGGAAAGACCTGCACGGACATCAACGAGTGCACCAACGGCACCGCGCAGTGCTCGGTGAACGCGACCTGCACGAACACCGCGGGCAGCTACACCTGCGCGTGCAAGGCGGGGTACACGGGCAACGGCAAGACCTGCAATGACATCAATGAGTGCACCAACGGCACCGCGCAGTGCTCCACGAACGCGACCTGCACGAACACCGCGGGCAGCTACACCTGCGCGTGCAAGGCGGGCTACACGGGCAACGGGAAGACCTGCACGGACGTCAACGAGTGCACCAACGGCACCGCGCAGTGCTCCGTGAACGCGACCTGCTCGAACACCCAGGGCAGCTACACCTGCACGTGCAAGGCGGGCTACACGGGCAACGGGAAGACCTGCAACGACATCAACGAGTGCACCAACGGCACCGCGCAGTGCTCCGTGAACGCGACCTGCACGAACACCGCGGGCAGCTACACCTGCGCGTGCAAGGTGGGCTACACGGGCAACGGGAAGACCTGCACGGACATCAACGAGTGCACCAACGGGACCCACACCTGTCTGCCGAGCCAGCGGTGTGTGAACCAGCCGGGCGGCTTCGACTGCATCCCCGGCAGCTGCCCGCCTCCTCAGGTGAAGTGCGGCTCGCTGTGCGTGAACGCGTTCACGGACACGCGCAACTGCGGCTGCTGCGGCAACACCTGCGCCGCGGGGAAGAGCTGCTCGTCAGGGGTCTGCGGTGCCGGCTTCACCGTGGAGATCAACGCGACGTGGTCTCGTGACAGTGACGAGGACCTGGTGGTGCGGGCGCCCACGGGCGAGATCATCGTCTACGACAACCGCGGCATCGACCCGAACGCCCTGGAGCATCGCGGCGCGCTGCCCGAGGGGGGGGCGCCTCCGAGCGGCACCTATGACGTCTGCATCAAGACCGCGAGCGTCCCGCTGATGCCCAACAGCTTGAGCCCGGCCCCGTACACCGCGACGCTGAAGCGGCCGGGCCAGGGGGACCGTCTGATGACCGGTGTGGTCGTCGACGCCGAGGCGGGAATCGACTGCCGTCCGGGTGATCCTTCCTACATCGGGTCCATCACCCCGGCCGGAAACTAGACGGGCGCTCTCGCTTCGAGAGCGCCATGCCGTGGCTGGGGCCGGACCTCCGGCTCCAGCCGCGGTGAACAGCGTCGTCCTCCAGGTCCGCGCTCAATGCTCCGGGGGGAATGGCGGTAGATCGACGATGAACTTCGCACCCAGGCCGGGCGCGCTCTCCACGAAGATGCGGCCGCCGTGCGCGTCGATGATCTGTCGCGTGATGAAGAGCCCCAGCCCCAGGCCTCCATAGTTGCGCGAGGCCGCGCGCTCGAAGCGCTCGAAGATGCGGCCCTGGGCCTCCGGTGGGATGCCCATGCCGTGGTCCTCGATGCTCAGCCGCGCCCTCCCCGCGTGGAGCATCACCTCCATCCGGATGGGGCGCCCCGCGCCATACTTCATCGCGTTCGTCAGCAGGTTGAGCATGACCTGCTCCAGGCGCAGCCGGTCCCACCGCCCCCACACCGGCGTCGGGGCCACCAGCTCGAAGGCGCAGCCGGTCTTCTCGAACTGCTCGGTCAGGTGGCTGACCACGTCGCGCGTCACCGCCACCAGGTCCATCTCCTCCAGCCGCAGATCCAGCCGCCGCTCGTTGATCCGCGACACGTCGAGCAGGTGATCCACCAGATGCGACAGGCGCATCAGCTGGTCCTCGAAGACCTCCAGCATCCTGGACACCCTCTCCACGGGCAGCGGTCCCGGGCGCGAGAGGGTGGACTCCATCTGCTGCACGCGCAGCTTCATGGAGGTCAGCGGGGTCTTCAGCTCATGGGAGGCGATGGACAGGAACTCATCCCGCGCGCGGATGGACTCCTGCGCTGACGTGTAGAGCTGGGCGTTGTCGATGGCGAAGGCCGCTCGACGGCCGAGCTCCTCCGCCAGCGCCAGCTCCGCTGGCGAGTACGCGTGCCCCGGCCGGGTGGAGATGAGGTACAGCGCGCCCAGGGTCCGGCCTCGGGCCTGGAGGGGGACACCGAGCGACGGCCGGCCCTGGAGCGTCTGGATCGCCGCCCACCGCTCCTGCGTCAGGGCGGTTGGATCCAGCAGACCCTTCGACGCTCCCAAGGCCTCGGACCTCCCCGTGGACAGGACCCACGCCGGGCCGTGCGGGGAGCCCGAGGCAGGCGGGTGGCGCTGGAGGAACTCCCGGACGTCCCTGGCGCGAGCCGGCACGCTGTCCGCCACCGCCACGGGTTGCAGGGACGCCCCTTCGGTCCGCACGAAGACGACACACAGGTTCGCGAGGTTGGGCACCGCCTGCTCGGCGACGCGCTGAAGCGTGGTCTCGTAGTCCAGCGAGGTCACCAGCTCCCGGCTCGCCTCGGCCAGGAAGCGCTGTGACGCCTCCATCCGCTTCTGCTCGGTGATGTCGGTGGCGATTCCACAGAGCGCATAGGCCTTCCCGCTGGAGTCGAGGAGCGGGAACTTCTGCGTGAGGTGGATGTGGGGCCCATCATCCTGGGGGATCTGCTCCTCCCTCTCCACGGAGGACACGGTCCGGAAGGCGTCCTCGTTGGTCTGGTGCAGGGCTTCGGCTGTCTCTCGGGGGAAGACGTCGAACACGGTGCGCCCGGCGACCTCCTGACGGCTTCGGTGGAACAGCCGCTCCCACTGGCGGTTCACGAAGATGTAGCGCTCCTGCGTATCCAGCAGGAAGAACACCGTGGGCGCGTTGTCCAGGATGGCCCGCAGCCGCATGTCGCTCTCGCGCAGCGCCTCCTCCGCGCGCTTCCGCTCGGTCACGTCGATGAGCACCGCGAGAGAACGGGCCACGCCGCCGGCGGGGTCCCGCTCCGCGATGGCGGACAAGAGGACGTCGATGGGTTGCCCGTCCTTTCGCACGATCTGGTACGGCACGTCCCGGCAGAAGCCCGTCCGGAAGTAGTCGGGGAGGATGACCTCGCTGGCGTAGCGCCGGGACTCCGGCGTCAGGAACTCCACCGAGTCCCGCCCGATGACCTCCGCGCGCTCATAGCCCAAGGTGTCCAGCCAGTAGTCGCTGACGCTGATGATCCGCCCCTCGCGGTCGATGGAGTGCATCATCACGGGGGTGTTGTTGTAGAGGGAGCGGTACTTCTCCTCGCCGGCGCGCATCGCATCCTCCGCGCCCTTGAGGTCGGTGATGTCGTTGAAGACGGCGACCCCCCCGTGAAGCACGCCCTCCTCGTCGAGGACCGGGCTGGAGCTCACGAGCAGCCAGGCCCCCGCCGGCCTCGCGGCGTTGCGCACGAAGACCTCCGTGCGGCTCACGGACTCGCCCCGGATGGCACGGGCGATGGGCAGGCGCTCGGAGGGATAGCGCGTGACCTGATCCGGCAGATAGAGGCCGTAGCGCTCCGACCACTGGCTGACGGGCACGTCCGGGGGGCCCATGCCCAGGATGTGTTCCGCCGCCGGGTTCATGAACACGAACCGCTGGTGCTCGTCCGCCACGATCACCCCTTCGCCCATGCTGGCGAAGACGGATTCAAGGACGCGGCTGTGCCTCGAAGGAGTCCCATCTGGGGTCGGAGGTGATGGGCTGTCGTGCAGGCGAGCCATGGGTCGGGGCAGGGGAGGAGCGTCCCCACTTCGAGGAGAGCCCCCTCTTCCCTCAATGATGGTGGCTCCCTCCTTGCCGCCAAGCCGTCCGCCAGGCGTCATCGCCCCGGCTGTCGCTTGGCCGCGCGCTGCTGGGCCCGATGCAGGGGAGGGGGCCGCACCTGCGCGCGGCCTCCTCGAAGCCCTCGGCGGCGGTCAGGCCCGCTCGTCTCCGGCGCATCGCCGCTCTACACTGCCGGCCTCCTGGAGGCTGGATGCACTCGAAGAGACTTCACCGGTCGCGCGCGACCGCGGTGTTCTCGCTGGCCGCGGGGGTCGTGCTGGCCTGCGCGGCGGGCTGCTCGGGCGATGACGGGGCGGACGTGGACGTGCCCAACCCGTTGACCAACCCCAAGGACGGTCCGCCCGCTGGAAATCCGAACGCGGAGGCCACGTGCGGCGTGCCCGCCGAGGCAGGCCTCGCTGATGTCTCCAGGCCCACCACCGTCGTCGGGACGGGGACGCCCGCGAGCTGTACCTCCGACGCCTTCGTCGAAGCCGTGGGCCGGGGAGGCGTCATCACCTTCGACTGTGGACCCGAGCCCGTCACCCTCACGCTGGACAGGACCGCGAAGGTCTTCAACGACAAGGGGCCGGACATCGTCATCGACGGCAAGGGGCTGGTGACGCTCAGCGGCGCGGGCAAGCACCGCATCCTGTACATGAACACCTGCGACTCGAATCAGGTGTGGACGACCTCCCACTGCCAGAACCAGGACCACCCACGGCTGACGCTCCAGAACCTCACGTTCGTGGACGCCAGCTCCAAGAGCGAGAAGGAGTTCGACGGAGGCGGGGCGGTCTGGGTGCGGGGAGGGCGGGTGAAGGTCATCAACTCCCGCTTCTTCAACAACGCCTGCGCCGACGCCGGGCCCGACGTCGGAGGCGGCGCGCTCCGGGTGTTCAGCCAGTACGACGGGCTGCCTGTCTACGTGGTGAACACGACCTTCGGAGGCAAGCAGGGCTACGGCGGGGTCTGCTCCAACGGCGGCGGCATCAGCAGCATCGGGGTGTCGTGGACGGTCATCAACAGCCTGTTCTCCTACAACCGGGCCATCGGCAACGGCGCGAATCCCGCCAGCCCGGGCACTCCGGGCGGGGGCAGCGGCGGGGCCATCTACAACGACGGCAACACGATGACGCTGTCCCTCTGCGGCACGCGGATCGAGCACAACGAAGTCAACGCCCACGGCAGCGCCATCTTCTTCGTCAGCAACGACCACTCGGGCGACATCCGCATCGACCGCTCGGTCATCCAGCACAACGTGGGGGGCTCCTGGTACGCGACCTATCCCCAGATATCGAACCACCCGGATACGCCCATCAAGGTCACCAACTCCACGATCGAGTGACGGGCACGCCCCCCGCGCCGGGGGCGCCTCGCCGCGTCAGAGGTTGCTCTCGTCGGTGTCGGGGTCGAGGCGGACCAGGTAGGGCGGGACGGTCCACTTCATGGCCTGCTCGACGTCCCCCTGCCGGCTCTTGCCGAAGAGCATGACGCGGGAGAGCGCCATGCCGCTGATGAGGCCCTTGTTCTTGAGGATGGCCTTGCGGAACTCGACGATGGTGTCCTTGAGGTGGGTGGTGTTGGGGCGCGACGCGATCAGCGCGTTCAGCATGCCCGCGGCGAGCATTCCCTTCTCGACCAGCGCGGAGAGCGCCTCCATGTACCCGTCGTATTCCTCCTTCGTGAGCAGGGGCCGGCGGCGGATCTTCTTGAGGAAGCGGAGCTTCGGGATCATCGGATCGGACTGATCGCGCAGCAGGCTGCCCATGAGCGGCACCTCGCCGTTCGGGTCGTTGTGGAAATAGGTCTGCGTGAGGTCCATGTCTCCCAGGGAGATGTCGACATCCATGTGGATGCCTCCCACGAAGTTGAGGTACAGCAGCCGCGCGAGGTCGGAGAAGTACTTGACCTCATCCCAGTTGCGCTGCACCGCGGCGCCCCCGACGAGCGTCGCGAGCTCCGAGAGCCAGTTGCTGGAGTCGTCGAGCTTTTCGATGGGCACCACCCGGAAGCCCGCCAGCTCCAACCTGCGCCGTTGGTTGGTGCGCGTCGGCCGCTTGTCCACGGGCTTCGGAGGGCGCTTCGAGAAGATGAAGATGCCCTCGGTCTTCTTGATCTCCCCGTCGAGGTGTCCATCCAGCACCCGCTCGACTTCGGCGGAGTACCACAGGTAGCAGGTCCAACCCGCCTGCTTGGCCCGCGCGCCGTCGGAGACCAGGTCGTCGACGACCGCCGGGCTCATCGGTCCGCCCGTCCAGAAGCGATGGATGTTCTTCGGGATCGCGTGCTGCGTGCCCATGGGCGACTTGAGGAGCCGCGAGATGATCAGCGCCTCGTCCGACTGGCTCGGATTCCAATACGTCCGGTCCTCCATGCCGCTCAGGATTCCCCGACGTGGCGTCGACGACACCTCCGTCAGCGAAACCGAGGTGCTGGTGGAGCGGAGCGACCTCTTGACGTCGAAGAGGGGGATGATCGTCTCGCCGACCGGCGGCCCCGAGGCGCCGTGAATCAGGCAGATCCCCAACGTGCAGAGCTCGCACGTGTCGCGCACCCACTCGCGGAGCAGCGCCTGACTTCGATGCCCGGGGTCGTGACAGATTCCCAGATCACAGAACGTACACATGGTCCGCGCCCTCGTGCGGTGGTCGAGCGGTGGACTCTCGCACTTCCCGCTCGGGATGGAAGCCCCCACGCGGAGCGGCGGAGGTCCCTCCGACGGGGTAGGGTCCTGGGTTCCTCATTCCCCCAGGTTTCCATGACCTTCCGGCAATGCTTCCTCGCGCTCGCCGCGACCACGTTCCTGACGAGTCCAGCCCAGGCCAACACCGTGTATGGCGCCTGGCAGGGGTCGGGTGGGCAGAGCGCGTCCAGTCCGGGCAACCGGGCGTTCCTACTGGATGTGTCGGCCGCATCCCCGCCCATGACCTTCACGCTGACGTCCTCCGTGGACGCATGGCTGTACCTGCTGGACGCGAACGGCACGGTGCTGGCCCAGGACGACAATGGAGCGGGCGGCACGGACTCGCGGCTGGCCGTCTCGCTGCCGTCGGGGAGCTACAAGCTGGTCGCGGCGACCGCGCTTTCGGGGCAGAGCGCGGAGTTCACCCTGAGCGCGGACGCGGCGGTGTTGCGCCATCCCAAGGCGCTGGAGGTCCAACCCACGAGCCGGTTCTCGTGGATCTACGATGATCACGGCACCGGGGCGAAGAGCGACATCTCCGTCTGGCGTCCGGACCTCTCCCAGTCGCCGGGGTTCTTCTCGTTGGGGGATGTCGCGATGCCCAAGCGGGGGCAGGCTCCCGCGACCACGTTCGTGGTGCGGGGCGAGGGCGACCTGCTGGCGCGGCCGTCCAACTACAACCGGACCTGGACCGACGCCGGCTCGGGAGGAACGCACGACGTCTCCTTCTGGGAGCCGGTCGCGCCCGCGGGCTACACCTGCCTGGGCCACGTCGCGGTGCTGGGCTACTCCAAGCCCTCCACGGACCTCATCCGCTGCGTGAGGAGCGAGTACGTGCTCGCCGCCAACCCGGCCTGGGTCTGGGACGACAGCGGCTCTGGCGCGAAGGAAGACATCGGGGTGTGGCAGGCGGTGGCGCGCGACCATCGGGGCCTGCCCGCCTCCACCTTCATCTCCCGTCCCAGCCACGGCGACACGGGGGGAAGCCGCTACTGGGTGCTCAACAAGAGCGCCACGTCCAACGCGGAGCTGCGGGGGCTGCCGGTGGATGCGTGGACGGTGGCGGCCTTCGCGCCGCGCGTGTGGCTGCACCCGGACGAGGCCTACTTCCCGTCCTCCACGGAGTTCCATCTGGCCAACGTCCACGAGGAGAACGGCCACCTGGTGACGAACCAGGCGCTGGGCTGTGATTCCTGCACGGATCCGCAGTTCCTTGACGGTCAGCGTCCCAACCAGACGCCGGTCCCGGTCTACGCGCAGATCATCCCGCGCACCCAGGGAGGCCAGCCGACGAACGTGACGGACGTGCTGTATTGGACCTTCTACCCCTACAACAATGGCAAGCGGGTGTGCATTGGCTGGTATTCCCCCTGGGGGTGCGTGGGGGGCTATTCCACCTTTGGCAACCACGTGGGGGACTGGGAACACCTCACGGTGCGCTTCGTCGACGGGCGCCCCGCGCAGGTCTACCTGAGCCAGCACGCCAATGGTCAGACCTTCGCGTTCGGGGACAAGCCGGTCTTCCTCACCGGTTGGCATCCGGAGGTCTTCTCCGCCCAGGGTTCCCACGGGCTCTACCCAGACGCGGCCCGCCACATCTACGAAACCCTCTTCAACGGGGACTTCCTGGCGGACGACACCGGGGCCGGGCTCGCGTGGGACACCTGGAACCGCATCGTGGCCATCCCCTGGCAGCCGGCGGGCAGCTACACGGGCTCGCTGTCCTGGATGAACCTCACGGCGTACTGGGGCAACCCGGAGGGCGGCTGTGACAACCCCACGGGCTACTGCGTGAACAGCGGTGGTCCCTCGGCGCTGAGGAACCGGGCGGTATCTCAGCCGGAGTACATGACCCTGGAATAGCGCACAGGCTCCCGAGGCGGATGCGGCGCCGCTCAAGGACTCCCAGAATCTTGATCTGAGCGGTGCAAGCAGTCCCCCTTCCTTGTCAGACAGGGCGGCTACGACCCTGGTCCTGGATGCTTGACAAATTTCTGCCATTCTATTCCACTTCAATCAAGAACAAACCCGTGTAAGGGCATGGGGCGGCCCAGACTGTGAATGGCAAGCATCGCGCGTCAGCGCGCGGCTTCCGCCACGGGCATGCCCTTGCGACGACCCTGCAGTCATCCAGGAGGCTTCTCTTGACCACCACCGTCGGAGTGAAAGGCAGCGCGCCAGAGCTGTCGTCAAAACCCTCGGCAATCAATGAGCAAAGAGTGCGCGGCTTCTGGTCGGAGCTGGAGGTGCGCTACGGGAAGCTCCAGGCCACGGGCAGACCGCTGCGCCCGCTGGCCATCCGTTTGCCCAACGGGAGCGAACGGGTCTTCGGTGGTAGCGCCCCTCCTGTGTGCGTCGTGGATTTGAAGTCCGAGGCGGCCTTCGAGGCGTTCGCCTCCATGGACGAACTCACCATTGGCGAAGCGTACATGGCGGGTGACATCAGCGCGACCGGCGACATCCTCGAGCTCTTCAAGCTCCGGGACATCATGACCGACCGGCGCCCGCTCCAGTACGTCTGGACCAACCACGTCCGGCCCAGGCTCTTCGGTCAGGTCAAGGGTGACGTCGAGTTCATCGGCAGCCACTACGACGAACCCCCTGAGTTCTTCGAGCTGTGGTTGGACAAGGACATCCGCAGCTACTCCCATGGCTTCTTCGAGCGCGACGACGAGGCGCTCGAGGTCGGCATGAAGCGCAAGTTCCAGTATGCGATCGATGCCATCGGAGCCAAGCCTGGAGACCGCGTGCTGGACATTGGCGGAGGGTGGGGGTCTTTCGTCCAGTATGCCGGCGAGCAAGGCATCCACGTCCACTCCGTGACCATCTCGGATGAGTCAGAGGCCTACATCCGCAAGGTCATCGCCAACCGGGGCCTGTCGAACTGCCGGGTCGACAAGGTCCACCTCCTGGAGTTCTCGGCCAGGCCTTTCGACGGCATCGTCAACCTTGGCGTCACCGAGCACCTGCCGGACTACAAGCGCACCATCGCCAAGTATTGCGAGCTGCTGGCGCCGGGAGGACGCATCTACCTGGACGCTTACTCTGGCGACAAGTTCGGCATGAGCACCTTCGTGATGAAGTGGGTCTTCCAGAGCAACACCTCGCCCCTGTGCCTCCCCGACTACCTGAAGGAGGTCGAGCGCAGCAGCCTGGAGCTGCTCCAGGTCCAGAGCGACCGGCACAACTACTTCCTGAGCTGCAAGAAATGGGCGGAGAACCTGGACGCCCATCGTGAGGAGATCAGCGCCCGCTGGGGGGAGTTCCTCTGGCGGCGGTTCCACCTCTACCTGTGGTCCTCGGCGTTCGCCTTCCAGGACGGCATCCTCGGCGCGCATCGCCTCGTGATGGAGCAGTCGAAGGACTCGCATGGCCGCGCCATGCGCAATCCCAACGGGCAGCGGAGACGGCTTGTATGAAGGCCCCCCTGTCGGCGGCAGGTGAGCCGGACATCGAGGTCCTGAGCGAACAGCGCTCGGGATACCCTCGGGCCACGCCGCTCGGCTGGGACAACATCCTGTTCCATTTCGTTGGCGCCGCCGCGCTCCTCGGGCTGCTCGGCTGGGCGTCCTGGTGGTTGGCGCGGGCGGTGTTCGAGCTGGGCCTCGCGGCCGCCCTGCTCGGGCTCGGGCTGGGCACCTTGGTCGGCCTGTTCGTCGCCGATCTGCTCTCAGGGATCGCCCACTGGGCGTTCGACACCTGGTTCGACGAGCACCATCCGATCTTCCACCGGATGGTGCTCGTTGTCCGGGAGCACCACATCGCCCCTCAGGAGATGTTTCGCTATCCCTTCTACAACGACACGGGGCAGCTCTCCGTCATCGCGCTCCTGCTCACGGCGCCGGTCCTGCTCCCGGTCACCCTGTGGGCGCCCGCGTCGGTGCCCGCGGTCGCGGGGGTCTGGGCCTGCGTGCTCTTCGCGGTCTGCTTCGTGTTCATGCTGGAGTTCCACAAGAGCGGCCACCGTCGGCCCGTCCACGGTGTCACCCGCGTACTCCAGGGCTGTCACCTGCTGCTCAGTCCCCGACATCACTGGCAGCACCACTCCGGCGCCTACGACACGCACTATTGCCTCATCAACGGCTGGGCCGACCACGTCATGGACGCCATGGGAGGCTGGCGTACCCTCGAGCGCGTCATTCAGCGTTGGACAGGCGCGGTCCCCCGCTCGAACGACGACGTGTGGCTGGAGACCTGGTTGCCGCCCCGGCGCAGGGCCTTGTGGTCCGAGGCGAGGGGCGACAAGAGTGATGTGGGGCGCGTGACTTCGACGCGCAAGGAGAGTCCATGACGAGGGCATTGACGGTGCGGAGCTACGTTGACCAATGGTTGTCTGGGGAGGCCTCCCCGCCGCCGGTCGTCGAGTTGATTGGCATTCGTCTGATTGGCTACACCGAAGGGGAGGGCAAGGCCGCGCTCCCGGCGGGCAAGCGCCATCACAACGCCATGGGCACGGTCCACGGCGGAGTGCTCTGCGACCTCGCGGATGTCGCCATTGGCGGCGCGGTGGTCTCGACCCTGAATGAGGGCGAGAGCTTCACCACCCTGGGCCTCCAGATCGAGTACTACCACGGGGTGGTGGAGTCGCTGCTGACCGCCACGGCGAAGGTCGTCAAGCGGGGCTCATCGGTCGTCTTCTGTTCGTGCCGCATCGAGGACGCGGAGGGGAACCACGTCGCGCAGATGAACTCCACGTGCCTCATCCGGAAGCCGAGGAGCTAGCGTCATGGATGGATCGAGACTCGCTGGCGCGAGGACGCTGCTCGGGTTGGCCGTTGACGTCGCGCTGCGCGGTCTCTATCCGCTCCTGGCCCTGGGCGCCGTGTGGGGCGTCCTCCTCTGGGGCCCCTGGCCCTCCGCCGTGGGCTTCTTCGCGGTGTTCCACGTGCTGAGATACGCGGAGCAGCACTTCGGTGCCGCCCGGCCGCTGCCGCCCGAGCGACGGCTGCGGCGGACCCGCGTGCTGGCCCACCCGGAGGACATCCACGTCGTCGTCTACATGTTGCTGTACTGGGCCGGGCTCGCCAGCGCCTTCGCCATCTACCTGGGGCCGGAGAGCGGGGCCTGGACCCCGGCCGACCGCGTGGGGTTCTGTCTGGCGGCGGGCCTCTGGCTGGGATTGGCTGGCGCCGTGAATACCGGCATCAACTATCACAGCCATACCCACCGCGGCATCTTCAAGAGCCGCTGGCTCAACCGCTGGGTGGGGCGCGTGTGGACGATTCCGGGCGGCTTCCCGGCCTTCTTCTGGAGCTACAAACATCTGGTCGTGCACCACAAGCACCTGCATGAGCAGGCCGATTGGGTCCAGCCGAAGCGCGCGGAAGACGGCCGCTACGAGAACCTCTATCGGTACATCCTGCTCTACTGGCCCTGGCGCTGGGCGCGTCACTTCTACGTCGACTTCTCCAGGGCGAAGCCCGCGGTGCGACGCAGGGCGATTCGGGAGCTGGTGTTCTTCCTGGTCTGCTGGTCCCTCCCTTTCTTCGTTGACGTGACGCTGGGCCTGGGCATCTGGTTCTTCCACCAGTGGGTGAGCAACGTCGGGGTCATGGGGCCTGGCATGTATGCCCAGCACGCGGGGGGGACGAACGAGCGGCGGCTCAGCCACTCCAACACCTTCCTGTGCGCGTTCTTCAACAAGACCATGTTCAACGCCGGCTTCCACATCGAGCACACCGCGCGCCCCGGCGTGCACTGGAGCGAGCTGCCCGCGCTGCATGAGTCCATGAAGGACGAGCTGATCGCAGACGGGGCGCATGTCCTGCCCTACGGAATCTTCAAGGGCGCGGGGTTGCTGAGCTCCGTGTTCAACCCCGACGCTGGCTATGAGCAGTTCATGCGGGGCGAGCCGGACAGCGGTCGCCCGGAGGAGTCCCCCCGCGTGATGGGCAGCGCGGGGTAGCCGCGCGGGTGTCAGCGCCGCGCCGTGGCCGGGCGCGCCTGGGGAAGCGCCCTCACGAGCACCCAGGTGATGACGAACCCTCCCAGGGGCTGCTCGACCAGCAGGTGCCAGGAGAGGTCCAGGGCCATCCCCACCGGCGTCGCCTCCCGCACGGCGAAGATCATCACGGACATGGGCGCCACCGCGACCATGCCCATCACAAACCCGAATCGCAGCCCGGCGAGCCCGACGCGTTGGCCCGGAGCAGGGCGGGGCGCGACCCAGGCCATGGAGAGCCCCAGCAGCAGATACCCCAGGAAGAGCAGCGGCACGCTCACCTGGGAGAAGCCGTTCCCTGGAAAGAGGTTCTGGACGTAGAACTCGGAGAGCAGCAGGTGATGCCACCCGAAGGCGGCGATCCACATGGCCAGGGTGCCCGCGCCTCCCGCCAGCAGGGTGCTCCGGTAGTCAGCGGCAATCATCGTGGTCGGGTCCGTTCCACCAAAGGAAGACGTGGACCCGAGCGTGGCAGATTCCCCGCACCGCAACCAGTCCTGCGCGCGCGGGCGTGACGGCAGGGGCTCTACTCCTCCTTGTCCTTGAGCCGCAGGGTGTCCGCCTCTTCATACATCTGGACCAGCGCCTTGGCGGCCCCCGTCGGGTCGCCATCGATGTATGCGTACATCCCTTGCAGCGCTTCGAGCAAGGAGTGGCGATCCGGGGTCAGGATTCCGCCGCGAATCCACGAATCGTCGTTCAAGTACTTGTCGAGCCAGTGCATGGCCACGCTGTAGCCGACGAACATCCGCTCGTTCTGGTCCAGCCCGAGGGTCTCGCAGAACTTGAGCACCTTCATGATGGTCGCGGAGGCCCCAAACATGGTCGTTGGCGCGTAGTAGTCCTTCTCCCCGTATTTGACGACGGCGTGCCTGTCCCACGGAGAGATCCGGATGAGGGCGCTGTGGATGAAGTCCCCCACGCCGGTCGGGAACGAGAAGGTCGTGGCCAGCTGACCGACCTTCCACGTGAAGCGAGACAGCTCCTCATTCGTCTTGGACTTCATGCGCTGCTCTTTTTTGTTGTTCTCCTTGAAATGCTTCCGGATGTCGTCCTTGTACGACTCAGCGCAGATGATGAAGGATCCGCCCAGCAGGCAGATCGCCTGATCCGTCCAGCCCATCTCCAGCCCGACATTCTTCTTCACGAGCGCGAAGGCCTGGTCGGGAGTGTGCGTCCGCTTGGAGGAGTCGAACACCGCCAGCGTCCCGCTGTATGGGTGGATCTTCGATGTCGGGTGCTTGTCGATGTAGTCTTCGAGGACGGTGTATGCCTTCGTGAGCGCCGTGGACGTTGTCTCGACGGATTTCTTGAGCTGGGTATCCAGTGCGATCCGGTCCCACGTCCACTTGCGAATGACGTGCTTGGCGGTTCTGGGCCACGGGAAGACATCCCATTGGGACCGCATGTCGAATTTGTCGACGTCTGACTTGAGGATGAGGCTGTTCTTCTCCGAGCTTGACAGTCTTCCGTAGTGGCCCCGGTATCGCGTCGTGTAGACAAAGGCGAGGAAGTAGAGCCCCAGCAGAAAGAGGCCGCCGGCGCCGGGGATGCCCGAGAGCCAGGCCATGACGAGCAACAGGAAGTACTTGAACATGGTCGCACCGACGAACGCGCTTGGGGGGAGGGAAGGCTTGCGGGCCAGCCGAGGATGAACCCATGGGCGTTTGTTTGAGTCAATTCCCCAAGGGGATGCATGTGTTTCACGGGTCCCGGGAGGTTGGGTCCGCTGTGAACCCCTGGGGAGATGAGACGTCCCGGAGGGCCGGGGCTCCTGCCGGTCGGGGACTCTGTTCGGTGGCTCGCGCTCGCGCCTGCCCCGCCCTGTGAGCGCACGCTGGGCGGCATGCGTCAACACCCGCGCTGGACCGGGGCCCCGTACCTGAGAAGGGCCTGCGTCTCCATCCATCCGCCTCGTGCGGCAGGGACTCTCCGCACCTGCCGTTCCACCCGTAGCACTCGAGAGGTCACTCAATGAGCCAGGAACAGTTCTCCGCGCAGGGGCAGCAGCTGTTTGGCGAAGCCCTCAAGGCCCGCATCGTCGACACCGTGCACGAGCGTGTCGTGTCCGGACTGGAGGAGCGGATCGGAATGGAGCTTCGCGACCGCGTCGGCGACGCGGTCCGCAGCGCGTTGAGTGAGCGGATGATGAACATGCATCCGGGGAGCGGTGGGGGGCAGCCGTTCGACGCGGACCTGCTCGCGGAGGCCGTCCATCACCGCCTCACCGACATCATCCGTGACCGCGTCCAGAGCGGCGTGCATGAGCGCGCTCGCGAGGTGCTCCGGGAGCGGATGGGAGAGGCGCTGCGGGGGGCCCTGTCCGAGAACTGGATGAGCATCCAGCAGGGCCACGGGCAGTTCGACACCCACCGCATCGCGGAGCGCGTGCGCACCCGGCTGGAGGACTCCCTGCGCGACAAGATCGGCTCCGTCGTGCGCGAGCGCGTCCGCGACGTCATGCGTGAGCGGCTGGGCGAGGCGCTGCGCACCGCGATGATGGAGAGGAGGATGGGCATGGAGGGCTTCGCGCCGATGGACCCCGAGCGCATCGCCGAGGCCATCCGCGTCCAGCTCGCCGACAGCGTGTCCGAGCGGATCCACGCCATCGTGCGCGAGCGCGTCCGCGACGCGCTGAAGGAGCGCATGGGGGACGCCCTCCGCTCCGCGCTGTTCGAGCGCAGGATGCAGGGCTTCGGGCAGATCGACCCGGAGCGCATCGCGGAAACCCTCCGCGAGCGCGTCGCGGACAGCATCCGCGAGCGTGTCCAGAACGGCCTGCGTGAGCGCGTGCGCGACGTGCTGCGCGAGCGCCTGGGCGACGAGCTGCGCACCCGGATGGGCGAGCGCCACATGGGCTTCCAGCCGCAGGGCTTCGCGCCGATGGACCCCGAGCGCATCGCCGATGTGCTCCGGGCGCGTCTCGTCGAGACCCTCCACGAGCGGCTGGCCAACAACCTCCGTGAGCACCTCCAGGACGTGCTGAGGGATCGGCTGGGGGACGCCATCCGCGAGTCCATGGGCTCCATGGGTCCGATGGGGCAGATGGGCCCGATGGGGCCCACGATGCGCGGCGGGTTCGGTGAGCCGCACATGGGGGGCTTCCATTCTCACGGCCCCGTCCAGGTCGACACCGAGAGCATCGTGGCCGCGGTCCGCGAGCGCGTGGGCGAGGACCTTCGGGAGCGCATGGCCGACGTCGTCCGCGAGCGCGTCAGCGAGGCGGTGCGCAAGGAGCTGAAGAACGGCGTCGTCACCCAGCCCCTGGCCTGACGGGCGCCGCATTCAGGGGCGGGCAACGGCCCCATGGACGGAGGCCCTGGATTTCCGCGTTCGCGGAGGTCCGGGGGCCTCTTCCGTGAGGAGCGCTGGGGTCGCCGGTCCGGCGGGAAGGCGATAGGGGGGATGCGCCCTGGGGGGCCTGATAGGGTGCGCGGGTGACGCCCAAGACCGGCCTGAATGACGGCTATGTGTACCGCGAGCGGATTGGGGCCGCCGCCGGGCGCAGTGTGCTTGCCTACCTCACGGACACGTACCGGCACTCCACCGAAGCGGAGTGGCGCGCCCGCTTCCTGCGCGGTGAGGTGCAACTGGACGGTGTCACGGCGACCGGCGCTGAGCTGCTTCGCGCCCGCCAGGAGCTGTGCTGGCACCGCCCCCCGTGGCAGGAGGCGGAGACGCCGGACAGCTTCGAGCTGGTGCACGAGGACGAGGCCCTGCTCGCGGTCATCAAGCCGAGTGGGTTGCCGACGATCCCCTCGGGCGGCTTCCTCAAGAACACGCTGCTCGCGTTCGTGAGGAGGCGCTGGCCGGAGGCGTCGGCGCTGCACCGCCTGGGGCGGGCGACGTCGGGGCTCGTGCTCTTCTCCCGCACGCACGAGGCGGCCGCGCGCCTCTCCCACGGCTGGCGCGAGGGCGACGTGGAGAAGCGCTACCGCGCGCTTTCAGAGGGAGTCGCGACCCAGGAGCACTACGACATCCGCGCGCCCATCGGGTTGGTGCCGCATCCCCAGCTGGGCGCCGTGCACGGGGCGAACCCCCAGGGCAAGGCATCCAGCAGCAGCGCCCGGGTGCTGGAGCGGCGTGCCAGCCAGACGCTCTTCGAGGTGCACATCCACACGGGGCGTCCCGAGCAGATCCGCATCCACCTGGCGTTCATCGGCCACCCGCTCGCCGGAGACCCGCTGTTCGCCGTGGGGGGGCTGCCGCGTGAGCACTCGCCCGGCCTGCCCGGAGACGGCGGCTACCTGCTCCACGCGGAGACGCTGGCCTTCACACACCCGCTGTCGGGGGAGCGCCTGCGGTTGCACGCGCCGCCACCGCCAGGGCTGAGGAACGCTGGGGGCTGACGGCTGACGGCGTCCATCGCATGTCTGCACGGCCGCCTGCGCGCGAAGCCCGGCGACAAGGGCTTCTGCAGCTCCGCCACCAACGGGTTGCCGCGGTCGCGCACGAACAGCCGGCCCTCCACGTCCTCCGTCCCCGTCAGCCGGGTGCCCGGTCGCGCAGGTCGGTGAGCACCGGGTCGCCACTTCAGGCGAGAATGACCTGGATAATCCAGCAGCCCCTTTCTGCAATGCCAAAGGTCCCTTGGATGCTTCACGGAACCTGTGCTCGGCCAGGGATGACGGTGATGCGCTTGAAGTGCCTTGTGTGATGGCTTTGAGCCGAGACGCCAGCGAGGGCTGCCTCCTCCACCAGCGGCATCTGAGGCGGATGAAGTGCTTTGCTCGCTCCAATCGCAGGGCGATGAGATTCGTATGCGGAGCGAGACCGGTGGCAGCGCTGAACGAACAGATGACCTGTGTCTCGGAGACTCCCACCTCGGCAGCCAACTCCGCGAGGCTGATGCTTTCCGAGAGTCTGTCGTGGAGGAGTTGCCTGACCCTCGATACGGTCCTGGAGGCAGGCAAGAGTCGTGAGTTCACCGAGGTTGCGGCATGTCGCGTGAGTAGTTCGCGGAGGAACATGCGCGTGCGGCTCGCTCGCTCCAGCAGAACCTCGGCGCCTTGAGAGGCGCGATGGAGGGCTTCGAGCTGTCGATACAGTGAGCTGTCCAGCAGCACATGCCCATTGAATGATGGGGTCGCCCTGTGGGTTCCGAGTGCGCGAAGGACCCGCGTTGGGGAGGGGTAGAACATTCGCTAGCGCCAGCCACTTGCGACGCCGCCGCGTCCTGCCGTGTCCGCCTACTCCCCAGAGGGGAACCACACGAAGTGCGTGAGCGCCGCGGACCCGTGTGGCTCCCATTCGTGGCGCGGCCCGCTGTTAGAGTCGCTGGAGGAACCGGAGCAGTTCCTGTTTCTGCGTAGGACTGAAGGACTCGGGGGGGCTGCCGGGAGTCTCCGGCGGATGAACGGGCGGCAGGTTCAGGGGGGCTGTGACGGGCAGGACGAACTGGCTGTAGAGGTCGATGACGTCCTCGAGGTTCTCGGCGCTGTTGTCGTGAAAGTAGGGCGCCGTCCGCGCGACGCCACGCAGCGTGGGGATGTCGAAGGCTTCGAAGTCCAGGGGGTTGCCGGTGATGAGCGCCCGGCCTGGATCCGTGGTGAACCACTGAGGGAAGAGGTTGGGCCCGACGATGGGCGCGCCACTCTCATCCAGCGCGGGAGTGGGATCGTACGGCTCCCCGCTGGCCGTCACCGGGATGGGCGGAAGGTCGGTCACCTGCTGCTGGCGTGTGCCGTCCGCATAGAAGCGGAATCGGTAGCGCGGCAGCTCGACGTCCGCGTTGAACAGCGCGGGGAGCAGACCCATCTGCCCCAGGTAGGAGAGGCTTGCGAACCCGATGTTCAGGATGTCCGGTGGTGAGCGCGGCTCCAGCACCGGCACGGGGCCCACCCCGGGGACATGGGTGAACAGGACATTGCCATCAGGTCGGGTCACCGGGAACTGGGAGGCGGCCTCCCGCATGGCCGGCGTTGAAATCCGGCTCAGCGTCGGGCCGCCATGGCAGGGCTCGCAGCCGACCTTGAAGACCTCGCGGCCCCGTCGCTCCTCGGGCGTGAGCCACATGAAGTCCTCGGGCAGAGGAATCTGAGCAAGCGGGACCCCAGCGTTGCTCAAGTCCGAGACGAACCGAGCGCGTGCCGACGTGAACTCGCCGCGCTGGAAGTCCGCCACCTGGCGAAGCTGCGCGCGAGGGATGGAGCCTCCCTCGCTGTGGCTCGTGATGGCGGATTGGGCCTGATCCTCCAGGTTCGACTCGCGGCCGTCGAACTGGAAGAACGGTCCGGTGAGGGCGACGTCCCGGATGCTCGGAACGCCTCTCCAGACGGCGACCTTCCGGTCCGGTGGCGTGATGACGTGACCCTGCGCGTCGATGACGTCCATGTTGGCGGGGAGGGGGAGGACGACTCGGATGAGGCCCTTTTTCAGGTGCTCATAGGTGGGCACCGCCGCGTTCGGGTCATCCGCGTCGATGCGATTGAACAGCGGATCCGTCGGATTCGAAACGAGACGGCCTTGGACGTTCCCCGGCCGCAGGGCCGTGCTCTCGTCGAGCACATGGCATGTGGCGCAGGAGCGTCCATTGGTGTTCGGGAAGGCCTGGCTGAACAGCCGTTTGCCGGTGGCGCCGGACTGTAAGGATTCCTCGAGCCCGGTCGTCTCGGGGGCAACGCTCTTCGCGAGGTCGACCGTGTCCTGCTCCGGGGCTGCTGGGGTGCAATGCATCAGTCCGCCCAGTGCGAAAGCACTGGCGAGAGATGCAACGAAGCGCGTCGGGAGCATGGGAATGTCTCCGGTGAGAGGGTTTCCCACGAAACACCCGTGGCCTTCGCAGGAGTTACTCGGTTGTCGTCGTCCGGTCCGGAACTCCTCGATGTGCCCGTGTAAGCACCCCAGGAGATGCCCACGCTCGCGAGGTTGGCGCCGAGCGCCACCTGGAGCCGCACCTCGGGGGGCGCCTTGAGGGGGATGCGCGACGGGGCATCGTCCTCCGGCTCCGCGTGGGCGAGTTCATCATCCAGGGGTCTGCGGAGGTGTTTCACCGGACGAAGGCCGTGCCGCATGAGCAGGACTTGAAACTTGAATCAAACCCAGCTGGTTGTTTGACGGGCGGACCCACCTGCTGCCCAGCAGAACGCGTGTCTCGAGCAGTTCCACGCCGACGGGCCACCGCGTGGCGGCGCGAGGAGCCGGAGTCCATTCCGCCGCCGCGCGAGCCTGGGGCGTCAGGTCCAGGCTGGAGCGATACTCCTCCCCTGACTTCCACAAGGGGAAGCCCGCGCAAGGCGGACTCCCAGGAGCAGGGGCGGTCCGGTTCGTGGGGGCGGTTGCCGCGCAAGCGTCGAACCGTGACCGCGGCATCGAGCCCAGCAGGGACAGATCGCGCGCGTCGCCTCGGACCTGCCACTCCCACCTCTGGAGTCGCGGGAGCCATGCGTATGGCCGAGGCAGCGAGGCCGCGAAGGGCGCTCCCGGAGTGGCGACCTGACGGAAGGCGAGGAGCGCCTCCGCCGGATCCTGGGGCCAGACCTGGACATCCCGCAGGGTGGCCTGCACTTCCACGTCCTCGGGGCCCAGGCGGACCGCCCGTTCAACCTCGCGGGGCGCCGCCGGACACCCGCGGAGGAGCAGGGCGAGCACCACGGCCACGCATCGAGGGACGTGCCCTCATCCCCATGACCGTCGTCGAAGGGCTTGAAGGGGCTTCAGATGCGAACTCCCAGGATGAAGCCGGGCCAGAGCCGGTCCGGCTCCGGGCCCGAGCCCACGACGAACTGGGGCAGATAGCTGACGCCCCGGTCCTCGTCCTCGCGGGGGGCGTCGTAGTGGTTCACGGTCAGGCCGCCGAAGAGGGCGAACCTCCGTCGCAGCTCCCAGGCCGCGGTGACTCGCAGGCGGTACAGGTGGTTGCTGGGGGCGCCGCCGAAGAAGTTCCGCTGCCAGCTTCCGTAGGACACATCCGTGTCGAGCGAATAGCGCTCCTCGTCGTCCAGCGGGAAGTGCACCCCCATGCCCACCATCGTGAAGAGGCGGAAGCTCCCCGCCCACGACGTGCCCAGGGCGCTGGTCGCGAGCACATACACGCGCTGGCTGCCGTACTTGATGCCCACGCTCACCGGGTGCGTGTCGTCGGTGGAGAGCTCCACCGCCAGGCGCCCGCGCTTGACGATGCTCAACAGGCCGATGGGGACCGTCACGTCATCCGCGATGTTGAGGAGGCCCAACTGGAGCCCCCGCACGACGCCGCCCACGTTCACCAGCCCCACCTGCGTGCCGGTCACGTCGTCGGACAGGTTCAAGAGTCCAACCTGCAGGCCCGTCATCCGCTGCGCGACGTTGACGCCCAGGGCGCCCTGCATGCCGGTGAGCTCCGCCTCCACCCGGTTGGCGGCCGCGGAGAGCTGGACCCCGCGGTACGCGCCCCGCGCGCTGTTGACCAGCCCCGCGACCTGCATGCCCTGGGCATCCTCGAACGCGAGGTTGGCGCCGAGCGCCACCTGGAGCCCCCGGAGCTCGCCTCCCGCCATGTTGGCGAGCCCCGAGACCTGGACCCCCTGCGTCGTTCCGTCCACCCAGCCCAGGCCACCCGCGAGCCCCACGCCACGAAGCTCCCCGGAGCGCACCGCGAGCACGCCGAGCGCCACGGTGTTGGCGCTGCGCCCCGGTGTCAGCGCCGAGGTGGACAGCGGGGGCAGGAGCGACAGGTTGAGCGGCACGCGGGGCGCGTCGTCCATCCTCGACGCGACCTCGGGGGCGGAGCCTCCTCGCGACGCCGTGCGGATCAGCGTGACGGGGACGAAGTCGTCCGCGCGCAGCACGCCGCCACCCTTGGAGGTCACCGTCAGCTCGGCCTCGAAGCGCCGCGCGCGCTGCTCCAGCACGGCGTGGTAGCGGCCCGCCTCCAGGCCCAGCACGAGGCGCCGGCCCGCGGACTTCTGCAGCTCCGCCACCAGCTGGTTGCCCCAGTTGCGCACGAACAGCCGGCCCTCCACGTCCTCCGCCACCGTCAGCCGGGTGCCGCGGTCGCGCAGGTCGGTGAGCACCAGGTCGCCGCTGCCTGCGAGCTGGATGTCGTACTCCGCGTGCTGCGCGCCTCCCTGGGAGCGCTCCGTGCGCGCGAGCGTTTCGTGGAACGCGAACTGGTAGGCCTCGTGCAGCGTGACGCGCCCGTCGCCGCTGGTGTCCGCCGCGCCGCGCAGCCCGGTCACCAGGAAGTGGGTGAAGAAGGAAGCGCCGATGCTGTCCGACTCCTGGGCCACCTCGTCCGCGGAGCTGGAGGCGAGGTACGCATGGCCCCGCACCCGCGTGGACAGGTCCTCCATGAACGCGGCCCTCTTGACGCCTCCCTTCGAGCGGGTGAGCGCTCCCGATCCGCACGAGTCGAGGATGGCCAGCCGCACGTCCACCGGCACCTCGCCCATCAGGCGCCGCAGCTCCTCGTAGGACAGGCGCTCGCCCCGGGGCAGCAGCCCCTCCGAGTCCGAGTGCCCGGAGTAGTACAGCACCAGCTCACGCCGCACGCCGTCCTCGGGGACTCCGTCCGCCAGGGTCCGCATGCGCGCGAGCGCCGCCACCAGGTCCTCGCGGCTCGCCTCCAACAGCAGCACCGCGTCCGTGGGGGCGACGCCTCCCAGGTCCCCCAGCACCCGCGACATGGCGAGCGCGTCCGTGCCCGCGTAGCGCAACCGCTCACGCCCGGTGCCGCCCTCGCTGGAGCCGACGATGAGCGCGAAGCGGCGCAGGGTGGCCTTGCCCTCGTCGTCTGGAGGCGCCGCGTCCGCCACGCATACCGCCAGCAGACACGCGCACACGGCCATGAACGTGGCCCCGTGGCTTCCTCCCATCCCCCATGTCCTGGCGCCCATCGTCGTATCCCAGACCCCCACGCCACTCCGGCCGAGCCGCGCGGAGGACCCTGCATATCGCTTCTCGCGGCCCGAGCGTGAGTCCGTCAGGGCGCCCAGCGCGCCCGCCGGCTCACCCAGGACTGGCCGCCGCGTCCGTCGCGCACCACCGCCCAGAAGAGGACCTCCCTCGCCTCACCGCCTTCTTCGGGGGGCTCCCACTCCGTGCGGTGCTTGCCCGCTTCCCCTCCGGGGTTCGCGCCGCCCGTCTCTTCGACGTTGAACTTCCCGAACGACGCGTGCCAGGACACCTTCCAGGCCTCGGTGAGGTGCACCGCCTCCTGGCGCAGCCCCGGCACCACGTAGGCCTCCTGCCGGTCCGTCAGGTCGTCCAGCGTCACCACGAAGGGACCCAGGCCGCGCGGCTCGGGGACGCTCTCCGCGGTCCAGGGCACCCCGTCCAGGTTCAGGCCCGGGAGCACCGGGTTCTGGTTGGCCTTCATGCCTGGCACCAGGGGGCACGAGAACACCATCAGCTTCTGCGCGTACACCTGCTCACCGCCCGCGGTCGCGTGGAGCACCAGGGGCATGCGCAGGCCGCCCAGGCCCTGGTACGGGTCCTTCTGGCGGACGCGCTCCAGCAGCGGCGTGCCATCCGCCACGCGGGCGTCACCCGGGTGGAGGGGAAGCGACAGCTCTCCCTCCTGCGTGGAGCCCTGGGCCAGCAGCACGCGCTGGGCGCCGTCCGCGCAGGTCTCGTCGTTGACGTCGGCGCAGGCCCAGAGCGTGTAGTCGATGGCGCGCCCCTCGCCGGCGGGGTCCACCATCAGGGCGCGGAACGTCACGGGCGCGGTGAGCGCCGCCTCGGTCTCCGGCGAGGTGTCGCACGCGGGGGCCATCAGCTCCGGCGGCTCCATGGCGAGGCCGAGCACGCGGAGGTCGTGCACGTGCGAGGGCGTGTCCTCGGGGTCCACGCAGGCGACGGCGCACAGGGCCAGCAGGAGGCTGGCGTGCAGGTGCAGGGTCTTCATGTCAGAAGCTGCCTTTCACGCCCAGGACGGGGAGGATGGGGATGCCCGGTATGTCGTACTGCTTGCGGAAGCGGTAGTCGTCGAAGGTGAACTCGACGTTCTTGGCGGCGTAGATGTTCTGCACGTCCAGGTAGCCGGTGAGCGTCCAGTTCGCGAAGCGCCAGCTCTTGTCCACGCGCAGGTCCAGCTGGTGGAAGGCCGCGGTGCGCGTGGAGAAATACGAGCCCCACGTGGGCTGGAAGCTGTTGCCGTCCGCGCCGTAGATGTCCGCGGAGTGCATGAGCGGCGTCGTCGGTCGGCCCGCGGTGTAGCGGAAGCGCCCGCCCAGCTCCCACCCGTTGCCCAACTGGTAGCCCGAAACCAGCGTGAGGATGTGCGTCTGATCCCACGGGCTCAGGCCGTAGGCGGTGTCGCCCACCTGCGAGCCGCCGAAGCCGCCCCCCAGGTCCGGCGGCAGGGCGCCCGCGCGGCCGTCCTCGGCGTGGCTGAGCGTATAGGACACCCACCCCTGCCAACGGTCGTTCGCGTGGGCCCGCTCCTTCTTCAGCATCACCTCCACGCCGTAGGCCCGCCCGATGCCGTTGTTGCTGAAGCGCTGCTGCAGCAGGCCGCCCCCCGCCTGGGACACGATGGCCCCGGGCGAGACGACGTTGAGGTAGCGCCGGTTGAAGAAGCCCGTCACGTCCGCGTGGAGGGCGTCCATGAAGCGGTGCTCGACGCCCAGGCTGGCCTGGAAGGCGCGCTCGTAGCCCAGGGCCGGATTTCCATAGGGCAGCGGCAGGAACTGGAAGGTGCTCGCGGGCTGGCTGTAGAGGCCCGCGGAGCCCTTGATGGCGGTGCGCTCACCGGCCGCGTACTTGAGCCACAGCCGCGGATCCAACGCGACGTTGCGCGTGCCGCCCACCCGCTGGAAGTTCGCGCGGACGCCCGGCGTGACGGTGAACGGGCCCGCCTTCACGTCGCCTTCCAGGAAGAGCGCGCCGTCGAAGCCGTTGATGCTGCGGTTCTCGTGGATGAGCTCCGCCTGGGGCTCCGCGCCGGGGAAGGGCACGTACTCGAAGCCGCCGGGAGCGGGCGCCTCCGCGTCCACGGTCGCGTGCTCGAAGTACACGTCCATGCCGGTGCGCAGCGTGAACGCGCGCGACAGCTCCAGGGCCAGCGTCTCACGCGCGCCCAGGGAGGAGACGCGATCGTGCTCCAGATAGCTGCCCATCGAGATGTCGAAGGTGTCCAGGCCCACGTAGGGCGTGAACACGGATGTCAGCGGCCCATCGCGGTAGGTCCAATCTCCCTTGATGCGGTGGAAGTTGGTGTGCGTGCCGAGCGTGATCTGCTGGGCCTGCGACTCACCGGAGGACACCAGCGTGAGCCGGTCATCCGCGCCGAACGCCATCACGTAGCCCGTGCTGCGCCCCCCCGTCGTCGAGGGAGCCGCTTCGCCCGGCTTGCTCCGCGCGCCGAAGTCCACGCGCAGCTGGTAGTCCCAGTAGCGCGGCGCCACGGTGAGGGTGCGGCCCTCCTCCTTGGGGAGCACGGCGGGCAGGAGCGCGTCGATGTACGAGCGCCGGGCCGCGGCCGCCACGCTGACGCCCTCGGTCACGGGCGCCTCCAGGAAGAAGCCCGCGTCCAGCAGGTCCACCTTCACCGAGCCGTGCAGCGTGTCGGTGGCGCCCTTGCGCGTGGTGACGTCCACCACGCCGCCCACCGCGCGGCCGTACTGGGTTCCGTAGCCGCCCGGGTAGAAGTCCAGCGAGTCGAGCAGCTCGCCATTGACCACCGACGGGCCGCCCAGCAGGTGGAAGAGGAGCGGGATGCGGACCCCGTCCATCAGGGTGGCCGTCTGGCCGGGGTTGGAGCCGCGCACCAGCAGCTCGCCGGAGATGAAGGGCGCGCGGGCCACGCCGGGCAGGGTCTGGATGACGCGGATGGGGTCGCCGAAGGTGCCGGGCGTCTTCTGCGCCTCCTCGCGGGAGACGGTGCGCCGGACGACCTCCTTCTTGGGGCGCTCGGAGCGCACGACCGTCTCGAACGCGCCGCCGGTGGGCACCAGGTAGAAGACGACCTCCGTCGTCTCATGGGGCTTGAGCGTTTCGGTCGTCTGGTAGCGCGCGAAGCCGGAGGCGATCACTCGCACCGCGCACTCGCCCGGTGACACCTGGAGGGTGAAGCGGCCCTCCGCGTCGGTGACGGCCTCGGGGGCTTCCGGGTCATCCCCGCAGCGGACGGTGGCGCCCGCCACGCGCGAACGGCTGCCGCGTGAGATGAGCGTGCCCGTGAGCGTGGCCGGCGCTGGCGCTGCTTCGGGCGTGCCGGGCTCCGGGGGCGGCGGGGCGGAGAGGGTGAAGTGGTAGACGTACTCGACCTGCACCGGGGCCGGGACGCCGTCGACCTCCGCGGGCGTGAAGACGAACTGGCGCACGGCGGCGAGCGCGGCCTCGTCGAAGCCGTGGCCCACCGGTTCGGCGAGCGTCACGTCGGAGAGGGTGCCGTCCGCGGCGATGGTGATGAGCATCCGCACGTCGGCGGTGAGGCCCTGGGCGGCGGCCTCCGGCGGGTAGGCCGCCTCCACGGACTTGACGAGCGCGGGCTCCTTCGTGAGCCGCGGCGCGGGTGCCGCCGGTGACTCCTGTTGCGCGGGTGGGGGCTGCTGCGCGGGCGACGGCGTGCCCGCCAGCAGCGAGGCGGCGAGGAGCACTCCTCGGGCATTCCTGTTCGAGGGCATGGTGGAATCGGCGCTGCGGGAGACGGGGTGGGACCGAGCGTGCCGGTGCTCAGTCGAGAAGGAACGTGTAGGCGTACTTCAGCTCGGTGGAGACGGCCTCTCCACCCTTGAAGGCCGGAGTGAAGCGGAAGCGGCGGATGGCGTCGCGGGCTGCCTCGTCCAGACCGGAGCCCGGCCCCGACAGCACGCGCACGTTCACGACACGGCCCTCCGTGTCGATGGTGAGCGCGAGCGTCACCGTGCCCTCGACGCCGGCGCGGCGGGCTTCCTCGGGGTAGGGGATCTTCACCTCGCTGGCGAGCTGGGGCTCGCGGTCCACCTGGTAGATGGGCGTGTACTTCGGCGCACCGTAGCCCTTCACGTCCTTGGGCGCGACGGCCTTGTCCCCGGTCTTCCCGTACAGCGTGTTGCCCACGGGGGCCGCGAAGCCTCCGCCCGCGGTGGTGGAGGACAGCGAGAGGCCCACCACCAGCGGTGCGGTCTTCGTGGGCGCGGGCGCGTCGTTGGGCGGTGGGGGCGCGGCGTCGGGAGGCGGCGGTGGGCGCGCGGCCTCGGCGACCTTCACGGGAGGAGGCGGCACGGGACGGGCCCGGGGTGGGGGAGGCGCGGGCTTCGGCGCTTCCTTCACTTCGGGTGGGGGCGGAGGGGGCGGCTTCGCGACCTCCACCATCACCAGCTCCACGGGCGGTCGCGGCGCGGGGCGCGCGTCCCGGTGGGAGTGGAGGACGGCCAGCGCGCCGCCATGCAGCGCGAGCGAGCCGGCCATGAAGGCCAGCAGCCACGCGCCGCTGCCGCGCCGGGGCAGGCGCGCCGGTCCGCTGATGTCGAGAACGCTCTGGCTCATGCGGTCACCGTCAGGGAGAAGAGGACGGAGGCGCCACGTCCTTCTCGATGTTGAGGGCGAACTTCGCGATGCCCTGGCCCTTCACCACGTCGATGAGCCGCATCACGCGCCCATACGCGATGGACTGGTCGGCGCTGATGATGGCGCGCGTGTCCTTGTCCTTGGCGACGGCCTCCGTCACGCGGCGGGACAGGTCCGCGTCCGTCACCTCCGCGCCGTCGAAGTAGAGCTTGCCCTCCTTGTCGAGCACGACGTTGACCAGGCCCTGCACCGTCTCTCCTCCGTTGGCGGCGCGGGGCAGATCCACCTCCACCGTCTCTCGGACGATGAAGTTCGCGGTGACCATGAAGATGATGAGGAGCACCAGCACCACGTCCACCAGCGGGGTGACGTTGATGCCGGAGATCTCCTCGTCGCTGTCGGAAGCGCCGCCGGCCATGGTCAGCGAGCCTCCGCGCGCAGGCTGCCCACGAGCGCGTGGCCCAGGGCCTGGGTGCGGCTGGTGAGCGTCTTGAGCTGGCGGTTGAAGACGTTGAAGGCCACCACGGCCGGGATGGCGACCGCGAGGCCCACCGCGGTGGCGACGAGCGCCTCGGAGATGCCGGCCATCACCGTCTGCTGCATGGCGCCGCCCTTGGCGGTGAGCGACCCCAGGTCATTGAAGGCCTTGATGATGCCGAGCACCGTCCCGAACAGGCCGATGAACGGGGCGTTGTTGCCCAGCGTGCCCAGGAACGAGAGGAAGCGCTCGTACTGGGGGCGCTCACGGGCGACGGTGGAGGCGATGACCTGCTCCACGGTGTCTGCGCCCTGGGCCGCGGAGGCCAGGGCCTCTCGGATGACGGCGGCCTCCATTCCCCGGTGACGCGCCGCCGCCACTCGGACCGCCTCCAGTTCGCCGCGCGCGAGCCGCACCGCCAGCAGCTCCGAGTCGGGGAGCCGGTTGCGCGCGAAGTAGACGGCGCGCTCCAGCATGACGGCGATGGACAGCACGGACAGGACGACAAGGACCCACAGCACCCACTCGGCGCTGGTGAGCGTCACCCCCAGCAGCTTGCCGCTGAGCCACCCCAGGTGCTCGGCGGGAACCTGCGCGGGTACGAACAAAGACATGGTGAATTCCCCTCAGGAAATGCTGCGCGCGAAGGGAACACCGCACCCGCAAGGAAGTGTCACCGGGAACACTTTCGAGGCCGCGCGGGCGGCGCTTCCGGGGCATCCCATCCCCGGCGCCGGGCCCTGAGCACCGTCCCGACGGGCCCTCGGCTCCCCGCCCAGACAGATGGGGCGCGCATGACGATATTCAGCCCATGCCGCGGCTCGTCATGGGCCGGGTTTTCCCTGATTCGGAGTGAATCCGACGCGCGAGGAGGTGCGCACCCGTGCTGAATACCGAACTCGTTGCCGAGCCCCTTCTTCATCTTGAGATCCGACGCCTGCTGGCCCAAGCCCGGATGGCTGTCCCGGAAGCCTTCGACGCCCAGGGCCGGCTGCTCTCGCCCATCGCGGGCGGCTGGGCCCGGCCGCCCGCATGGTTCAACGCCGTCTCGCCCATTGACGGAAGTGTCATCGCGGAGCTGCCGCTGCTGGGCGCCGCCCAGGTCGCCGAGGGCGTCGAGCAGGCAGCGGCGGAGTTCGCGCCCTGGGCGGCCCGTCCGCTCGAGGAGCGCGCCCGGGCCGTCGTGAAGGCGGTGGCGTTGCTCCAGTCGCACCGGGACCTGCTCGTCCGCATCCTGGCGTGGGACATCGGCAAGACGCTGCCCACGGCCTACAACGACGTGGACCGGTGTCTGGCGGGCATCGAGTGGTACCTGGAGCGGATGGGCCCGATGCTCGACGGCCGCGAGCCGCTCGGCCTGGTGTCGAACATCGCGTCCTGGAACTACCCCTTCTCCGTGCTGCTGCTCAACGTGCTCGTGCAGTCGCTCGCGGGCAACTCGGTCATCGCGAAGATTCCGACCCAGGGCGGCGGGGTGTCACTCACCATCGCCTTCGCGCTGCTGCGTCGCGCGGGCCTTCCGGTCTCGCTCGTCGGCGGGCGCGGCAGGGATCTCTCCGAGGCGTTGGTGGGGCACGCGCGCATCGCGGGCGTCGCCTTCATCGGCGGGCGGGCCAACGGCGCCGAGGTCCACCGGCGCCTGCGCGCCACGGACAAGCGCTATGCGCTGGAGATGGAGGGTGTGAACGCCTATGCGATCACGCACTTCACGGACTGGGATTCGCTCGGGAGGCAGATCCGCGCGGGCTTCGACTTCGGCAAGCAGCGTTGCACCGCCTACACCCGCTGGGTCGTCGAACGGTCGCTCGTCCCGAAGTTCGTCCGGACGTATGTCGACACGGTCTCGACGTTGCGTGTCGGCAACCCGGTCCTGGGCGCGCACGTGGACTTCGGGCCCCTCATCTCGCCCAGCAAGGCCGAGGAGCTCCGGACCCTCATCGCCGAGGCGCGCGAGCTGGGCACGGCGGTGCTGCATCAGGGGGCGCTCGCGGAGGACGCCTTCACCGCGCGGCAGGAGCGCGGCGCGTATCTCCCGCCCGTCCTGCTCTTCGGCATCCCGCGCGACAGCGAGCTCTACCTGCGCGAGCCCTTCGGCCCCGTCGACGTCCTGGTGTCGGTGGACTCCGAGGAGGAGCTGATCCGCGAGGCCAACGTCTCCAACGGCGCGCTCGTGGCTTCGGTGGCGACGGATGACCCCGAGCTCGCCGAGCGCATCGCGGGGCGGCTCCACGCCTACAAGGTCGGCATCAACGCGCTGCGCTCGCGAGGCGACCGCGAGGAGTCCTTCGGCGGCAAGGGGGGCTCGTGGGCGGGCGCCTTCGTTGGCGGCACCCATCTGGTGCGTGCCTTCACGGGGGGCCCTCAGCCCATGGAAGGCAACTGGCCGGACTGAGTCATCCCTCGCGTCGCGAGGCGCCGTCCCCCCAGCGTCGAGACGCGGGGGGACGGCGTGCGCTCCTCTTTCGGCACTTCCCCCAGTCGAGGGAGCGGCGAATTCGTTGATGCCGCCGCGAATGGAATCTTCGGTGTTTTTCACCGTTCGTGTGCGCAATGAGTCAGTCATTGCGGTTCAGCCCGGCGAGGGCGTCCTCGCGGAGCAGGGGCCTTGTGCCCCAGAGGGCGGCTGGTAGCTCGGTAGGGGCGCGGCCCGCGGAAGTCCCAGGGCCATGAGCCCCCCGTGGCGGAAGGGCCCGCGCGTCGCGCCGTCGTGGGCGCTCCTCATCCTCGCGCTCCTGACCGGGTGCCCGATCGCGGAGAACTACAGCGACGCGGACGGGCCTAGATACAGCGGCGACTATCGGCCTGTCGACGCCGTCCCCGCGGCGCCTCCTGCTTCGCTCACTGTCGTGACGTTCAACCTCGCGTTCGCCGAGCACGTCACGGAGGCCATCACAGCCCTCTCGAGATCTCCGCTCGTCGAGGCGGACGTGATCCTGATGCAGGAGATGGACGCGCCCTCCGTGGACAGGATCGCGAAGGAGCTGGGGCTGGCCTATGTCTACTATCCCGCCTCCGTGCAGGTGGATGACGATGACTTCGGGAACGCCATCTTGAGCCGGTGGCCGATCAGCGCGGATCGGAAGATCAACCTCCCGCATGATGACCCATACCATCAGCAGCACCGTGCCGCCGTCGTCGGGACGCTGGACATCCAAGGGACCCCCGTCCAGGTGGTCTCCGTGCACAACGCCACGCCCATCGTCGGGCTGGGTGGACGGCTTGATCAGGCGGAGACGATCATCAACGCGGTGGATGGCGCGGAGCCGTTGCAAGTCATCGCCGGCGACTTCAACACGTCCGACCCGGGAAGCCTCACGCAGACCGTGAAGCTGTTCTCGGGGCGGGGGTTCCAATGGGCCTCGGGAGGCGTGGGGGACACCGTGGACTCCGCCATCGGGGGCCTGCCGCTCGATTCGGTGTTCACCCGGGGGCTCTCTCCCGTGGATCGCGGCGTGGACAGGCGTCCCGCTGGGAGTGATCACCATCCGGTCTGGGTGCGCTTCGCGTGGCCCCCATGACGCCACGGCGTGCCATGCGGGCCCTGGGAGCGGGCGGGATGCTCCTCCTGACCTCCGGCTGTCTGAGCGGAGCGAGGAACCTTGGTGCGGCGACGACGCCTGTCGGGACGACCGAGATCGGCGTTTCATTGAACGGGCTCGCCTTCGAGCGAGGCCGGGAACGGGCGTATCTGCCCAACCCCGAGCTCACCTTCCGCAAGGGGGCCGGCGAGAACTGGGACTGGGGCGGTCGCCTCACCCTCCTGGGGCTGGAGCTGGGGACGCGGCATCGGCTCCTCGAGCGGTCGCCCTGGACGTTCTCGGTCGCCCCGAGCGCGGGAGTCTGGTTCGTGCCCGTGACCAACAACTCCACGGAGCCGGTCAACTTCCGTCTCGGGGCGCAGGCGCTGCTCGACTATCGGCTCAGTCGAACGGTGACCCTCACGGGGGGCGCCTCGCTGATGGGGGCCTTCGCGGGGCCGCTCACCGTCTTTCAAGGCAGGTTCAACGGCTCGCACCTGCTGGCCTCACCGGGCGGTTCGCTGGGCGTCGCGTTCCGCCTGAAGCCGTCCGTGGAGCTGCGTGTCGAGGGCGGTCTCGAGTTTCCGTTCGAGCTGAGCGAGGGCCGGCGTCAGCCGACCGGCCATGCCGGACTGACGCTCCGCTGGGGACGCACCGACCGTCGGTGACGGCCCGCGCCCGGCGGGTGCTCAGGGTGCGGCGGTTGGCGACGACCGCCAGATGCGCACCGTGACGGAGGAGAACACCTCGACGCTCTTCCCGGCCTCCTGGACGAAGCTGCTCGTGTAGCCCACCGGCTTGACGAAGAGGCCGGTCACTTCGCGCTCATTGGTGGATTTGGCGCTGAACCGCGCCATCTGCATCGTCCCCATGGCCATGCCCGTGCAGCCCACGCAGGTGGGCGCGCGGTACACGAACACCGTCCCGCCCTCGATCTGATTCGAGCCATTGGTGCGCGGCTTTGGCACGGCGATGAACAGCCGCTGTTCGCCGCCGGGAAGCTCCCAGACCGCGCCCAGCGGGAGGTTGCTGGTGCTGTCGGCGTTGGTTCCCACCGGGCGAAGGGTGACGTCGATGGAGCCACCGTTGTCGATGGCCGAGTTGACCTTGACCAGCTCCTCCTTCTTCGTCCACCCCAGCCAGTGGAGCTGCGGGAGGTTGTAGTTGTCCGACGCATTGGTGCCCATGTACGTGCTCGAGTCACCGGACGAGGTGATCTTGCCCGTCGTGAAATCCCGCACGTCGCCGTGCTTGAGGCCGAGGACGTGACCGGTCTCGTGGGCGTAGTCTCGGAACAGGTTGCCTTTGAGGAAGACGCTGCGCGAGCCGGCGTTCGAGGTGGAGCACATGCCGCTGGGCAGCATGAACACGGTCACGAAAGCGTTCGAGCTGACCTTCTGGCTGGCCTGGCTCTTCGCCGTCTTGCAGTTGGCGCTCGTCACCTGCACGGTCTGCGAGCCGATGATCTCCAAGCTCACCTGGTTTCGAGACGCGACGGAGAAGTAATCCGACAGGTCGCGGATGCTGTCCCGGATGGTCGCCAACGAGGGCGTGGTCCTGCCATCGAGCGTCATGCGGACGACCCTGACGGTGTTCTTCTGATTGATGGCGCCCAGCCTGTTGTTGAAGTTCGTGACACACGTCGACTCCGCCTCGCCGCAGTCGTAGCGGTGCGCCGAGGGTGGCGCCTCGACGTCCTGGATCCGGAACGAGCGCACCTGGTCGTTCGCGTTCGCGCCGCTCTCGAAAGAGGTCTCGCAGAGGTTCGTGTCGGTTTCGACGGTGACCGAGTCGCCGGTGCAGTCCGCGCCCGCATGGAGCGTCACGGCCTTGCCGATGGGCACGTCGACATAGGAGGCACCCGCGGCTCCCTTGAGCGTGTAGCAGCCGTTGGAGCCAGCCTCTTGAATCACCGGGGAGCTGCTGCCACAGCTCTCGCGCACGCGGACGAGCGGAGGGCGAGGGGTGATGAGCTGCTCGCGCAGCGCGGTCCAGTTGTCCGCCGTGCAGTTTCCGGACTGAACCTCATCGAGGAAGACGCCGTCCTCGAGCTCCGGGTGCTCGTAGGTCTGGCACGTCTCCCACAGCTCGCTCCAGTGCTCCCAGTCGCAGGTCCCGGCGTTGGCGTACGTCGCGATACATGAGAGCGACGCGTCGAGCGAGGGGGAGACGACCGCCTGGCTGGACGACGCGACGGACGCCTCGGTGCCGGTGCCGTCAGGCTGTTCGTGGGTGGGTGGCTCCCCGTCGACTCCATTGCACCCTGACATCAGTGCTCCGCACAGCAGGACGACCGTCATGGAAAACTTCCGCATGTTTCTCCCTCTCGCGGCTCGAGGCCGCGCGTCACGGCTGGCCCGGCAAGCCCCGTCGCGCTCGGGACGGGGCTTGCCGGAGATAAGCGGTCTACGTGCAGTATTCCTCGAACACGCCGATGAGGTCGTTCGCCACCTGGTCGGCGGATCTGCCTTCGATGCGATGCCTTGGCACGAAGTAGACGAGCTCGCCGTCCTTGAAGATCGCTATCGAAGGAGAGGACGGGGGGATGTCTGGGAAATAGCCACGCGCGCGCGCCGTGGCTTCAAGGTCGTGCTCATCGAAGACCGTCCCCAGCCGGGTCGGCTTGACCTTGTTCTCGAGCGCCATGCGAACGGCGGGGCGCGCCATGCCCGCCGCGGCGCCGGTCACCGAGTTCACGACCAGGAGCGCCGTGCCAGTCGGGTTCTTCATCCAGGCGTCGACCTGCGCCGGGGTCACCAGGTCTTCAAAGCCGATGCTGGTGAGCTCCTCTTTCATCGGTTTGATCAACAGGGGACTGTATGGCATTGACTGCCTCCAGATACGTGAGAGTGCGCGACCCGGCTCCATGCTTGACCGTCAAGCCCTTCGAGTGTGCCCCGCACCTCATATCATGTGGCAATCGGGAATTAATGCATGTCGTGAAGTAGTGGACGAGACGGAGAACCCTCAGGGCGCCGAGAACCAGCGCTCCAGGGCGGGGCGCAGTCCGCCGTCGCGTCCGGCCCACGCGATACAGCCATCGGGGCGTATCAACATCGAGCGCGCCCCGGGGGCCTTCACCCCGCGCACGCGCGATGCCCACGCGGCCCCTTGAGTGGAGGCCACGCCATCGCCATCGACGAGGAGCCCCCGGCCGTCGCGCATCAGCGAGAACAGGCGCGTGACCCCTCCGTCAATCGTCAGCTCGAGGTCGGCGACGAAGCGCCCGACGAGCGGATCGTCGTCGCCGAGGTCGTAGCGCAGGGTGACGCTGCTCATCAGCTCGCCGAAGTAGCGGTTGACGTCGGGGTGGGTGGTCATCAAGTCGGCCACGATCCGCCGCATCGCGGTCGTCTGCGGGTCGGGGCGCATGAGCGCGATCTGGGCGAGCGTGTTTTCGAGCGCGCGCGCCGCCATCGGGTGGCACTCGGCGGTGTAGGTGTCGAGCAGGCCGTCGGGGGCGCGCCCCTGCACCGTGGCGGCCAGCTTCCAGCCGAGGTTGACCGCGTCGACCAGACCGACGTTCAGTCCCTGTCCTCCGAAGGGTGGGTGGACGTGAGCGGCGTCGCCCGCCAACAGCACGCGACCCCGCCGGTAGCTCGACGCCTGGCGCGCGTTGTCGGTGAAGCGCGTCGCCGAGTGCAGGGCGGTGATGCGCACGTCGGCCCCGCTGACGCGCCGCAGGCGCTGCTCCACCTCGGCGGCCGTCACGGGGGGCTCGCGGTCGGCGGGCGGCCCGTCGAACTCGATGAGGCCCACGCGCCCTGGCGTCGGACCGTAGGACATCATCCCCACCGCGGTGCGCCGCCAGCCGAGCGGCAGGAGGCGCTCGGGGTGATCGAACTCGGCGAGGGCCTGATGACCGGTGAGGGTCGGGGCCGTCCCGGGGAAGTCGAAGCCGGCTTGCTTGCGCACCGTGCTCCGGCCTCCATCGCAGCCCACCAGGAACGCCGCCTCGAGCTGGCGCGACCCTCCGGGGCTTCGTGCCTCGACCTTCACCCGCTCACCGGTGTCGTCGAACGACTCGACGGTGTGCTCGCGCCAGACCTCGACCCCGAGTGAGGCAGCGTGCTCGGCCAGGATGCGCTCGAGTGACTGTTGCTGGACCCCGCGCATCCTCCGGCCGGGCTCGCGTTGCAGGGTCTGGTCGATCAGGCGCAGTCCCGCGAAGTGTCCCCCCACGCGGCGGATGCCACCCGCTGGCGGGCCGTCCCGCACCCCCAGCGACTTCTTCATCGCGTTCATCCCCTCGACCGCGGCGGCCTCCTCGGCGTCGAGCGCCGGTCCGAGCCCCCGCCGTTCGAGCGCCTCGCTGGCCAGCGCCCCGATGCCTCCCGCCTTGATCGTCGAATCGGGCTCGGCGCGCCGCTCGAGCACCACCACCCGTACCCCCCTCAGTGCCAGCTCGCTCGCCAGCATCAACCCCGTGGGCCCCGCTCCCGCCACCAGCACGTCCACCGTGTCCTTGTCCATGCCGGCGAAGGTGTCAGAATTTTGTACCGGATACAAATTAGTATTCGACCTACAATTGCTCCATGTCCGAATCCGACCGCCGACCGAGCGACCCGGCCGCCAAACCCGAGGGGCTGCGTGAGCGCAAGAAGAGGGCGACGCGCCAGCTGATCTCGAACATCGCCACGAAGCTCTTCACCGAGCGCGGCTTCGAGCACGTGACCATCGACGACGTGGCGGCCGCGTCCAACGTGTCGAAGATGACGGTGTTCAACTACTTTCCCCGCAAGGAGGATCTCTTCTTCGACCGGAGCGACGAGGCGCAGACGCTCGTGCGCGACGCGCTCGCCAGCCGCGGTCGCCGCTCCCCGGTGGCGGCGCTGCGAGCGTTGGTTCACGAGCTGGTCGAGCAGCAACACGCGTTCGTGAAGGTGACCCCTGTCGTCTCCGGCTTCTGGAAGGTCGTGGCCGACAGCCCCGCGCTCCGGGCCTACACCCGCGAGCTGACCGAGGAGCTGGAGCGCGACATCGGCAGGCTGCTCGCCGAGAGCGTGGGGGCACCGGTCGGCGATCCCATCGCGCGTTTGGTCGCCGCGCTGCTGGTCGGGGCCTACCGCGTGGCCTTCCGCGAGGCCCTGCGCGGCAAGCGCTCAGGCAGTGCCGCCGCCAACCGCGAGGTGTTCGTCGAGCTGATGGACCGCGGCTTCACCGCCGCCAGCGCCGCGGCCCGTGGCAGCCCGTACGTGTGACCGCGCCCCAAGGCAATCGCTGCCCGTGGCTGATGCGAGCCGCGGGGATGAGGGGGCTGGGGGCCGGGGGCTCCCGGGAGGGGGAGTCCCACGTCGCCGCTCAGAAGGTGACGCCCAGACGCAGGACGTCGAGGTTGAGGTCCACGATGCGTCCACTCCTGCGTGTGTCGCCCCAGGGCAGAAGGTACTGCCCCCCGATGTCCAGCTCCTTGCGCCGCTGGTTCCAGCTGTACCCCGCGCCCGCGCCGATCAACGCGGCGAGATAGGCGCCCGAGCGCGCGGTCGTCTTCCGGTATCCCAGGTCGAGGCCCAGGGTGAGCTGCCCTCCCGTGATGCTTCGGTCCGCGGGGGCTCCTACGTTGGCCTCATCCCTGTCCGTCATGGTGCTCACCATCCCGCTCAGCTTTGGCTGGATGAAGAAGCCGTCCCCCCGCGCGCGTGGCCACGGTGTCCAGGCCACACCGGTGGAGACCGTGAGGGCCCGCATCGTGCCGCAGCGGGGGACCGGATCAGTGCAGGGGCGGCGCGAGAATCTGGGCGTGACTTCAATGACGAGGTCCGTCCGGTCCGACACCTGGAGATTCATGCCGACCGGGAGCGCCAGATGAAGCAAGCCGGCCACGAGGGGGCCCGACATCATGAGCGAGCCGTGGACCACGGGCGATATCCAGAGCGCATGGGCGGGTCGCACGCCCACGGAGCGCCGCTGCTCCGTCGCCTCCGGGGCCTGTGCCCGTGCCTGGGTCGTACTGAGAAGAAGGAGGACTGAAATCAGAATCGCGTTGTTCAAGCGCATGTCTCCGACCGCGGGAACTCCCTCCTGGAGCAAGGGGTGTTCCTGGCGCTGTCGGGAGCACCGCTCAGAGGGAGTTCCACGCCGCGCATGACATGGCTGTCAGGGTTTCCGCGTCGGAGGACAAGACACGGAAGTCACGGCGTTGCCTGTCCAATCCATTCTCATCGGGTGATAGCGACCGCGAGGAACGGCCAGGATGTCCATGTCGCATCCCCCGGGGGACCGCGGGCCCTGGAGTGGGGAGGGCCCGCGGTCGTGGGACCGCGCCGGGGTTACTTCGCGGTGCGGATGACCGACAGCTCGATGTCGCCAATCACCTGCTGCTTACGGCCCAGGTCGAGCAGCCACGCTTCGAGTCCCGCGGCGTCGCGGGACACCGTGCCCGACGCGGGCGCGAGGGCCGCCTGGTCGGGGGCTGCCTTCTCCCGCAGGACATCGCCCTTCAGCACCAGCGGCGCGCTGCCCCGGCTCGCGTCACCCAGACGCTCGATCTGGATGCCCGTGTAGCCCAGGACGGCGGGGGACTCGGCCACCGAGGTACGCTGCCCGTTCGCCTGCGCCCGGGCGAGCTGTTCCTCGATGGCGCGCACCTGGGCGGGGTCGGTCACGAGCACGCTCGGGTTGGGGCGGCCCGAGTACAGCAGGAAGGTCACACGCAGCCCCTGCTGGGGCTGCTCGGCCTGGAGGTCCGACGCGGAGGCCGTCAGCGACCCGGCGACACCCAGTCCCAGCACACCGCACACGACGAACGCACGAAACGAAAGACGCGACATGGAAGGTTCTCCGTGGAAAGGGGGGGACTAGTTGATGAACTCGTGGCCGTAGCCTTCGGCGATGTCCGACCAGAGCATGAAGAAGCCGCAGAACTGGGTGTAAGGGCCACGGTTGGCGGTGCGAGGATCCGTGATGACCTGGCCCGCGTTGTCCAGGTTCGTCGCGCGCGTCCCGCCCGGCTTGTGGGACCAGGTGCCGTTCTCGTCGAGTCGGTACCAGTGGTAGTCGTAGCCCGGGGCCACCACCAGCGCGGCGCTCGTCTTGAAGTTGAGGAAGCTGCTCGGATAGTCGGGGATGGGCTCCAGGCCGTCATTGATGGCGGCCTGCCGCACCAGGGCGCAATCCATGTACGACGCCTGCGCGCCGGTGGCCCGGCCCGGCTGGGCGAACGTGTTGGTGGCCTTGTTGTTGGCGTAGTTGTAGCAGTTGTTCTGGCCCTGCCGGCTGTTGTCATTCCAGTAGGACGGCGTGTAGTAGGGCCGTCCCGGGTTCAGCACGTTCCAGATTTCGTAGTTGGGCAGGGCGCGGTTGAAGACGAACACCTCATCCAGGCGGTCGGAGAACCGATACCAGGCGCTGTCCTTGTGGCCGCCGATGTAGAACGGGTTGTTGGTGTTGTTGATGTTGCCCATCTTGGGCGTGGCCAGGCCGGCGTCGTACCCATCGACGTAGAAGGAGATGTTCACTGGCCACGAGGTGCGGTTGACGCTCACCGCCACGTGATGCCAGCGATTGGGCACCAGATAGGGTGACGAAGTGTAGTTGAGCCAGCCCGTCTCGTCCGCCAACTGGAGCAGCAGCTTGTTGCCTTCGGTGACCGCGAACGAATAGCCGCGCCCGTCGGTGCCCCGGTTGTCGATGATGGTCTTGTTGTAGCGGCTGGTGTCCGACATGCGGATCCACGCCGTCAAGGTGAAGCTGCCGGTGCCGAAGTTCAGGTAGGGCGAGTTGGCCACCTGGAGGTACCGGTCACCCACCAGATCCATGCCGTTGTCCCACCAGCCCCAGGACTGCACCTTCGAGCCCACGACCGTCGCGGTCTGTCCCAAGCCACTCGTATCAAGGGCCCGCTCGGGGAAGAATGGCGACGTGATGGTGCTCTTCCATTCGCCGACCAGGCCATTGGTGACCCGGTTGGGCACGGCCTCGCTCGTCGCGACGGGCGCGATGACCACGAGGGCGGCGCTCAACATCCACGTGAATCCTTTCACACTGACTCCTTTGACGGGGGAAAGAGGTGAGCGCTGACATAGTAGATCAGCCTGACAAACATGCCCACCAGGGCTGCCACGCCGTGGCCCTCCGCTTGACGTGTCTGGCTTGAGGTGGACTCCGAGCGCGTCACGAAGCGCTCCATCTACCTCCAGCCTTCTCTCCAGTTGCCTGCGATTCGTCCCTGGGTTCCTTGGCACTGCTATTTGATCTTGCAGTTGCCGCTCGCGCAAACGCCTCTCACCCTGAAAAAGAGCGGGCGCTCAAGACGCCAGCGGTGGCACACAGCGCCGTCGTCCAGGGTGATGCGTCTTGTCTTGCCGTCGCTCCCCTTGCACTGGAGGTTGGAGCAGATCCCAAGGTCCGTCAGCTCTCCGCCAGGGATGAATTCGACGCCGCCTTGTCCTCGACAAGCAGCATCGGCGGCCCTCCGCCACTCAATGCCCACGTCTTCGGCCCTCGCGATGCCTGGCGAGAGGGCCAGCAAGACCGCCGCGACTGCCATGGGACGCGCATTCATTGACTCACTCCTGAGGAGGGATCGATGACTGTGATGCATCCACAGTACCCGACCCTCAAGGAATGCGTTGCGCCGCTCGCGGCGGGCGCCTCCCTCTTGACCCCATCCCCTGGAGCGCAGGGGGGCGGGGGAGGTCGAACGCGGACCTCGCGCATCGTGGCTCGGGGCGGTCCCGGACCCGAGTCGTACGTCGGGCCGGCCTGGACCCGCGCCTACTCGAAGACGCCGATGCCCGGGTCGCTGCCGTTGGGCTTCGGGGGCTTCGTGGGCCGGGTCGGGGCCGCGGTGCGCACCGGCTCCAGCCGCACGTTCACGTGCTGATCCGCCGTGTCCGCGAGCCGGCTGTAGTCCAGCGTCCGTTCCTCATCCTGGTGCCCGCCGAGCCGGAAGCGCAGCACGGAGGCCTTCGAGCGGGGCAGCACCAGCTTCGTGGGCGTGGTGCCGATCTGCGCCTCGCCGTCGTAGATGGCCGCGCCGGACGGCGTGGAGGTGAACTCCACCGTCACGTCCTGGGGCCGGGCGGCCGGCTGGGGCGTCGTCGGCGCCGGGTCCTGCACCCGCGTGGGAGGCGGCTCCACGGGCGCCTTCGGGGTCGTCGCCGCCACGGGGGGCGGCGTCACGGGCGCCTCATTGCCACCGCCGCGAGTCATCACCACGGCCACGCCCGCGCCGATGAGCAGCAGCGGTACGGCGATGATCGCGGCCTTCACCCCCCCCGACATGCCCTGGGGTGGCGGCGGGGCCTCGGGCTCCGCGCGGGGGGCGGGCGGACGGGCGCGGTTGGCGGGGGAGAGCGGCGGGTTGGCCGCGCTGGTCGTGGCCCGCGGCGCGGCCTGCGCTCCGGCGGGCGTGGTGCCCCGAGGCTGCGAGGCCAGCCCCACGCGTGAGCCCGTCTTCGCCGCGCCCGTTCCCGGAGCACGGCCCGCACGGCTGCCGGAGCCCAGCTTGCTGCCGGAGCCCGCGCGGCTGCTGGAGCCCGCGCCCGGACGGCTGCGGCTGCCGGTGCCCCGCTCGGCGCCGGGCGCACCCCCCGTGGGATGGGCGTCCAGCTCCTCCTGTGACAGGCCCTCCACCGCGTCGAGCAGCGAGTCAATGAACTCCTGCGCGTTCTGGTAGCGGTCCTCCTTCTCCGGCGCGAGCGCCTTGGCGAAGAAGGCGTCCAGCTCCGGCGGCACCGGCGCTCCCTGGCGCTTGCTGTTCACCGGCGGGACTGGCTGGGTGAGCGAGGCGGTGAGCGCCTTGCGCACGGTGTTCGCGCCGTAGGGCGAGCTGCCCGTGAGGCAGAAGTAGAGCACGCCCGCCATGGAGTACAGGTCGGAGCGCTGGTCCACGGACTCGCCACCAGCCTGCTCGGGCGGCATGTACTGCGGGGTGCCCAGCACCTGGCCGGTGGAGGTGAGCTGCTCCTCCTCGTCCTGCTCCAGGGCCTTCACCAGGCCGAAGTCCAGCACCTTGACGAAGTCCTTCCCGTCGAGCGCCTGGACCATGATGTTGTGGGGCTTCAGGTCGCGGTGGACGCAGCCCTCCTCGTGCGCGTGCGCGAGCCCCAGCGTGGCCTGCTCCAGCAGGTTCACCGCGCGGCGGAGGGTCATGGGGCCCTCGCGCTTCACCAGCTCCTTGAGGCTTTCGCCCTTGAGGAGCTCCATCACGTAGTAGCAGGTGCCGTCCGCGGCCCGGCCGAAGTCGAAGATGGTGATGACGTTCGGGTGGCGCAGGCGGCTGGCGATCTCCGCCTCGCGGCGGAAGCGCTCGAAGAACTGGGGCGCCGCGGCCAGCGACGGGTTGAGCGTCTTCACCGCCACGGGGCGCTGCACGGACGTCTGCGTGGCCCGGAAGACCATGCCCATGCCGCCCTGTCCCAGGACGCTTTCAATCTTGTAGCGGCCGTCCAGGACCTGGCCCAGCAGTTGGAGACTCTGCGCCGCGCACAGGTGGTCGAGTCCGTCGGTACTTCCGCAGTGGGGGCAGGGGGCGGCCATGGGTGGCGGGAGTATAGGCAAGCCCTGGCTAACGCCCAACCGGGGAGATGTGCCCCCTGGGCGGTCAGGCAGGCATCAGGACCGTTCCCGTGGGGCTCCCCGGCTGGTATCTCCCCCTCCGCCATGAGCCTCGTCATCGCCCAGGACATCAGCCTCGCCTACGGAAAGAAGGTCCTCTTCGATGAGGACAATTTCACACTCGGTCCCAGGGACCGGGTGGGCCTGGTGGGGGCGAACGGGACGGGGAAGTCCTCCCTGATGAAGATCATCGCCGGGGCGAGCCTGCCGGACGGGGGGACCGTCCAGTACAGCCGCCGGGCCCGGGCGGGCTACCTGCCCCAGGAGATCGCCGGCCTGCCGGAGGGGACGGTGGTGGAGGCGGTGATGAGCACCGTGCCCGGCCGGGACGCGCTGGAGTCGCGCCTGAAGGACACGGAGGCCGCGCTCGCCCAGGCCACGGACGAGGAGGAGCAGCTGGAGCTGGCCCAGACCCTGGCGGACCTCCACGCGGAGCTGGACGACTTCGAGAACCGCTACGGCAAGCACCACGCGGAGCGCATCCTCAAGGGCCTGGGCTTCAAGGACGCGGACCTGTCCAAGCCCGCCCAGGCGCTGTCGGGCGGCTGGCGCATGCGGGCCGCGCTCGCGGGGTTGCTGCTCCAGGACCCGGACCTGCTGCTCCTGGACGAGCCCACCAACCACCTGGATGTGCCCACGCTCGCCTGGTTCGACGGGTTCCTGCGCCGCTCCAACAAGGCGATGGTGCTCATCTCCCACGACCGCGACTTCCTCAACCGGCAGATCAACCGGGTGGTGTCGCTGGAGATGGAGGGCGTGCGCGAGTACGCCGGCAACTACGAGGACTACAAGCGCCAGCGCGCGGAGGAGATGGTGCTCCTGCAGGCGCGCGCGGAGAAGGTGGAGCAGCGCCGCGCGGAGCTCCAGGGCTTCATCGACCGGTTCGGCGCCAAGGCCACCAAGGCGAAGCAGGCGCAGAGCCGCGCCAAGATGCTGGCCAAGCTGGAGAAGGTCCAGGTCCTGGAAGAGCGCCAGACGATGAAGTTCCGCTTCCCGGAAGTGGAGCGCAGCGGCCGGGACGTGGTGCTGATGGAGGGCATCACCAAGCGCTATGGCGCGCTCACCGTCTACAACGGGCTGGACGCGCGCCTGGAGCGGGGCCAGCGCATCGCGGTGGTCGGCGCCAACGGCGCGGGCAAGACGACGCTCCTGAAGATGGTGGCGGGGGAGCTGGCGCCGGACAGCGGGAAGGTGACGCTGGGGCACAACGTGGTGGTGGGCTATTACGCGCAGCACCACGCGGACAAGCTGGACCGCCACAACACCATCATCGAAGAGGTGCGCCCGCTGGCCGCGGACAAGCCGGAGAGCTACGTGCGCGGCGTGCTGGGGGCGTTCCTCTTCAGCGGCGATGACGTGGAGAAGCCCATCGGCGTGCTGAGCGGAGGCGAGCGCGCGCGCGTGGCGCTGGCGAAGCTGCTCCTGGTGCCGTCCAACTTCCTGCTGATGGACGAGCCGACGAACCACCTGGACCTGGACTCGTCGGAGATGCTGATTGAAGCGCTGAAGCTGTACGGCGGCACGCTCCTGTTCGTGAGCCACAACCGCAGCTTCATCAACGGCCTGTGCACGCACGTCTGGGAGGTGGCGGACGGCAAGCTCACGTCGCACCCGGGCAACCTGGACGAATACCTCTACCACCAGGAGCAGGCGCGGCTGGCGGCGGAGGGCGCGGAGTCCGGCGTGTCGAACGGGAAGGGCGCCGCGGCGGGCAGTGGCCCGGTGTCGGAGAAGGAGCGCAAGCGGCTGGAGGCGGAGGCGCGCCAGCGCCGCTCGGTGGTGGAGGGCCCCATCAAGAAGGAGATCGCGAAGCTGGAGGAGCGCATCGCGAAGGTGGAGGCCGAGCAGAAGGACCGCGAGGGGCAGCTGGCTGACCCGGTGCTCTACAACGACTTCGCCCGGGCGAAGCCGCTGATGGACGCGCACCGCGCGGGCAAGGAGGAGCTGGAAGACCTCTATGCCCGGTGGGAGCTCGCGCAGGAGAAGCTGGCGGCGGCGCAGGCGTAGCGGGGCTACTGGACGTCGAAGACCCTCCGGGCGGGGGCGCCCCCGCGCTCGAGCTGAAGCTCGATGCGCCGCGCGTCGCGCAGCTTCGTGAAGGCCTCCAGCGCCTTGTCGGGGCTGTCCAGGTCCAGGCCGTTGATGCGCTGGAGCACGTCTCCATTGCGCAGCCCGAGCCGGGAGTAGAGCGAGCCGTCCTGGATGGAGAAGAGCTTGAAGCCCACGGCGCGGCCGTCGCGGAAGGCGGGCACGATGCGGGCCTGCATCGACAGTTCATTCAAGTGCGTGATCGCCTCGGTGACGTCCTCACGGGGAATCGAATAGGTGTCCGTGCCCGTCTCCCGGATGCCCCGGCCCAGGCCGGAGCCTCCTGGCATCACCGCACCTGGATGGACATTCACAGGCACGGGGGCCACGGTCGCTGAGCCGTCGATGTATTCGACCCGTCCGTCCACCATGAGCAGGATGCGCTCCCGCTCGATGGCGAAGACGCGGGCGCCCTGGATGATGTCGCTGACCATCAGGCTGTGCGCGCTGCCGCCTGGCAGCTCATGGACCGAAGCCATGGACCACCGGGGATCCTGCGCCACCAGGGTCCCGAGCAGGCGAAGGCCCATCATGCTCCGGGAAAGGGCCGGGGGCTGGGCCGGAGCCGTGGGTATCTCGTCGCGGAGGGAGAGGCCCGTCAGCCGCGCGAGCTGGTTCGCCTCCAGTGCCGCCACCGTGGGGCCGCTCGTGGGCCTGTGCGCCGCGGGCGGTGTCTCGCGGGGGCCAGGGGTTACGACCGCCTCGAATCCTTGATTCACGATCAGCGCCGCCGTCAGGGCGCAGGAAAAGACAATCAAGACGAACAGTCCCTGAAGGGACCTGTGCACTCCACGGTTCACCGAAGCCTCCCAGGTTGGAACCCGGAGGCCCAAGAGCAAGACCAGGGCCAGTGGGCTCCTGCCTCTGGAGGGGGAGTCAGGAGCCCACGGGCCCCGGTGCCGTGAAGGACCCCTTGTCACGCGGCGCCGTGCGGGCCGGGACAAGGCGTCAAGACACGATGTCCGGTGCCATCGTCAGTGGCTGTAATAGAACGACGAACCCCACACGGAGGCCGTCCGGCTGGCGGGCGCCGTCCCGAGATAGCAATGCTCGCTGTCGAAGCTGCCCATGGGGCAGTGGGGCGTGGGCGTGATGTAGAGGTTGTTCGCGAACTTGAACGGCGTCGAACCCCAGGGCAGCGGCATGACGAAGCAGTTGGCCCCGTCGAACGACGACGGCGCGGGGCAGGCATTGCCCGGTCCCGGCGTCAGATACAGATTCCCCGACCAGACGAAGTAGGTGGTGCTCCAGGACGGGTAGGGGAGGACGTAGCAGTTCGCCGTGTCGTACGACGACGGTGCCGGGCATGAGGTGCCGGGCACGGCGTTGATGTAGTAGCTGTTGTTGTAGACGAACGGTCCCGAGCCTGCGGGCACCGTCATCACGTAACAGTTCACCCCGTCCCAGGTCGCGGAGATCGGCGCGCCCGTATGGGAGGTGACGGTCGGGGCACAGGGGTTGTAGGGACTGTACGGCGTGGCTTCCGCGAAATATTCGTGGGAGTCCGCGTTCCTGACGGCATTGCCAGGGTTCGAGAGAGCAAGGCTCGCCGCGGCCGTGTGTCCATAGGCCAGGTCATCCGTTTCGGCGACCACCCGGAAGTGGCTGACTTCATGAACCAGCGTTCCCGCCTTCGAATCCGTCCCTGTCATCGGCGCGGACCAGAACGCAGGGCAGAGGTGGATCTTGTATTCCTTCTTGGGGCGGACGAAGGCGTAGACGCCGGACTTGTTGCAGTTGCAGTAGTACTGGAAGGAGGCGTTGTCCACGGCGTTCCGGATCTTCCGGAAGTGCTCGCGGACGGTGCTGTAGCGAGAGGAGTCGTTGGCGCCGAACCAGGTGGTGTAGCGGGACGTCACGGTCCCGGCCACCAGATAGTCATAGGCGTCATCCGCGTAGTTGAGCGCATGCTCCCGGGCATTGATGAGGTCGTTCTTCTCCGAGGTGCTGCACGACTTGAACTTCCCATTGGTGCCGTCGACGATCTTGGTGACCGGCTCCTCGTCGTCCGCGTCATCCGGATCGAGCGGGGGCTCGCGACCCTCGATGTCGAGCAAGAGGACGTTGGAGAACGCCTCGAGCGATGCTCCGCCCTTGCTGGTTCCCTGGCTGAGGATTTCGGTCCGATACTGGACCGCATACGTCCCCGAGCCGGAGAGGTCGTAGTTGTCCCAGAGCGAGGCGATGCCCGAGACGCTCTCTCCTGGCTTGAGGGTCAGGAAGTCCCGGTCGGAGGGGACCACGCGCTTGTAGAGCCGGCCAATGTATTCCACCGGCTTCCTGTCCCGGGAGACGGAGAGGATGTCGGCCTCAATCCCTTCCACCACGGGGGTCTGGTGGTTGAGGATCCGCACCGGGCTGTCGGAGATGTTCGTGAAGGTGACGACCAGGTCGACGGGCATGTCCGCCGGATACTTCGTCGTCTTGGAGGCGAGCTTGATCTCAATGGCCTCCTTGGCGTTCGCGTGGATGGGAATGAAGACAAGCGCGGCCAAGATGAGACATGTCAGTTTCATGCAGCTTCCCTGGGTGGGTGTTCTTGCCCGGACAGGGTGCACCAGCCTGGGTGAAATATTCAATGTGACAAAGGCGTCGTGCGCGGCGCTGATTTGTAACCAGAACCGTTACAGGCGCGGCCTCTCGTGACGCGTGTCTATTTGAAGATCTTCGACAGCAACCACACGACAGCGGACTCGGCGGCGCTGTTGTTGAGGTGCCGGGCGCGGCGGCCATAGGTCTCGCTGGGCCGGGCCTTGGTCAGCTCGTCCGTGTACGGGGCGGAGCCCTCCGGCGCGCAGCTGCCGCAGAACAGGCGCTCCTCCCAGACGAAGCCGTAGCGCGGGTCGATGCGCCTCCCGCACGTCACGCAGGCGGGCACGTCGCCCAGGTGCACCTTGGGCAGCAGGCTCAGCCCCCGCGGGTCGTCGTACTCGTGCTCGAAGTCCACGGGGCCCGGCATCGGCTCCCGGCGGGGCTCGGGCTCCGCCGCCTTCTGGAGCCGGGCCAGCTCCTCCGAGTCCAGCGCCACGCCCCGGCACTTCACGCAGACGTCCACCGCGACGTCCCGGAGGTCGACGGCGGGGAGGGGCGCGCCGCCGCACGTAGGGCAGGTCGGCGCCTGACGCCCGCAGGAAGGACAGCCGGGGACGTACTGGAGGGACGCCTCGCACCCCTTGCACCGCCCGGGCTTCCCCTTGGCCTGCTCGAAGACGGACTCCAGCGTGGGGCCACCGATGAGCTTCGCCAGCATCTCCGCTTCGAGCCAGGCGGCGCCGCACGCTCCACACTCGTCACGCACCACGCCCCGGGCGTAGGTGCTGCGCATCGTCGTCTGACAGAAGGGGCACGCCCGCATGGAGGGCACCAGCCTACCGGGTCTTCTTCGGAAACGGGACCCGGAGGCCCCCTGGCGCGTGACTCAGCCCGCGCGGCGGCGCTTTTCCTTCTTCGGCTTCGGCTCCGGGGGCTTCGCGGGGGCGGGGGCGGGCTCGCGCAGCTCCTCGGGGACGGGCAGGGCGGACTGGGAGGGGCGGGTGGGGGGCGCGGGCGTGCCCTCCGGCAGCGCGCCTTCCACCGGCTCCGACGGCAGCGCCGGCAGCCGGATGACGAACGTGGTGCCTTCGCTCATCTTGCTCTGCACGCTGATGCTGCCGCCGTGGTTCTTCACGATGCGCTGGCAGATGGCCAGCCCCAGGCCCGTGCCCTTCTGCTTCGTCGTGAAGAAGGGGATGAAGATGTGCGGCTGCTGATCCGCCGGGATGCCCGGCCCGTTGTCGGAGACGCGCACCTCCACGAACTCGCCGGCCGCGCTGCGGAAGTCCCCGAAGCGCTCCGGCTTCTCCGTGCGCACCGTGATGCAGCCCTTCTGGGGCCCCAGCGCCTGCACGGCGTTCTGCACCAGGTTGATCAACACCTGCTTGAGCTGCTCCGCGTCACCCTCCGTGCGCGGCAGGCGCAGGTCCAGCTCCACCGCCAGCTCCGCGGTGGCCGGCATGTCGTTCTGGATGAGCCGCATCGTGCGCGTCACCACCTCGTTGAGGTCGGTGGGCCCGAAGTTCTGCTTCAGCGGACGCGAGTAGTCGAGGAACGCCGTCACCACGCCGTTGAGCCGGTTGACCTCCTCCACGATGACGTCCAGGAACTCGCCGTCCTCGCCCGGCAGGCGCTTGGGGTCCAGGCACTGCGCCGCGCCCTTGATGGCGCCCAGCGGGTTGCGGATCTCATGCGCGAGGCCCGCCGCCATCTCACCCAGCGCGGCCAGGCGGTCGCGCTCGCGGATCTTCTCGTACAGCTTGGAGTTCTCCAGCACCGTCGCCATCCGCTCGGAGACCTCCAGGATGAGGGCGATCTCGTCGGACGCGTACGCCTCCGGGACCCGCTCGTCCCAGAGGTTCAGGAAGCCGATCACACGGTCATTGCCCATCAGCGGGACGCTGATGCCGGCCTTCATCTGGAGCAGCGCGGCGCGCGTGTCATTGAGCCGCTTCAGCTCGTCGCGGAAGCGCTTGCCCTCCACCGCCTGCACCCGCATCACGGAGATGCGCCGCTCGATGTTCTCCAGCAGCACCGCCTTCTGCCCGCTGGCCACCGCGAACAGCACGCCGCGCGCGGCGGCCGTGTCCAGCAGCGCCACCGGCAGCGGGCCCCGCGAATCCAGCAGCCGGTAGCCGGGCCGGTCCTCCGCCATCAGGTACACCGACGCGTGCGTCACGCGCCCCGTCTCGTGCAGGGCATCCAGCACCACGCGCGCCAGTTCCGAGATCTCGATGACGGACGCCATCCGCACGCGCAGCGCGCCCAGCGTGCCCAGCAGGGCGAAGCGCTCGCGGAAGAAGATGCGCACCACCATCTCCTCCACCTTGGTGCGCAGCGGATCCAACAGGATGAGGATGACGAACGCGGCCACCACCGTGTTGAAGACGAACAGCGACGTGTTCTCGTCCACCCACGCGGTGAGCACCGTGAAGACCGCCGCCAGGATGATGGCCAGCACCGTCTGCGAGGCGATCTTCCCCAGCAGCTCGTGCAGGTCCATCAGCCGCAGCCGCAGCAGCGTCTGCGCGAGGAAGAACAGGTAGAGCGTCGCGAAGACGGGCCCCAGCGTGGGGAACGGGATGTCGAAGCGGCTCAGGAAGTCCAGGCCGTTGAAGAGCACCGCCGCGCCCGCGCCAATGGCCAGGTACGCCAGCCGGAACTGCTCGATGCGCGATTCCGTCGTGCGCACCCGGTGCACCAGCAGCGACACGGACGTGAACAGGGTGCCCAGCACCCAGGTCCCCATCGCCACCCGGGCCCATGTTTTGTCCGCCAACGGAGTGACGGCGACCGTGAGCCCCAGCACGGCGGACAGGAGGGCGAGCCGCCGGCCGACCAGGTGGGCGCCCTTGCTGACCCCCAAGAACTCAAGGAAGAAGGAGACCGCCGCTCCAGGGACCAGGGAGACGACGGCGATGGTGGCCCCGAGGGCGATGCGGGACACCCAGGGGTAGTCCTGGGCGGGGAAGATGCTGTGGAAGAAGAGGCTGAGGTAGTACCCGGCGACCGTCAGGGTGAAGACGGAGTAGAGGGTGAGGACCCGGGGCCGCCCGGGGCGCAACAACATGGACACGCCCAGCGCCAGGCCGATGATGGATGCAAGCAGTGCGCTCTGGGTGCGGATATCCATGTGCAGGCGGACAGTCTAACCTCTGTCGGGGGCTGGAAATTTTCCATCCATCCCCAGTTGTCCTCGGGCGTGCCCGAGCGCATCACCCAGGGTCCCCGAGGCCCCCGCGAATGAAAGTGTCCCTCCAGCATCTGGCCCTCCTCGCCTCCGCGACGCTCCTGTCGGCGCAGGCTCCCGCCCCTTCCGACGCCTCCACCGCCCCGGTGACGCCGGCCGCCACGGCACCGGCCCCCACGCCCGTGGGGCCCAAGGGCCTCCTGGGCGCGGCGTCCACGGAGGAGACGGATCAGGCCCCCGCGTCGCGCACGGACAGCGCGCCGTCGGAGGCGCAGCTGACGCCGCCGCCGGACGCGGACAAGGCGCCGCTGCCGGGGGGCTACGTGCAGGTCTTCAACCCGGCCTTCCCGGGGCTCGTGCCGCCCACGCCGGTGGTGCACCGCGGGCGCCGCTATGGGCTGGAGGACCTGGCGCCGTACTTCGCCGACGGGAAGAAGCGGGACGCGAAGGACGCGTTCGACAAGGGGCAGTACACCCGGGCGCGCGCGCTGCTGGAGGCCGAGGGTGTCAGCCCGCCGGTGCGCTATCTGCGCGCGCTGTCGGCGGTGCGCGCCGGGGACGACAAGGCGGCGGCGGTGGAGATGGCGGCGCTGGCCAACGACTACCCGGCGCTGAGGGACCGCTGCCTCACGCACGCGGGCGTGGCGCTGGAGTCCCAGGGCCAGCTGGACGCTGCGGCGGAGAGCTTCAAGCAGGTGCCGGAGGGCTCGCGGATGTACGTGGACGCGCGCCTGGGGCTGGCGCGGGTGCTGCGCAAGAAGAAGGACTACGACGGCGCGATGGCGGCGCTCACGCCCCTCACCCAGCGCACGATGACGGGCTGGGGCCGCAACGTGGGCGCGGAGGCGCTGATCGCGACGGCGGACCTGGCGGTGGAGAAGAAGGACAAGGCCGCCGAGCGCGCCGCGCTGTGGCGGCTGTGGGCGAGCCAGCCCCTGTCGCCCATCGTCAAGCAGGTGGAGAAGCGTCTCAAGGGCCAGACGCCGCCGGTGGAGGCGAAGGTGGGCCGCGCGGAGGCGCTGATCGAGGCGCACCGCAACAAGCAGGGCATGGCCATCCTGGAGCCGATGCTGGCGACGATGAAGCTGCCGGACGCGCTCGCGTGCCGGGCGCACTTCGCCTTCGGCAAGGGGCAGCGCAAGGAGCGCCAGCACACGCGCGCCATCCAGGTGCTCACGCCGGTGGTGGACCAGTGCAAGGACCGCGACCTGCTGGCCCGCGCGCTGTACGTGCTGGGCTCGTCGCGCTCCATCGTGGATCAGCAGCGCGGGACGGAGACGTACGAGCGGCTGGCGCGCGAGTTCCCGGACCACTCGTTCGCGGACGACGCGCTCTTCTACGCGGCGGACCTGTACGTGAAGACGAACCGCCCCCAGGACGCGATGGCGCGCCTGGACGAGGTGGCGCGGCTGTACCCCAAGGGTGACTTCCTGGGCGAGGCGCTCTTCAAGGCGTTCTGGGTGGCGCGCACGTCGAAGGTGGAGGACGGCGGCTTCTCCTTCCTGGACCGCATCGAGGAGCAGTTCGCCAACGCGGACGAGTCCTACGACGTGGAGCGCGCGCGCTACTGGCGGGCGCGCACGCTGGAGGAGCGCGGCAACATCCAGGGCGCCGCGGAGCTGATGGAGGCGCTCGCGGTGGAGCACCCGGCCACGTACTACGGCCTGATGGCGCGCGCGAAGCTGGGCGAGCTGGACGCGAAGCGGCTGGAGCGCGCCTCGTCGAAGATCTTCGACGTGCCGGAGTCCGCCAGCCCCTGGCCGATGTTCGCGGGCCCCATGGGCGAGGATCCGCACTTCCGCGCGGGCGTGGAGCTGCTTCGCCTGGGCTTCGCGGACTCCGTGTCGTCGGAGCTGATGCTGGTGAACCGCTCGAGCCAGCCGCCGGAGTCCATGCGGCTGCTGGTGATGGTGCTGTCGCAGTCCGGGGACATGCGGTCGGCGCACGCCATCGCGCGGCTCGCGCTGCGCAAGGACCTGAGCGGGCGCATCACCGCGCAGACGCGGCCGGTGTGGGAGGTGGCCTATCCCAACGCCTTCCGCGACCTCATCGAGAAGCACACCGTGCCCGCGGGCGTGGAGCCGGACCTGCTCCAGGCGCTGATGCGCGAGGAGAGCGCGTTGGACCCCAAGGCCCTGTCCTGGGCCGGCGCGCTGGGCCTCACGCAGCTGATGCCGTCCACGGCGAAGGGCGTGGCGCGCGACCTCAAGGTGAAGCACTTCACCGTGGACTCGCTGCTCCAGCCGGAGCTGAACATCCGCTTCGGCGCGCACTACCTGGGCGGTCTCATCAAGCAGTTCAAGGGCCACACGCCCTACGCGGTCGGCAGCTACAACGCGGGCTCCGGCGCGGTGAACCGCTGGCGCGCGGCCAGCCCGGACCTGCCGCTGGACGCGTGGGTGGAGGAGATCCCCATCGCGGAGACGCGCGGCTACATCAAGCGCGTGCTGCGCTCGTACAACACCTACCAGCTCCTCTATGGCCGCGTGCCCAAGGTGCCGGTGATGCCCAGCGCCTCGCGCTAGGCCGTGTCTGATGGATGCAGGTGGCGCAGGTAGGAGAAGATGAGCGCCACCTGCACCAGGGCCAGGTAGTTGA
>NZ_VKLU01000013.1:0-343283 GCF_007352635.1 Corallococcus sp. Z5C101001
CTCGTAGCGCATCATCTCGCCTTGCCTCCTTGCGGAGACAACAACCGGCGCTCCCACATCCATCAGACACGGCCTAGCGGCCCCGGTTGAAGAACGTTAACGTCAGGGTCAATCATTCACCCTGACGTTAACGACTCATCCCAGGAGCCACCACCATGAAGCAGACGCCCAAGGGCTGGCCGCGCATCTCCTCCAGCCTCTTCTACGAGGACGCCTCCGCCGCCATCGACTGGCTGGAGCGCGCCTTCGGCTTCCAGACACGGCTCAAGGTGGAGGGCCCGGGCAACACCGTGAAGCACTCGGAGCTGATCTACGGCGACGGCGTCATCATGGTGAGCTCCGCCCGGCAGCACGACGCCCATCACAGCCCCCGTCCTCACGGCGGCCTCAACACCCAGACGCTGATGGTCTACGTGGACGACGTGGACGCCCACTGCGCCCACGCGCGCGCGGCCGGCGCCGTCATCATCCAGGAGCCCGAAACCAAGAACTACGGCGACGACTGGGGCACCAACCGCACCTATGGCGCCACGGACTCCGAAGGCCACCGCTGGTGGTTCACCCAGCGCGTCGCCGGTCCGGCGTAGCCCCAGGCCATGCCCGCCCCCTCCGCGCTCGACCGCACCCTGGCCGCCCTCGCGGACCCCACGCGCCGGGGCGTGGTGGACCGGCTGCGGCGGCGGCCCCACCCCGCCGGTGAGCTGGCCGCCGCGTTCGGCATGAGCCCGCCGGCCATGTCCCGCCACCTGCGCGTGCTCCGTCAGACGGGGCTGGTGGAGGAGCACGCCGACGCGGACGACGCCCGCGTGCGCGTCTACAGCCTGCGCCCGGAGCCCTTCTCCGCCCTGCGCGGCTGGCTGGACGAGGTGGAGTCCTGCTGGGCGGAGCCGCTGGACGGCTTCAAGGCCCATGCGGAGCGCACGCGGGGCACGAAGCCACCGCGAGGCCGCAAGTCCTGACGGCCCCTCCCCGCGGACCCCGCCCGCCAGCACCCCAACGGCACCCCGCGCTTCGACCCGCCCGGCCCCGGCGGCCACCTGCTGGAGACCTTCGAGGAAGACGCCTTCGACTCTGGAGCCGGTGGCGGTTGGCACACTTCCGCCATGCCTGTGTTTCGCGGCGAGGCTTGTGTCACGCGTGGAGATGCGCCGCGTCCCCAATCACTGACGGGAGCGCAGGGAAATCTCCACCTCCGCCTGATTGAGCCAGCGCTGCGCTGCGCTGAGTCCCTCCTTCGCGGAGACCAACGCGGGCGCGGGGGCGGACACCCTGGGCTTCACGCCAGACACCGCGACGGTCGCCGAGTTCAAGGCGGACACCCTACGGGTCATTCCAGTCCCTGGAGTGGGTTCCTCAGTCATCCCCGACCTCGCTGGAGACCTGCGCGGGCGCAAATACTCGCGTCTTGAGAAAAATGGACTGAACAGGTCCTGGCGCGACATCGCATCGCCAACGGTGATGTCAGACGTGCTCGATACGTTGACTCTTCAACGCAAGGAGCAGTCGATGCAGGTAGACATCAACGAACTGAAGGCCGGATTGAAGTCGATGATTGTGGATCGCCTGCGGCTGAGCATCGCTCCCGCGAGCATCCCAGACGGCGCGCCGTTGTTCGGAAGCGGCACCGCCGAGTTCGCGGGCCTGGCGCTCGACAGCGTCGAGGCGTTGGAGATCGTCGTCGGCATCGAGGAGAAGTGGGGCGTCGTCATCGCGGACGACAGCGTGTCCAAGGAGTTCTACTCCATCGACACGCTCGCGGCGCTGGTCAGCCGGTTGCTCGCCGAGGGCGGCAAGAAGGCCGCCAGTGCGTGACACGCCGACGGAGTCCTCCAGGCTGGGCGTCCTGGAGCTCCTCCAAATCCTTCCGCACCGCTATCCGATGCTCATGGTCGACCGGATCGACGACCTGAGGCCCGGCGAGTTCGCCGAGGGCATCAAGTGCGTCACGGCGAACGAGCCCTTCTTCCAGGGTCACTTCCCCGAACACCCCATCATGCCGGGGGTGCTGATCGTCGAGTCCATGGCCCAGGTCGCGGGCGTCATGCTGCGCGCGCGGAGCCTCCCCGCCCCGGAGGCAGGCTCGAAGCCGGCGCGCCCGGGGGTGATGGCGAGCATCCAGCGGATGCGCTTCCGGCGTCCGGTGGTCCCGGGTGACCAGCTCCGCGTGCGGGCCACGCACCTGAAGAGCCTGGGCACCATCCATCAAGTGAAGGTCGAAGCACTCGTGGGCGAAGAACTCGTCGCCGACGGCGAGCTGATGCTCGGCTCCTAGTCTCGGGGAATACACCTCCATGCTCTTGAATGTCTTGATCCAGGGAAGTGGGTTCCCGCGGCTGCGCTCCACGGTCACCCTCCTCCAATCACAGAAGCGGAACATCCTGGTGGACAGCGGCCTGAGCGACGATGCGGGACGGCTGGTGCTCGCGCTCAAGGAACGGGGGTTGACCCCGGACGATGTCGACGTCGTCGTCGCCACGCATCTGCACTACGACCACTGCGGCAACCACCTGCTGTTCCGCAACGCCCGCTACATCGTGGGGGCCAAGGACTTCATCGAGAACGCGAGGTTCATCGAGGCCTACCACCAGGATGCCACGCCTGGAAAGACAGCCACCTCCGACCTGCTGCGCGAGCACTACCAGACGGTGAAGGACTTCTACGTCCGCTCCATCGTGCGCGAGGTGTCTCGAAACATCGAGTTCTACAACCGGGTCCTCGAGCGGGACGCGCGCTTCGTCCCCATCGAGGGCAGTCATTGGCTCACCGAGGAGGTCGAGGTATTGCCCACGCCGGGCCATACCCACGGCCACATCTCCATCGTCGCCCATGGCGCCCGGACCGACAGCGAGGAGGCGCCGAGGAAGATCCTCATCGCCGGGGATGCGCTCTTCACGCGCAAGACGCTGCTGGAGGACGCGGAGCGGGAGCTCCAGCTCGCCCAGGACACCGCGCTGTACAGCCACACGCGCAGGAAGCTGCTGAGCGAGTACCGCCACATCATCCCGGGCCACGACGGACTGGTGGAGGCCCCATGACCGCGCATCGGGTCGTCATCACGGGGATGGGAGTGACCGCCGCCAACGCGCTGTCGACAGGCGCGCTCGCGCGGGCCCTGGAGGAGCGGCGCAGCGGAATCCGGGAGACGGCGGCCTTCGGGACGGAGGGACGGGCGCGGACGGCCGGCGAGGTCGACCTGCCCGGCCCCCCCCTCGACGCAGAGGACCGGGTGTCACGACTGGCCCTCCATGCCGCCGAGCAGGCCCTCCAGGACAGCGGCCTCGCGCCGGGTGGACGCTGGAGCGAGGACACGGGGGTGATGATCGGCACCAGCCGAGGGCCGGCGCTGTCGCTCGAACGCTTCATGCGCTCCGGGGATGCGGAGGCACGACGCAAGCTCTTCGCGGAGGTCCCCTTCTCGTCCATCGCCCGCAACATCGCGACCCGGTTCGGGCTGGGCGGCGTCCTGTCCACCGTGACGATGGCCTGCGTCTCCAGCAGCCTCGCCATCGGGCGGGCCGTGGATGAGATCCGCCGGGGTCGGGCGTCGCTGATGGTGGCAGGGGGCGCGGACGCGCTGACCCAGCTCAGCTTCAGCGGCTTCTCCGTGCTGCGGGCGATGACGCCCACGGTGTGCCGCCCCTTCGACCACCGCCGCAATGGGATGGTCCTGGGAGAAGGCGCGGGGATCCTCGTCCTCGAGGCGCTGGAGCACGCGCGCCAGCGGGGCGCGAAGATCCACGCGGAGCTGTGCGGCTGGGGGACGGCCGGCGACGCGCACCACCCCACCAGTCCCCACCCGGAGGGACGCGGCCTCCAGCAGGCGATGGCCAGCGCCCTGCTCCAGTCCGGACTGACGACGGAGGAGATCGACTTCGTCAACCTCCATGGCACCGGGACGCCGGCCAATGACCCGGCGGAATGTCATGCCCTGCGCCAGGTCTTCGGCGCGCGGACCGCGTCGCTGCCGGTCAACTCCCTCAAGCCCTACTTCGGTCACACCCTGGGCGCCTCGGGCGCGCTGGAGCTCATCGGCTCGTTGCTGGGCATGGAGCGCGACTTCATCCCGCCCACGCTCCACTGCGAGGAATTGGACGCGAAGTGCGACGTCGACGTGGTCCGGGGCGAGGGGCGCAAGCGCCACATCGACGTTCTGATGAGCACCAAGTCCGCCTTCGGTGGGGCGAACGTCGCCCTCATCGCCCGGCGTCTCCCGGAAGCCGGGAGGGAGGGACGATGAGCCGGACCATCGTCATCAGTGGGCTCGGAGCGGTGTGCCCGGCGGCCGCGGGTCACGAGGCCCTGTGGGAGCTCTTCCCGCGAGACGGCCATGAGCCCGTCGGCACCGTCGCCCCAGAGCGGATTCCGGACGCGGTATTCGACAACCAGCCCGCGCAGCTGCGGCACATGGACCGGCTCGGGCGCATCTCGCTCGCCGCCACCACCCTCGCCATCGAGGACTCCAGACTGGCGACGTCGCCTGGGGATCCACGACAGACGGGCGTCGTCTTCGCCTCGGGCCATGGCTGCCTGCCCACCAACGAGGAGTACCTGGAGGGCATCCTCGAACGGGGTCCCCGCTACGGCAATCCGGTGGTGTTCCAGAACACGGTCACCAACGCGGCCACCGGCTATCTCTCCATGGTGCACGACCTTCGCGGCCCCACCGCGACGTTGTGCTCTGGCTGGGCAGCGGGCCTGGAGGCGCTGCGCTTCGGCGGGCAGCAGATCGACGAGGGCAGGGCCGAGCGGATGGTCGTGGGAAGCGCGGACACGGTCAGCCCGAGGCTCCTGGAGGGGCTGTCGCTCCAGGGATGGCTCGGCCCCCCGGGAATGACGCGTCCGTACGCCGAGGAATCCAATGGCATGCGGGTCAGCGAGGCGGCGTGCACCCTCGTGCTGGAGGAGCAGTCGCGGGCCCGGGCGCGGGGGGCGCGCGTCTACGCGGAGGTCGCCGGCACCGGGCAGCGCGGAGGCCCGCCCCAAGCGCAGGCGCGGACGCTGGCCCACGCCGTGAGGGACGCGCTGTCCCTGGCGGAGATTGAACCCGAACGGCTGGGCGCCGTGTTCTCCAGCGCGAATGGCCGGCGGGACTTCGACGCATGGGAGTACCGCGCGCTCCACGAGGCGCTCGGTGAGCACGCGGCGCGGGTGCCAGTGACCTGCCCCAAGGCGGTCCTGGGCGAGACATTCAGCGCCTCGGGCACGCTGGCCGTGCTGCTGGCCGCGCTCGCCCTGGACACCGGCTGGGTCCCGGGCATTCCCGGGAGCCCTCGACCGGGTCCCGGATCCGAGCTCCGGCTCGTGACAGGCGCGGCGCGGCGACTCACCCCCGAGTGGGTGCTCGTCACCGCCCTGGGCGCGGAGGGCAGCGCCGTGGCCGTGGTGCTGCGTCGGAGTCGCCCATGAGCGACCACCCCATGGCCCCCATCCTCGGGGGGACGCCCCACCGGTTTCCCATGCTCCTGGTCGATGCCGTGGAGGAGCTCGCCCCAGGGCATGGCCGCGCGCGCAAGCTCGTCAGCGTCAACGAGGTGCTGTTCGAGCGCTTTGGAGACGCACCTCCCGCCCTGCCCTCCGCGCTGCTGGTGGATGCCTTGGGGCAGGTGGCCATCATGCTCCTGCGCGGGAGCGACGCCACGGCGGCCTCGGTCTGGTACCTCGGCGGCATCGAGGCCATGACCTTTCACGCCCCCATCCCGGCCGGCAGCGAGCTGCGGATGGAGGCGACCGTCCTCAAACGCTGGCGGGCCACCGCCCGGATCCAGGTCAAGGCCTGGCTCGGCGCGGAGCCCGTCGCCAGCGGATTCATGGTGCTTTCTCAGGGAGGGGCTGGACGCAATGACTAGCGCGGAAATCCACACACCATTCGTCGAGGGCCTGCTCCACCAGAAGGTGGCGCTCGTGACAGGCGCCGGGCAACCCATCGCCGATGCCATCGCACGGCGCTACGCCCGGGCGGGCGCGAAGGTTGCCCTGGTGTTCCTGCCCGAGCACGAGGACGCGGCGGCGCGGCTCGCGACCCACCTCGGCGCCGGGCTGGCCCTGGCTTGCGAGCTGTCGGACGCCCAGGCGGTGAGCGCGGCGGTCCGCCGCGTCGCCACGGAGCTGGGAGGCGTCGACGTGCTCGCCAATGCCTACCTGGGTCGCGCACCGGGCCGGTTGAGTGAACAGGTCGCCGACCAGTGGCGACTCACCATCGAACGGCAGCTCAGCGGCACGGCCTGGTTCTGCAAGGAGGTCATCCGCCCGATGATGCGCAAACGCGCGGGGAGGATTCTCAGCCTCCTGGACGTCGCCTCGGGAGGCGCGAACAGGGTGGCCGCCGAGGGGATCGCCGCCATGACCCGCTCGCTGGCGAACGAGGTATCGCGCCAGGGCATCTCCGTGAACACGCTGGCGGTCCACCTCCTACCGGAGGAGGCCGAGCAGCTGCCCCCGGCGCAGCGCGAACGCCTCGGCGGAGAGCTCGGTCCCCTGGGGCGGCCAGGAAGCGCGAAGGAGATCGCCGAGGCGGCGCTCTTCCTCGTCACCAGCGCGGCGAATCTCACGACGGGACAGCGCCTGTCGGCGACCGGAGGTTCATGGTGAGTCACAGCGAGACGACAAGACAGCGATTCCAGGGACAGGCGGTCATCGTCACCGGCGCCTCGCGAGGCATCGGCAAGGCCATCGCCATCGCGTTCGCCTCCGAGGGGGCGGACGTCGTCCTCAACTACGGCAGCAACGCGGAGGCCGCGCGTCAGGCCGCCGCGGAGGTCGAGGCGACGGGACGGCGCTGCGTGCTGGTGCCCGGCTCCGTGGCGAGCCCCGATGTCCCAGAGCGGCTTCGGGAGGCGGCCCTCTCCAGCTTCGGGCGCATCGACGTGCTGGTGAACAACGCCGGCATCAGCCGGGATGGGCACTTGATGATGATGCCCGTGCCGTCCTGGCGGGAGACGGTGGACGTCAACCTCCATGGCGCCATCGCCTGCTGTCAGGCGGTCATCGGGCCCATGGTGGAGCAGGGCCGTGGCTCCATCATCAACATGTCCTCCACCGCGGGGGTTCGGGGACGCGCGGGCCAGGTGCCCTATGCGGCCACCAAGGGCGCGTTGATCGGCCTGACCAAGACGCTGGCGGGGGAGCTGGGCCCCCAGGGCATCCGGGTCAACTGCGTGGCGCCCGGCTTCGTGGACACGGAGATGGTGTCGGGGCTGATGAATCGCCCGGGAGTCCGCGAGGGATTCATCCAGGCCACGCCCATCCGCCGGCTCGGCGCGGTGGAGGACATCGCCCAGGCCACGCTCTTCCTCGCCTCGTCGGAGAGCGCCTACGTGGTCGGAGAAGTGCTGCTCGTGAATGGCGGTTTGACGATGTAGCGCGCGCCGTCGGCACGGGACCGGAGCGGCTCCGCGGAGACGCGCAATCACATTCGAGAGGAACAGGATGAGCACCAGGGTCGTCGTCACGGGAATTGGCGTTCTCACGCCCATCGGAAACAACCTGAAGGAGTTCACGGAGGGCCTGCGTGCGGGGAGGGATGGCATTGCCCCCGTCACCCGCTTCGACGCCAGCAAGCATCGCTGTCAGTCAGCCGGGGAATTGAAGAACATCGACTTCTCGGCGCACTTCAGCGCCGGGGAGTTGCCCCACCTCAGCCGGGGCACCCAGATGATCCGCGTGGCGGCGGCCCAGGGGCTCGCGGCCTCGGGACTGACGTTGACCGACGCGGAGCGGGAGCGCGCCGGGGTGGTGCTCGGGACCAACCTGGGCGGAATGCCGGCGGCGAAGGAGGGCTACGCCGCGCTCCATCACCCCTACCGCAAGGGCCGTGCGCGCGAGGACGAGCCCTGGCGCTCGCTGGTGCTCGACAGCTTCATCTGCGCCATGAGCGACCAGGTGGCCCGCCATCATGGGCTGGGAGGGCTCAGTCTGGTCATGTCCACCGCGTGCAGCGCGGGCCTGCATGCGCTCGGCGTCGCGGTGGATGCGATCCGGTCGGGTCAGACCGAGGTGATGTTCTCCGGAGGCGTGGACCCGCTCAGCGAGATGCCCCAGGCCGGCTTCGGAGTCCTCCGCTCGCTGGCGAGCGACAAGCTGCGGCCCTTCAGCAAGGACCGCGACGGGACACTGCTGGGTGAGTCCGCCTCGTTCTGGGTGTTGGAGAGCGAAGCGCATGCGACCCGACGGGGGGCGCGCATCCTGGCGGAGCTCGCCGGCCATGGCGGCTCCACGGACGCCTACCACATGACCCGCCCGGACGAGACGGGACGCGGTCCCGCGCGAGCCATGCGGGCCGCGCTGGCGGATGCCGGCATGCGGCCCGAGCAGATCGGCTACATCAAGGCGCACGGCACGGGCACGCCGGCCAACGACATCATCGAGACCCGCGCCATCAAGCAGGTCTTCGGCGAGCGGTGCCAGGTCCCCGTCAGCTCCATCAAGGCGATGATTGGCCACAGCCTGGGTTCGAGCGGGGCCGTGGAGGCCGCGGCGGCGGTGGTGGCGCTCAACGAGGGCTTCCTGCCCCCCACGCTGCATCTGGAGACGCCCGACCCCGAGTGCGACCTGGACTATGTACCCCATCGCAGCCGGCCGGCGCGGGTGGAGGCCGTCCTCGCCAATGCCTTTGGTTTCGGCGGAAACAACGCGGCCATGGTCTTCCGGCGCTGGGAGGCCTGAGGTGTCTCGAGAGCTCGAAGACGGAACGGAGAGGCAGACGATGAATGGCTCCACGCGGAGGACGGGGGACGAAGGGCAGACGCGGATTGTCATCACGGGCATGGGGGCGGTGTCGCCCTACGGAGCGGGTGCCCCGGCCCTGCTGAGCGCGCTCGCGGAGGGGCGCGGCGCCATCCGCCCCATCGAGGACTTCGATGCGTCCGGGTGCGCGTGCAAGCAGGGGGCGCGGGTTCCCCAGGGGAGCCTCGCGGCGCTAACAGGCTCCAACAACCTCCGGCGCGCGCCCCGGGCCACGCAGTTCACGATGCTCGCCACCGAGGAGGCGCTCCAGGGCGCGGGGTATGGCCCGTCCACGTGGGACTCGGAGCGGGTGGGCGTGTTCCTGGGCACGTACCGGGCGATGACCGAGGTCAGCCAGGACATCTGGCATCGCATCATCACGAGCGAGCCCCGCTTCGTCCAACCGCTGCTGTTCCAGGAGACGGTGACGAACGCGGTGGCGAGCGCCCTCAGCATCCGCTGGGGCTGGCACGGCACCAACTACGCCATCAGCGCGGGAAACGCGTGCGGGTTCCAGGTGCTCGCCCTGGCGGCGCGCGCGCTGAGGAGCGGGAGGGCCGACGCCATCATCGCGGGCACGTTCGACCTCTTCACCGAGGCCACCCACTACGACATGGACGACATCGGCATGCTGAGCGACGCCAACGTGAGCCGCCCGTTCGACTCGCGGAGGGATGGCCACATCCTGGGCGAAGGAGCCGGGGTGGTGGTGCTCGAGACGCTCGCGTCCGCGAGGGCGCGAGGAGCCACCGTCCTCGCGGAGCTGGCGGGGCTGGGCGTGGCGCATGACGGGCATGCCTTCGCCCACCACCACCCCGAGGGCCGGGGGCTCGCCTCCGCGATGGAGCAGGCGCTCCGGGAAGCGGCCTCATCCCCCGGGGACGTGGGCTATATCGCCGCCGCGAGCAACTCCACGCAGTCGCTGGACCGGGCGGAGGTGGCCGCGCTCCGGACGGTGCTGGGCCCGGCGGCGAGCACCATCCCCATCAGCAGCCTCAAGGCGCTCACCGGCGAGGCGGAGTCCGCCAGCGACATGTTCAACCTGCTGGCCTGCGTCGGCGCGGTCCGGGGCGGTGGGTTGCCCGTCCAGGCGGGCACCGACCAGCCGGAGTTCGAGCTGAACCTGGTGCGACAGCCCCAGGCACACCCGCCGGTCCGTGCGGCACTGGCGCATTCCTATTCGTTCGGAGGCAACGCCGGCGCGGCGTTGATCCGGGCCATCCAGCCGATGGAAGAACTGACATGAGCCACTCGAATCAGGCCGCGGACACCGCGGGCATGGCGACGAGCACGGCGGGGGCGGAGGTGCTCCTGTCCTTGAGCGACATCAAACGGGACTACGTGCTGGGAGAGACGAAGGTCCAGGCGTTGAAGGGCGTGTCCCTGCGCATCCACCGGGGCGAGTTCGTGGCCATCTGGGGCCCCTCCGGCAGCGGCAAGTCCAGCCTGATGAACATCCTGGGGCTGGTGGACGCGCCCTCCTCCGGGGAGGTGACGCTGGAGGGTCTTCCCGTCAGCCACCTGTCGGACGACGCGCTGGCGGACCTGCGCAGCCGGAAGATTGGCTTCGTCTTCCAGAGCTTCAACCTCATCCCCGTGCTCAGCGCGCTGGAGAACGTCATGGTGCCGCTGCAAATCCAGGGCGTGGCCGACCCGAAGGCGCGCGAGCGGGCCACCCAGGCGCTCAAGGACGTGGGGCTGGAGGGCCAGCTCCACGCGCGCCCCGACAAGATGAGCGGCGGCCAGCGCCAGCGCGTGGCGATTGCCCGCGCGCTGGTCACCTCGCCCTCCATCGTCGTGGCGGATGAACCCACGGCCAACCTGGACTCCGAGAACAGCGTCATGGTGGTCGAGCTCATGCGCGAGCTCAACCGCACCCGGCGCGTCACCTTCATCTTCACCACCCACGACCCGCGTCTGCTGGAGCTGGTCGACCGCAAGCTCCTGCTCAAGGACGGCCTGCTCCGCACGGACGAGAGTCTTCGATGAACTACTTCACCATCGGCTTCCGAAACCTCCTGAAGAACCGCCGTCGGAGCCTCGCCACCCTCATCTCCGTGGGGTTCGGCTTCGCCTCCATCAGCCTCTTCGCGGGATACATCCACAACGTGTATGCGGGGCTGGCCCGGCAGGCCATCCAGGGAGAGCTGCTGGGGCACCTGACCGTGATGAAGAGCGGCCTGCGCACCGAGGGCAGGCTCCACCCGGCCCGATACATGTTCACGAAGGAGGACCTGGCGCGGGCGGTGCCCATCCTCCAGCAATACCCGCACACGGTGCTCGTCACGCCCCGCATGTCCCTCAGCGGCATCGTGTCCAACGGCACGGCGTCCACCATCTTCGTCGGCGAGGGGCTGGTGCCCGAGGACGTGAAGAAGCTCCAGGGGGACTTCCAGCGCAAGCTCGCGGGGGACCTCAAGGCGGACAACCCCATCGGCGTGGCGACGGCGGAGGACCTCGGGAAGATCCTCGACCTGAAACCGGGGGACTCGGCCTCCCTGCTGGTCAGCACCGTGACGGGTCAGGCCAACGCGCTGGACGTGGACATCGTGGATTCGTTCAACACGGGCAACGCCGGCACCAATGACAAGTTCGTGTACCTGCCCTTCGACCTGGCGAAGTCGCTGTATGACTTCGATGGCGCCGAGCGACTCATCGTCCTGTTGAACGACAAGGAGCTCACGGAGCAGGCCCGGACGGACCTCACGGCCCGGCTCAAGCAAGCGGGCTTCGACGTGGAGATCAAGACGTGGCTGGAGCTTTCGAGCTTCTACTCCCAGGTGAAGCGGATGTTCGACATGATCTTCGCCTTCATCTTCAGCAACGTCTTCATCGTGGTCATCATGAGCATCGTGAACTCCATGACCATGACGGTGGTGGAGCGGACGCGGGAGATCGGCACCCTGCGGTCGATGGGCCTGCGCGGCTCGGGCATCCTCCGGCTCTTCACCACGGAGGCCTTCGTCCTGGTGGTGATTGGCTGCACCGCGGGAGTGCTCTTCACGTTGCTGGTGCGCCTGGTCATCAACAGCGCGGGCATCACCTATACGCCTCCGAACTCCTCCAACGTGGTCAAGCTCATGGTCGACCTCGACGTGCCCCGGATGGTGAGGGCGTTCCTCATGCTCTCGGTCCTGGGAGTCACCGCGGCCTTCTTCCCGGCGCGCAAGGCCTCCCGCAAGCCCATCATCGACACGTTGGGCCATGTCTGAGCGCACGAGGGAGGCCATCATGAAGAACACCTTATTTCTCATCGTCGGGCTGGTGCTGTCGGCGGGGTCCGCTCGGGCGGCGACGCCGGATGCCATGGACATCCTCAAGGCCTCGGACCGGGCGCGGGGAGGCGGCCTCCCTGGCATCCGCTGGACGGTCCGAATCGTGTCGGTCAACGGCTCGGACGCGGAGCCCGAGCGGGTGCTCACGCTGAAGGCCACCGCCACCTCGAGCCTCGCGGAGACCCGCGAGCCGGTGCGGTTCAAGGGCTCCAAGCTGTTGCAGGTGGACCGGAACATGTGGATGAGCCGGCCGGGCCTCCGCAAGCCCATTCCCATCTCCCCCCGCCAGAAGCTCTCCGGGCAGGCCTCGCAGGGCGACATCGCCTCCACCCACTACGCCGTCGACTATCAGGGGAAGCTGCTGCGCGAGGAGGAGGTGCTCGGCGAAGCCACGTATGTGTTGGAGCTGACGGCCATCAACAAGTTCTGCACCTATGACCGCATCACCTACTGGGTCTCCAAGGAACGGATGGTGGGGGTGAAGGCGGACTTCATCTCGCTCTCCGGCAAGCGGCTGAAGTCCGCCACCTTCGAGTATGGCAATCAGCTCTCCCACGAAGGGAAGACGTTCCCCTTCGTGAGCAAGATGACCCTCAAGGACGCGCTCACGTCCGCCGAGACGACGCTGGTGTACTCGGACGTGCAGGTGACGGAGCTGGCCCGCGCCGAGTTCGACGTCAACCGCCTGGGGAACTGAGCCGATGCGAGCGCGGCGAATCGCGGAGACCGCCACGTCGGGCCTGCCGCTGCTGGCGGCCTTGCTGGCGGGATGGGGGGCACCGGCCGCAGCCGGCGGCTTCCAGTCCCTTCAGGAGAAGACCACCTACAGCCTCCAGGTCCTCGCCCATGACACCGAGCGAGGACTCCAGGAGGACAGCCTCCTCAACCCGGGGAACCGCATCGCCCGTCTTCCTGGGGGACAGACGGAGGTGGAGCCCCGGTTGGATTTGAAGCTCACCACGGAGGCGGTGGTGCTGAGCGTGAAGCCGCGGGCCCGCTTCGAGTGGCGGCGCTTTGAAGACGACGGGCCGGAGACGCGGCTCGATGCCTGGGTGAACCAGTGGTCCCTGACGGCCTACCCGCACCAGGAGCTCGCCGTGTCGGTGGGCAGGGACCTCCTCACCTGGGGGCCCTCCAACTTCCGCTCTCCCAGCAACCCCATCTACTTCGAGAACGGGCGGAACAACCCCATCCGGGAGTTGCTCGGAGTGGACGTGGCCCAGGTGGCCTGGTCCCCCGCGCCGGAGCTGTCCCTGACGCTGATGCACGTCTTCGGCGACGGGCGGGGCGACTGGCAGTGGGAGAAGGACGAGGGCTTCCAGGCGCTGTCGCTGCTGAAGGTGGACTTCACCGCGGATGTCTATGTCGCGAGCGTGAATGCCTCGAAGCGGTGGTCCGACGAGCATCCGCGTTTCGGAGCGTTCGGACAGGCCACCGTCAGCGAGGCGCTGCTCGTCTATGTGGAGGCCGGGCTGCGGCAGGGGACGTCCGCGCTGTACCCGGAGACGCTGCCGACCCCGGTGGGAGGGGCGTTCGTGCCCCGACATGCCGGAGACCCGCGGCTGTTCTATTCCGCGCTCGTCGGTGGAGGCTACACGCTGGACTCGGGCCACACCGTCTATCTGGAGTACCTGACCAACAACGAAGGCTACCGGTGGGCGGACGGCGTGCGGTACTTCGACATCGCCGCCAGCGCTTCGGATTCACTGGCCTCCCATTCCCCTGACTCGGCGCTCGCGGGCCAGACGTTGGGGGCCGCGCTCGGCAACGGGCTGGCGCTTCAGGGGCGCCACTACCTGTTCCTCCAGGTGCAGAACAACCCGACCGACAGCGGGCCCACCTGGCAGCTGCGCTACTCCCTCAACCTGGTGGATGGGAGCGGACAGGCGTCCGCGTATGTCGAGTGGAGCGTGCTGCCCCGACTGGCGCTCTTCGGGGTGGGCGTCATCAACCACGGCAGCAACCGCACCGAGTTCCACTCCCTGCTGAGCCAGTCCCTCCTGGTGGGAGCCAAGGGCTACGTCTTCTAGGGCATGGGCCGTCCTGCTCGTCGGCGACCGCGAGCTGCCCGAGGGCCCGGGCGGGTCGAGGAAGCGACCCGCCAGGTCGATCTCCGGTCTGGAGCGCAGGGACAGCCCCTAATTGCAGGCGCCGCAGTCCGCCGCGCAGCTGTCGGGCGTGTTGCCCGTGCCGCACTTCTCCGTCAGCTGGCACACGCCGTCGCCGCAGCGGTAGATGTCCTGGGGCAGCATGCGCGTGGTGATGGGGCGGTAGTTCACGCCGTTGTACTTGCAGCGCGTGTAGTACGTCCGCGTGGCGTCCAGCGTGCAGTAGTACCGGCACGCGCCCACGTGCTTCATCGGCGCGCACGTCGTCGTCTCACTCCAGGACGACAGGCCGCACGTGCGCACCGTACTCTCGTCGTAGCTCAGGTACGCGCCGTCATTGGCCGCGAACGTGCCCTCGCCCGTGAAGAGATTGCCAAAGAAACACGCCTCGCGCTCCGCGTAGGTGTTCAGCTCGTCCGTCGAATACGGCATCTCCCCGCCCACCGCGTCGCGTCCCAGGACGGAGATGTTCACGTGCACGCCGTACTTGTTCGCGTGCGCCGCCAGGCAGGCGCTCACCACCTGCTGCTCCGCCAGCGTCGCGGGCTGCCCTCCTGCCCACCCTGGCGCCAATCCCAGACTCCCGTGCCACGTGTAGTTCGTGCCGGCCGGCGATTGGTACGACAGCGTGGCCCCCGCCGCCATCGAACACTGCACCACGTAGCGCATCACCATGTCCGCCAAAGCGGGGTCCTGCGTGAACCATGTCTGGAAGCCATTCGTCGACAAGCCATTCGTCGACAGGCCATTCGTCGACAAGCCATTCGTCGACAGGCCATTCGTCGACAAGCCATTCGTCGACAGGCCATTCGTCGACAGGCCATTGGTGGAGACCAACCCCTCCGCGGACCGCCCCAGGGAGACGTCCTCCTCTGTTGCTGGCGCGCCACAACCCACCAGCGCCGCGGCGAGCCACAGCGCCGCCCAGGAAGAAGAACGAAACAAGGAGATACGTGGGGGAATGAGGTGCATGAGGACTGCCTCCGCGTGGGTGGCCGCGCGAGCCGCACGGCCTGATCAATCGGTAAACGCACTCCAACGAGACGAGCAGGTCTCCTGCCCCCGCGGCCCATCCCCTTCGGTCGTTCGCACAACACGCGCGGCGTGTGGCGGCGGACGCTCCCCCGTTCACCGCATGGCGGCGAACGGTCACCCCTTCCAAAAGATCAGGCGGTTCGAGTGCGACCCCTGCCTGACTTCACCTTCGCCTTCGGACGCGGCGGACGAGGCAGCAGCACCGTGAACGTCGTGCCGTCCTTCTCCGATGACGTCACCTCCACCAGCCCGCCGTGCGACTGGACGATCTCCTTCACGATGAACAATCCCAGCCCCAGCCCGCCGTTGCGGCGGCGCCCGTGCTCGCGCTCACCCTCGCCCTGGCGGAACGGGTCGAACAGGCGTTCGCGCAGCTCCTCCGGGATGGGCGTGCCGGGGTTCTGCACCTCCACCACCTGATGGTCTCCCTTCGCGAAGCAGCGCAGGAACACCGGCGCCTCCGCGCTGCCGTGCTCCAGCGCGTTGCCCACCAGGTTGGACAACACCTGCGCCAGCCGCTCCGCGTCCCACTCACCCTCCGCCTTGCCGTCCACGTCCACCGCGATGGCGCGGTCCGGGTACGCGGCCGAGAGCTCGTCCACCACCTGCTTGCACACCGCCCCCAGGTCCGTGGGGCCCTTGCGCAGTGGAATGCCGCCGGCCAGCCGGGCGCGCGTCAAATCCAGCAGGTCCGCGATCATGTTCCCCATGCGCGTCGCGGAGGACTCGATGCGCTGCGCGTGCTGGCGGTGCTGCTCGGTGGTGCACTCCAGCGGCCCCCGGCGCTTCTGCGCCCGCGCCGACAGCACGATGGCGTTGAGCGGGTTGCGCAGGTCATGGCCCAGGATGCCGATGAAGCGCTCGCGGAAGCGCGCCTCCTCCACCATCGTCTCCATCTGCCGGGTGCGCTCGGTGACATCCATCATCGAGCCAATCATCCGCACCGGCCGCCCCTCGTCGTCGCGCGCCAGCACGCCCCGGTCCAGCACATGCGCCCAGCTGCCGTCCGCGCGCTGGAAGCGGTACTCCTCGTTCCACACGTCGCCGGTGGACGCGACGAACTCCATCAGCTGGTCCACGACCCGGTAGCGGTCGTCCTCGTGCACCCGCTCGCCCCACCAGCCCAGGTTGTGCTCCAGCACGGACGTGGCGTGACCGAACGCATCCCCCGTGCCCGGGTCCCACCGCACGCGGTCCGTGGCGAAGTGCCAGTCCCACAGCACGTCGTGCGTGGCCCGCGTCGCCAGCCGGTAGCGCTCCTCCGCCTCGCGCAGCGCCCCCACCGTCTGCTCCGCCCGCGCCAGCGCCTGCTCCACCTCGTGCCGCGCCGCCCGCTCACGCTCCGCCTGCTGCGCGTCCGCCGCCTGGCCTTCGTCGCGCGGGAGCAGCCACAACACCAGCCCGTCACCGTGGCGCACCACCACCGCCTGCCGCCGCGCCGCGTCCCCCGGCAACAGCCCCACGTGCGGCACGCCGCGCGTCAGCACCCGCGCGAACGCCGCCACGTCGAACAGCGCGGTGCCCTCCCGCATCCACAGGGACAGGTGACGGCCCAACTCCAGCGAACGCACCCACCCCTCCGCGGGGACGTTCATGGACGTCCAGCGAAAGTCGAGCACCTCACCCGTCTCCCCGTGCAATGGCTCGAGGAGGATGCAGGGAGTCTCATTGTCGGCGGGCAGTTCCCACGCGGGGGCCATGCCCGGGCCCCAAGACAAACCCATCATCGTGCTCCCCCCGACGCTTCGGCCTGTCCCCCACCTTTCAACTCGGTGGCGGGCAGGCTGGAAAAACCCGCGTCTCCAGGAATACTGACACAATTGACCCCGGGTGGATCGGCCCCCCAGGGCAGGGAGCACGAAAAACTGCTCAGCGCTGAGCACTCCGGTTGTCCCTGGGGGAGGGGTCAGTACCTGCCCTTGATGCCAATGATGGGCAGGGCGATGGGCAGCCCCACGGGGCTCTTGGAGAGGGGTTGGCGGCTGTAGCCGCCGCCCTGGTATTCGAAGCCCAGGGTCTCCGTGTTGAGGGTGACGTTGAGCATGTCCAGGTACGCCTCCAGGCTGAAGGTCTCGTAGGCCCAGGCCTTGGACACGCGCACGTCGAAGCGGAAGAAGGGGGGCAGGCGGTCCACGCGATCCCTGTCCACCTGCACCCAGGTGGGGCGGCCGTCGGTGTCGGTGCCCTCGCGGTGCGTCTGGCTTCCCAGGCTGCCGTATTCGGGGCGTCCGGTGTTGAAGTGGAGCACGCCCCCCAGGGTGACGTTGTTGGAGAACTTGTGGCTGACCACCAGGTTCAGGATGTGTGTCTGGTCGAAGGCGAAGGGCAGGTCGGCCTGGGCCTCGGAGGAGACCCGCCCCAGGGAGTCATAGCGGTAGAAGGTGGTGCGCCGGGTGCTGCGCTGGAGGCTGTAGGAGAGCCAGCCGAACCAGTTGTTCCCCAGCGGGTAGCGGATGAGCAATTCCAACCCATACGCCAGCCCATGGCTCTGGAAGTCCGGCAGGTCCCAGTCGTCGCGGTTGCCGGACGGGGTGTCCACGTTGATCCGCCGCGCGCCCACCCGGCGGAAGCCGCTGCCGGTGGGGTCTTCTCCTGGTTGGGTGGGCGGCGTGTCCGGGCCGCCGCCGGTGCCCAGGTCGTCGCCCAGGCCCTCGTCGGAGAAGGGCGTGAGCTCGATGGTGCGCAGCATGGGGTTCACATAGACATCCAGCCCCACCTCCCACTTGTCGAAGGCCTTCCACTCCACGCCCGTGGACAGCTGCACGCCCTCCTGGAGGCCCAACATCAGACTGCCCACGTCCACCACCGGCAGGCTGATGAGGGTGGTGGGTGGCTGGTGGAAGATGCCGGCGCCGCCCTTGAGCGTCACGGTGTCGGTGAGCCTGCGGCGCACGGTGAGGCGCGGCTCGATGACCTTGTGGTCGAACCCGCCGGACAGGTGGTAGCTGTCCAGGCGCAGCCCGGGCACCACCGTCCACCGGTCATCGGGCGTCCACACACCCTCCGCGTACACGCCGGCGAAGGTGGCCAGCGCCACCGGCACGCGGACGGAGTCCTCCGGCACCTCCTGGCCGTTCTCCACCCGGAGCACGTCCACGATGGCGCGCTTGTGGTCCACGTCCGCGCCCGCGCGCAGGAGCAGCCGCGCATCCAATGGCACGCTGTAGCCCACGCGCCCGGAGAAGGTGCCCTGGTCGATGTGGATCTCGTTCCCGCTGTCCGGCCCGCGCGACACCACGGAGAAGCGGTCCAGGCCCCACGTGCCGCCGACCTCGAATTCACCCTTCCCCAGCGGATGCCGGCCGCGCAGGTCCACGCGGTGGAAGAGGATGGACTGGAGCGCGGTGTCCCCCAGCGCGTCCTGCGCCTGGGAGCCGAAGGTGTCCGACGAGCCAAAGGCAAACAACCGCAGCTTGCCCTGGCCCACGTCCTGCTCCACGCGGCCCTGGTAATCCCAGAAGTCGAGCACCACCTTTGGATTGGTGCGCCCGGGCGGCGCCGGGTCCTGGAGCTGGTTGGCCGCCAGCGCGATGAGCCACGGTGTATAGGAATAGCGGCCCGCGAGGCTGACGTTGGTGCCGGTGGACTTGAAAGGCGTTTCGACGAAGAAGCCCGCGTTGATGAAGTCCGCGTACGCGCTGCCGTGCACGCGGTCGTCGCGCGGCCGGGTGAGGCGCCCGTCGATGGCGCCGCCCATCAGCCGGCCGTACTGCGGCGGCGGGGAGCCCGGATAGAAGTCGATGGCGTCCAGGAAGTCCGGGTGGATGACCGCGGGCCCCAGGAACAGGTGGAAGAGGATGGGGATGCGGATGCCGTCCAGGAAGTAGCCCGTGGACGCGGGCTGGCTGCCGCGCACCACCGGGTAGGCCACGCCGGACAGCATGCTGCCCACGCCCGGCAGCAGCATCACCACGCGGAAGGGGTCGCCCATGGTGCCGGGCACCTCCCGCAGCTCCGCGTCATGCAGCGTGATGCGGCTGACCTCCGTGCGCTCCCGGTCGCCCCGCACCACCGTCTCGTAGGGGTTCACCACGAGCGGCTCCAGGCCGTAGACGACCTCCAGCGACTCGGTGCCCTTCAAGGCCTCGCGGAACAGGCCAGGCTTGTGGCCCTGGGCGAACACCCGCACCGCCTGGCCGCCCGTGGGGAAGCGCGCCACGAAGCGGCCCTGCTCATCCGTCTGCACCGGCGAGTCCGGCGCCGCGTCCGACACCAGCGTGGCGCCGATGAGCGGCTTGCGGTTGCCCTTCTCGCGCACCAGCCCCTGGAGCGTGATGGGCCCCTGGGGCGCGGGCGTGCCCCCGTCCGCGCCGGTGGCCACCGGGACGGGCGCCTCGAAGCGGTACTCGAAGAACAGGCGCACCGCGACGGGCCGGCCCTCCATCCGCGCCGGGGAGAAGCGCAGCGAGGGCGCCGCGTGCAGCGCGGCCTCGTCGAGCAGCGGGTGCACGCCCTCCACCAGCGTGGCGGTGTCCACCTCGCCCGCCTCGTCCACCAGCAGCTCCAGCTTCACCGTGCCCGCCACGCCCTCGCCCACGAGCCGGGGCGGGTACGGCGCGGGCGAGTCCCGCACCAGCGCGGGCGGCGCGAAGGCGGCCGTCGCGGGCCCGCCGTCCGGGGATGCGCCGGCCTCCACCGCCCAGCCCGCGTCGGTGCGCTGGAGGTCCGCCTCGGTGGCGGTGCCGCCCACGCCCCCGTCCCACGCGGGGTCCCCCTGCGTCCACGGCGCGTCCGTCCCCCTGGGGGCGGAGTCCGGGGTGAGCTCCTCCGGGGTGACGGGCAGGCCCGCGTCGCCGACGGGGGCCACCGCGCGGGCCTCCGGCGCCTGCGCGCGCGCGGGGAGCGGAGGCGCCAGCAGGACCCCCAGCCCCCACCCCACCGCCAGCGCGGCACGGCGCCAGGTCGTGCTCCTCGTCGCGACGGTCATGGGCGGTGGCGTTCGTCCAAGGCGGGTCCCAGCCAGCATCCATGAGGCCAGGGGATGTCCGCCCTGACAAGCACCCCCCCGTGGCGTCGTGGCGACACCGCCGCCCGCACGCCACCCGGACCGCGCGCCTTTTCCGCTGCCGGACACTCCCCTCCCCGGTGCCGTCGGGCCGTGGATGCCCCTCCCCGTCCCCGGGACAGGGCGCCCCATTTCAGATCCATCCCCACCTTCCAGGAAGTCGCCCTTTCCCATTTCCCGGACGCCATGGAACGCCCTTGCCACTCCACGCCGCTGCCCTGCGCCAGCACCGTGGACCGGGTGCGCGCGGGGTTCCTCCATGCTCCGCGAGCCCGCTCATGATTCCCCCGCCGTCCCTGCGCTACCTTCCCCATGGCCTGTTCGCGTCCCTGCTGCTGGGCATGGTGTTGATGCCGCTGCTGTTCCCGCCCTCGCTGGCGCGGGCGGGGAGCGAAGGGCCGGACACGTTCATCGACGAGGGGCCGCCGGGCGCCACGCCGTCGCGGGAGGCCACCTTCGTCTTCACCGCCACGACGCTGAAGCCCGTGTTCTGGTGCTCGCTGGACAGCAGCCTCTTCATCCCCTGCGAGTCCCCGTGGCGCCTCAAGGACCTGTCCCCCGGCGAGCACACCTTGGACGTGTACGCGGTGGACGTGAACACCGCGCGCCGAGACCCCACCCCTTCCGGCTGGGTGTGGCGGGTGACGGAGCGCCGCCAGGACACGCCCCGGACTCCCGCCTCCGCGCCCCCCTGAAAGGCCGGGGCGCCCGGGCGGCCTACCGGCGCGTGGGCAGGATGGCGCTGGCCACCAGGCTCATCAGCTTGAGCTGGGGGCGCGGCAGCCGGCGCACGGCGCGCAGCAGGCGGCGCATCTCCGGCAGGTCATCCTTGTCCGTGGAGTCCTCCTCCCACAGCCCCGCGCCCGCCGCTGCGGCCACGGCCAGCCCCAGCGACGCGTCCGCGGACAGCTGCAACGCCAGGCACAGCCGGAACAGCGTGGGGACGCTGGGCATCATCTTGCCGCGCTCCAGCCGGCCGTAGACCTCCGACGCGATGCCGACGCGGTCCGCAACGTCCGCCTGCGTCAACCCGGCCCGCAGCCGCGCGGCCCGGGCCGCCGCGCCCACGCTGACCGCCAGCTTGCGCTCCAACTGCCGCCGCGACAGCGCGGCCGCCGACGCGGGCGCCACACGGCGCTTCTTCCGGACGCGGCCGGGAGCAAGAGGACCTCGGGGGTGGGTTTTCACCACATCAACCTTGCACGTGACGTCCGGTGGGGTGGCCCACGGCCCCTCCACCGCCGGAACGGTTCGCGGGTCGTTATAACCCGCCACGTCACTCGGGCCCATCCCTATATGACAGGTTGTCTTGCGATGCCCCGGGCACCGGAGGGTTCCTCTCCAGGCCCCCGGGTCCTACATGAAACGACATGAATTGCCGCGGGGGTCCGTGAGGGATTGTCCGCGCGCGGAGGCCTGGGGTTGCGCCGGGCTCAACCCTCCGAGGCGGCGACGCGCTCCCAGCCATCCGGGTAGTGCGTGACCAACCCCAGGGCGTCGGTGTCCACCTCCGCGACGAAGGCGCCGCCCGCGCTCTCGTAGCGGTAGCGGGTGGTGGACAGCCGGGTGTAGCGCTGCTCCAGCCGCTCCAGGGACAGGGCCGGCAGGCGCACCCACGCGGCCGTCACGTCGCGGGCCTGCCCCACCTCCAGCCCCAGCCGGCGCACCGGCAGGGTGTTGGTGGCGGGCGTGACGCTCAGGTCCACGTCCACGCAGCCGCGCAGCTCGGGCAGCTCGCGTCCGTCGCGCCACCAGCGCTGGTGGTCGTCCACCTGGAGCACCAGCGTGCGCCGCGTGCCGCCCTGGTGCAGGGACAGGCGCGCCTCGCGCGTGTTCCAGTCCGGGTCGCACGCCACCGTGTAGCGCACGAGCAGCGGCAGGCCCTCGCTCACCAGCACCACCGTGCCCGCGAGCAGCGGGCCTTCGGCGGACTCCCACAGCTCGCAGTGCTCGGTGCCGGGGGACTCCAGGCGCCGCCAGGTCACGACCTGGACGCAGCGACCCTCGGGCGTGCCGCCGGACCGGGAGGCGGGCGCCGTCATCGCGGGGACCCCCGCGGGAGGGGCCTCCGGGGGCCCGCCGTCACCGCGCGGCCTCCCTCACGGCGCGCCCCGTCCGGCGTAGAGGCTGTCCAGCGCCTCGTCCAGCAGGCACAGGGCGGCGTCGCTCCAGCCGCGCAGCCGCTGCTGGGGCGTGGGGCGGCCCACGTGGGGGATGAGCTGCGCGTCGGCGGCGTCCTCGATGAACTGCGCCTGCTGCTCCGGGTTCAGCTCCGCCCACCGCCGGTGGCCCACGGCCTTGCGCCAGTCGTAGCCGTCGCCCAGGTACTGCGCCGCGAGCGCGCCGCTCAGGTAGCCCGTGCCGCCGTGCTGGTGCTGCCACACGTGCGTCAGCTCGTGCACCAGCAGCCGGAAGCCCACCGCGCCGTAGCCGGGGGGCACGTAGAGGATGTCGCCGTGGGCGAACGCGCGGCCCGGCAGGCCCAGCACGCCCAGCGCCCCCTCCTTCACGCGCACGCAGCCGTAGTCCACGCTGTCGCCGAAGATGGGGCGCAGCCGCGCCACCTCCGCGTCCGTCAGCACGCGGCCCACCGGCTCCAGGCCGGCCACCACCTGCACGGCGCTGAGCACGCGCCCGCCCAACATCAGCACCAGGTCCACCGGCACCTGCGCCACGCGGAACAGGCCGCGCTTGAGCTGCGGCAGCCCTTCGCGGGAACGCCCCTTCGCGCAGCGGGCCATGCCGCCCGCCAGCAGCATCAGCGCCAGGTACGCACCGCGCGCGGCGCCCGCGGACGCCCCGGCGATGCCGGTGAACAGCCCGTGGCCGGCGTCCGCGACCCGCTCGGTCAGCGGCGCGAGCCGGCCCTCACGGCGGGTGTCACGGACGGCTTGCGGATTCAGCGAGGTGGGAGACCCCAAGGACCCTCTCCAGGAGCGATCGCAACTCACCGGAGCGCCAGGGCCGGCCAAGTGCGAAGTGGGTGTGGCTCGCGGTCCGGAACGTGGCGCTCGCTTCGGGACGGAAACCGGAGGACAGGAGGATGCGCGGACCGTGGAAGCCCCGGTCCACCAGACGGCAGAGGAAGTCGCTCACGACGCGGCGATCCGCGTCGAGGTCCAGCACCAGCCCGTCCACCGCCACGCCCAGGTCCAACCGCCGGTCCGCCGACGTCGCGCCCAGCGCCGTCACCACCCGGCACCTCAGCCCCACCTCCCGAGCCACCGCCAACCGCACCACGGGCGACTCGGAGACCACCAGCAGCGCCGGCGCCGAAGCGGGGGTCCGGACCGCCGCCACCGGAGTGACCCCTCCGCGCCGCGCACCCGTCACCGCGGGCGCCGTGGGACGGCTGAAGGCGAATTCCGGGACTAGGAGGGAAGACGGTGCAATGGCCACGTGCCCATAATAAGCAGCTAGAACGGAAATATCAATCTTGGCTTGAATCACCGCCAGCCCGGGGAGCGGCCACGAGGGTGAGGGCGGCGATCTCCGGGGCGGGCCCCAGGCGCAGCGGGGGGCCCCAGTAGCCGGTGCCCCGGTGCGTATAGACCCGGGTGCCCGCGACGGTGGCCAGGCCCTTCACGACGGGCTGCTGGAGCTTCACGAAGAACATGAAGGGGAAGATCTGCCCGCCGTGGGTGTGGCCGGACAGCTGGAGGTCCACGCGCAGGCCCTCCAGGGACAGGGCGGTGCGCGGCTGGTGGGCCAGCAGCAGGCGGGGCACGTCCGCGGGGGCGCCGGCGAGCGCCAGGTCGGGGCGGCTCTCCAGCGGAGGATCGATGTGGCCCGCGTCGTGGTCGGTGACGCCCGCGACGACGAGCCTCGCGCCGCCGCGCTCCACCACGCGGTGCTCGTTGGTGAGGACGGTGATGCCCAGCCGGGCGACCTCCGCCATCCAGGCGCGGGCGCCGTGATAGAACTCGTGGTTTCCGGTGACGTAGTAGACGCCCAGCGGGGCCCGGAGCTCCGAGAGCGGCGTCATCTGGTCGCGCAGCTGCTCCACGGCGCCGTCCACCAGGTCGCCGGTGATGGCGACGACGTCTGGCTTCAGCGCGTTCACCTGCTCCACCACGCGGCGCAGCCAGACGCCGTCCAGGGTGGGGCCCACGTGGACGTCGGACAGCTGCACGACGCGGAGGCCCTCCAGGCCCGGGCCCAGGTCCCGGATGGGCACGGTGGTGCGCTCCACGCGGGCCCTGCCGCGCGCGGTGACGAAGGCGAAGGCCACCGCGGGCGCGACGGTGCCCAGCACGGCCGCCGCGCGACCGCGGGCCAGGGCGTGCATGTCGGTGACGGCGCCGGAGACGGACAGCACCGCGCCCACGACGTCCGACGCCAGCACGGCGGTCAGGAGCATGCCGAAGGTGCCCAGCCAGAGGTAGGCGGCCCACTGGATGACGCGGGTGAAGCCGGTGGCCTCGCGGCGCGAGGCGCGAAAGCCGGCCAGCAGGACGAGGTAGCAGGCGCCCAGGAGTCCCCACCCCAGGGCGGCCCAGGGGGCGGGCCACGCCGGGGCGGTGAAGAGGCGCAGGCCGATGTAGACGTGCAGGGCCATGGGCAGGCCCAGCCCCAGGAGCAGGGCCAGCCCCCACCGCGAGCGTGGAGCACCGGAGGAACGCCGCGCCCGCCGCGAGGGGGCTTCACCCGAGGACACATCCGTCGTCACGCGCACCACCCTGTCGCCCCGGGAACCGGGACGCCTTCGAGCGCGGGAAGATAACGGGGCCCCTCGGGCCGCGCCCGGCAACCCCTCCGGAGGCCCCGCGGCTCGCGGGCTCCACGGCGTGCCCCCCAGGCCCGGGCCGAGGACGCGCCAGGGCGGCCTGGGGGGCAGCGGCCCGGGCGCCGGGCCTTCCGAGGATCAGCCCCGGGCGCGGCGGCGCGTCAGGACCGCGAGTCCCACCAGGGCCCACAGGGCCAGCACCCCCGCGGGCGCCGTGCCACAGCCGCACCCCACGTCCAGGTTGGTGGGACCGCGCACCTGGAAGCCCACCTCCGGTGAGCGCAGGCCCGCCTCGCCCTCGGCCGTCACGACCTGCGCGACGACCTGGTGCGCGCCGGACGCGAGCGCCTTGTCCGCGCCCACCTCGTGGCGGAAGACGCCCTCGTCGTCCGCGGTGACGGTGGCCAGCGCGGTGCCATCCAGCACCACCCGGACGGACGTGCCGGGCAGCGCCACGCCCACGAACGTGAACGTCGGATCCACGCTCGCGTCCTGCGCGGGCACCACCATCAGGGGCACCGCGGGATCCACCGAGCCCGCGTCGCTGCCGCCCTCCGTCCCACCGTCCGCGCCGGGCACCACCACCTCGAAGCCCACGGCGTCGGAGTACAGCCCGTCCTCACCCTTCTCGTTGTGCGCGTGCACGGTGACCTTGTGCACGCCCACCGCCAGCGGCGCCGACGCCGGCACCTGGTAGCGGAAGCGTCCCAGCAGGTCCACCGGCACGACGCGATCCGGCCCATCGTCGATGACGACCCCCACGGTGACGCCGTTGGACGTCGTCCCGGCGAACAGCGGGGTGGGGCTCACGGTGTCCCCATTCGAGGGCACCACCAGCACGGCCATCTGCACGACGCCGCCGTCCGCCAGCACCACCGGGGATGAGCTGAAGCGCACCGGATCAGACCCCGGGCTGGCCACGCCGAAGCCCTCCGCCCAGGCGACCGCGACGTGCTCGCCTGCCGCCAGCGGCGAGGGGGTGTTCAGCACGAAGCGGCCGTCCGTCCCCGGCACCGACGCGCCGATCTCCCGTCCATCCACGACGATGTGCACGACGGGCCCGTTCGTTCCCGCGATCCCCTCGAAGCGGGGGCGCGTGGTGGTGGACGCCGTGCCCGACACAGGCGCGGTGATGGTGGGCGTGGACGGCAGCTGGAAGGCGTAGTCCAGCACCTGCACCGTCCCCGCCGAAGGGCCCTCGCCCGTGGAGACCGGCCCCGCGCCGTGCGAACCCGCGCCCGGGTAGCTGGACGTCCCCGGGCTCCCCGCGTTCACGGACGGCGCGCAGTCGAGCTGCTTGCCCTGGACCAGCACGCGGCCACCCGCGCCACCGCCGCCCGGCCCCTGGGGCACCTTGTCCAGCTTCGCGTCACCGCCCGCGCCGCCCGCCGCCACCAACGCGCCGCAGGACACGGACTCCACCGCGCGCAGCGTCACCACCCCGCCCCCGCCGCCGCCCCCCGCCCCCGCGTAGCCGAGCGAGGCCGCCGCCGCCGCGCCAGAGGCGCTGAAGAGGCCCTTGCCCTCGAACGCGGTGGCCCGGATGAACACCACGCCGCCGCCGGCGCCACCACTGGAGCCGGTGGACTCGGCGCCCTGGCCCGAGCCACCGCCACCGCCGAACATGAACCGGTCGAAGATGAGGTAGTTCAGCGCCGTCCCGCCCTGCCCTCCCTCCACGCGCGGCCCGTCCCCGGCCGACGTGTCGCCCCCATTGCCGCCCACGCCCCCGTGCCCGCCCCCGCCACCTCCCGCGGCGTCGCAGTTGCCTCCGCCCCCGCCGTTGGCGAGGTTGCCGCGCCCGGTGATGAGGCCCTTCTGCGACGCGACGCCCGCCACGCCCTCCCCGCGCATGGAGCCGCCCGCGCTCTTCGTCAGCTCCAGCCCGGTGCAGGCCTTCTGACCGACGGTGCCCACCGCGAAGCCGCCGCCTGGAAAGCCCGCGCCGTCCGCGTCGATGGAGCCATTGTTGACGACCTTGCCGGACACCAGCATCGCGAGGATGCCGCCGGACTTGCCGGTCCACGGCGACGCCGTGAGCCGGGCCCCCTCCGGGACGACGACGTCGGAGTACTCGGGTACGCGCAGCACCTGGGCACGACCCGTGATGTAGGAATGGCGCAGGGGCGCGGTCAGCGTGATGAGCCCCGCGCTCACCCCCGCCACCCGCGCCAGCTCCCAGTGGCTCGGGTCCGACCGGGTCGCGAGCAACAAGGCCGTGGTGCTCCCCACGTCCGGCAGGGTCGACAGGCCCGTGCTCTGGTGGATCATCAGCAGGTCGCCAGTGGAGATCTTGAAGCCAGACGCCGACAGCTCCTTCGCGCCCTCGGCGACGGACTTGCCCAGGGGCGCGGACTCCCCCAGGGTGACGCCCTGGCCGGAGGTGAGGGCCAGCACGCCATCACGTCCGGTGCCCAGTCCAAAGGAGTCCGGCTCCGCGCGAGCGACCTGCGCCAGGAGCAATCCAACGATGAGGGCCAGGGGGATCCGCATGCCCCCATGGTGCCCCACCGGGCGTCCGGGGTCGAGTGAGGCCCACCCCCTTCAGCGCGGCGTTCCCAGGTCCGCGAGCGCCCGGGCATTGACGGGCGCGAAGAAGGGCTGCCGCGACAGCCGCCCCAGACTCCGGCGCTCCACGCACCAGAGCTGAAGCGAGTCCTCCCACTCCCCCAGCACGGCCACCGCGCGCACGTCGGCCGCGTCCCGGTACAGGTCGTTGAGGTTGTGCACGAGCGCGGGCACGTCCTCCACCTCCCAGCGCTCGGTGACGTCGCCCATCGCGACGTGCAGCTCCAGGGCGGGGCGCTCGCGCACGTCCACGACCTTGAGCCGCCGGGCCGCGCCCCCCATGGCCAGGGTGAGGGGGCCCACCAGCTCATCCGGCCGGACGCCGTACCCCACGGTGAGCCCGCCCACGAGCAAGCCCGCCTCGCACAGGCGCAGCAACGACACGTGGGGAGGCTCGCCCTTGGGCAGCAGCGCGGAGGCCGCGGCGGAGTCCTTGAGCAGCCGCTCGCGGTCGAGCACGTCCAGCAGGGGGGCCATGGGCCGCGCACCCTATCAGGGGGGTTCGCCCTCCCAGTAGTCCACCGCCGCGGCGAGGGGCAGGTAGGCATGCAGCGTGCGCGCGGCCTTGTCCCCTCCGGGCGCGGCGCCCGCGAAGACGCCCACCTTCCTCGAATCCGGATACACGAGCACGTCGGGCGCCTCCATGGTGGAGAAGCACAGGTAGCGCAGCGGCTCCGGCCCGTCGTTGATGAGTTGGTGCGCGCACTCCGCGCCCGGCGGCAGCGCGACGTAGTCACCCGGGCGCACGGGCAACGTCTCCGCGCCCAGGCGCAGCGTCCCCGCGCCGGACAGGACGTAGACGGCCTCCTCGTTGCCCAGGTGGTAGTGCAGGGGCCACGAAGCGCGGCCCGGCGGCACCTCCACCAGGCTGCACCCGAGCTTGCGCCCGTGCGCGGCGGCGCCCAGTTGTTTGCGCTTGAGCGCCACGCGGGTGCCGTGGGCGACGTCGGTCCAGGGCAGGTCGTCCGCGTGGACCAAGTGGGCGGCGGGCTTCACGGGCGCACCCCGACGAGCGCGAACACGCGGTGGGGCACGGACATGGGCTCCTGGGGGAAGCGCTCGGCGAGCAGCGCGGCCAGCGCGGCGTCGAAGCGGGCCACGGCGTCCGGGGGAAGCAGGGCGCCGATCCGCGCGTTGGCGCGCAGGCGTCCGCGCCAGGCCAGGTGCGTGTATGGCGTGGGCGACTCGAAGGTGAACGACGTCAGGTCCTGGAAGCCGGCCACGCCCAGGTCGCGGAACCACTCCGGGTAGAGGCCCACGCCGTGGCCGAAGCGATCCACGTTCAGGTGGGCGCGGGGGCTGAAGTCCTCCATCACCGCTTCGGTGGCCTCCACCACGTTGCCGGGGAGGGCCAGCCAGTCGAAGTAGGCGAGGATCAACCTCCCCCCGGGCTTGAGCAGCCGGAGGACCTCGCGCGCGGCGGCGGCGCGGTCGAACCAGTGCCAGCACTGGCCCGCGAACACGCGGTCGAACGAGCCCGAAGGCAGGCCGGTCTCCTCCGCCCGTCCCTGGAGGAAGTCCACGGTGAGGCCCTCCTCGCGGGCCAGCAGTCCGGCGGATTCCAGTTGCGGAGCGGACACGTCCTGCGCAGTCACCTGAAGGCCGCGCCGCGCGAGTCCCCGGGCGATGGTGCCCGTGCCGGTGCCCAGGTCCAGCGCGCGCAGGCCCGGTGCGATGACCCCGTCCCGTTCCAGCCGCGTGAAGAAGGCCTCCGGGAATCCAGCCCGGTATTTCGCGTAGTCCAACGACGTGCGTCCGAAGTCCACTGGCATGGTCGCTCCCCGCTCGAAAGGCCTCCCGTGCGGAGGGTTCAACTCGACAGGATATCCAGTCGAGTCGAGACTCCTGCTCCAGGAGGCACGTGAAGCATGGTGCGTCGTACAGGGGGCCGCTCTCAATCTCGATTCGACCATCCACCTGAGGAGGAGCTGCTGCGCGCGGACGAAGCGGCGGCCCTGCTGGGGGTGAAGCGGGCGACGCTCTACACGTACGTGAGCCGAGGGCTCGTGCGGTGCGTGCCGGAGAAGGGCACGAAGGAGAATCGCTACCTGCGCACGGACGTGGAGCGGCTGAAGACGCGCCACGATGCCCGTGCGGGCCACGCGGCGGTGGCGTCCGGGGCGCTGCGCTGGGGTGAGCCGGTCATCGACTCCTCGGTGTCTCGCATTGGCGAGGAGGGGCTTCAGTACCGGGGCCATGACGCCGTGAGGCTGGCCACCGACGGGCACCTGTTCGAGGACGTCGCGGAGCTGCTGTGGACCGGCCGCCTGCCGCCAGGGCCCACCGCGTGGCCCGCACCGGAGGCACCTTCGTCGCGAAGCGCTCCCCGGGTCTCTCCCGCCGCGCTCGCGGCGATGTTGCCGCGAGACACGCCGCCCCTGTCCGCGCTGGCGGCGCTGGTGCCCCTGCTGGCGGCCAATGACGCGGGCCGGTTCTCCGCGCCGGTGGAGCAGGACAAGGTCCGCGCCCGCGCGCTCATCCGCCACCTGGGCGCGTGGGTCTGCGTGGCGCAGGCTCCGGAGCGCGTCCTGCTCGCGCTGCGGGAGCCCACGGTGGCCGCGTCGCTGGCCACCGCCTGGGCCGCGAAGTCGAAGCGGGCGCCGGAGCTGATCAACCTGGCGCTGGTGCTCTGCGCGGACCACGAGCTGAACACCTCCACCTTCGCCGCCCGCGTGACGGCCTCCTCGGGAGCGGACCTGTACGCGTGCGTGAGCGCGGCGCTGGCGGCCATCTCCGGCCACCGACACGGCGGCGCCTGTGACCGCGTGGAGGCGCTGCTCGCGGAGGTGGGGCGCCCCGAGCGCGCCGCGCCCGTGCTCCACGGCCGCTTGCGCCGGGGTGAGGCCGTGACGGGCTTCGGCCACCGCCTCTATTCGCACGGAGACCCCCGCACGCCTCCGCTCATCGAGGCCGCCTTGAGCGTGAAGCCCGAAGCCCTGAAGGTCCGCGTGGCCCGCGCGGTGATGGACACCCTGCGCGACGCCGGCCACCCGCCGCCCTCGGTGGACCTGGGCCTGGTGATGCTGGCGGACGCGCTGGGCCTGCCCCCGGGCGCGGCCACCGTGATGTTCAGCCTGGGCCGCACCGCGGGCTGGGTCGCCCACGTCCTGGAGCAGCGCGACCAGGGCCACCTGCTCCGCCCCCGCGCCCGCTACGTGGATCCCCTCGGGTCGCCCTCACGCTAGCCCCGGAAGCCATGGCGCGCGGCTGTCACCTGCCATGCACGCCGCGCGCATTCCCCGTTGCCCTCCGGCCCGCGATGCGCAGACTGGCGCCCCGTGAGCACCCCACGTCCCAACCTGCCCTATCCCGCCGTGATGCTGCTCGGCAACGTCGCCTTCATCGCGTCGTGGATCGTCATCCTCAAACGCCCCGAAGGCTGGCAGGTCGTGGGCCCGGTGCTGCTCGCCCTCTTCCTCGCGCTGCGCGTGGGCGGCGTGTGGCGCTACGCCCGGAACACCCCGGACCCCACGGGCCGCGCGAAGCGCTCCGCCATCTTCTCCACCGTGCTGGCCCTGCTCGCCGTGGGCCTCTGGGTGTTCACCTGGCTGAGCGGCCCTCGCTAGAAACGAAACGGGCGCCCCTTCCAAAGTGGAAGGCAGCGCCCGTCGCCACCGCGAAAGCGGAAGCCCGCGTCAGACGTTGAAGCGGAAGTGCATGCAGTCGCCGTCCTGCACGACGTACTCCTTGCCTTCCACGCGCAGCAGGCCCTTCTCCTTCACCGCCGCCTCGCTGCCCAGCTTCACCAGGTCCGTCCACCCGAAGACCTCCGCCTTGATGAAGCCGCGCTCGAAGTCGGAGTGGATGACGCCCGCCGCCTGCGGCGCCTTGAAGCCCTTGTGGATGGTCCACGCGCGGCACTCCTGCTCGCCCACCGTGAAGTACGTCCACAGGCCCAGGAGCTTGTAGCCCTCGCGCACCACCTTGTGCAGGCCCGGCTCCGTCAGGCCGGAGTCCGCCAGGAAGCCAGGGCGGTCGGACTCGGGGAGCTGCTGGATCTCCGACTCCAGCGCCGCCGCCAGCACCACCACGCCCGCGCCCTCCTTCGCGGCCATCTCGCGCACCGCCTGCACGCGCGGGTCCGCGTCCTCCTTGCCAATCTGCTTCTCGCTGATGTTGGCCACGTACAGCACGGGCTTGTCCGTCAGCAGGAACAGGTCCTGGATGGCCACCTTCTCTTCGTCGGTGAGCTTCTGCGCGCGCACCGTGACGCCCTCATCCAGCTTCGCCTTGATGCGCTCCAGGAGGGCGACCTCGGCCTTCGCCTCTTCGCCGGCCTTGCCGCCCACCTTGGTGTTCTTCAGCGAGCGCTCGCGGCGCTTCTCCACGGTCTCCAGGTCCTTGAGGCACAGCTCCGTGTCGACCACGTCCCGGTCCCGCACCGGATTCACGCCGCCCTCGACGTGGGTGACGTTGTCGTCCTCGAAGCAGCGCAGCACGTGGAGCACCGCGTTCACCTGCCGGATGTTCCCCAGGAACTGGTTGCCCAGGCCCTCGCCCTTGGAGGCGCCGCGCACCAGGCCCGCGATGTCCACGAACTCCAGCGAGGTGGGGATCTTCTTCAGCGGCTTGATGAGCGCCGACAGCTGGTCCAGGCGGTCGTCCGGCACCGGCACCACGCCCACGTTCGGCTCGATGGTGCAGAACGGATAGTTCGCCGCCTGCGCGCCCGCGGCGGACAGGGCGTTGAACAGGGTGGACTTGCCCACGTTGGGCAGACCGACGATGCCAATGGAGAGAGCCATGATGGAATCCTGGAACGGGCGGGCGCGGCGGAAGACTCCCGGCCTGGGTTAGGCCGAGCGGCGGGTCGCCGTGGCGCTCGTCGCCCCGGGCAGGCCCTGCACGAACTGCTCGGCCAGGGCGCGGTGCTTCGAGTCGTCCATCCGCTCGTTGATGAGCTTGCCGGCCACTTCCATCGCCAGGTCGACGGCCATGGAGCGGACCTCCGAGATGGCCTTGGCCTTCTGGTCTTCAATCTCGCGGCGGGCGGAGAGCTTCAGCTCCTCGGCCTCCTTGCGGCTCTTGGCCATCAGCTCGTCGCGGAACTTCTCCATGTCCGCGGTGTTGCGGCGCATCATCTCCGCCGCCTCGCGGCGGGCCTCCGCGATGGCCGTCTTCTGGTCGGCGAGCAGCTTCTCCGCCTCGGCGCGCTCACGCTTGGCGCTCTCGATGGCGTTGGAGATCTGCTTCTCGCGCTCCTCCACGAGCGACAGGATGGGCCCCCACGCCTTCGCCCGCAGGACGAGCATGACGATGACGAAGGTGACGATGGTCCAGAAGATGAGGCCCGGACGGACCTCCACGAAGCTGCTGGCGGCGAGGACTGAGGGCAGGAACATGGCGGGTCCCGGATGCAACGGACAGCGAAGGTGAGGTGCGGGAACAACAGGTGAGACAGGTGCGACGGTACCTACAGCCGGAGCGCCGGCGCCCCTTCTTCCCGAAGTGGACGCCGGCTCCCGTGACTGCCAACCCTGCCTAGACCTTGATGGCGAGCAGGATGCAGACGACCAGCGCGAACAGCGTGGCGCCTTCGATGAGCGCCGCGGCGATGATCATCGTGGTGCGGATGTCGCCGCCCGCGGCCGGCTGACGGCCCGTGGCGTCCATGGCGGCGGCGGCCAGCTTGCCGATGCCGAGCGCGGCGCCGATGATGGAGAGACCCGCGCCGATACCGGCGGCGAGGAAGGCAAGAGCGATGTTGGTCATGGGAGCACGTCTTCTTTCGTGAGGCGGGACCCGCTTGTGGGGGGGTCGTGAAGGCCCTTTAGGACTACCTCCGGCGGCCTTTCGAACCGCCGGGTCTTCAACCGGGGCGCGCCGTCACACCGACAGGCGCCCCGTCAACCTTGAGGGGAAGCGGCTCAGGCGTGGTGCGCCTTGCCGTGGTCGTGGCTCTCGCCACCTTCCTTGTGCCCGTGGCCGTGGTCATCGTGGTGGCCCATGGCCACGCTCATCCCGATGAACAGCGCCGACAGCATGGTGAACACGTACGCCTGCACGAAGGCCACGAACAGCTCCAGCAGGTAGATGCCGAAGGCGAACGGCACGCTCACCAGCGCCACCGCGGGGCTGCGGAGCATGAAGATGAGGCCCAGCAGGAAGAAGATGACGATGTGGCCCGCCAGCATGTTGGCGAAGAGGCGGATGGTGAGCGCGAAGGGCTTGGTGAACAGGCCCAGGAACTCCACCGGAATCATGATGGGCCACAGCCAGGGGGCCACGCCGCCCGTCAGGTGCTTCAGGTAGCCGCCCAGGCCCGCCGCGCGGATGCCCGCGACCTGCGTGACGATGAAGGTGCACACCGCCAGGCCGCACGTGACCGCGATGTTGCCCGTGGCCGTCGCCATCCAGGGGAACAGGCCCAGCAGGTTCATGAAGAGGATGAAGAAGAACGCGGTGAGCAGGTAGGGCACGTAGCGGGGGCCCTCCTCCTTGCCGATGTTCTTGATGGCCAGCTCGTCGCGAACGAAGAGCACCAGCATCTCGAAGAGGTTCGCCCCGGCGCCGCGCGGCACGAGCTTCGTCTTGTCGCGGTTGCTCCAGAGGAGCAGCGAGCCGATGAGCAGCAGCGCCGCCAGCCACATCATCACCGTGTGCTTGGTGATGGAGAGGTCCAGGCAGCCGGCGCCCAGGCCCGGGTACACCTCGCCGTGGCCACCGTGCGGGTCCACCACGGGCGTGCAGGCGCCCTCGTGGAAGGGGATGAGGATCTTCGGCAGGTGGAAGGCCACGTGCTCGTGGCTGAGGGGGATCTCGAACTCGTACTCGTTCGAGTCGGACACGTGGTGGAGGATGTAGCCGGCGACGTCCTCGCCCTCGGCGTCCGTCTCGTCGTGGGGCTTGCCGTGCTCACCCGCCGCCGCGCTCCCGCCATGCGGCTCGGAGGCCCACACGGTGCCCGCGAACAGACAGGCGAACAGCACCATTGCCTTGCGCATCACTCGTCTCCGCCCGCCGCGTCTTTCGAAGCGGCCATCACGTAGCTGACTTCAATCCATTGGAGCGCGAAGTAGACGCCGAAGAAGCCGCCCACGAACGCGATCGCGCTCAAACCCCGGGACACCACCCACGCCAGCCCAATCCCCACGCCCACGCCCCTGAGGGCGAACACCACACCCACGACCTTCAACGCCGCCTTCAGGTCCGCCTGAAGCGCCGCGCGCCGCTTCAGGACCAGCGCCAGCACGCCCGTCACCGCCGCCACCCCGACGCCCAGCAGCGCGGCGACCCGGTCCTCCGCCGCCTTCGGCAAGGCCGCCGCCACCACCGCGCCCACGCCCATCACCGTCGCCGCCAGCCCCGCGTGCGTCCAGAACGGGTCTCGCCCCTGCTTCCCGCCGCCCGTCCCCGTCACTTGCGCTTCCCCAGCCGCGCCATCGCATGGAGGAAGCTGTAGAACCCCACGCCAATCCCCAGCAGGCTCAGGCCCAGCAGCAGCCAGGGTGACGTCTTCAGCCACTTGTCCAGGAAGTACCCTCCCAGGACCCCCACCACCGCCCCGCCCACCAGCTTCCAGACCGCGGAGATGTACGGCTCCGCCGCCCGCATCTGCCGGGCCGTCTCGCCCAGCTCACTGCCCGGCGCGTCCGCCCGCTCCCGTGGCTCCTGGTCTGTCATGCGGACGCCTCACCAAACCCCGGGAAAGTCTTGGGTTTCCTTCGCCAACCCCGACCCCGCCCATACACGCGCGGGCGCCGCTTAGCACCGAATGCGCGGCGCGTGCAACCGCTACGGGGGCGCGGGCCACCCCGCGTCCAGCAGGGGTTGCCGAACCCGCAAGCGCAGCTACCACGGCGCGGTGCCAGCAGGGGGGATTCCTCCTCTGAGGAACCGCCCCGCCATGGCAGGCGGCCCGGGGGGCGCCCGGTGGATCAGCGGGCGGCATGCCCCCAGGGGGGTGACGGGCGGCCGGGCGGAGCGCCCTCCGCCTCTGCGCACCGGGGCGGGGGCATCACCAGCTTGCCGACGGACACGTTGGCCGGGCTTGCCCACAGGAGTCACGCATGCCGAAACCGCTCGAGCTCACCTCGCCGAAGTTCAAGGACGGGATGCCCATCCCCATCGCCTACACCGGCGAGGGCGACGACAAGGCGCCCCCCCTCCACTGGGAGAACCTCCCCGCGGGCGCGAAGAGCCTGGCCCTCATCGTGGAGGACCCGGACGCCCCGGACCCCGCGAACCCCCAGCGCACCTTCTGCCACTGGGTCCTCTACAACCTCCCCGTCAACGCTCAGAACATCCCGGACGGGGCCACCCTGGACGTGCTGCCGGAGGGGGTGAAGCTGGGGCGCAACGACTTCAACCGGCAGGACTACGGCGGGCCCATGCCGCCCGTGGGCAACCACCGCTACTTCTTCCGGCTGTACGCCCTGGACACGGTGCTGCCGGACCTGGGCCACCCGTCGCGCGCGGACCTGCTCAAGGCCATGGAGGGGCACATCGTGGGTGAGACCCAGCTCATGGGCACCTATGAGAAGGCGCACCACCGCAAGCCGGGCGGCCGTCCCCACTGAGGACGGAGGTCCCCGCCCCAAGGCGCTGACAGTGATGGAGGCTCCCTCAGGGTGACGGCAGCTCGCGCACCATCACCGCGGGCAGGCCCGGCACCTTGAGGTACTCCACGCGCGTGGGCCGCGCCTCCGCCGGAGGCCAGCCCGGCGCCTCCAGCGCGGCGAGCAGGCTCAGCACCGGGAAGTCGAAGGCCTCGACATGGGGCCCCACCGGCGGCAGGGGCAACAGGCCCCACGCGAGCGCGATGCGCAGCCGCTCGCAGCGGGCCAGCTGCGGCACGTAGGCCGGCAGCCCCTGGAGCAGGGGCGCGTGGGGTGCCCGCGCGTCCGCCTCCAGGAAGCGACACCAGACGATGGCCTCCTCGCGGTTGAGCACCTCTGGCAGCACGTCCTGGAGGAAGCGCTGGCGCAGCGGCCCCAGCTCCGGCCGCTTCGCCTCATCCACCCAGGGGAGCTGTTCGCGCACGCGCTCGGCGCGGTGGTAGTCCATCATCCGCCCGGCGCGCTCCACCACCGGCCCGTCCACGCGGCACAGCGCCGCGGCCTCCGCGGGCATCAATGGGAGCGGGGCCAGCGCGCGCGCCGCGTCCTCGGTCCATGCCGCGCGGAAGCGCGGGTCCACGTGCAGCCTCGCCAGCACTTCCAAGGTCTCTGGATAGCCCATGCCGTTGCCCTCCCCTGCCCTTCCTCAGGCCGCGTGCGCGCCGCAGCGTTGGAGGATGGCGCGCGCGCGGGCCAGCTCCTCCACCAGCCGCGCGAAGGGCGGGAAGCCGCTGTCCATCTCGAAGTTCACCCCGCGCACCGGGCAGCGCGGCGCCACGTACTCCAACAAGCGCCACACCTCCTCCGGCGACGGCGCGGAGTGGCTGTCCAAGCGCAAGCCCTCCATCGTGACGCCGCCCGCCAGGTGGATCTGCACCACGCGCTCCAAAGGCAGACGGTCCAGGAAGGCATACGGGTCGAACCCGTGGTTGGCCGCGTTGCAGTACAGGTTGTGCAGGTCCAGCAGCAGCCCGCAGTCCGCGCCCTCCACCACGCGGCGCAGGAACTCCGCCTCGTCCAGCGTGTTGAGCGGGGTGTGGAAGAGGTAGGCGATGTTCTCCACCACGAAGGGCACGCCCAGGTCCTCCCGCGCCGCCTTCACGTTGCGCACGCAGGTGGCCACCGCCTCGTCCGTCAGCGGCACCGGCGTGAGCGCGCGCAGCGGCAAGGAGCCCACGCGCGTGAAGCACAGGTGGTCCCCGTGCCACGCGCTCTTCGTGCGCTGGGTGATGCGCCGCAAGCCCTCGCGGTAGCCGGGCGCGTCCACGCCGTCGGAGCCCACCGACAGCTCCAGGCTGTGGCCCACCAGCGGATAGCGCTTCGCGAGCAGGTCCAGCCGCCGCTCCGCGTCCGGCGTGAGCGGCAGGAAGTGCTCGGGCGTCACCTCCAGCCAGTCCACGCCGGGGTTGCCTCGCGCGAGGTGCGGATTGAGGTCCCAGCGGTAGCTGAGTCCCACGCCAAGGAAGGGAAGGCCCACGGTGCGCGCTCCCCTCAGGCCCGGCGCCGCGCCATCACCTGGAAGTGCTGGCCCAGGACGGCGAAGCCCTCGTGCGCCAGCTTCTCCTGCAACGCCAGGATCTCCTCGCGCGCGCTCCACGCGTCCCACGGCTTCTCCGCGGAGCCGCCGCGCGCGGCGGACATGGCGTTGAGCATGTCGAAGAACATCACCGGCTTGCCGAAGATCTCCAGCAGCTCCGCGCCCGCGTCCGCCACCGCCTGCTCCAGCTCGCGCACCGTGAACGCGTGCACCGGCAGGCCGTAGGGGCACGTCGTGCGGCCGTCCTGGAGCGTGCGGAACGCCTCCTGCGGCTTGCCCATCTTCAGGTAGCCGGAGAACGCCTCGTAGCGGTTGTCCACGCCCAGCACCACCGGCGCGCCCGGCTTCGCCACGCGCACCAGCTCCTTCACCGCCTGGGGGTAGGCCTCCAGGCAGTAGGACACCGGGTCGCCTTCGCAGAAGACCAGGTCGAACGACTGGTCCTCCAGCTCCAGCGCCGCCACGTTGCCCTCCACGAAGCGCACGCGGTCCAGGAGCCCCCTGGCGCCAAACTGCGCGCGCGCGCCCTCCAGCATGCCCGGAGAGATGTCCAGCACGGTGACGTGGTGGCCGGCCTCCGCGAAGCGCGTGCCGAACTTGCCCCCGCCCCCGCCCGCGTCCAGCACGCGCCAGGACGTGCCGTCCTTGGGCAGCAGCGCCTCCACCGGCTTCCAGGTGAGGTGCTCGTAGGTGAGCCAGAACAGCTTGATGGCGACCTGGCTGGGGCCTCCCTGGTCATACCGGGGGGACACCTCATCGTAGCGGCGCTTGAGGCCTGCGGGGTCGGCGGTGCTCATGCGTGTGCTCTCTTCCCGAATCAAGGGGACGCAAGAAGGTCAGTAGTTGAAGGAGATCTTCGAGAGGATCCGCCGCTCCTGCGAGCCGGCGAACGGTTGATCCGTGTAGACGAGGAAGATGTCGCTCCACTGGCGGTAGTGCCACCCCACCATCGCGTCCAGGAACGTGCCCTTCACGGAGTTGTAGTCCGCCAGCTCGTACACGTCGCCCTTCTGCAGCGTGAGGCGCGCGTAGAGGTCCGGGCTGAAGTGGTAGCGCAGCTGCGCGTAGCCGGAGAAGCTGTAGCCGTCGCCGGACTTGCCAAAGAGGTCGCTGTTCGTCGGCACGCCGAAGTTGCGCGTGTAGAAGCCGCTGAAGCGCGCGACGATGTGCGGCCCCACCTTGAAGTTGACGGCCCCGTTGAGGCCGCGCAGCTCGCCGCCCAGGAAGCGTCCGCCAATGGCGGTCAGCGTGTAGTTCTGCCAGTCGTGCGGGAACAGGGTGAAGCCGAACGTGCCCACGCGGTTCTTGAAGCCCTCGTTGTCGTCGTAGACGCCGTCGATGTAGAGCGCGAAGTCGTGGTGCAGGTACGGCTGGACGTTGAGCCGCTGGCGCCAGCGCGTGCGCTGGTGCTCGTGGTTGCGGCGCCACAGCGTGTCCCACGTCACGTCCAGCCGGGGCAGGAAGCGCCACTTGGGGAACGGGTTGAGGAACAGGTGTGAGTTGTAGCCCTGCTTGTCCACCACCGGCGTCCAGCCCAGCGGGTTCGCGTAGTTCTTCCCGATGTCCTCGAACTGCAACCAGAACTCCGACAGCGTGTCGAAGCGGTGCAGGCCCACGTGGTACGCGTCCGCGTCCACGTTGCCCAGCGGGCTCCAGCTGCGCAGCGCCTGCGCCTGGATGAAGAACTCCTCGAAGAGGTGGAAGTTGCCGTCCACGCCCAGCGTCTGGAAGTCGGAGTCCCCGAAGATGCCGCCCCGGCCGCTGCGGTTGAGCGCCACCAGCGAAATCATGGACCGCTTGCCAATGTCCTGCTGCAGGCGCAGCACGCCGGAGTTGACGTTCTCGTAGATGTCCCGGCCTCCCGCGTCCTTGCCGGTGAAGTCGCGGTGCTGCACGTCCATCATCGCGAAGTTCATGCCGCCCACCTTGCCGGTGAGCTGCAGGCCGCCCCACACGCGGTCATGCGGCCGCAGCGCGATGCGGCGCGAGGTGAAGATGTTGATGGGCGCGATGAAGAGGTGCTCGCTCTCCAGGAAGAACTGGCGGCGCTCCGGGAGCAGCGGCTGTTCGGTGTCCAGCAGCAGGAAGCCCTGGTCCGCCTCCGCGTCGCTGAAGTCCGGGTTGGCCGTCAGCTTCAGCGACACCCAGGGCGCCGGGTCGATGCGCGCGTCCGCGCCCACGTTGGGGCGGAACGCGCCGCGGTCGTCGTTGTACTTGAGCGCCACCGTGGTGGCCACGTACGGGGTGATGCTGAAGATGGAGCGCGGGTTGATGTCCTTGAGCCCCGCCAGGTGCGGATAGCGGCTCACCTTCGCGCTGTTCATGCCGTCCGGCGTCCAGTTGCTCCACTCCTGGTTGCGCGACTGCTCGCGGTCCAGGAGCATGCCGAAGGTGATGTCGTCCTTCTTCTCGAACTGGAAGTTCGCGAACGGGATGCGCACCTCCGAAATCCAACCGTCCGCCACGATGGTGGACTTCGTCTCCCACTCGCCGCGCCAGTTGGTGGAGAACGCCTCGCCGTCATCCACGATGCGCCCGTCGGTGCGCACGCCCAGCGGGTTGGTCCAGAAGTAGTACGCGTTGCGGTGGTCCAGGTACGTGTCCAGGATGATGGTGATGTTGTCTTCCTGGTGGAGGAACCCCTCGTTCTGCACCGTGTAGCCGGTGATGCGCTCCGGCTTCGAGTCCAGGCAGTGGAAGAGGAAGTAGAGGTTGTCCTTGTCGTAGAGGATGCGGACCTTGGTGTCGTCCGGCGCGGGCTTGCCGTAGTTGATGCGCGTCAGGTACCAGCCGCCAATCTCCGGCGCCGTCTGCCACGCGGGCTCGTCCCCCTTGCCGTCGATGGTGATGACGTCCTGCGTCCGCGTCGCCGTGACCTTGTAGGTCGAATCAGCGAATCCCAGGGTGGGCACCAGCGCGACGAACAGCGCGGTGCCCCAACGACACACATGGCTCTGAGGGCTCATCCGGGCTCCGAGGTGGGAGTGAGGGCGGCCACGGGGGCCGCGACAGGGGGGGCGTCGGTGGACTCGCGGACCCTCGACACGCAGCCGAGCGCCAGCACGAAGGACACCGACGAGAGGAGGAACGTGAAGCCGATGCCGGCCTTCTGCGCGACGAAGCCGTAGGTGATGGGCGCGAGCACGCCGGCCAGCGCGGCGCAGGACCCCAGCGCCCCCATGAAGCGGCCGCGCTCCGTGGGTGAAGGCACCTGCTCCACCACCAGCGCGGCGGCGGACGAGCGGTGCAGGCCGTCCGGCACCGCGAGCAGCATCCAGGCCACCACCAGCGAGCCCAGCGCGTAGCCGTGCGGCAGCCAGCCAGAGGCGCCGAGCACCGCCGCCATCACCGCCATGCCCGCCTGGCCCAGCGTGATGAGCCCCACGCGCCGGGACAGCCGGTCCGACAGCCGTCCGCCAAAGGGCTGCACGAAGGCGAAGACGAGCCACGACACCGCCACCAGCGGGCCCACCATCTCCCGGGGCGCGCCCAGCTCCACCGCGTACAGCGGCAGGTACGTGGGGAACAGCGCCAGCGCGAAGGTGAAGAAGAACTGCCAGAGGAACAGGCTCAGCAGCCCCGGGTGCTGCTTCACGTACGTCATGGGGGACAAGAGCCCCTGGAACGCCAGCCGCCACCCCGCCCGCACCCCGCCGGCCGCGGCGTCCGCGCGCGGCGCGGGCCGGGCGTCGTCCAGCGACAGCAGCAGCAGGCTGCTCACCAGGAACAGGCCCCCCGCCAGGAAGAACGTGCCGCTCACCGACAGCGCGCGGATGACCGCGGACGAGGCGAACAGCGCCGCCACGAACACCAGGTTCGACGTGGCGTCCAGCATCGCGAAGATGGTGGCGCGCTGCTTCGTGGGCGCGAAGTCCGCCACCATCGCGTTGGACACGGGCGCCGCGCTGCGCGACAGGAGCATCTTCAAGATCATCACCGCGGCGAGCGGCTTCGGGTCATCCACCAGGGCCACCGCGGGCACCATCAGCGACGTGATGAGCGAGAGGCCCACCACGAAGGGCTTTCTGCCATGGCGGTCTGACAACGTTCCCAGCACCGGCTGCACGAAGATGGGGAGCAACGAGCCCACGGTGTAGAGGACGCCAATCTCCTGGAAGCCCAGCCCGCGCGAGCGCAGGTACAGCGGCATCACCGGGTTGAGCAGGCCCGCGGCCACCATGCCCACCAGGCCCGAGCCCAGCATCACGCGCAGGTTGGTGAGCCCCGCCGTCAGCCCGTACATCTCCCGGATGGCGCGCACGCCCTGGCGGATCATTCCTTCGCCTCCCCGTTCGTGGCGGCGTCCGCCGCGTCCGTTCGCGTCCCGAGCCCCAGCACCGCCGCCACCGCCTTCGTGAGCGTGGGCACCGGCCGCACGTCCAGCGCGGTGAGCGGCGCCGCGTCGAAGCCACTGCCCTCTGGCACGTACACCGCCACCTTCCCCGCCCTCGGAAACACCTGCTTCACGTAGGCCTGGGCCACGCCCAGCTTTCCCTGCAGGAACTCGCGCGGCGCGGGCGCCAGCCGCTCGCCGTGCGCCTCCAGCGCCACCCCCGTGCCCAGGAAGGGCGAAGGCAGCGGGCGGCCGCTCAAGAGCGCCACCCACGCGACGAACAGCGGCAGCGAGGCGCTGCGGCCATCCAGCGTCACGCCCCTGCCGCGCGGCGACACGTGCAGGTCCGTCCGCTCCCACGGCAGCGCGTAGTGTTCGCGGCCCAGCGCCGCGAGGTGCCGCGCGTGGTCCTGCCACGCGGGCGTGAAGGCATTGCCCCGGGACAGGTCCGTCCACAGCCGACCCTGGCCGGGGCGCACGGACACGTCCACGGCCACGACGCGAAAGAGCGCGTGTCCGCCGACGTCCGCCTGGGTGAAGAGCAGCAACGAGGTGGAGGCGGGAAACATGGGGCGTCGGCGCGCGGGGGAGGAAAAGACAGCCGGGAGGAGGCGACAGCGGCCTCCCCCCGGCTGAAGACAGCGCTACTCCGCCTGGTTGAGCGCGTCGTTGCGCACGATGACGGTCATGCCGCCCGAGCAGGTGCACTTGTCGGAGGCCGCGGCAACGCGAACGATCTGGGACTGGATGTACATGGTGGTTCTCCTCGTCTGGGGTGTGGGGACTGCGGCACTGCGAAGACAGCGGGACGCGACTACTCCGCGCTGGTGGTCGACAGGTTCGCGTTCATGCCGTTCGAGCAGGTGCACTTGTCGGAGGCGGCGGCAACGCGGACGATCTGGGCCTGGATGTACATGGTGTTTCTCCTCGTCTGGGATTTGGGAACCACGGTGCGACGGACGCAGCGGACGGCGACTACTCCACGCTCGTGCTGTTCGTGAGCACGGTCATGCCGCCGGAGCAGGTGCACTTGTCGGAGGCGGCGGCGACGCGGACGATCTGGGCCTGGATGTACATGGTGTTTCTCCTTGGGTTGGGTGTGGTGGAACGACCTGTTGGGGAGGACTACTCCGCGTTCGTCGTGAAGACGGTCATGCCGTTGGAGCAGGTGCACTTGTCGGACGACGCCGCGACGCGGACGATCTGGGCCTGGACGTACATGGTGTTTCTCCTTGGATGAGTGCTGCGTGGGACTGCACTGCGGTGAAGCGCGGCGGAGTGTGACCCGGGGGTCTGACATTCCCTGGCACACCCAGACGTGCTTCATCCGGCCGTGAAACACGTGTTTCACGACCAGGTCGGTAGGTGTCTTGAGCTCAAGACACCCACGACACCTGGAGCCAGGGCATGGCGCGGCCCAACCCCTCTCACGGGGCGGCTCTTCGAATGAATGAGGCATCAAGGCCGCGGAAGGGGGATCCTCGCGGCGGACAGCGGAGGGCGGCGACTTCGAAAGGCGATCAGACGGACTGCGCGGCTTCGCACAACCCCAGTTCCAGGAACTGCTCCACGGTGCGCTGGACGTCCTCGCGGATGTCCGCGTCCTGGCCCACCGCGCCCGCGCTCCGGGCCAGCGACGCCACGGCCCCGTCGAGCGACGTGCCGCTCTGGCACAGCTCGAAGATGCGCGCGGCGGTCTCGTTCACCCGGAAGACCTCTCCCCCTTCGGTGTCCAGAAGGAAGAAGGCTCCGTCCTGCTGCTGGACGATGACGCCGGAAGTCGCACGGGGCAGGCTCAAGACATTCCCCTGGGTGACGCGAACACTGGTCACTCCCGGTCAGGCCTGGGAGTCCAGCGCAAGTCGCGTTGTTATAAATTCATGGTTCTAGATGTTTCCATTCTCAATGTCAACCAAGCCACACCCTGGGTTGGGTGGATGAAAGTGATTCATGACGTGCAAGGTTTGAAACGGCGCGTTGGCGTGACGCGGTGGGGGCGTGTTGTGCGCTGGTGGGCGATTGGGTGACGGGGGTGGCTTCACCGGAGGCCCCCAAGGGTGCCAACGTGACGCGGGTGAGAAGCACAGAGCGCATGAACCGTCGGGTGGGGACGGTTCCCGAAGAGCCCGGGGCGGGGTACCGCCTCTTCGACGACATGCCCCTGGGCGTGTTCGTGCTTCGGGACGGCCTGCTCGTGTACGCGAACGCGGCGCTGTCGCGCCTGGTGGGCGTGCCACGCGAGCAGCTGGTGGGGCAGCCGGTGACGGCGCTCCTCTGGGACCCCGGGCCCCAGGAGGACCCGGCGGACCGGATGGCGCGGCGGCTGGGGACGACGCCGGTGGCGGGCACGTACGAAGCGTGGATCCGCGCCGGGAGCGGCGGAGTCCGCGTGGAATTGACAGTGCATTCCCATGCAAGGGATTGGGTGGTGCAAGCGCGGGATGTGACGTCCCGGGTCAGGCGCCGCACGGTGTTGCGGCGGCTGGCGGAGCTGGGGAGCGCGGTGCGGACGCTGCACTCCGAGGACGCGGTGCGCGAGGAGGTGTTCCGGGGGCTGGAGTCGCTGGAGCTGGGCTTCGCGTGGCTGACGCCTCGCGGCGTGGGGGTGGAGCTGTCGGTGGCGGGGCTGTCCCCGAGGCTGGTGCCGCACGCGCCATCCCTGGGGGGCCGCGTGCGGGCGGAGGCGCCGGGCGGCTGGGCGCCGGCGCTGGTGCGCACCTGGCGCGACGGGGATGCGTGGGTGGAGGACCTGGGCGCGGAGGCGTCCCGGTTCGTGTCGGAAGCGCGCATGGACTCCGTGCTGGCGGTGTTCCGGCGCGCGGAGACGCAGCACGCGGTGGGGGTGCGCATCGACGTGGAGAACGCGCCCCTGGCCATGCTGGTGCTGGCGGCGGACTGGCTGAGCGAGGAGGACGTGGCCGCGGTGCGGCTGTTTGGCCACCAGGTGTCGTCCGCGCTGGACGCGGCGCGCACCATCCAGCGGCTGAGCGTACGCGCGACGGCGCTCACCGCGCTGGGGCGGCTGGCGTCCCAGGCCGCCTCCGCGCCGCACCCGCGCGCCTTCTTCGGCTCCGGCACGGAGGAGATCTCCGGGCTGCTGGGCTGCGACGCGGTGTGCCTGCTGCTGCCCGCGGACTCGCGGCACGAGACGGGCGAGTCCCTGGAGCTGGTCTACGCTCGGGGCCTGTCCGAGGACGCGGTGGCGCGCGTGCGCCGCGCGCGCCTGGGGTCGCTCCCCCGGCCGGGCGGGTTGGTGGACGCGGTGCAGGTGCTGGACGCGGAGGCCTGCCCCGCGCCCACGCGTGACGCGCTGCGGGCGCTGGCGTTCCAGACGCTGGTGTCGGTGCCGCTCCGGGTGCGCTCGCGTGGGGTGGGGACGTTGAGCGTGCTGTTCCACGCGCGGCGGCGGCTCACCGCGCTGGAGGTGGAGACGCTCCAGGCCATGGGCACGCACTTCGCGGCGGCCATTGAGTCCCACCGGCTGCTGGACGAGGTGCGCGGCCGGGCGGAGGACCTGGCGCTGATGCACGAGGTGGGCAAGGCGCTGGCGGCCACGCTGGAGCTGGACCGGCTGCTGGCCACGGGCGTCACCAGCCTGGCGCGCATCGTGGATGTCCCGGACGCGTACGTGCTGCTGCCGGATGAGCAGGGCGCCCGGCTGGCCATCCGCGCGGCGACGGGGGGACACCCGGAGCTGGTGGGGCGCCACCTGCCGCTGGACCTGTCACCGAACTCGCTCGCGGGCGAGGTGTTCCGCACGCGCCAGCCGCTCCGGGTGGAGGACGCGCGCGTGGATGTGCGGATGAACGACGAGCTGCGCCGGGCCACGGACGGCGTGGCGTACATGGTGCTGCCGCTCGCGGTGCACGCGCAGATGGTGGGCGTGGCGGTGATGGTGGAGACGCGCCGGCCGCGCCGCTTCACGCCCCCGGAGCTGGAGCGGGCGGACGCCATCGCCAACCAGTTGTCGCTGGCGCTAGAGGGCGCCCGGCTGGTGGAGGACCTGAAGAAGCGCAACGCGGAGCTGAAGCGCACGCAGGAGCAGCTGGTCCACCGCGAGCGGCTGGCCGCGCTGGGCGAGCTGTCCGCGGTGGTGGCCCACGAGGTGCGCAACCCGCTGGGCGCCATCTTCAATTCGGTGGCCACCATCCGCCGCATCATCGGTCCGGAGAGTCCGGCGACGCCGCTGGTGGACATCGTGGGGGAGGAGGCGGACCGGCTCAACCGCATCGTCGCGGACCTGCTCACCTTCGCTCGGCCTCCGTCGCTGCACCTGTATCCCGCGGTGCTGACGCAGCTCCTGGAGGAGGCGGTGGGCGGCGCGCTCTCCAACGTGGACGGCGGCCAGCCTCCGCCCATCCTGGTGGAGTGGCTGATGGAAGAGGACCTGCCGTCGGTGACGGTGGATGAGCGGCTCATGCGCCAGGCCTTCCTCAACCTGGCGCTCAACGCGGTGCAGGCCATGCCCCATGGCGGCACGCTGCGGGTGGTGGCGCGGAAGGCATGGGTGGAGCGGGCCGGCGTGCAGGTGGAGATCTGCGACACCGGGCCAGGCATCCCGCAGGAGCTGCGCATGCGCGTCTTCGAGCCCTTCTTCACGACCAAGGCCCAGGGCACCGGGCTGGGGCTCGCCGTGGTGAAGCGCATCATCGACTCGCATCAGGGCCAGCTGTCGCTGGAGATACCGGAGAAGGGGGGCACCATCGCCCGGCTGTTCCTCCAGTTGGGGCCCACCCCACCCCTGGCCCTGACGGGCGGATGAGCCGGACACGGAGGGCGCGCGGCGGGACGCGAGCCCGCGCGTCAGCCGGACGACCCGGTGGAGGACTCCGGCGGCGGCTTCACGGGCCAAGGCCCGCGCACCGGCTGCTGGCGAGGGACTGACGCAGGCGGCTCAGTCGGCGCCCCCCAGGCCCAGGGAGAGCCACACCAGCCCGAAGCCCAGGCCGACCGCCAGGGCCACCACCGCGAGCATGGCCCAGAAGCGGTACTGGGGCGGGATGGGCCACAGGCGCGGCATCCCGGGGCCGGAGGACTTCGCGGGCTTCTTCTTCTTGTTGTCGCGCTTCTGCGCCGCCAGCTCGGCCTCGCGGCGCTTCAGCTCCGCTTCCTTGAGGGCCGCGGAGATGTCCATGTCGTAGCCCACGAGCGTTTCGCGCGTCTTGGTCCGCACCTGCATCGGGCGGGTTTCGTGGGGCCGTTCGTCGACGACGGGCGCCTGCCTGCGAGGGATTTCCTTGGGCGGGACGTAGGGTGCGGCCTTCTCCGCCAAGTAGGCCGGCATGTTGCCCGTCGTCTGGGACAAGGCGCCGAAGATCTTCGCGGCCTCCAGCGCCTCGGTGGCTTCGCCCGCGCCGGAGGGCGTCCAGGGCACGGGCAGCTCCTCCTTGGACATGGGCCGGGTGGCGTCCGGGAAGGACTCGGTGGGCGGCGGGGCGGCGGGGCGCGCCTGGGGGGCGGCCCCGACGGACGTGGCGGGACGGGACTGGGGGTCATCCCCGCCGGCGGGACGCGATGGAGCGGCGGGGCGCGCCTGGGGGGCGGCGCCCACGGAGGTGTTGGGGCGCGCGGGAGAGGCTTCGGCGCCGGAGCGTGCCTGCGGGGCCGCGCCCACGGAGGTATTGGGGCGCGCTGTCGGCGCGGGGGCGCGCTGCGCGGGAGGCGGGTTCGCCTTGGAGCGTCCCGGCTTTTCGACGTCGGTGCTCTCCTCTTCGTCGTCCGTGTCCGGGTGGCGGGCCAGGGGAGCGGCGCCTTCGGTGGCGTCGTCCTCGCCGGAGCCCGGCGTCCAGCCGGCGGAGCCTGCTCCGCTCTTGCGCGAGGGCCGCTCGTTCGTCGTGGAGTCCTCACTGCCTGCGCCGGGAGTCCAGCCCGGGCGCGAGGGGCGGTTCTGCATCGGTGAGTCCTCCGGGGCCAGGGGCGGCCCCTCACGGTGAGACGCTCGAAGGTGTGAAGCGGAGTCTTCCGCGTCCGGGCTCGGATTCCAATCGATGTGACGCGGTTGGCCAACCGCAGCCTGCCTGTCCGGGCTGGAATCCGCACCCTCGCGAGCGCCTTCACCCGGGTCGGTGGGGTCCTCGGAGCCCGGGCCCCGAGAGGGTTCCGTCGGCGTGGAAGCCTCTCGTGGGGTGGCGTCGTCCGACCCCGACCCCAGCGTCCATTCCGCGCGGTGGGGCATGGAGCGTTCGTACGCGGTGGCGGCTTCTCCGCCCGCGCCTGGAGTCCCATCGGCAGGGGGTGGCGTCACGGATGCGGTGGGCTCCGCGATGCCAGGGCCCGGGGCCCACCCACTCGGTCGTGGTTGTCCTGGCGCGGTGGGCTCCGCGATGCCGGGGCCCGTGCTCCACCCGTTCGGTGGTGGCTGTCCTGGCGCGGTGGACTCCACGGCGCCCGTGCCCGTGGCCCACCCACTCGGTGGCGGCTGTCCTGGCGCGGTGGACTCCGCGGCGCCCGTGCCCGGGGCCCACCCGTTCGGTGGTGGCTGTCCTGGCGCGGTGGACTCCGCGGCGCCCGTGCCCGTGGCCCACCCACTCGGTGGCGGCTGTCCTGGCGCGGTGGACTCCACGACGCCAGCGCTCGTGCTCCGTCCACTCAATAGGGACTGTCCTGGCGCGGTGGGCTCCACGACGCCAGCGCTCGTGCCCTGTCCACGCTGTGATGGCTGTCCTGGCGCGGTGGGCTCCACGACGCCAGCACTCGTGCCCCATCCACTCAGGGGTGGCTGTCCCGGCGCGGTGGGCTCCGCCGTGCCCACGCCCGGCACCCAGGCGTCCTTCGTGACCTCCTGGTTGTGCAGCCGCACCGGAGGCGCCCGGCGGAGACCGCCCTCATCCGCCACCACCACCCACGGCCGCCGCGCCACGGCCCCCTCCGTGCTCGCCGCTTTCAAGGCCGCGGCGGCGCGCAGCGCCTGCTCCACCTGCGCCGAGTCCAGCGCCTCTGTCTCCTGACCCGCGGAGAGGCCCGCCCCCAGCCGCGCGGCCCGCAGCGCCTGCTCCACCTGCGCCGCGTCCAGCGCCTCCGTCTCCTGGCCCGCGGAGAGGCCCGCCCCCGCGTCCAGCCGCGCGGCCCGCAGCGCCTGCTCCACCTGCGCCGCGTCCAGCGCCTCCGTCTCCTGGCCCGCGGAGACATTCGCGGCCCGTCGCAACTTCGCCGCGTCCAGCGCCTCCGTTTCGATGTCCTCCTGCGCCCGGAGCAGGTCCGCCGTGGGCGGCAGGTCCACCGACGGGAACTCCTGCTGCGTGCTCGCGCGCTCGGGTTGTTCCCGCAACAGGGCATCCAACGTCTGCTGCTCGACGACCTTCTCGCGAGGGAAGGCCGCCGACATCAGCCGCACCAGGTCCTGATCCGTCGCTTCCGGCGCCAGCTTCTCCTTCAGCGCCGCCAACGCCTCCGCCATCGCCGTCGCCGTGGGGAAGCGGTCATTCGGCTCGGACGCCAGCGCCCGCACCAGGAACGCGTCCACCGCGCGCGGCAGGTCCGGCCGGTAGCGCCCCGCGGGCTCCCACTGCGGATAGGCCGCGCGCCGCCAGCGCTCCAACGGGTCGCCCCGCTGCGACAACGGCTTCCATGAGAACAACTCCCACAACACCACGCCCACCGCGTACAGGTCCGCCCGCCGATCCACCGTGCGCTTGCGGGCCTGCTCCGGCGCCATGTACGTGAGATTGCCAATCACCACGCGCGGCGCCGTCTGCTGCTCCTTCAACGTGGACTGCGCCGCGCCGAAGTCGATGATCTTCACCTCGCCCGCGTAGCTCACGCACACGTTCGCGGGGGACAGGTCGCGGTGCACCAGATGCAACGGGTGCCCCTCCTCATCCGTCGCGTCGTGCGCGTACGCCAGCCCCTCGCACAGCCGCTGGCCCAGCTGCAGCAGCGGGCCCAGGGGCATGAGCCGCTGGCGCTGGCGCAGCCGGTACGCGAGCCGGCTGAGCGTCTTGCCCAGCACGTACTCCATCGCGAGGAACAGCTGCCCGTCCACCTCCCCCATCGCGTACACACGCGCGATGTTCGGGTGCGCCAGCCGCACCACCACGCGGGCCTCGTCGCGGAAGCGGCCCACGAACTGCCGGCTGTCCACCAGCCCCGGCAGCACCTTCTTCACGACCACCGCCCGGCCCACGCCCTCCTCGCGCGCGAGGAAGACCTCCCCCATCCCCCCGGCGCCAATGCGGCGCACGAGGGTGTAGGGACCGAAGCGCACGGGCCCGGTCAGGGCCTCCGGTTCAACGGGCGTCGCCAAGCGCGCGGAACGCCTTGCGGGCCGCGGCGAGGACGTGCGCCACCTCCGGCTCGCCGATGGCCAGCGACACGAACGCCGCCTCGAACTGGCTGGGCGGCAGGTACACCCCTTCGTTCAGCATCGCGTGGAAGAAGCGCCCGAACTTCGCCGTGTCCGCCTTCTTCGCGGACCCGTAGTCGAACACCGGCTCCGACGTGAAGAACACCGTGAGCATGCTGCCCACGCGGTTCACCGTCACCGGCACGCCCGCCGCCTTCGCCTCCGCGAGGAAGCCCTCCTCCAACAGCAGGCTCACCTGCTCCAGCCGCGCGTACGTGCCCGGCGCCGCCAGCGCCTTCAGGCACGCCATGCCCGCCGCCACCGCCACCGGGTTCCCGGACAGCGTGCCGGACTGGTACACCGGCCCCTCCGGCGCCACCTTGGACATGATGTCGCGCCGGCCGCCGTACGCGCCCAGCGGCATGCCGCCGCCCACCACCTTCGCCATCGTGGTCAGGTCCGGCTTGAGCCCGTACAGCTCCTGCGCGCCGCCCCGCGCCAGCCGGAAGCCCGTCATCACCTCATCCATCACGAAGAGCACGCCGTACTTCTGGCAGAGCGCCTGCAACCCCTGGAGGTAGCCCGGCCGGGGCACCAGCACGCCCATGTTGCCCACCACGGGCTCGATGATGGTGCAGGCGATGTCCTTGCCCTTCTCCTGGAAGATGCGCTCCACGGCCTCCAGGTCGTTGAAGGGCGCGGTGAGCGTGAGCGACGCCAGCGCGGCCGGCACGCCCGGCGAGTCCGGCAGGCCCAGCGTCTCCACGCCGCTGCCCGCCTTCACCAGGAACGGGTCGCCCGCGCCGTGGAAGCAGCCTTCGAACTTGAGGATGTGTTCGCGGCCGGTGAAGCCGCGCGCGACGCGGATGGCGGCCACCGTGGCCTCCGTGCCGCTGGACACCAGCCGCACCTTCTCCACCGACGGCATCGTGGCGCAGAGGAGCTCCGCGAACTCCACCTCCGCCGCGACGGGCGCGCCGAAGGTCGTGCCGCGCCGGGCGGACTCCAGGATGGCGTCGATGATGGGCGGATACGCGTGCCCCAGGATGAGCGGGCCCCAGCTGCCCACCAGGTCCACATAGCGGTTGCCGTCCACGTCGGTGAGCCACGCGCCGGCGCCTTCCTTGAAGAAGACGGGGTCGCCGCCCACGCCGCGGAAGGCACGCACCGGAGAGTTCACGCCACCCGGGATGCGCGCCTGCGCACGGGCGAAGAGGGCCTGGCTTTGAGCGTGTTTCATGCCGTGTTCCATAGCACGCGGCGGACGCCCGTCCCCGTCCCGCGTGGCCCTCGGGTGTCGCCTTTTCGCGCTCGAACGGACGCCTGCTCGCATGGCCCCGCACCGCGCCCTCCCCCGGAGGCCGTCCGTCACCCGGTCGTCACCCCCCGACGGGAGGCGTCACGCGCGGCTTCACCCCGCCATCCCCGGCGGTTATAGCCAGCCCATGCGCATCCTCCACACCATGCTCCGTGTCGGCGACCTGGAGAAGTCGCTCGACTTCTATACCCGCGTGCTCGGCATGACGCTCCTGCGCCGCCAGGACTACCCGGACGGCCGGTTCACGCTCGCCTTCGTCGGCTACGGCCCCGAGGACACCCACCCCGCGCTGGAGCTCACCCACAACTGGGACACGGCGAAGTACGAGCTGGGCTCCGCCTACGGCCACATCGCCCTGGGCGTCAGCGACATCCACGCCACCGCCAACGCCATCCGCCAGGCCGGCGGCAAGGTCGTCCGCGAACCCGGCCCCATGAAACACGGCACCACCGTCATCGCCTTCGTGGAAGACCCCGACGGCTACAAGGTCGAGCTCATCCAGCAGAAGCCCTGACCCCCTCGCGGGCCGCCCTCTCGCGGGGGCCGCCAGGCCCCTGGACCGGGCACCGGGTCCTGGGGTCGGGCCCGGGGGGCGGCCGGGAGGGTTGGACAGACCAGGCAGGCGGACGCGAATTCAGCGCGATGTTTCGCGCCTTCCGCTCGCCGTGTCCGCGGCAGGGGTGTAGAGAGGCCCGCGCGCGTCGCATCGAGACGCGCACCCTCCCCCCTTACCGAGGCCGTCGTCATGGTGGAGAGTCCCCAGAGCCAGAACGCGTTGTCCCCCGATGAGCTTCACGAGGCCTGGGCGGTGCTGTCCGTGGACGAGCGCCTGGAGGGGTTCCGGCTGCTGCCCGCGGCGGTGGCGGACGACTTCTTCCTGGGCCTCACGGCGCGCGAACAGGGCGAACTCATCCTCAGCCTTCCCCAGGGCGAGCGCCGCACCTGGGTCCGCCTGCTCCCCCCGGACGACCTGGCCGACCTGGTCCAGGCGGTGGAGGCGGAACAGGTGGACGCCATCCTGTCGCAGCTGGACGACGCCAGCCGCCGCGAGGTGAACGTCCTGCTGGCGTACGCGGAGGACGACGCGGGTGGCTTGATGAACCCGCGCTTCGCCCGCGTGCGCCCGGACATGAGCATCGACGAGGCCATCGGCTACCTGCGCAAGCAGGCGCGGGAGCGGGTGGAGACCGTCTATTACGCCTACGTGCTGGACGCCGAGCAGCGGCTGCAGGGGGTGCTGTCCCTGCGCCAGCTCTTCCAGGCCGCGCCGGACAAGCGCGTGGCGGACGTCATGCAGCGCGACGTCATCACGGTGGCGGAGAACACGGACCAGGAGGCGGTGAGCCGCTCCTTCTCCGAGCACAGCTTCATGGCCCTGCCGGTGGTGGACGAGGCGCGGCACATGAAGGGCATCGTCACGGTGGACGACATCGTGGACGTGGTGCAGGAGGAGGCCACGGAGGACATCCAGAAGGTCGGCGGCATGGAGGCCCTGGACGCGCCCTACTTCGACGTGGGCTTCCTGGCGATGCTCAAGAAGCGCGCCGGCTGGCTGCTGGTGCTCTTCCTGGGGGAGATGCTCACCGCCACGGCCATGGGCTACTTCGAGCATGAAATCGCCCGCGCCGTGGTCTTGAGCCTCTTCATCCCGCTCATCATCAGCTCCGGAGGCAACTCCGGCAGCCAGGCCACCACGCTCATCATCCGCTCCCTGGCGCTGTCGGAGATGCGGCTGAAGGACTGGTGGCGCGTGGCCCGGCGGGAGCTGGGCACCGGGCTGGCGCTGGGCGCGGTCCTGGGCGCGGTGGGCCTCACGCGCGTGCTGGTGTGGCAGACCCTGTTCCACAGCTATGGGGAGCACGCGCTGCTCATTGGCATGACGGTGGGCGCGTCACTGGTGGGCGTGGTGACGTTCGGCACGCTGTCCGGGTCCATGCTGCCGTTCATCCTGCGGCGCGTGGGCTTCGACCCCGCGAGCGCGTCCGCGCCCTTCGTGGCCACGCTGGTGGACGTGTCCGGACTCGTCATCTACTTCACGGCGGCCAGCCTCATCCTTCGCGGCACCCTGCTGTAGTCGGCGACGCTCCGGGGCCTGACACCCGGAAGCCCCGGAGGCCCCACGTGATTCCCACCACCCGTCGGCGCACGCTCACCCTCGCGGCGCCCGAAGCCCCTGGCCGTCCCGCCCACGTGGCCGCCGCCAGCGGGCTGGTGCGCGCGGGGGACTGGCTCTACGTCGTCGCGGACGACTCGCTCCACCTGGCCGTGTTCCCCGCCACGGGCGACGCGCCGGGGCACACCGTGCGGCTCTTCCCCGGCGACCTCCCGGACGCGCACGCGGCGCGCAAGGCGGCGAAGCCGGACCTGGAGGCGCTGTGCCGGCTGGGGCCCTGCGCGTCCTTCGCGCACGGGGCGCTGCTGGCCCTGCCGTCGGGCTCGACGCCCGCGAGGCGCCGCGCGGCGGTGCTGCCCCTGAACGCGAACGGGACGCTCGCGGGGCCGGCGCGCACGGTGGACTGCGCCGCGCTCTACGTGCAGCTGGAGCGGGAGCTGGTGGCGCTCAACGTGGAGGGCGCGGCGGTGGCGGGCAAGCGGCTGCGGCTGCTCAACCGGGGCAACGGCGAGGGCGGCGTGGACGCGCTGGTGGACCTGGACCTGGACCGCGTGCTGGGCAGCGTGGACGCGGGCCTGCTGGGGCCGGAGGCGGTGCGCACCGTGCGCCGCTGGGAGCTGGGCGAGGCGAACGGCGTCCGGCTGTCCTTCACGGATGCATCGCCGCTGCCGGACGGGCGCGTGGTGTTCACCGCCACGGCGGAGGCGTCCCGCGACCGCGTGGCGGATGGGCCGGTGCGGGGCTCCGCGGTGGGGGTGCTCGCGCCGGACGGCACGCCGGTGTACCTGGACGCGGTGGACGCCGCCGTGAAGCTGGAGGGCGTGGACGCGCGCGTGGAGGGCGGACGCATCCACCTGCTGCTGGTGGCGGACGCGGACGACCCGGCGGTGCCCGCGCCGCTGCTGGAAGCGCTGCTGCCCGTGCCGGGCTGAGCGCGCGCGGCACGCGCCCGCGGACGTCAGCCCTGGCGCTTCACCAGCAGCGGGCCGAAGGCCTGCACCACCGGCATCATCGAGACGACGTTGATGTTCACGTGCGCGGGCCGCGTGGCCACCCAGTACACGGTGTCCGCGACGTCGTCGGGCGTGAGCGGCTGGGTGTTGCCGTAGAGCGCGGCGGCCTTCGCGTCGTCCCCGCGGAAGCGCACGTTGGAGAACTCCGTCCCGCCCAGCAGCCCCGGCTGGATGTCGGTGACGCGCACCGAGGTGCCGTGCAGGTCCGCGCGCAGGTTCAGCGTGAACTGATGCACGAACGCCTTCGTGGCGCCGTACACGTTGCCGCCCGGGTAGGGGAACTCCCCCGCGATGGAGCCGATGTTGATGACGTGGCCCCGGTCGCGCGCCACCATGCCCGTGAGCGCCTCGCGCGTGCAGTACAGGAGGCCCTTCACGTTGGTGTCCACCACCACGTCCCAGTCCTCCAGCCGCGCTGCCTGCGCGGGCTCCATCCCCAGCGCCAGCCCCGCGTTGTTCACCAGCACATCCACCGGCGCGAACTCCGCGGGCAGCGAAGCGAACACGGCCTTCACGGCCTCCTTGTCCGTCACGTCCAGCGTCACTGGCAGCAGCCGCTCACCCAGCTCCGCCCGGAGCGCCTCCAGCCGGTCGCCCCGCCGCCCGGCGGCGATGACGCGCGCGCCCTCCCGCACGAAGCGGCGCGCGATGGCCTGCCCGATGCCCGCCGTGGCCCCTGTCACCAGCACGTTCATGTGATGCCTCCCACGCAAGGGACACGGCCCCGCCGTCTCCCGGCTCGGAGCGTTACATGGCACGCGGGAGCGGAGGGCGCACGCGAATGCGCCAGGGACGGCGGGCGCTCAGTCGCCGCGGTCGTGGGCCGCTTCCTCGGCGGAGCCGCCCATGGCTTCCACGGAGGTGCGCGCCTGCTTGCTGCGGTCGAACGCCACTTCCTTCTGACCAATGCCTTCCGGCGTGAGGTTCGCCAGCCGGCGGCGAGCCCGCGCGATGGCGTCCTGCACCAGCGCCGGCTCCGGGTGCGTCTTCAACGCCTCCACCCAGGTCTCGATGGCCTTCTCGTTGTCGCCCGCGTCCGCGCGCAGCTTGCCCATCTCGAAGAGGGCGTACGGCGCCAGCTCCGAATCCGGGAAGCGCGTGCGCAGGTCCGCGTACGTGCGCAGGGCCTCCTGGCGCTTGCCGTCCACCATGGCCAGGGCCTGCGCTTGGAGGAACAGCGCGTCGTCCACGTAGGCGCTGGCGGCGAAGCGCTCGGGCAGCTTCTTCGCCTCCAGCTCGCACTGCGGATAGTCCGCCAGCTCGAAGTAGAGCTTGGCCACCTGGTACTGCAGCTCCGCGCTCTGCGGCGGGTTGCGGTGCAGGGCCGCGGTGAGCTGGTCGATGGCGCCGCGCAGGTCGCGGTAGTGCACCCGCAGCAGCTCCGCCAGGATGATGCGCGCGTCCAGCGCCTCCGGGGACTCCGGGCACTGCTGGATGAGCTGGCGGTAGACGGACACCGCCTCCTTCACCTTGCGCTGCTCCAGCCAGTACACGTCCGCGGCGCCCTTGAGCGCGCGGGCGCGCATCACCAGCGCCTCCGCGGACTCGTCGCGCAGCAGCATGTCGTACGCCTTGCGGTACTCCACCAGCGCTTCGTCCGGGCGCTTCTCGAAGATGGCGTCCCGGGCGCGCTGCATGTGGTCCACCGGCTTGTCGCGGCACCCGGTGACGGCGAGCGCCCCCACCGTCAGCACCCAGGCCCAGCGCGGCGCGCCGCGCGTCATTGGCAGGACTCCGGGATGAGGCGCACGCAGCGCGTCTCGTCGCAGCGCACGCACTCGCGCTCGGAGGAGACGTCCGTCACGCAGACGAAGACACGCGAGGTCCGGGGGCAGTCCTCGGAGGTCACGCAACGGTAGAGACCCCCGTCGGTCCGGGTGATGTCCACTGACGTCGAACCGCAGGACTCCAGGTTGTTGCACCCGAGGAGCCCGGCCGCCGCGACCGCCATTGCTGCCAACCCAACGCGTTGCACGCCCCGGGTTCTAGCCAACTTCCGCCCCCGGGTCACGAACCGTGCGCCTGCCCGCCCGCCCGTCGGAAACCCGGGCTTCGTGAAAAGCGAGCACGGGTGAATGGCCACCCTTTCGCCCGGCGTGCTAGCCCTGTCGCGTCACGACGTCGCCCCCTCCCCTCGCCGTCCCTGGAGTCTTGAAACCATGAGCCTTCCCTCACGTCCTCGCGCGGTGGTGACGGGTGCCGGCAGTGGCCTTGGCCGTGCGCTCTGTGAAGCCCTGGCGGCCCGCCAGGCGCGGGTGATGGTGTCGGACGTGAACGCGGCCGCCGCGGAGGACACCGCCCGCCGCGTCACGGCGCTGGGCGGCGAGGCGCGGGTGCACCCGTGCGACGTCACGAACGCGGAAGCGGTGGAGGCGTTGGCGCGCGCCACGGACGACGCGTTCGGCGGCGTGGACCTGGTGGTGAACAACGCGGGCGTCGCGACCGGCGGCGCGGTGGGGACGCTGCCGCTGGCGGAGTGGAAGCGCGTGCTGGACGTGAACCTGTGGGGCGTCATCCACGGCTGCCACGCGTTCGTCCCCCGGCTGCGCAAGCAGGGCTCGGGGCACGTGCTCAACATCGCGTCCGCCGCGGGGCTCGTGTACGCGCCGAACCTGGCGGCCTACAACACGTCCAAGGCCGCGGTCGTCGCGCTGTCGGAGACGCTCTACGCGGAGCTGCAGCCGCTGGGGCTGGGCGTCACGGTGGCGTGCCCCACGTTCTTCCGCACGAACATCGCCGCCGCGGCCGCGCCGTACTCCGACCCGGGCACGCGCCGCCTGAGCGTCAAGCTGGTGGACCATTCGAAGATTGGCCCGGAGTGGGTCGCCGAGCGGCTGCTCAAGGCGGTGGACCAGGGCGCGCCGCACGTGCTGCCCATGGCGGATGCGCGCTGGTTCTGGCGCCTGCGGCGGCTGGCCCCCGGCATCTTCCTCCGGGGCGTCATCGCGGTGGAGAAGCGCATGCGCGACCGCGCCACGCGCATGCCCGGCTAGCACCCGGCTCCGCCGCGCCGGCCGCCCAGGTCAGTTGCTGCGCTGCTTGGGCGCCTTGCCAGAGGTGAGCACCGCGGCGTCCACGGACGCCATGGAGTTGCGCTGCTTCACGGTCCGCGCCTTCTGGTTCTGCTTGTCCTCGTGCTTGAGGATGGCGGCGATGTGGGCATCGGCCACCTTGCACTGGATGACGCTCACCTCCTGGTGGCGCCTCCCCAGCTCGTTCCACATCGCGAGCCGGCCCTGGCTGCCCATGAGCCGGTCCTCGACCGCGTCCAGGGCCTGATCCATCTGCTTGCCCTCGGCCTCCAGGGCCGCGAGGCGCGCTTCGGAGTCCTCCGGGGACTGGCCGCATCCGGTGGCCACGGCGAGCCCCACGGCCGCTGCCAGTCCGAGCCCTACCCGCCACATCCCCACGTCGCCTCCCAAGCGTCTCGGACCGTCCACCGGCCGTCAGGCAGCGCAAGGTAGGAACGGCCTCCAGGAGCGACAACCCGCACTCGCCGCGGGGATGCGCGCGTTTCCAGGAGCGAACGTTCGGGCATCGCTCCTCTCCCGCGGGTTTGACGATGCGTCAGAAGGGGCCTCGCTCACCGCATCGCACCCACCCCTCGGATGGGGAGGGTCATGTCCGGAGGAGTCGCACGATGAAGGATGCACGAGGACCCGGAGCCCCGTGGTGGGAGGCCCGGTGCGCTCGCGGTCGCGCGACGGGAAGGAGCCGTCACGTCGAGGGCGTGGCGTGCGCCCGGTGCTTCAGGATGAACTCACACACCTCGCGCGCGGCGCCGAAGCCCGCGGCGCGCTGGGCCACGTAGTGCACCTTCGCGCGCACCTCGTCCGGGGCCTCGGGCACGGTGGCGGAGAAGCCCACCGCGTTGAGCAGCGGCAGGTCCACCACCTCATCGCCCATGTAGCCGCAGTGCTCGGCGGACACGTTGAGGATGCCGAGCAGCTTCTCGAAGTGCACCACCTTGTCCTGGCTGCCGAAGTGCACGTGGCGCAAGCCCAGCGACTGCATGCGCATCTGCGCGGAGAGGCTGTCCCCGCCGGAGATGGCGGCCACCTCGATGCCCGCCTCCTGGAGGCGCTTGATGCCCATCCCGTCGCGCACGCTGTACATCTGCGTCCACCCGGAGTGGGGGACCCAGAAGATGCGGCCGTCGGTGAGCGTGCCGTCGATGTCGAAGATCATCACCGACAGGCGAGCCACCCGCGCCTTGAGCGCCTCCAGGTCCTGGTTCATCCGCGCCTCCCTACTTGGGCACGGCCTTGAGCGAGGCCTTGCCGTCCTTGATGACGACCTTGAACTCCACGGCCTTCGCGTTGTGCTGCTTGAGCAGCTCCGGCACCTGCTTGCGCAGCGTGGCCGCCACCGACTCGTAGGACATCTTGGACGTGTCCTCCTGGCAGCGGCGCTTCGCGGTGACATAGGCGTCGTACACCGCGCGCAGCTTGTCGTCGGACATGCCGCCACCAGGGCCCGCCGCCGCGGGGCGGGGCGGCGCGGCGACCGGGGCCGCCGCCGGAGCCTTCGCGGCCATGCCAGGAGGCACCGCGGGACGTCCCGCCGCCGGAGTCCCCCCGGCCACCGCGGGTGTCACGGCGGGCAGCTTCGACGCCGCGCCCACCGCCGGAGTCCCCTTCTGGGGCGTGCCGACCACGGGCGAGATGGAGGGCAGGCCCCCCACGGGCGCCACCGAGGGCGTGCCCGACCTCGGCGTGGCGCCGGGCGGCACCAGCCCGGCGGGCGTGCCCCGGGGCGGAGCCCCCGACGGCTGCGCCGCCACCGCGGGCGTCCCCCGGAAGGGCGTTCCGCCCACCGGCGCCACGTCCTTCACCCCCAGCAGCTCCGAGGCGAGCTTCGGCTCGTTGATGGGCCGGCGCCCGGCGAGCTGCTCGATCTCCTCGAAGTCCATGTCGGAGATCTCTTCCGGGATCTCCACCACGCCCTTCTGGCGCTCCCCGGCCGCGGGCTTCTTCGCCTCGGCGCGGCGGCGGGCCTTGGCCAGGTCGCGGCGGTAGGTGCCGGCCTCGATCTCCTGGAGCGTGCGCGTCCACAGCCGCTCGTAGGTGAGGAACTTGTTGTGGAGGCTCTGCACGCGGAACTTCACCGACGTGCTGCGGATGAAGGCCCCCTTGAGCTTCAGCATCCGCTTCTTCAGGTCCTCATGCGCGCGGATGGGCGCCTGGCGCTCCATCCCCATGAAGTACTGCTCGTAGGTGTGGCGCAGCTCCGCGATCGCCGCTTCCATCTCCTCGCATTCATGGAGGGCGGCTTCACTGGAGGAGCTGGCGTCCTGGGAGGGCCGGGCCCCGCCTTTGACGGCGGGTCGGGCGTTGTCGGGCGGCGGCATGTCCCCGGAGTGTCCCCAACCCGGGCGCGGCTCGCAACCTCAGGCCGCCGAGGGTGTGGACCCCAGGGCAGCCCCCTCACCCGCCGGTCGGTGGCGCGCCAGCAGCACCGCACCGAACGTAAACATACACAGGGAGATGAACTGGCTGGTGGACACGTTGTACCAGGCCTCCAGGGGCACCGCGCCCGCCAGCCCGTGGGCGCCCAGCGACTCCAGCAGGCCGTGCAGGGTGCCGCGCTCCAGGTCGCCCCGGAACAGCTCCACCGAGGTGCGCAGGACGGCGTAGGCCATCAGCCAGAGGGCGAAGATGTGCCCGTGGAAGCGACGGGAGCGGCGCGCGTACAGGAGCGCCACGAAGAGCACCAGCTGCCCCACCGACTCGAAGAGCTGCGTGGGGTACACCGGCAGGGTGGTGCCGTGCTGGACCACCCAGTCGGAGATGCGCACCGCGCCCGGCGCCGCGTGGTGGAGCACCTCACCGGTGGCCTCCACGACGAAGCGGCTGTCCCCCGCCTGCGAGCCATACGCCAGGCTGGATGCGCCCCCGGGCTGGCCGAACAGGTCCAGGGCCAGCCGGGAGCCCGGGAAGGTGACGCCCGTGGCCGAGTGGCTCCCCGCCATGTCCCCCCAGCAGCACCCCGCGGAGAAGCACCCCAGGCGCCCCAGGCACTGCCCCAGCGACACGGTGGGGATGCACACGTCCGCCAGCCGCAGGAAGTCCAGCCCGTGCCTGCGCGCGAAGAGGAACGCCGCCAGCCCCGCGCCGATGAGGCCGCCGTAGAACACCAGCCCGCCGCCCAGGGAGAAGGCCTGCGTCCAGTCGTCCGCGTAGTCCCGCCAGTTCACCAGCACGAACAGCAGGCGGCTGCCCACGAGTCCGCCCACGAGGACCCAGAACGCCATGTCCATCACCTGCTCGCGCCGCTTCGGCCCCTCCGTGTCCACCCAGCCCTGGCCCTCCACGTGCGTCACCCGGCGCCACTCGTCCTGCGCCAGCCGGCCCGCCACCGCCACCGCGGTGACGAAGCCCGTGGCCAGGAGCACGCCGTAGGTGTGCAGCGGGATGCCCTCGCCCCTGCCACCGGGGAACGCGTCCGCGGGCAGCGCGTACTTGAGCCCGAAGTACGCGAGCAAGCCGCCCACCGCCGCGAACCCCACCGCGCGCAGGAGCTTGTCCTGGGACGACGCGGGCGCCTCCTTGCCGGACTTTGGATCCACCGGCCCCAGCGTGCCCCTCCAGCCGTTGACGGCGACGGAGGCCACGACGCCCACCGCGACGGCGTACAGCAGCAGCTGCGTCCACAGGCTGGTGAAGGTGAGGCGCAACAGGACGGGGAGCATGGGGACCTCGGAGGGGCGGCCCGGACGAGCGGCGGGGACAACCGGAGCGGCCGGAGGCGACATTCCCGGCCGGACTTCAGCGGCGCGTTCCCGGCGAGGGGACGCTCAGGCCTTGGCGGTCGAGGAGGCGGGCTTCTCCTTGCGCACGAAGCCGTCCACCACGAGCATGCCCACGCCGATGCAGATGGCCGCGTCCGCGACGTTGAACGACGGCCAGGCGGCCTTGTCGTACCAGTGGGCCTCCAGGAAATCGATGACGAAGGCCCGCGTCACGCGGTCGATGAAGTTGCCCAGCGCGCCGCCCAGCACCAGCGGCAGGCCCCACAGCGCCCACACCTCCGCGGGGTCCGTGCCGGTCAGCTTCCGGAAGTAGAAGACGATGAGCACCACCGCCCCCAGCATCACGACGTTGAAGAGCGGGCCGCGCACGTTGGGCGGCAGGTCGCGGAACATGCCCCACGCGGCGCCCGGGTTCTCCGCGTAGCGGAGGCGGAAGAAGTCCTCCACCACCTCCACGTGCGTGCGGGGCTGGAAGTGCAGGCCGTTGCGGCCCACCTCTTCCGCGGGCGTGTACAGGGCGCCCAGCCGCTGGCCCAGCGTGGTGGTCCCGTCGAAGCGGGTGGTGAGGTCGCGCACGACCAGGTACTTCGTCCACTGGTCGAGCACGATGACGCCCAGGGTGAGGGCGAGGAGGATGGCGTATTTGCGCGGCACGAAGAGGGCTTATATCCGCCCCCTCCCGGCGCGTCACGGACGCGGGTGCTAGGGATTCTGGACGAGCGGCGGAGTGGACACCGGGGCCGGCCGGCGCACGGAGTCCAGCAGCATCAGCGCCACGCCCACGCAGATGGCCGCGTCCGCCACGTTGAACGTGGGCCAGCGCATGCCCGGCTGGTTGCGCCAGTGCCAGTCGATGAAGTCGATGACGTAGCCCCGGATGAGCCGGTCCACGAAGTTGCCCAGCGCGCCGCCGGTGATGAGCGCCAGCGCCACGCGCACCAGCCGCTGGGACGCGTCCGTGCGTCGGTACAGCGCCAGGATGAACGCCAGCGCCGCCAGGCTCACCACGTGGAAGAACGCCTTGCGCGCGGTGTCCGGCAGGTTGGAGAACATGCCCCACGCCGCGCCCGGGTTCTCCACGTAGCGGAAGTGCCAGTAGTCCTCGATGAAGCGGTACGGCCGGGTGTTCTTGCGGAACACGCCCTCCGTGGGCGGGTCGTTGTCCAGGTTGCGCTCGCTGAGGAAGCCCGCGACGCGCGACATGCCGCTGCGGCCATCCAGGGCTTCCGTCAGCCGCGACACGGCCAGGTACTTGGTCACCTGATCCGCCGCCAGCACGGCGAGGACCACGACGAGGAGGAGGCGGAGGGAGGCTTTCATGCGGTGCCCCGACCTCTATCGCGCCCCTGGGAGCCCTGACAACCCGGACACGGTCCAGAGTCCACCAGCTCGCTCGCCTCCTCCCTCCCGGAGGTCGCGCGTTTCGGGCATGGTGCGCCCATGGCGCCTGTTGAGCCCGACGTGAAACCCTCCGCTCCCGACATTGCCCCACCCGGAACCACCGCGCCGCCGGCGACGAAGCCCTCGCTGATGGCGCGCTTCAAGGCGCTGTTGGTGGACTACGGCCCGCTGGCCATCGCGGTGAACTACCTCATCTTCGGCCTGGTCATCGTGGGCTTCTGGGCGGCCATCCGGGCCGGCTTCCAGCCCCAGGGCACGGGGGCGCAGGCGGGCGCGTGGGGCGCGGCCTATCTGGCCTCGCAGGCGGTGAAGCCGCTGAGGCTGGCGGCGGTGTTCGTGCTGACGCCGCTCATCGCGCGCATCCCGCCGGTGGGGCGCTTCATCGCGAAGAACAAGCACAAGTGGAGCTTCTGAAAAGACACGGGCCGGACACCGGGGAGCCCCCGATGACCGGCCCGAGCCGTGTTCACGCCGACTAGAAGTTGGGCGTGAGGAACGTCTTCACGACGCCCATGTGCTGCATGCTGGCGGCGCCGCTGTCGGTGTTCATCGCCGGGGCGATGTCCGAGATGGGCGTGTAGACGCGGCTGTCGAGCACCAGGCCGTTGGCGAAGGTGCTGGTGCCGACGACGGTGGCCACCTGGAACGGGCGCAGGTCGCTGTCCACCAGCACGTGGTCGTAGGGCTTGCTGCGGGACGCGTTGGTGCCGTCCTTGCCGTTCTTGTCCGCGGGGTGCGGGCCGGCCGTGTCGACCACCTGCTTGAAGGTGGTGAGGCAGGCCTCGGAGCGGCTGTCGGTGTTGAAGTCACCGCCGATGGCCAGGTAGTCGTTCTCCGGGATGTTCGACTTGATGTAGCTCACCAGGCTGGTGGCCTCCGCGGAGCGGTTGCCGGAGCTGGTGGTGAGCAGGTGCACGCTGACCACCCAGAGGTCACGCGGCCCCGGGATGTCGATGCGCGCCCAGGCGAAGTCGCGGTTGGCGACCTTGGGGTCGTCCCACTCACCCGACTCGATGATGGGGTAGCGGCTGATGACGCCGTTGGGGATCTGCGCGCCGCCCTCGCGGTAGTAGTAGAAGCCCGGGCCGAAGGTGGTGTCGACCATGCTCCGGATGTCCGCGGCGGAGTTCGACTTGTAGTTGAACTCCTGGATCATCACGACGTCGGGCTTCACGCCCTGCATCAGCCGGATGCCGTGGCCGGGGTCGTAGTTCTGGCCGTTGCCGCTGGAGAGGTTGGCCGCCATCAGGCGGATCTGCGTGTAGCCACCGTCGGAGCCCGAACCGGCGTCCGTGCCCGCGTCCGTCGTCGAACCGGCGTCCGTGCCCGCGTCGACCGTCGAGCCGGCGTCCGTGCCCGCGTCCGTCGTCGAGCCAGCGTCCGTGCCCGCGTCGACCGTCGAGCCGGCGTCCGTGCCCGCGTCGACCGTCGAGCCGGCATCCACGTCGGAGCCAGCGTCCACGTCGGATCCGGCATCAACGGGAGTGCCCGCGTCGTCCGAGTCCACGGGCTCGCCAGCATCGACGATGGGGCCCGCGTCGGAGCCAGCATCCTCGGTGATACCCCCATCCACGGTGGGGCCCGCGTCGCTCCGGGTGCCCGCATCAGCGGAGGTCCCCGAATCCGACGGAGGCGTGGGCTCATCACCCGGGCCACAAGCGAGGGCCAGGAACCCCAGCGCCACGAGTGGGCGGAGGAACGGGGGGAGCTTCATGGACATACAGGGCCTGAATCCTTGCTTCCGAGGGTGTCGAGGGGGTGACCCATCGGCTTCGGCGCGCCGACTGGCGCGTGATTATAGAAGTTTGCAAGGAAGCTGTCCCCTGACTGTCCGTGAGGAATCCCTCCCCTGCCTTTCAAGAATCCGAGAGCCACCGCGACACGTATCTGCGGAAGACTCGGATTCAAAGGAAGACATCAACGAATCCAGTCACGACGCAGCAAGACGTGAGGAGTCCAGGATGTCAGCACGACAGCTCACGGTGCGGTTCCACGGCGCGCTGAACGACTTCCTCGCACCGGAGCGACGGGGGCAGGTGCTCACGCAGGTGTTGCAGGGGAGCCCGTCGGTGAAGGACCTCATCGAGTCGCTGGGGCCGCCGCACCCGGAGGTGGACGTGGTGTTGGTGGACGGCGAGCCGGTGGGGTTCGGGCACCGGGTGGAGGCGGACACGCGCGTCGACGTGTATCCGGTGACGGTCCGGGTGTCGCGCGTGGCGGCGGAGTCGCGCGTGGGACCGCCGCTCCCGGCGATGCCGCGCTTCGTGTTGGACGTGGGGCTGGGGAGGCTTTCGGGCTTCCTGCGGATGCTCGGCTTCGACACGCTGTGGCGCAACGACTTCGCGGACGACTTCCTGGCGCGGTTGTCGCGCGACGAATCGCGGGTGTTGCTCACGCGGGACCTGGGCCTGCTCAAGCGTTCGGAGGTCGTGCACGGCTACTTCCCGCGAGCCACCGACCCGGCGCACCAGCTGGTGGAGGTGGTGCGGCGCTATGGCCTGACGTCGCGCATGAAGCCCTTCTCGCGCTGCCTCGCGTGCAACGCCCCGCTGTCTCCCGCCACGCCGGAGGAGGTGCGCGGCCGCATCCCCGAAGGTGTCGCCGAGCGCCAGTCCCACTTCCGCCAGTGCCCCGGCTGCCAGCGCGTCTTCTGGCCCGGCACGCACCACGAACGCATGCAGAACCTGGTGGACACGCTGCGACGGCTGGAGACCTCCGACACCTAGCCAGGGGGCAGCACATCCACCTGCCCCGAATGATGTCTCACTTCAGGGCAAAGCCTCACGGCACTTGAGACACACGTCCCCGCCCTGCCCCACCTCTTCCGAGTACACCCAGCATCGGGGGCACTTCGCCCCCAGCGCGGGCAGCACCTCCGCGGACAGCGGCGCGCCCTCTCCAAACACCTGTGAAACATCCAGCGCCTTCGCCGCGACGGATGCCGTGTCCGCCACCTCCACCTGGCTCACGATGAACAGCCCGGGCAGCTCCGCGAGGTGCGCCTGGAGCAGCTCCTTCACCGCCCCACCCGCCGTCAGCACCACGCGCGCCTCCAGCGACGCGCCGATGCGCTTCTCCCGCCGCGCCGCCTCCAGCACGCCCTGCACCGCGCTCCTCACCGCGAAGAGCTTCGTGTAACGCGCCTCCAGCTCCGGCGGCATCGCGGCCCCTGCCTCCGCGAGGCCCGCCAGGAACACGCTCTGGGCGCGCTCGCCCGGCAGGTGCTGCCATGCCTCCTCCGCCGTGAAGCTCATCACCGGAGCCAACAGCGGCAGCAGCACCGTGAGCACCTCGTGCAACACCGTCTGCGCCCCCCGGCGCGCGGGCCCATCCGCCTTCGCCGTGTAGAGCCGGTCCTTCAGGATGTCGAAGTACACGGCTGACAAGTCATTGGCGCAGAAGTCCACCACCGTCGCGTACACGAGGTGGAATTCGTAGTCCTCGTATGCCTGCCGCACCCGCGCCGCCACCTGCGCCAGCCGTCCACGCGCCCACTGGTCCAACGGCGGCAGCGCATCCCCAGCCACCGCGTCCTTCGCGGGGTTGAAGTCGTGCAGGTTGCCCAGCGCGTAGCGCAAGGTGTTGCGAATCTTCCGGTAGCCCTCCGACAGGCCCTTGAGGATGGCGTCCGACAGGCGCACGTCGTTGCGGTAGTCGCTCGCCGCCACCCACAGGCGCAGCACCTCCGCGCCGTACTGCTGGATGACCTTGTCCGGAGCCACCGTGTTGCCCCGGCTCTTGGACATCTTCTCGCCCTGGCCATCCACCACGAAGCCGTGCGTGAGACATGCCTTGTAGGGCGCCACGTCGCGAGTGCCCACCGACACCAGCAGCGACGAATGGAACCAGCCCCGGTGCTGGTCGCTCCCCTCCAGGAACAGGTCCGCCGGCACGCGCTGCCGCTTCTCCAGCACCGCGGACGCCATGCACGCCGAGTCGAACCACACATCCAGGATGTCCGTCTCGCGGTGGAACCCACCCGCGCCGCAACGCGGACACCGGAAGTCCTCTCCGAGGAAGTCCTTCACCGGCGTGCGGTACCACACGCCCGCGCCCTCCTTCTCCACCGCCGCCGCCACGCGCTCCATCACCTCGGGAGACACCACCGCGTCGTCGCACCCGTCGCAGTACGCGATGGGGATGGGCACGCCCCAGCTGCGCTGCCGGCTGATGCACCAGTCCGGGCGCCCCTCCAACATGCCCCGGATGCGCGACTGTCCCCAGGACGGCACCCAGCGCACCGTGTCCACCTGCTCCAGCACCGCCTGCCGGAAGGTCCGCGTCCCCTGGAACGGCGCATCCATGGGGATGAACCACTGATACGTCGCCGCCTGGATGACGGGGTGACGGCAGCGCCAGCAGTGCGGATAGCTGTGCGTGACCGTGTCCGCCTTGTCATTGAGCAGCGCCCCCCGCTGCACCAGCAGGTCCAGCACCACCGGGTTCGCGTCGAACACGCGCCTGCCCGCGAGCACCTCGCCCACCGTGTCGTCGTAGCGGCCGTCCGAGCGCACCGGGTTGTAGATGTCCAGGCCGTACGCGAGGCCGACCTCGTAGTCCTCCTGGCCGTGCCCCGGCGCCGTGTGCACCAACCCCGTGCCCGCCTCCAGCGTGACGTGCTCGCCCAGCACCACGCGCCCCTGCCGTGCGTAGAACGGGTGCTGATACGTCACGTGCTCCAGGTCCTCGCCCGTCGCGTACGCGACGATGCGCGAGGGGTCCACCAGCGCGGGTGACGACACCTCGCCCGTGGGCAGCTGCACGTGCTTCACCGCCAGCTCGTCCGCCTTCACCTCCGCCAGCACCTTCGCCAGCAGGTCCTTCGCCACGCAGAGGACGCGGTCCTCCAGCCGGTAGAAGACGTATTCGAACGTGGGGTTCACCGCGATGGCCAGGTTGGCCGGCAGGGTCCAGGGCGTGGTGGTCCAGATGACGAAGGACACCCGCTGCCCCTGGAGCCGCGGCAGCCGATCCGCCAGCGAGGCCCCCGCGTCGAAGGCCACGTACACGGACGGAGACGTGTGCTCCGCGTACTCCACCTCCGCCTCGGCGAGCGCGGTCTGGTCCTGGAGACACCACGCCACGGGCTTCTTGCGCCGGTACAACATGCCCCTGCGCGCGAACGCGGCCAGCTCGCGCACCTCCTGCGCTTCATAGGAGAAGTCGAGCGTCCGGTAGGGCGCCTCCCACGAGCCGAAGACGCCGAGCCGCCGGAACTCCTGGCGCTGGATGTCCACGAACTCCAGCGCGTACTCGCGGCAGCGCTCCAGCAGCGCGTCGCGCGACAGGGTGCGCTTGTCCAGCTTCTGTTCCTTGAGGCGCTTCTCCACCGCCTGCTCGATGGGCAGGCCGTGGGTGTCCCAGCCGGGGATGAAGTCACAGGGGCGTCCGGAGAGGTTCCGGAACTTCACCACGATGTCCTTCAGCACCTTGTTGAGCGCATGCCCGGCGTGCAGGTGGCCGTTGGCGTACGGAGGCCCGTCCGCCAGCACGAAGGGCTCACCGCCCGCGTTCTTCGCGAGCAATTGCTTCCACACGCCGTGCTCTGCCCACCACGCGAGCAGGCGCGGCTCGAGCTGGCCCAGGTTCCCCTTCATGGGGAACTCCGTGCGCGGCAGGTGGACGGTGGTGTCGAGGTCCTTGCGGGAGGGGGCGTCGCTCATGGCTCCCGCGCCCGTAACACCCTCCCGCCGGTCCTTCAATCACACGCGCGGACTCAGTCGTCGTGGTCGTGCGCGTGAGGCGCGGACTCCGACTTGCCCTTGCCCTTGGGACACTTCTTGGCGCACTTCGCCTTCGTGTCCTGGAACCTCTTCGTGCAGCGGTCAGCGCACGTCTTGTCCTTGGCGGAGCACTTGTTCACACAGGCCTGGAGCGTGGAGCCCGCGTTGAGGGAGCACTTCTGGTCGCACGTCTGCGCGAGCGCCTGGGGCGCCACCAGCATGGCGCCCAGCGCCACCCATCCCCACCAGCCACGCATCGCGATTCGGGTCTTCATGTCGGTCACGTCTTCCCTCGTCCAGGAGCTTCACTCACCCGGAGACAACCCGTCATCCGGGAGCGCCGCGCGGCGCACCAACCGCACCGCCACCGGGCCTTCCCTGGTGACGCCCAGGTTGAGCGCGATCTCCTCGCTGGAGGACTTGAACACGCGCGGCTGGATCTCCTTGTAGCCCGCCTTGAGCAACTGCTCGCGGTAGAAGGCCTCCACGTCCGCGCTCGTCTTGCCGGACACCGTATAGCTCAGCGTGCGCGCGCCCTCCGTCTCCGCCGTCAGCACCTTGGAGGCGCCAGGGAAGAGCGGCAGCCCCGCGGGCTTGGGCGCCTTCGCGGCGCCCAGGTTCGCCTCCCCCAGGAACACCGTGGTGGTGCTGTCCGGGTTCACCTGGAGGATGGCCGTGTAGGAGATGAAGTTGCGCGTGTCGAGGGCGGTCACCATCGGCTCGCGGAACAACTGCGGCTGCTTGTAGGCCTCCGGCACCACGAAGCCCCAGGAGATGAACCGGTCCACCACGCTCTGGAGGATGGTCTGCGCCTTCTCCTTGCTGCGCACCGCCCGCAGCTTCACCGGCACGCCGTTGGCGTCCACCTGCCCCGGCACGTCCACCACGCTGACGGTCTGTGGAATCTCCCAGGTGAAGTTGGCCCGCTGGGCCCATCCGGGGCTGACCGCCCCCAGCGCCAGCAGCAGGACCGCCCTACGAATCGCGCGCCGCATCCAGCCCCTCCCTAGTGGTGCGAACGCGCGGCCTTGACGGACTTCGCCTTCTTCGGCCCCGTGTCGCCCTCCGCCTTGGGGCAGCGGGACTTGCACTGGTTGAACTGGGCCTGGAACTTCTGGGTGCAGCGCACGGAGCAGCTGCGGTTGCTGTCGGCCTTGGCGGAGCCGGGATCCCCGGGCGACGGGCACGCGCTGATGCAGGCCTGGAGCGTGTCCCCGTTCTTCGTCGCGCAGTCGGTGTTGCAGGAGTTGCTGTCCGCGCGCGCGGTGGACGCCGTCAGACACACGCCCAACACCAGCGCCAACACTCCACCCGACAGCAGGCTTCGCTTCTTCATCTCAACAATCCTTTCCCAGGAAGCAGCCACCGTTGCCGGTGCGCTCCAGATAGGAGATTCCGTAATGGGGGGTGGTGATGCCAATCATCGCGCCGGGCGTCGTGTTCCACAGGTTGCCCAGGGGCGCGGGGAGCATGAAGTACTGCATGAAGTTGGTCTCTTCTCCCGCCGCGCTCATCCAGAAGGTGTTCTCCCGCTGCATCAGCACCAGGGGGGGCAGCGGATTGTAGAAGAGGGCATCCATCGCCAGGAAGCTGGCGTAGGTCGGGATGGGCAGCGTGGTGGGCTCGTAGACGAGCTTCGTCGCCGAATAGAAGGGAACGTTGGTGCAGGGCACCGCCATGTCCTGGAACAACAGACAGGTGCTGGACTCCACCTCGTTCGACAGGCCCCAGTCATCCACGAGCATGGAGAAGCGGGCTCTGCAATTGCCGCCCACCGCGCGCCCCACGCCGCACACCTGGATGTTGGCGTGGACGGCATCCTGGTGCCGCTCCTTGTACAACCCACCCTCGCCCGGATTGTCCAGGAACGAGCTGGGCAGGTTCCACGAGCTCAGGTTCGCCTGCGAGCCGCACGAGGTGCCGCCCTCGTCGCGGTAGACCAGCCGGGTCAGGATGGGGCCGTTCCAGCCCAGCCCCCCGTTCCGGCGGCAATCGACGCGCAGGCCCGAGCCGCGGGTGAAGACCTGGGTGATGGTGTCGCCGTGGTTGACGGACGACAGCCCGTTGAAGTCCGCGTAACGCGCCTGGGCATCATCCCCCGCCCGCTGCATGGAGTCATGGGCCGAGCCGTAGTCCACGGGGATGTCGTGCATCTCTCCGTGCGTGCCGTTCCACAGGGCGGACACCGCGGCCTCCTGCACCTTCAGCGACAGGAAGCCCACCTCCGCGAAGTGGATGCCGAACACCAGGATGGTGATGAACAGCGTGACCCCGATGGCCGCCTCGACGATGGACTGGCCCCGGCCGTGCCGACGGTGACGAAGGATGTCGCGCATCACTGGAACCCCCTGAAGCCCACGCGCTGCAGTTCCCGGATCATCTGGGCGGAAGCCGGAGAGCTGGCGCCCAGGGCGTTGGCGGCGTCCGCCAGACCCGAGTTGTCGGTGTCCACCGGCACCAGCGTGGCGCGCCAGTACGGATTGAGCAGGTTGGGCGGCTCGCTCCAGTGGGAGAAGCTCAGGCTGCGGCCCCGGTGGTAGTAGGCGATGCCCGTGGACAGCGCCGTCTGGATGCCCAGCGGCGTGCCGTCCGCCATGGTCGCGCTGCGGTTGTCGAACTTGCCCGCGTTCGGATCCGGGTTGTTGTTCTCGAAGCGGAAGCGGAACGCCAGGTTCCACGGGTCCTGCTGCGCCGCGGGCATGTTGCTGCGGTCGCGCTGGATGACCGCGAAGTTCTTCGGCTGCCCGAAGTTGTTGCCCTCGCCGTTGGGCCACAGCTCCAGCAGGTTGTAGTCCATGAAGGGCGGCCAGATGCCCGGGCAGCTCGACACGCCGCCCAGGCAGGGAACCAGCATGTGACGCGCCATCGCCGCGGGATCCGCGCCGCCCAGCCACATATGCGTGGGCGTGGGCATGATGCCGCCGGAGGCCGCCACCTGCGCGTAGGCCGGCAACGAACCGCCCACCGCCACCGGACACGGCGGGCCGCCACCGTGCGCGATGTGGTTGTAGAGGTAGACCACGATGCTCGCGTCCTCGGCCGTCACCGCGGGGGCATAGGGCGGAAACAGCGGGTACTGGAGCACCGGCTTGCCGAAGTAGCCCGTCCCCTCGCCTTCGACGACCGCGGCGATGTCCGGCGGCATGATGACGAAGGCCAGGTTCGCGTCGTGCGCCGCGTAATCCATGATGGTGCGGGACGTGACGAAGTGGAACCCGCGGCTGCCCATGGCCGCGTCCACGCTGTGGGCCACCGTCAGCGGCAGCGGGTCGCAGACCGCGCCACTGCCCGCGCACATCGTGTTGTTCGCCAGCTCGTTCCTGGAGACGTTGCCCGCCGAGGGCGCGCGCCACCCCGCGTCGCGGGGGTTCTGCCCCGAGGTCAGGTCGCCCAGGATGTCGTTGGCGAAGCCCTGGCCACCCACCTTGCCCTGGAGCTCCTTGAAATCATCCAGCGCGGAGGCGTAGAGCGCGCCCGCGGCCAGCTGGTGCAGGCGCATCTGCCAGCCCACCATCGGATCCAACGACTGGAACACCGCCTCCACGCGCATGTCCTCGCGCTGGAGCGTGCTCATCAGCCGGCCCAGGTCCGTCACGCCGCGGATGCCGCACTGGCACATGCGCGCGCAGAAGCCGTTGCTCCAGGCGCACGGGCACCCCGCGGTGGCGAACGCCTGGTAGACGGGCAGCCACGACGCGTAGCCGAACTTCGCCGCGTTGAGCTCGCCCCGGTAGAGGCTCGCCCAGCTCAAGAGGCTGGCCGCGCCGGCGTTCGCCACCATGTGGGCGATCTCCGAGCGGTTGATGACGGCGATGGTGTTGAACGTGCGCGCGGTGGCCACCGCGTTGGAGTACGCCGCCGCGTCCGCCACCGTCTGGACCTCGATGCGCTCGCGCACCTTCATGGTGAACGACAGCGTGAGGACCACCATCAGCACCAGCAACAGCATGCTGAGGACGAACAGCACCAGGGTCTGACCGCGCTGGGCGGAGGAGCGCTTCATGGAGGTCACCGGGGACAGTTCATGGTGGCGAAGAAACGCGCCTTCACGGGCGTCATCATCCGCATGGTGAACGTCGTGATGATGGGGAAGACGTACTGCCGGGAATTCACGCGGTCCGCCAGCTCCGCCGCCAGCTCGCCATCCAGCACGTGCGACGGCGACACCTCGCCCGCGTTCCAGTTGGCGTTGCGCTCGGCGACGAGCAGCGGGTTCGCGTCCGTGTAGGGACGCAGGCCGAAGTGCGCCAGGAACATGCGCGACATCACCCAGTTGGCGAACGGGATGCGCAGCGGGTACCAGAACACCAGCTGCACCTCCAACCGCCGCAGGTGCCCCGGACGGTCGAAGTCCTTGTCCTCCGGGCTGTCCACCCCGCCGCCCGCCAGGTCCCGCAGAATCCACACGATGCTGCGGTTGTGGATGCCGTCCAGGCCGGGCCCCGGCGCACCCGAGCCCGCGTAGCGGTTGTTCATCCGCGCCGCGAAGGCGTTCGCCAGCAGCCGCGGCCCATCCCCACCCGCGCCATGGCCCAGCGGACCGTTCAGCGACCCCGTCCCCTGCCCCATGAACGAGTGGAACGTCGGGATCAACGCCAGGATGGCCGCGTGGGTCATCCGCTCGCAGTCCCCGTGCGCCACACTGCCCGCGCGCGTCGCCCGGAAGGCCGCGTAGTGCGTCATCACCCGCGCCTGCATCATCAGGAAGAGCTGCAACGCGCCCAGGATGAGGAACACGACCAGGGGCAGCGACAGCGCCGCTTCCACCAGGGCCTGGCCGGACTCTCCTGCTTCACGGGGGGAACGTGCGCTCATGCGGGGAAGCATCCTGCGGGACGGGGGAGTCACGCAGTATCCGTCAAGTGACCGCCGACACACCGTGTCGGCGTCAGGGGGGTCTTGGATTGTCGCAGAGGATGGGCCCAGTGGAAACTTCCTGGGGCGTGACATTTCCTCTAAGGGAAAACCGTGTGACGCCGATGTTTCAGCGGGGTTTCAGGCCCTTGGCGTCGAGCTGGTACTTCTTCACCAGCCGTTCAATGGACTTGCGGTGGAGGCCGCTCTCCCGGGCGGCGCGGGACAGGTTGCCCTCACAGCGAGTGAGGACGCTGGTGACGTACTCGCGCTCGAAGTTCTCCAGGAGCTGCTCCTTGGCGTCCTTGAAGGCCAGGTGCTCGTTGAAGGGCAGGGGCCCCTCCCGGGCCTGGCCCCGGACGCGGGGGGGCAGGTGGGAGGGGAGGATCTCCTCGCCCTCGGAGAAGGTCAGCACGTGGGAGAGGACGTTCATCAGCTCGCGCACGTTGCCGGGCCACGCGTAGGCCATCAGCAGGCCCAGGGCCTCCGCGCAGAAGCGCTTGCGGCCGTGCTTCTCCACCACCTCCGGCTCCGCCAGGGCCTGCTTGAGGATGAGCGGGATGTCGTCGCGGCGCTGGCGCAGGGGCGGCAGCTGGATGTGGATGACGGACAGGCGGAAGTAGAGGTCCTCGCGGAAGTTGCCCGCGGCGATCTCCTTCACCAGGTCGCGGTGGGTGGCGGCGATGACGCGGCAGTCCACCTCGATGACGTCGTTGCCGCCCACCCGGCGCACCTCGCGGTTCTCCAGCACCCGCAACAGCTTGGGCTGGAGGTCCAGGCGCAGCTCGCCCAGCTCGTCCAGGAAGATGGTGCCCCCTTGCGCGCGCTCGAAGGCGCCGGGGCGGCTGGACGTCGCGCCGGTGAAGGCGCCCTTCTCGTGGCCGAACAGCTCGCTCTCGATGAGGTTCGGGGGGATGGCGCCGCAGTCCAGCACCACCATGGGGCCCTTGCGGCGGATGGACAGCTCATGGATGGCGCTGGAGACCAGCTCCTTCCCGGTGCCCGTCTCCCCCTGGATGATGACGGAGACATCCATGGGCGCGATGCGCTTGATGAGCCCGAACACCTGCCGCATCTTCACGCTCTGGCCCACCATGCCGCACAGCTCGCCCTCGCGGTCGGGCTCCACCGCCACCTCTTCGTCCAGGGGGGCGAAGGTGATGACGGAGGAGCCGGCGCGGATCTGCGAGCCCGGGGACAGGTAGGCCCGCTCGATGCGCCGGCCATCCAGGAAGGTGCCGTTGGTGGAGTTCAGGTCCACCAGCAGGTAGCCGCGTTCGGTGTGCTGGACCTCGAAGTGGTAGCGGCTCGCCGTGCGGTCCTCCACCAGCACCAGGTCGTTGCCCGGGTGGGCACCGCAGCGCAGCCGCTCCTTGTCGCTGGCCATGGAGCGCCCGGTGTCCGGCCCCGACGTCACCAGCAGCCGGCACTTGTGCAGCTTCACGGTGGCGCGCGGATCCACCACCAGCGTTTCGCCCAGCAGGGGGGACTGGGAGGACAGTTCGAGTCCGACGTCTCCTGGGTTGGTGTGGATGTCGTCGGGGTGCGGGTTCGGGGCGGTCATCAGTGAACGCGAGGATAGCAAAGGGTGCCCATGCGCCGTGCCTCCACGCCCGTGCGTGCTAGTGTCACGCGCCTCGCATGCCCCCCCGAAAAGCCCAGCCGAAGAAGGCGCCGGTCCCCCCTGGCGCACAGGCACCCGAGCGCGGTGACGCACCGCGACCGCGCAGGCCCCGCGCGAAGAAGACGGTGGCCATCCTGTCCCGCAAGCGCTCGCTCTACTCGACGCGCCGGCTGGTGGAGGCCATCAAGGCCCGGGGCCACCGGCCGCTCGTCTTCGACACGCTGCGCTGCTGCCTGCTGCTGGCGCAAGGCCGTCCCCGCATGACCTACCGCGGCGCGGAGGTGAAGGGCGTGGACGTGGTGATCCCCCGCATTGGCGCCTCCATCACCGCGTATGGCCTGGCGGTGGTGAACCACTTCGAGATGATGGACGTGCCGGTGCTCAACCCGCCCACCGCCATCGCGCGCAGCCGCGACAAGCTCCGCGCGCTCCAGTTCCTCGCCCGCGCGGGCCTGGACATGCCCCGCACGGTGATGGCGCACGACCGAGGCAACGTGCGCAAGCTGGTGCAGGAGGTGGGCGGCCTGCCCGTCATCATCAAGCTGATCAAGGGCACCCAGGGCGTGGGCGTGATGATCGCCCACACGCTGCCGGAGGTGCAGACCATCCTCGACACCTTCTGGGACCTGGGACAGGAGATCGTCCTCCAGGAGTTCGTCGCGGAGAGCGAGGGCCGCGACGTGCGCGCGCTGGTCGTGGGCGACACGGTGGTGGGCGCCATGCGCCGCAAGGCGAAGAAGGGCGAGTTCCGCTCCAACATCCACCGCGGCGGCGAGGGCCGCGCCATCATCCTGCCCCCCGCCTACGTGGAGGCCGCGGTGAAGGCGGCGCGCATCATCGGGCTGGAGGTCGCGGGCGTGGACATGCTGGAGGGCCGTGAGGGTCCGCGCCTGATGGAGATCAACTCCAGCCCCGGCTTCGAGGGCCTGGAGGGCGCCACCGGCCAGGACATCGCGGGCACCATCGTCGAACACGCGTTGGTGTACGCGGGGACCCGGGGCAACGCGTTGCAGGCGCGGGCAGGCCGCGCGTCCTGAGGGTTGTATGAAAGCAGGCACGCGAGCAGCGCCGGTGTGCCTGCCCGCCTGCTTCATGGCATGCGTGCGACGGTTCACGGTGCGCACGGCGCCTTGGATGCTCCTCAGGAATACGGGAATGCATCGCGGCGCGGATTGTCCGGGGGTGTTGGCAGCGACGGGGATGCGCCTCTAATCTGGCGACCCCCGATGAAAACGCTGCACAAGCCGCTGCAGATCACCGTCTACCAGGATGTGCTTTGCGCCTGGTGCTACCTCGCCGACCAGCGGTTGGATGTGCTTCGCCAGGAGTTCGGCGACGCGGTCCGCTGGAGCGTGCGTCCCTATCCCCTGCGTCTGCACGATGTGCTGCCCACGGAGCGCGAGGTGCGCGGGCTGGTGGAAGAGGTGAAGCGCGCGCAGCGCGAGACCGACCCCTCCGCCGCGCTGCTCTCCACGGACCTGTGGCTGGGGGGAGATCCGCCCCGCTCCAGCGTGCCGGCGCTGGCGGCGCTGGAGGCCGCGCGGTTGCAGGGGCCGCAGGCGCGGGCCTTCCTCGCGCGGGCCATGCAGCGCGCCGCGCTGGAGCAGGGCGTCAACGTGTCGCGTTCGGACGTGGTGTTCGAGCTGGCGTCGCGCGTGGGCCTGGCCATGAACCAGTTCTCCGCGGCCTTCCGGTCGGAAGAGACGCGCCGGCTCATCTACGACGAGCACCGGCTGGCCGGCAGCCGGGGCGTGCGAGGCGTCCCCACGCTGGTCATCGGTGGCCGCTGGATGCTGTGCGGCCTGCGTGAGCTGTCCGAGTACCGCGAGCACATCCTCGCGTGCCTGGGCAAGGTCGTGGCGCCCCGCTCCGGCTCCTCCGAACGGCTGGTGCACTGATCCACGCCGGCGCGCCTTCGCCCCTTTCGCGAAGGCGCCTCTCCCATCCGGTGCTCAGCCCGGATGCGGCCCCGAGGCCTCGTCCCGCGGCGAGCGCAGGGCCAGGAACAGCCCCGCGATGAGCAGCTGGGTCAGGGCCATGGCGGGAACGAGCCCCACGCAGCACAGGCAGAAGCCCGCGAGCAGGAGGAGGTTGATGAGGAGGATCATGCCCAGGATGGGGAGGCGCTCGCCCCGGACGTAATCCCAGCAGCGACGCAGCACCTTCCAGGGGGACGGCGGCGCCTCTTCGTACGCGAGCTCCGGCTGGAGGAAGTACAGCGGCAGGGCGACGTAGATGAGCGGGACCAGCAGCGCCATCACGGCCAGGGCCAGCAGCCCCAGCAGGGGCGAGACGGAGCGCCAGACCTCCGCCATCGGCGTGGTCGTGGTGACACCTGACAGCGCGAGGAAGCCAATGCCGGCCAGGACCACCAGGAGCGTCATCGGAACCAGCACCAGGATGGTGACGAGCAGCATTGTCAGCGTGTAGGGCAGCACCTTGTGCATCTGGCTGAAGAGGCGCTCCAGGTCCGCGCGCCGGCCGTTCAGCACGTCGAAGCACATCCGCATGAGCCCCAGCTGCACCAGGCCCTGCACCGCCCACTGCGCCACGAAGGCCACTCCGCCCAGCACCATCGCGACGCTCTCGCTTCCCACCGCGGAACCGATGCCCGTGCCCACCTGGACCATCAGTTGCGCGCCGCCGGACACGCCGATGGAGATCAACGCCCCCAGCGACAGCATGCCCCACTCGCGCTTGAACAACGGCCAGCACACCGCGAACAACCCACCGATGCTCCAGGTCTCCCGGGTCAGCGGGAAGGCGGCGCTGAAGCGCTCGCGGCACGCGGGGCAGCGCGGCGAGGTTCCGCCCTGGCTGCACACGTCACACATGAAGTTGCCGCACCGCGCGCAGGTGCCCGAGGCTCCCTGCTCCGGGTGCAGCGCGCAGGACGCCCCCATCCCGCGGTCGAAATCCGCATCCGACATCCGTTCTCCTCCCCAGGGACGGCCCCCGGAGGCCGCGCGCCGTGCGTCATATCAGGTGGGCCCCTCCCCTCCTCCCAGGGCGGGCGGCCCGCCGGGATGAATTAAGCGGGCGCCGGTCCGTCGGACGGCACAGAGGTTGCGGAGCGGGACGCTTTGGGGGTCCACTTCCGCGACAGGAGACTCCTCATGAACCGTTTGCTCGCCCTGGTCGTCCCCCTCGCCCTGCTCATGGGGACCGGCTGCGTCGTCGAGGCCCACTCCCACCGCCCGGTCCGGCGCGTGGCCTACGTCGCGCCCGTGGCGCAGTACCGGTTCGCTGGCGCCCACCCCGTCCCCGACGACTACGGCGGCGGCTGGTGCCCGGAGGACTACAACCACGTCCACGACTACCAGCCGCCCCAGGCGTCCTACGTGTACACGGACGACGTCTACTATTACCGGGGCCCGACGGTCGTCTGGTACTGGGACTACCACCCCATCCCCAGCGGCGGGTACTGCAACTTCCACGGGCGCCACCAGCACGACTTCTACCCGCAGGGCTCGTGGGGCGCGGGCTACTCCTACGACCGCGGCAGCCGGGGCTACCGCTGGAGCAACACCCACGCGGCCTCCGCCGGGTATGGCCGCAACAACGCCACCCCCTCGCGGCCCGCTCCCGCTCCCGCCCCGGCCCCCAGCAACGTGGGCCGCCGTCCGCCCCCGGGCGGCACCGGCACCGGGGCCCGGCCTCCCAGCAGCTCCGGTGGCTGGGGCCGCAGCAACGCCGCCCCCGCCGCGAGCAGCTCGCGTGACGACGACAACAACAACAGCCAGGGTGGCGGGTGGAACACCCCGGCCAGCAAGAGCCGCGACGACGACAACGACAACAACTCCCGTGGCAACAGCGGCGGCTGGGGCAACAGCGGGAGCAGCAGCAGCAGCAGCGGCAACAGCGGGAGCAGCGGCAACAGCGGGAGCAGCAGCAGCGGAAGCAGCGGCGGCGGTTGGAGCAGCCCCAGCGGCAGCAGCAATAGCGGGAGCAGCGGCCGGAGCAGCAGTGGCAGCAGCGGTGGAAGCAGCAGCGGCGGCGGTTGGAGCAGCCCTGGCAGCAGCGGCGGCGGAAGCAGCGGCGGCCGGAGCAGTGGCAGCAGCGGTGGAAGCAGCGGCGGTGGAAGCAGCAGCGGCAGCAGCGGTGGCGGCTGGAACACGGGCAAGGGCTCCAGCTCCTCCGGCAAGGGAGGGACGCGCTGGTAGGCGCTCCGCCTCTCCCCTGCCGCTCCTCGCGTGAGACTCCCCGGCACCGGGCGCGGCCTTCCGTCCTCCACGGAAGGCAGGCTCCCGGTGCCGACGTGTTTTCAACACCGGGAGCCCCCGGTGTCTGGTGGGTCCGGCCCCGTGGCCCACCGAGGCGTCGTGAAGGGGACGAACGGCGCCCCGGGACGGATTGCGATCCCCCGGTGCCGTGAAGAGGTTGCAGCGCGATGAAACACTACATTCGGGCGGCGGGTGGTGCCGTGCTGGGCCTGTGGGTGATGGCCTGTGGCGACGGCGGCTTCACACCGGACCCCGGCGTGCGGACCGAGGACGCCGAGGCGGTGGATCTGGAGAACCTTCGCATCCTCGTGAGCGGTGAGGCTCACGTGTTCCCGGAGGCCACGGCCACGGGCATCCCGCTCGGCGGGATGGCGCTCACCGCGGAGGAGCCCCTGCGCGTGGCCGTCAACGACTCGGCCGCCACGTTCGGCACCGGGCAGGTGTCCGACGACGGCACCTTCCGCATCACCGACGTGCCCGTGCGCGACGTGCACCAGGGGCTCGGGGTGGGACTCGCGCATGAGGGCTTCGTGCGCAGCACCACGATTGTCTACGACACGGCCTTCACCGGCACCCGCCCGCGCACGGACATCATCGACGCGCGCGTCTGGGCCCTGCCCGTGGCCTTCGTCGACCAGCTGGGCGCCGCCGTGGGTGCGCAGCGCCTCCTGAGCCACACCGGGGACCCCGCCGCCACACTGGCCACCGCGGGCTTCGTGCTCGGGCGCGTGGTGGACGCGAACGGCCAGCCCGTGAGCGGGGTGCGCGTGGCGCTCGACCGGAGCGACCTGACGGACCGCGTCTACTACCTGTCCCAGGACCTCGCGTCCGTGAACACGACAGGCACCGCGGCCCAGGGGCTGTTCCTCTTCGTGCACTCCGGCTTCGGCGTGTCGTCCTTCCAGCTGTCCGTGGAGGGAATGGACGCCTACGTCCCGCGCAACGTCGACGCGGGCCCGGGCATGAGCGTCGTGCTCACCGTGTATCCAGGCCGATACGCGCCCTGACGGCGCTCGATACGGCGGACGGCCCTGCCTAGGGCGGACACGCGCCCAACCCTGGCGTCGCATTGCCGGAGAACCCCTCAAGACGTGATGTTGTGGCAGGATGCAGGGCTGGCGTTCCGGGGGGGACGCGGACGATGAGCGGCCGATCCATGCCACCAAGCACGGCGTTGGCCCGTGCCCTTGCGCGCAGCTCCGCGGCGGCCTCCTGTCTGGTCGGCCTGCTGGTGCTGGTGGGCTGGGCGTTGGATGTCATGGTGCTCAAGTCCATGGGCGCCGCGCTCCCCGCCATGCGCCCCAGCGCCGCGCTGGGCCTGCTGCTCGGGGGCGCCGCGCTGGGCCTGCGCCTGCCGGCCGCCACCAGCGTCCACCGCCACCGGCTGGGCACCCTCCTGGCGCTGAGCACCGCCCTGCTGGGCGCGGCGAGCCTCGTGGACGGCGTCATCACCGGGGGCAACGGCGGCCTGGACGCGATGTTCCTGCACCTGCTGGGGGAGGACGGCTTCGCGCCTCCTGGCATCCGACCGTCGCCGCTGACGGCGCTGTGCCTGATGCTCCTGGGCCCGGCGCTGGCGCTGGTGGACCGGGGCCACACCCAGCGGCTGTCCTGGTCGGACGCGCTGGTGGCGCTCACGCTGATGGCGGCGCTGCTGGGCCTCAACGGCTTCCTGCTGGGTCCGCTGGTGACGCCCGCCGCCGTGCCGTTCTTCCAGGAGCGCAGCATGGGGCTGCACACCACCTGCGTGTTGATGCTCCTGGGCGTGGGCACGCTGTGCGCCCGGCCGCACCTGGGGCTGATGGCGCGGATCACCCGCGACACGCTGGGGGGCTTCGTGGCGCGGCGGCTGGTGCCGGTGACGCTGCTGGGGCCGCCGGTGCTGGGGCTGACGCTGGTGGTGATGCACCTGACGGGCGGGCTCAGCCACGACGCGAAGTTCCCCCTCTTCGCCACCGTGGTGGCCGCCGGTGGCGCCACGCTGGTGCTGCTGGCGGCGCGGGCGCTGGACGTGATCGACACCGAGCGCATGCGGGCCACCTCCGCGCTGGCGGCCTCCGAGGAGCGCTTCCGCACCTTCCTGGACACCGCGCCGGATCCCATGGTCGTGGTGGACGCCACCGGCCGCGTGCGCTTCGCCAACGCGGAGGCCGAGCGCGTCTTCGGCTACCGGCGGGAAGCGCTGCTGGGGCGCGACGTCGCGCTGCTGGTCCCCACGGGGCTCCGCGCCCCGGCCCCCACGGGGGACACCCCCGGGACCGGCACCGGCGGGCGGATGGTGTCCGGCCAGCGGCAGGACGGCACCTGCGTGCCGCTGGAGGTTCGGCTGAGCCCGCTGGAGGGCGAGGACGACGCCACGCGCATCGCCATCCTGCGCGACGTCACCGAGCGCCGCGACCTGGAGAAGCTGCGCGAGGAGTACGTGGGGCTCATCTCCCACGACCTGCGCAACCCGCTGAACACCATCAACCTGCGCGCCCACCTGCTCCAGCGCGCGCTGCACGAGCGCAAGCTGGAGCGCGAGGGCCACATGGCCCAGGCCATCATCCACAACGTGGAGTGGATGAGCACGATGATCGAAGAGCTGCTGGAGGGCTCGCGGCTGGAGTCCGGCCGGGTGAACCTGCGCCGCGAGCCGCGCGACCTGGGCCGCTTCCTGGAGGAGGTGCTGGAGCGCGACGTGCCCCCCGACGCACGCGAGCGCTTCCGGCTGCACCTGGCGGATCCGCTGCCCCCCGTCCCCATGGACGCGGCGCGGCTGGAGCGCGTGGTCACCAACCTGCTGACGAACGCCCTCAAGTACAGCCCCCAGGGGTCGCCCGTGGACGTGCGCCTGTCCGCCGTGCACGACCAGGCCGTGGTGTCGGTGAGCAACCAGGGCGCGGGGCTGTCCCCCCGGGACGCGGCGCGCCTGTTCGACAAGTACTACCGCACGGAGGACGGCCGCTCCGCGGACGGCAAGGGCCTGGGCCTGGGGCTCTACATCAGCCGGCTCATCGTGGAGGCCCACGGCGGCCACATCTGGGTGGAGAGCGAACCCGACCGGGGCGCCACCTTCTTCTTCAGCGTGCCGCTGGAGATCCCCTCCGCCCGGCCAGAGTCCGACTCCGAGCCCCTGCGCCAGCGCGCGAGCTGATCACCGCGGGACGAACCAGCGGGGCAGCCAGTCCGCGCCCTTCGCCGTGGTGAGCCGCGTCTGGCCCGTGCCGTCCGGGCGCATCAGGTACAGGTCCGTGTCGCCCTCGCGCTCGGAGACGAACACCAGCGCCTTGCCGTCCGGGCTCCACGCCGGCATGTCGTCGCGGTGCGCGCCGTCCGTCAGCGCCACCGGCGTGCCCCCCGCGACGTCCGCCACCCAGATGCGGCTCTTCCCATCCGGGTGCCGCGCCACGTACGCCACGCGCTGGCTGTCCGGACTGAAGGCCGGCTCGCGCTCGTCGCCCGCGAAGCCTTCGCCAGACAGGACGCGCAGGTCGGAGCCATCCGGCCGCACCAGGTACACACGCTCCCTGCGCTCGCGGTTGCTCACGAACAGGAGCCACTTGCCGTCCGGGCTCCACTGCGGCGTCCGGTCCTCCAGGTAGAAGGTGGTGATGCGGCGCGGCTCGCCCGTGCCGTCCGCGCGGTAGACGTAGACCTCCGGGTCTCCTTCGCCGCTGCACACGCACGCCACCTCGCGGCCGTCCGGAGACACGGCGGGCTCGAAGCAGCCCTCCTTCACGTGCGTCAGCCGCGTGTCCACCGCGTCCGCCGTGGGCCGCACGCGCACCACGTCGCTGAAGCCCTGCGCGTCCGACTCGGCCACCAGCCACGTGCCGTCCGGGCCCCAGCTCGCGTTGCGCGCGCGCGTCCGGGGCGGATGCAGCGCCACCGCGGGGCCGCCATCCAGCGGCTGCACGCGCAGCTGCTGGAAGACGCGCCCGTTCGCCTCCCCCGACGCCACCACCAGCAGCGACCGTCCCTCGGGAGAAGGGGGGCCCGGGTATTCGTCCTCCGGCGCGGAGGTGATCCGCGCCTCCTGCCCGTCCGGCGTCACCCGCCAGACGTCCTTCTGTCCCGCCCGTTCCGAGAGGAAGACGATGGCGCCCGGCAGGGCCCGCCGCTCCGCTTCCGTCAGGGCACCGGGCGCGGCTGGGGCCGAGCCAGCACCGCCGCAGCGGCCCTGGCACCCCAGCGCGCCCAACACCCCGAGCACGGCCCACCACCGCCGTGCCCGGAGGGACCCGGAACGCGACGTCCGTTCAAGGCCCCGTGGCGTCACGTCAGCGCACCCGGACCGCGTCCGCGATGACCACCGAGCCCGGCGCCTGCCAGCGGCTCAGCTGCACCTTGTTCCAGCCGGCGGTGAAGCTGTACGTGCCCAGCTGCACCCACTTGCCGCCGTTGGCCTGCTGGTTCACGGTCGCCGTGCCCAGGTTGGTGCCACCGGCGTTGAAGGAGATGAACGCCGCGGCCGAGGACCGGTTCGTGCCCGCCACCCACCACGCGTCCACCGTGCGCGTCTGCGCCGAGCTCAGGTAGAACCAGAACGTCGCCGGCTCGGAGACCGTGTCCGTGGACGCGAAGTAGTAGCCGCTGCCGTAGTAGCCCGCGCTCGTGCCCGCGGTCCACGTGCCCGTCAGCTCGAAGCGCGCCTTGGCCGCGTCGTTGTTGGCGCTGTTGCTGTCGATGATGATTTCACCGGACGGCGTCGCGGTGCCGCAGTAGCTGTTGATCTTGCTGAGGTACGACGACCACGGCCAGTTGGGACCCGGGTCCGTGCGCGTCGCGGGCTGAAGCTTGCCGTGCGCCACGATGTGGTAGCTGTCCTTGAGGATGGCGTTGTCGCGCGCGATGTCGCACGACAGCTTCGCGGACGCGTCGATCTGCCCGGCCGGGAAGGACGTCTGGCTGGCGTAGCCGCCGTGCTCGATGCCGATGGTGAAGTGGTTGGACTGGGTGCCGTTGAGCCAGCACTCCTTGTTGCTGTTGAGCGTGCAGTCGTAGTTCGCGCCAATGTGGTAGGCGCGGTTCGCCTCGCGCACCAGCTGCGAGATCTCGCTGCCGCTCTCGTTCACCACGTAGTGCGCGCTCACGCCCGCGGCGGTGTTGGTGAGCCAGCTCCAGCAAGAGGAATAGCTGCCCTCGCAGGTGTGGATGATGATCATCGACGGGTCGCCCGCCGCGCCCGTGGTGCGCGTACCGTAGTTGGTCGTGGGCGCCGGCCGCCAGATGGACGCGGCGTAGTCAGGGCCCGCGGCCAGCGCGCGCACCGGGGGACGCGCGAACTTCGCCTCCACCTGCACGGGCTCCAGCGACACCGCCACCGAGCCGTCCTGGTTGAGCGCCACCGCGCCCTGGTTGAGGACCGCGTACACGCCCCGGTGCACGTGCTCCGCCTGCGCGTCCGGGTCGCTGATGCCGCTCAGCCGCGCCACCACCGGCGCCCACGCCGCCAGGTCCCCACGCTCCACGTTCGCCTCGGTGGCCAGCTGGGACAGCCGGGCCGCGCCCGCGCGCAGGTTGGACAGCGCGTCCGTGCGCGCCGCCTCCGCCGTCACGCCAGCCAACGCCGCGCCCGCCTCCAGGTCCTCGCCACGCAGGGCCATCAGGCCGGACGCGGGCTGCTGGCCCGGAAACTCCTCCGTGCCCCGCACCATCTGCCAGCGCGTCTCCGTGTAGGAGACCGCCTTGAGCAGCTCCGCCGGGACGTTGAACTCCAGAGCGGCCTGCGCGAACAGCGGATCCAACTCACGCGGCAGCGCGCTGCCCGCCGTCTCCGCCCCGGGCTGCGACGGCGTCTCGGTGGGGGCGGGCGTCTCCTGGGGCTGCTGCGCCTGGGGACCGCACGCGGACAACACCAGGGCGGCGGCAGCCGCCGCGAAGGGATTGCGGAAGGATGACATGAGGGGGACTCCAAAAGTCGGGGGAGGGACTTCACGTCCGCCTCCGCGTTCCCACGAAGGCGTCTGGAGCCCTCCCTTCAGCACCCCGCGTGCCAGCCCCCGTCAGCCCCCCGCCCGCCCCCCGTTCGCCTCCAGGACCGGTGCATCCATGCTCCACCTGCTCAGGCCCCGAAATGCCCCCCTGGAACCCAAACACCTGAAATCATGTAATTACCTACATCCCAGAAGCCACTGTCCCGGGCCTTGAGAACACGTGGTGCACGCATGCTCCACTGACGTGTTGGAGGACATCCGAAACGTAACAACTTGATACATATCTTCCTGTATCTATTGATATTTTCAGCCTTGCCGGACCTCCTGAGAAGGCGGCCCAAGGGGCGGGGATGAGGGAAGGGCCGACACGGGGCGGGCCATCCGCTATGACGCCAGCATCATGCGGCTCTTCGGTATCGGCGACACGCACCTGCCCTCCACGCGGCAGAAGGACATGCACCGCTTCGGCTGGACGGACCACCCGCTCCCGCTGCAACGCGCGTGGGATGAGCGGGTGCGTCCGGAGGACGCGGTCATCGTCGCGGGCGACATCTCCTGGGCCACGCGGCCCCACGAGGTGATGGACGACCTGGCGTGGCTGGACGCGCGGCCGGGGCGCAAGGTGCTGGTGCGCGGCAACCACGACTACTGGTGGGGCGACTCCGCGTCCAAGCTGCGCAAGCTGCTGGAGCCGTTCCGCACGCTGGAGGGCTTCCTCCACAACAACGCGGTGGTGCTGGGGCCGTGGGTCATCGCGGGGACGCGGCTGTGGACCGCGCCAGAGGCCCCGCCCATGCCCGGCGGAGAGATGGGCGACGAGCCGTCCGACGCGGGCTACGTGGAGCGCGAGACGCGCAGGCTGGCCACGTCGATTGAGGACGCGCGGAAGAAGGAGCAGGCGCACCCCACGCCGCTCACGCGCATCGTCGCCGTGCACTTCCCCCCCGTGTACGCCAACGAGCGGCCCACCGCCTTCAGCGCCCCCATTGAAGCGTTCGCGCCCAAGGTCTGCGTCTACGGCCACCTGCACTCGAGCGGCATCCCGGCGGGCTTCACCGGCGACCGCGGCGGCGTGCGCTACGTGCTCGCGTCGTGCGACGCGGCCGGCTTCGCCCCGGTGCTGCTCGACGAGCGCTGACCGGCCCGGGGGCCATCCGCCACCAGAGAACCTGGGACCCGCGCGACCCACCACGTTGGCCCGCGCCCCCGACATGGGGCGTCGTGCCTGGGTGGCCAGTGGGCTGTGACGCCGGGTGAAGGCGCTTTGTCGACAGGCGGGAGTGTCCCGTTAAGCTGGACCCGGCTTCCATCCTGGGAAGCGAGGAGTGGAAGTCATGCCATCGGACAAGGCCGAACTCGCCGCGCGGATCGCCAGCCTCCAACCGGGGGACTCCATCCGCGGCCTCATCTTCAAGTCCGTCTTCGGCCTGGTGCAGCAGCACGCGGGCGCCATCGGGATGGAGAAGCTGCGCACGGGGGAGCTGGACCACGACTACGCGGAGCTGCGCTCGTACCCGGCGCGGGAGTTCCTCACGCTGATGTTCAACGCGGCGGATCTCCTGGAGGGGACGTTCGGTTCCGCGGAAGGGGTGTTCCACGCGTGCGGAGAGGTGAGCATCACGCGCTACTCCACCGGGCCGGGGATGCTGGTGTTCGGCATCATCTCCCGGGGGGACCCCCAGAAGCTCTTCGCGGGCGCGCAGATGGCGTACAGCGCGGCGGTGTCCTACGGCAACCGCGAGTACCTCACGACGGGGCCGAAGTCGGGCACCCTGCGGATGCGCCGGGACATGATGCCGCCCGCGTACCACGTGGGCATCCTCACCGGCTCACTCAAGGTCTTGGGCTTGACGGGCAAGGCCACCGCGAAGGCGCAGGGCATCGACCGCGTGGACTACGACATCCAGTGGAGCTGACGTGGGACGCGGGGCCGCGCGTCGCCCGAGCCGCCTGAATCAGTCGACCCGCGTGTAGGTCACATCCAGCTGCGCGACGACGCGCTCGCCCACCGCCGCCCAGCAGGCGAAGGTGTGGTCGGCGCCGCGGACGCGGGTGCGGTGCGCGCCGAAGACCACCTTCTGGCCCGCGTAGGCCAGGCTGTCCGCGGACAGCTTCACGTCCTTGGCCACGAAGCGGGCGCCGGGGCTCATCTCCAGCGAGCGGCCCAGCGTGGTCGCCATCCGCGTCATGCCGCCAGCGACGACGGCCACCGGCATCACCGGGTGCATGGCGAAGTGGCCCTTGCACAGCTCCGGGGTGACCACCAGCGAGGCGCTCAGGATGTCGCCCTCGTTGCGCCAGTCCTGCAGGTCCAGCGGCTTGCTGTACGGGTTCTGGCGCAGCTTGGCCCACTCCTCCGGGGTGCGCTGCACGGTGTCCGAGGGACGCGGCTCGCGGCGCATCTCCTGGCGGGCCTCGCCGAACAGGCGGGTGAACGCCGCCGCGGACAGCACGTTGTAGTCCACCTCCAGGCGGAACAGCGGCGTGCCGTCCGACGAGGACAGCAGCGTGCGCGCCGTGCAGGTGCGCTTGCCCGTGTACTCCGCCTGCGCCAGCGCCCAGAGCATGTCCGTGCCGCGCTCCTGCGCCGACGGCTGCAGCCACTGACCGCGCGCCGCGCTCGCCAGGTAGAAGTGCTGGCCGTCCTTGGGCGCCACCAGCGCCGCGCCGCACGACCCCAGGATGGCCAGGTGACGGCCCGCCTCGCCCAGGCCGATGGGCATCGCCTCCGCCTCCGACACCATCTGCACCGGAACGCGCGCCACCACCTCGCCCGGCAGCACCGTCACGTCCTTCAGCGCGAAGTACGGATCACGCACGCAGATGCGCGGGTACAGCTCCTGGGCGCTCAGCACCGTGTACGGCGCCGCCTCCGACAGAGGCATCAGCGGCTGCGTCACCCACGGCATGGCGGACTTCTGCACCGGCGACGACTGGGGGGCGGGGGCGATGGCCTGGAGCATGGAAGAGCTGACCTCGTTTCAGACGCCGGGTGTCGGGGGACACCTGGAAGCAGGGTAACCAAGTTCTTTTACGACAGGACAGGATTTTTCTCTGCCCCGCGAAAAGATTCTCGATTGATCGGCGGAAGTGTTGCTGCCCTGCCGTATTTTTTTATCCGAACAGGAATTAGGGGTGTGCGGCGCCGCAAGATGAAGCAGGCAGGCGCGGACGTAAAGGGCCGAGTCACACCCAGGGTTGCCCCCACGTGGTCTCATCAGACCCACCCCTCCCCACCCCTACATCAATGATTCCAAGGGGTTGTGCCTCTAATTTGGCCCAAGACCCGGAAAACACGCCGGGTGTGACCCAACAAGATTTTCTTCTCGTGGGGTGAAGTCCTGATGCGTCGTGGCGGGTGGGGCGGAAAGCGGCGGCGCGGAGGCCCCAGGAGGGCCTCCGGCGCGGGGGGAGCTACAGCTCCACCTGGCTGCCCAGCTCCACGACGCGGTTGGGCGGGATGCGGAAGTAGGCGGTGGCGCTGCGGGCGTTGCGGCTCATCCAGGAGAAGAGGGCCTCGCGCCACATGGCCATGCTGGGCTTCTTCGTGGGGATGAGCGTTTCGCGGCCCAGGAAGAAGCTGGTGCCCATGAGCTGGAACTGGAGGCCCTTCTCCCGGCAGCGCTTGAGGATGTCCGGGATGCTGGGGTTCTCCATGAAGCCGTAGCGGGCGACGACGCGCACGAAGCCCTGCTCCAGGGGCTCCACCTCCACGCGCTCCACGCCCGGGACGTGGGGAATCTCCTCCGGGATGATGGTGAGCAGCACCACCTGCTCGTGCAGCACCTTGTTGTGCTTGAGGTTGTGCAAGAGCGCGGGCGGCGTGCCGTCCGGGTTGCCCGTCATGAAGATGGCGGTGCCGGGCACGCGCACGGGCGGGTGGTCCCCGAAGCTGCCCAGCAGGTCCTTGAGGCTGATGCTCGCCGCGCGCAGCTTGGCCGCGAGGATGTCCCGGCCGCGCTTCCAGGTGGTCATCAGCGTGAAGATGCAGACGGCGAGCAGCAGCGGGAACCAGCCGCCGTCCGAGATCTTCACCGCGTTGGCGCCGAAGAAGGACACGTCCACCACCAGGAACAGCCCCGCGACGGGCAGGGCCACGGCGCGGCTGACGCCCCAGCGCTCGCGGGCCACGACGTAGGCGAGCACCGTGGTGATGGCCATGGTCGTCGTCACCGCGATGCCGTACGCCGCCGCCAGCCGGCTGGAGGAGCCGAAGCCCAGCACCAGCGCCACCACGCCCACCAGCAGCGCGCCGTTGAGGCCGGGCAGGTAGATCTGCCCCATCTCCTCCGCGGACGTGTGCACCACCTCCATGCGCGGGCTGTAGCCCAGCTGCATCGCCTGGCGGGTGATGGAGAAGGAGCCGGAGATGAGCGCCTGGGAGGCGATGACGGCGGCGCCCGTGGACAGGGCCACCAGCGGATAGAGGGCCCAGTCCGGGGCCAGCAGGTAGAAGGGGTTGCGGGCCGCCTCCGCGTGGCGCAAGAGCAGCGCCCCCTGCCCCAGGTAGTTGAGGACGAGCGACGGCAGCACCAGGGCGAACCACGCGCGCTTGATGGGCCCCGCGCCGAAGTGGCCCATGTCCGCGTAGAGCGCCTCGCCGCCCGTCACCACCAGGAACACCGCGCCCAGCACCAGGAAGCCGTGCAGGCCATTGTCGATGAAGAAGTGCACGGCGTGCAGGGGCGACAGCGACCAGAGCACCGCGGGGTTGTGCAGCAGCTCCTTCACGCCCAGCACCGCCAGCACCAGGAACCACACGCACATGAACGGGCCGAACACCGCGCCGATGCCGCCCGTGCCCTTCCGCTGCACCAGGAACAGCAGCCCCAGGATGATGAGGGAGATGGGGATGACGTAGGGCTCGAAGACGGGCGTGGCCACGCTCAGGCCCTCCACCGCGCTCAGCACGGAGATGGCGGGCGTGATGAGGCCGTCGCCGTAGAGCAGCGCCGCGCCGAAGATGCCCAGGGTGATGAGCACGGGCCGGGCGCGGTGCGCCTGCCCTCGGGGGCGGTGCATGGCCAGCGCCATCAACGCGAGGATGCCACCCTCCCCCCGGTTGTCCGCGCGCATCACGAACAGCAGGTACTTCACCGACACCACGATGATGAGCGACCAGAAGATGAGCGACAGCACGCCCATCACGTTCGCGGGCGTCGGCGAGATGCCGTGCGGCCCGGTGAAGCACTCGCGCAGCGCGTACAGCGGGCTGGTACCAATGTCTCCGTAGACGATGCCCAGCGCGCCCAGCGCCAGCATCAGGATGCGTTTGGGAGAATCCGGCCCCTCCGAGGAGGCGGCGGATGAATCCGAGGGTGCGTTCACGGCCCCCGCTTTAGCCGAACCCTGGCCCGCCGCAACCGGCGCCGTGCCACTCCTTTGTTTTCCAACCGGTCAAGGGTGTTCGCATGTGCGCGCCTCGGCGCCTTGCCCCTGGGGGTCCCAGGCCGGGGAACGAGGAGCGTGCCCACGACCAACGCTTCCGGGGTTTGGGTGTCCTGCATCCGAGAAAGCAGGGATGACGGGACCTGGGACGCACTGCATGTCGGGCGGAGGCGTGTTCCCATGGGGGGCGCAACGGGGGGACGCCGTATGACGATGGTGGCATCCAGGTTGGGGGAAGCGCGGCGTTTCGGGGCGCAGCTTCCGGAAATCGAGGAGCGGTTGGCGCTGCTGGCGGAGGCGTCCCGGGTGCTGGCGGACGCCTCCCTGGAGCCGCCCGCGGTGATGGAGCGGCTGTGCGGCCTGGTGGTGCCGCTGCTGGGGTCCGCGTGCGCGCTGCGGCTCTTGTCGGAGGACGGGCTGTGGCTGCGCACGGTGGCGTCGGCGGCGTCGGTGCCGGAGGCGCGGGGGCGCCTGCAGGCGCTGCTGTCCCAGCGGATGCGCGCGGACGAGGGCGTGGCGGCGGAGGTGCTGGACACGGGCATGGCGCAGGGGGTGGAGGCGGTGCTGGTGCTGCCCCTGCGCGCGCGGGGACGTCCGCTGGGGACGCTGACGGTGTGGCGGGACGCGCCGGAGCCGCTGCCGTTCGATTCGGGGGAGCAGCTCCTGTTGCAGGAGCTGGCGGACCGGGCGGCGCTGGCGCTGGACGTGGCGCGGGCGTACGCGGCGGAGCGGCAGGCGCGGCAGGCGGCGGAGGTGGCGGCGGGGAGGCTCGCGCGGTTGCAGCAGGTCACCTCGGAGCTGTCGGAGGCGCTCACCGCCGCGCGCGTGGCGGAGGTGGTGCTGGAGCAGGGGCTGGCGGTGGCGGACGCGACGGCCGGGGGGCTGTGGGGCCTGGAGCCGGACGCGACCCACGCCGTGCTCCTGCGCTGCGCGGGGTGCTCGCCGAACGCGGCGGAGCGGCTGAAGCGGCTGCCGCTGCACGGGGACTCGCCGGTGGCGCGGGCGCTGCGGGAGTCGCGGCCGGTGTGGCTGGAGTCGGAGGACGCGCTGGCAGGGCCGGAGCGGCAGTCGCCCTCGTCGGCGTGCCTGCCGCTGGTGGCGGACGGGCGCGCGCTGGGGGTGCTGGTGTTCACCTTCAGCCTGGCGCACGCGTTCGACGACGACGAGCGGGCCTTCCTCCAGCTGGTGGCGCACCACGCGGCGCAGGCGCTGGCGCGGGCGCGGCTGCTGGAGCGCGAGCAGCGGGCGCGCGCGGCGCTGCGCGAGGCGCACGGGACGCTGGAGGCCATCATCCAGGCGAGCCCCGCGGCCATCATGCTGCTGGACCCCGACGGCACGGTGCGGATGTGGAACCCGGCCGCGGAGCGGATGCTGGGGTGGACGACGGAGGAGGTGCTGGGGAAGGTGTTGCCCGCGGTGCCGCCGGAGCACTTCGAGGCGTTCCGGCACAGCCTGGAGCGCGCCACCCGGGGCACGGTGCTGGACGGCGCCCCCATGGCGGCGCGGCGGCGCGACGGCGGCGCGGTGCAGGTCGCGGTGTGGACGGGCCGCGTGCACCCGGCGAGCGGCCCCCCGCAGTGTCTGAGCGTGATGGTGGACATCACCGAGCGCCAGCGCGGCGAGGCGGCGCAGCGCTTCCTGGCGGAGGCCGGCGGCGTGCTGGCGGGGAGCCTGGAGGAGGAGGAGACGCTGGAGCGCGTGGCCCACCTGGCGGTGCCGGCGTACGCGGAGTCCTGCGGCGTGTTCCTGGAGGACGAGGCCGGCGGCGTGCGCTGCGTGGCCACGGCGGGAGGCAGCGTGGATGGCGAGGTGCCGCCGCCGGGGCTCGCGGTGGTGGCGCGGGTCATCCAGTCCGGGAGGCCGGAGTCGCGCTCGGGGCTGTCGGAGGCGGATCCGTCGTGCGCGCGCGCGGGCGGGACGTGCGCGTACCTGTGCGTGCCCCTGCGGGTGCGCGGACACACGCTGGGGGCGCTGACGTTCGTCACGTCGAAGCGGGCGTACGACGTGCAAGACCTGGCGCTGGCGCAGGAGCTGGCGCGGCGGGCGGCGCTGGCCCTGGACAACGCCAGCCTCTACCGGGACGCGCGGCAGGCCATCCGCCTGCGCGAGGAGTTCCTCTCCATCGCGAGCCATGAGCTGAAGACCCCCATCAGCGCGCTCCAGCTCCAGGTGCAGAGCCTGCTGGCGGGGGTGACTCGCTCCGGCGCGAGCTTCGACCCGGAGCGGCTCAAGCGCGGGCTGGAGCGGGTGGACCGGCAGGTGAAGCGGCAGACGCTGCTGGTGAACGACCTGCTGGACGTGTCGCGGCTGAGCGCGGGGAAGCTGGAGCTGGTGCTGGAGCCCCTGGAGCTGGGCGCGCTGGTGCGCGAGGTGGCTGAACGCTTCGAGCCGGAGTACGTGCGCGCGGGCACGCCGCTGGAGCTGGCCCTGGGGCCGGAGGTGCGCGGCCAGTGGGACCGGCTGCGGTTGGACCAGGTGCTCACCAACCTGATGTCCAACGCGCTGAAGTACGGGCGGGGCAACCCGGTGCACGTGTCGCTGGCCGTGGAGGACGGCCGGGCGCGGGTGCGGGTGCGGGACGGCGGCATCGGCATCGCGAAGGAGCACCTGCCGCGCCTGTTCCACCGCTTCGAGCGCGCGGTGTCCGAGCGCAACTACGGCGGCTTCGGGCTGGGGCTGTGGATCGCCCGCCAGATCGTCGAGGCCATGGGCGGCCGCATCGAGGTGGACAGCGTCCTGGGCGAAGGGTCCACGTTCCGCCTGGAGCTGCCCCACGGGGCCTGAGGCCGGCGCTCACCGGTGGAGGGCGGGGAGCCCTTCGGCGATGACGCCGCAGCCGCGCTGGGACTCGCGGCGGTGGAGCATGTGGCAGCGCTCGGGGGTGGGACAGTCGGTGTCGCGGGTGCAGGGCTTGAAGCAGTAGCCGCTGGCCTCGTCGCAGCTGAGCCCCCGGGCGCAGGGCGTGCGCGCATCACAGCGGGCCCGGCACTCGAAGGCCTCGGTTTCGAGCGAGGGCTCCGCGAAGCCGCGCAGGCAGTCCTGGTGGGCGGCGCAGGGCGCGCCGTCCGCGCAGGCGGGCCCCACGAAGGGGCGGCAGAGGGGCACCTCGCCCGGAGCGTCCGTCGCGCAGCGCTCGCCTTCGGGACACGGGCGGTCGCGGCAGGTGGGAACGCAGGCGCCGCGCACGCGGTAGGGATTGGGTGCGCACTCTGTGCCGGAGGCGCACGCGCCCGGGTCGTGCACGTCGCACGGGGGACCGCAGGCCCCCTGGACGCATTGGAGCCCCGGGGCGCAGCGGCCCTCCGGCGCTTGCGCGTCGCCCGCGCACCGCTCGCCGGCGCGCAGCCGTCCCTCGGGCGTGCAGCGGCGCAGGACCTGGCCGGACGCGGAGGGGTCCACCGGGTGGCAGGATTCGGAAGGGGGGCAGTCCTCCGCGTCCTCGCAGAAGCGGCGCCGGGGCTGGCACTCGCGGAAGCCGAAGTCCGGGTGGCGCGCGCACACGTCGCCCGCGGGACACGCGGCATCGGCGTCGCAGCGGTCCTCGCAGGCGAGCGAGCCCTGGGGGTCCGCGTGGCAGTTGGACGGGACGTTCGGGAGCCGGATGCCGTTGGCGAGCATGACGGCCCTGGCCCCCGAGCCCTCGCGGGGCCCGAGGCGCGCGGCGCCGGGGGCGACGGACAGGTCGGCCTGGGAGGTGAGGTCCGGCCCCGGCCACGCGAGCCACGCCGCCGTGCCCACGGCGGTCGCGAACGCGGCCAGGGCGATGAGCAGGCAGAGCGCGCGCGGCGTCACCGGAGGGCCCTGCCGTTCATCGTTCCATCTCCTCCTGGGGTGAGGAGGAGACTACAGCGCCAGGAGCAGCAGCGACGCCTGCTCCGTGGGCGAGGCCGCGAGGAAGGTGTCCGGCAGCGTGACCTGCGTGGGCGGCGTGAGGGAGCGGTCGCAGCTTCGCGGCCCTTCGTAGGTGCGGCCCGGCTCCTTCGCCTTCAGCCGGTACGTGCAGTCGCGCACGTACACCGTCAGCTCCTCCGGCGAGAGCGTCAACGAGGCCGGGCGCCCGCCAAAGCCACCCTTGGCCTTCAGCGCGTCGCCCTCCTTCGTCACGTCCAGGTTCACCACCGACGGACCGATGTTGCCCTTCACCTTCTGGTCCTCCAGCTTCAACGCCACCGTGGCGTCCGCCACCCGGCCTCGCAGCTCCCCCGGTGTGCGGGACACCTGGAACTCCTGCCCCGTGACGTTGTCCGGCGTCATCCGCAGGTTGAACTGCTGCCGCGCGATGCGGAAGGAGAGCTGATCCTGGTCGGAGGCCGCGACCGCGCCTCCCACCGCGACGAGCACCCCCAGCACCCCCACACCCCGACGCAAAGACTGGCTCAAGCGCTTCATGGACACCTTCCTCCGGGCCCACCCGGGGCCCACACCCTCTTCACTGACAATGTGTAACGACCCTGGGTGACGCCATCTCCGTCGCGGAGGAAGTCGTTGCGCGCCGAAGGCTATTTCCCGTCCGCAGTGCCGCCTGCCTGCCCCTCGGACGGGCTCAGCAGGTGCTTCTCGAAGAACATGAGCGCCGTGGTCGTGGCCATGTCCCGGTTCGGCTTCTTCTGGAACCCGTGCCCCTCGTCCGTGGCCAGCAGGTACCAGACGTCCGAGCCCTTCTTGCGCACCGCCTGGACGATCTGCTCCGCCTCCGACTGGGGCACGCGCGGGTCGTTGGCGCCCTGCTGCACGAAGAGCGCCGCGCGGATCCTGTCCACCGAGCCCAGCGGAGAGATGCGCTCCTGCACCTTGCGCACGGCCGGGTCGCGCTCATCGCCGTACTCCGCGCGCCGCAGGTCCCGCCGGTACGCCTGCGTGTTCTGGAGGAACGACGGCAGCGACGAGATGCCCACCACGTCCACCGCCGCCTTCACGCGGTCCGGGTAGAACGCCACCGTCGCCAGCGTCATGTAGCCTCCGTACGAGCCGCCGAAGATGCCCACCCGCGACGCGTCCAGCTCCGGCCGCGACGCGACGAAGTCCAGCGTGGCCCCGATGTCCGCCAGGCTCTGCTCGCGCTTCACGCCGTCGTCCATCGCCCGGAACGCCTTGCCGTACCCCTCCGAGCCGCGCACGTTGGGCAGGAGCACCGCCATCCCCAGCTCCGTCGCCATCAGCTGGATCTGCGCGCTGAAGCCAGGCCGGCTCTGACCTTCCGGCCCGCCGTGGAACACCACCACCACGGGCACCTTCCCCTTCACGTGCTTCGGCAGGTACAGGAACGCCGGCACCTTCACGCCGTCCGTGGACGGGTAGCTGACCAGCTCCGGCTCCACGAACGTCTCGGGATCCAACCCGCCCACCTCCGAGCGCGTCCAGCGCGTGCTCTTCTTCGTGCCCAGGTCCACCGTGAAGACATCCAGCGGGACCCGCGACGACGTGAGCGAGAACGCCACCCGGTCCGAGCGCTTCGGCGGGAAGCGGACCTCCGCGATGACCCCCTGCGGCGTCTCCACCGGCGACAGGGCCTGCGTGCGCGTGTCCAGCAGGTACAGCCGGCCGTAGCCCTCCTCGTTGACGGCCACCGCCAGCTTGCGCCCGTCCGGCGACAGCTCCAGGTGCTCCACGTTCCAGCGCACCGCCTTCGTCAGCGACGGCGGGGACGCCGGGGGCGTGCCCGTCAACGGCAGGCGGTACAGCTGCGAGAAGTCGCTGTAGCGGTCCGTGGCCACGTACACGCCCTGCCCGTCCTGCGTGAAGACGGCGGCCTCCAGGCTGCCCTTGCCCTCCTTGGGCGTCAGCTGCGTGCGCGCGTTCGTCTTCAGGTCCACCACGCTCAGGTCCGAGTCATCCGCCGCGCGGAACTGGCGCACCAGCAGCTTCGAGCCGTCCTCGGAGAAGTCCAGCGGCGCCCAGCTTCCGTCGGCCTCCGTCACGCGCTTCGCCTGCTTGGGGTCCGCGGTGGGCGCCACGTACACGTCGGTGTCCTTGCCGTTGCGCCCCGTGCCCGCGTACGCGAGCCAGCGCCCGTCCCGGGACACCACCAGCTCCTCGTGCCGGCTCTTGCCGTCCGTCAGCAGCTCCGAGCGCCCCGTGCGCCGGTCCAGCTTGAGCACCTGGAAGAACTCTCCGCCGCCCGTGTCCTGGAGATAGAAGATGACCTGCGGGTTGCCCGGCAGGAAGCGCGCCCGGTTGATGGGCTCCTTCGTGAAGGTGAGCTGGGTGCGCGCGCCCAGCGGCATCTCCACCAGGTGCAGCTGATTGACGTCCCCGAAGCGCGTGGAGATGAGCACCTGCTGGCCATCTCCGCTCACGTCCAGGAGCTGCGCGGAGCGCGACTCCAGGTACTGCTGGACGCGCTGGGAGAGCGCGGGGGGCACCGGCGGCACGCCGCTCGTCCACAGGTTGGGCAGGCCGGGCAGCGGCGCGATCCCCGGGACGGCGGAGGGCGCCTTCGCGGCGGCCGGCGCCGGAGCGGGCTTCGACGGGGCCGGCGCGGGCGTCTGGGCCGCGAGCAGGGACACGATGAGCGGAAGGGACGCGAGGGTCATGGTGCGCCGACCCTACCAGCGCCGTCGCCTCTCCAGGCACCCACGCGCGCGGTTCCCCGCGACGGCCGCGATGACGCGAGGTGAACCGGCGGCCACCCGCCGCGTGTGATGCGCCGCGGCGACCGGGCAGGCACTCAGGCGCGGCGCTCCGGTCCCACCGCCCATCACACCCACCGTCCGGGGAGGACGCACGCGCCCGTGATGCCCTCGGCTTGCGACGTGCGCCAGTGCACAACGTCGCGGGCGGACAGTCCCGCCGCGAAGGGGGGGTGGCCACCCCTTGGAGGATGTCCACCCTTACCGGGATCGACGACATCAGTGCCGAGCCGAGTCCGTGGCTCGCCGGGAGAAGGGGACTTCAACATGGGCGGGTTGCGGGGGAAGACACTGCGGATCGTCGCGCTCACGTCGCTGGGCATGCTCGCGCTCGCGTGTGGGAGCGGCACGGTGGGCGCCCCGGATGCGCCTCCCACGCAGGACGGGCCGGTGCTCGTCCCGCCCACCCGCGCGCAGCTGCGGCTCGTGCAGGCCGCGCCGGGCGCGCCCGCGGTGGACGTCTACATCGCCGGAGACCCCACGCCCGTGGCCAACGCCGTGGCCTACGGCGCCACCACGCCCTACCTCACGCGGGACGCGGGCCCCATCACCGTCGAGCTGCGCCCCACGGGCGCCGCGCCGGAGTCGCGGCCCCTGCTCTCGCTCGGGGTGGGCATGGAGGGCGGGACGCGCTGGACGGTGGTGGCCGCTGGCGGCTCCCCGCCCGCGCCCACCGACGCGGCGCTCCGCCTGCTGCTGCTGCGCGACAACCCCGTGCCCGCGGACGGAGGACAGGCACGCCTGCGCGTCGTCAACGCGGGCACGGACGCGCCCACGGTGGACGTGGACCTGGGCAATGACGGCTCGGTGGAGGTGGCGTCGCTCGCGCGCTTCAGTGATTCGGGGGAGACGGCGCTGGTGGTGCCCTCGGGCTCGGCGCTCCAGGTGGGCCTCCGCGGCGGCGGCGCGGCCCCGGTGATGACGTCGTTCACCCTGCCCGCCCTCGGCTCCGGCACCGACACGCTCATCGTCGCCACCGGCCTCCTGTCCCAACCCGCGCGCGCGGGCGACGGCTTCTCGCTGCTCACCGCCGGCCGCGACGGCACGCTGGCCATCCTGCGGCAGAACCCGACGCTGTATGTGTTGAACGCGTCACCGGACGCCCCGCCGCTGGACCTCTTCGCCGGCGACCACCCGTTCTTCAGGGACCTGACCTCCGGCGCGCTGTCCTCGCCGCTCCAGGTGGCGCCGGGCACCTACGTGCTGGACCTCTTCGCCGCCACGCCCGCGGAAGCGCGGCCCGCGGCCCCGCCGGTGGCCTCCATCACCACGCCCACCCTGGTCCCGGGCGAGCGCTACCTGATGGTCGCCGCGGGCTACCTGACGCCGCCCGGACCTTCCGCGCACCCCTTCACACTGCTGTCCCTGACGGAGCGCTTCGCGGACGACCCCGCCAACCTGCGACTGCGGTGGGTGCACGCGGCGTCGGACACGCCCGCCATGGACGTGGGCCCGCTGGGCTCCGGGCGCCGCGTGCTGCCGGACGCGCCCTTCCTCAACGTGCCCTTCGCCGCCGCCACCGCGCCGGACGGCCTGCCGCTGCCCTCCGGGGGCGCCATCACCCTGGGCGTGGTGCCCACGAACGAGGCCAACCGCGCGCCGCGCACCACCTTCTCCCTCACGCCCGTGGCGGACACGCGCCTCTTCGCCGTCGCCACCGACGCGCCCGGCGCCGAGCCCGGGAGCTGGGACCTCCAGCTGCTTCTGGTGGACACCTCTCGCACGCCGTGGACCGTGAGCGCCCAGGCCCACGAGCCCTGAGCGTCAGAAGGCCCAGCCCAGGTTGAGCAGGAGCCGCTGCGCGAAGCTCCACGTCGTTTCGTGGGCCCGCTCCACGGACATGCCTCCGTCGGAGCGCCACGTGCCCTGGTCGTAGGAGTTCGCGCTGCGCACGGCCCCCACGCCCACGCCGGCCTGCACCGTGAAGCCGGGATCCACCACCACGCTGTACCCCAGGACCGCCATCCCCCCCACGGACCAGGGGTTGGCGTCGAGGTCCGGGAGCAGGGGACCATTCAAGGTGCTCGGTAGCATCCCATGGGAGGCCCGCCCCAGGGTCACCTCCAGGCGCGGTGACAACCACAGCCCCTGGGGCGCCCGGCCCGCCAGGTAGAAGCGCACCCCGGGCATCAGACCCAGCTCGTACTGCGTCTGGTTGCTCCCCACCGCGCCATTGGGCCATGGCTCCTCGAAGCGTTGCCGGATGTGGTTGAAGCCCGCGAACAGGCCCAACTCCAGCGAGAAGCGCTCCCCCAGCACGCGCTCCCCCGCCAGCGCCACCCGGGTGCTGCCCGCCTGGATGGGGACGGACACCGTCACCACGTTGCGCCGCTCCACGGGAAACGAACCCGTCGTGACGCCTTCCTGCGCGAACGCCGACGTCGACACCACCGCCAGCGACAACGCCAGCGCCCACTGTCCTGCGACCATGCGATGAACCCCCGTCATGCCGCCGGACCCCCAAGGTCCGTCGTGCGGGGGGATGCCCATCGCAATCGATGTGCCAGCTTGCTCCGAGAGAGCGAGGACCCGCCGGGGCGCCGGACGCGCTGACAACCTGTCGCCGACACGCGAGCGCGCGCGTGTCAGCGTGTCAGCGTGTCACGGCGGGGCGAGCGCGACCTGGGCCTGCTCGCGGCGCAGCTGGAGCACGCGGGCGTCCGGATCCACCAGCAGCTGCTCTGGCGGGAACTCCGAGCGCAGCGTCACCCGCGCCTCTTCCCCGGCGCCGGGTTCGATGCGCGTCCCGGCGCTGAGCAGCGCGTCGGTCTCTCCGGCCTTCATCACCGCCACCTGCACGGGCATGCGGCCGGTGCCCACGTTCGTCACCGTCGCGGTGGTCACCCACCCTCCGTCCACCTTCTTCACCTCCGCGTCGGTGACGCGGTACTCGGGGACCACCACCTCGAAGAAGGCCTGCCGGGTGAACCGGTCGAAGGCCTCCGGGGACGGCGCGAAGGGGCGCATCACCGCGAGGAAGTCCTGCAGCACCGGATGGTCGGTGTTGTTCATGTACTTCTGGAGGAAGGCCTGGAGCCCCGCGTGCATCGCGTCCCGGCCCATCAGGTCCTCCAACATCCAGAACGTCCAGCCGCCCTTCTCGTAGAGGACCACCGTGTCGCCCTCGCGCGAGCCGTCCAGCTTCACCAGCGGCTGCTCTCCGTCCACGCGCCGGTCCTTGCCGTAGCGCTCCTCCATCCGCCGGGCGTTCTGCACGCGCGCCTCCCGCCCGTCGAGCTGTTCAATGAGCTTCAGCGCCGAGTAGTGCGACAGGCCCTCCGACAGCACGTTGCCGCCGGGCCCCTTGCCGGGGATGAGCAGGTTGCCCCACCACTGGTGCGCGGCCTCATGCGCGGTGACGAGCAGCACCGCGTTCGACTCCGGCGTCGTGCGCGTGAGGAACCCGATGGACTCCGAGAAGGTGATGTTCGTGGGGAAGCCCTGCGCGTAGTTGGCTAGGCCCGCGAACTCCGACAGCTTCAGCTCGTTCCACGGGAACGGGTAGAACCATTCCGAGTAGTACTTGCGCGCGGCGTCCAGCCCCCGCGACATCTCCTTCACGTTGTAGACGTGCGCCGGGTCGTGGAACACCACCGTGCCCGCGCCCTCCACGCGGGCCCACTTCCCCGCGATGACGTTGAAGAAGCTCACCGGGTGGTCGCTCTTCCACACCGTCGTGCGCCGCCCGGCCGTCACCGTGTCGCTCTCGCGCACGCCCACGGAGTTGAGCGTGTAGGCCTCCGGCCCGCTGACGCGGATCCGGAAGGGGAACGGCAGGTTGCTGCCCCAGGCGGCCTCCGTGGGGCCTTCGTAGAAGTCGTCCGGATACACGCGCGGCTCGTAGCGGTTCTCCTTGGGGTCGACGCCGCGCTCCTCCTGGTAGCCCACCACCGGCGCGAACGTGGGCTCCTCGCTGGTGAGCACCACGCCCGACGGCAGGATGAACTCCTTGGCCTCGCCGCCCGCGCGGGACACGCCGTCCGGCAAGTGGCCCCGGTACTGGAAGCCCACCCGCACCTTCGCGCCGGGAGCCAGCGGCTGGGACGGCGTGAAGACATACAGCCCGGCCCGGTTCTCCGGCGTCACGTCCGCGCCATCCAGCGTCCAGCGCACGTCCGTCCAGGCATCGCCCCCGCTGAGGGCGAAGCGCGCCAGCGCCACGTCCCGCGCGTTCTCCAGCGCGTACGTGCCCTTCATGCGGAAGGCCCCAGCCTCCGGCTCCAGGTCCACGTCCAGGTCCACGTCCACCAGCAGCGGCTGCGGCGCGTCCTTCCACGTCGCCAGGTTCTTCTGCCAGTACTCCTTCGCGCGCTTCTTCGCCGCCGCGCCCTGGTGCCCCTGCCCCACCAGGATTCCCAGCCACGCGAGCGCCACTCCCGGCACCACCGCGTACGGCGCCAGCCGCCGCAGGCCCCGCATGAGGCCCGACGGCTTCAGCGCCTCCAGCGTCGTCACGGAGTCGCGCGCGCGACGTCCGTCCAGGCGCACCGCCAGCGCGGTGAAGAAGACGGCCAGCCCCAGCGCGGCCACGCGGTTGAGCACCAGCGCCGCGCGGTCGACCTGGAAGGCGCCCAGGTCGGTCCACCGCACCGCGTCCCACAGCGGCCAGTTCGTCACCCAGGTGAGGTCGCGGCGCACGGCGAAGAAGCCCGAGAGGCCCAGCGCCCCCAGGGCCAGCGCGTAGGTGCCGAAGCGTCCGCCCGTGGCCGCGCGCGCGGCCAGGATGAAGCCCGTCCACAGGAAGAACGTGGGCATGAGCAGCAGCCCCCACACGAGCGCGTAGGGCATCAGCGACAGCGGCACCTGCCCCTGGGCCAGCTGCACCAGCGAGCCCGCGAGCGCCATGGCCGCGAGGAGCGCCCCCGCGACCAGGCTGTTCGCCAGCGCCTTGCCCAACAGCACCGACAGCGTGCGCACCGGCGTCGCGTCGTGGATGGGCGCGAAGCCAGACGCCAGCTCGCGCTCCAGCGACTCCACCACGTAGAACATCAACAACAGACACACGAGCACCGACGCCTGATCCATCGTGCGCATCGCGAAGCGCCCCGGCACCAGCAGCAGGCTGGTGTCGAAGGGGCCCACCGCCGTGGCGGCCTGGGCCACCATCTGGAGCATCAACAGCGGCAGGAACAGGTAGAGCCCCGGCTGTGACAGCAGGCCGCGCCCCTCCGCCCGCGTCACCGTCCACAGGCCCGTCCAGAAGCCCGGCGGCCGCACCTCCATGCGCAGCGCGGACAGCGGCGCCTCCGCGTGCGACAGCGCCACCTGCGCGGGGGGCGCCGCCACGACCTGCCCCTTGCGCGGCGCCTTCGTGCTCACCTCTCCCCGGAGCGCGCGGCGGAAGTGGCGCTCGCTCCACGCCACCGCGCCCAGGCCCAGGCCCATCAGCACGAAACGGCTGGTGATGAAGAGCGCGTCCAGCCCCACCGGCTGCGTGTTGTAGAAGTCCACGCCCCGGTCCACCTTGATCCACGTCTCGGTGAGCCAGCGGTAGCCGCCAGGGTCCACCGCCATCAGGAACCGGTTCACGCGGGGGTCCAACCAGCCGGGGGTCCAGTCCCACAGGAAGAAGGCGCAGAGGAAGAGCAGGCCCACCGGCAGGAAGTACACCGGCACCGCGCGGCGCGTGCGCTCGCCCATGGCGAAGGCGGCGCCCGCCATGACGACGATGAGCGGCAGGCCGAACCACATCGCGGCGCCCGCGTAGTGGCTCGCGGCGAAGGGCCCGCGGAACTCCGCGGACGCGCCCGGCGGCACGACGTGATGGAAGAAGACGAGCATTCCCATCATCAGCCCGAGCGCCAGCACGTACGCGCCCAGGACGCCCAGGAACTTGCCCCACACGTACTCCGCCGACGTCAGCGGCGTGGTGTGCAGCAGCGGCTGCACGCGGGCCTCGTCGTCGGAGATGAGGGTCATGCCCGCGCCCACCGACACGAAGAAGGTGAACACCAGGAAGGTGAGCAGCAGCACCGTCTGCGCGACGGCGAAGGCGCTCGTCACCCAGGCCTTCTTGCCGCCCACCTCCGAGCTGCCCGCCGAGATGGTGACGTTGCCGGACGTCACGCCCCACACGATGGCCAGCAGCAGCACGAGCAGCACCCAGAACAACGGGCGCTTCACCTGGTGGCGCCACTCCGTGCGCGCCACGAGGACCAGCCGCGACAGGTTCATGTGCCCACCGCCGGGGTGGCCACCACGGGCGCGGGGGCCACGGGCGCGGGCGCGTCCTTCATCAGGAGCAGGTAGGCGTCCTCCAGCGTGGGCGGCGTGCGCTCGAAGCCCGGGGGCACGGGCGCGCCCGGGGTCACGTGGATGCGCACGCGGTTGCGGCCCTCGAAGAGCACGGCCTGGGTGACGCGGTGGGCTTGCTGGAAGGCGGCCATGTCGGCCGGGGGGACGGAGCCCTCGAAGAGGGTGTCATGGAGGGCGGCCTTCGCCTCGCTGGGGCTGGTGATGGCCATCACGCGGCCGTGGCGGACGACGGCGAAGCGCGGGCAGAGCATGGCCACGTCCTCCACGATGTGCGTGGACAGGAGCACCGTGCGCTCGTCGGCCACCTCCGCCAGGAGGCGGTAGAAGCGCTGGCGCTCCTCGGGGTCCAGGCCCGCGGTGGGCTCGTCCACGATGAGGAGCTTGGGGTTCCCCGCCAGGGCCTGGGCGATGCCCAGCCGCTGCCGCATGCCACCCGAGTACTCCTTCACCTTGCGCTTCGCCGCGAACGTGAGGTTCACGCGCTCCAGCAGCTCCGCGCACAGCGCCTTCAGCCCCTGCGGCGCGGTGACGCCCTTGAGCTCCAGCAGGTAGCGCAGCATGTCCTGGCCGGAGAGGTACGGGTAGAAGCCGAACTCCTGAGGCAGGTAGCCCAGGTGCGGGCGCAGCGCCTCCGGATGACGCACCAGGTCCAGCCCGTCGAGCGTCACCTCCCCGGAGGTGGGCTCCAGCAGGCCGGCGAGGATCTTCATCAGCGTGGACTTGCCCGCGCCGTTGGGCCCCAGCAGCCCGAACATCCCGCGGGGCACGTCCAGGTCGATGCCACGAAGGGCCGTGACCGGGCCCGGATACACCTTCACCAGATTGCGCAGGCTGAGCATGAGGCCTCTTCTACGCCCGGGCCAGGGACTCCATTTCCGGATTCCTCGGGAGAGTGCCCGCCGCGTCCAGAGGAGCCCCAGCGCGGTGTGTTAGACGCCAGGTCATGAACCTCCGCACCCTCTGTCTCTTCCTCGCATGGGGGACGTGCGCATCCCTGGGCTGTGCGAACCCCATGTGCTTGCAGGGGCAGGCCCTGGCGCAGAACGAGTACCGGGGCTACGGCGAGTACCGACCCGAGCGGGACCGCGAGGTGCTCACCCGCGCGGAAGGGGCGAAGGACACCGCGTCGGTCATCTTCCTGCAGGAGACGTTGCCGGAGGGCATCGAGATGACCTCCCACATGCTGTCGACGAAGGACGGCTATTCGCATCAGTTGCTGGGCAAGATGGCCTTCAGCCGGGGGCGGTTGGATTCCAAGCGGGACCTCATCACGCACGTGCAGCAGGTGGCGCTGGCGGCGGGGGGCGACGCGGCCGTCGGCTTCTTCCTGCTCACGCCGGCGGAGGACTTCACCCAGGCCCAGGCCGTGGAAGCGGTCATCCTCAAGCTGGACCCCCGCGTGCGCGCCAGGCTGCGCCCCGAGGAGGCGAAGGCCACCGTCAGAGGAGCGACCCGCGTGCCGGGGGTCGAACAGCTCTAGGGAGGACGGCGGGGGCCGATTGAGGTGTGGGCGGGGGGCTGCGAGACTCGCGGCCCTCATGGCCTCCTCCCGGCAGCATCTGGACGCACTCACCGGGCTGCGGTTCCTCGCGGCCGCGCACGTCGTCGCCTACCACGTGTATCACCTGGTCTTCAGCGGCACGGAGGCCCCGCCGGGCCTGCACGGGCTGCTGGACAGCGGGTACGTGGGCGTCAGCTTCTTCTTCGTCCTGTCGGGCTTCATCCTTGGCTACAACTACCTGGAGCGGCCGCCCGGCACGCGCGAGGCGCGCAAGGCGTTCTGGGTGGCCCGCTTCGCGCGCGTCTACCCCGTCTACGCGCTGGGGCTGGCCATCGCCGCGCCCGCGTTCCTCAAGGGCCTGCGCGACGCGTGGCTGGAGGACCCGTCGGAGGCGTGGCGGCAGGGCGAGGCGCTGGTGCTGGCGCCGCTGCTGCTCCAGAGCTGGATGCCGTGGACGGCGCTCGCCTGGAATGGCGCGGGCTGGTCCCTGGCGGTGGAGGCGCTCTTCTACGCGACCTTCCCCTTCCTGGCGGGGCGGCTGGGGCGGTGGGGGACGCGGGGGCTCGCGGTGGGCATGGGCGTGGCGTACCTGGCCGCGCTGGGGCTCCCGGCGCTCTACATCCTGGTGGATCCGGACCACACGGGCGGCGTGGCGTCCGCGTACAACTCCGGGCCGTGGATGCTGGCGTTGCGCTTCAATCCGCTGGCGCGGCTGCCGGAGTTCGTCCTGGGCATCCTCGCGGGGCGCTTCTTCCTGCTGCGCGCGGAGGAGGCCCCGCGCGCCCGGCCCTGGGTGCTGGCGGCGCTGGGCGGGGCGGTCATCGCGGCGCTGGTGGGCAGCACGTCGCTGCCCTTCCCGCTGCTGCACAACGGGCTGCTGGCGCCGGTGTTCGCGGCGCTCATCGTGCTGCTGCCTCGGAGCCAGGGCCCGGTGGCGCGGCTGCTGGCCTCGCGTCCGCTGCGCCTGCTGGGGGAGGCGAGCTACGCGCTCTACATCCTGCACATGCCGGTGATGTTCGCGTGGAAGTCCGTGCTCAAGAGACTGGGCGCATCGCCCACGTCCGCGTGGGCGGTCTCCGCGCTGGCGGTGGGCACGGTGTCCCTGAGCGTGCTGGCCTACGAGCGCGTGGAGAAGCCCGCCCGAGGATGGATCCGCGCCCGGTGGACGGACCGCGCGGGACAGCCCGCGCCAGGACTCCCGCCCCAAGCCTGAACCCCGGGCGCTCGGCCGCCCCCACGCACCAGACAGGGACGCGACTAGGGATCGCCCCATACCGCCAGTTCGTTGCCGGTGGGGTCGGTGAAGTGGAAGCGCTTGCCGCCGGGGAAGGAGAACGTGTCCTGCACGATGCTCCCACCGGCCTCGCGCACCTTCGCGTGCGTCGCCTCCAGGTCCTTCGAATACAGGATGATCAACGCGCCCCCCTTCGCCACCGCCAGCTCCGGGTTGAAGCCTCCGCTCAGACGGCCATCCATGAAGCTCGTGTACTGCGGACCGTAGTCCTCGAACTTCCATCCGAAGACCGCGCCGTAGAAGCGCTTCGCCTCCGCCATGTCCTTCACGGGAAGCTCGATGTAGTCGATGCGGTGGTGCTGCTCGGCCTGCTGCGGTGCGGTGGACATGGAGTGCCTCCCCATCAAGAAAAGAACGCCGCCACCTTACGCATCCCCTCCGCCAGGGGATTGGACGAATCCGACCTCCGCCTGCTCCCGCACATACGCCCCCGGCGTCAACCCCGTCAGCGCCCGGAACTCCCGCACCTGGTGCGCCTGGTCGTAGTACCCCGCCGCCAACGCCCACGCCGCGCCCTCCAGCGCCCGGGGCCCGCTCGACAGCGCCACCGCGTGCTGGAGCCTCGCGATGCGGCACAACACCTTCGGCGACAACCCCACCGACGCCAGGAACCGCCGCTCCACCTGCCGCGCCCCCACCCCCATCACCTCCTCCAGTGAACGCACCGGCACCTGCCCCCTGGCCCCCAGGATGAGGTCCACCGCGTGCCGCACCCCCGCGTCCCCTTCCCTCCCGGGCAGCCGCTCCAGCAACAGCCGCTCCAACAACGCGAAGCGCGCCGCCCGCCCCTCCGCCTCCGCCAGCCGCTCCCACCACTCGCGCGCCTCGCGCGGCCAGAGGTCCCCGAGCGCCACCTTCACGTCCGTCAACTCCAGCAAGGGCAGCCGCAGGAACGGCTGCGCGCCCCCCGGACGGAAGCGCACCGCGATGAAGGACGCCGCGTCCCCCAACGGCACCACCTCCGCCGTGCGCATCGCCCCCACCACCCTCGGGCCCCCTCCCGCCGACAGGTCCACCAGGATGTCCAGACACCCGTCCGGCAACACCCGGTGCACGCCCACCGGCGCGGGCCCCGACAGCTCCAGCGCCCAGTAGCACTCCACGTACGGCGCCAGCGCCGCGCACGGACGCGCCTCCACGTAGCGCATCAGGTCGCGCCCGAGACGGCCGCACGGGGCAGCCACACCGTGAAACACGTGCCCTGGCCCGGCCCCTCGCTGCGCGCCTGGATGCGGCCCCCGTGGCGCTCCACGATTTCACGGCAGATGGCCAACCCCAACCCCAGGCCCCCGGCGTAGTGCTCGGCGGCGTTGCCCGCGCGGTAGAAGGGCGTGAAGAGCTGCGGCAGGCTCTCCGCCGGGATGCCGATGCCCCGGTCCTCCACGTCCACCCGCACCTGACCGTCCTCCTCCCGCACCCGCACCGCCACCGGCGTCCCCGGCGGCGAGTAGCGCAGCGCGTTCTCCACCAGGTTCGTGAAGAGCTGATCCAACCGCTGCGCGTCCCACCGGCCCACCAGCGGCGCGTCCGGGACCGCCAGCGACAACAGCCCCTCGCGCTCCGGCCGCGTGGACTGGACGCGCTCCATCACCTCGTGCATCAGCGTCACCAGGTCCATGGGCGCCACCGTCAACGCGAAGCGCCCGGACTGCAACCGCGACACGTCCAGCATGTCGCCAATCAGCCGCGTCAGCCGGTCCACCTGCCGGTTCAGCCGGTCGAAGATGGCGCGCTGCCGCTCCGGCGTCAGCCCCTGGCTGGATTCGGACTGGCGGATGAGCAGCTCCAGCGTCGCCTTCAGCGGCGTCAGCGGCGTGCGCAGCTCGTGGCTCGCCATGGACAGGAACTGGTCCCGGATGTCGATGGCCTCGCGGAGCTCCTGCTGCGTGCGGTCGATGCGCGCCGCCATGTCGTTGAAGCCCGACGCCAGCTGCGCGAACTCGTCATCCCCTCCGGCCTGCACCCGCCGCTCCAGGGCGGGCGTGCCCAGCGCGGCGAAGCCGTCCCGCAGCGACTCCAGCCGCCGCGCCACGTCCCGCCCCACCCACCGCGACAAGAGCAGCGAGATGGTGCCCGCCAGCACCGCGATGGCCACCACCCACGCCCCCATGCGCGTCACCGGCGCGAACGCCTCGCGCAGCCGCGCCGTCACCACCACCGTCCAGGGCGTCTCGCTCACCTGCTCGTGCGCCACCAGCAGCCGGTGCCCCGACGCGTCGAACGCCTCCAGCATCCCCTCCGGCGTCGACAGCGCCTGCGGCGTCAGCATCCCCAGCACCGGCGCCCGGGTGAGCACGTCGCCGCGGTCCGTCTCCCGCAGCAGGGTCCCGTCGCGCCGGTCGAACAGCTCCACGTGGTAGCTGCGCGAGGCCAGCGTCGGTTGCAGGCCCAGCCGCCTCAAGGACAACCCGCCCACCAACACGGCGCGCCTGCCTCCCCCCAGCTCCACCTGCGTGGTGAAGACCACGAAGGGCAGGCCCGCGCGGGTGAGGAAGGGCCGGGACAACAGCACCGTGTTGTCGCCCTGGATGGTCTGCTGGAAGTACTCCCGGTTCGCGTAGTTGTGGTTGGCGCCGATGCGGTTCAACTTCGTGGAGGGCACCAGCGTGTTCCCAGCGGAGTCCAGCAGCCACGCCGCGTCGAACAGGCCGGAGTCGTTCTCCAGCAGGTCCACCCGTTCGCTCATGCCCTCCACGTTCCCGTCCCGCACCGCCGCGATGAAGCCCGGATCCCGGCTCTGCGCGCGCAGCAGGGAGCGCGCCATGTACGCCGTCTGCTCCAGCCAGGCCGTCTCCGCGGACACCGCCTGCTGCGCCTTGCTCCGCAGCTCCGCCTCGATGGCCCGCTGCGCGACGAACGACGCCACCGCGCCCGCCCCCAGGATGGGCAGCACCGACGCCAGGGCCATGCCGCGAAACAGCCGCCAGCGCACCCCGCTCAGCACCGGCAGCTCGCGCACCCACGTCAACACCGCGCACGACACGGTCAGCACCGCGTAGACGCCCACCCCCGCCCACGACCCCCGCGACCCCAACGCGAGCGCCATGTTCAGGAACAGGATGCACAACCCCGCGAGCGCGACCCGGCTGAGCCCCAGCCACCCGCGCCACAACCCCACCGACAGCAGGACCCCCGTCCCAAGGAAGAGCGCGCCCAGCCCCCGGATGAACGGACCGAACGCCAGCAACGAGAAGCGGATGAAGCCATGGGGGCTCAGCACCATCAGCACCCCGAAGAAGAGCGCCACGGCGGCGATGAACACCGCCAGCAGCCCCCGCCCCCGGAAGCGGGGGGCCTGCTCCAGCAGGAGCAGCCCCGCGAGCAGCGGGTACAGCACCAGCCCCGTGAGTCCACCCGGCAGGACCGTGGCGGTCCACCAGTAGAACCCGACCGCGCCCAGGAAGAGCGCCCGCCCCAGCCACCCCACGAAGGCCGGCCAGCTGGGGTACAGGAGCGCGGCGAGCATCGTCGCCGAGCCCATCAGGAACAGGCTCCCGAGCGGGCGGACGTACGGATAGATGAACTGGAAGAGGGCCGCCCCGAATTCGTACGGCACGAACACCATCGTGGTCCCCACCACGAGGCCGAACGCCGTCGCGAACCACTCCACACGTGCCCGCTCCAGGATGCCCACGGACAGCAGAGTACACATCCCACCCCGGCTGTCAGTGACGGAGTGCCCCCGGGGAGGACCGTCCGTCAGGTCCCTGTCTTCCCCTCCCGGCGGAGTGACATCCAGTCACCGCCCGTGCTGGCCTCCGGCCGCCGCCTCTAGCGCCGCCGCCAGGCGTCCAGCAGGTGGCCCACCACCGCGTCCACGCCCACGTCGTGCGTCACCTGGGTGAAGACGAAGGGGCCCTCGCCGCGCATCTTCCGGGCATCGCGGTCCATCACGCCCAGGTCCGCGCCCACGTGCGGCGCCAGGTCCGTCTTGTTGATGACCAGCAGATCCGACTGGGTGATGCCCGGCCCGCCCTTGCGCGGCACCTTGTCTCCGCCCGCCACGTCGATGACGTACACCGTGTAGTCCGCCAGCTCGCGGCTGTACTGCGCGGCCAGGTTGTCACCGCCGCTCTCCACGATGAGCAGCTCCGGGTGCAGCTCCTCCATCAGCTGCTCCAGCGCGAGTAGGTTGTGGCTGATGTCCTCGCGGATGGCCGCGTGCGGGCACCCGCCCGTCTCCACCGCCTTGATGCGCTCCGGGGACAGGGCCTGGTTGCGCACCAGGAACTCCGCGTCCTCCTTCGTGAAGATGTCGTTGGTCACCACGCCCAGCCGGTATTCGTCGCGCAGCTTCTTGCACAGGGCCAGCACCAGCGCCGTCTTGCCGCTGCCCACCGGCCCGCCAATGCCAATCGTGAACGCCCGCTGCGAATAGTCCCGCCGGTGCGGCTTGTCGCGCGCGTCGAAGTGGCCGGGGTGCTCCCAGTCCTCGTGCGTGTGCTCATGTCCATCCTGCCCATGTCCGCGGTGGTCTTCGTCGTGCATGTCGCCCTCCCCTTCGTCCTGGAGTCAGGACAGGAACAGCCTCGAATAGAGCCGGTCGTGCGTGGCGCCCATCAGGTCCCAGAGCGGCGCGGGCTGCGCCAGGTCCTCCACGCCCAATGCCTTGCAGTGCGACAGCACCGCGTCCAGCAGCGGCGTCGCCTGATGTTGCACCTGATGCGACTCGTGGGTGCCGATGACGCCCATGCGCACGCCCGCGGACAGCGCCCCCCGGAGCGTGAGCGACAGGAAGAGCCGCTGCGCATCCTCCAGGTCCACCTCCAGCGCGCGCAGCACCGCGCCGAACACCGGCGCATGGTGGAAGCGCACCCCGGCCGCGCGGGCCGCCTCGCGCACCGGCCCCACCGCGTCCGGGAAGATGCGCGCGCAGGTGTCCAGGAAGGCCCGCCCCTGCGTGCGGCTGGCCCGGTGGGCCACGTGGTTGGTGAGGAACACCTCCGCGCGCGCGTCCAGCGCCGGGAGCGACGCGGGGTCGCGCCACGCCTCGCCCAAAAGCGGCAGGCCGCCCAGGCCCGCCTGCCAGAGCAGCGCCTCCACGAAGCGCCGCACGCCGGCCGCGCCGCGCACCTCGCCCAGCTGCACCGCGGCCTCCAGTCCCCCCGAGTGCGCGAAGCCCCCGGTGGGAAAGCCCGAGTCCGCCAGCTGCAACACCCTCCAGCCGGAAGCCATGGCCGCGTCCCTCAGAACAGCGAGTAGCGCTGGGCCAGGGGCAGCCAGCTCGCGGGCTCGCAGCGCAAGAGCGCTCCGTCCGCCCGGACCTCGTAGGTCTCGGGATCCACCGTGATGACCGGCAGCGCGTCGTTGAGCCGCATGTCCTTCTTGCCCAGGCGGCGGCAGTTCGCCACCGCGGACAGCCGCTTGGTGAGCCCCAGGCCCTGCACGGTGCCCTCCGCCAGCGCGCGTCCGGACACGAACGCGATGCTGGTGGAGCCGAGCGCCCGGCCGCGCGCGCCGAACATCGGGCGCATGAGGTACGGCTGCGGCGTGGGGATGGACGCGTTCGCGTCTCCCATCTGCCCCCAGGCGATGAAGCCTCCCTTGAGCACCAGCTCCGGCTTCGCGCCGAAGAACGCGGGCCGCCACAGCACCAGGTCCGCCAGCTTCCCCACCTCCACGGAGCCCACCTCATGGGACAGCCCGTGGGCGATGGCCGGGTTGATGGTGTACTTCGCCACGTAGCGGCGGATGCGCAGGTTGTCGTTGTCGCCCTGCTCGCCCGGGAGCCGTCCGCGCTGCTCGCGCATCTTGTGCGCCGTCTGCCACGTGCGGGTGATGACCTCGCCCACCCGGCCCATGGCCTGGCTGTCGGAGGCCATCATGCTGATGGCGCCCAGGTCGTGGAGGATGTCCTCCGCGGCGATGGTCTCCCCGCGGATGCGGCTCTCCGCGAAGGCCACGTCCTCCGGAATCTCGCGGTCCAGGTGGTGACACACCATGAGCATGTCCAGGTGCTCATCCAGCGTGTTCACCGTGTACGGCCGCGTGGGGTTGGTGGAGCTGGGCAGCACGTTGGGCGCGCCGCACACGCGGATGATGTCCGGCGCGTGGCCGCCGCCCGCGCCCTCCGAATGGTACGTGTGGATGGTGCGGCCCTTGAACGCGGCCAGCGAGTCATCCACGTAGCCAGACTCGTTGAGGGTGTCCGTGTGGATGGTGACCTGCACGTCCTCGCCATCCGCCAGCGTGAGGCAGGTGTCGATGGCGGCCGGCGTGGTGCCCCAGTCCTCGTGCAGCTTGAGCCCGATGGCGCCCGCGCGCACCTGGTCCAGCAGCCCGTCCGGCAGCGACGTGTTGCCCTTGCCGGTGAGGCCGATGTTCAGGGGCAGCGTGTCCGTGGCCTCCAGCATCCGCGCCAGGTTCCACGCGCCCGGCGTGCAGGTGGTGGCGTTGGTGCCCGTGGCCGGGCCGGTGCCGCCGCCCACCCAGGTGGTGATGCCGCTGGCGATGGCCTCGTCCGCCTGCTGCGGGCTGATGAAGTGGATGTGCGTGTCCAGGCCGCCCGCGGTGAGGATGAGCCCCTCTCCCGCGATGACCTCCGTGGTGACGCCCACCACCATGCCCGGCGTGACGCCCGCCATGACGTCCGGGTTGCCCGCCTTGCCAATGCCCGCGATGCGCCCGGCCTTGATGCCCACGTCCGCCTTGTGGATGCCCGTCCAGTCCACGATGAGCGCGTTGGTGATGACGCAGTCGAGCGCGCCCTTGTCCCCCACGCCCGCGCGCTGGCCCATGCCCTCGCGCAGCACCTTGCCGCCGCCGAACTTGCACTCGTCCCCGTACACGGTGGCGTCGCGCTCCACCTGGAGCCACAGGCCCGTGTCCCCCAGCCGCACCCGGTCCCCCGTGGTGGGGCCGAACATGTCCGCGTAGTGGCGGCGATCCATCGTGCGGCTCATGAGCGGTCCTCCTCCTTCGCGTCCTCGTGACCGAAGCCTTGCGCGCGCACGGCCGAGAGCAGCTGCTCGCGGCCCGCGTCGGACACCTTGCCGCCGCCCAGCGCGTTGCCGCCGCGCACCACCTGCTCCCCGGCGATGGGCACCAGCGACACGGTCTTCACCTCGCCCGGCTCGAAGCGCACCGCCGTGCCCGCGGGGATGTCCAGCCGGTGGCCGTAGGCGACGCCCCGGTCGAACACCAGCGCGCGGTTCACCTCCGCGAACGGGTAGTGACTGCCCACCTGCACGGGCCGGTCCCCCCGGTGCGTGACGCGCAGGCTGACGGCCCTCCGGCCCGCGTTCAGCTCCACCGTGCCGCCCTCCGCGCGCACGTGCCCGGGCGGCCCCTCCGGCGACGCGGCGGGCACCGTGAAGCGCTCCAGCGAAGGCACCGGCAGGAAGCTGCCATGGAGCGCCAGCGACAGGTCCCCGTGCTCCGCCACCACCGGGTGGTGCACCGTGACGAGCTTGGTGCCGTCCGGGAAGGTGCCCTCCACCTGCACCTCCAGCAGCATCTCCGGCACGCCGTCCATCACCTGCGCGCGCCCCAGGAACCGCCGCCCCAGGTCCATCAGCTCCGCCACGCTCCGGCCGTCGCGGATGAACTCCAGCAGCTGCGTGGCGATGAGCGCCACCGCCTCCGGGTAGTTGAGGCGCAGGCCCCGCGCCAACCGCTTCTGGGCGACCACGCCCGCCTGATGCAGCAGCAGCTTGTCCACGTCACGGGGGGACAGATGCATGGGCGCGACTCCCTCGGGGGTCCGGCGGGGATTTCGACCCCGTCAACCTAGCGCGACGCGTCACCCTGAGCCAGGATACGGCTGTTCCGCGTTTTCCCCCTTCAAGAGGGCCCACTCCATGAAGAGCATCAAGGCCGCGTTCTCCCGGACGCCCAAGACGACGCCCCCGGCCGCACCGACGGTGCCGAGCACGGCGAGCTCGTCGAGCTCGGCGTCGACCTCTACGAAGCCGCCGGCGCAGATGAAGCCGCCTGCCGCGTCGTCGTCCTCGACCCTGCCCCCGAGCGCGTCGCCGGTCCCCCGGCCCCCCACGCCGGACAGGACGTCGCTGGGGGACGCGTTCAAGCCGTCCATGAGCTCCCCGGCCTCCTCTTCCTCCTCCTCTTCCTCGCCGCGCCCGAACATCAACGCGCACGAGCTCCAGGGCCCCCAGATGCAGGCCCCCCAGCTCTCCGAGAGTGAGATCCAGGACCTGGCCCTGGGTCGCACGCCGGGCAAGGGCAGGGCGGCGGCGCCGCGGCCTGAAATCCAGCAGGTGTGCGAGGAGATGAAGCAGGAGCTCCCGGGCGCGGAGGTGCTGCGCTACACGGACCAGGGCGGCCACCCGATGCTGAAGAAGCCGGGCCTGCCCTCCGGCACGGACGCGGGCGTGTGCAGCGCGATGACCTCCGAGTGGATCCGCACCGGCATCGAAGCGGGCGGCGACCCGAAGAAGGGCTCGCAGGCGTTCGGCAAGGTGACGGACCACCAGTTCGCGGGCCTCATCGACAAGCAGCACGTCGAATCGCTCCAGGGCGACGCCATCACGCGCAGGAACAACGCCAACATCGCGTCCATCGCCAAGCTCCAGGACGACATCGCGGGGCTGAAGCTCAAGCAGGCGCAGCGCGGGGCCATCAACGAAAAGCTCACCGACCCGGACCTGTCCCCCGACGAGCGCCAGAGCCTGCTGGCGCAGCGCAAGGCGCTGGGCCATGAAATCAAGGAGGGCAGCGCCCAGGCGAAGCTGGACTCGGCGGCCATCACCCAGACGCACCATGAGCTGCAGGCCGAGACCGCCGCCTTCCGCGCGGGCCGGGGCGGTGGCTACCCGGGCGTGCGCGTGCAGGACTACGAGCCCATCCAGGGCGAATCCTTCGCGCAGAAGCTGTTCGACGGCACGAAGGAGAACGGCCACTACCGGATGGGCCTGCGCAAGCCGGGCGAGGCCGCGGAGGGCCACGTCATCGGCCTGCACAAGACGGACGGCGAGAGCCGCCTGATGGATGCCAACACCGCCGAGTGGAAGACGAACAACCACAAGGACTTGATCAACCTGACGGCGGAGCACATCGACCGGCTGTACCCCGGCTACGAGTCGTTCGACCTCACCCGCTACGGCTGAGTCACACCCGCCGGGCCCACGGGTCGTCCCCCAGCAGGCCCGGCAGGAACGACAGCCAGTCGCGCGTGGTGGCCAGCAGCGTCTCCAGTGAGACGGCCGCCACGCGCAGCAGCAGCCCGTCCTCACCCAGCGGACTCGCGGAGACCACCTCCCGGTCGCGCGGCTTCACCGGCAGCGCCGCCACCCGCGCGGCCAGCGCCTCCCGCGCGGAGCAGAGCGCGGGCCCCACCAACAGCACCGACGCCAGCGCGTCGAAGCGGCCCAGCCGCTCGGTCAGCGCGCCGTGCGCGGGGTCCAGCACCCACCGCTCGTCCACGAGCGCGCGGCCCTCGCGCTCGACGCGCAGGCGGGACGCGTAGCGCTGGAAGGCCCACCGCTCCCCCCGGGCGCTGCGCCCGGCCGACACCACGTCCGCCAATACCAGGCACGCACCCCGCGCCAGCGTCACGTCAAATGTCTGTGAATAGCGCGCATCGGCGAAACAGACAGTCGGGTCCGGCACCCATGCCAGCAACGCCTCCGGGCCCACGCGCGCCCGCAGCTCGCTCTGGCAGCCCTTGGGGGAGCGGTAGACGCGGTTGGCGCCCTGGGTGGCCACGAGCGCCGTGGCCCCGTCCGCCACGTCCACCTCCAGCCGCAGGTGGTCCCCGTCCACCAGCCCGCCGCCGAAAGAGCTGGTGTAGGCCCAGGCCGCGTGGCCGTGGTTGCGAGGCGTGAGCAGCCGTAAGGGGCTGTGCGCCAACGCGGTGCGTACAACGGTGCGGGGGCCGGAGCGCTCGAAGGCGAGCCGCGCGACGCCCGCGCGCTCCGAGCTGGGAAGGGCGGAAATCACCCTCCCCTTCTAGCACGGGGGGCAGGCCTCGGTTCCCGTGTGGACCTGGGGAGTAACAGCCCGCGCTACAACCCCACCGGTTTTCGTAGCGCGATGGGACACATTCACAGCTCAAAACATGTTCTTGCTGTGATGCCCGCATAGATTGAAATCGCTGGCAAAGCCTTCCCATTCCCCAACCCAAGACAATGACTGGCATGGAAGCTGCTCTGCATCCCTGACGTGGCCGGACAAAGCCTGTCAGCCCACGCCTCTTCACCTCACAAGGAATCACCCCATGCCCCACAGCTCCGTGCGAGGCCTTCGTGGCCTCGTCCCGTCCCTGTTGCGTTCGCTGTCCCTGACCTCCCTGGCGCTCGGAGGCCTCATCGCCTCCGCGCCCGCGCACGCGGCGACCAAGTCGGAAGGCCCCTTCCAGGCTCCCGCGGCGACCATCATCGACGTGAACATCGAAGATGGCGCGCTGACGGCGCGCATCCTGTGGTCGGAGGACGCGAGCCCGGAGCAGGGCCTGCGGCTGGTGTCCCTGGACGGCAAGGACGGCGCCGGCGAGAGCGTTGACGTCAAGCCGCAGCCGGGCAAGGAGTCGGAGGTCAAGCTGTTCGGCGCGGTGAAGGATCCGTGGGAGACGGGCTGGTCGCGCAAGCTGGTCCTGCAGGACGCGAAGGGCCAGGCGGTGAGCACCCGGCCCTACGACCTCACCCTGGACTGCGAGTCCGAGGACAAGTGCGGGCTGGTGGCGACCATGGGGACCGCGGCCAGCGAGGGCGTGGTGCGCCTGAGCGAGGACCTGGACGACGCCATCAAGATCCTGCGTGAGAAGACCGGGGACGCCAAGTTCGACCTGGTCGGGCAGGTCTCCGAAGCCTTCCCCGAGCTGCGCGGCGAGGTGCTGGTGTACGCCCACCAGCTGGCGCTGCTGAAGCCCACCGCGGGTCCCTGCAATTGCTCGTGGCAGATGGTGAAGGGCCGCAACCCCGCCAGCGGCGGCTACTCCCTCTACGGCTCCGCGCACCTGAGCAGCCGCTCTGGCTGGAACGGCGAGGGCGCCAAGCACTGGATGACCTCCTATGCCCAGGGCAAGTTCCTCTCCAGCGTGCACGAGATCTCCGGCTCGGCGGATGGCAACAGCAACCTGACGCTGCGGCTCAGCTGCTCGCAGCTGCTCTACACCATCGACAAGTGGGTGACGGTGTTCAACCCGGACGGCTCCATGACGACCCTCCACATCGTCCAGCCCGTCTACGGCACCTGCACCTCGCCCTGCCAGGCCCGCTTCGACCACCAGGGCCGCATCACGGGCCGGACGTACATCAACGGTGACAACCGCCCCGGCAACCGCGCCATCGCGGAGGAGACGGGCCGCTACTCCGTGGATGGCGTCTACCAGCTCAACCACACCGTCACCCAGGGCGGCAGCTTCGACAACATCGCCACCCGCACCGTGTATGGCTATGGCAGCACCGGCCGCGTCGAGTCCCACGGCTACACCCGCGCGGTGGGCCGGTGGGAGAGCGCGACCGCCAGCGTGAACAACGGCCACACCCTGGCCATCCACGCCACCGCGTCCTGCATGGCCGACCCCTACAAGGAGGTCGCCACCTGGGACTTCGGCACCACCATCGACTACACGCACTACGAGAGCCTGCGGCAGACCATCAAGAGCTTCTTCTGGCAGTGGTACATCCCCGTCAACCCGTAGTCCGTGACTGACGCGCGGGGACTCCGCTGACGACAACACCCTGGAGGCCGGCCCCCGCGCGGGTGTCCGGTGTCCAGGGTGTTGGCGTTTCTTCCGCGCGGTCGCGCGCGGGACTACTTGTCGGTCGCGTCCTCGATCTTGTCGCCGGCCTTCTCCACCGCGTCGCCCGCCTTGTCGGCGGCGTCCTCGGCGGTGTCCTTCGCCTTGTCGCCGGCCTCCTCCATGTCGTCCTTGGCGGACTCGCGGGTGTTGCGGTGGCAGCCCACGCCCACCGACAGGGCGCCCAGCGTCATGGCCAGCAGCGTCAGCTTCTTCATGAGATGTGACTCCTTCGCTTCGGGGGGCCCGGGAGTATGCGGCCCGGCGTCCTCCCCCGTGCGCGGCGCAAGGTAGGCACTGTCCACCACCTGCCAAGGGGGGCTCCCCCCGGTGCGCTGGCTTCGGACACCGGGACCTGCCCTGACGGTGTCCGACCGCGCTGGTACGGTGTGACTTCGCGTGGGGGTTCCCCTCCCTCCCCCCGCCACCGGAGGCTTGCGCATCCATGGCGTCTTCCCGCTCCCCGCGGCCCACCCTGCTGCTCGTCCTGGCGCTGACGGCCCTCTGGGCCTGTCACTCGGATGACTCCACGCCCCCGGTCGAGCGGGTCTACTCCGACGTGCAGTTCGACCTGACGGTGCCGCCGGAGACGCCCGCCAACGCGGAGCTCTTCCTCACCGGCCCCAGCGCCACGTTCGGCGGACCCGACGGGCGGGGCCTGGAGCTGGTCTACCAGGGCGGCCGCGTGTTCAGCCTGAAGGCGCGCCTGCCCAAGAACACCGCCTTCACCTACGCGGTGCGGATGACCGCGCCCTCGGCGCAGGTGGCGCTCGACGCCGGAGGTGCACCGGAGGCGGAGCGCACCCTCACGGTCCACGAGGACGAGGAGAATGTCGCGCTGACGGTGGAGCGCTTCGGCCCGGGGGCGGGGGAGACAGGCGCGAAGACCGTGTTCATCGTCCGGGTGCCGGACATCACGCCCTGGGATGGGGAGGTCTGGCTGTCCGGGAACCAGCCCCAGCTGGGGAACTGGAACGGCGCGGAGGTAAAGCTCTTCAAGGCCGTGGGCAACGCATACGCTGGCGCCGTCACCTTCCCGGTGGATACGGCCCTGGAGTTCAAGGTGACGCGCGGTTCGTGGGAGACAGTGGAGAAGAGCCACACGGGCGCGGAGGTCGCCAACCACGCGTTCACCACGGGCGGCGGCTTCGAGCGCGTCCCCGTGGAGGTGGGCGGCTGGGCGGACCTCACCCCGCCCCCACCGCCCCCGCCCCCGTCGCTCACGGGCGACGTGCGCTACCTGCGCGGCGTGACGCCCACCGACCCGACGCTGCGTCCGCGCGACGTCATCATCTGGCTGCCGCCCGGCTATGAAGCGGACACCGCCCGCCGCTACCCCGTGCTCTACATGCACGACGGGCAGAACCTGATGGACGTGCGCACCGCGTACGCCGGCGAGTGGAACGTGGATGAGACGGCGCAGGCGCTGGTGCAGGCCGGCGCGGTGGAGCCGCTCATCATCGTGGGCGTCTACAACACCCAGGACCGCATCGCGGAGTACACGCCCGTGCCCGACGCGGCGGAGGGCTACCCGGACGCGGGCCGCGCGGACGCCTATGGCCGGTTCCTCATCCAGGAGCTGAAGCCCCGCATCGACGCGGAGTTCCGGACGAAGCCGGGCGCCGAGTCCACGGGGCTCGCGGGCTCGTCCCTGGGCGGACTGGTGTCCATGTCCCTGGGCCTCAAGCACCCGGACGTCTTCAGCCGCCTGGGCGTGGTGTCGCCGTCGGTGTGGTGGGCGGACCGGGAGATCCTCGCGGAGGTGGACGCGCTGGGCGCGAAGCCCGCGCTGCGCATCTGGGAGGACATCGGCACGAACGAAGGCTCCGGCAGTCAGGCGGAGACCGTGGAGGACGCCCAGGCGCTGCGCGACGCGCTGGTGGCCAAGGGGTGGGTGCTGGACGGCGACCTCAAGTTCACGGTGGTGCAGGGAGGCCAGCACAACGAGGCCGCGTGGTCCGCGCGCTTCGGTGACCTGCTGCGCTACCTGTTTCCCGCCGCGCCCTGACGCAAGCGCCGGACACCGCCGGCTCCGGGGCTCCCTCTCGCCCCGTGAGCCGGTTGTGACTTGAACGCCTACCACCGGGTGTGAAACACGCAGCGGTGTCCCACCCAGGTATTCCCACAAAATCAAGGAATTGTCGCATGCGTCTCGCATGGAATCGGCTGTCGTGGCTGGTGCCGTCGCTGCTGGTGGTGGCGTGCGGTCCCTCGCAGGAGCCCATGGAGTCCCCCGAAGCTCCGGCGGAGGTGGGCACGAGCACGCGGTCCGTGCTGTACCCGCCGCCCGCGCCCGCGAGCGGCAACATCGTGGACAGCACGGCGTTCCTGGGCCCGGTGGGGCTGAACGACTCGGTGCAGACGCGCTTCACGGCCAACCCGCAGTACCTGTCCTTCAACTTCAAGGTGGCCGCGGGCGCGCAGGTGCGCCTGGAGGTGACGCACCTGGGCAGCAGCATGTACCTGGACACGGGCCTGTTCATCTACGGCCCGAAGGACGCCAGCGGCAGCTACGGCACCACGGTGCGCGCGCAGGACGACGACGCGGGCTATGGCGAGCTGTCCAAGGTGAACAGCCTGACCCTGGCCCAGGGCGGCGAGTACCTGGCGGTGGTGAGCACGGGCACGGGCGCGGGCAAGCAGTTCCGGCTGTACCTGGGCTGCCTCAACGGCGCCTGCGCGCCGGAGGACCTGTTCACGGCGTGTGACCTGGACGTGGCCACGCGCATCGAGGTGTGTGACGAGAGCGTGGTGGAGACGCAGCACCTGACGCCCGCGCAGGCGCTGCCCCAGTGCACGGACGCGCAGGACGCGCACGCGGCCTGGGTGGAGCAGTGCCAGCGGCCCTCGGGCCAGAAGGCGTGGTGCGCGGACGGAGAGGCGGCCTTCACGTCGCGGATGTGGCCCGTGTGCAAGGACTTCTACCAGCGCTATTACAGCGCGGGCCCGCTGCCCCTCACGACGCTGGAGGACAACGACGCCATCAACGAGGCCCGGGCCGCGGGCCACACCCGCTGCAAGGCGGGCGACAACTTCTGCGATGAGTTCCTGTGGACGTTCAACGTGCCGTCCATCGCGGACACGCAGCCCACGCAGCTGGACTGGGTGGTGGAGGGCGCCTTCGCGGCGCTGCCGGAGCTGTCCTCGAACCGGCGCGTGCAGTTCCAGCGGCTGGCGGACCTGACGTACGCGGACTTCGCGAGCCGCATCGCGTACGCCTTCCCGGAGCTGGGCACGGTGCTCCCCGCGGAGCTGGGCGACGGCACGGAGGTGCCGGTGGTGGCGCACCTCTACGACAACCCGGTGGTGGCCCCGGGCGCGCATGACTTCCACAACCTCTACCTCGTGTATTTCCCGCGCTCGCACCGCACCGCGGTGTTCTGGCTCATCCAGCACGAGCTGTGAGCGGTGAGGCCCCGCGTGCGGTGCGCGCCTGGAGCGTGGCCGCGCGGGGGGGTGAAGCACGGCGAGGGATGACCTCGGCAAGGGAGTGGGCGGCGCTCGGCTCATCGCGCGTCGCGCCTCGCCGTTTTCCCATCCCGACGGTAGTGCTCGGGGAGTGGGCGGCGCTCGGCTCATCGCGCGTCGCGCCTCCGCGGTGTCGCGCCCTGGGGTTGGAGCGGGGGCCGCGCCGCACGCTCCCGCTGGAGGAGCCAGGTGGAGATGGCGCTCCTGCACTCCTCCGCGTGGTCGAGGAAGGCGAAGTGGCCGCCTTCTGTCTCCACGTAGGTCGCGCCGCCGCCCAGGCGGCGGGAGAAGGCCCGCATGGAGGCCGTGGGCATCATCGTATCCGTCCGCCCCTGCACCATCAGCGTGGGGACGCCGGGTGCGGCCGCCGCCGTCTCCGCGCCGGCCACGAGGATGAGTCCGAGCAGTTCGAGCCCCGCTGGTGCCACGCGATGGACGAGCAGCGTGGCGCCCACGGCCCCGTTGGAGAGCCCACCCAGGTAGACGCGGCGGATGCCCCGCGCCGCCAGCCATGCGTAGGTGGCTTCGAGGGTGCGCGCTCCCTGCGGCGCCCACCAGTCTCCGGCGGGCCCCACGGAAGGGCAGACGGTGAGCGCGGAGATGCTCCGCACCGCCTGGGCCATCTGCCAGCAATACACCGCGAAGTTTCCGGCGAAGCCGTGAAGGAAGACCACGGCCGTGTCTGTCTTCTCCTGGCCCTCTGGAGAGACCACCAGCGCATCGAAGGACTCCGGGGACTGGAGCCCCAGGTAGGTCGCGATGGCGGGGGTGGCGACCAGGCCCTCCTCCGCGCCCATCCGCTCGAAGGCGGCCTCCAGCGCGCGGACGAACTCGCGCGTGTCGGAGCGGGGCAGACGCCGGGTGAGCAGCAGCACATGCGCCGCGAGCAGCGTCCCATCCCGCTCGTCGACGAGCCGATTCACCCAGCGGTGGCCTCCCGCCGGCAGGTGGAGCGTGTCCAGGTGGGTCCCGCGCGCGAGCACGAGCCGCGTCGAACCGACGAGGAGCAACAGCGCGAGGCCGGCCCGGCCCAGCCACCGCCGTGAGCGGGACAGGAGCCCCGCGGACAGGAGCAGCAGGCCCGCGACGTACCCCCACCCCGACACCGAAGCCCCGACCCAGACGGCGAGCGCCCACAGGCCCAGCGCCACGGGAGCCAGGACGAGCCCTCCGGCGAACGCGAGCCGGGCCCGCCCCCCTGGCGCGTCCTTCGCCGAGGAAGCCAGGGAGGGCCGTGTGTCAGGCACCGTGAGGGATTGAGCCATGGGGGCACCTTCGCAGCCGCCACGAAGGAAGCGGAGCCCGCGCGGCCGAACGGTCCGGCGGGCGGGGGGAACGGCGCGCAGGGGGAGTCGGCCGGTCCGAGGGAAAGCCGGACGCGGGCGGGCTCCACGAGGAAGGGGGGTGTGCCCTAACCGACCCGGGCCGCGGTCCCGGTGAAGACAGGTGAGGTGTAGCCCGCGGGCTTGTCCCCCACGGCGGCCTTGCCGTGCAGGTCCAGCTGGTAGGGATTGGAGAACATCGAGTGGGGGAACGGCACGGGCGGCGCGCTGGCCTCATCCAGCTGGCGGCGCAGCCCGGCGGGGATGCTGAAGTCGAGCGCGGCGAGGTTGCCGTCCAGCTGACTGGGGTTGCTGGCGCCCAGGATGACCGAGCCCACGCCGGGCTGCGTCGCCACCCAGTTCAGCGCCACCTGGGACATGTCCTTGCCCAGCTCCTTCGCCACCTGCTCCAGCACGGTGACGATGCGCCAGTTGCGCTCGGTGAACAGGCCCAGCTGCTGGCCGCCCACCGCGGAGATGAGGCGGCCATCGCCCTGCGCGCCGCCCTCGCTGGGGCGGTACTTGCCAGAGAGCAGGCCCATGCCCAGCGGGCTCCAGGCGGTGATGCCCATGCCCAGCGTCTGCGCCAGCGGGGAGAACTCGTGCTCCAGGCTGCGCTCCACCAGCGAGTACTGGAGCTGGAGGTTGATGAGCGGCGTCAGCGCGTGCGCCTCCGCCCAGGTCTGCGCGCGGGCCGCGTACCAGGACGGCACGTCGGACAAGCCGGCGTAGCGGATCTTCCCCGCGCGCACCAGGTCATCGAACGTGCGGACGACCTCCTCCGCCGGCGTGATGCGGTCCCAGGTGTGCAGCAGGTACAGGTCGATGTAGTCCGTACGCAGCCGCCGCAGCGACGCCTCCACCGCGCGCATCATGTTCTTGCGGCTGTTGCCCCCCGCGTTCGGATCCCCCGGGCGGGTGGAGTTGTAGGTGTACTTGGTGGTGAGGACGATGCGGTCCCGGTCCCCGCGCTCCTCCATGAACTTCCCGAGCAGCGTCTCGCTGGTGCCGTGCGTGTAGAGGTCGGCGGTGTCCACGGAGTTGCCCCCCGCGTCCAGGTAGCGGTTGAACAGCGTCCGGGCCACGTCCTCGGTGCTGCCCCAGATGCCGCCCAGCGGCCCCTCCTTCCCGAACGTCATCGTGCCCAGCGACAGCGGGCTGACGCGCAACCCCGAACGGCCCAGCAGGTAGTAGTGGCTCATCGACATGGTGTGGCGCTCCTTGCGGATATTTGGACTGAACAATCCAGATACAGACATGCGAAGACAGCGGGCGGTGGCGCCGCGCTGAGACAGGAGGTGCTACCGGGACTGGAGGCCCGCGAGGGCGAAGTCCACGATGTCGCGGAGGGCCTCGGGCGGGGTGCCGGCCTTGGCGGACATGCGCAGGCCGGCGATGGTGGTGAGGAGGAAGCCGGCGGCGACGCGGGAGTCTACCTGGGGGCTGAGCTCGCCCTTGCGCTGGGCCTCCTTCACGACGCGCTCCAGCGCGCCATGGCCCAGGGCCCCGCTGGTCTTGAGCAGCGTGGCGACGTCCGGATCCACGTTCGCCAGCTCCGAGGTCGCGTTCGTCGTGAGGCAGCCCCGGGCGCGCTCCTTCGGGGTGCCGTTGGGGATGGAGAGGAGGTACTCGCGGATCGCGCCCAGCGGAGACGGGTGGGAGCGCAGGCACTCCACCAGGTTGGCGCTGTACTCCGCCTGGTAGCAGCGCAGGGCCTCCAGGTAGAGGCCGTGCTTGTCCCCGAAGGTGTCGTACATGCTTTGCCGCCCGATGCCCATCGCGCGCAGCAGGTCGTCCGTGGAGGTGGCCTCATAGCCCTGCTCCCAGAAGACCTTCATCGCGCGACGCACGGCCTCGTCGCGGTCGAACTCCTTCGTCCGTGCCATGCGCGTTTCGTAATGATTCTGGACTGACCTGTCAAATCAATCAGCCCAGGGCCTTCCGGGGGTCAGAAGCCGGGCGGGCGCTCCCCGGCGACGCCGGACGCGCGCTCCAGGGCGATGCCCACGCGGCCCAGGGTGCCCTCGTCGAAGAGCTGGCCGATGAGGGTCACGCCATGGGGGACGCGGCGCGGGGTGGCGAAGGTGGGCACGGGCCGCTTGGGGTCCGGCGCCCAGTCGCTGCGGGCCTGGGACACCTCCACGAAGCCGGTGCGCAGCGTGAGGGACGGGTGGCCCGTGTGGTTGGAGATGGTGAGGATTTCATCGCGCAGCGAGGGCACGAGCAGCACGTCCACCTGGGACATCACGCGCGCCATCTCCTGGGCCACCTTGCGGCGCAGCCGGTCCGCCTGGACGAAGTCCACCGCGGACAGGAAGCGGGACTGGCGGAAGAGGTTGGGCCACGCGTCCGGCACCTGCATCCTGAGTGCGTCCACGCCGTGGCTGAGCGTCAGCTCCTCGAAGGCGGCGGCGGCCTCCGCGAAGAGGATGACGTTGAGGCTGGAGTACGGCCAGTCGGGGAACTGGACCTCCACCGGCGTCATCCCCAGGCCCTTGAGCGTCTCCAGCGCCGCCCGGTCCACGTCCGTGGCGGGGCTCTCCTTCATCCACGCGGGCACGTAGCCCACGCGCAGGCCCTTCACGCTCGCGTTCGCGTCGAAGTCCAGCTTCGCCTGGACGCTCGCCACGTCGCCCGCGTCCGGCCCGTTGAGCGCGGCCAGCACCAGCAGCGAGTCCTCCACCCCTCGCGTCATGGGCCCCAGCTTGTCCAGCGACCAGCACAGCGTCATCGCGCCCGTGCGCGGCACGCGGCCGAAGGTGGGCCGCAGGCCGGTGATGCCGCAGCGCATGGAGGGCGACACGATGCTGCCGCCCGTCTCGCTGCCCAGGGAGAAGCCCACGAGCCCCGCCGCCGTCGCCGAGCCCGGCCCCGCGCTGCTGCCCGAGGAGCCCTCCTCCAGCAGCCACGGGTTCTTCGTCTCCCCGCCGAACCACACGTCGTTGAGCGCCAGCGCGCCCAGGCTGAGCTTCGCCACCAGCACGGCGCCCGCGCGGTGAAGCCGCTCCACCGCGGCGGCGTCCGTGGTAGGGATGCGGTCGCGGAAGGGCTCGGCGCCGTAGGTGGTGCGGATGCCCGCGGTGTCCACCAGGTCCTTGGCTCCCCACGGGATGCCGTGCAGCGGGCCCTTGTACCGGCCCGCCGCGATGTCGCGGTCCGCCTGCCGGGCCTGCGCGAGCGCCAGCTCCGGCGTGAGGGTGATGACGCACTGGAGCCGAGGGTCGAAGCGCTTCAGGCGCTCCAGGTACAGCTGCGTCAGCCGCTCCGACGTGATGGCGCGGGACTCCACCCAGCGCGACAGCTGCGTGAGCGGCGCGAAGGCGATGTCCTCTTCCTTCGTGGGCAGGGGCGTCTTCGTGGCGCGGCTGCGCACGAAGCGGTCTCTCGCGGGGGCGGTGGACTTGAAGCCCGGCAGCGAAGGGTTCCACTGCGAGGCGGGCGACAGCGTGGGCTCCAGCGCGAGCGTGCGCGGACCGGTGCGGCGCTCCTGGAGCGGGGCCAGGGACACGCGCCAGTTGCCGGCGGCCTGGGCCCGCTCCTCGGGCGTAAGCCGCACCTGCATCAACTTCTCCGCCTCCGCGAAGGTGGTGGGGCTGACCTCCGGACCCACCGTCGGGCCCGCGCCGAAGGTGGGCGGCGCTCCAGCGGGCGTGGGCGTGCCCGCGTCCGGTGCCGCCGACACGGCGGTGCTCGCGAGTCCAATCACGGTGTGGGTCAGGAACTGCCGACGCGAGCTGGCCATGGCGCAACCTCACGGATGAAGCGAAGGGGGCGCCAGTGTGCCATCTCCTACGAGCGGTGCACGTCGCGGAAGGCGAGCATGGCGCCCAGCTGCTGCTCCTTCGCGTCATCGAAGCCGCACGTGGCGTCCCAGGTGGCGGGGTTCTCGTAGGTGCCGAACAGCTTGTCCCACAGGGGCAGGTCGCCGTAGTTGTTCTTGTGCTTGCCGTACTCGTGGTGGATGCGGTGCATCTCCGGCCGCTGGAAGAACCAGCCCACCCAGCGCGGGGTGCGGATGTTGGTGTGATAGAAGTATTCGCCCAGCGCGCAGCAGGCCGTGTAGATGGCGCCCGCCGCCGGGCTCAACCCCAGCACCATGTAGACGAGCAGTCCGCCAATCAGGCTGTTGACCGTCATCTCCAGCGGGTGCTTGTAGAAGCTGGTGATGACCTCCAGCCGCTGCGGGCTGTGATGGATTTGATGAAACAGGCGCCAGAGCACGTCGCTCTCATGGCGCGCGCGGTGCCACCAGTAGAAGACGAACGTGGCGATGAGATAGGCCAGCACCCCGCCCACCACCGGGCCCACGTGCCGGGACAAGTGGAAGAGCGACGCGGCGGAGAACCACCGGTCCCAGGTGAACCCGCCCAGGACCACCACGCCCACCTGCGCCAGGTTGATGATCACCACGCGCAGGTGCCAGCCCTTCACACGGGGCAGCTTCCACCCACGCCCGGCTTGTTCGATGAGAAAACAGATGCCGGCGATGAGCACGAGCCAGGGCAGCATGGAGGTCCCTCCGGAAATTCGAGCCGGACCCTCATACGAATGACGCGCGCGAATCTATCTATCCGCGCGGACGGACACTGTCACCTGAGGGGGATGGGACGGGAGGAAGGGGGGCTGGCATCCTCCGGGGCATGGCGCGGAACAGCACCCTGACGGCGCGGTTGGGCTACATCGACACGCAGGCCACCTTCGTGCAGGCGGCCCTGCTCGCGGCGCACGGGGCGGGGGCTCGCGCCGGCGGCTTCCGCGTGTCGGACGTGCGCTTCTTCTTTCTGTTGTTCACCAACTGGGTGGAGCACGACGTCACCCGGCCGTCCCAGGACATCGACCTGACGCAGGTGCGCCGGACGCTGGAGCGGCTGGTGCGCGCGGGCCACGCGGAGGCGAGCGTGGGCGCGGGGACGAAGGGGCTCCCCCGGGGGCGCCGCTATGTGCTCACCGGGGAGGGGCTGTGCGCCCTGGCGGAGGGCCTGGCCGCGCGCGAGCGGGCGCCGCTGGAGGAGGCGCTGTTCGCGGTCTGCTTCGCGGCCAGCTACCGCGACGCGGTGTTGTCCCGCGTGGAGGGCCGGGCCCGGGCGCCGTCCCCGGCGGTGCGCAGGCGGGTGGAGCGGGCGTTGGATCCGCTGCGGCTCGTGAGGGAGGCGCAGCGCACCTCGGCCGCGGTGCTCGCGGACCTGGAGGGCCGGGTGGAGGCGGGCCTGCGCTACGAGGAGCAGGCGCGCGAGGCCCTGGCCCGCGCCGAACCCGAGACCGAGGTGGTGCGCGCCCTGGAGGCGGCGGGCTCCTATCAGTTGCACCGGGTGCGGCCCTTGGGAGAGGTGTTGCTCGCGCTGCCGGAGGACCTGCGCCAGTTCGAATTGACGGAGGGCATGGGCCTGCGCTCGCGCCTGCTCTTCGCGCCCCTGGCGGAGCGGGCGCGGGCGGAGCACGCGGTGCTGGAGCGGCTGGAGGCGCGGCTCACCGCCGGCAAGACGCCACGGTGAGCCGGGGACCTAGCGCAGGTGTTGCGTGAGGCGCGAGCCCAGGGCGATGGCCAGACCGTCCTCGAAGAGGCCCGCGACCAGGTTGGGCACGCGCAGCCTGCCCGACACGAGCGAGCGGAAGCCGTAGAAGAAGTAGCTGGAGGCGATGGCCGCCGCGGCGCCGACGATGGCGAACCCGAGCCTGGCGCCCTTGCGGTCGCGCGACACGGCGGCGCCGGTGATGGCGCCCGCGATGACGCGTCCGCCAATGAGCCTGCGGTCGATGCGCGGGAGCGCCTTGGGCGACTTGTCCGCCACCATCTCCCCCAGCGCCAGCACCCTCAGCCGCTGGGATACCCGCTTCGACGTGAGGCCCGGCAGGGCGCGCTTGAGACGCCGGCTCGGCTTGCGCGACAGCTCGTGCGCGAGGAACGCGGGCGCGGTCAGGGTCCGCATCCCCGCGAGGACACCGAAGCCCGCCGCCTTCCAGACATCATTGTTCGAACGCATCGGTCCCGACCCCCGTGGTGGGTGGTGAAAATGGGAGGGTGGGGGCGCCGCGGCCATCCGGCCATGTCCGTGCAGGCGGCCACTCAAGGGACAGGAGGCCTGGAGGGTGGGGAGGCCCGCAGCATCAGGCCCGCGATCAGCGCCCCCACTCCCGCGGCCAGCACTCCCCAGGTCTCGTGGTCGCCCGCGGGAGCCGCCAACGCCACGTCGATGCCCACGATGCCGAGCCCCAGGAAGATGCGCCGGGCCATGCGGCGCTCCCGCGTGGTGTCCGCGGCGACGGTGGCGAAGAAGAACGCGAGCACGGCTCCCACGAACTGCACGAGGGGAAAGCCGGGCCGCACGAGCAGCCACAGCTCGGAGCCCCACCTGGCGAGCACCTCCGTCCAGGTGGAGACGGGAGGAGGAGCCAGCGGCGCCTCCCCCGCCGCGGTGAGCCCATGGGAGTTGTTCCGGAGGTTCTCCGCCACGATGAAGCAGCCGAACTGCACCAGCGACGCCACCCCCAACACGAAGAGCATCCCCTTCGCCGGAGCCGGCGTCACCGTGAAGCCGTACTGGTACACGGCCTTCAGCCGCTCGGGAGGGACCTCCAGCGGGTGGGGATGGGGCAGGGCCAACAGGCCCCGGGTCGCGGCGATGCTGACGGGGATGCCCTGTTCATCCACCAAATCACCCACGCCTTGTCTCCCGAGGAGTCCGTGCAGCGCATGCGCGAGCGCGCCGGGGTCCTCCGTGTGGACCAAACGGGCGATGAGGGCATTGAGCTGCCCGGCCATCAAGCGGCGGGAGGCGCCGGTGGCGCTCACGGCCTCCTCGAACAGCGGCGCGAGCGCATCGGCGGAAGGAGTGGAGAGGTCCTCACGTCCGGGGGCTGGCGGCTGCATCCGCGTGCTCATCGCGTCAGTCTATGCCGGCGATGTGGATGGACTCGATGAACCTCACCCTTCCGTGTTGCGCAGGAAGTCCGCCACCTGGGCGAAGCGGCCATCCAGGAAGCCCCTCAAGCCCCCGGTGATGCCCCGCACGTCCATGGCCTTGCGCATGCAGCGCAGCCACGCGTCCCGCATCGCGGTGTCCACCGGCAGGTGCCCGTGGCGCATGCGCAGCCGGGGGTGGCCGTGCGTCGCGCTGTAGTGCTGCGGCCCGCCCAGCCAGCCCACCAGGAACATGCCGAAGCGCTGGCGCGTGCCCGCGTTCACCCGGCCCTGCGCGTCCAGTTCGTGGATGCTCGCGAGCGTGGGCTCCTCCGCGTCCATCACGTCGTAGAAGGTCTCCGCCAGCGCGTGCACCGCCTCCTCGCCTCCCAGGCGATGGAAGGGGGTGTCCTCCAGCGTGGGGACCCAGTCATCCGACGACGGCGGCTTCAATTCCATACCCATGGCTTCCTCTATGCCGCCCAGCGCTTTGGCCGGCGCTGGAGGCTCCTCAATCCCAATCCTTCACAGAACGCCTTGAAGCGCGCCTCCGGGACGCCCTTCCACTCCAGGTCCGCGAGCGACGCGGTGCCCGGCAGCGGCGCGTCCTCCACCAATGTGGCCAGCGTGCGGTACAGCCGCGCGTCCTCGCGGTGCGCCTTCAGCGTCGCCGCCAGCTTGTCCGCGCCCCGCACCTTCACCGTCCACTCCGCCGCGCTGTCCGGGATGGCCTCCAGGTGGCCGTAGGCCTGGAGCACCGCCGCCGCGCCCTTCGCACCGAAGCCCGGCAGCCCCGGGATGCCGTCCGCGTCGTCGCCCATCAGCGCCAGCAGGTCCGGCACGCTCTCGGGGGCCACGCCCAGCTTCGCCTTCACGCCCTCCGCGTCCACCACCTTCTGCTGCCGCCGGTCCACCTGCACCACCCGCGAGCCCCGCACGCTCTGGCCCAGGTCCTTGTCGGGGGTGAGCAGCCGCACCTGCTCCACCTCGCCCGCCCAGCGCGCCGCCGCGGTGGCGAGCGCGTCGTCCGCCTCGTGGTCCTTCATGGACCACACGCGCACGCCCAGCGCGGCCACCGCCTCTTCCACCAGGTCGAACTGCGCGCGCAGCTCCGGCGGCACGCCCTCGTCTCCCTTGTAACCGGCGAAGAGCGCGTTGCGGAACGAGCGGATGGGGTTGTCGAAGGCCACCGCGACATGCGTCACGGCCTCGGATTCGTCGTGCAACAGCGCGAGGAGGGAATCCATCACGCCGGCCGTGGCCTTCACGTCGCGCCCGTCCGGCGCGGTGGTGCCCGGCCGGGGCGAGTAGTGGGCCCGGTACAGCTCATACGTGCCGTCCACGAGGTGCAGGCGCATGCTCCCCCTCTAGCGTCCCAGCCGCCGCGCGGCCAGCGGCCCGTGCGCGGGGACAGCCGGGGCCGGGCTTGGGCGGCGTCGCCTGCCTGTGCGCCTCGTTCCCTACACGACGCCTGTCAACCCCCTTGGCCAGCGTGCCTGTTGGAGACAGGTCGCCGATGCCGACCGGGGTCGCACGCCCCACTTTCTGAACCGACTCCCTCTGGGTCGCGCCGGAGCGTCCCAGCATTCCAACCGGCATGAGGTGATCCATGCGCCCGAAGCTGTTCGCCGCTTCCCTGCTCTGCGTCGCGGCCCTTGGCTGTGCAAGCAGGCAGGTGATTCTCACGTCCACCCATCAGCAGCGCGTCCAGGCAGAGGCGGCGCTGCGCTCGGCGGAGAACTCCCAGGCGCCCAACGTGCCAGAGGCCGCCCGACACCTGGCCTTCGCCCGCCAGCAGATCAACGACGGCGAGCGGCTGATGCAGGAGGGCGAGCAGGAGGCCGCGGAGCTGCGCTTCCGTCAGGCCGCCGCGGACGCCGACCTGGCGGCGGCGCTGGCCCGCGCGGTCCCCCTGAAGAACGAGGCGCGCCGGACCTCTGAACGGGTCGATTCGATGCAGCGCGGCCAGCCCTGAAGTCCCCCCCTTTGATTGTGAGGAGAGCGTCATGCAGCGATGGAAACTTGGATGGCTGGCGATCGCGGGAGCCTCCGCGCTCACGATGGGGTGTGCCCATGGGCCCCCGCCCAGTGAGCTGACCGCGGCGCGGCAGGCGTACCAGCAGGTGTCCACGAGCCCCGAGGGCCGCGAGCGCCCCGCGGACGTGGCGGCGGCCCGGGCCGCGTTGCAGGAGGCGGAGAACGAGTACGCGCAGAGCAAGGGCTCGGTGAAGACCCGCTCGCTGGCGTACGTGGCCCTGCGCAAGGCGGAGATCGCCGAGGCGCGTGGCGAGGCGGACCTGGCCGCGCAGCAGCGGGCGGAGGCGGAGCAGTTGCTGCGTCAGCATCAGGAGTCGCGGGCGCAGACGCTCGCACGTCAGCAGCAGGAGGAGCGTGAGAAGTACGAACAGCAGCGGCAGCTGTACGAGCAGCAGCGCCAGCAGTACGACGCCCAGCGCCAGCAGGAGGCCGAGCGCATGCGCACGGCGAACGCGCAGCAGCAGGAGGCGGAGTCGCAGCGGCTGGCCCAGCTGAACCAGGAACTCCAGCAGCGCACGCAGCAACTGGAGCAGGAGCGCCAGGCGAGGCTCCAGGCGGAGCAGCGGGCCTCCCATGCGCTGACGCGGCTCCAGGATGAGAACGTGAAGGTGCGCGAGGAGGCGCGCGGCACGGTGGTGACGTTGTCCGGCAGCGTGCTCTTCGCGACGAACGCGACGAGCCTGCTGCCCGCGTCACGCGACCGGCTGTCGGACGTGGCCACGGCGCTGAAGGAGTCGAGGAACCCGTTGATCATCGAGGGCTACACGGACTCGCGCGGCACGGAGGAGTACAACGACCAGCTGTCGGAGCGCCGCGCGGAGAGCGTGCGGGACTTCCTGGTCGCCCAGGGCGTGCCGCGGGAGCGCATCCAGATCCGCGGCATGGGCAAGAGCCGGCCGGTGGCGAGCAACGCCACGGCGGAGGGCCGCGCCAACAACCGCCGCGTGGAGATCGTGGTGGAGCGCAACGTGGCGGGCACGCAGCCGTCCCGCTCCAGCAGCGGCGTCGGAGGCAGCGGCGAGGAGCCGAAGCCGCAAGGCTCGGGCATCGACCACCAGAGCCCGGCCCCGGATCAAGGCACCGGCGGCAGCGGCGCCCAGAAGCAGGTCCCCGAGCAGCCCATGGACCACGGCGAGTGACGGCGTGAAGTGACGGTAGCGATTGGGGCTCGTCGCGGCAGGGTGCGCGACGAGCCCCGTTCGCGTCTTTCGTGAGCGCCTTGGAAGGATCGCCTGCGTGGACCAGCCCGCTGGAGGTGCCCGTGTCCGGATGCGGCCGCCGCGTCGGCTTCCTCGTCGCCGCGCGAGTGGCTTCGCCGAGGTCCTCCCCCCGCTCCGCCACCTTGCCGGGACCCTTCAAGCGGCTCCACGGAGCCGCGGTCATGCATGGCGGCGTGGATCATTCCTCGCCGCCAGCCTTGAAGTGAGCTGAAGTCCGACGCCGCCATGATCGACAAGTCCCCCGTCCTGCTCACCACCGAGCGCCTGCACCTGATGCTCCTGTCCCCGGACTCGGCGGAGCGGGTGCTGGCGTACCACGTGGCCAACAAGGACCACCTGGGGCCGGTGTCCCCGGCACGCCCGGCGACCTTCTTCTCCACCGACTACTGGCGCACACGCCTGGCCCAGGACCGCGAGGACTTCCGCCATGACCTGTCCCTGCGCGTGTTCCTCCTCCCCCGGAGCAAGCCCCTCGCGCTCGCGCCCGTCATCGGCAACGCCACGCTCGCCCACATCCGCCGGGGCCCCCTCCAGGCCGCGGACCTGGGCTATGGCCTGGATCACCGCCACGAAGGCCAGGGCCTGATGACCGAGGCCCTTCGCGCCTTCTGCGCCTTCGCCTTCAGCGCCCTGGGCCTGCACCGGCTCCAGGCCAACCACCTGCCAGAGAACCTCCGCAGCGCCGCCGTGCTCCGCCGCCTGGGCTTCATCCCCGAGGGCTACGCCCGCGACTTCCTCCTCATCAACGGCCGGTGGCGCGACCACGTCATCACCTCGCTCGTGGCCCCACCCGAACCCGGCGTCCCCACCGGCCCCTGACTAACGCGCGGACGGCCGCACCTTCGGCCCCGGCGCCACGGCGGCGGCCGGCAGGTTCGCGTCGAACCAGTCCAGCGTGCGCAAGAGCCGGTCCTTCTGGTGCTCGGGCTTGCGCAGGCCGTGACCCTCGTCCGCGTAGATGACCAGCTGGGTCTTCACCCCCAGCGTCTTCAACGCCCTGTGGAATTCGTAGCCCTGCGACGCGGGCACCTCCACGTCGCGCTCGCCGTGCAACACCAGCGTGGGCGTGCGCACCTGCTTCACCCCGTTGATGGGCGACGAGCGCGTATACACCTCCGGCTCGTCGTACACCGACGCGCCGAAGTACGGCAGCATCCACGTGTCGATGTGGTTCGTGCCGTAGTAGCTCTGCCAGTTCGCGATGCCCGCGCCCGCCACCGCCGCCTGGAAGCGCTGGGTGCGCGTCACCGCCCACATGGTCAGGAAGCCACCGTAGCTCCACCCCATGATGCCCTGCCGCGCGGGATCCACCGGCGCCGACGCCAGCACCGCGTCCACCCCCGCCAGCACGTCGCGGAAGTCGCCGTAGCCGAAGTCGCGGCGGTTCGCCTGCACGAACGCCTCACCCTGACCGTAGCTGCCGCGCGGGTTGGGCATGAACACCGCGTAGCCCCGCGCCACCAGCAGCGCCGTCTGCGGGCTGAACGTCGACAGCACCCCGGCCGCGGGCCCGCCATGCACCACCGTCACCATGGGCGCCTTGCGGCCCGACAGCTCCGGCACCGGCAACACCAACCAGCCCTGCACCGGCTGCCCGTCGCTCGTCCACGTCACGCTGCGCACCTCCCCCGCCGGCACCGTCACGTCCGCGTTGAGGCGCGTCACCTGCTTCCACGCCCCCAAGGGTCCCGTCCACACCTCGGGCGCCCGGTTGACGGCGTCGCGCACCACCGCGCTCGTCACGCCGTCGCGGCCCAGCGACACCGCCACGTGCTCCGGCCCCCTCCACAGCGTCTCCACGGCCCCGCCCCTCGGCGGCGCCGCCATCACCGCGGCCTCGCCCTGCGCCTGCGCCGCGAACACCAGCCGCTCCGGCGTGGACCAGAAGAGGTCCGTGGCCGTCGCCTTCAAGCCCTCCGTCAGGTTGCGCGCGGGCGGCACCTTCGCGGGAAACTCCGCCTTCTCCCCGGGCCGCAGCTTCGCCGCCAGCCGCTCCGGCACCGACACCACGAGCACGTCCCCGCCCGTGCTGCCCTCATCGCTCATCAGCCCTTCGATGAACGCGAGCTGCTTCCCGTCCGGACTCCACGCGGGCTCCGCCACCTGCCACGTGGGCGCGTGCAACAGCGACGTCTCCCCCGTCGCCGCCTCCACCGCGTACACCCGCGCGTCCCACCAGTTCGCGTCCCCCGGCGGCGGCGCGGCCGTCACCGCCACGCGGGCCCCGTCCGGACTCCACGCGTACTCGTAGATGAACAGGCCCGCGGGCGACACCAGGCGCAGCCGCGCGTCCTCCACCGACACCACCGCGAAGCGCTTCACCGGCGAGGACTCCTGCACCACGCCCGTCTCCCGCGCCGCCGGCCCCAGCGGGCCCTGCGCGTCCTCCGCGCCCTCGATGGCGAGCACCCCCACCGACGTCCCGTCCGGAGACCACTTCGGCGTGGCCAGCACGCCCTTCAGCGTCGTGAGCCGCCGCGCGGGCCCGCCATCCCCCGACGCGTCCGCCACGTAGAGCTGCCGCGCCGTGCCCTCCCCCGCCGTGGACAGGAACGCGAGCCTCCGGCCGTCCGGACTCCACGCCAGCGACCCTTCCGCGCACGGCGCGCCGTCCTTCGACGCGGTGATGCGCACCGGGGCCCGCTCCGGGTGCGCCAGCTCCCGCACCTGGAGCCGCGTGGACTCGGCGGTCCCTGGCACCGACTCCACCCAGGCCACCCGCGCGCCCTCCGGCGACAGCGCCACCTGCTTGATGCGCACCGCGCGCTGAAGCGCGTCGTACGTCGCACCCACGTCCGGCCGCGCCGACACCGGCACCGCCGCGGACGCCAGCGCGCCCCACACCCCCAAGCCCAACACCCAGCCCAGGCTTCCCGCTCGCATCGACCGCCTCCAGGTGGACCGCGGCGGCGGAGTCTAGCGGACCCTCGCGGGCGGAACCCGCGCCCGGCGTCAGTGCATGTGTCCAGGCAACATGGGCAGGCCGTGGAAGAAGCGCCGCCCGCTCTCGAAGCGGTGGTGGAACGTGACGCGCTGGTCCTGGTACAGCCGCGCCATCTCCTCCTCGCCGTACGCGCGGAAGAACGCGGCGCGCGCCTCGTCACACGCCCGCTCGTACTCCACGCAGAGCGCCTCCCAGTCCTCCGGGGGAATGTCTCCCTCCGGCCAGCCCTCGCCCGTGAGGCCGTACTCGCGCTCCATCGCGGCCAGCTCCGCGGCCCGCATCCGCACGCGCGGATCCTCCGCGATGGCCTCATCCGCCATCGCCGTCAGGATGTGCGCCACCAGGAAAAATCCCGCGTCCGGCGGCACCGTCCCCGCGTCCCGCGCGACCCGGAACGTCACCAGCAGCTGCGCGTCCATCTCCTCCCCGCCCAGCTCCGCCAGCTTCGCCGCCAGCCCGCGCCAGCGGGCCTCCGTCTCGCGAGCCTCCTGTCGCATCCCATCCAGCTCCTGCTCACCCATCTTCTTCATGGTGTCCTCTCCCGACTCGCCAAGGTCGCCTTCCCATGAAGGTTCCCATCCCGGTCTGACGCCCGGGACCGGCAAAGCATGCCGTCCCTTTTTTCCAGGACGTCCCGGCGCGTCAGGTGCCGGACGCCCGGCCGCGGCGCCGTCGCGTGGCGGACGAGCACCCGGGCTCCGGGGGACGGACAGGCCAGCGGCCCCGCCGGTCATTTCCCGCCTTTCGGAGGACGAACCACGCGCCCGGTGATTGCCTGCGGTGGACGGCCCGGGGCCACGCCGGGTGTCGCCCGCCAGACGGTTGGGCCGGGGCCGGGCCCGGCGCGCACATTTGGAGGACGACGGTGGTTGCCGTCGGGCGCGGGAAGACGCATCCGCAGGGGATGGGGCCCGACGCCGGTGGCCCTCCCTTGGGAGCCCTCCTGGTGTCTGGACCCGAAGCCCGACCGCAGCCGAAGTCCCAGGTCTCTCCCCGCACGGTGTTCACGGTGTGCTTCGCCGTCCTGGGGGTGATGGTCCTGGTGCTGCTCGTCATCAAGACGCGCGTGGCCCTGACGCTCACGGGCATCGCCGCGCTCCTCGCCCTGTCGCTGGAGCACGGCGTGTCGCGGCTGGAGAAGCGCGGCCTCCAGCGGTGGCTGGCCATCGCCCTGGTGCTGTTCGCGCTGTTCATCGCCATCTCCGCGCTGGGCCTGCTGGTGATTCCGGACCTGGTGACCCAGGTGGACGCGCTGGTGTCCCAGTGGCCGCAGCTGTGGAAGCAGGTGCGCGGCACCGGCGTCCTGCACGCGCTCAACCAGCGGCTGCACAGCCTGGGCTGGAGCGAGAAGCTGGAGGAGGCCACGCCCGCGCTCGCCGGGCCCCTGCCCGCGTTGATCATGAGCGCCATTGGCGGCGTGGTGGGCCTGCTGGGCGGCACCCTCACCGTCTTCTTCCTGGTGGTGTTCATGCTGGTGTTCGGCGGCGGCGTGCTCAAGCACCTGCTGGAGCTGGCCCGGCCCGACCACCGGCTGCGGTACGTGCGCGTGCTGCGCAACGTGTACGGCGCGACGGGGGGCTACCTGGCCGGCATCACCCTCATCTGCGCCATCAACGCCACGCTGACCACCACGATGCTCGCCGTGGTGGGCATGCCCTTCTACCTGCCGCTGGGCGTGGCCAGCGGCTTCTCCAGCCTGGTGCCCTACGCGGGCCCCATCATCGCGGGCGGCATCATCACGCTGCTCACGCTGGCCACCGGCGGCCTGTGGAAGGCCCTGGCGGTGTTCATCTACTTCGTCCTCTACGGGCAGCTGGAGGGCAACGTGTTGGCGCCGCTCGTGTTCAAGCGCACCGTGCACGTCAACCCGCTGGTCACGCTGCTGGCGGTGCTCTTCTGCGTGGAGCTGGCGGGCATCGTGGGCGCGGTGGTGGCGGTGCCCGTGGCGGCCACCCTTCAAATCATCGTCCGGGAAGTCCTCCTCTTCCGCACCGAGCGCCGCGGCAAAGCGGTCCTCCCCGAGCCCTGATGAGCACCTCACCCCTCCAGCTCCTGCTCACGCACGGCTCCGGCCCGCTGCTCTTCCTCCTCTTGGTGGCGGGCGGCCTGGGCCTGCCGTTCCCAGAGGACCTGGTGCAGCTGGCCGCGGGCGTGCTCGCGCACCGGGAGGTGATGCCGCTGGCCGTCGCCCTGGCGCTGTGCTTCGGGGGCGTGCTGTGCGGGGACACCGTGCTCTTCCTCACGGCGCGCAGGCTGGGGCAGGCGCTGTACACGCACCCGCGCACCCGCCGCCTGTTCCCGGCCGAGCGCCGCGAGCGCATCCAGGGCCTGTACGCGAAGCACGGCTCGCGCGTCGTCTTCGTGGGACGCTTCATGTCCGTGCTGCGCGTGCCGGTGTTCGCCATGGCCGCCGCGGAGGGCATGCCCCTGCGCCGCTTCCTCATGTGGGACGGCCTGGCGCTGTGCCTGAGCTCCCCCACCGTGGTGATGCTGGGCTACCTGGGCTCCGCGAGCGTGGACCGCGTGGCCAGGGGCGTGGGACGGGTGGAGCACTTCCTCGCGCTGGCGGGCGTGGCCGCGCTGCTGGTCGCCCTCGCCGTGCGGCACTACCGCGAACGCCATCACGCTCGCGCCTCCACCGGAGACCGGACGTCGCGGTCCTCACCGCCCACGTGATTCCGGTATCCACCGGCTGACTCCGCGGCCCCCTGGGCGCGCTCAATGCGTGGCGCGAGGGGGGGCCGGCGGGATGTTCTGGTTCACGTGGAAGAGGTTGGTGGGGTCGTAGCGGTTCTTCACCTCCACCAGCCGCGCGAAGTTCTCGCCGTAGGTGGCCCGCACCCGCTCCTGGCCCTCGTCCATCATGAAGTTCACGTAGGCGCCGCCCGCGGAGTAGGGGTGCAGCGCGTCCCAGTAGGCCTTCGTCCAGGAGGTGATGTCCGCCACCCGCTCCGGCGAGGGGTCCACGCCGACGATGACCTCGGACCAGCGCGCGTCGCGGTAGCGGAAGGCCGTGTCCCGCGGCCCCACCCGGTGCACCGCCCCGTCGATGGGGTAGAGGTGCATCGTCGAGTGCATCGTCGGCAGGCGCTCCGCGAACTCCACGTGCCGCGCGATGGCCGCGTCGCCCAGCTCGCGCACGAAGTCCGCGCGCCAGTACCACTGCAAGCCGGGCGAGTAGAGCGCGTCGAAGGCCGCCTGCAAGAGGGGGAAGGGCATCGGTTGCACGCCGTGCGCCGCGGGCTTGAGCGCCAGCACGGGCGCGAACAGCGCCTCCGCCCGCGCGGGGTCGCCGGTGTAGCACCACACCACGCCGCACATCTTCTTCAGGTGCAGCGCCTCTGGATACGGGGCGACGGGCGGCACCGTGAGGAAGGCGAAGAAGCCGTTGAGGTCCTCGGGGGCGGCGGGGAGGAAGTCGCGGTACCAGCGCAGCACCTCCGCCGCGCGGTCCAGCGGCCAGAGCGTGAAACCTCCGATGACGGAGTCCACTGGCTGGGCCCGGAAGAGGAATGACGTCACGACGCCGAAGTTGCCGCCCCCGCCGCGCACCGCCCAGAACAGGTCCGGATGCTTGTCGGCGCTCGCGGTGACGAAGCGGCCATCCGCGAGCACCATGTCCACGGCGAGCAGGTTGTCGATGGTGAGGCCGAAGCGGCGCGTGAGGTAGCCCATGCCGCCGCCCAGCGTGAGTCCGCCCACGCCCGTGGTGGAGATGATGCCCGAGGGCACGGCGAGCCCGAAGGCATGGGTCGCGTGGTCCACGTCCCCCCAGACGGCGCCTCCCGCGACCCGCACCGTGCGGGCCTCGGGGTCCACCCGCACGCCGCGCAGGCGCGACAGGTCGACGACCAGCCCGTCATCACACAGCCCCAGGCCGCCGCCATTGTGGCCCCCGCCGCGCACGGCCAGGGCGAGCCCCTGCTCGCGAGCCAGGGTCACCGCGGAGATGACGTCCGCCACGTCGGCGCACCGGGCCACCATGGCCGGGTGCTTGTGGATCATCGCGTTGTAGAGCTGGCACGCCTCCGCGTAGTCCGCGTCCTCCGGGAGGATGAGCGGGCCGCGCAGGCGGGCCCGGAGTGCTTCCACGCTGTCGGGGGTCGGTCCGCGCGGTGGACCCGTGCCGGTCCGCGACCGCGCGCGGTGGGTTTCAAGAGCCATGGGGTTCCCTTCCGCCATGGCGCCGGTGGAGCCATGGCACCTCAGGCAACGGGTGCGCATGGTGCGGGCCGCGCGCAGGCACCACGGGCCGGGGCGGCGAGAGGGGGCCTCCGGGCACGCGCGCTGACCGACGGGAGCGGGCGCGGCGCTCCGCCCCTCCCTCGCTTCCGGCCCTGGCCGCTCGAGCGCACGCGCTCCCGGCGAGGGGACCGCGCGGCGTCCGTCAGCCCGAGGTCACTTCGCGCAGGCTGTCCTCCACGCCCGCGAGCAGCACGTCCAGGTCCGCGTCCGGGATGTTCAGCGCGGGGGCGATGTAGACGGTGTCGCCCAGCGGGCGCAGGTACAGGCCGCGGCGGCGGCCGGCCTCGTACACGCGCCAGCCGCTGTTGGCGAAGTAACCCCCGCCGCCCAGGTCCACCGCGCCCACCATGCCCACCGCGCGCGGGCGCACCAGCCCTGGGAGCGTGGCGGCCATCCGTTCGAAGGCGGCCTTCACGCGCGGGGCCTTGCGCTGGACCTGCCCGATGACGTCCTCGTCGCGGTACACGGCCAGCACCTCACGCGCCACCGCCGCGCCCAGCGGATTGCCGCAGTACGAGTGCCCGTAATACAGCGCCCGGTCCTTCGCCCCCAGGAAGCCGGAGAAGATGCGCTCCGACGCGAGCGTGACGGCGAAGGGCAACATGCCCCCGCTCAGCGCCTTGGCCAGGCACAGCAGGTCCGGCACCACGTCGGCCAGGTCCACCGCGAAGCGCGCGCCGGTGCGGCCCATGCCGGTGAAGACCTCGTCGGCGATGAGGAAGGTGTCCACGGCGCGGGTGGCCGCGCGCACCTCGCGCACGAAGTCCGGCGACGACATCCACATGCCCACCGCGCCCTGGAGCACGGGCTCCAGGATGACGCCGGCGATGCCGTCCGGATCCGCCGCGAGCGCCGCCTTCAGCTGCTCCAGCGCGCGCGCGTGGCCGTCGGGTTCGGCGGGGGACGGCACGTGCATCACGTCGAAGAGGAGCGGGCCGAACACGTCTCGGAACTCGTGCACGCCGCCCACGCTGGTGGCGCCAATCGTCTCGCCGTGGAAGGCGCCGGACAGGGTGATGAAGCGGGTGCGGCGGGGGCGGCCGTTCTGGGCCCAGTACTGCGCGGCCATCTTGATGGCCACCTCCACCGCGGTGCTGCCGTTGTCCGAGTAGAAGACGCGCGACAGCTTCTGGTCCGCGGGCACGTCCGCCCGGTCCGCGCCCGGGGCCAGCGCCGCCAGCTCCGCGCCCAGCAGGGCCGCCGGGCCGTGGGTGATGCCCGCGAGCGAGGCGTGGGCCAGGCTGCCCAGTTGCTCGGTGAGCGCGTGCACCAGGCGCGGGTGGCGGTGTCCCAGGGTGGACACCCACCAGGAGCCGTTGGCGTCCAGGTAACGCCGGCCGTCGGCGTCATGGAGCCAGGAGCCCTCCGCGCGGACGATGACCAGCGGGTCGGTCTGCGCGACGTACTGCTCCATCGCGGTGTAGGGGTGCCAGACGTGCCGCTTGTCCAATCCGACGAGGGTTGCCCGATCCACGGTGGAGGCTCCTGGTGCAGGGGGGCCTGGGGGCCCGGGGTGACGCGCCGCGTGCACTTCTGCCCTCCCTGGAGGCGGCCCGCAACGTCGAGGTGCGACGTCGGGGACGGGCGCGAATGGATGACCGCACCGGGCCTTATCCACCAACGGACAGGGTGGGAACCGGGACGCTCAGTGTCGGGCGTCCGCGAGGACGTGGGTGCTGCCGTCATCGTGGGGAGCGCTGACATTGCCGTGACAGCCGCGGTGTTAGCCCTGGGTCCGACAGCACGGGAGAATCATGGCCATCCTCATCTTCTTCATCAGCCACTGGCTGCTCTGCGTCTTCTTCCAGAGCTTCTTCCAGCACCGCTACGCGGCGCACCGCATGTACAGCATGGGGCCGCGCACGGAGAAGGTGGTGCACCTGCTCACCTATCTGGTGCAGGGCTCGTCGTACCTGTCGCCGCGTGCGTACGCCATCCTGCACCGCGAGCACCACGCCTTCTCCGACACGGACAAGGATCCGCACTCGCCGCACAACTTCAAGGACGTGCTGCGGATGATGCTGCACACCAAGAAGCGCTACGCCGACTACGTGTATCGGCGCGCGGCGCCGGAGCCGCGCTTCGAGGGCGGGTATCCGGAGTGGACGCTCATCGACGAGACGGTGGGCCAGTCCTGGTGGGCGCCGTTGACGTGGGTGGCGCTCTACACGGCGTTCTACGTGATGTTCGCGACGTCGCCCTGGCAGTTCCTGCTGTTGCCGGTGCACTTCGTGATGGGGCCGGTGCACGGCGCCATCGTGAACTGGTGCGGGCACAAGTACGGCTACCGCAACTTCAAGGGCGGCGACCAGTCGCGCAACACGCTGCCGGTGGACGTGCTGTGCATGGGGGAGCTGTTCCAGAACAACCACCACAAGTACGGCAGCAGCCCGGACTTCGCGGCGCGCGCCTTCGAAATCGACCCCACGTGGCAGGTGATGCGCGTGCTGTCGAAGCTGGGCGTCATCCGCATCACCACGCCTCAGCGCGCCGTGTACCCGGAGCCGCGCGAGGTCTCCCGGCAGGGCAGCACCGGAGCGCAGACGGCCTGACGTCACGTCCAGCCATGCGGTGACGTGGGGGAGCCGTCCGGACAGGACCGCTCCCCCGTCGTGTTTCTCAGCCCCGCTTCAGCGCCGCGCGGATGGCGCTGGAGAACGGCGCGGTGGGCCGGCCAATCAGGCGGCTCAAGGTGCGGCTGGAGTCGTTCAGCTCGCCCTTCGCCAGCCCCCCATCCGCGTCCGCCAGGACCTCCGCGAAGGGCTTGGGCACCCCCACCTTCTGGAGCGCCGCGGCGAACTCCGGCACCGGCAGGTCCACGTACGCCACCGCCTTGCCCGACTGGCGTGACAGCTCCGCCGCGTACTCCGGCAGCGTGAAGGCCGTGTCCCCTGCCAGCTCGTACACCTGGTTCTCATGGCCCGTGCCCGTCAGCACCGCGACCGCCGCGTCCGCGTACTCCTCGCGGGTCGCCGTGGCCACCCTGCCATCCTTCGCGCTGCCCTGGATGACTCCGTACTCCAGCGCCGGCCCCACGTGCTCCGTGTAGTTCTCCACGTACCAGCCGTTGCGCAGGAACACGTACGGGAGCCCCGACGCGCGGATCGCCTCCTCCGTGGCCTTGTGCTCCCCCGCCAGCGACAGGCCGCTCCTGTCCGCGAACAGGATGCTCGTGTAGGCCAGCAGCTTCACGCCCGCCTTCTTCGCCGCGGCAATCACCGCCGAGTGCTGCGGGAAGCGCTTGCCCACCTCGTTGGCGGAGATGAGCAGCACCGTGTCCCCCGCCGCGAACACCCCATCCAACGACCCGGGCTCGCTGTAGTCCGCCCGCCGCACCACCACCCCGCGCTCCGCCCAGGCCTTCGCCTTGTCCGGACTGCGCACCACCACCGCCACCTGGCTCGCCGGCACCTTCTTCAGCAGGCCCTCGATGACGAACTGCCCCAGCTTCCCCGTGGCTCCCGTGACGACGATCATCGCTTCGCCCTTTCCTTCGCGCGCCTGGCGCGAAATTGGAAATTGAATGGGGCTTACCGTAACGGGGGTACTCACTTTTCGTAAGTACGCACCTCGTGGTAAGTGTCAATCATGAAGGCAAGCAAGGGCAGTCCACTGCTGGAGAAGGTGAAGCAGCGCGGGGACCTCTACGCGGCCGCGTGCCCCTCGCGCGGCGTGCTGGAGCACGTGACCAGCCAATGGGGCGTGCTGGTGCTGGTCGCGCTGCACGAGGAGGGCACCCACCGCTTCAGCGAGCTGCGCCGCAAGGTGGGCGGGGTCAGTGAGAAGATGCTCGCCCAGACGCTCCAGGCCCTGGAGCAGGACGGCTTCGTGCTGCGCGAAGCGCACCCCGTGATTCCCCCGCACGTGGACTACAGCCTCACGCCCCTGGGCCAGGAGGTGGCCGTCCACGTGGAGTCCTTGACCACCTGGATTGAAGACAACCTGCCCCGGGTGCTCGGCGCCCGCGCCCGGGCCCCGGCCCGCAAGAAGGCCTCCTGACCGGGGCCTCCCCCGTCCGGACGCCCTCCGGCGGGGCGAACGGGAGCGCAGCGGACAGACCCGCGTTAAGACTGCCCCCGTGCCCGCCGACACCCCGCTCCAGGTCCGCATTCTCGATGCCATCCGCGACGTCCCGGCCGCCTCATGGGATGCCCTGGTCACGGACGGCGCGCCCCCCTTCGTGCGCCACGCGTGGCTGTCCGCCATGGAAGAGAGCGGCAGCGCCACCGAGGACACCGGCTGGGCCCCCCACCACCTGACGCTGTGGCGGGGCCGGAAGCTCGTCGCCGCCGCGCCCGCCTATCTCAAGTTCCACAGCATGGGCGAATACATCTACGACTTCGGCTGGGCCAACGCCGCCGCCCAGCTGGGCGTGGAGTACTACCCGAAGCTGCTCGTGGGCGGCCCCCTGTCCCCCGCCACCGTGCCGCGCTTCCTCACCGCGCCGGGGGAAGACGCCGGGCTCCTGCGCCGCGCGCTGCTGGAGGCCGCCGTCCAGAGCGCCCAGGAGGCGGACTGCTCCGGCGTGCACGTGCTCTACCCCACGGACGAAGAGGCGGACTTCCTGGAGGAGGCCGGCCTCGCGCGCCGCATCACCCTCCAGTTCCACTGGAAGAACCCGGGCTACCAGGGCTACGACGACTACCTGGCCCGCTTCGACTCCAAGCGCCGCAACCAGCTCAAGCGCGAGCGCGCCGCCGCGGCCACCCAGGGCATCCAGCTGCGCACCGTGCGCGGCGCGGAGCTGGGCCCGGAGCACGCCCAGCGCGCGTACACCTTCTACACGTCCACCTGCGAGCGCCACGCCTGGGGACAGGTGCAGCTCACCCCCGGCTTCTTCGAGCGCGTCTTCCGCGACCTGCCCCACGCGGTGGAGATGGTGGAGGCGGTGAAGGACGGGCAGGTCATCGCGGGGGCCTTCAACCTGGCCACCCCGGAGCGGCTCTATGGCCGCTACTGGGGCTGCACGCAGGAGCACCCCTTCCTGCACTTCAACGTCTGCCTGTATCAGTCCGTGGACGACTGCATCCGCGCGGGCCGCAAGGTGTTCGAGCCCGGCGCCGGCGGTGAACACAAGGTGTCCCGGGGCTTCGAGCCCACCGCCGTGCACAGCGCGCACCTGATTTTCGACCCGCGCCTGGACAAGGCCGTGCGGAGCTTCCTGCGCATGGAGCATGCGCGGCTGACACCCGCGGTGGAGGAGGCGGAGCGCATCTGCGGCCTCAAGCCCTGGGCTCCCCCCGCCCCCGGGTCCACGGGCACCTGAACGTCTGTCCGCCAGCCCACCGGTCGGAAGACGTCCGCGCTCGGTTGAAGTTGTGAAATCGGGGTGAACCTCTAGAGTCCGCCCCCATGAAAGTCCCGGAGACCGACGAAGACTTCATCCAGTGGTACGAAGACTGCTGGGCTGACCGCGATGAGGTGGAATACCCGAAGCTGTTCGGCGCCATCCGCGAGGACGTGGACCTCCTGGAGGGCACGGGCGTGCTGGAGGGGTGGCTGGAGAGCGAGCTGGCCCAGGGCCAGGAGCTGGATCCGAACTGGCTCCCCATGGGCGTGCGCGTGTCGCCTCCCAGCGCGGAGTACCCGTACTGGACCTACGTGACGAGCGGCCTGTCCAACCCCTTCACGGTGACGCCCGGCGAGGAGCTGCCGGACGACGCGCGGAGCGGCCTGGGCTACGAGATGGTCATCCACACGCCCGAGGAGGAGCGCTGGCCGGTGCTGCGCCTGCTGGACATGATGGCCTACAACCTCGTGTGCGCGCGGCTGTTCGCCATGGGCCACCGCTATCCGGTGGACGGCACCCTCACCGGCGGCGACACCAAGCTCGCGGGCTTCGTGTTCGTGAAGGACACCACGCGCCCCAGCCACTTCACCCTGCCCAGCGGGCAGGTGGAGCTGCTCACGCTGGTGGGCGTGACGAAGAACGAGATGGCCTTCTCGCGCTCCAACGGCATGGACCGGCTCATCCAGAAGCTCACCGACCCGGCGAACCCCGGCGCCGCGTACATCACCCGTCCGGACCGCGACGAGGTGAAGCTCTAGGCTCGGGGGACAGGACCTGGCCGCCCCGGGCTCCAGCGCGGGGCGGCGAGGACTCCACCAGCGAGTGAAGGAGGCCCGGCTCGAAGGGCTTCTCGATGCGGGGCAGCGGCACGGCCAGCAGGAAGGCGCGGGCGCGCTCCGTGAAGCTGCCGCCCGTCATGAACACGAAGCGCGACAGCAGCTCCGGCCGCCGGCGAGACAGCTCCGCGTGCACGTCCATGCCGGTGAGGTCCGCCATCATCAGGTCGCAGAAGACGCGGTCGAAGGCGTCGTCCTGCTCCAGCAGCGTCAGGGCCTCGCGGCCGCTGTGCGCCACCACCACGTCGTGCTGCCGGCCGAGGATGCGGCGGAGCACCGCGGTGAGCTGCGGCTCGTCATCCACCACCAGCACGCGCTTGCGCTGAGTCCCCTCCTGCGCGCGCACCGCGGGGACGCCCGGGTGCACCACGGCCTCCGCGACGGGCAGCCGCACCTGGAAGGTGCTGCCCATGCCGGGGATGCTGGTGGCGGTCAGCTCCCCATGCATGCTGCGCACGAGCCCCAGGCAGATGGACAGCCCCAGCCCGCTGCCCTCGCCCACGGGCCGGGTGGAGAAGAACGGCTCGAAGGCGCGCTGGAGCACCTCGGGCGTCATGCCCAGGCCGCTGTCGGACACCTCCACCAGCACCCACGAGCCCTCGCGGCGGGTGGTGAGCGTCACCCGGTGGCGCTCGAAGTCGCCGGAGGGGATGGCGTGCGCGGCGTTGATGAGCAGGTGGAGGAACACCTGACCCAGGCGCGCCTCGTGCGCCAGCGCGTGCGGCACCTGCCCGAAGCAGCGCTCCACCTGGGCGCGGCTGCGCAGGTGGGTCATGGCCATGGAGACGCCGAACTCCAGCGCCGAGTGCACGTCCACCGGCGACAGGCGCAGCTCATCCGCGCGGGCGAAGGTCTGCAGGTCGCGCACGATGACGCGGATGCGCTCGGCCCCCTCGCGCGCCTCGCGCAGGGCCTCCAGCGCCTCGCCCAGCGCGTCCTGGAGCGCGGTGCCGCCCCCCAGACGCGGGGCGAGCGGCGTGAGCTGCTCCACCGCGAACTGGAGGTTGCCGGTGACATAGGACAGCGGGTTGTTGATTTCGTGCCCCACGCCCGCGGCGAGCTGGCCCGCCATGGCCAGCTTCTCCGACTGCACCAGCCGCTCACGGGCGGCCATGAGCTCGTGCGTGCGGCGCTGGGCGAGCGCCTCGGCCTCCAGCCGGCCGGAGCGCTCCCGCGCGAGCAGCCCGTCCCGCTCCGCCTGGACGCGCTTCTTGTCCGTGATGTCGCGCGCGTAGGTGGAGATGTTCCGGCCGCTGGACCAGGCGTGGACCTCGTGCCAGCGGTCCTCGCCGGTGCGCAGCTCGACGAGCCGGAAGCTCTCCTCCGTGGCCACCTCGCGCAGCGCGCGCTCCAGCGGGGTGCCGCACAGCTCCGGGCAGGCCTCCCAGAGCACCCGGCGGAAGAGGGCCTCCTGGGTGCGACCGACGAGCGCGGCGGCGTTGCGGTTCACGTAGGTGAGGCGCCAGTCCGTGTCCACGGTGAAGAAGGCATCCGGCATGCTCTCCAGCACGTCGCGCACCCAGTCCAGCGTGTCGCGCAGCCCCTCCTCCATCCGCTGGGCGCTGGTGACGTCGCGCAGGCGCAGCAACACCCCGTCTCGCAGGGGCACCGCGGTGCCCTGCAGCTGCACGGCGCCTTCGGTGAAGTTGTCCGCGCGCGGCCGGCCGGACTCCACCACCTGACGAAGCACATCGATGCGGCCCGCGAGCCCCACCGACGAGGACACCTCCCCCACGCGCCGGCCGCGCAACGACTCCGGGGCGTGGCCCAGCGCGCGCGACGCGGCGGGGTTCGCCCACAGCCACTCGAAGTCGATGATGGCGCCGCTGACGGAGCGCACGGCGCGCAGCACCATGCACGCCTCCGGGTGCTCCCGCTCGGCCTCCTCCAGCGCGGCGAGGAGCGCATCCGGAAGCGGAAGGGCCACGGTCGTGTCGGTCGCGGACATCCGCCTCCTCCGGCGCTAAGGGGATGGAAGAACCGCGCCCCCGACAGGCTTCTGCTGCACGGCCCAGGCCCTGCCCACCCCCCGGGGGACCGCATGTCGCCACGAATCGCACGGCGGCTCAAGTCAGCCCGGGCCTTCGTAGTTTTCTAAACTATCTTGAATTGCAGATAACCAGGAATGAAAGCTCCGTCCATGCGACCCACGTTCATCACGCACGTTGCCTTCGAAGCGCTGCACCTGCCGCTGACGGAGCCGTTCGCCATCGCGACCGGCGCGCAGCTCGCGGCGGAGAACGTGCTCGTGCGCGTCACGCTCGCGGACGGGACGGTGGGGCTGGGCGAGGCGGCGCCCTTCACCGCGGTGAGCGGGGAGACGCAGGCCAGCACGCTGGCCGCGCTGGAGTCGGTGCGCGGGGTGCTGGTGGGCCGCGACGCGCGGGCGTGGCGGCCGGCGTCGGAGGCGCTGGCGGATGGGCTCGCGCTGGCGCCCTCCGCGCGGTGTGGCGTGGAGATGGCGCTGCTGGACGCGCTCACGCGGCACCACCGCGTGCCCCTGCACGTCTTCTTCGGCGGGGCGGGGACGGCGTTGGACATCGACATGACGGTCACGGCCGGGGACGTGGCGCACGCGGTGGCCTCCGCGCGGGCCATCCTGGGGCGGGGCATCGACACGTTGAAGGTGAAGGTCGGGGCGTTGGAGCCGGACGCGGACGCGGCGCGGCTGGTCGCCATCCACCAGGAGGCGCCGAAGGCGCGGCTCTTCGCGGACGCGAACGGGGGCTATGACGTGGCGGAGGCGCTGGCGTTCCTCAAGGAGCTGGAGCGCGCGGAGGTGCCGCTGGCGCTGTTCGAGCAGCCGGTGCCCGCCTCCGACTTCGCGGGGCTCGCGGAGGTGACGCGGCGCTCGAAGGTGTCGGTGTGCGCGGATGAGTCCGCGCGGTCGGCGAAGGACGTGCTGCGGCTCATCCGCGAGGGCGCGTGCCACGGCATCAACATCAAGACGATGAAGTGCGGGATGGTGGAGGCGATGACGATGTGGAGCCTCGCCCGCGCGGCGGGGCTGGAGCTGATGGTGGGTGGGATGGTGGAGAGCGTGCTCGCGATGAGCGCGTCCGCGCACCTGGCGGCGGGGCTGGGCGGCTTCACCTACGCGGACCTGGACACGCCGCTGTTCATCGCGAGCCACCCGTTCCAGGGCGGTGGACAGTACGCGGGCGCGCGGCTGACGTTGGACCCGGACGCGCCGGGCCACGGCGTCACGCCGCGCTGACGCGTCAGTCCTTCACCAGGGACGCGGCCACGTCGAGCGCGCGTTCCTTTCGCGGATCCACGCCAGCCGCGTACGGCAGCGCGTCCGGGACCTCCACGTCCACCGGGACGCCCACGCCCTCCAGCCGCTCGCCGTCCACCTTCACGTCCATGACGGCGAGGTAGAGCAGGTCGCCGTTGGACAGCTTCTGGGGCCCGCCGCCCAGCACGGCGCCCGCGGTGCGTTCGCCCACGAGCGTCGCCAGCTGGTGGCGCTTCATCGAGGAGGCCACCAGCTCCTTGCCGCTGCGCGAGTTGCCATTGACGAGGAGGACCACCGGCTTGCGCCAGGACGGAGCGAAGGGGCGCGCCTGGCCGTCGCGGCCGGTGCTGACGAGCGCGGGCACCTGGGGGTTGAAGAGGTTGACGAAGGCGGGATTGCAGCCGCCCCAGCCGTCGCGGAAGTCGACGACGAGCGCATCCGCCTTCGCGAAGGTGTCCTGCATCGACTCCTCGAGCTGCTGCTGGAACTGCTCGCCGGTGCACGCGTAGACGTGCTGGTACGCGACGCGGTGGCCCTGGCGCTCGACGACGCGGGAGCTGGCCTTCTGGTACGCGAGCCACTCCTGGCGCGGGTCGAGCCGGTGGGGCGTGACGGTGAGGGACAGGGGCGCGGCGCCCTTCACGCGCTCCACGGTGAGGCGCGTGGCCTTGCCGGCGCGGTTCGTGAAGGCATGCCAGGGATGGAAGGGCTGGCCCTCCACGGTGACGAGCCGGTCCCCGCGCAGCAGGCCCGCCCTGGCGCCGGGGCCGTCCGTGAAGACGTGGCGGACGAAGAAGCCCTCCGGCGTTTCCATCACATCCACGCCGATGCCGGTGGCTTCGACCTTCTTCTGCTGGAGGAAGGCCTGGAAGATGGCGGACACCTCCGCGTGGCCGGGGGCCTGCTTCGGGTAGTAGGCCGTGTGCGAGGCCTTCAGCTCCGCGAGCGCCGCGTTCGTGCGCCGGGCGAAGTCCTCCGCGTCCTTCGCGTCGGCGGCGTAGCCCTGGTGCGCGTCGGCCCAGGCGGTGCCCTTCGCCGCGTCGAAGAAGCGCGTGCGCACCAGGCCGACGACTTCATCGCCCAGCTTCGCGTAAGAGCCGGGGGGCGTCGCCGCCTGGACGCTCCCCGCGAGGAGCAGCCCTGTCATCACCCACCACCGCGTTGCCCGAATCGTCATGGGGGCCCCCTCCGGAAGGACTTCACGATTCTTCACAGGGACGCGGTTCGGAGGGAAGTGAGGAGGTTCCGGCGCGGGGCGGGGTGGCGAACGCGGCGGGCGCGGTTAGGGATGAGGGGCCCATGTTGGATGCACCCGCGTCATCGTCCCGGCTCGCGCTCGTCTCGGAGGACCCGCTGGCCCGGGGTGCGCTCGCACGGGCGCTGAGCGACCAGGCGGAGGGCTGGACGGTGGCGGCGGCGGGCACGCAGGTGGAGCTGGAGTCAGCGCGGGGTGAACCGCCGGACGTGGTGCTCTGGGACACGGGGCTGCGGCTGGTGGAGGGCGCGGCGCCGGACCTGGGCGCGCCGGTGCTGGCGCTGGTGGCGGACGAGGCGGCGGGGGAGCTGGCGCTGGGCGCGGGAGCGCGGGGCCTGCTGTTCCGCGACGTGTCGCCGGGGATGCTCGTGGCAGCGCTGCACGCGGTGTCCCGGGGGCTCGCGGTGTTCGACCCGGGCCTGACGCAGGTGCGCGCGGCGCCCCGGAGCACGGCGCCTTCTGGGGCGCCGGGGCCGGACACGCTGACGCCGCGCGAGCGCGAGGTGCTGGGGTTGCTGGCGGAGGGCCTGTCGAACAAGGCCATCGCGGACCGGCTGGACATCAGCGAGCACACGGCCAAGTTCCACGTCAACGCGGTGCTGGCGAAGCTGGGCGTGCAGCGCCGCACGGAGGCCGTGGTGCGCGCGGCGCGGATGGGGCTGGTGACGCTCTGACGTCAGGGAGCGGCGAGCTCGCTCAGGTGCTCGACGACCCAGAGGAACACAGGCTCGACGTCCTTGAACCTGTTGCTGGCGATGGCCATCACCAGCGCTTCCGCCTCGTCATCCGAGGCATCGACCTCCAGGCCCATTCCGGCCAGGACCTCCGACATGGCGAGCCAGGCGATCCGCTTGTTCCCATCCACGAAGCACTGCTTCGTCGCGAAATAGAAGAGCAGGTAGACCGCGAACATCAGACCGGGGACCGCCCCCGGCCTCGCGTTGTACTCCTCCGCGGACCACGCGGCCCCGAGCGTAGCCCCAGGGCACAAGGCGTCCCGGACTCCGACCGTTCCACCATGCGCGGCGATGCCCATGGCATGCAGGGCCTGGAGCCGGGTGAGGCTGCAGAACCGGTCGTACGGCTGCTGCTCGGCACTCACTGGGCAAGCCTCCGGAGCAGCTCACTCCATCTGCGCAAGACGTGCGCATCCCGCGCCTCGGCGGTCAGGCCCGGCGCATCGGTGCCCTCCTGACGAATCCAGATGAGGCGAGGTTTGGGGCCCATGGCGACCATCGCCGCGATGGCCTTGTCGCCCTCTCGCAGAAGCGAGGCCTTCTCCACCTGCTCCGCCGTGGCGGTCACCGTGATGACCCCGCCCTCCAGCTGCGCGATCCGGATCGCCGGCTTGTTCGACACGGCGAAATCGAGTCCCCAGATGATGCCGCGAACAATCTCCAGATGCGGCAAGACCGCGGGCGCCTCCGCGAGCGTCATCTGCTCGAACTCGAAGACCTGCTCTTCCTGGCCGTCGCGCACGAGGGCGTAGCGCTGTCGCTTCAAGCCCTTGGGGAGCTTGTCCAGATACTCGTTCACCCACCGGTTGCGCCGGCGGCCCTGGCTCTCATCACGGATGCTCTCGAGAATCTCCCGAGTGACCCGCTCGGGGTCCACGGCCAGCGATGGGTCCGCCCCGCGAACCGGCATGGGCACGGTCTCGAGTTCGAGGTCGACCGAACCCTCCCGCAGGTTGCTGATCTGGAGATCGACGTAGGTGGTCTTGGTCGCCCGTGTGGCATCCACATCCGAGCCCGCGGCGGTGGCGACCTGGATGGCGGCGATGTTGCGGGCGGCTCGCAGCAAGCTCAAGAGCGCTTCGCCAAACGCAGCGAGGCTGACACGGTGCTCGGTGAGCCCGGGGGTCTCTCCTTCCCAAACGATGCGAAGCTTCGTGGTCACGCTGGGTGGCGTAGCATGAGGGCCTGGGCCTGGTCACCATCCGGGGCTACACTCCCGCCCTCCATGGCCAACCAGGATTGGGTGTCGCGCCTGCTCACCGGGCGTGCGTCGGCGGACAAGGGCCTCAGCGTCCACCTCTCGGAGCGCGACGGCGGCAGCCTCCACGACAAGATGCGGCAGGCGTACTGGTGGATCACCAACAACGCCGTCATCTGCCCGTACTACGACATCGAGTTCGGCGGCACCGCCGCCCTGAAGAACGCCGCCGGGGACGAGGTCCACCTCCCGGAGGACATGAGCTACAGCTCCTTCGTCCTCATCCCCCTGCTCACCCTCTTCACCTGCCGCCGCGCCCTGCTCGTCGGCGGGCCGGGCCGCGGCAAGACGACCTCCGCCATCCTCATGGCGCTGCTGTCCGGCATGGGCCGGGAGGACGTCCACCGCGGCATCCAGCGCGGCCACCCGCAGCTGTCCATCGCGGACCTGCTCGGCGCGCCCCTGCCGTCGGACATGCTCAAGGCGGAGGACCTGTCCGCCGTGAAGGTGAGCTGGCGCAAGTGGATTGGCCAGCGCGTGAAGATCATCGACGAGTACAACCGCATCCCCACGAAGACGCAGTCCGCCCTGCTGTCGCTGCTGGGCGAAGGCTACGCGGAGATGATGGACCAGTACGTCTACACCGGCCGCTCGTCCTGGTTCCTCACCGCCAACGACGACCAGGGCGGCGGCACGTTCCAGGTCATCGAAGCGCTCAAGGATCGGCTCGACGTCGTCGTCCGCGCCGTGCCCTTCAACTCCGGCTTCGTGGACACGCTGCTGCAACGCATCGAGTCCGACAAGTCCCCGGAGGAGCTGCTCCCCAGGGACATCGTCTTCACTCCCGGCGAGCTGGAGAAGGCCTACAACGCCATCCTCGCCGTGGAGGTGCCCAAGGGCGCCCTGGAGCGCGTGGCCTTCTTCCTGGGCCAGCTGGACTTCTGCCGCATGGCGTCCCCGCGCTTCGAGTTCAAGCACAAGGACACGCTGAAGCTCGCCGGACAGACCGTGTCCGCCGTGTGCAACGAGCAGTGCCCGCTGGACAAGAAGGTGCACCTCTGCACGCAGACGGAGAACGGCACCAGCGTGCGCGCCTACCAGACCATCCTCCACTTCGCGAAGGCGCTCGCGTTCTTCCGCGGCCACCGCGTGGTGGAGCTGGAGGACTTCCGGCAGATCATCCCCTGGGTGCTGCACGAGAAGCTCACCCCCAACGCGCGCAGCCCCTTCTTCGAGGTGAAGGGCCACAAGATGCTGCTCCAGGACCGCGTGGCGTGGATCCGCAACATGTTCGACATGGCCATGGCCCGCTACGGCACGCACGCGCCCGTGCGCCAGAAGGTCACCGCGCTGCGCGCCGAGCTGGACCTGGGCCTGTCCGGCGTGGACCTGCGCACCACCGAGAAGCGCCTGTCCGCCGTCACCGCGCTGATGAATGACCTGATGACCCGCCAGGAGCTGTCCGGCCCGGTCTACGAGGACCTCATCCACTTGAAATCCCTCTACAGCCGCTACCGCAACTACGTGACGTGGCTGAAGGAGAACCCGGGCGGTCAGGGGCAGCCATGAGCACGTTCGTCGAAGACCTGGAGAGGGAAGCGCGCGGCCGCTTCGTGCGCTGGGACCGCGCGCTGTGGAGCGCGTTCGTCCAGGGCCCGGTGGCCCGCATGGGCCAGGCGCTCGCGGCCTCCAGCCCGGACGCCGCCACGGGCGAGGAGGTCCTCCGCGCCTACCTGCGGCTGGGCGCGGAAGGCATCGGCCTGGGCTACCTGTACCCCGCGTCCGCGGGCCGCCAGAACTTCTTCACGCTCGCGTGGTCGGACCTGCTGCCGCGCCTGCTGCCGTCCCTCCCCCAGCCGGCCCAGGCGCCCGCGCTCGCGCGGATGTGGAACCTGAGCGAGAACCTGGAGTCCGCCCCCCCGTGGGTGCAGCGGCTGTTCTGCCGGCTGGGCGCGAACCTGTCCTCGCTGGAGAACCTGGAGGACCACCTGCACACCATCGCCAACGCCGCGATGGAGCCCCCCGCCGAACCGCTGGGCGACACGGCCATCACGCAGTGGGTGGACCTGTCCCAGGAGGACGCGCGCTTCATGCCCGGGGAGATGCACTTCCTCGCGCCCGCCGTGGTGTGCGTGCACGACCGGCACCGCGCCACCGCCGCGGGCGGACGCGACGCGGCCACCCAGGGCGTGTGGCTGGTGAAGAAGCCCGTGCTCCTGGGCGCCATGGGCTGCAACGAGCGGCTGGAGCCCTCGACGGGCAAGCCCTCCAAGGCGCTCACCGCGCTGGCGCAGCGCGACCCGCGCGCGGGGGACTGGTACAGCACCCAGCACAACGCGTGGCGCGCGGTGGCCACGATGCACACGTCCCAGTGGCTGGCGGTCGTCCTGCCGTCATGAGCCCGGGCGCGGCCTTCACCCCGGAGGAGGTGGAGCGGTGCTGGCGCGAGGCGCTGGCGCTGTGGGACGTGCACGTGGAGCTGAGCCCCCCGGAGCCGCACCAGCCCTTCCATCCCGGCGAGGGCGCGGCGGATGAACCGCTCGCGTACATCGACCTCGCGCGCAGGCAGGTGTTCGTCCACTTCGACCTGCTGGTCCGCATGGGCGCGCGCGACAGCCTCACCGCGGTGCTGGCGCACGAAATCGGGCACCACGTGCGCTTCCCGCACACGCTGGGGTGGGACGCGGAGCTGCGCGTGCTGGAGCAGCGGCTGATTCCCGGGCTGGGCCAGTCGCTCACCAACCTGTTCTTCGACCTCCAGGTGAACGAGTTCGTGGGGCGCACCCACGCGGAGGCCCTCTGCGAGGTGTACCGGGGCTTCCTGCGCACGCCCCACACGCGCAAGGACAAGACCGCGGACAAGGGCGGCCCGTCGCCACTCTTCAGCTTCTACCTGGCCCTCTACGAAGAGCTGTGGCGCAGGGAGCCCGGCGACCTGGTGCCTCGGGACCAGCTGGAGCCGCTGGAGCAGGCCTACCCCGGCTTCCGCGCGCAGGCGCGCATGTTCGTGCAGACGTTCTACGCGCTGCCCGACGCCCGCCTGCAATTCCTCTACTTCTGCGCCGCGTTCATCCGCTTCATCGACGTGCCCTCGGACGTGCGCTTCTTCATTCCGCTCGGCGGGGATGTCTCCATCCCGGACGAGGGCGACCTGGACGCGGCGGTGCAGTCCGGCGGTCGCTGGGAGGACGCGCTGGCCGAGGCGCGGGCGCAGGGCTGGCTGGACGAATCGCACGACACGAAGGAAGCGGATCCGCTCGACTCCATCCGCCGCGCGACGGAGCACCTGCCCGGCAACGGGGGCGGGAAGCTGCGGCGGGCCCTGGTGGCGCGGTACTACCGGCGGCTGGTGGATCAGTACATCCTGAAGCTGCCCTCCTCGCCCTCCAAGCCGGAGCCCTACCTGCGCACGCTCCCGGAGGCGTGGGAGTACGGCGACGACCCGTCCACCATCGACTGGACGCTCACGGTGATTGCACAGGGCCCCCTGGCCGCCGTGGCCCCCCTGCGCCGCGAGCTGGAGGCGGACCTGCCGCCCCCCTCGGACCTGGGCGTGCCCGCGCTGGAGCTCTACCTGGACACCAGCGGCTCCATGCCCAAGCCGGAGCAGGAGCTCAACGCGATGACGCTCGCCGCGCAGGTGCTGGCCGCGTCCGCGCTGCGCAAGGGCGCCACGGTGCGCGGCATCGTGTACTCCGCCGGCGACCCGCTCGTGTCTCCCTGGATGTACGACGAGGAGACGGCGCGCGACTTCTTCCTGCAGTACATCGGCGGGGGGACGTGGTTCCCGGTGGAGGAGATGGAGCGGATGGCCAGCGAGCGGCCGGACGCGCTGCGCGTCATCATCTCCGACAGCGACTTCCTGGCGAACATGCGCGAGAAGGACTCGCTCCAGCGGCTGGCCCGCGCGATGAGCCAGTCGCGCCGGGTGGTGGCCTTCCTCGCCCTGCCGGACGAGGGCCCCGCGCGCCAGGTCCTGGCGCCGCTGCTGTCGAGCCCGAGGTTCCGGCTCGCGACAGTGCAATGGATGTCTGACTTTGGCCGTGCCGCCGCGGCGCTGGCCGATGCATTGCTGGAGAAATGATGGCGGTCTCGATTCCACACCTTCGTGAGCAGCTGGCGGCCACGCCCATCGTGTCGCCGTACCCGTACGACCTCGCGGTGGCCATCATCTGCGACACCTTCCGCCTGGCCAGCCAGCGGCCCCCCTCGCATGCCGAGTGGGAGCAGCTGGAGAAGTGGGTGAAGAACCCGCTGTTCCAGGAGCAGGTGGGGATGCTCGCGCACGTGCTGGTGGCCTCGGACCTGCGCAAGAAGACGGCGCTGTACCTCACGCCGGACCGCACCCCGCTGGCGCGCCTCCAGCAGTTCTTCGAGGAGGTGCACCCGCTGACGGCGGAGATGGTGCGCTCCAACGCCTTCCGCCAGGAGGAGTTCCTGCGCAAGTGGGCCGCGACCCTGGGCGCGGACATCGAGGGCGAGACCGAGCACGAGTCGCGTCGGCGCCTCAAGGACCTGGACTACCGGCAGGCCGTCACCGACCTGCGCAACGTGGAGGAGGCGCGCAAGAAGGAGGCGGACCGGCGCCAGAAGATGCTCCAGGAGGCCCAGCGCAAGGACGCCGAGGCCCGGGGCTGGCGCGAGTGACGCTCGGGGTCGCGCCCAGGGCGCGGATCCGCCGCGACAGCCACACGCAGTGGCCTCACCTGCCGTGGGCGCTGGAGGTGGCCGCGGGGCTGATGCGCGGCGCGGCCACGGAGGACGAGGCCCGGGCCCGCGCGGCGCTGGAGGCGCGGCTGCCGGCCCTCCGCGACGCGCTGAAGGGGTCGCCCTACTACGTGCGCGTGCTGCGCGAGTCGGGGCTGCACCCGGGCGACCTGCGGCGGCTGGAAGACCTGCGGCACTTTCCCGCCCTGGACCGCGCGGCGCTCGCGCGCCACTGGGAGGACGTGCCCACGCTGCCCAGCGCGTCCGACGAGTGCGTGGTGGTGAAGAGCTCCGGCACCACGGGCGACCCGGTGAACGTGCTGCGCGACCGGCGCGACTGCCTGCTCATGTGGGCCGTGCTCCGCTTCTTCACCGAGCGCACCGGCACGGTGCCGCCGCCCCGTCCCCGCGTGGTGCTGCTGGACGCGCTGCCGGGCGGGCTGGAGTACTCCGTGCGCCTGCCGCTGTTCCACGGCGGCGCCCTGCACCGCGTCTCAGTGCTGCGCGACGACGCCGTGGCGCGATTGCAGCGGGTGAAGGCCTCGGTTGTCTTCTCCGACCCGGAGGGCCTGCGCTGGCTGCTGGGCCATCCGGAGGTGCCCTCCCCCCTGCTGGCGCTCACCTCCGCGCAGCACCTGCCCGAGGCGCTGCGCGACGCGTGGGCACATGAGCGCGGCGTGCCGGTCCTCAACTACTACGCCACCACGGAGACGGGACCGCTGGCGTGGGAGTGCCTGCACGGCGCGAACCGGGGCCGCTTCCACGTGCTCACGCCGGATGTCTGGCTGGAGCCGGACGGAGCAGAAGTGGTGGTGACGCGGCTGCGCCCCAGCGTGCTGCCCCTCTTGCGCTACCGACCGGGAGACACTGGCACCGTGCGGCGGGACACATGCGCCTGTGGCTTCCACGGCTGGACGCTGACGGGCTTCGGCGGGCGCGGGGCCTGCGCGTTCCTCACGCCGGCGGGACGGGCGGTGGACGCGTGGTCACTGGCCTGGGTGTTCAAACACCACCCGCTGCGCGCGTTCCGGCTGACCCAGGTGTCCCTGGAGCGCTTCACGCTGGAGCTGGCGGGTGCTCCACCGGACAGCGTGGGCTCCCTGTGCGAGCGGCTGGGCGCGGCGCTGCGCAACCTGGGCTGGACGGCGCCGGTGGTGGAGGCGCGCGGGGCCGAGGCGCTGGCGCCGGCCGCCAAGCCGCTCCCCTTCCGCAGCGAGCTGTCTCCTCCAGGTTGATCCAGGCGTCCCCAGGTCGTTTGCCCTGGATTCCCGAGCCCCGCGTGAAGATTCTCCCAGGGGAACGCACCCGCGGGGAGACACAGGACATGGAGACTCGAAAGCTGGGCAGGCAGGGCCTCACCGTTTCGGCGCTGGGCCTGGGCTGCATGGGCATGTCGGATTTCTATTCGGGCCGGGATGACACGGAGTCGGAGGCCACGCTGCTCCACGCGTTGGACCGGGGCATCACCTTCTTCGACACCGCGGACGCCTATGGCCCGGGACGGAACGAGAAGCTGGTGGGCCGCGTGCTCGGTCCCCACCGCGCGAAGCTCGTGCTGGCCACGAAGTTCGGCCTCGTGCGCGACCCGGCCAACCCGCAGTCGCGCGGCATCAACGGCCGGCCGGAGTACGTGAAGCAGGCGTGCGACGCGAGCCTGAAGCGCCTGGGAATGGAAGTCATCGACCTGTACTACCTGCACCGTGTCGACCCGAAGACGCCCATCGAGGACACCGTGGGCGCGATGGCGGAGCTGGTGAAGGCGGGCAAGGTGCGCTTCCTGGGGCTGTCGGAGGTCAACGTGGAGACACTGCGCCGCGCGTGCGCCGTGCACCCCATCACGGCGGTCCAGTCGGAATACTCGCTGTGGAGCCGTGAGCCCGAGGACGGCGTCCTCGAGGCGTGCCGCGAGCTGGGCGTGGGCTTCGTCCCCTACAGCCCCCTGGGCCGCGGCTTCCTCACCGGCCAGTTCAAGCGCATCGAGGACCTGCCCGAGGACGACTACCGCCGCCACTCGCCCCGCTTCCAGGGGGAGAACTTCCAGCGCAACCTGAAGCTGGTGGAGCACATCGACCGGCTCGCGCGCCAGAAGCAGTGCACGCCCGCGCAGCTCGCGCTCGCCTGGGTGCTCTCCCGGGGCCAGGACGTGGTCCCCATCCCGGGCACCAAGCGCCGCAAGTACCTGGACGACAACCTGGGCGCCCTGGACGTGAAGCTCACGCAGCAGGACCTGGCGGACATCGAAGCCATCGCGCCGCCGGGAGTGGCCGCCGGGGACCGCTACCCCGCCGCCATGCAGGGGTCCCTCCAGCCCAACGCTCGGAAGGAAGCCCGCTGAAGGCCGGTCCCACGCCTCCATGACCCTTCCCGTCCCGTCCACCCCTCGTCATCCACCGGAACCACCGCCCTCCTTCGTCCCTCCGCAGCCGCCCAGGGACTCTCGGAGGAAGGAGGGCTCCGTGCTGACGCGCTACGGGCTGGCGGCGGCGAGCGTCCTGATGGCGTTCCTCGTCCAACGGGCGCTGTGGCCGTACATGTCCAGCGCCCCCTTCCTGGCCTTCTTCGCCGCCGTGACGTTCTCCGGGTGGCGAGGCGGCTGGGGGCCCGGAATCCTCGCCACCGGCCTCTCCCTGCTGACGGTGGACTACTTCTTCATGGCCCCGCGGGAGACCTGGGCCACCGCCCCTGGGAACTTCGTCGCGCTGGGCTTCTTCCTGGTGCTGTCGATCTTCGTGACGATCCTCAACGTGAGCCTGCGACAGGCCAACGTGGAGCGCGCGGACCTCCTGGAGCGCGAGCGCGCGGCCCGCGCCGCCGCCGAATATGAGCGCGCCCGGCTGTGGGAGCTGTTCATGCGCGCGCCCGCGCACCTGGTCATCTTCCGCGGGCCCGAGCACCGCTTCGAGCTGTCCAACCCGCTCAACTCCTCGATGTTGGGCGACCAGGACCTCCTGGGCCGGCCCTTGCGCGAGGTGAGCCCCAGGGACGAGGCGGAGCGCATCGCGCGGCTGCTCGACCGCGTCTACAGGACGGGCGAGCCCTTCCAGGGCCGGGAGCGGTCGCTCAAGATTCCCCAGTCGGACGGCGCCGTACGCGAATACATCTTCGACATCACCTACACGCCCACGCGCGACACGCAGGGGCGGGTGGACGGCATCGCCGGCTTCGGCTTCGACGTGACGGACCTGGTGCGCGCCCGCGCGCGGGCGGAGCGGCTGGCGCGCGAGCTGTCGCACAACGAGGAGCACCTGCGCCTGCTGGCGGGCGCCAGCTCCTTCCTGGCCACGTCGCTGGACTACAAGGCCACGCTGGGCAACGTGGTGCGCCTGGCGGTGCCCGCGCTGGCGGACTGGTGCATCGTCGACATGATGATGGAGGACGGCACCTTCAAGCGGCTGGAGGTGGCGCACGCCCCCGGGGAGGACGCAGCGCTCCGGGAGCCGCTGTGGAGCCCGGCGCCCTACCACTCCATCGCGCCCCGGCTGAGCGGCGCCCTCCCGCTGCTGTTCCGGGGGCAGCCCTTCTTCATCGAGACGGTCACCGAGGAGAGCCTGCGTCAGATGACGAGCGACCCGGGGCGGCTGGAGCTGTTCCAGCGGATGCAGCTGCGCTCCATCGCGCTGGTGCCCATGCTGGCCGGAGAGCGCACGTTGGGCATCCTCAGCTTCGCCACCACCTGGCGGTCCGGCCGCTTCTACACGGCCGCGGACCTGCCCTTCCTCCAGGAGCTGGCCAACCGCGCGGCGCTGTCCCTGGAGAACGCGCGGCTGTACCGCGAGGCGCGCGAGGCGGTGCGCCTGCGCGACGAGTTCCTGTCCATCGCGAGCCACGAGCTGAAGACGCCGCTGACGCCGCTCAACCTCAAGCTCCAGTCGCTGCGGCGCGAGCTGGGGCGCACCCCGGGCCCCGTGCGGCGCGAGCTGGTGGAGAGCTACCTGGACGTGGGCTCGCGGCAGTTGAAGAAGCTGGCGGAGCTGGTGAACGACCTGCTGGACGTGTCGCGCATCGCGGCGGGGCGGCTGTCCCTGGTGTCCACGCGGGTGGACCTGGTGGAGCTGGTGCGCGAGGTGGTGGCCTCGTACGAAGGTCCCGCCGCGCGCTCCGGCTCCACGCTGCGGCTGGAGGTCGAGGAGGGCGTGGCGACGGGGTGGTGGGACCGGCCGCGCCTGGAGCAGGTGGTGGTGAACCTGGTGGACAACGCCATCAAGTACGGCCAGGGGCGCCCCATCGACATCCGCTTGGAGACGCACGCGGGGAAGGCGTCGCTGACGGTGCGAGACCAGGGCATCGGCATCTCGGAGGAGTCGCTGCCGCGCCTCTTCGGCCGCTTCGAGCGCGCGGTGAGCGAGCGGCACTATGGCGGCCTGGGGCTGGGGCTCTACATCACCCGCACGCTGGTGGAGGCCATGGGCGGGACGGTGCGCGTGGAGAGCCGCCTGGGGCAGGGCTCCGTCTTCACGGTGGAGCTGCCGCTGCGCGCGGAGCCGCCGATCCGCCCGGAGCAGATGCCCCCGGCGGACCCCGCCTCGCCCTGAGCCGCATCAAGGCCGGGCGCGGGGCAATTGCGCGTGCGGTTCCCACGGCCCGCTGGAGCCCAGGCAGTGGCGACAGGTCGCCAGCGGCGTGTCCCGTTCCAGATAGGTGAGCAGGCGCGTGAGCAGGTCGGGCGCGTCGAGCGCGACGCCATCCTCTCGCGCGAGCGCGGGCAGGTGCGGGTGCGCGGCGGCGAGGACGGTGGCGACGTGGGGCGGGCGGGTGCAGGTGTAGAAGCGGCCCTGGTGGACGAGGTGGCAGCGCTGCTTGAGCCAGCACTTCGCGAAGACGTCCTGGACCTCCGCGTCGGACGCGAGGGGTGCGTCCGGGGTGATGCGCTGGAAGGCGTCGATGGCCTTCACGGTGAGGTGGACGCCGTGCTGGTCACAGCGCTCGGTGATGCGGGTGATGGAGCGCTCGGGGAGGGGCGCGGAGGAGTAGAACGACAGGGTCATCCGGTCGAGCCGTTCATAGACGGCGTCGGGGGCGCTCTGGGCGAGGAAGCCATTGGTGGTGATGGACACCTGTTCGCAGAGGCCGGAGGCGCGCACGACGTCGAGCACGGCGGGCAGGTCTGGATGGAGGAACGGCTCGCCGCCGGTGAGCTTGAAGACGTTGGGCTTGAGCACGCGCGCCAGCTGGCGCAGGTCCTCGCCCAGCGCCGAGGGCGTCACGGCCCACGCGGGCAGGTGCGGCGACAGCGGGCAGCACTGCGCGCAGCGCAGGTTGCAGTGCGTGGTGACATGCGTCTCCAGGGACCAGGTGAGGACGCGGCCGTCGTGAAGCTCGTAGCGCACGGCGCTGGAGTCTATCCCCGAATCAGGAAGGGGCCTGAAGCGGTCGGCCTTCAGCTCTCGGTGAGGACGAGTTGGTCCATGGCACGGGTCATCGCCACGTAGAGCAGCCGGGCCTCCTCCTTGGCGTCAGGACGCTCGGGATCTGGACGTTTGAGACGGGGGATGGCGACGACCGGGAACTCCAATCCCTTGCTGGAGTGGAACGTCAGCACCTTCACGCTGGCCTCGGCTGACTTGAAGGCGGATTGCCCAGCGCCTTTTCCCACCCATTGCAGCGGAATCCCCAGCTGGCCCAGGTGCCTGACCGCCCGCTGTCCGATGTCCACGCTGCGGTAGAGCAGCGCCATCTCATTCCAGGCACGACCCTCCGCGTGGAGCTGCTGGAAGCGCCCCGCGATGTAGCGCAGCTCTTCATGCAGGCTGGGCAGGGAGATGATCTTCGGAACAGGGCCACGGCGTCCGGCGGACTGGGGCTGGACGAGCGGAACGCTGTCCTCGTCCGCGTCGCTGGGAGTCAGCACCTCCCGCGCGAAGTCCGCTGCGAACCGCAGGATGTCCGCGGTGTTGCGGTAGTTCAGCCGCAGGATGGTCGTGCGCCCCTGCGCCTGGATGCCCACGCTTCGGAAGCTGAACCGCTTGTGCGGATAGATGGACTGGGCGTCGTCGTAGAGCAGCAGCAGTGAATTCGTACCCGGGTCCACCATCTGGGAGATGAGCTTGAACCATTCCGGCTGGAAGTCATGTCCCTCGTCGATGAGCACCGCGCCATATTGAGCCCTGGGGATGAGGCCTCGATCCACGGCGGCGATGACCCGCTGGACAAGCTGCTCGGCGTATTCACCGCCCGTCAGCCCTTGCGGTGGAAGGCCCGCGTGGAAGTGACGGAGCTGTGCGTGGCACCAGGCATGGAAGGTCTGGATGACGACCTGCTGTGAGAGCCCCTGGGCGCGCAGCATCTGCTCCAGCCATCCATAGAGCGGCTTCCCGAAGCAGAGCACCAGGATGGGGCGCTGGAGTGCCTTGGCCAACTGCAAGCAGCGGTAGCCCAGGATCATCGTCTTGCCGGAACCGGCGACCCCGTGGATGACACGATGGCCCTCCCCCAGACTGCGCGCCAATTGCTCCTGCTGGAGGTCCATGATGCGGATGAGATCCGGCACCGACAGCTCCAGCTCGGCCTGGGCCGGTGCGGACCGGACGAGCGGGGTGCCTCCAATCCGCAGTTCGGGGAAGACATGCCAACGGATCCGGTCCAGTTGCGGCAATGAGACAGGCTGCGTGGGAGACCACGGGAACATGTTCCAGAGCCGGTTCTGGAACTTCTCGGGTTCGACGTCCTCCGCCATCTCATCCCGGCAGATGACCCGATGGGGCGGCAGGGCCAGCCCCAGCTCCCCTTCTTCGAACTGCTTCCGGGTGATGTTCGAGAGGACGACGCCGTGGCTCCAGGGCAGGACCAGCCGGCCTCGATGGGGACCACTGGGCTCCAGGAGCATCGGGTCGCGCTGGAGCAGCGTCGCGATCTCTTGAGCGTAGGTACGTGACTGCTCGAAAGGGTTGGTGACTTCCTTCGGGCCTGATTCCGTCATCAGGACAGCGCGTGTCTTGTCGAGGCGATGCAGGGTATCGCGCTTCCAGTCCTTCACCTCGAGCACCAGGAGCCCGCGGCGCGGATGCAGGATGATGAAGTCCGGATGATGCCCTGTCCCCCCGATGGGCACGTCGTACCAAAGCAGGTAGTCGTCCTCGAGCTTCTCCTCCAACCGGCGCGCGAACCGCTTCTCACCAGCCTGCATCCGGCCGAGGCACTGGTTCAGGGCTGGGATTAGCGTCGCCATGGACGAGCAGCGTATCCAGCACGACGAACAGGGGACAAGTCAGGCCAGGGAGCAAATCCCCCTCGACCGAGCCCGCCCATTGGCTGCCACGAATTGATGCACTCCGACGGACGTACGCCGATGCGGAGGACAGTGGGGCAGTTACCTGATGCGTCCACCCTCTTCACAGAACGCCAGCACCTGGGCGAATGGCCACTCGGCCAGGGTGCCGAAGAGCTTGTGCCCGCTGAGCTTCGCCTTGGACAGCGCGGGGCTGCTCAGGCCACAGAGGAACCGCGCGGCCTGTCTCGGGTGTCCCAGCGCCTCGGGGTGTTTCGCGACCAGCGCCCGGAACGGGGCCACGTCCAATTGCTCTCTCAAGTCCGGCTTCGGGTGCGGCGGCGGCAACACGCGGGCTACTCCTGTGCGGCAGAACGTGCAGTGGCCGCAGGGCGCGTCCCGCTGCTCTCCGAAGTGGGCCACCAGCGCGTTGCTCTGACACCCGTCGTTCGTGACGAGCCGAAGCACCTCGCGCACCCGCGACACCTCCTGCGCTTCGCGCTTCTGGAAGCGCTCCTGCAACAGGGCCACGAGCGCCATCGCGTCCTCGTGCTCGCGCAGCCGCATGTAACGCTGGCGCGGTTCGGCCACCTGCACCTCGGCGTAGCCCTGCTCCTGGAAGTAATCGAGCGCCTTCACCACCCGGTCGCGCGGCTGCCCCAGCGCCTTCGACACCTCGGCGGGGTCGAACGTGTACCAGGTGCGTCCCTTCTTCGCGTGCGCGAACAGGTCCTTCACGAAGCGCGCTCGCTCTCCCTGGAACTTCCCGACCAGCGCCTCCACCGAACCCGCAGGCTGCACCTTGTAGCCTGCGTAGAACGGCGTGCCCTGGCGCAGCACGCCCTCCAGCTCCAGGTACGTCAGCGCCGTGCGCAGCACCAGGGGCCGCAGGTCGTGGCGGTTGCCCAACGCGTACAGGTCCAGGTGCAGCTCCGGGCCTCCGGCCAGCAGCCCCGTCACCAGACTCTCCAGCGCCTCCGGCAGCGGCGTGTCCCCGAGCGCGAAGTTCTCCAGCGTGGGCACGTCATCCGGACACGCCAGCAGCTCCACCACGGACGGCTTGCCATCGCGGCCGGCGCGGCCGATCTCCTGGCTGTAGCTCTCCAGCCCCTTGGGCAGGTTGTAGTGATACACCGCGCGCACGTCCGCCTTGTCGATGCCCATCCCGAACGCGATGGTCGCGACGACGATGCCCTCCGCCGAGTGCGTCCAGGCCTCCTGCACCCGCTCGCGGTCCTCCGACTCCAGGCCCGCGTGATAGGCGCTCGCGGGCAGGCCCTCCGCACGAAGGAGCGCCGCCACGCGCTCCGCCGTCTTCTGCAACGTGACGTAGACGATGGTGGAGCCGGGTGGCCGGGACTTCAGTCGCTCCACCAGCAGCGCATCCCGCGCCTCGATGCCCGTGGGCGTCGTCTCCAGCGTGAGGTTGCCCCGGTAGAAGCCGGTGACGACCGCGTGCGACTCCGGGATGCCGAAGCCCTCGCAGATGTCGTGCACCACCTGCGGCGTCGCGGTGGCGGTGAGCGCCAGGACGCGCTCCGCGGCCAGCGTCCGCGCCGCCTGCGCGAGCTTGAGGTAGTCCGGGCGGAAGTTGTGTCCCCACTCGGAGACACAGTGCGCTTCGTCCACCGCGAAGAGGGAGATGGGCAGCTCCCCCAGCAGCCCCATGAAGCGCTCGTTGTTGAAGCGCTCCGGTGCCACGTAGAGGAGCTTCAGCGTTCCATCGCGCAGGGCCTCCGTCACCTCGCGGGATTCCTCCAGCGACAGCGAGGAGTCCAGCCGCGCCGCGCGGATGCCCCGTCGCCCCAGCGCGTCGATCTGATCCTTCATCAACGCGATGAGCGGTGAGACCACCACCGTGAGTCCGTCGAGGAGCAACGCGGGCAACTGGTAGCACAGCGACTTGCCGCCGCCCGTGGGGAACACCGCGAGCGCGGAGCCCTGGGGCTTCAACAGCGCCGTGAGCACCTCGCGCTGTCCGGGCCGGAAGGACTCCAGCCCGAAGCGCTCCCTCAACACGACGTCCACCGCATCCTCCCGCATGTCCCGCCCTCCCCTGTTCGCGTGAGTCCCATGAGCCCAGCGCACGGCAGGCACGTCGGCCTGCCGGCGACAGGGAGGCGGACTCTACATGAGGGCCACCGTGGCCTTTATGATGCCCCTCGAATGCCGACCCGAACTCCCTCCCTGCGCAGGGCGCCCACGCGCGGCCTGCCTCCCCGGGCGGTGGCCGACCTGCTGTGCCATGCCCGTGCATCCAACGCGGGGCTGCGCCCCGGCGTGGAGCGCATCGACACGGCGCTGCCGCGAGTGGTCCGGGAGGTCGGCACGCACGACGAGGACGCGCTCGCGGAGAGGCTGCTGGCCGTCTGGTCCGACACCGTGCGGGCCCATGTGGAGGCAGGCACGTACGAGGTGAGCCTGAGCGGCGGGGTGGACAGCGCCGCCCTGTGCGCGATGGCCGCGCGCCATGCCCCCGGGAAGGTGCGAGCCTGGACCATGGACGTGCACTTCGCGGACGCGGTGGAGCGAAGCAACGCGCGGCGGATGGCGAAGGTGACCGGCGCGGAGCTGGTGGATGTGCTCATCCCCGACGCCGTGCTGCCGGACCTGTTTGAACACGCGGTCCTCGCCAACCAGACCGTCATCCTCAACGCCCGCGCCGTGGCGAGCGCGGTGTTCTACCTGCAAGCCCGTCAGCAGGGCGCGAGCCCCGTGCTCCTGAGCGGCGCGGGAGCGGATGAAGTGCTCCAGGGCACGCCAGGAGCCCCCGGCTTCGCGAAGGCCCGCGTGGACGAGGACCGCGCCCTCGCCGTGCGGGTCTTGAGGCACGGCGCGCTGGCGCTCCAACGCGGAGGGCGCGATCACGCGGAGGCCCGAACCGGAGACACGGCCCTCCTGGAGCGCGATGCCCCGGCCGCTGTGGATAACTTCGGGGCCCCGCTCCGAGCCGGCTCGCACGATCATGAAGACGCCCCCGGAGACACACGGGGGGCTGTGGACAACTCAGGAAGGCCTCTGTCCGGGACTCCCGGCCACGATCAGGAAACACAGCCACACACGCGGCCGTCCCCTGAGTCGGCTCCCTCTGGGATTCGCGGTGCCGATCAACGGCCGGGCCCTCGCGACGAAATGCCGCTTGTGGACAACTTGAGGGCTGTTTCCCAGGGGCAGGACGGCGATCACGCCCCGGACCACCCCCCTGTGGACAACCTGGGGAACAGCCTCGGCGCGATGCCCGCGCCGTGGGAGCTGCCCTCGGAGCATCCGCTCGCGACCGAGGAGCTGCGCTACGCGGAGTGGGTGCTGCACGAGCTCATCCTCCCGCCCGAGCTGCGCGGTGCGAGGGCGCATGGGCTCACGGTCCGTACGCCCTATCTGGATGCGGCGTTCGCCCGGGTGGCGCTCGCGCTGCCGGAGTCCGTGCTGCTGCGGGACGGGTTCGGCAAGTGGCTGTTCCGGCACGCCGTGCGCTCGCTCGTCCCCGACGAGGTGCGCCTCGCGCGCAAGACGCCCCGGTACGGCCACACCGCGCTCTCCAGCCCCGTGCGCACGCGCTGGCTGGAGCTGTATCGCGCCTGGCTGTCCCCGGGGCGCCTGGAACCCCTTCAAGTCATCGACTCGCGAGCCGTGTCGGACCTGCTGGAGCGCTATGCGCGCCTGCCCTCCGACGACCCGAGCACCGGCGCCATGGACCGGTTGTTGATGCGACTCGTGTCCCTGGCCATGCTCCAGGCTCACGCCGAGGCGCACACCTGAATGTCCCGAGTCCTGATCGCCACCTCCCCCGAGAAGGGGCACCTCAACCCGATGGTCGGTGTCGCCCAGTGGCTGCGCCGTCTGGGGCACACCGTCGGCTGGCTGTGCATCCCTGAACCCGCGCCGCAGCTCGAGTCGTTGGGCGTGGAAGTGTTGCGCCTGCCACACGTCGACGCAGCACCTCCAGGCATCGAGACAGGCGGCGAGGCGCTGGCGAAGCTGGTGCTGGACGACGTGGCGCTCGGGAAGTGGATTCGAGGGCTGTTGCTGGACGCGGCGCCCGCGCTCCTGGAGCCGGTGCGCGAGGTCGTGCGCGCCTTCCGTCCCGACGTGATGGCGCTGGACGGGATGCAGTACGCGGCGGTCCTCGCGGCGCACACGGAAGGCATCCCCTGGGCGGGCGTGTCCTCCGCGCTCACGCTGCTGGAGCCCCGGCCGGAGATTCCCCTGCTGCGCAACGTGAAAGCGCTCCAGGAGGACCGGCAGGCGCTGTTCCGCCGTCACGGCTTCGATGCGCGCTTCCGCACCTGTGAATGCCTGTCGCCCCGGCTCAATGTCATCTTCGCCACCGAGGCGTTCCTGGGCCCGGATGCCGGAGTGCCGCCGCACACGCTGCTCGTGGGCCCATCGACTCCGCCCGAACCCCGGGGTGACGAGGTGCCATTCCCCTGGGAGCGATTGGGCGACAAGCCCGTGCTGTATGTGTCCTTCGGCAGTCAGATCTCCTATCAGCCGGAGCTGTTCCGCCTCATCGCGGAGGCCGCGCGGCCCTTCGGCGTGACGCTGGTGCTGTGCGCGGGCGAGCTGGCCGGCACGGACTTCCCAAGCACCCTGCCCGGTGACGTGGTGGCGGTGCCGTACACGCCGCAGCGTCAGGTGCTGGAGCGCGCGGCGGCGTTCATCTCCCACGGGGGCGCCAACTCGGTGATGGAGGCGATGACGGCGGGCGTGCCGATGTTGCTGCTGCCGGTGTGCAATGATCAGCCGGTGCAGGCGCACTTCCTGGAGAAGTCCGGCGCGGGACTCGCGAGGGACCCACGGACGCTCACGGTGGAGTCCTGCCGTGAAGCCATCGCCCAGCTCCTCTCGCCGGAGTCGAGGATGCGCGAGCGCGTGTCGGAGATCTCCCGCTCCTACCGCGCGCACGACGGCGCGAGGACGGCCGCCGAACGCATCGCGGGACTCGTGGCGTGAGTCGCGCCTGGAAGCCGCGCCGTCATCATCCGGAGGGCGTCACGCCGCTGGAGGTGTGGAACCTGCCGGTGCTGGGACGCGAGCTGTGGGAGTTGTTGGGCTCACCGTGGGTGGAGGACGACCGGCGCGCGGGAGTGCCCGGCACCACGCTCACGGGGCGCGTGATGCCTCCGCTGGCCGCGGCGCTCCAGCTGCTGGTGGGGCGGCATGCTCCCGATGCGGCGTATCTGAGCGGAGGGCTGGCGGAGCTGGAGGGCTTCCCCGCCGCGCTGAAGGAAGCCACGGCCGCCCTGCACTGTCCGGTGCACATCGCGCCCGCGCCGCGCTTCGCCCCCGTGCGTGCGGGCCTGCGGATGCTGGAGGCACAGGACGCGAGAAGCCCCGTCGCGGTGGACGTGGGCCAGACGAGCATCAAGTGCGCGAGCCCTGGAGTCATTCGGGTGTTTGAACGAAACCTGTCCACGCTCCCGCCGCTGTTCATCGGGCAACCGCGCCCCGACGATGGCCATCACATCCGGGACACGGTGGCGTTCATCGCGAGTGCGTTGAGGACCTTCCTCGCGGAGGACGCGAGCGGGGTCCCGGACGCGGTGTGCCTCGCGTTGCCCTGTCCGCTGGATGAGGACCTGATGCCCGGCGGTTGTACCTATGGCTTTGAAGGCGCGGCGTCCCTCGTCGCGGACATCCTCGCGCTGGCGGAGCTACCGGAGACCGGGGGCCCGGTGTTCGTGCTCAACGACGCGGAGCTGGCGGCTGAGTCCGCGCGGCGCGATGCCCGGGTGAAGGGCCAGCGAGTGCTGTGCATGTCCCTGGGCTTCGGCCCGGGAGGCGCACTGCTCGACCGGGGCTGAGACACCCTGCCCGAAGCGTCGGGCACCTCTCCAGAAGGTCAGGTGTCCTGCCCGAACGGGTAGGTCCGCGTCCTGCCCGGTCCGCCGATGTGGCGCGCTTTCGAGCCCTTTAGTTTCTGGCTCGAAAGGAACACATCATGTCCACCGACACCCTCCAGTCCCTCTCCCAATCCATCTCCACTGTCGTCGAGCGCATCGCTCCCTCCCTCGTCCGCGTCGAGGCCCGCCGCCGCCGGGGCGCGAGCGGCGTCGTCTGGGATGCCGACGGCCACATCCTCACCACCAGCCATGCCGTCGAACATGAAGGCTCCATCCAGGTGGGCCTCGCGGATGGCCGCTCGGTCTCCGCGGAGCTCATCGGCCGCGACCCGAGCACCGACCTCGCCCTCCTCAAGGCCGACGCCACCGGGCTGACCGCGCTCGCGCCCGCGCCGCTCGACGACGTGAGGGTGGGCAACGTGGTGCTGGCCCTGGGCCGCCCGGGCCGCACCGCTCGCGCCACGCTGGGCATCGTCAGCGCGTTCGGCGGCGACTGGCGCACGCATGCGGGCGGGCAGGTGGACCGCTACCTGGAGACGGACGCGGACCTCCCTCCTGGCTTCTCCGGCGGCGCGCTGGTGGATGCGCAGGGCCGCTTCCTCGGCATCCCCACGGCGGCCTTCTCGCGCACCGCCGCGGTCATCCTCCCTGGCGGCACGTTGACGCGCGTGGCGAACGCGCTGCGCGAGCACGGCGGCATCCGCCGCGGCTACCTGGGCGTGGGCGCCTACCCGGTGCGCCTGCCACGTGAAATCGACGGCACGAAGGCGGGGCTCATCCTGCTCTCCGTGGATCCAGACGGACCGGCACAGAAGGCCGGGCTGCTGCTGGGTGACGTGCTGGTGAGCCTGGGCGGCCAGCCCCTGCACGGAGTGGAGGACCTGCTGGGCTACCTGGGCGGCGAGAAGGTGGGCGCGTCCATCCAAGCGAAGGTGCTGCGCGCGGGCGACCTGCGCGAGGTGCCCATCACCGTGGGCAAGCGTTCATGAAAGGAGCCGGCCATGAAACTGTTGCAGCAGCTTTCCGATGATCTGGAAGGACTCGTCGCCGGAGCGGCGCCGGCGGTGGTGGGCGTGGAGCACGCGCGAGGACATGGCACCGGCCTGTTCCTCACGCCGGACGGCTACGTGCTCACCAACCGGCACGTGGTGATGCGCACGCAGAAGCGCCTCACCGTGCAGCTCCACAACGGCGAGGAGCGCCGGGGCACCCTGGTGGGCGCGGATGCCCCCACCGACCTCGCGGTGGTGCGCGCGGAGGGCGACGACTTCCCCACGCTGCCGCTCGCGGATCCAGAGTCCGTCCGGGTGGGGCAGTTGGTGATGGCCATTGGCAATCCCTTCCGCCTGGAGCAGTCGGTGTCGCTGGGCGTGGTGAGCGCCATCAACCGCTCCATCACGCTGCCGGACGGCGTCATCCTGGAAGGGATGCTCCAGACGGACGCGGCCATCAACCCGGGCAACTCTGGCGGGCCCTTGCTCGACACGCGCGGGCGCGTGGTGGGGCTCAACACGTTGGTGCTGCCGTTCGCGCAGGGCATCGGCTTCGCGGTGAGCGCCACGACAGCGGCCTGGGTCGCGAGCCTGCTCATCCAGCGCGGCCGGGTGGACCGGAAGTTCCTGGGCATCGCCGCGACGGCGGTGAACCTGGAGCCCGCGCTCGCGCGAGACACCGGCCAGCTCCGCGCCGTGAGGGTGCTGAAGGTGCAGGAGGGCACACCCGCCGAAGACGCGGGCCTCCAGGTCGACGACCTGCTGCTCGGCATCAACAGCCGGCCGGTCAGCAGCGTGGACGACCTGCAACGCCTGATGGCGCTCGCCACCGAGGACGCCGTGCACCTGGACGTGCTGCGCAAGGGGCGCCGCAGGGGCGTCTCCGCCAGGGCCCGGAAGCGCGTGGAGCCCGTGGCGGCCTGAGCCTTCTCCGGCTCCACGGGGGAGCCACCCCCGTGGAAACCGGAGCCGCCCGGGCGCGGCCGGTTCATGATGCGCGCCGCTATGTCCTCATCGAAGGCCCACGCCATGCCCCCGGAGCTGCCCGCACGCATCGAGCGCGAGGGCTTCGCCATCCTCGCGAAGGGCATCACGCCAGGGACCGCGGACGCCCTGCTCCAGGCCCTGCACGTCTTGAGCGACGCGGCGCCCCCCCAGCGGCGCGGAGGCGTGCGCAACCTGCTGGAGACCGTGCCCGCCGTCCGTGAACTGGCCCGCGCGGGCCCCGTGCGCGAAGCCGCCGAGTCCATCCTGGGCCCCCACTGCTTCGCGGTGCGGGGCTTGTTGTTCGACAAGACCCCGGACGCGAACTGGAAGGTCATCTGGCACCAGGACCTCACCATCGCCGTGCGTGAGCGCCGCGACGCGGCGGGCTTCGGCCCCTGGTCGGAGAAGGCTGACGTGCCCTGCGTGCAGCCACCCACGGCCATCCTGGAGGACATGATCGCCGTGCGCGTGCACCTGGACGACTGCGGGGAGGACAACGGCCCCGTGCGAGTCCTCGCGGGCTCGCACCGCGAAGGACGCCTGCCCGCCGCCAGCATCCCGGATTGGATTGAACGGACGGCACCCCAGGACTGTCTCGTGCCCCGGTGCGGCCTGCTGGTAATGCGGCCCCTGCTGTTGCACGCCTCGTCACCTGCCCGCGCCCCCGCGCATCGCCGGGTCATCCACCTGGAGTTCGCGGCGAGCCCCTTGCCCGGCGGCCTGGAATGGCACGCCCGCGTCTGAAGCCCATGGCACCGCGAGGGACGCACACGTCGAGTGGAAGCGAAGCCACGGCGGCACACCAGGAAGCGGCCCCCTGGCGTCATGCCCCCCAGCGGCACCGCGTGAACCGGTGAGTGCTACCGCTCGCCGTCGTCGCTGAGCGGTGGTGCTTCCCTGGCGGGCTCCGTGCCCTTCTGCGCGCCGTAGCCGCCAATGCCTTTCTGGAGGATGCGGTCCTCGCCCACGTCCTCGTCGGTGACATCTCCCCGCCCCGTCCCTGGGCGCTGGTGGCGAGCTTCACGCTCCAGCGACTCGGCGCTCTGGGTGTCGGCGCGCTCGCTCTCGGTCTTCGGCGTGCCCTTGTTGCTGGCCATGTTGCGTCTCCTGTCCGGGGCTCATGCCCTCCCAGACAAGGTCCGGCGCGCTCGCGCCCACGACAAGGCCACCCCACGGCCTGCGCGCGACGCATCGCCCATCCGGCAGCCCCCTCACCCTTCGGGGTACGGCAGTCCGTCGTGGCCCGGGCTAGCATCGCCGCGCCTCGCCTCCCGGAGCCTGCCCTTCATGAACGACCCGGCATCCCACGCACGCGCACCGGAGGACACCGCTCCTTCGGGCTGTCCCTTCTCAGGGGGCACCGGGCAGGTTCACGGCACCCACGTGCCCGGGCCCGTCTACCGCAAGCCGTTCTGGCGCCCGCGCCTGCCCGACGTGCGCCGTGAAATCGAGTCCCTGGACGCGAGGCGTGACTGCCAGCGCATCGTGCACCTGCTGACCAACTACGAGTTCCCGTTCGACATCGTGCGGTCGACGGAGATCGCGCTCTTCCACACCTATGGCAGCCGCTCCGTCTCCCGGCTGCTGGACCGCACCGGTGAATTCAACCAGCACGGTCAGAAGCGCTACGACGACACCCGGCTGCTCATCGCGCGGTTCATGGAGTGCGGCTGGGAGGGCGAGGCCGGGCGCCGTTCCCTGGAGCAGATGAATCACATCCACTCCTTCTTCCGCATCCCGAACGAGGACTTCCTCTTCGTGCTGTGGACCTTCATCGACTTCCCCATCCAATGGATGGTGGACTTCGGCTGGCGACCCTTCACCGCTCACGAGCGCGAGGCCTGGTTCCATTACTGGCGCGAAATCGGCGGGCGCATGGGCCTGAAGGACCTCCCGGAGGACAAGCCCGCGTACGACGCCTTCATCCGCGACTACGAGGCGCGCGAGTTCGTCCCCGATGAGGCCAGCCACCGCGTCGCCCAGTCCACCGTGGACATCCTGGCCGGCTGGGTACCGCGTCCGCTGCGCCCCCTGGTGGCCCCCATCAGCCTGGGCCTGGTGCCGCCGCGGCTGCTGCCCGCCATCCAGTTCGAGCCCCCTCCGTCCTGGGTCACGGGCCTGACGCGCGCGGCCCTCAAGGTGCGCAAGCACGTCAAACGCTTCGTCTCGCTGGAGCGCTACCCATCCACCGTCGAGACCAGCATCAACCGAACCTACCCCGGCAACACCTACCGCATCGAAGGCCTGGGCCCGAAGTACGCCCACCGCGAGCCGAAATGAAAAAGCCCGCGTCCTCCAGGGGGACACGGGCCTTCCACCGCTCGGAGGCGAACGGTGCTTCAGCTCTTGTACTTCACGGAGCAGCCGTACGGCTCGGAGGTCGCGGTCGGCACCTGCTGGCCGGTGAGGAGCGCGTCCACCGCCGTCTTCACGTAGTTGACCTTCGCGGTGTTCTTGCCGCGCGGATCATCGTCGATGGCGCCTGCGTAGCGGACCACGCCCTCACCGTCGATGACGTACATGTGCGGCGTCGTCTTCGCCGCGTAGCTCTTGCCCACCGCACCGTCCGTGTCGAGCAGCACCGGCTGGCTGAAGCCCTCCTTCTTCTTCCAGTCCGCCGCGGTCTTCGCGGAGTGCGTGGAGGACGAATCCACCGTCAGCCACACCACCTTCTTCGCATCGAAGCCCTTCTGCGTCGTCTGCATCGTCTTGGCCTCGTAGTGCCGCTTCACGAACGGACACTCCGGGTTCGTCCACTCGAGGACCACGACCTTGCCCTTGTACTCCGACAGCGAGTGGGCCTTGCCCGCCTCGTCCTTGAGCGTGAACGCCGGAGCGGGCTTGCCCACCTCCGCGGAGTCCGCGGCCAGGACGGGGGTGCCCACGAACGCAACGGTAAGCGCGAGTGCCTTGAAGACCTGCTTCATGACGGGACCTCCAGAGAGTTGAAAGCTGCGAACCAACACCGGCGCTGCCACTTCACTTCCCGACTCAGTGCCGGGCACACACCACCGAGCCACCCTTCAGCGGCGACCCGCACTCCGCCGCGCGCTGCACCGCCTGAATCACGCTGTCGGCGGTGAGCAGCTCGTTGAGCACCTCGGGCGCGTCCGGCGCACCCGGGCTCAGGACCAGATACATCGGCACGCCCGCGCGGCCATGCTCCGCCAGCTTCGTCGTGATGCGCGCGTCCCGCCGCGTCCAGTCCGCCACGAAGAAGGCCACGTTGTGCTTCAGGAACGCCTGCCGCACGTCGTCGCGCGACAGCACGGTGCGCTCGTTGAACTTGCACGTGAGGCACCAGTCCGCCGTGAAGTCCACGAACACCGGCTGCCCCGCCGCCAGCGCCGCGGACACCGCCGCCTCGTCCCAGGGCTGCGCCCCGCCGTGCGACGACGCCACCGCCCCGCGCGTCTCCAGCGACGCCTGCGCCTCGTCGAAGCGCAGCGCCACCGCGCCCGAGCCCACCAGCACCAGCACCGCCAACGCCACCGTCACGCCCCGGCGTCCCCCCTCCAGCCCCTGCGACTGGCCGTACAGCCACGTGCCCAGGCCCACCGCGATGAGGAACGCGAGCAGCCGCGCCATGCCATCCACCCCCGCCAGACCGCCCATCACCCACACCAGCCACACCGTCGTGCCCAGGAGCGCGAAGCCCAGGAACTGCTTGCCGCGCTCCATCCACATGCCCGGCTTCGGCAGCCGCTTCGCCAGGCCCGGCACCAGCACCAGCACACAGAAGGGCAGCGCCAGCCCCAACCCCAGCGCCAGGAACACCGCCACCACCGTGGCCGCGCCCGCCGCGAAGGCGAAGCCCACCGCCGTGCCCAACAGCGGCGCCGAACACGGCGTGGCCAGCACCACCGCCAGCACGCCTTCACCCGCGCTGCGCAGCAGGCCGTGGCTCTGGTCCACCTTGCCCGCCAGCGCCGTGCCGTCCGCGCCCAGCGTGTAGACCCCGAAGAGGTTCAGCGCGAACGCCACCACCACCGCGCTCACGCCCGCGACGAACAGCGGCTCCTGGAACTGGAAGCCCCAGCCCACGCTGCTGCCGCCCGCGCGCACCGCCAGCACCGCGCCCGCCAGGAGCAGCATCGTCGCCACGATGCCACCCGCGTACGCCAGGGCGTGCGGCACCACCTTCCCCTTCTCCTCCTGCACCAGCCGCGCGAAGCCATACGCCTTGATGGCCAGCACCGGGAACACGCACGGCATCAGGTTGAGCAGCGCGCCGCCCAGGAACGCGAACAGCAGCGCGAGCCCCAACCCCATGGACGACTCCGCCGCGACCGGCGCGGCCGCCGCCGGCTTCACCTTGCCCACCGCGTCCTTCATCGACGGCAGCTTCAACGGCGCAGCTTCCGCCACCGCCCCATCCGCCACCACCGGCGCGAGCGCCGTGTCCACGTCCACCGCCGTGAAGCCCGTGGCCCGCGTGCCCAGGCGCAGCGCACCGGTGAGCCGGGGCTCGCCCTTGGGCACCACCGACGACGCCTGCCCCTCCAGCGCGAACGTCCCCGGCGCCTTCTGCTTCAACGCCACGCGGTCCACGCCCGCGATGCGGCCAGGCACGAAGAAGTCACCCTCCACGCCGCCCGCGAACGGCTTGCCGTCCGCCGCCGTCACGGTGAGCGTGCCCGTGAAGGGCTTGCCCGCGGTGAGCGTCGTGCCATCCAGCGCCAGGGCCACGCGCGGCGCGCCCTGGCCGCCCACCGGCGCGGGCACCTGGGCCTGCGAGGCGTCGAACAGCGGCGCGAACTCCGCGTCCGTCACCGTCTCCGGCCCCACCGGCAGCGTGCGCGACAGCACCAGCTGCGCGGGGATGCAGTGCACCTTGCACGCGAGCGCATCCACCGCCGCGGACACCGTCAGCGTGCCCTGGGCCTGCTCCGACACGTGCGCGGGCGCGAACAGCAGCACCTCGTCGTGGTAGCCGTGCGTGGTGATGAAGCCGTCCGGCGTGCGGAACGTGCTGGGGAAGGGCCAGCGCAGGTCACCCACCTGGACGCCCGGCGCATCCCACGACACCTCCGTGGCCAGCCCCGAGTCTCCCGGGTTCTTCCAGTAGACGTGCCACTCCGGGTCCAGCTTGAGGCGCACTCCCACGCGAAAGTCGCCGCCCGCCTTCACCTGCGTGGCATCCAGGAGCAGCGCTCCCTCCAGGCGCGGGTCGCCCTCGTCGGGTGCGGTGCTGCCCACGGCGGTCGACGGCAGCGCGGCCTGGGCCACCGTCGCCAGCAGCAACACGCCCGCCACTCCCAGCCCACCGAGCCGGCTTCCAGACCTCTTGCTCCACGGATGCGTCATGCGACTCCCGTTAATTCACCTGGAAACGCCGTGCTACCTGGGATGCGTCCCCGCGGGGTGCACTCAACCTTCCAGGCGGACAGGCATTCCGCACACCCGCACGCCCGGCGCCGGGGGCCTGTGAGGACCCCACGCACCCTCGTACGCACCGGAGGCCCGCCGGGTTACGACTCTCCGCCACCCGTCTTCCAGGGCAGCAGCGCCCCGCTGTCCAGCGTCGCCGCCGGAGGGGCACCGCCACTCGCCACCGCGGGCAGGGCCGCGCGCGCCGCCGGAGGCGGAGGGACCCCCTGGGCGGCGACCGGGAACGCCGGCCCGATGCGGCTCATGGTGATGCGCGACACTTCGGACTGGGCCCGGCGCACGCCCAGCGCGGACGGCTGGGCCGCCCGTCGCTCCACCGCCCGTCTCAGGTCCGCCAGCCGGTCCACGTGCCGCTGCGCGGGGACGTCCGACGAGCCCAGGCGAGCGAGCTTGTAGAGCCCCTTGTCCGCGCCCTCGAGCGCCCGCTCCGCCGCGTCCTGCTGTCTGCGGGCGAGCGCCTTCCACGCGGCGGCCTCGAAGGAGACCAGCTCCAGCTCCGCGGACACGGCGCGCACGAAGCGGCCCTCGTCACTGTCCGGCAACAGGCGTGTCACAGGCACGGACAGCCGGCGGGTGTCGTTGTTCTCCGTGTACGAGGCGGTGACGGTGAGGTTCCAGTCCCCCTTCTCCAGCACGCCCGCGAAGAGGACCCGGCGCGGGAACGCGTGCGACACCGCCCCCAGCGCGGCGCTCATCGCGTCCCCTTCCACGCGCGACGGGTAGCGGTGGCGGCAACGCAGGTCCGCGAACCCCGTGGGCAGCACGTACACGCGCGCGTCGGACACCACCTCGCCGAACAGCTCCGCGCCCAGCGCGCCCACCGCCAGCGGCAGCCCCTCCGCGTCGTCCACGTGCGTGAAGCCCGTGCCGGACGGGCCCGTGAGCGCCTCCAGGATCTCGGGCAGGTAGTGCCGCCCCAGCCCCAGCGCGTGCAGCGCCACGCCGGAGTCCGACACCCGCTGGCCCAGCACCTTGAACTCGCCCAGGGCGGTGGGCCCCACGGAGGGCTCGCCGTCCGTGAGCATCAGCAGCTGCGGCCGGGCCCCCGGCACCAGCACGCGCCGCACGGCCTCCGCGCCGCGCTCCACGGCCTCGTGCAGCGCGGTGCCTTCACCCGACTCCAGGCGCGACAGCGTCTTCAGGAAGGACGCCTTGGCGCTCGCGTCCATGGCGCGCACGGGCAGCACCTGCTCGGCGTCCGCGTCGAAGGTGAGCAGCCCCACGTAGTCGCGCGGGCCCGCGCGCTCCACCAGCGCGCGCGCCGCCTCCACCGCCGCCGCCAGGGGCGCGCCCCGCATGGACGCGCTGCGATCGATGACCAGGTTCACCGCCACCGGGGCCCGAGGCGTCTCCGCTTCGGCCTCCAGGGTCACGAGCAGCAGCACTTCGCGGCCGCTCTCCGCGTCGCGCTCCACCGCCCAGGCCGTCTGCTTCATCCGCACTCCCGCATGGTGGGTGGGGCCCATCCTGCCGCGAATCCGTCGCGAAGACGCTCCCAGGCCCCGAACTCCCGGGCCCAAGGCCCACGTCCGTCCCGGAGGTCCTGCCGCTTGCTTCGGCAGGATGTCGGGTTTCCGGTCGTGAAAGCAACGTGTCCTGCCCGACCACGTCCCCACGGTTCCGCGCCCCGGCGTGGCCAGCGATCACCCCCGCGCAACCCGCCCGGAGCGCCTGGAGAGGCCCTGGGTCACCCCCGCGAGCCCAGCGCTCAACAGAACCGTTCAACGCTTTACGGATTTACTTCATGAGGGATTCAGGACCGCGCATCCCGGGGTCACGCGCCAGGGGCTCGACCCGGCCCGGAGGCGGGGAGCGCCGCTGCGTCAGCGCACTGCATCAACTTCCGGGAGTGCAAGCCGCCCCCCGGACCTCTCAACGAATGCCCCCGCGCAGTCCACCGGCCGCGGGGGCCCCGGCTCACTCCACCACGCTCCAGCCGCCCCAGGCCTCTTCGTCCAGGTGCCCCCAGCGCCGGTCCTCGGTGGGCTGCAGGGGCAGCACCGCCCGTCCACTCTCACCTTCGTCGCCCAGGTCCAGGTAGTCCCGCCCCTCGTCCAGATACGTGCTCTCGTCGTGGCTCATGTCCGGCTCCCTGGGCGCTCCGTTCACGGGGTGTACGGCCTTGACGGCTCGCGTCCCCTTGGACGCCCTGCGTCGGTCACCCGGGCCTGCCCCATGCGGGCCCTTTACAAGCACTTCTTGACCGATTTACGAACATTTTGGGGCGCCGCCTCGGTTTTGTAAAGCCCTCGGGCCCCCAAAGTTTCGCGGACGTCGTTCAGGGCACGTCCGCCCGCCTGCCATCCAACAGGCCCGGCGGGGGTTCCGGCCGTGCTCCCGGCCGGGTTTCCAGCATTGGACAGGGGTGCGCGGCCCCGTTGGACACCGGCCCGGAAACCGGTGCGGAATCGCGGGGTGGCCTGTCACCAGGCACGGGTTTCCGCTCGGTGCTTGATTCGCGAATCACCCCTGCTAGGGTTGACAGCCACTCCAGAATTGCCGCAACGCGGCAACCCGGCGTTCTTCGCCGTGCGGCCCCAGAGGTTTCCGAGGTTCCATGAACCCCATCATCACTGGCCTGCTGCTCGCAGGCGCTGTCTCCATCTTCGTCATCACGATGTCCGGCCGCGTGGGCGTGCTGCTCGCGATGAAGAAGGAGAACCGGCTGGACCACATCCCCTACCGCGTGGCGCAGCTGGTGCGCTTCGGGTTGGGGCAGAAGCGCATGGTGGATCCGGAGGAGTTCACGCCGGGCCTGTTCCACATCTTCATCTACGCGGCGTTCATGGTGCTGGCGGTGCGCACCATCATGCTGTTCGTGATGGGCTTCTCGTCCAACGCGCTGGACGTGCTCACCGACATGAGCCACCCGGCGTGGGACGCCGCGCCGCCGCTGCTCGCGCTCTACAAGGTCTACCTGCTGGTGAAGGACGCGGTGGCGGCGCTGGCGCTGCTGGGCGTGGCGTACTTCGTGTGGACGCGCTGGAAGGTGAAGCCGGACCGCATGTCCCAGTCGTGGGAGGCGTACCTCATCCTGGGCTTCATCGCGGGCCTGATGATCACCGAGTTCCTCTTCGGCGGCAGCCACCTCGTGGCCGCGCACGCCGCCGCGCAGCAGGTGTCCATGGGCGCCTCGCACGTGCCGACGGCGCCGGCCTCGCTGCTGTGGTGGGAGCCCATCACCAGCCTGACCGGCCTGCTGATGATGCCGCTGGGCCCCACGGCGGCGCACGTGGTGGGCGTGGCGGGATTCTTCACCCACCTGACCATCATCCTGGCGTTCCTGAACTTCCTGCCGCTGGGCAAGCACTTCCACATCATCACGGGCCTGCCCAACGTCTTCTTCCAGCGCACGCACTCCACCGGCAAGCTGTCCACGCCGAACCTGGAGAAGGAGGAGTTCGGCGCCGCCACGGTGAAGGACCTCACCTGGAAGAACGGCCTGGACCTGTACTCCTGTACGGAGTGCGGCCGGTGCCAGACGCACTGTCCCACGTACATCACGGGCAAGCCGCTCACGCACAAGGCCGTGAACCAGGACCTGAAGCACTGGCTCTGGGACAACGAGCGCTGGGTGGAGGAGGGCTACGGCCCCCACGGCGTGAAGGAGCCCCTGCCGGAGATCGTCGGCAGCGCGCTGAAGGCGGAGACGGTGTGGGCGTGCACCAGCTGCGGCTGGTGCGAGCAGGCCTGCCCGGTGTTCATCGAGAACGTCCCGCGCCTCATCGACATGCGCCGCTACCAGGTGCAGGTGAAGGCGGAGTTCCCGCCGGAGATCCAGCGCGTGTTCGAGGGCATGGAGCGCCAGGGCAACCCCTGGGGCCTGGGCCAGGACCGGCGCGACGAGTGGGCGGAGGACCTGGCGCTGCCCACCTGGGGTGACGGCGGCGAATACGAGTACCTCTTCTTCGTGGGCTGCGCGGGCAGCTACGATGACAAGCAGAAGAAGGTGAGCCGCGCGCTGGTGAAGATCATGCGCGAGGCGGGCGTGTCCTTCGCGACGCTGTCCAAGCAGGAGATGTGCAACGGCGACTCCGCGCGCCGCATGGGCAACGAGTACCTGTACCAGACGCTGGCCAAGACGAACGTCGAGTCCTGGAACGCGATGGGCGTGAAGGCGGTCATCACCCAGTGCCCGCACTGCTTCAACACCATCAAGAACGAGTACCCGGAGTTCGGCGGCGAGTACCGCGTCATCAACCACACGCAGCTCATCAACGAGCTGCTCAAGGACAAGCGCATCAAGCTGTCCTCGGTGATGAACGCCGGAACGAAGCTGACCTACCACGACCCCTGCTACCTGGGCCGGCACAACGGCGTGTACGACGCGCCCCGTGAAGTGCTCAAGAGCATCCCGGGCCTGGAGGTGGTGGAGATGCAGCGCAGCCAGCGCGAGGGCTTCTGCTGCGGCGCGGGTGGCGGCCGGATGTGGATGGAGGAGCACATCGGCACGCGCATCAACCACAACCGCATGAACGAGGTGGCCCTCACGCTCAAGCACGCGGAGGACCCGTCCACGCCCTTCCCCGACGCCGCGGACAAGAAGAAGCCCGGCATGGTGGGCGACTACAAGGAGCAGGGTGGCAAGGGCATCGTCGCGGTGGCCTGCCCGTTCTGCTCCACGATGCTCAACGACGCGAAGAACGACACCGGCCGCGAGCAGATCCAGGTCAAGGACATCACGGAGCTGGTCGCGGACGCGCTCGAGACGAGCAGCAAGGGCGGCACCGTGGCGCCCAGCCCGGTCATCAGCGCCAAGCCGGAGTAGCGCGCCCCCACGGATGAAGTGACGAGGGCCCGGTGGCTCCCCGATGCGGGAGCGGCCGGGCCCTTCGTCCTTCCACGGCGTGCCGGGACTACTTGCGGCCCTTGGGGGCGTTGCCCTCCGAGCGCAGCACGCGCTCCAGGCGCTTCGTGGCGCCGTCATCCCCCAGCTTGCCGGCGACGTAGGCGCCCGCGGAGGCGAGCTTGCGGCGGAAGGCGTCCGGGGCGACCTCCGAGGGGCGCGAGGGCAGCTCGGAGAGGCCCTGGTTCTTCAGGAGCGTGCGCGCCAGGTCCTTCTCGTCGTCGGTGGCCTTGGACGACAGGAGCGCGCACACGGCGAGGTGGCCGTAGGCGGCGGCGGTGACGAAGGGCGTCTCCCCCAGGTTGTCGGGCAGGGACGGGTCCGCGCCCGCCGCGAGGAGCGCCCGCACCAGGTCGTCGCGGCCCACGCGCGCGGCCACCATCAGGGGCGTGCGCCCTTCGGCGTCGAAGGGGTTGGGGTCGGCGCCCGCGTCGAGCTGGGCGCTGAGGGCGGCGCGGTCTCCCGCGGTGACGGCATCGAACAGGGACACGGTGTGCACCTCCGGCAGGACGCGCGGGAGCATCGCGTGTCGGCGGACGCGAAACCAGGGCAGGCCCCGCGCCCGGGTGTACGGCGGGGCACGGAGGAGGATTGCCGTTTCGCGTCGCCTGTCGCCTGCTTAGAGGGGCGGCAGGCAGCGAGGAAGGAGGCACGGGTGGCCGTCATCGCGGCGCGGGCGCTGGGCGCATCGTTCGTGGTGCTGGGCGTGTCCATGCTGGTGCTGACCTGGGAGTCGTACCAACGGGACACGCGCATCGTGCGCGAGGGGGTCCACGCGGAAGGCACGGTGCTCAAGAAGGAGCGGCTCGCCGCCGCGGACGACACGGACTACGTGCTCCACTACGCCTTCACGCCACCGGACGGCACGCGGCGCGAGCACCAACGCCACATCTCCCAGGACCTGTGGAAGCGCCTGCGCCCCGGGGACCGCATCCAGGTGCTCTATGACGCGAACGACCCGCGCCGCGGCTTCCCCGAGGGCCACGGGGTGATGTCACTGGGGCTCGCCCTCTACTTCAGCTTCGTGCTCGTGGGCCTCGTCCTCATTGGCGCGGTGGCCCTGCTGGCGAGGGCCGAGACAGACCCGACCCAGGTTGCCTCCACATCCCTCGCACCCCCATCCTGAAGGAACCATGCTCTCTCTCTTCAGGCTCCTGATCGGGGCGATCCTCCTGGGGACATGCCTGTTCACCGCGGTGCGGCTGCTGCGCCAGCACCGGCTCACCCGGAAGCTGCGAGCGCAGGGACTGCGCTCCCTGGGCGAGGTGGTCAACCTGCGCCGGAGCTACGTGCTGAACACCGTGGTGGTGGAGTACGTCTTCCAACTGCAGGACGGCTCGCGGTTCCAAGACGAGTTCTCCCAGAAGAAGCGCGTGCTGCGGTCGCACCCATCCGTGGGGGACGTGCTCGAAGTCCTCTACCTCCCGGAGGACCCCCGACAGAATCAGTGCGAGGAGACGGAAGTCGGGCTGCTCACGCTCGTGCCCATGGTGACCGTCATGGTGTTCCTCATGGTCGTGACCGTGTACCTGATGATGATGCCCGACCCCATGAGGGTCCGGGCGCGGAGCTCTCGGCACCCCACCGTCCCCCAAAGCTGGCGCCAACTGGATGCGCCTCCGCGGCCTCCTGCCCAGCAGAAGCAGCAGCGGCAGGAGGCGGCACGGGAGGACGTCGCCCCATGATCCCTGAAAGGGTCTTCCCCCTGCTGTCCCTGCTGCGTCGGCGCGAGTTCACCCGCTCCCCCCGAGTCCTGACGGTGCCATGCCCTTCACGACCCTGATCATCCTCCTCGTCGTGTTCGCAGGCGCCCCCCTGCTGTTGCTGCGGCTGCTCCTGAAGTACCGCGGCATCACCGTGCGGTTGCGGCAGGAGGGGGTGCGCGTGCGCGCGGAGGTCGTCAGCGTCACGCGGTATGCCCGCGGCCGCCAGCAGCATGTCTTCCATTGCTTCGCGCTGCCGGATGGGTCGCGGATGTACGGCAACTTCCGGGAAGCGGCGGACGACGGGGAGCGTCCACCGGGCTCCACCGTCGACATCGTCTATCTGGCGGATGCGCCCCACCACAACATGCGGCCGGGGACAGGCGTCGAGCGCCGTGACGTCATCCGGGGAACCGTCTTCCTGCTGCTGTTCGCGGCCGTCGGTGTCCTCGGGCTGCTGCAAGCCTGGTCGCTGACCGGGGACACCCGGTAGGAGCAGGGAGCGCCATGGAGGCCATCGCCTCATGCCCCCTGCTCCAGCCCTTACCCGGGAGAACCCCCGAAGCCGCCGCTCGCCGGGGAGCAGCGGCCCCCGCGCGGATATCAGTTGGGCCCGTAGAAGGGCTCGTTCGCGACGGGCACCGCGAGGGTGACGGAGCTGGCCGTCGAGGACACCGGGGCGCGGTAGATGCTCGGGTCGCCGCCGGAGTCGTTGAAGAGGAAGCCCAGCCCCGTGCTGCCCGCCCAACTGGGGAAGCTCTCCTGCACCGTGCTCGCCGTGTAGTCCGTCAACCGCCGCAGGACGCCGTTGAGGCCGGTGGCCGTCACGTTGCCCACGAAGATGCGCGTGCTGCCGGAGGACAGCCGCCCGTCCAGCGCCACCTGCTGCCCGTCCGGAGACACCACCGCGCGGTTCGCGATGGCCAGCACCTCGTTGCCCAGCGACACGAAGCGCGTGGTGCCACCGCCCACCGGCACGAACGCGAGCTGGTTGAGCTGGGACGCGACGGTGCCCGCGGGCGCCAGCACCGTGTTGCCGTTGGGGAAGAAGGACGGCGACCCGAAGGCGATGCCCGCGTTGGGCGTCAGCTCCGTGAAGCCACTGCCATCCACCCCGATGCGCGCCAGCGAGCCCAGCGATCCGGATGTCCGGTCGAACGCGAAGACGATGGTGCGGCCATCCGGGCTGAACGTGGGCCCGCGGAAGTTGGTGCAGCTGCCGCACGCCGCGTCGTTGGTGCTCAGCAGCGTGGCCACCGGCCCGCCCGAGGTGGGCACCGTCTGGAGCGAGGACACGTTGCCCGAGCGCCGCACGAACACGATGCTGTTGCCGTTCTTCGAAATCGAGGGCGTGTAAGCGCCGCCGCCCGTCGTCAGCCGCTGCGGGCTGTTGGGGTCGCCGTCGTCGTCCACCACGTAGACGTTCCGGTCGTCGCGCACGAAGGCGAAGCCCTGGTTGAAGAGGACGTCGCCCGTGGTGCCACCGCCACCCGCGTCATCCAGGGGCTGGCACGCCCCCAACATCCCCACCGCCACCACGCCACCGAGCCATCGCCGCATGCCCATCATCACTGTCTCCCGCCGTGCCGGCCCTGTCACACGCTTCGGCCCGCAGACTACAGGGCGCGCTGGACAGGACGTCAACGCGCGAGGAGGCATTCACGCGCCCCCTCACGCGCCTCAGCGGTTGAGCCGGTTCAGCTCGTTGCGACAGACATTGCAGGGGCCCAGCGACTTGCGGTCGATGTCCTGCGGAGCCTGCGGGAAGAACATCACGCACCGGGAGTCCTCGCAGTAGGACAGGCCGATGAGGTGTCCCACCTGGTGCACCGCCTCCACCTGCACGCGGCGGCGCAGCGCCTCACCCTCCGCGCCCTGGCGCAGCCGGTACACGCTCAGCACCGCGACGTTCGACTCCCGGTCCGCCTGGCCAAAGACGAAGGGCGAGTCCGGTTCGAACAGGTCCGCGTCCGTCACGCCCATCACCAGGTCCTGGGGCGCGTCCTCCAGCACCGTTCCCAGCCGCCGCATGATGGCGTTGCAGTGGTACTGGCTCCGGTCCTTGTTGAAGGCGTAGGCAGGGGACGACAGCACCGTCCTGCTCACGACCGCGCTGACGCCCAGGTGCGTCGCCAGCGGTTCCTGCACGGCGTTCACGAGCGCGGACGGCGGACCGCCCACGGTGACCAGCAGGAGCGTCTTCTGCGGCATCAGCCCACCGCCTTCTACCTCCGGACGGACGTTGACCGCGTCCCCCCGGAGCGGAGTGGCTGGGGCGCAAGGATTCGAACCTTGATAATCAGAGTCAAAGTCTGACGTCCTGCCATTAGACGACGCCCCAGCAGGTTCGCACGCGTACTCGTGGGCCGATACTACGGCATCTCGACGTGCGCGGGAACCCACTCTGACGATGGGCCCCGTTCGCCGTGGAGTGCGGGGTGGATCACCGCCACCCAGGCGGGGGTCCGGCCGGGGGACCGGCTGTCATCCACCCGACAGGCCCCACCCCTCAGCCCTTCAGCACGGCCAGGGGCGTGAGCCGGACGCGGGGCGTCACGAGGTCCGCCTGGTCCTCCAGCACCTCGGTGAGGTCCCGGTAGGCGGTGGGGGCCTCCTCCACCAGGGCCCGGGTCCGGCCCGGGTCGAAGACCACGCGACGCAGGGCGTGGACCAGCGCCTCCGGGCGGATGCGGGTCCGCGCCTCGGTGCGGGTGAGCACCCGGCCCGCGCCATGCGAGCAGGAGCGGAAGGCGCGCGGTTCGCCCCGGCCCTCGACGAGGGAGGAGGCCGTGCCCATGGAGCCGGGGATGAGCCCCCGGGCCCCCGCGTCCAGCCCCACCGCTCCTTTGCGGTGCACCCAGAGCACCCGGCCGAAGTGCGGCTCGGAGGCGACGTGGTTGTGGTGCACGTCCACGGTGCTCTCCGTGTCCGGGGACACGCCCAGCAGGTCCCCCAGCACGGCCAGCGCCCGGGCGGCGAGCGCGTCCCGGTTGGCGCGGGCGAAGCGGCAGGCCCACTCCATGTCGTTCACGCAGGCCTGGCCCGCCTCGGTGTCGGTGTGAAGGGCGGGCGGAGTGCCCTCGCCGAGCGCCTCCGCCACGCGCTGGTGGTGCTCGCCCACGGCGGCCCCCACGCCCCGCGATCCGGAGTGGATGAGCAGCCAGAGGTCGCCCGCCCCGTCCCGGTCCAGCTCCAGGAAGTGGTTGCCGCCCCCGAGCGTGCCCAGGTGTCGCGGGGCCAGCCGCTCCCAGACATGGACGAGCTTCTGGGTGGACAGCGGCGGGGCTTCCAGTCCGGGCGGTGGTGGCAGGCCCCGGCCCCGGTGCACCGCGTCCCCCACCGGGATGACCCGGGAGAGCTGGGAGAGCAGCCGCTCCAGGTCCGCGCGCGACAGCGACGCGGCGGGGAAGGCGAAGCGGTGCGCGCTCACGCCGCAGCCCAGGTCATTGCCCAACGCGCCGGGGACGACGTGGGCTTGCGTGGCGAAGACGGTGCCCACCGCCACGCCCGACGCCAGGTGCACGTCCGGCATCACCGCCACGTGCTCCGTGACGTAGGGCTGCGCGGCGAGCCGCTGGAGCTGCTTCAGCGCCGCCAGGGGAACCGCGCGGGCCCAGGCGAGGAGGGGCACGGCGCCCGGTGGGGCTTCGAGGATGCGGGGCATCATGCGTCACCCCCATCCCCGTCCCCGTCCTCGGGCTCGGGCTCCATGCGCGGGGCGGTGCCCATGAGCACGAAGCGCAGGTGCGGGGTGCGCTTGAGGTTCAGGTGCTGCGCGAGCCGCGAGCGCAGGTAGCCCTCCGCGCGGAGCAGCGCCTCCTTCACGTCGGCGGGTGCGGCGGCATCGTGCGACAGCGTGTAGCCGATGCGCGCGATGCGGCCTTCGGGGGACAGCTCGAACGACGTGAGCGCGACGCCTTCGAGCCGTGGGTCGGACAGCTCGCCACGGAAGAGCAGGGAGACTTCTTCGGAGAGGGTGGATTGGACGCGCAGGTGACGCGCGGAGGGCGCTTCGGAGTGGAACAGCGAGGAGCCCGAACGCCGGGACGGCGCGCGGGAACGGCGATGCCTGGATGAGGACATGAGCGAAGACGGATTCCTGTCGGCCGCGTCCACGTGCTCGCGAGGAGCCGGGACCTGGCCGGGATGTGCACGCGGGAGCCGCCGCGCGGACACGCCGTCAGCGATTCACGACAGGCTGTCCCCACGCTTCCACGGCGGCGCTCCAGATGGCGCCGCCTTCGGGCGGGGATGGGACACTGCCGGTGAGGCTAGACGCGCGACCGCGCGGAGCGAACCGAGACACCCTTGGCGACACGTCCCATGGCACACCTCCCGCCGCGCGTTCTCCGCGCGGACCGCTCGTCCGGACGCTCGACACCCCACGCATCCGGCCGTGCCCCGACGGCGGGGGCCTCCGGGCCCTGACAGCGGGGGCTGTCCTCTTGTGACCAGCCGCTCTTTCCACCAGCCGACTCGGGCGGCCAGTGCGATTGGCGGCGGGCCCTTCCGTGACCAAGCAGGAGGCGGGAGGCTTCATGGCCGAGACTTTCGACGTGGTGGTGATCGGGGCAGGTCCTACGGGGGAGAACGCGGGTGCGCGTGCCGCGGCGGGGGGCTTGAAGGTCGCGCTGGTGGAGCACGAGCTCGTGGGCGGCGAGTGTTCCTACTGGGCCTGCATGCCCAGCAAGGCGCTGCTGCACCCCAGCGAGACGCTGTGGATGGCACAGCACACGCCCGGCTTGCGCGAGCTCATCCAGGGCCCGCTCAAGGCGGAGGCGGTGCTCAAGCACCGCGACAAGATGGTGTCCGGCTACGACGACAAGTCCCAGGTGAAGTGGGCGGAGGGGGCGAAGCTCCACGTGATGCGCGGCCATGGCCGGCTCACCGGCCCGCGCAAGGTGAGCGTGACGGGCAAGGACGGGAAGGTGCGCGAGCTGGAGGCGAAGCGGGCCGTCGTGGTCGCCACGGGCAGCAAGCCGCGCCTGCCGGAGACCGCGGGCCTGAGGGAGTCCAAGCCCTGGGACAACCGCGAGGGCACCGGCGCCAAGGCGGTCCCGGGCCGGCTGGTGGTGCTGGGCGGTGGCGTGGAGGCGGTGGAGCTGGCGCAGGCGTGGCGCGAGCTGGGCTCGGAGGTGACGCTGGTGCAGCGCGGGCCCCGGCTGCTCAAGCGCTTCGAGCCCTTCGTGGGCGAGCAGGTGGCGCAGGCGCTGCGCGACTCCGGCGTGCGCGTGCTGCTGGAGACGCAGGCGACCAAGGTGCAGCGCTCCGGCGAGAAGGGCGAGTTCACCGTGACGCTGACGGGCGGCGACACGCTGCGCGCGGACGCGCTGCTCGTGGCCATGGGCCGCACCGCGCGCACGGACGACCTGGGCGTGGAGACGGTGGGCCTCAAGCCCGGCGCGACCATCGAAGTGGATGAGCAGCTGCGCGCGAAGGGCGTGGACGGCGACTGGCTGTACGCCTGCGGCGACGTGAACGGCCGCAACATGCTCACGCACATGGGCAAGTACCAGGCGCGACAGGTGGGCGACATCCTCCTGGGCAAGCCCGCGAAGACGTGGGCGGACACCCGGGCCACGCCGCAGGTCGTCTTCACGCACCCGCAGGTGGCCAGCGTGGGCCTCACCGAGGAGAAGGCCCGCAAGGAGGGCGTGCCGGTGAAGACGGTGCAGTACGAGCTGGGGGACGTGGCCGGCACGGCCGTGATGGGCGAGGACTTCAAGGGCACCGCGAAGCTGGTGGTGGACGAGAAGCGCCGGGTCATCGTGGGCGCCACGTTCACCGGCCCGGGCGTGGGGGAGATGCTCCACGCGGCCACCGTCGCCGTCGCGGGCGAGGTGCCGCTGGACACGCTCTGGCACGCGGTGCCGTCGTACCCCACCATGAGCGAGGTGTGGCTGCGGCTGCTCGAAGCCTACGGCCTGTGATTGCGGCGGGGCGCCCCCGCGTGGAATGGTGCGCGCCCCACCCCGCACCCGCTGACCGTGAATGAGCACCGCTGACCTGCCGCTCCACCGCGCGTCCCGGAAGGTGGAGTGGGCCCTGTTGGCGGTGCTCGCCGTGGCGGCCGTGGCCGTGGGACAGCACCCCCGGCGCGGCGCGGACTTCCGCGTCTACCTCACCGCCGCCGAGCGCTTCCGCGAGGGCTCCGACCTCTACCGCGCCGAGGACGGCACCATGCCGTTCAAGTACGCGCCCGTCACCGCGCCCCTCTTCCTGCCCTTCACCGCCCTGCCCCCGCGCGCCGCCGTGGCGCTGTGGAACCTGGGCTCCGTGCTCGCGCTGGCCGCCGTGTCCGTGCTCACCCGCCGCGCCGCGCCCGCGCCCGGAGAGGCCGCGCCGTGGCCCTGGGCGCCCGTGCTGGCCACCGCCGCCCTGCTGCCCGCGTTCTCCTTCGAGATCTTCTACGGCCAGGTGGACGCCGTGCTGCTGGGGCTGCTGGTCTTCGCCGCCGTGGGCGCGGAGCGCGGCCGCGCGTGGGGCCCGGGCGCCGCCTTCGCCGTCGCGTGCCTGCTCAAGCCTCCGGCCGCGCTGCTGGGCCTGTTCTTCCTGGCGCGCAGGCACTGGCGCGTGGTGGGGACCACCGCCCTCCTCGGCGTCCTCCTGGTCCTCCCCACGCTGGGCCGCTACGGGTGGGCGGGCACCGTGTCACAGGTGCGTGACTGGACGGACATCCTGGCCCGCACCACGCCCCCGTGGGCGCTGGGGCACAACCCCCAGGGCCTGCCCACGCTGCTGCTGTCGCTGGCGCTGCCCGCGGAGTCGCTGCCCCCCGCGGGCGCGATGACGCTGGCGCAGGCGGTGGCGCTGGGGCTGTTCGTCGCGGCGCTCCTGTGGGCGCGACCCGGCCCCGTGGAGCTGCTCGCGTTCTGCTGCCTGGGCGTGACGCTCCTGTCACCGCTGGCGTGGCGCGCGAACTACCTGCTCGCGTGGCCGGTGATCCGCTGCGCGCTGGAGGGGCGCTCCCGCGGGGGCATGGTGGGCGTGGCCGCGGTGGCGCTCATCGGCATGGTCGTCTCGGACACGGTCCTGGGTGCGGAGCTGACCCGGCGGGTGCTGCTCTTCCGGCCGTTCGCGGTCGTGTATTCGGCGCTGCTGATCATCCTGTTGTCGCAGACGCGGCGTCGGGGAGCGCCCACGGCCCTGCTTTCCGACGGAGCCCTGACGCACCTGCCGCGTGGACTGCGGGACGCCCGCGGTTCGTGACCCCATCAAGACTCGGCCGGGGGCGAAGTGTCACGGCAACTGAACCTTCGCGACACGTGGCGTCGCTATATGCGGCCCCGTCGTGTTCGAGACGTTCGACAGCGCTCCCGAAGGACTAGCCACTCGGAGAGCGCGGACCGCGTGCTCCCGGTCGCCGTACCGGGGGCACGCGGTCTTCTTCTTGCGGGCCTAGGACGGGAAGCCCGCGGACGCCTCTTCCTGCGCGGCGTCCGAGGTGTTGCCGCCCTCCGTGAAGAGCGAGGCCACCGGGCGCAGCTTGGGGGGACGGCCACGGCGGCGCGGGGCGTTGTCGTCGTTGCCCGCCGTCGCGCCCAGGGGCTCCACCGCGGACGGCCCCGACTTGCGCACCGGACGCGGCAGGTGGATGGCCTCCAGCTTCCCGCCCAGCTCCGCGTCGTCCTCCGCGAACACCTTCGCGTACGCCAGCGCCCGCTGGCCCTTCTGGAGCAGCGACTCCTGGCTCTCGTTCAGCGCCTGCCTCGCCGCGTCCAGCGCCGCCTGCGCCCGGGCCACCGCCTCCGCCTTCTCCCGCACATGCGCGGCGGCCTCTCCCAGCACCGCCGTGTCCACGTCCGGGAACTTCACGTCCGCCAGGTCCGTGGCGAACAGCTCGAGCAGCGCGCGCAGCGCGGGGGAGATGGAATCGTTCTCGGGGGAATCGAACATGGGCAGGCCTCCTCACAAGGCGTTGAGGCCGCCTATCTGCCCAGATGTTCAGTGGTCTTTCAAGGGGGTCCTCGCGCGGGCCGGAAAGTCGGCCCCGCCTGCATCGTCAAGACCCGCGCGGATCAATCCACCCGCACCAGCCCCACCTCGCGCACCCCCACCGATGGATCCACGTCCACCGCCAGGAAGTGCCGGCCCACCCCGTCGAAGCGCTCCGGGATCGCCCCGCCCCCTCCGGAGATGAACGCCGGGATGCCCGCGTTGGAGAACGAATAGTAGGAGTGGATGTGGCCGTAGAGCGTCAGGTCCACGCCCGCTCTCGCCATCTTCCCCACCAGCCCCGCCGCCTCGTTGCGCACGGCGAAGCCGCCGCCCCGGACGCCGATCGGATCCAGGGGCGGGATGTGCATCGCCACCACGTGCACCGCGTCGCGCGCCTCCTCCAGCCACCCGTCCAGCGCCTCCTCCGCCAGCGGATCCACCGTGCTGCTGCCGGAGTCCACCAGGCTGAAGTGCACGCCCCGGAAGACGAAGTGCTGGCTGCCCCGCCCCACCAGCCGCTGGTACTCGCGCGCGTCGTCGGTGAAGGTCTCGTGGTTGCCCAGCGTGGCGTACAGCGGGATGCGCGAGTCCGCCTCCAGCCGCTGCTGGAACTCCTCCAGCTGCTCCCGCGTCCCGTACTCCGTCAGGTCGCCCGCGAAGAAGATGAAGCGCAGCGTGGGGTCCTCGTTCAGCCGCGCGTAGATGTCCCCCACCTTCGACAGCGCCTCCTGCACGTCCGCCAGCGCGGCGAAGCGGAACGGCTCGCGCGTGTCCCAGTCCGGCGGCGCCACCGTCAGCCGGGCGGACGTCCCCGGCGCGAGCGCCACCCGCCACGCCTTCACCGTGGGGTGCGCGTCCGGCAGGGCCACCACCGCCAGGGGCGTGCCCGACGCGTCCACCGCCTCCAGCAGCGCACCCGGCATCGCGTTGTGCACCGTGAACAGCCAGTCCGCGCGCGCCTGCGCGCCCGCGTTGACGCGCACCGTGAACACCGGCGCCTGTCCCCACAGCTCCAGCGTCCCCGACGCCAGCGTCCGCACCGACGCGAGCCCGCCCTCCACCTCCACCGTCAGCGCGTCGCCCTCGGCCTGGCCCACGCGCGTGTCTCGCACCGCGCGGTCCTCGCCGGGCCGCATGCAGCCCGAAGACAGCAGCGCCGCCGCCAGTCCCACCGCGCCCAGCGCACGAACCCCGCCGCTCACGTGTCACCTCCCACCGCGTACAACAACGACACCCGCCCCATCAGCGCGCCGCCCACCTGCGCCTCCGCCGCCACGCCCCAGCGCTCCGTCAGCAGCACGCGGCCCCTCGCGCCGAACGAGCCCACCACGCCGCCGCCCCGGCCGCGCATGCCGCCCACCAGCCCGTCCTTGCGGTGGTCGTAGAAGAGCACCGCCTCGCCCTTCAGCGGCCCGCCGCGCCCCAGCCACACGCCATAGCCGAACGTGTAGAGCAGCTGCCCGTACAGGTTGTCGTCGTCCACGCGCCCCGGATAGCTGTAGCCCTGGAGCGACAGGCCCACGCTCCCCTCCACGAACGAGCCCATGAACCTGGGACCGAAGCGCTCCATCGCGTAGCGGCCCCGGAGCGCCACCTCCCCGCCGCCCAGCGTGAAGCCCTCCGTCGGGTAGCGGTGGTACGTCGCGAAGCCCTCCACCTCCAGCGCGGTCCCATCCCCCAGCCCCGGCGTCCGCTCCGGCGCGCCCCACAGCCGGTACGCCGCGCCCGCGCGGATCAGCGTGTTGCCATCGTCCGGCGCCAGCCGCGCGGACGCCTCCAGCCGCACCGCCGACAGCCGCGCCACCGCGCCCAGCGCGAAGAAGTTCCGGTAGTCCGCCGACACGTCGTGCACGTACTGGTAGCCCAGGTCGAACTCCAACGGCGGCAGCGTGTCCGGCACCTGCCCGGGGTCGAACGCGGGGGAGATGACCGCGTACAGGTTCGCCAGCATCGACAGCGAGAACACCCCCGCGCCCGTCAGCGCCACCGCGTACAGCGGCCCCACCGTCCTGCGCGACGCGCCCGTCAGCGCCAGGGGCACCACCCCCGCCGCCAGCAACCCCAGCCCCGTGGCCTCCGCCACGAAGAGGCCCCGCGCCGTCTGACCATCCCCCGCCGTCCACGCCCCCAGCCCGTGCAGCACCAACCCGGGCACCACCGCCACCACCACCGGCACCGCCTTGAACGGCGGCCTCGGCGCGTCCTCCACCAGCCGCGTCCGGGGAGCCGACACGCGGCGCCCCGCGGGCCCCGGCGCGTCGTCCGTCTCCGCGTCCGGCGCCACCACCGGACCGGACTCCGCCGCGGACGCCATGGGCACCGGCCGTGGCCCCTCCTCCGTCAGCACCCGGGCCATCACCTCCGGCGGCACCCCGGAGGCGTTCGCGCCCCGGCGCGGCGGCGCGGCGCGGGGCACGTCACCGCCGCCCAGCTCGGGACCGCTCGCCAGCAGGTCGAACGCGGACGGCCACCCGTCCCCGTCCTGCGCCCACGCGGCCCCCGAGGCCAGCACCAGCCCCAGCACCACCGCGAAGGTGGCCCGCGCACTCCACACCGGGCGCCCATGCCCCATGGCCGTCGTCTCGCTTCCCTGGGAGCGGCCTTCCACCACCCCCATCCCACGGCCCGAGGCCCGGAATGGCGCAGGTGATAACGCCGCCCCCCGTACGCACGTCACGAACCCGCGTGAAGAAGTGTGAACCGCCCCAGCAGTCCCCCTCACACCCGCCGCGCCGAGACCCTGGGCGTCGTGTCCATTCCGAGGGTCTTCCTGACCCACCAGGCTGCCTGCCACACCGGGACAGCACCCGGAGCGAAATCTTCGCATGCCATGCGAGCGCGTCCGGGACTTTCGATGGAAGGCGAGTATGCTCGGGCTTTCCCCTTTACCGGCACGCCTCCCCGCCCGTGGCAGAACCCAGTCCCCAGCAATTCGGCAAGTACGTCCTCGTCTCCAAGATTGCCGCTGGGGGCATGGCCGTCACGTACCGCGCACGCCTCACGGGTGCCGCTGGCGTCACCAAGCCATGCGTCATCAAGCAGATCCTCCCGCACTTCGTGGACGACCACGACTTCGTGGAGATGTTCATCAGCGAAGCGCGCGTCGCGGCCGGCCTCACGCACGGCAACATCGCGCAGATCTTCGACTTCGGTGAGGTGGAGGGGCAGTACTTCATCGCCATGGAGCTGGTGCATGGCCAGCCCCTGTCGAAGGTGCTGCGCCGCGCGGCGCGCGCCGGGGTGGGCTTCCTGCCCCAGCCGCTGGCGCTGCACATCGCCAGCAAGCTGTGCGAGGGCCTGGACTACGCGCACCGCCACGTGGGCGAGGACGGCCAGACGCTGGGCCTGGTCCACCGCGACGTGTCCCCCGACAACGTCCTCATCTCCTACGAGGGCGAGGTCAAGGTCATCGACTTCGGCATCGCCAAGGCCACGAGCGCGGTGGAGGCCAAGACGTCGCCGGGCACGCTCAAGGGCAAGTACCCGTACTTCTCCCCGGAGCAGGCCCAGGGGCGGCAGGACCTGGACGCGCGCACGGACGTGTACGCCGCGGGCATCGTCCTCTACGAGATGCTGTGCGGCCGGCGCCCCTTCGAGGGCGAGTTCGTCACGGTGCTGCCCCGCATCATCCAGGGCGACTGCCTGCCGCCGTCCGCCATCAACCCGTCCATTGGCGAGGACCTGGAGAGCATCGTCGCGCACGCGATGGCGGTGGACCGCGAGGCGCGCTACCAGACGGCGAAGGACCTGAGCGAGTCGCTGGTGGAGATGCTCTACCGCGACACGCCGCGCTTCACGCCCACGATGCTGAGCCAGCTCATGACGTACCTCTTCGCGGAGGAGCTGGCTGGCGAGGGACGCAAGGTGGAGCTGCCGCCCACCTTCAAGGATCAGCTGGCCGCGTGGCAGACGCCGTCGTCGGAGCCGTCCCAGGGCCGCGCGCGCCTGCCTTCCAGCAACGGCCGCCCCTCCAGCCCCGGCGTGGTCCGCCCCTCCAGCCCTGGCGTGACCCGTCCGTCCAGCCCCGGCGTCTCCCGCCCGTCCAGCCCCGGCGTGCGCGCCCCTGGCAGCGATGCCGGCCAGCGCCCCGCGAGCGAAGGCGGCGCGCGCCGCTCCTCCACTTCCAGCTCCAACCAGGCCACCACGGTGCGCCGCAGCACCACCGGCGTGCGCCGGGTGACGGCGGGCGGTACCCGGGAGACCACCGGCACCGGCAAGCGCCCCCTGCCCCCCGAGCTGCCCCCGGAGCCGGACACCGACTCCGGGACGGAGCCCACGGCGATGCCGCGGGCGCTGCCCACGTTCGCGGCCCCGCGTGACACGCCGGTGGAGACAGCCGTCGCGCCGGAGCCGCCAGCGCCGCCGGAGCGCGAGGCCCCCCGGGCGCGCACCTCCGCGGACGACGCCCGCGACAAGCTGGCCGCCGAGGCCGCCGAGCGCGAGCGCAAGCGCCTGAAGCAGGTGCGCCTGCTGAGCATGGTCGTGTTCAGCGTCACCGCCGTGGTCGTGCTGATCGGCCTGCTGGTGCACTTCCTGTCCCCGCCGGAGGTCGTCGAGGGCGAGGGAGAGCCCGTCGTCCTGTGGCTCACCTCCAAGCCGGAAGGGGCCTCCATCGTCGTCAACGGCCGGCCCGTGGGGAACACGCCCAGCCGCGTCATCGGCGCGGAGCAGAAGACGTCCCATACCATCGTCATCACCAAGCCGGGCTACCGCGCCTGGACGCGGCGCTTCACGCCCAACCAGCCAGAGGTGCACCTCAAGGCGGAGCTGGAGGTGGCGCCCGGCACCACCCAGATGGCGTCGGAGATCCCCACCACCGCCGTCGACGCCGGAGCGCCGGCCGCGGACTCGGGGAGCGCCGCCGTCGCCGCCGCGGGCGTGCCCGGGGACGACGCGGGCACCGCCGGGCCCCAGGACGACGGCGGCAGCGCCGCCGTCGCGAGCGCCGAGGCGCAGGGCGACGCGGGCGCCGGGACGGAGCCGGCGGAGAGCGACGCGGACCACGCGATGCGGATCGTGGACTACCCCACGCGCCTGCTGGTGCTGCGGCCCATGTACAACGCGCTGCCGCTGTCGGAGTACCCGACGGCCACCATCGACGTGTCGCCCGGGGCCGCCTATTCGGTGTGGACCGACGGCAGCGCGGCGCTGGCGGACGGCGACGGCACCACGTCCGGCACGCTCGTCTACTACGCGGAAGGGGACGTCGCGGCCGACGCCGCTGTGGGCTTCATCAACAGCTCCCCTCGCACCATCAAGGGCGCGAAGAAGCTCCACTTCTTCGCGCTGGATGACACCGGCCCCGAGGACAACCGCGGCGCCATCCGCGTGCACCTGCGGCAGTCCGCGTACATCCCGCCGCGCTCGGTGCTGTTCGAGCCGGAGAAGAACGCCCTCCAGGTGAAGCCGCGGCACCAGATGCTGCTGCGCGGCCTCAACCCCAAGTCCACCTACCTCTTCACCGTGCGCGACGACTTCGCCGAGGTGCGGCCCGGCGCCCTGGGCCGCGTGCACACGGTGCTGTGCGTGGAGAAGGGCCCCAAGGCGGAGTCCGTGCGCAGCACGCACCGCCTGTTCGAGACGGGCAAGCGCTACCAGGTGACGGGCGTGAACGACCTGCGCTGCGTCTTCCCGGACCTGCACCTGGGGGACAACCAGGGCGCGCTCGACTTCGACATCGTCGACGTGACGAACATGTCCCGCAAGGAGCGCGCGGAGGCGCTGCGCGGCGCCCGAAGCTCCGAACGGTAGACGCCCGCGCGGCGGCGGCCGGGCCTCCCAGACTCCCTCCGGAGGACTGACGGGCAGGCGAGCCCCCGCCCCACACCGGGCGTCACCCTGACGCGCTGCTCCCGCGGGCATGGGCAGTGGCTACCCTCACGGACATCCACTTCTTCTTCACGGAGTCCGTCCATGACGCCTGTGCTGTCGTCCACCGGCCTGGTGCTGCACAACCTGGGGCTCGCGGCCGGGTTCGGTGGCTCGCTCTTCGGGAAGCTGGCCCTCAACCCCGCGGTGCGGGGGGTGGGCTCGCAGGAGGAGCGGGGCCGGGTGGTGAACGCCGCCTGGAACGGCTTCAACGTCATCAACGCGGCGTCGGTGGGGGTGGCGGCCCTCACCTGGCTGGTGGGCCGCTCGCGGCTGACGGGCCGGGAGATTGACGGCACCACGCGCCGGCTGGTGCTCGCCAAGGACCTGCTGCTGGGCGCCACCGTGGCGCTGGGCGCGGCCAACATCCTCGGTGGGGCCTCCCTGGCGAAGCAGGCCCCCGAGGGCGCCGTCCCCGTGGAGACGGGGCTGAAGCCCACGGTGCGCACACCGGAGAAGGCCGCGCGGACGATGCAGGCGCTGGACGTGGGCGGCGTCGTGAACCTCTTCACCCTGGCGGGCGTCATCGGCGTCACCGCCTTGCTGAACATGCGCGCGGGCAGCTCGTGGCGCTGGGCGGGGGTCTCCAGGTTCCTTCCGTAAGGGCTCACGGGGGCCGCCGCTCGCGCGGCCCGGCTCGACAAGGATGGGAAGGGCACGTGGGCGCGGAGCCGGAAAACGGCACCGGGCCCACGGGTCTTTGACCCGGGGCCCGGCGTGGGACTTCAGGGGCGCGCGGTGGACCTCAGATGTCCAGGTTCTGCACGTCCAGCGCGTTGCGCTCGATGAACTCGCGGCGGGGCTCCACCGCCTCGCCCATCAGCAGCGAGAAGATGTCGTCGCTCTCCACCGCGTCCTCCACCCGCACCTGGAGCAGCGTGCGCGTGGTGGGGTTCATGGTGGTCTCCCAGAGCTGCTCCGGGTTCATCTCTCCCAGACCCTTGTAGCGCTGCAGGCCCAGGCCCTTCTGCGCGTCCTTGCGGACCGCGGCCAGCACCTCCTGCACGGAGAACGCCGTCACCTCGCCCGCGTCCACCTGCACGCGGTAGGGCGCCCGGCCCAGCGAGTGAAAGGCCTCCCGCAGGGAGACGAGCTCCAGGTACTCCGGCGACGACAGGTACGCGTGGTCGAAGACGGACTCGCGCATGGAGCCGTTCACGTCCGTGGTGACGACCAGCCGCCGGGCCTGGTTCTCCGCGTCCTGCTCCAGCCGCGTGGCCAGCCGGCCCACCACCTCCGGCATGCGCCGCTGGCAGTACTCGCGCATCGCCGTCAGCTCCACCTCCACCGCCGAGTCGTCCACCAGCGACGCCGCGCGCAGGTTCGTCGCCTGCACCAGCGCGTCCACGATGCGCGCGTCGCGGCGCTTGGCCTGCTTCTCCAGCCGCTCCTCGTAGGTGATGACCTTCTCCAGGAGCGCCTTGAACTCCGCGCCGCCCAGCTCACCGGCGGGCGTCTTCACCCGGCAGTGCTCCGCGGCGATGCGCAGCAGGTACTCATTGAGCGCGCGCTCGTCCTTGACGTAGCTGTCCTTCTTGTTGCGCGTGACTTTGTAGAGCGGCGGCTGCGCGATGTAGACGTAGCCCCGGTCGATGAGCTCGCGCATCTGCCGGTAGAAGAACGTGAGCAGCAGCGTGCGGATGTGGCTGCCGTCCACGTCCGCGTCCGTCATCAGGATGATGCGGTGGTAGCGCGCCTTCTCCGGGTCGTAGTCCTCCGCCCCGATGCCCGTGCCCAGCGCGGTGATGAGCGTGACGATTTCGGCGCTGGTCAGCATCTTCTCGAAGCGCGCCTTCTCCACGTTCAGGATCTTCCCGCGCAAGGGGAGGATGGCCTGGTTGCGCCGGTCCCGGCCCTGCTTGGCGGAGCCACCTGCGGAGTCGCCCTCCACGATGTACAGCTCGCTCTCATGCGGGTCGCGGCTCTGGCAGTCCGCGAGCTTGCCGGGCAGACCGCCGCCGTCGAGCACGCCCTTGCGGCGCACCGTCTCACGGGCCTTGCGGGCCGCGATGCGCGCGCGGCACGCGTCGCCAATCTTCACGACGACCTTCTTCGCGAGCGGCGGGTTCTCCTCCAGGAAGGTGGCGAGCTGGTCGTTCACCATCTGCTCGACCAGGCCCTTCACCTCGCTGTTGCCCAGCTTCGTCTTCGTCTGGCCCTCGAACTGGGGGTTGGAGAGCTTCACGGAGATGACCGCGGACAGGCCTTCGCGCGCGTCCTCGCCGGTGGGCGTCTCCTTCAGGTCCTTCCAGAGGCCGCCCTTCTCCGCGTAGCTGTTGAGCGTGCGCGTGAGCGCGGCCTTGAAGCCGGACAGGTGGCTGCCACCCTCGTGGGTGTTGATGTTGTTGGCGAAGGTGAAGATGCGCTCGTCGTAGCCATCGTTCCACTGCATGGCGATCTCCAGCGACACGCCCTCGCGCTCCGACTTGATGTAGACGGGCTTGTCGTGCAGCGCTTCCTTCGCCTTGTTGAGGTACTCCACGAAGGAGGAGATGCCGCCGTCGAACTTGAAGTCGTGCTCCTTCTGGGTGCGCTCGTCGCGGATGGTGATGTGCAGGCCCGCGTTGAGGAACGCCAGCTCGCGCAGGCGCTGGCTGAGCGTCTCGAAGTTGAAGTCCACCGTCTCCATCACCTGGGTGTCCGGCTTGAAGTGGATCAACGTCCCGGGCTTGTCGGTGACGCCCACCTCCTGCGGAGACCCGTTGGCGACGCCGCGCGCGTACGACTGCTCGTAGACCTTGCCGGCGCGCTGGACGCGGACCTTGAACCACTCCGACAGGAAGTTCACGCACGTGACGCCCACGCCGTGCAGGCCGCCGGACACCTTGTACGCGCCGTTGCCGAACTTGCTGCCGGCGTGCAGCTCCGTGAGCACGACCTCCAGCGTGTCCTTGCCCTTGAACTTGGGGTCGGGGTGCGGGCCCACGGGGATACCGCGGCCGTTGTCCTGGACGCTGAGCGAGCCGTCCACGTGGATGATGACGTCGATGTCCGTGCAGTGGCCGGCCAGGGCCTCGTCCACCGAGTTGTCGACGACCTCGTAGACCAGCTTGTGCAGGCCGTAGGTCATCGTGTCGCCGATGTACATGCCAGGGCGCTTGCGGACGGCCTCCAGCCCTTCGAGCTTGGTGATGCTGTCCGTCCCATACTCGGCGGGCGGCGCGGCCAGCGCGGCGCCGGTAGCGGGGGTCTTTTCCATGTGAAGCGTGTCCTTGGGAAAGGCTGCCGTTGCGACAGGGCTGAGCCTGTTGTGCCTACCACCACCGGGCATCCCGAACAAGGTCCGGGAGCCCGCGCAAGGCTGCGGAAAGATTCAAGAATCAGGCGTCGAAACGCGAGGGCGGGAGGCGGTCCTCCAGCGCCGCGATCAACTCTTCATAAACAGCCTTGCGGGCGAAAAGATGTCGTGTGACGAGCACCCTTCCCTCTTCCTTGAGGAACAGGCCCAGCACGCTCCCCTTGCGGCCGACCCGGCGGACGGAATCAATCTGTCCCCAGTGCAGCTCCAGCGGCTGACCGCTGAAGGGCCGGGCCACTCGCACGCCCGTGCTGTCCAGGGTGACGCCCCACTCCGCGCGAGGGCGGAGGCGGTGGCGGGACACCAGGAAGGTCAGCATCAGGCCGGCGCTGATGCCGGCCCGCGCCATGGCGACCAGCCCCCCGCCGCCCCGGAAGTCCGCCAGGGCCCAGGCGGTGAGGACCGCCAGGAGGCACGCGCCCAGGAAGAGGGCGATTCGGGTGGGACGCGGATCGAACGAAAAGAAGCGCGGGGTCATAAGCAGGCGTGGGGTGGAAACCTAACCCCCTGGCGTCCGGTACGCGCGCCCTTTCCTCCGAGGCTGTTCTTTGGCTGTCGCCCCCGCGTCTAGGCTGCCGGCCCGCATGACGGATGCCGAACTCACCTCGCGATTGCACACCAACCTCATCACCTTCAAGCGCCTGCAGGCCGAGCGCGACTCGCTGCGCCACCTGCGGCTCCCCGGCGTGGACGCGTTCGCGCTGCCGGCCTACCAGGACGCGCACTTCCAGCAGGTCCTCTTCGCCCACGAGGACGCGCTGGCCCAGGCGCTGCCCGCCATCACGGACTTCTACCGGGGCCTGGGCCTGTCGCGCTGGCGCGTCACCCTGACGCCAGGGCAGCGGGACGCGACGCGGGTGCTGGGCGCCGCGGGCTACCGTCCGGACTTCACCGTGGTGGCCATGGGCGCCTGGCTGCAGGAGCTGCCAGACGCGGAGCCCGGGGTGCCGGTGGAGTCCGCGGACGGCCTGGACGACCTGGTGGAGATCAACGTCCAGGCCTACGGCCCGGAGTGGCGGGACATCCTCTCCGTGTGGCAGCGGCCCCCCCGGCTGCCGGTGCACACGGTGGTGGCGCGCGAGGCCGGCAGGGCCCTGTCCTGCGGGCTGGCGGTGGACGTGGCGGACACGGCGGGCGTGTATCTGGTGGCCACCCATCCGGAGGCGCGGGGCCTGGGGCTGGCGTCCGCGGTGATGCGCGGGCTCATCTCCGGGGCGCGCGGGCGCGGGTGCACCGCGACGGTGCTCCAGTCCACCCCGGCGGGCCTGCACGTCTACCGGAACCTGGGCTACCGAGACATCGGGCTCTGGGAGCACTGGGTACCCCCGGGGCGCTGAGCCACCACCGCCTGACTCCCGCCCGGGCGCGACCTGTGTTCCGCCCGGCGCGGCGCTTCTGGATCCTCCAGGAGCTCGGGCACCCGCTGGGGCCCCACCAGCGGATCCGGCACCCGCTGGGGCGGTCCTCCAGCCGCCCAGCGCGGCGCGTCTGGCGCCTCCAGCACTCGCGCTGAGGCTCTCCCAGCACTCGCGCCGAGGCGCCTCCAGCACTCTCGCTCCGAGGCGCCTCCGGCCCTCGCGCCGAGGCTCTTCCAGCACTCACGCGCCGAGGCTCCTCCGGCTCTCTCGCGCCGAGGCGCCTCCAGCACTCTCGCGCCGAGGCGCCTCCAGCACTCTCGCTCCGAGGCGCCTCCAGCCCTCACGCGCCAAGGCTCCTCCGGCCCTCGCGCGCCGAGGCGCCTCCAGCACTTGCGCTGAGGCTCTTCCAGCACTCGCGCCGAGGCTCTTCCAGCATCTCAGCGCAGCGCTTCCAGCTCCTCCAGCGTCTCCAGCACCCGTTGGGGCTCCTCCGCGCCGTGGAGCCGGTCCGCCAGCCCGCGCCCCGCGAGCCGGGCCACGTGCGCCAGCCGCATCAGCCTGGCGCGGCCCACGTGGCCGTCCACCAGCGCCACCACCAGCCGCAGGGGCTGGCCGTCCGGGGCGTCCACTTTCAGGGGCCGGGCCAGCGTCACCAGCGCCGCCACCGGGGCCGCGCCGGCCACGAACGCGTGAGGCACCGCCACGCCGTTGCCCACCTGGGAGGGGGCCTCGCCCTCGCGCTGCCGCAGGCCCTCCGCGAGCGCCGCCGCGTCCACCCCTGGCAACGCCGACGCCAGCCGGCCAGCCGCCACGTCGAGCGCGTCCTCGTAGTCCCCGCAACTCAGCTGCACCACCACCCGCTCCGCGCACAGCAGCGGTCCCAGGGGCGGCACGGGTTCGTCGCCGCGCACCTCGCGCAGGGGGAACTCCGCGTCCAGGAAGGCCCGCACGCGCGCCAGCTGCGCGCCGGTGAGCTTCCGTCGCGCGATGTCCAACAGCAGCGTCCCCGCGGCGGGCACGTCCTCCAGGTAGCCCGCGACGTACGGGCTCACCCGGTTGGCCACGTCCATCAGCAGCGCCGGGGGTACGTCCAGCTCCCGGGCGATGGCCGTCAGCCGCTCCTGCGTGGGCGGCGCGTCCACGCCGTTCTCCACCCGGCTCAGGTACGCGCTCGACACGCCAATGCGACGCGCCAGGTCGCGCAGGGACAGGCCCGCGTCGACGCGCAAGAGGCGCAGTGTGGCTCCCAGGTGCACGGCGCTCAGCTCCGCGCGCCGAGCGGCTGAGTCACGTCCGATGCCTCGCCCCGCGGCGCCTGGGCCTTCTCCGGAGTCGCCGCCAGCACCGTCGAGCCCTCGGGATGCCTCACGAGGAGCAGCGACGCGGGCGCGTCGCGCACGATGCGCTCGCGTTGCACGCCAAACAACCGGTCTTCCAGGCCCCATTCGGCCCCCAGGCCCACCACCACGAGGTCGTACCCCGCCTTCGCCTCTTCCAGCGCCGCCTCTTCCGGAGAGGCGTGCCGCACCACCTTGAACTTCACGGCGGCGCTCTCCTCGGAGGGGAACAGCTCGTCCACCTGCGCCCGCCCCGCGCCGCCGCCCTCCGGCGACGTCACGTGCAGCACCGTCACCTCCGCCCCCGCCTGCTTGAACAGGCGCCGCGCCAGCCCCAGCGCCGCCCGGTCGTGCCGGCTGCCCACGAAGGGCACCAGCACCCGCCGCACCTGCGACAGGCCCCGGTCCACCAGGACCGCCACCGTGCCGCCGGCCTCCTGCATCACCTCGTGCACCGTGCCGCCCAGCACCGTCTGACTGAAGAGCGGCTTGTGCCAGCCCAGCAACACCAGGTCCGCGCGCTTGGCCTGCGCCGTGCGGCAGATGTCCCGCGCCGGCTCCGACGACACGAACGACAGCGTGCGCACCGACAGCCCCAGCTTCTCCGCCCGGCCCATCAGCGGCGCCAGCGCGCCGCCGGTGAGGTCCGCGGGCTCGTCCCCGCGCGTGCGCAGCACCCGGTCCGGCGACAGGAGGTGCAGCGCGTAGAGGTTCGCCTCGTTGCGCTCGCCCGACAGCGCGCGCGACAGCACCGCCATGCCCGGCCCGGCCTGCCCGTGCGACACGCACAGCAGCACCGTGTACGACGCCGAGGCCAGCGCCACGTCCGGCGCCGGCGCCACCTGGTCGCGCGCCAGCTCCTCCGGCGGATACATCCAGCGCAGCAGCGGCGTGGTGATGAAGGTGGTCACCAGCGCCATGATGACCATCATCGTGAAGAGCGTGGGGGAGATGACGCCCAGGTCCAGGCCCAGGTTGAGCACGATGAGCTCCATCAGCCCGCGCGTGTTCATCAGGATGCCGATGGCGCCCGCCTCCCGCCACCGCAGGCCCGTCACCCGCGCCGCCACCGCGCTGCCGCCGAACTTGCCCAGGCACGCCAGCAGGATGATGGCCCCGCACGTCATCCACGCCTGCACGCTGTCCAGCAGGCCCACCTGCGTGCGCAGGCCGCTGAAGGCGAAGAACACCGGCAACAGCAGCACCACCGCCACGTCCTCCAGCTTCTCCACCAGCGCCGCGGCCAGCCCGCCCTCCTTCGGAATCACCGCGCCGAAGAGGAACGCGCCGAACAGCGCGTGGATGCCGATGCGCTCCGTGGTCCACGCGGACGCGAGCAGCAGCAGCAGCGTGCCCGCCACCACGTTCTGCGTCAGGCCCTCACGGCTGGCCACGCGCGCGCCCAGCCGGGCCAGGAACGGCCGCACCAGCACCAGCATGAACGCGATGTAGAGCAGCGCGAACACCGTGGTGAGCCCCGCCTGCGCCAGGTTCGACGCGCGCACCAGCGACACCACGAACGCCAGCAGACACCACGCCGTCACGTCGTCCACCGCCGCGCACGCGATGGCGATGGCCCCCAGCTTCGACTGGAGCAGCCCGCGCTCCGTGAGGATGCGCGCCAGCACCGGGAAGGCCGTGATGCTCATGGACACGCCCATGAACAGCACGAACGACGAGAACGGCACGGACGGGTCCGACAGCGTCCGGTACAGCCACAGCGCCCCCGCCACCGCCCCCAGCCCGAAGGGCACGATGATGCTCGAGTGGCTGATGACCACCGACGCGTGGCCCCGCCCCTTCAAGAGCTTGGGGTCCAGCTCCAGGCCGATGAGGAACATGAAGAGCACCAGCCCCACCTCGGCCAGCATCTTCAGGAATGGCATGGAGTCCGCCGGGAACAGCCAGTGCATCGCGTCCGGGGCCAACCACCCCAGCAGGGACGGGCCCAGCGCGATGCCCGCCACCACCTCCGCGATGACCAGGGGTTGGCCCAACCACCGCGCCCCCCGGCCAATCAACCGGGACACGCCGATGATGACGATGAGTTGGACCAGGAGCTGGGCGAGCATGTGGGTGTTCATCGGACGGGCCTCGCTGGAAAGCTGTTAAGGAGTCGCTTATCAGCCCCTCGCGCGCAGCGTCAACGCGCGTGCGCGGTGAGCCGCCGCCCGAGGACACCCGGCCAGGCTCAGGAGGCTTCAGGCGCCTTGTTGGCCGCCACCGCCTTGAGCAGCGTGTCCACGTCCACGGGCTTGCGCAGGTAGCCGCAGGCGCCCATCTCCTCGGCCACCTGGCGGGCGTTGGCGGACGCGGAGAAGACGAGCACCGGGATGTCGCGCCACCCGTCCACCTCCCGCATCTGGCGGCCGAAGGTCGCGCCGTCCATCACCGGCATCATCATGTCCAGCAGCACCAGCGCGGGGGCCGGCTCCTGCCGCCGCAGCACCTCCAGCGCCTGCAGGCCGTTGCTCGCCCCCAGCACGGTGTAGCCCGCGTCGCGCAGGACCTCCTCCAGCGCCTCCCGCAGGTCCGTGTCGTCATCCACCACCAACAGCGGCCGGCTCACTCGCGCGTCTCCTTCTCCAGCGGCAGCTCCAGCGTGAAGCGCGCGCCCTCTGCGGTCCCCGGCTCCGCCCAGGCCCGGCCGCCGTGCGCTTCCGCCGCGCGGCGCGCCAGGTACAGGCCCAGGCCCAGGCCTCCATACGAATGCGAACTGACGGCGCGGCCGAAGCGCTCGAAGATGCGCTCGACCTGATCCACGGGCACGCCGATGCCCCGGTCGCGCACCTGGATGCGCGCGAAGCCCCCTTCCCGCCCCACGTCCACCTCCACCGGCCGGCCCGGACCGAACTTGAGCGCGTTGGATATCAACGCCCCCACCGCCTGGTCCACCCGCAGCCGGTCCCATGTCCCCCAGAGCCCGCGGCGCGCGGACTGGCGCAGCTCGCAGCCGGCCGCCCGGGCCTCCGCCTGGTGGCGCTCCAGCACCTCCGCCACCAGCTCCTCCAGGTCGAAGCGCTCCGGCATCAGCGACAGCTCGCCGCTCGACAGCTGCGACACGTCCAGCAGGCCCTCCACCAGCGTGCCCAGCCGGCGCACCTGCCGCACGCTGCGCTCCAGGCGCGTCACCACGTCCGGCTCCAGGTGGTGCGCGTCCGAGCGCTGGAGCAGCGTGCCCAGCTGGAGCCTCAGCGTGGTGAGCGGCGTGCGCAGCTCGTGCGCGGCCACGGTGAGGAACTCGTCGCGCAGGCGCACCGCTTCGCGCGCCTCCTGGAAGAGCCGGGCGTTCTCCAGGACCAGCCCCGTCCTGCGCGCCAGCTCCTGCGCCAGCGCCAGGTCCACCGGCCCCAGCGTGCGCTCCCCCAGCGTGCCCACGGACAGCACGCCCAGCACGCCCTCTCGGCCGGGAAGGGGCACGTTCACCACCGAGCGCAGCCCGAACCCGTCGATGGCGCGCTGGTGCGCCGGGTCCTGGGTGATGGGTTCGGGGCGCTCGCGCACGTCCGGCACGAACTCCGGCTGGCCGGTGCGCACGACCCAGGACGGGCCCGCGGCGGCCCGCGGATCCAAGGGGAAGCGCTGGTCCAGCCTCCACGCCTGCGCGCGCCGCTCCAGGTCCGGGTGCGCCAGCGCCACCAGCCGGAGCGCCCCCCGGCCCGCGTCCTGGAGGAAGAAGGCGCTCCAGTCCGCCACCCGGGGCACCACCAGTTGCACCAGCTGGTCCAGGCGCGCCTCCTGCTCCAGGGACGCGGTGAGCAGCTCGCTGGCCTTCGCCAGGATGTCGCGGTCCTCCTCCGCGCGGGCGCGCTCGCGCCGCACCCGCGTCTCCTCCAGCTCGCGCGCCACCGCCGGGCCCAGCCGGGCCAGCCGGTCCTTGGAGAAGCAGTCGCGCGCGCCCGCCTTCATCAGCGTGACGGCCTGCTCCTCGCTCAGCTGGCTGGACAGGACGATGAGCGGCACGTCCCGCTCCCGCGCGCGGAGCTCCCCCAGCGCCTCCAGCGCGGTGAAGCGCGGCAGCCGGTAGTCGCACAGCACCAGGTCCCACGGCTCCGTGGCCAGCGCCGCGCGCAGCCCGTCGAGCGTCTCCACGCGCCGGGCCGTCGGCAGATAGCCCGCAAGCTCCAGCTCCGCCGTCACCAGCGCCGCGTCGTTGGCGCTGTCCTCCACCAGCAACAGCCGGATGGGCGTCATGCCCACGCTCCAGCCGTCACCCGGGGTGGGACAGGGCCTCGCGGGGCGCTCCGGCTCCAACCCGGGGCCCACCGCCCCACGGGCCGGGAGCCTTGTGCCGCATCCATTCGCGTGACTCCTCCCCTGGGGTGGGCCGGACGGTGCGTCCTTCCGGCGGTGGGCCTGTTGCGCGCATGCTAGTGGCCCTGCCTGTCACGCCAGCGGGAGAAATGGTGGACGTTCATCACCGAGCGCTGGCTGGTGAACGTCCCGCGGCCCACCCCACGCTTCAGGTGGGGTGAGCCAGAACTACCAGGAAACGTCGTATTCGGTGTCGAGCAGGGACAGCTGCCGCCCGTGCACCTGGATGTCCGTGGCGCCCACGGCCTCCAGCGCGCCCACCAGGACGCCCTCGTGGTAGGGCGCGGGCATGAAGTCCCGGCGCATCACGAAGCGCGCGCTGTGGTCCCCCGTCCAGAGCACGCTGCGATCACCGTAGCTCACCGCCGTGCGGTAGCCGTCCGCCAGGTGCTGCAGGAGCAGCCGCGGGTTGCGGCGGGCCGCCTGCATCAGCTCCCGGCCGAACATGGAGGCCAGGAAGTCCACCGTGGCCTGCGTCCCGATGTAGCGCAGCGACTGCGCCCAGTCCCCCAGCTGCGGGCGCAGGAGCCGCGTGGCCTCCGACGCCATCGCCAGGAAGCGCGTCACCGGGTACAGCTCCGCGGCGTTCAGGTTCTCCAGGCCGGACGCCTCCAGACAGCGCGCCCCCGCCGCTTCTCCCTGGAGAAAGCCCACCACGCCCACCACTCCCTGGAAGAACATCCCCCGAGCGCCATCCTCTGGCGTGGCGGCCAGGCACCGCTCCCGCAAGTGCCACGCCGCGCTCTCATCCGCACCACCCGCAACCCGCGTCGAACCCACGACCGGTCCGCGATCCATTCCGACCTCCTCCTTCTAGCGCTGGAACCGGCCCCCCCCGACTTCGGGTCCTTTCCGCCAGCGCGGCCTTCCCCCTCACAGGTGCCGGGGCACTCGCCCCGCCCACACCGTGCAGCCCATTCACATATTTCTACCGCACCTACAAGAAATTCAAGTAAGCCCAGAAGTACCTGAAATTATCTGGGAACGTACACAAATCTAATGTGGGGACAGAAGAATTCTCGAATCACGAGAAAGTGAGTGGGTGAAAGGCGTCAGTCGGAGAGGGCGGCCTGGGCGGCGGAGACGCCCGTGCCGGAGGCGCTGGCGCGGTGGCCGGAGGCGCGCAGGGCCCTTTCGATGGCGCCCACGGTGACGAGCACGTCCGCGGCGGAGACGCGGTTCATGTGGCCCACGCGGAAGTAGCGCGTCTTCAGCTCGGGGTGGAGGCCGCCGGCGATGGCCACCCCCTGGGCCTTCACGCGGCCCACGAGCGACGCGTCCACGCCGTCCGGGTAGTACACGGCGCTCAGGGTGTTGGCGGCCAGGGCTTCGGAGGTGGGCACCAGGCGCAGGCCCAGCGCGCTCCAGGCGGCGCGGAAGGCGCGGGCCATGCGGCGGTGGCGCTCGAAGCGGGCCTCCATGCCCTCCGCGAGGATCTGCCCCAGGCTCACGTCCAGCGCGCACACCAGCGACGTGGGCGGCGTGGCGAAGTAGGCGGGCTTGCCGGCCTCGTAGGCCTCCATCACCGGCAGCCACTCCGCCCAGTCCGAGTACACGCTGGCCACGGGCGCCTTGCGCCGCCGCCACGCGTCCAGCGCGCGGGGGCTCACCGTGAGGAGCGCCAGGCCCGGCGGCACGCCCACCGCCTTCTGGCTGGCGGTGAGGTACACGTCCGCGCCCCACGCGTCCTGGTGGAAGGCCTCGCCGGCGGTGGCGCACACGCCGTCCACCACGGCGAGGACGTCGTGCTCGCGCGCGGCCTTCACCAATGACTCCACGGGGGCCAGGACCGCGGTGGACGTGTCCACGTGGGTGACGGTCATCAGCTTGAAGCGGGCCTTGCGCAGCTCCGCGTCCACCTGGGCCGCGTCCGGAGCGCCACCCGGGGGCGCGCGCACGTGCGTCACCTTCGCGCCGTGGCGCTCCAGGATGTGGGCCATGCGGTCGCTGAAGTAGCCGGTGTTCACCACCAGCGCGGCGTCGCCCGGCTCGATGAGGTTGGCCACGGCGAGCTCCATGGCCAGCGTGCCGCTGCCGGAGACGACGAAGGGCTGCGCGCCGGGGGCCAGCGACACCTCCCGCAGGCGCTTCAGGGCCCGGCCGAAGGTGGCGATGAAGCCCGCGTCCAGGTGCCCCGGCACCGGCGCGGACAGCGCCTGCAGCACCTCCGCGTCCACGTCCACCGGCCCGGGAATCATCAACAGGTCTCTCACGGCGCCACATCCTCCTGGAGCCCCCTCCGGGCAGCGGAGGGGGTCCCCCACTGTGGCCAGCGCGGGCCCTGCTTGTCCACGCCCGGCTGGCGCCAGACTCCCCAGGCGAAGGAAACGAAGACGCCGGAGCCCCCCGCATGGCGCGGGGAGACTCCGGCGTCGGAAGCAGCCGGGACGAACGAGCCTAGCGGTACAGCGCCGTCAGGCTGTCCGCGAGGGCGACCTGGCCCGGCGTGAACTCGTTCATGCAGCTGTCGTCCGTGTAGTCCATGAAGTTGTAGATGGGGTCCACGCCGCCACCCGCGCAGGTGTCGCGGCCCACGGGGCAGCCGAACGCGGGCGACTTCTCCGGGGGCGTGTCGCTGACGGAGTCACCCTTGGCGGAGCAGCCGCCCTGGAACGTGTGGTACAGGCCCAGCCAGTGGCCGACCTCGTGCGTGGCCGTGTCGCCCTCGTTGTAGGGGGCCGCGGTGCCGCCGGGGAGGCTGGTGTAGAGCATGACCACGCCGTCCAGCCTCGGCTTGTTGGCGTAGCTGGAGGGGAAGGTCGCCCAGCCCAGCAGGCCGTCCTGGAGGTTGGCCGTGTAGATGTTCAGCGCCTCCGGCCCTCCCTGACGCAGCTGCCGCTTCATCTTCTTCTCCGCCTGGGTGCCCTCGCCCAGGTCGAACGCGGCGGCGTTCGTGGTCCGGTCCGTGCCCGCCAGCGTGAAGTAGAACGGCGTGTTCGCGTACGCCGCGTTCAGCACGTCCATCTGCGCGGTGATCTGCGAGTCCGGGATGTCGCCGTTGGCCAGGCCCGCGCCCTTGTTGATGACGTGGAAGTAGACTGGCACGTTCACGGAGTGGACCGCGCGCTTGGCCATCACGCGGTGGGCCAGCGCCGCCTCAATCTCCAGCTTCTCGTCGGCGGACGGCTCGACGGTGGCGCAGCCCCGGTGCGGCAGCGACTGCTGGGTGGTCGCGGTGTCTTCCGCCGGCGGCTGCTGCTCCGGAGCCGGAGCGCTGCTGCTGCAACCCGCCAGGGACATCAGCGTGCCAAGGACCACCGCGACACGGCCACCGCGCTGCGCGACGCTACGAAGCATGTGCCCGACTCCACGGAAAATGGGGGAGTCGAAAATACTCCGCTTAGTCATCAAGCGTCAACGAGCGCTGTAAAGTTGAAACAACAATAAAACAAATACACGTCTGGGAATGGGTGAAACACAAACGCCGGCGCCTCCCGGGTAATGGGAGACACCGGCGTCCAGACCCATTCAGGGCCGCGGGCGATGACTAGCGGTACGTCGCCGTCAGGCTGTCCGCGCGCGTGCTCTGGCCGGGGGTGAAGGAGTTCATGCAGTTGTCGTCGGTGTAGTCCATGAAGTTGTAGATGGGGTCCACGCCGCCACCGGAGCAGGTGTCACGGCCAGCCGGGCAGCCATAGGCAGGCGAGGCCTCCGGGGCCGTGTCGGCGACGGAGTCACCCGCGCCAGAGCAGCCGCCCTGGAACGTGTGGTACAGGCCCACCCAGTGACCGACCTCGTGCGTGGCCGTGTCGCCCTCGTTGTAGGGAGACGCGGTGCCGCCGGGGACGCTGCTGAAGAGCATGACCACGCCGTCCATCTTCGGCTGGCTGGTGTAGCTGGAGGGGAAGGTCGCCCAGCCCAGCAGGCCGCCGCTGAGGTTCGCCGTGTAGATGTTCAGCGACTCCTTGCCGCCCTTGCGCAGGGCGTTCTTCATGTTCTTCTCGTTGGTGCTGCCCTGGGCCAGGGCGAACCAGGACGCGTTCGTCGTGCGGTCCGTGCCGGCCAGCGTGAACTTGAACGGCGTGCCCGAGTACGCCGCGTTCAGCACGTTCATCTGCGCGGTGATCTGCGAGTCCGGAACGTCGCCGTTCGCGACGCCCGTGCCCTTGTTGATGACGTGGAAGTAGACCGGCACGTTCACCGAGCCCACCGCGCGCTTCGCCTGCACGCGGCCCGCGATCGCGGCCTCGATCTCCAGCTTCTCATCGGCGGACGGCTCGACGGTGGCGCAGCCGCGGTGCGGCAGCTCCTGCTGGGTGGGGGTGGTCTCCTCCGCCGGCGGCTGCTGCTCCGGAGCCGGAGCGCTGCTGCTGCAACCCGCCAGGGACATCAGCGTGCCAAGGACCACCGCGACACGGCCACCGCGCTGCGCGACGCTACGAAGCATTTTCCCAGCTCCTCGGAAAAATAAGGGGGAGCTGGGAATACTGCTTCCGGGCCGTTGAAGTCAATGCACAGACAGCCGTTTGAAACACCTGAATAATTTTATGGGCTCGCACAACATCCCACTGGGTGAGCCATGACACATGTCTCACCCCCAGCGGATGTTTCGCACCACGGCAATCCCTGACGCGGCGAGGTGGCTCAGTGCGTCGGCGCGGCGGGCGGGGGCGGTGCGGGGGTCGGGGTGGCGGCGGCGGGGGTGAGCGGCGTGGGCGCCGTCTGGGGTGCGCCCACATGTTCCAGGGCCCCGCGGTTGCTGACGGAGAAGCGCACCAGCGCGCGGAGGATGCGGTTGCGCTTCACGTTGCCCAGCACCTCGCGCAGGTCGTCATAGACGGAGGGGTCCGCGACGAGGGCGCCCAGCGTGCCGTCGCCCCGGGCCACGGTGGCGGTGATCTGCTTGATGTCCGCGGCGGCGCTGCCCAGGTCGGCGAACATGCCCTTCGCGTCGCCATAGACCAGCTGGTGCACGGCGCCATTGGGGCTCTTCTTCGCGTCCTCCAGCAGGCCGGCGAGCTGGCCGGCGGCAGCGCCCAGTTCGCGCAGGGCGACCGCGCCGTCCTGGCCGTAGATGAGCGCGTGCGCGGTGCCGTCGCCCTGGCGGACCTCGCCCAGGAGGGCCTCCACGTGGCCCAGCGCGCCGTCCAGGCGCCGCGCGGCGCCGGACGCGTTGGCGAGCAGGGTGTTGATCTCCTGGCCCGTGCGCGGGTCGTAGATGAGGGCGTGCAGCGCGCCGTTGCCCTTCTCCACCTCTTCCATGATGGCGCGCAGGGAGGAGATGCTCTTGGCCAGGTCGCGCGACAGCGCCGGGTCCGCGTAGAGCTTCACGGCGTCCTTGAGGGACTCGCTGATGGCGACGGAGTTGTCCATCACGCGGCTGGCGCTGCTCACGAGCTTGGTCAGGTCCCCGCCGCTGACGGATTTGACGACGCCGCCGTGCTCCACGGCCGGCTGGTTCGCGCTGCCCAGGGAGATGTCCACCGCCTTGTCGCCCAGGACGCCCATGCTGGTGAGCTTGGCGACGGAGTCCGCGCGGACGCGATCCGCGTAGGCGCTGACCACCTGGAACTCCACATCCAGGCGGGTGTCCTTCAAGTCCTCGGAGAAGCTGACGCCGTTGACGCGGCCCACCTTCAGGCCCCCAATCCAGACGGGGGACTGGTCGCTCAGGCCATCCACGCTGTCGAAGTACGCGTGGAAGATGACCTGCCGCTTGAAGAGGTGGGACTCCTGGCCGATGAAGAAGACGACGATGCCGGCCACGGCGAGGCCCATGGCGACGAAGAGGCCCGCCCTCACCGCCAGGCGCTTCTCCTTCGAGGTCGAGGTGAAGAGACTCATGGTGTTCCCCGGGGGTTCAACTCCAGGCGGCGCGCGTCCATGAAGGCGCGCACCTCCGGCACCTGGGAGCGGCGCATCTCCTCCGGGGTGCCCACCTGGACGATCTTCCGGTTGGCCAGCATGGCCATCCGGTCCGCCAGCACGAAGGCGCTCACCATGTCATGCGTGACGACAATGGAGGTCGCGCCCAGCCGCTGCTTCATGGACTGAATCAACTCGTTGATGGTCTGCGTGGTGACAGGATCCAGGCCCGTGGTGGGCTCGTCCCAGAGGATGACCTCCGGGTCGGTGGCGATGGCGCGCGCCAGTCCCACGCGCTTGCGCATGCCGCCGGACAGGTCCGACGGCATCAGCTTCTCCGTGTTGGGCAGGTCCACCAGCTCCAGCTTCTCCGCCACGCGCTTCTGGATCTCCGCGCGCGACAGGGTGGGGAAGTGCTCGCGCAGCGGGTACGCCACGTTCTCCCCCACGCTGAGCGAGTCGAAGAGGGCCGCGCCCTGGAACACCATGGCCACGTGCTTGCGGACCTCCAGGAACTGCTCCTCGGTGAAGTGGGCCAGGTCATGGCCTTCGAAGAAGATGCTGCCGCCGTCCGGGTGCATCAGGCCGATGAGGCACTTGAGCAGCACGCTCTTGCCCGCGCCCGACCCTCCCAGCACCACGAGCGTCTCCCCGGCGCGCACGTCCAGGTCCACGCCGTCGTAGACGCGCTTGGGACCGAACTGCTTCATCAGCCCTTCGTAGCGGATGAGCTCCTCGCCCGGCGTGGGCTTGCGGAACTCGAACGGGGCGGACGGGTCGACGTGCTGGGGCGGGGCCTTGCGCATGGGTGCGGGCGGCTTCAGAAGTAGAGCGTGATTTTCGTGATGAAGAAGTCCGCGAGGCACACGGAGACGGAGGTGATGGCCACCGTCTGCGTGGTGGCGCGGCCCACGCCCTCCGTGCCGCCCTCCACCGCCAGCCCCTTGAAGCAGCCCACCAGCCCGATGATGAGCCCGAACACGGCGCCCTTGATGACGCCGGAGACGAAGTCGCCCATCAGCACCGCGCCCAGCGCGCCTTGGAAGAATTGATCCAGGGCGATGCCGTACTGGGACTTCACCACCAGCGCGCCGCCCACCAGGCCCACCACGTCCGAGAACACGGTCAGCACCGGCATGACGATGAGGCACGCGAACACGCGCGGCACCACCAGCTTGCGCAAGGGGTCCGCGCCCAGCGCGCGGATGGCGTCCACCTGCTCCGTCACGGTCATGGAGCCCAGCTCCGCGGCGATGCCAGAGCCGATGCGCGCGCCCACGGTGAGGGCGGTGAGCACGGGGGCCAGCTCGCGGAACAGCGTGAGGATGACGACGCGGCCCACGGTGTACTGCACGCCGAAGCGGGCGAGGAAGTAGCCGAACTGCAAGGAGATGACGAGCCCCGCGAACGTCGCGGTGAGCAGCGCGATGGGCAGCGAGCGCACGCCCAGGGACTCGGTGTGGAAGATGAGGCTGGTCCAGTCGTAGGGAGGGCGCACGGCGCGGCTGAACACCTGGCCGGTCATCACGGACAGGGCGCCCAGGGACTCCATCCGCTCGCGGAGGCGCTCCTTGAGGGACGGGCCGCCGGAGACCTTGGCGCCGGGCATCATCGCCGGCGCTCCGAACGGAAGCCCGCGACCAGTCCGTCGAAGTCGGCCATGCGCGCGTCGGCCGCGCCCACGGGCGCGATGTAGCTGAAGTCGAAGACGCAGTTGTCCTTCTTGACGACGACGAGGTCCAGCGACACGGGGACGCCGTCGAGCTTCGCGACGTAGCGGCTCCGGAGGGCCTCGCGGCCGTCCAACATGAAGGTCTGCTGGCCCAGGTCCTGGCGCTCGGTGAAGCCCATGAGCAGGTGCTTCGTGAGGATGGGCAGGGGCGGGTCGTCGTGGTCCTTGCAGGTGGAGTTGGCGGCGATGACGCGTCCGGTGTCACCCCTCTCCACGAAGGCGAGGTCGTTGTCGTTGAAGCCCTTGCGCTCCCAGATGTCGCTGGAGAGGGGCCCCACGCGGTACTCCACGTCGGACTTGCGGAGCACCGATTCCTCGAACGTCGCACGGTGGTGGCACCCCGCGAGCAGGCCGGACAGCACGAGCGTCAGCAGCATCCGCGACATGGCACCATTTCGTTCGTCCCGGGTTCTCCCGGTGGGACGGCCTGCCCGTCATGGTGCACGCCCGGCGGGTCCGCAAGAACTTCGTCAGGAAGAACGTCGACTTCCGGGCCCATTCACGGCTCGCGCCCTGGGCGAGGGCCCGGCGTCCCGGAAGGACACCGGGCGCGGCCAGGCGCATGGGCGTGGGGACGCGCGGTGGACCGCGTGTCACGGCGGCGTATTCCGCGGGGGTGGTGGGGGTTGCTCACCCGCCGCGTCTCCGGTCGGACTTGGGGAGGCAGGGCCTCCGGGGGCGTGCATGCGGGCGTGGGTGAGACGCATGTTCGCGGAGGAGCCGGGGGGATTCTCACGAGGAGGATTCAATGGACGGCGGGCTGGCGATACTTGGGTTCGGGCTGTTCATGTTATCGATTGCCAATCTGTACGCGCGCAGCGCGCACTGGTTGGCGTGGCCGGTGTTGGCCATCTCCATGCTGACGATGGGCATGGCCTTCAGCGAGTCGAAGCGCCTGCGGGAGGTGCCGCTGTGGGTGGCGGCGGCCCTGGGGGTGTTGTTCATCGTCTCGTTGGCGACAGGCACGGTGTGGTGGCTGTCGCTGGCGATGTTCCTGTTCACGATGGCGTTCGGGCTGCTGTGGGCGGAGTTCCGCTTCGAATACTTCGGCCACGTGACGCGACAGGAGTTGCCGCACCACGCGCGCCGGGGGCCGGTGCACTGGCCCTGGCAGCGGCGGCGGGTGCCCTGACTAGGGTCGTGACGGTGCGTCGGTGGCCACCTGTCCCGCGTGGACGGTGAGCCAGAGGGAGTCATCGGCGGCGGCGGCTCTCACGAGCCCCGCGTCGGTGGTGGTGAGGAAGACCTGCGCGCCGCTCCGGGCCAGGTAGCCCATGAGGTAGGCATTGCGCTCGGGGTCCAGCTCGCTGGAGACGTCATCCAGGAGGAGCAGGGGGAGGAAGCCCATGGCCCCCTCCAGGTTCTCGATTTCGGCGATCTTCCATCCCAGCACCAGGGCGCGCTGCTGCCCCTGGCTCGCGTAGGCGCGGGCGCTGCGGCCCCCCAGCGTGACGGAGACGTCGTCCACGTGGGGGCCCACGGAGGTGAAGCCGCGGTCCAGGTCGCGGCGCAGCCGCGCGGAGAGGGCTTCCCGGAGGGCGGCGGCGAGGGCGGCCTCGTCGGCCTGGGCGAAGTCGGCGCCGAGGTGCGCGGGGTGGTAGCCGTAGACGGCGGGGTCGGCGGTGCGGCCAATGGAGGCGAAGGTGGCCTGGGCGCGCGGGGCGAGCTCGGCCATCAGCGCGCGGCGGCGGGCGTAGAGGCGGGCGCCCGAGCGGGCGAGTGTTTCATCGTAGGCGTCGAGGTATGCGGCATCCACGGTGGCGCCGTCGCGGAGCAGGCGGTTGCGGTTCTTGAGGGCGCGGGCGTACTCGCGGCTTTCCTTGAGGAAGGCAGGGAAGCGGTTGAACACGGCGCGGTCGAGGAAGGCGCGGCGCGCGTCGGGGCCGCCCTTGATGACCTCCAGGTCGTCGGGAGTGAAGGCGACGACGGAGACGCCGCCGAAGTAGTCCTCCAGGCTGGAGGCCTTCTTGCCGTCCACGAGGGCCTGGCGGGTGCCGCCGCCGACCTCCACGGAGATCTCGCGCTCGGCGCCCTTGAGGAGGAAGCGGCCGGTGACGCGGGCGGCGGAGGCGCCCCAGCGGACGAGCTCGGACAGGCGTCCGGCGCGCAGGGGCTTGAGGGTGGCGAGGAAGTAGAGCGCCTCCAGGAGGTTGGTCTTCCCCTGCCCGTTCTGTCCCACGGCGATGGTCGCGTGGACGCTGGGTGCGAGCTGCACCGTCGGGAGGTTGCGGAAGTCCTGAACCTGGAGCGAGAGGAGGCGCACAGCGTCACCGTGAAGGGGCCGCCCTTCGTACTACAGATGCGGCGGCGGGCGGGGCGCGGGTTTCCGCGTGGACCGCCTGGTCGGTGGGCGCGGGTGCCGGTTCAACAGGCACATCCCCCTCCAACTCAGGCTGAGCCTTGCGCTCGCTCCAGCGTGGAAATCTCCTGGAGCGTCTGTGCGTAGCCCTCGCGGGGCAGCACCTTCTGAATCCGCTCGAAGAAGTGCCTGGCCTCCTTCAGGACCTCGGCGACCAGGACGGCGCGTTCGACCGATGCTTCGCGAACGTCCCCCCCCATCACGACACGGACCGTGGCACGTCCCCCCACCTCATCGGGTGTGGCGCTCAGTTCGATGGGCTGATCGGGGAAGAAGATCTGGAACTTCTCACCCCGCTGAAGCTCGGCCATGCCTCCAACAAGATAGGCCCAGAGCTGATCGATGTAGTCCCACTCCTTGCGGGTCAGCATCGAACGCCCGTCAATGGAGAACTCCATGGCGCCCTCGATGTAGTCCTCGTCAGGGATTGGACCGACGAAGGCATCGACTGGCACGAAGTCTTCTCCTTGCCGGAAGTATGTGGCGAGCGTGATCATGCGTCTTGCTTCACCTATCGAGGGTAGAACTGGCCGACCCGGCCCTGATTGAGCCCCAAGATGTATTCTACCCCATCAACGACACCCGTCAGTTGGTACATCCCTCGCGTCCCTCGCCCGACCATTCGCTCCCGGTTCTGCTGAAGGACCGCTTCGATGGAACGGATCACGTCCTCGAAGTTCATCTTCGCGCCAAAGAAACTCTGAGCCGCTTTCGTCGTCCCATTCCAGTACCGGGGATGGTGCCGCTCGAGGATGTGCTGGAGCCCTTTCTTGTCGAGCAGGAATGTCTCGGAGCCCGCCTGGAATCGCTTCCCCGAGAAGTCCTTGAGGTCGTTCACCACACGCTCCGGTGGCGCGACCTTCAAGCCACTTCCGCCGCCCCCTGGGTCCGCCGAGGCAAGGACGTAGAGTCCTCCAACACCAGTCCCCACCGCGTAGGCCATCCGCCCGACTGGCACCGCGACGCGCTCCATCACCAGCGCACCCTCGCCAGTGAGGGACAGCACTGGGAGCAGGGTCCCCGCTCCTCCCATCACCGAGGTCAGAGCGCCCGTGGAGCCCTTGACGACACCCCCTCCGGCATAGAGCGTCGTCAACAGCTTCGCGACGGCTCTCACCTGCTCTCCTCGCGTCATGGAGGAGAAGCGCTCCAGGTACTCGGGCGAGGAAGCAACGAGGGCGGCGATACCCTCGGGTAGATGTTGAAGTGACAGGAGGCTGTCCGTTGGGGAGGTGAAGAACCTCCCGATGGACATGGCCAGTTCGAAGAACGCGTCCTCGGCGCCGTCCAGCGAGCGGCCGAGGATGTCCGCGTCGTCGTACACCTCCACGACGAATCCATTGAACACGGGATGGAGCTGCTCATCTGTCGGCCGGAACACACCACCGGTGTTGACGTAGAAGCGCCCCAACTCGAAGCCCAGCGCAACGAACGCTCCGTCCTTCCACTCCACCTGACCCACACGCTGCTGCGTGCGTCCATTGATGACCCACGCGAGATAGCCATCGGGCCTCAACACCGCGAGCCGTTCGAGGCGGGTCATCCGGCGCAGGAGGTCTTCCCGTGAGGCAGCATCACCCGCCAGCACCTCGCGCAGCAGCAGGCTCGCGCCCATGCGAGGCGGGAGGTTGCCCAGGGTCACGGGCTTCTTCAGCAATACCGACAGCATTCGCGCCGCCTGCGTCGGCGTCAGCGCGGACGCACGCAAGGGCAGCTCGTCCCAGGGGTCCAGTCCCGCGAGCACCAGCAAGCGCTCGAAGGCATCTGCCTCCGCGGTGCCGTGGATGGCGGCCTGCTCGGCGACCTGGGCCCGTGTGCTCCGCGCGGCTTGCGTGTCCAGGGAGCGCTCGGAGTGATGGCGGCGCAGCCGTGAGGTCCCTCTCAGCGGCTCGATGGAGGACGTGGACGGCACGGCACCCGAGCCTTGCTTCAGGACGTTGGGGTGACCGAACGGTGGCCTTGCGGAGACACAGCCCGTGACGAGCAGGATCGCGCTCAACAGCAACACCTCAACGCGCATTGTCCACCCCCACTCCCAGCGAGGCCTGGGCACCCGGGCGCAGCGAACCATCCGTCTGTGGGAACAACAGCGTCCCTCCTCGCCCCAGCGCGTACAGCCTGCTCGCGAAGCGCCAGCGCAGCTCTCCAGCCACGAGGTAGCGGGCCCCCGGCCGTCCCAGCCCCACTCCCAGCACGCTCAGGGCGAGTTCCAGGTTCCGATCGAAGAGCTGGAGGGCGATTCGTCCGTCCGTGTCCACGCGTCGCGAGGTGAAGACCTCCACCGCCCAGGAAAAGGACAGGTGCCGCTGCATCCTCCCCACCAACCGCTCCGCGTCCCAACCCACGTCTGTTTCAGCGTAGACAGAGGCACCCTCCGGAAAGGACGCCTCCGCCAGGGGCTGTCTGGAAGCTCCCGCAGCGCGAAAGCGCGCCAGCTCGTAATCCGGACCGAAGGCGCCTTGGCGAAAGCCTCCATGCTGCCGCCGCGCCTCCAGGCGCAGCCGCGCGTTCAAACTCGGTGTCTCCGCGTCCGCGCCCACCCCAGCCACCGCGCCCCAGGCACCACCCGTCCCGGGACGACCTCCCCAGCCAGCCAGAAGATGCAGTTCGAAGCTCGAGCGCGCCCACACCACCGCGGTCCCGTCCAGGTGGGCCAGCGTGATTTCAGGCGAGGTCCCCTCCCCCCTGCCTCCCTCGTGCACCGCGGACACGGCCAGCGTGTACCGCCCCGCTTGCACCGACCGAAGAGGACGTGCTCCAGGTCCACCTCGGCCTCCGCTCCGAAGAGACGCGCGCCAAGGACGTCCGAGGCGAAGGCCTCCACGTAGAGCGGGCCGAGCGTCCCGGTGAGGAAGCCTCCTGCCGGGTGGTAGTCGGGGTTGATGCGGTTGGAGTAGCGCCGCACCAGGTGCCCGGACAGCAGGCTGTAGCTGTCCAGCGCCCCCATCCACAACGCCAGGGGCGCCTCGTTCGACCCCAGCTTGAGGGCCCGAATCACCTGGCCCCAGTCCGACAGGCTGTCCCAATCCTCCTGGTGAATGACGCCCGCGTACCGCTCGCCGCCCCACAGGCGCAGCCTCACCGGAGCCTCCAGGTTGACACCGAACTCCGCGCCACCATCCAGCATCAGGGTGGGAACGACCTGGACGAGACCCTCGCGTGTTCCGCCGTCGCCGCGAGGCAGCAGGGCCAGGCCCGAAACATCGAGCCGGGTCAGGAAGTGCCATTCCTCCGGTGTCACGGGCGAGTCCAGCTCTGGGTCGCGAAGGAGGGGAGCGCTGTTCGCTGGCCGAGAGGCGGAGGACCGTTCGTTGACGGTCTCATCCAACGACCGCCCCTGAGCAACTGCTCGGCCGGACCATGCCCACGACAGGAGGCACAGCACCACAACCCACCTTCCGCTCATGGACAGTCCCCCTCGCCAGCCGCGAAGCCTCCGCATGGCCATGCGCGACAGGGACTATCAGGGCAGGCTGACTTGACGACCTGGGACGGAGGGAGGCGGCGCGGAGGCTGAAGACCCGCTGGGGTTCATCTCATGAAGGGCAGCTTGTCGAGCGGGATCACGCGCAATGACAACCGGTGAACCGCCTCCGTCCCGCCCCGTCACAGCGCCGCCGTCGCCCCCGTCCAGTGGTTCGCGGCCCAGCCCAGCGCGCCCAGCCCCACCACCAGCGCGCTGTACTCCACCAGCGTGCGCGCATCGCCCTCCTCGGGCGCGCTCGCCATGGACGCCTGGAACACCGCCGCCAGCCCGATGAGCAGGAACAGGTTCTCCCCCGTGAGGAACCACGTCGCGCCCAGCACCGCCGCCGCCACCCACCGCTGCTTGCGCGCCAGCGCCCTGAAGCCCCGCCCCCCATCCAACGACCACAGCGGCAGCAGGTTGAACAGGTTGAGCCACGCCGCCGCGTGCGCGATGGCGCCCAGCGCCTTCCACTCCGTCACCAGCGCCGCGACCAGCACCACCACCGCCGCCGCGCTGCCCCAGATGGGCCCCGCCAACCCCACCCGCGCGTCCTCGCGCCCATCCACCGGCGACTGCTTCAGGCGCACGAACGCCCCCAGCCCCGGGATGAACATGGGCGCGCTCGCCTTCATGCCAAAGCGGCGCAGCGACGCCACGTGCCCCATCTCATGCACGTAGATGCACGCCACCAACCCCAGCGCGAAGCGCCAGCCCCACGCCGTCCAATACACGCCCAACGCCAGCAACATGGAGAACAGCGTGCTCGCCTGCGTGAGCCCGAGCAGCAACAGCTTCCCCTTGCCCAGGAGCAGCGCCAGCACGAACTTGAACTTCCACAGCGTCAGGCCCACCGCGCCCATGCCGGCGAGCACCTTCGGCATGCCCGAACGCTTGCGCTCCGCCTCCGCGATGGGCACCGACAGCCCCCGCGCGTCCACCTCCTGGCTCAGCGCCGTCACGCGCGCCGTCACCTGCGCGTGCTGCCCCGTCCCCGGCGGCAGCAGCTCCAGCGCCTCCCGCCACAACACCAGCGCCTCCGCCGGCGCACCCCGCACCGACGCCGCCTGCGCGTCCGCCGCCAGCTGCTTCAAGCGCGCTCCATGCACCAGCTTCCGGCACGAAGGACAGGTGAGCAGCCGGGGCGCGAGCTCCGAACCACACCCTTCGCAGCGCTGGGTGGACTCCGCCGCGAGCGCTTCAGCCAACGGTGCGCTCCTCCGGCACGGGCGCCGCGTCTTCCGAGGCCGGCGCCCCGGACGCGTCCGCCAGCTTGAACGGACCCGCGATGTTCAGCTCCGTGCGCCGCGTGCGGCGCCAGGCCTCGAACAACGCGAAGCCATAGATGAGCCCCGAGATGGGACTGTTCACCCCCACGAGCACCGGCGCCGCCACGGAGATCACCCCCGCGAGGACGACCTTGACCGCCTGCGAGGGAGGCTCATCGTCCTCGGCGGGAGACTCCGCCCCCGCCTCCGCCACTGGCTGCTCCGAGACCTCCTTGTAGACATCCGGCGCGAGCGAGGCGGCCACCGCGAAGTACGTCAGCACCACGGCGAGCAGCTGGTAGAACCGGCCCCCCCGCGACTCGGAGCCCTTGAACACCGCCGTGCCCACCATCCACCCCACCAGGATGGCGATGAGGCCAATGTTGTATCCGCTCAGGCTCACCAGGTAGTAGACGAGCGCCCCCGCGAGCGCCGCGCCAAAGCCAAACACCGACGCCTTCATGAAGCGCTTCAGCTTCGAGCCGCCCTCCAGCGACGCCAGCACGTCTTCGCGGCACGACGGGCACAGCAGGCGCTGGTTCACCTCGTAGTAGAGGCTCTTGATGACGCGCTGGCAGACGGTGCACTTCGTCACCGGCGGCGCTTCGGTGAACTCCGCCTGGTCGAACTGCAGCGGAGCCGCGTCGGAGGCGGATGGAGGAACAGGTGAGGTCATAGGCTGGATTCGCGACGGGAAGTGAATCGCAAATCAACCTAACAGAAGCCTTCCACCCGCCCCAAATCAACGTTTGGTTTTAGCCACCATTCCGCAGGGCCGCGTGACGCGCCGCCTGGACCAGCGCGACCAGGTCCCCAGCCCGAGCCACGTCCCCCCCGGCCGGCTTCGCGTGCTCCGGAGAGAACAGCCGCGCGGGCGTGCTCGCCTGTCCGCGCAGCAACACGAAGAGGCGCAGGGCGTCGCGCAGGGCCTCCGCCTCCGGCCCCTCCTCCGTGCGGGCCCGCAGCGCCGCCTGCTCCAGCCGCGCCCACGCCATCTCCTCGCTCCAGGCGCCCCGGGGCCTCTCGCGCGACAGCGCCGCCAGCGCCTCCGCGGCCTCCACCAGCCCCGCGCGACCCTCCGTGAAGACGTCCCTCGCCGCCAGGCGCAGCGCCGGGTCCTCCGTGCGCGCGGCCCGCCACGACAGGAGCGCCGGCAGCTCCGCCTCGCGAGGCACCACCGGCGCCAGCTCCGCCTCCAGCACCGCGCGCACGCGCACCCGCGCCACGTCGTGCCAGAAGGCCGCGTGCAACAGCAGCTCCGGCCCGCTGCGCGCCACCCGCGTCGGCGCACGGCGCATGCGCCGCTGGAGGAAGTCCTTCACCCGGCCCCGCGTGTCATAGCGCTCCAGCCGCTCCCACAGCGACACCAGCGCCGCGGCGCCCAGCGGCAGCGCCCGGGCCAGCTCCCGCGCCTCGTCCTCGGAGAAGGCCGGCGCCCCTTCCGCCACGGGCCGCTTGAACACCCGCTCGAACACCTCGCCCGCCGCGCACGCGGCCCGCAGCTCCGGCAGGTTGCGCGGCAACAGCTCCACCGCCTGGGCCCAGACCCTTCCGCCCAGCAGCGGCGCCGCGTCCAGCACCTCCGTCTCCAGGCGCAGCAACACCTCCCCCAGCGTGGCCGGGACGGCCTCCTGCATGGACAGCCGCCGCTCCGCCGCGCGCGCCACCGCCTCGCGCAGGCGCGCCACCTCGTTCATCAACCGGACGGGCCCGGCGTCGCGCGGCCAGGCCTCCGCCTCCGCGCGGCGCTTCAGCGCGCTCAGCGTCGCGTCCACCTCCGGCTGGGACGCCGCCACCTCCCGCAACAATTCGAAGTGGTTGCGCAGCCGGTCCTTCCAGAAGAAGGACTCCAGCACGCCCTTGAGCGCGCGGTAGCGCAGGCGCGTGGCCTCCAGGAGGTCCGCCCGGTCCTCCAGCCGCGCTCTCAGGTCGTCTGGACGGGTGGCCACGCCCCCATCATAGGGAGACCCCGCGCCGGGCGCAGGCCTCCCCATGGCGCGGAGCGTCGAACGTGGAACGGTGCTTCAGGTGCGGCGTGGGAAGGTGGACGGAGGTCCGGCTCAGACGCGCATGGGCATGACCACGGCGGTGAAGCTGCGGTCGCCGGGGCCATGCAGCACGCCCGGGCTGTGCTCGTCCCCCAGCTCGAAGCTGACCTCGTCCGTGTCGGTGACGCCCAGCACGTCCATCAGGTAGCGGGCGTTGAAGCCGATGGTGATGTCGTTGCCCTTGTAGTCCACGTCCAGCGCGTCGCGCGCCTCGCCCAGGTCCGGGTTGCTGGCGGTGATGAGCAGCTTGCCCTTCTCCAGCCCGATGCGGATGGCGTTGCTCTTGTCCGCGGACAAGAGCGCGATGCGCTTGAGGCCCTCCAGCAGGCGCACCTTGGGCACGAGGACGACCTTCTCGCCCTCCTTGGGGATGACGCGCTGGTACTCCGGGAACTGCCCGTCGATGAGGCGCATCACCATGGTGAGGCCCGGCTTCTTGAACAGCGCCGAGTTCTCCGCGAAGCCCAGATGGCACTCGGCGTCCGGGGCCTCGTCCAGCAGGCGCTTGAGCTCCATCAGGCCCTTGCGCGGGATGATGACGCCGCTCTTCAACTTGAAGTCGCCGTTCATCTCCCGCTCGATGAGCGACAGCCGGTGACCGTCCGTGGCCACCATGCGCACCTTGCCGCTGGCCTGGGGCTCGAAGAAGACGCCGTTGAGGATGTAGCGCGTCTCGTCGCTGGAGATGGCGAACTGGGTCTTCTTGATCATCTCCAGCAGCGTGTTGCCGGAGATCTGCACCAGCGGCGCGTTCTCCTCCTTGGGCAGCTTCGGGTACTCCTCGGCGGCCATGCCGACGATCTTGAAGTGCGCGGAGCCGGAGGAGATGTCGACGTAGTTGTTCGCCAGCTTCTTGAGCGTCACCTCCGCGTCCGGGAGGTTCTGCACGATGTCGAAGACGTACTTCGCGCTCAGGGTGACCGCGCCCGGCTTGGACACGTCCGCCGAGTGCTCGGACACGATGCCGATGTCCAGGTCGAAGGCCGTGACCGTGATGCTGCCCTTGTTCGCCGTGAGGAGCACGTTGGCGAGGATGGGCATCGTCGTCTTGCGCTCCACGATGCCCTGGGCGCGATAGAGGGCCTTCTTCAGCTCGTCGGAGGCGATGCGGAATTCCATCGTGGGCGTCCTTACAGGTCACGGCCCTGAAAGCCGGTGCGACGGGGCGGATGTAGCCTGCGCATGCAGGAGCGTCAACGAAGGGAATCGCCCATGTTCCCTCTTGCGGACCCCTTCGGAGGCCCTGGGAGCGGACTGCCCGGGCGTCCAGGTGGGACACCGGGAAAAATCGCCCGCGTCACCCTGGCCGGCGGGCGCACGGCCGGGCAGAGTGGACCCGGCCGCGCCCCTCCCGCGTTGAAGGAGGACACCCGCCCCCTTCCGGAGTCGCCATGAACGCCCGCTCCCTGCTCCTGTCCGCCGTGCTCGTGCTGGGCCCGGTGGCGTGCAGCAAGCCGCCTTCCCCCACCGCTCAGCCGTCCAGCGACGAGTCCGGCGCGGCGGCCCCCGCCGACCTGAAGCGGACCGAAGTGGACCCGCCCGCTGGCGCCGCCAACGAGCCGGGCACGGCCGCCCCCACCCCTTCACCCGGAGACGCCACCATGACCGCCAACACCGTCTACATCGTCAAGGACAACGGAAAGCGCTGCTTCGCGCCGCCCTGCGACCACTACGACCTGTTCAGCGCGGACGCGCCGGACAAGAAGCTCCAGTCCTTCCATGAAATCGACCTGAGCGCCGTCACCGGCGGGGACGACGCGAAGGCGGGCGAGCTGATGCAGCGGGCCTTCGCCCCCGGCGGCCTCAAGCTGGAGGGCTCGCTGGACAAGAAGCTCAAGGCGGGCCCCGGTGGCGACGCCACCGTGCTGCGCGCCACCCGCGTCGTCGGCTGAGTCCCGCCGCTCCCGGGACCGCCTCGCGGGCGGTCCCGGCGCCTCAGAGCCGCACGCCCAGCTGGAAGCCCGGCCAGTGCTGCACCCGCGTGGTGGCGTTGATGTCGTGCGTGCGCACGGACAGCGTGGACAGCTTCGCGAACCGCGGCTCGTCCCAGGTTATCCAGGCGTTGTAGGTGGGGCCGCCGAACACGGCCAGCCGCGGCATCACCTGGAAGCCCAGCATGGCGCGCAGCTGCCCCAGCAGGTTCCCGGTGTCGCCGGAGAAGGGCTTGCGCGTGGACAGCACCTGGCTGCTCGCGACGTCCACGTCCACCCAGAAGCGCGAGCCCAGCGGGATGTGACCGCCCAGGCCCAGGCCCAGGCTGAAGCGCTCGAAGCGGTCGTCCGGCCCCAGGCCGGCCAGCAGCGTGGTGTAGAAGAACTTGCCGCCGAACTTCAGCGCCACGTTCGTGAGCTGCACGTCGCTGCCGAACACCTCCAGGTGCAGCTGGCCCTTCTTCTCGTAGGTGACCAGGCCCACCGGCGCGCCGTGCACCTCCTCGGAGACGTTGACGAGCCCCAGCTGCATGCCGTGCACCACGCCCGCGACGTTGAGCAACCCCAGCTGCATGCCGGTGACGTCGCCGCCCACGTTGATCAACCCCAGCTGCATGCCGGTGAGGGAGGGGGCGCGGTTGAGCAGCACCGACCCCTGGATGCCTCGCGCCTCCGTGGCCACGGAGTTGACGCCCACCGACAGCTGCACGCCGCGCATCGTCCCGTTGGCGTGGTTGACGCCCAGGGACAGCTGCATGCCGGTGGCATCCGAGGTGGTGATGTTGGCGCCCAGCGCGGCCTGCACACCGCCCAGCGCGCCGCGCGCGACGTTGGCGCCCAGGGCCAGCTGCCCCACGCCGTCCACGTCCCCGTTGGCGACATTGAGCCCCAGCGACGCCTGGGCGCCGCTCACCGCGCCGCCCGCCACGTTGGTCACGAGCGACAGCTGCACGCCGGACACCTCCCGGCCCGCCGTGTTGAAGCCCAGCGCCATCGCCGCGCCCACCACCTCCGCGTCGTACACGTTGCCCACGAGCCCCAACGCCAGCCCGCCCCCCAACGCCGTGCCGCCGTTGACGACGCCCAGCGCGAACCGGTTCTCCACCGGCGCGCGGCCCGCGCGGAGCGTGTTGGTGCTCACGCCGGGCACCAGGCTCAGGTTCACCGGGAACATCCGCCGCTCCTGCGAGGCGCCCGTGAGCGCGCCACCGCCGCGCATCACCGTGGCCTCGTGGCCCACGCCCAGGAAGTCCCCGGGGGCCAGCGACGTGCGCACGCCCTCCTTCAGCGTGAAGGTCGCCTCGGACACGCCGCCGTCCAGCTCGCGCCGCGCCCGGTAGGCGCCGGGGGCGAGCCCCAGCTCGGTGGCGCGGCCGGACAGCTTCTGCACCTCCACGACCAGCGTGCCCACCGCGTCGCGCACGTACAGGCGGCCCTCCAGCGGCTCGGCGAGGACCAGGCCCGCGGTGGTGGCGCGCAGGTCCGTCATCACCAGGTCGCCGGTGCCCGCGAGCTCGATGTCGTAGTTGGGGTGCTGCGCGCCGCCCTGCGTGCGCTCCGTGCGCGCGAGCGTTTCGTGGAAGGCGAACTGGTAGGCCTCCGTGAGGGTGACGCGGCCGTCGTGGGTGACGTCCGCCGCGCCGCGCAGGCCGGAGACCAGGTGGTGGGTGAAGAACGAGCCGCCCAGCCGGTCCGACTCCTGCGACGCCTCGTCCGCGCTGGACGAGGTGAGGATGGCGTGGCCCTTCACCTGGATGCCGGAGTCCACGAGGAACGCGGGCCGCGCGACGCCGCCCTTGCGCCGCGCGAACGCGCCGGACGCGCAGGAGTCCAGCACCGCGATGCGCACGTCCGCGGGCAGGCCCTCCAGCGCGCGGCGCAGCTCGCCGTAGTCCAGGCGCTGGCCCTTGAGGAGCAGGCCCTCGTCATCCGAGTGGCCGGAGTAGTACAGCAGCACCTCCACGCGGCGGGCCCCGGTGGCGCGGGCGCCTTCGGCCAGGTGGCGCAGCCGGTCGAAGCCCGCGAGGACGCCCGCGCGGTCCACGTCCGTGAGGAGCACGCGGTCCTGGGGCAGCACGCCGCCCAGCTCCGACAGCACCTGGGAGAAGGCCTTCGCGTCGGTGTCCGCGTAGCGCAGCTTCACGCGCTCCGGGCCGCCGTCGTTGACGCCCACGAGCAGGGCCAGCCGGCGCACGGCGGACGGCTCCGCGGCGCGCGCGGACGTCGCGGGGCCCAGCGCGAAGAGGAGGATGACGAGCACTCTCATCGCGAGGGCTTCTCCAGCAGGAAGGATGTCTGGCCCAGGCCCGAGGGCAGGGCCAGCGGCGCGGTGCGGGCGTCGGGGGATGCGGCGAGCACGCGCGCGGCGGCCATCACGTCCTCCCGGTCGAAGGGGGCGTCGGCGGTGATGAGGAAGAAGCGCTCGAAGCCGGGGGCGTCATCCAGCTCATAGGCGCGGGGCAGCAGGTGCGTGCCGGAGCGCGCCAGCGGCACGGACGTGTCGCCCTGATCCGGCAGGTGCGCGGTGACGGCGCCCCGGCCGTCCACGGAGACGATGACGCCCTGGACCCTGCCGGCGGCGGTGTACGACAGCTGCACCACGTCACCGGCCTGGGCGGGGGCGCCGTCGGTGAGGCGCTCGGTGCGGGAGGCGACCTGGCGGTGCACGTCGAGCCGAGGCTGGAGCCCCTTGCTGCGCGTGGCCTCCAGGACACCCGGGGGGGCCTCGGTGCCCGGCCAGGGCGAGTGCGGCGCCTCCTGTCCCTCCGGCGAGGAGCCCGGCCTCGCGAGGACGACCACGGCGGCGGCGGCGAGCACCGGCACCAGGGCGGGCAGGAAGCGCCACGAAGGGCGCGACGGCGGCGCCTCCGCGTGGGGGGGCACGAGCTGGAGCTTGCGGGCGGCGCGGGCCTTCACCTCGCGGGCGACGCGGTCGGGGGGCAGGGCCTCCAGGGTGGCGCGTGAGTCGGCCTCCAGGGCGGCGAGGCGCGCGGGGCCGTCCGGTTCGTGGGCCAGGCGGTCGCGGGCGGCGGCGAGCTCGTCCGGGGGCAGCTCTCCCAGCGCGATGCGCTCCAGCAGCCAATCCGGGGTGCGGTGGGGGGACATCATGCGGCCTCCAGCTCCTGCAGGACAGCGGACAGGGCCCGGAGGCGCTTGCGCACTCCGGACACGGACAGGCCCACCTCGCGGGCCGTTTCCTCCAGCGTCATGCCATCCACCAGGTGGAGCACGGCGATGTCGCGGCTGGACGCGGGCACGCGCCCGAAGAGGCGGTCCAGCAGGCCCCGAGCGGCGGTGCGGGCCTCGACGTCGCCGGACGCGGCGATGCGCAACACCAGCTCATCCTCCCGGTCCTCCGGGCGTCGCTTCGCGCCGCGCAGGCGGTTGAGACACACGCGGGTGGCGATCTGATGCAGCAGGCTGGAGGGCCCCGCGTCCTTCAGGGCGGACTGGTAGCGCAGCAGCTGCACGAACACGTCATGCATGGCGTCCACGGCCTGTTCCTCGTCGCGCAGCAGGAAGCGACAGCGCCGGAGCACCTGGGGGCCATAGCGCCGGTAATAGGCCTCCACATCGACGGACACCGCACGCGCCTCCCGGTTGGAGCAGGGAACACCCGTGCCCTGGAAATCTGTCACCGGCTGCTTTCCGAAGTGGCGTGCCTACCCTGTTTCCCACCGGCCCGGCCACCCCGGACCCCCGCCCAAATCGGCGCCGGTGCGCCCTTCCCCACCGCCCGCCTGCCCTGCAAGCGGAAAAGCAGCCGCCGCGGCGGCCTGCCCGGTGAATGTTCACTCCCGGATGCGAGCCTCGTCTCCAGGGTTTATCCCCCACCGAAACCTCCCTACCCTGCCCCCTCCGCCCTTCGTACGGCTCCCTTGCACCCATCTCCCTCCGTCATCGAATCGCTGCGGACGCGGTACCTCACCGCGCAGCTCTCCGGAAACCGCCAGGAGGCCCTGCGCCTGCTCGTGGATGAAGGGCTGCTGTGCGGCGTGCCGCTCCAGGACCTGCACCTGAGCATCATCCAGGCCGCCCAGTACGAGATTGGCCGGCTCTGGCAGGAGAACCACATCTCCGTGGCCCAGGAGCACATGGCCACCGCCATCTCCCAGTTCGTCCTGGCCCACCTGTACCGCCACCTGCCCCGCGACCCGTCCAACGGCAAGGTCGTGATGATGGCGTGCGTGGAGGGCGAACTGCACGAGGTGGGCGCGCGCATGGCCAGCGACTTCCTGGAGATGGCCGGTTTCGACGTGCGCTTCATCGGCGCCAACGTGCCCGCGGATCACCTGGCCCGCATGGTGCGCGAAGCGCCGCCGGACCTGCTGGCCCTCTCCGTCACCATGCCCTTCCACCTGCCCCAGGTGCGCGAGTCCGTGCGCAAGGTGCGCGAAGTCGCCCCGGCGCTCCCCATCGCCGTGGGGGGACTCGCCTTCGACTGGACGCCCGTCATCGAGGAGGAGCTGAAAGTGTCTTTCTTCGGCAAGAGCGCCCGGGAACTGGTCGCCTCCACCTGTCGAACCCTGGGAGTGTGACGCCATGCCCACCGTCAGCCGCGAGGTAGAGGCCCGAGCCGCGTCCCTCGCCTCCGCCTCCGTCCAGCCGATGTACGCGGATCCGTTCTGGGACGCCCGCTACGGGCCCCAGCGCGCCCGCCGTTTCGGTGACGAGGACGCCGTCCACCATGTCCGCTATCTGGTCCAGGCGCTCGACGCGGCCCACCCCGCCCTGCTGGAGACCTACGCGCGCTGGCTGCGCACCCTGCTCGTCACGCGCGGCATGTGCTCCCTGCACCTGGACCAGAACTTCGATGGGCTCGCCCACGCCCTCCAGGCGGAGGGCTTCGGCCCGGACACCCTCCCCTTCATCTACGTCCAGGCCGCCCGAGGGGCCCTGCGCTACACCGAAGGGCCCGCCCACCTCCTGGAGGCGCACACACCCGCGCTCATCGCCGCCGTCATTCCTGCCTTGGAGCGGACACTCCCTCCGGGAAATCCCCTCCGCCTGGAACAAGAGGCGCGCCTCCACCTGTCCTATCTGTCGGATGCGCTCGCCCTGGACCGCGCCGACCTGTGGGACGCGCACATCCAGTGGTACTCAAGCTTCTGGCCCCGCCGGGGGCTCTCCCCCCTGACCTTCCCGCACCTCCTGGAGGCGCTGCGGGCAGGGCTGGGGACAGGCCACCCGGAAGCGCGGACGGTGTTCGCGCGGATCCCCGACGCTGGGGAGGAGACGCACTCATGACGCCCTTGGATGACCGCGCCTCTGGGATGGTCGACGCGCTCAGCCGCGAGCTGGCCCTGGCCTGCGACGCGCATGGGACCGTCGTCTGGCGCGACGAGCGCGCCGCCCGCCTGCTGGGCATCACGCCGGGTCAGTCGCTGCGGAGCCTGGCCAGCGCCGGCAGCGAGGGCAAGGTGGAGAAGCTGCTCGTGCAGGCGCGCGACGAAGCCGTGGACGGCTGGGAGCTCATCCTCCAGCGCGACCACAAGCCCACCACCTTCGCCTTCCGCGCCCGGCCCCATGAGGGGGGCGTCGTCCTGGTCGGCAGCCTGGTGCCGGAGGACTACGGCACCGCGCTCATCCAGGTGGGCACCACCTTGGGAGAGCTGGCCGCGCTCCACCGCGAGACGGAGCGTCAGCAGCACGAGCTCAAGCGCCGCGCGGAGGAGCTCGCCCGCCTCAACCGGGAGCTGGAGGAGTCCAACCGGGGCGTCCGGAGCCTGCACGCCGCCCTGGACGAGAAGGCGGAGAGCCTTCAGCGCGCGTCTGAAATCAAGAGCCGCGTGGTGGCCAACGTGAGCCACGAGTTCCGCACGCCGTTGCACTCCATCCTCGGGCTGTCCAAGGTGCTGCTCAATCCGCTCAACGGCAGCCTCGCGCCGGAGCAGGAGAAGCAGGTCCAGTTCATCCGCGGCTCCGCGGAGGCCCTCTTCGAGCTGGTCAACGACCTGCTGGACCTGTCCAAGGTGGAGTCCGGCAAGACGGCGCTGCGCCACAGCCGCTTCGTCGTGTCCGACTTCATGAGCGCGCTGCGCGGCATGACGCGGCCGCTCCTGCCACCGGAGTCCCAGGTGGCGCTCGACTTCGAGGGCCCCGCCGAGCCGCTGGAGCTGGAGACGGACGAAGCCAAGCTCAGCCAGGTGGTGCGCAACCTGGTCTCCAACGCGGTGAAGTTCACCGAGTCCGGCGCCATCACGGTGTCCGTGGCCCCCGGGCCCAGGGACACGGTGGTGTTCACCGTGAAGGACACGGGCATCGGCATCGCCCCGGAGAACCACGAGCGCGTCTTCGAGGAGTTCATCCAGGTGGACAGCCACCTGCAGCGGCGCGTGAAGGGCACCGGCCTGGGCCTGACGCTGGCGCGCAAGCTGACGGAGCTCCTGGGCGGCGCGCTCACCGTGCGGAGCACCCTGGGCGAGGGCTCCACCTTCGTCATCACCCTGCCGCGCGTCCACCCGGAGGTGTCGGAGATGACGGGCCTCACCCAGCGCAGCCAGGCGCTGGACCCCGGGCGCTCGCCGGTGCTGGTGCTGGAGGACGACCGCCAGACGCTGTTCCTCTACGAGAAGTACCTGGCGCGCTCCGGCTTCCAGGTGCTGCCGGTGCGCACCGTGGAGGACGCGCGCAAGGTGATGCAGCGCGTGCGGCCCGCCGCCATGGTGCTGGACGTGATGCTGGAGGGCGAGACGAGCTGGAGCTTCCTCGCGGAGATGAAGAACGGCGAACAGACGCGCGACATCCCCATCCTCGTCGTCACCGTGACGGACCGCGAGCAGAAGGCCCGCGCCCTGGGCGCCGACGAGTTCTGGCTCAAGCCCGTGGACGAGCTGCGCCTGCAGAAGAAGCTGACGTCGCTCGCGCGCACCGGGCCGGTGGAGCGGCTGCTCATCATCGACGACGACGACGTGCACCGCTACCTGCTCAAGCAGCTGCTCAAGGACACGTCCTACCAACTGCTGGAGGCCTCCGGCGGCCGCGAGGGCGTGCGCATCGCCCGCGAGAGCGCCCCGCACCTCGTCTTCCTGGACTTCGTGCTGCCAGACATCACCGCCTTCGACGTGCTGGACGAACTGAAGGCGGATCCACGCACGCGCGACATCCCCATCATCCTGCACACCTCCCACCAGCTCCAGGAGCCGGAGCGGGCGCGGCTCGCGCGCGAGACCTCCGCCATCCTCGCCAAGCACACGCTCAGCCGGGAGGTGGCCATCACGCGCATCCGCGACGCGCTGACCAAGGCGGGCCTGGGGCACCGGGACCTGCGGGAGGTGAACCCCCGTGGCTGAAGAACCCCGCCTGGCCACGGTCCTCAACGTCAACGACGATGAGGCCAACCGCTACCTCGTCAACCGCGTCCTCAGGATGTCCGGCTACCACGTGCTGGAGGCCGCCACCGGCATGGCGGCCATCCTGCTGGCGGAGCAGCACCGCCCGGACGTCATCGTCCTGGACGTGAAGCTGCCGGACATCAGCGGCTATGAAGTCTGCGCCCGCCTGCGCGCCAACGCGGCCACGGCCTCCATCGCGGTGATGCACACGTCCGCGACGTTCGTCACGCCGGACAAGAAGGTGCAGGGCCTGGAGGGCGGCGCGGACGCGTACCTCACCCAGCCCTATGAGCCGTCGGAGCTCGTCGCCACGGTGCGCTCGCTCCTGCGCCTGCGCCACGCGGAGCAGCAGGCCCGGCTGCGCACGGACCAGCTCATCGAGATGGACCGGCGCAAGGACGAGTTCCTGGCCATGCTGGGCCACGAGCTGCGCAACCCGCTGGCCGCCATCATGACGGCCATTGGCATCCTGGAGCGCAGGGGCTCCACGGACGACAAGGAAGCGCGGATGCACGGCATCATCCACCGCCAGACGCACCACCTGGCGCGGCTGGTGGATGACCTGCTGGACGTCAGCCGCATCACCCGGGGCAAGGTGGAGCTGCGTCAGGAGCCGGTGAACCTCACGGACAGCTTCCAGCAGGTGCTCTCCATCCTGCGCCCCCGCGTGGAGGAGCGCGGGCTGAAGCTGGAGGCCCACCTGCCGTCCGCGCCGCTGTGGCTCCAGGGGGACGCCACCCGGCTGGAGCAGATCTTCACCAACCTGCTGGACAACGCGGCCAAGTACACCGACCAGGGCACCATCACGGTGGAGCTGTTCCAGGAGGGCGTGGACGGCTCCGCGCAGGCGGTGCTGCGGGTGAAGGACACCGGCATCGGCATCCCGCAGGAGAAGCTGCCCGCGATGTTCGACCTGTTCGCGCAGGCGGACACGTCCCTGGAGCGCTCCCGCGGGGGCCTGGGCATCGGGCTCACGCTGGTGCGCACCCTGGTGCGGATGCACGGCGGCAGCGTGGAGGCCACCAGCGGAGGGCTGGGGCAGGGCAGCGAGTTCGTGGTGAGGCTGCCCCTCTTGCGCGAGGACCGCCTCCGCCGGCTGGACGGAGTGGGCGACGCGGACGCGCGCCGCGCGCGGCGCATCCTCCTGATGGAGGGCCACCCGGACGCGCGCCAGTCGCTGCGCGACCTGCTGGAGCTGTGGGGGCACCAGGTGACGGTGGCCCCGGACGGCGCGCAAGGCGTGGCGCTGGCGATGGAGCAGTCGCCAGAGCTGGTGCTCGTGGAGCTGGGCCTGCCGGGGCTGGACGGCTACCAGGTGGCGCGGGCCCTGCGCACCCGGATGGGACAGGACCTGCGCCTCGTGGCGCTCAGCGGTGACGGCGACGCGGATGACTACCTGCGGGCGCTGAAGGCCGGCTTCGACCTGCACCTCACCCGGCCGGTGCGGCCCACCGACCTGGAGCGTGTCCTGTCGGACCTGTGAAAGGGGGGCGGGGAGCCCCGGTGGATGAGCGCCCCGTCACCGCCGCGTCAGCGCGTTGGCCACCAATCCCAGCAGCTTCACCTGGGCCGGATCCAACTGCCGCACGCTTCGCAGCAGCCGACGCACTTCCGGACGCTCTGGCGTGGGCGGTGGGGCTTCACTGGAGCGCGACGGGGTGACGCCTTGCGCGGCGAGTCCCAGCAACTCGTCCGCGGAGACGTGCAGCTCGTGGCAAAGCTTCATCAGGGTCTGGACGCTGGGGAGCATGCCGCCTCGCTCCAGGCGGCCGTACACTTCCGTGGCCACGTCGATTCGCTCGGCCACGTCGGCCTGCGTAAGCTCCATGCGACCCCGGGCGACCCTTGCTGATGCGCCGATGGTGGTTGCGAGTTTCTTGTCCATGCCTTTGCTTGCCGACCCGAAACGTTTGGCCGACGGCATAGGACGTATAGAGGCAGACAGACAGAACTTGCCGGGTCAGTCTCCCATTGTTCACCCATAGGGTCGCTGCGCGGAAGGTGGACTTTCGGAGTCCGGGCAACCCCGACACCCAGGCCACTTCTGAGACGGAACGCCCTCTGAAAATGACCTCCGTGGAATGCATCCCCGCTCATTTTCCGGCTTGTCCGGAGGTGACTCAGCGGGTTGGAGCCACGATTTCCTACGGTATCCCGGCGTCCTGCCGCCGCTGCCACCCTTCAGGGTTGGTTCATGTTGTCGGTGCCGCCCAGATACACCGCGTCGGGTGCGTCCAGCGACAGGGCTCCGGTGCGCGTGGGCCCCCCGCGGAAGAGATACACGGCGCGCGTGTCGTCGCGCGGGAGCACGGCCACGTCCGCGTAGCCGTCACCATCCCAGTCCCCCAGGCAGCGCACCGTCACGGGCACCGGCGCGTCCACGGTGACCGTCTCTCCATGGCCGTCACCGTCGAGGTCGCACCCGCCGTCCGGCGCCACCTGCTCCGCGAACATGGGGGTGCTGAAGCGCGCGTCCGGCGCGCCCGACAGCGGCGGTTCGGGGCAGCCCCCGCACAGGCCTCCCATCAGCACCAGGAACGCCAGGAGTCCCTTGCGGACCCGCGCGTCGGATTCCCTGTCGGTTGCCGTGTTCGCGTCCATGTCCGCTCCGGTGACGACCGTGGAGCCCTGGGAATAGCGGCCGAAGATGAACGGGCGATGACCGAGGGGTTCTGGTGGATGAACGGGCGAAATACGCACGGAGCGAGCGCCGTCCAAGCGCGGCCGAAACAGGTCTTCACGCAAGGGTGATGCAGCGAAACGCGGAGGGGCGTTATCGCCATGGGAATGGATTGGACGACGTTCCCCGAGGAGACACCGGTGCCGCTCGTGCTGGGGCAGGCGGTGGAGGCGATGCTTGCTTGCGCGGACGTGGGGACGCCCGGGCTCCCAGAGCTGCTGCGGTCCCTGGGGTTGCCGGAGGGAGCGCCGTCACAGGCGGCCTACCCCGCGCGGCTGTGGCCCCGGCTCGTCCATGGGATGGCGCGCGTGCTGAACCCGGGCCTGGGGGAGGCGCGAGCGCTCTACCTGCTGGGCGAGCGCTACGGCGCCAGCGTGAAGGTGTCCCGCATGGGCGCGTCGCTGCATGACTTCGCGCGCGTGGTGGGGGCGGAGCGGATGCTCCAGCGCATGGCCCACAACGTCCAGTGGGGGCACACCTTCCTGGACGCCACGGTGGTGCCGCGCCCGGGAGGGGAGGCGTGGGAGCTGGTCATCCGACCGCGCGCGGAGTTCGTGGGCAGCGCCTGGCTGTCCGCGGAGCCGCCCCGCTTCGCGCAGGGACTGCTCACGTTCGCGTTCCAGGACGCGGGGGCCGTGCACGCCAGGGTGGACGTGCTGGACCACGACCCGGTGAACGCCGCCACGCGCTTCCTGGTGACGCTGTAGCGGCTCGCCCCTCCGCACGACGCAGCGTGCGGGGGGCGCCCGCGGCTACCGCGACGCCACGGTGTTCAGCTCCAGCGAGCCCAGCGCCCGCGCCAGCTCCGCGCGGGAGGTGGCCAGGTCATACGTCGCCTGCACCTGCTGGGCGGAGGCGTTGGTGTAGGCCACCTGCGCGTCGCTGACCTCGATGATGTTGCCCACGCCCGCGCGGTAGCGCCCTTCCGCCAGCCGCAGCCGCTCCCGGGCGTTGACCTGGGCCTCGTCCGCGGCGGAGAGCGCCTCGCGCGTGGCCACCACGTTCAACCGGGCCTGCTCCACCTGGAGCCGCACCTGCTGCCGGAGCGTGTCCTTCTGCGCCTGCAGGTCCCGCAGGTTGGCGTTGGCCTCGCGCGTCTGCGCGTTGACCAGCCCGCCCTGGAACAGCGCCCAGCTCAGCGACAGACCTCCCTGCGCGCTCAGCGTGGCGCCGTTGAACGGGTTCTCCCCCACGTCGGACAGGTTGCCCGTGGCGCTCAGGGTCGGCCAGTGGCCGCTCTTGGCCACCCTCACCTGGGACTCCTGCGCCAGGATCTGCCGCTCCCGCGCCGCGACATCCGGGCGGGACTCCAGCGCGCGCGTCACCAGCGCGTCCAGCGCCTCGTCCTCACCCGCCACGGCCACCACCGTCACGTCCTGCACGGTGTAGGCCGTGGACGTCTCCACGCCCATCGTCTGGTTGAGCTGCGCCTTCGCGCTGGCGTAGGCGTTCTGCGCGCGGATGAGCTGCACCTGCGCGTTGGCCTTCGCGGTGCGCTGCTGGAGCAGGTCGATCTCCGGCCGCGTGCCCACCTGCACGGACGCGTTCACCTGGCCCAGCCGCGCCTCCTCGCTCTGGAGCGTCTCGCGCGCCACGCCCAGCAGGGCCTTCTGCGTGAGGACGGTGAAGTACGCGGCGCGCACGTTGCGAAGCGCGTCCTGGAGCACCTGCTGCTGCGAGTCCTCCTGCGCCCCCGCGCTCTGCTTGGACGCGTCGTAGCGGCCGGACGTCCGGCCGAAGTCGTAGATGAGCTGGCTGGCGGAGAGGCCGCCGCTGAAGCGCCGCGTGGTGTTGGACACCACGCCAATGCCTCCGCCCGGCACCGACTGGATGACGTCGCGGTTGCTGGTGCCCAGCGTGTAGCTGGCGCTGGCGCTCACCTGCGGCAGGAAGCTGGAGAAGGCCTGATCCACGCGGGCCCGCGCCGCGTCGGTGGTCGCCTGCGCCGAGCGCAGGAGCGGCAGGTGCTCGCGCGTCGCGGCCTCCGCGTCCGCCAGCGAGATGACGGGCCCCTCGGCGGAGGTGGACAGCGACAGGGACTCCTTCACCGCGGGGGGCGTCGCCGGCGTCGACTCCGGCTGCTTCGGCTGGAGCTGTGGGGCCGTCGGCTGCGCGCCCGCTGGCGCCTGCGCTCGCGGGGCCGAGGCCCCCTGGGCCCCCGTGACCACGGGCAGGACACACAACGAAAGCGTCAAGGGAAGCGCGCGCATCACTCGTACCTCAGTGCATCGATGGGATCCAACAGGCTCGCCTTGCGCGCCGGGTACAGCCCGAAGACGACTCCAACCAAACCGCTGAACACGATGGCCAGCACCGCCACGTCCGGGCGCACCAGCATGGGCCAGCCGAACTGCGCGGCCAGCAGCTTCGCCACGCCCAGGCCCACGGCCGCGCCGATGATGCCGCCCAGCACCGCCAGCGTCAGCGCCTCGATGAGGAACTGCGCCAGGATGTCGCGCGGCCGGGCGCCCACCGCCACGCGCACGCCAATCTCACGCGTCCTCTCGGTGACGCTCACCAGCATGATGTTCATGATGCCGATGCCGCCCACCACCAGCGACACCGCCGCGATGGCCGCGAGCAGCAGGCTCAACGTCTCCGTGCTCTGCTGCTGGCCGCTGGCCACCTCCGCCAGGTTGCGCACGTCGAAGTCGTCCGCGTCGTTCTCACCCAGGCGGTGGCGCTCGCGCAGCAGCTGCGTCACGTCCGCCTGCGCCTTCGCGGTGAGGTCCGCGCTCGCCGCCTGCACGAACACCGCGCCGGTGATGAACGTGCCCAGGCTCTGCGCCTGCACCTGCCGGCGGAACGTGGTGGCCGGCACGAACACCGTGTTGTCGAAGTCCTGCCCCACGGGCGACTGGCCCTTGGGCGCCGTCACGCCCACCACGGTGAAGGGCGTCTTGTTGATGCGGATGACCTGCCCCACCGGGTTGAAGCCCTTGCCGTAGAGGTTGTCCACCACCGTCTGGCCCAGCACGGCCACCTTCGCGCCCGCCTCGTTGTCCGCGTCCGTGAAGCGCGCGCCCTGCGCCATGGTCCAGCTGCGCACGATGAAGTAGTCCGTCGTCGTGCCGATGATGCTGGTGTTCCAGTTCTGGTCCTCGGAGAACACCTGCGCGTTGGAGCGCATCTCCGGCGCGGCGCCGCGCACCGTGGCCAGCTGCGTGCGCACCGCCTCCAGGTCATCCCAGGTGATGGTAGGCTGACTGCCGAAGCCGCCGCGCGCGCCACCGGACTTCGACGAGCCCGGCAGGATGATGAGCATGTTGGTGCCCATGGCGTCGAAGACCTTCTGCACGCTGGCCTTCGCGCCGTCGCCAATGGCCACCATGGCGATGACCGCGCCCACGCCGATGATGATGCCCAGCGCGGTGAGCACCGAGCGCGTCTTGGAGCGCAGCAGCGCCCGCAGCGCCAGGACGACCGTCTCCAGCAGGTTCATGACCCCACCTCCTCGGCGGGCACCACCGCCGGGTGCGGCGTCTGGCGTCTGTCGTTCACGATGCGCCCGTCCTTCACCACCACCACGCGCTGGGTGTACTCGGCCACGTCCGGCTCGTGCGTCACCAGCACCAGCGTCAGGCCCTCCTTCTGCAACTGCTGGAACAACGCCATCACCTCCACCGTGGTGCGCGAGTCCAGGTTGCCCGTGGGCTCGTCCGCGAGGATGACGCGCGGCCGCCCCACCAGCGCCCGGGCGATGGCCACGCGCTGCTGCTGGCCGCCGGAGAGCTGCTTGGGGTGGTGATCCAACCGGGCCCCCAGCCCCACGCGCTCCAGCGCCTCCTTCGCGCGCGCGCGCCGCTCCTTGGACGGCACGCCCGCGTACAGCATGGGCAGCTCCACGTTCTCCAGCGCCGTGGTGCGCGCCAGCAGGTTGAAGCTCTGGAAGACGAAGCCCAGGGTGCGGTTGCGCACGCGCGCCAGGCCGTCCCGGTCCAGCCGCGCCACCTCGCGGCCGTTCAGCAGGTACTCACCCGACGAAGGCCGGTCCAGGCAGCCCAGGATGTTCATCAGCGTGGACTTGCCCGAACCGCTGGAGCCCATGATGGAGACGAACTCGCCCGGCTCCACCGAGAAGTCCACGCCGCGAAGGGCCCGCACCTCCACGTCGCCGGTGCGGTACACCTTCGACACGTTCCGCAGCTGTACGACGGGGGGCGCCTGCTTGGTTTCCGCGTCCATCTTTCTGCCTCTCTCCCTTCCCCTGCCCTCGATGAAAGTGATTGGAACGGGTGCCTAGAACGGGCCGCGGCGCATGCCGCCGCCCATTCCCCGGCCACCACCGCCAGGGCCAGGGCCGCCCGCCGGAGGCCCGGACGTCGTCGCGCCGGCCGCGGAGTTCGCGGCGGTGATGACGCGGTCGCCGGCCTTCAGCTCCCCCTCCACCACCTCCGTGTACGTGCCGTCCGTCATCCCGGTGCGCACGCTCACGGCCACGGGCTGCGGCTTCTGCTCCGGCTGACGGCGCAGCACGTAGAGGGTGCGCATGCCGTTGGTGGCCGGCGCCATGGCCTGCGCGGGAGCCCCCGGCGCGGGCGCGGGACGGTAGCGCAGCGCCGTGTTGGGCACGGAGAGCGCCTGGTCCTTCTGCTGCGTGACGATGGTGACGTTCGCCGTCATGCCCGGCTTCAGCTTCAGGTCCGGGTTCGGCACGTCGATGACGGCCAGGTACGTCACCACGTTCTGCACCGTGATGGCCTCGTTGCGGATCTGCCGGATGACGCCCTCGAACGTCTCCCCCGGGAAGGCGTCCACGGTGAACGTCGCCTTCATCCCGGGCTGGAGCTTGCCCACGTCCGCTTCCGCGATGCTGGTGTTGACCTGCATCTTCCGCAGGTCCTCCGCGATGGTGAAGAGCACCGGCGCCTGGAGCGACGCGGCCACCGTCTGGCCCACGTCCACGCTGCGCGAGATGACGATGCCGTCGGTGGGCGACACGATGGTCGTGTACTTGAGGTTCACCTCCGCCTCGTTCAGCGCGGCCTGCGCCTGGGCCACGGAGCCCTCCGCGGCCGTCACCTCCGCCTGCCCGCTGGAGGCGGCGGACTCCGCGGTCTCCAGCTCCGACTGCGAGATGAACTGCTGGGCGCGCAGCTCGCGCGAACGCTCGGCCTGCTTCTTCGCCACGTCCGCGTTGACGCGCGCCTTCTGGAGGTTCGCGCGCGAGGCCGTCATGTTCGCCTTCGCCCGGTCCAGCGCCGCCTGCACCAGCTGCGGGTCGATGCGGGCGATGACCTGCCCCTTCTTCACCTGGGAGTTGTAGTCGACCATCAACTCCTGGATGCGCCCGGAGACCTGGCTGCCCACCTGCACCGTCACCAGCGCCGCCACGGTGCCCGTGGCCGTCACCTTGGCCGTGAGCTTCCGCGCCTCCGCGGGCGTCGTCTCGTAGGTGATGGCGTCGGCCTGGTTGCTGGCGCGCACCCGCCAGAACGCGACCAGCCCGGCCACCACCAGCAGGCCCACCACCCAGGCCCAACGCGGCACACCGCGCTTGCGACCCTCGTCCTCGTCCAGCTCCACCGGCGCCAGGGCCGGCGCTTCTCGCGGCATCTCGCTCAAGGCCTTCATGCCCCTTTTGTATGTTCCGGAATGTTTCGGCGAATCTCGTCTCTATTACGAAAGATGACCGGCGGCGAGGCGGCCGTCCGGTGTTTCCACCGCCCCCGCTCCGGGGAGCACGACGCTCGCCGTGGTGCCCTGCCCGGGCTGGCTCTCCAGGGTCAGGCGGCCGTGGTGCGCGTCCAGGATGCGGCGCACCAGCGCCAGTCCCAGCCCTACTCCACCGGTGGTGCGGGCGCGGCTGCGGTCGGTGCGGAAGAAGGGCGTGCCCACGCGCGCCAGGTCGTCCGCTTCGATGCCGATGCCCTCGTCGCGGATCTCCACCTGGAGGCTGCCCCCCTGGGCCCGGGCATGCAGCCGTACGGTGGTGCCGACCTCCGAATATTTCCCCGCGTTGTCGAGCAGGTTGTCCAACACGCGCCGCAACAGCATGGGGTCCGCCTCCAGCGACGGCAGCGCGCCGTCCACCTGGACCTCCAGCCGGTGCTTCGGCCGGGCGGTGCGGAAGCGGGCGGCGGCCTTGTCCACCAGCGCGTTCGGGTCCACGCGCTCCAGGCGCAGGGGCGGCACGCCGCCGCTCGCCCCCTCCGTCACCAGCTCCAGGCGGGACGTGGTGAGCACGTCCTCCACCAGGCGCTCCAGCTCCGACAGGTCCTCGGTGATGTCCGGCAGCAGCTCGCGCGCCGTCTGCGCGTCGCCCTCCGCGGCCAGGTCCAGCGCCACGCGGATGCGCGACAGGGGCGTGCGCAGCTCGTGCGACACGTTGGCCAGCAGCTCCTTCTGCGAGCGCAAGAGCTGGGTGATGCGGCCCGCCATCTCGTCGAAGGCCTCCGACACGAGGCCCAGCTCGTCCTTGCGCCGCAGGCCCGCGCGCACGTCCAGCCGCCCCGCGCCGAAGGCCCGCGCCGCGGAGGCCAGCTTCTCCAGCGGCCCCGCGAGCGTGCGCGCGAAGGCGACGGAGGTGATGGCGGTGCACGCCAGCACCAGCCCCACGATGATGGCCGTCTGGCGGTCGCCGTCCGGGGGCGGGGGCGGCGGGGGCAGGGACACGGAGGCGTAGACCTGGATGGGGCCCGGGTAGGGGCTCACCACCAGGAGGCGCCCCGGGCCGCCGGGGCCGGGGAAGGGGCCCGGGGGGCCGCGGCGGGTGACGCGCGCGCTGACGTGCAGCTCGTCGGGGCTCAGCGCGGGCGCGGGATCCGGGCGGGTGTTGGCCAGCAGCGTCCCGTCCACGGCGCGCAGGGTGACGCGCATGCCCATGCGCTGCTGCGCGCGGTCGAGCGACGCATGGAGCGCCGCGGGGTCGTCGCGCAGGTTGGCCCACTCATCCACGAAGTAGGACAGCTCGTCGTCGAAGCGGTTGCGCCAGGACTCGTTGCGAAGCAGGTCCCGCGCCAGCGTGAGCGCGACGCCCACCAGGACGATCTGGATGACCCCCACCAGGTAGATGCGGGGGAGCAGGCCCATGGGCAGGCGGAAGAAGCGGCGGCCCCCCTTCACGCGTCCGCCTCGGTCTCGGTGGCCAGCATGTAGCCGGCTCCGCGGACCGTCTTGAGCAGGCGCGGGTTGCGGGGGTCCAGCTCCAGCTTCTGGCGCAGGCGGAAGATGTGCACGTCCACCGAGCGGTCGAACACCTCGTCCGCGCTGCCCTTCACCAGGTCCAGGAGCTGCTCGCGGCTGAGCACGCGGCCGGCCCGCTCCGCGAGCACGCGCAGCAGGCTGAACTCATAGGTCGTGAGGGACAGCGGCTTGCCGTCCAGGGACGCGCTCAGGCTGCGCGGGTCCAGCACCAGGCGGCCCGCGTGCACGGGGTGGCTGGTGGGGCCCACCTTGCCCCGCGCGCGGCGCACCTGGGCGCGGATGCGGGCCAGCAGCTCGCGCGACGAGTAGGGCTTGGGCAGGTAGTCATCCGCGCCGGACTCCAGGCCCAGGACGCGGTCCGCCTCCTCGCCGCGCGCGGTGAGCATGATGATGGGCACGTCCGTGCGCGTCCTCAGCTCGCGGCAGACATCCAGGCCGTCCCGGCCGGGGAGCATCAGGTCCAGCAGGATGACGTCGAAGGTGTGGCGGGACGTCTGAAGCAGCGCGTCGGTGCCGGACGCGGACACCGTGACGATGATGCCGTGCTCCTGGAGGTAGCGGGCGGTGAGCCGGGCCAGGCGTTCGTCGTCCTCGACGAGCAGCACCTGGATGGTGGCTTCCTCGGAGGTCGTGGGGCGGGGGGTCATCTCCATGGTCGGGTCTCCGCTCGGAACGCGGACCGGCGGCGAGAGGGGCCCAGGCTTCTCTCCCAAGCCGGGGACCCGCGGTCCGCCTCCGGCCGCGACCTGCACCCTGTCACCCCCACATTTCCATCGGGCTTCGGGCTCATGACGAAATATTACGAATCCATGTCCGGCCGGACACCCAGACAGCCTCCCAGCGGTGTCTTGTCCGCTCCAGGGGGACGGCCGCAACGCTTGGAAATTCAGGCGTCGCCGTGCAACTGGGCGAGCGCCAGCCGGTCCACCTTGCCCGCAGGGGTGCGGGGCAGGGCCGTGAGCAGCCGCAGGGTGCGGGGCAGCTTGTAGCGGGCGAGCCGTCCCGAGCAGAACTCCACCAGCGCCTCGAGCGTGGGCGCCGCCCCGGGCCGGGGAACGACGAGGGCGCGGGGCGTCTCCCCCCACTTCGGGTCCGGCACGCCGATGACGGCGACCTCGGCGACGTCGGGGTGGCCGGCGAAGACGCTCTCCACTTCGGAGGGGTGGATGTTCTCTCCCCCGGAGATGATCAGGTCCTTGCTGCGGCCCTCGATGCGGAAGTAGCCCTGGGCGTCGCGCGAGGCCAGGTCGCCGGTGCGCAGCCAGCCGTCCACGAAGACGCGGGCGGTCTCCTCCGGGCGGCCCCAGTAGCCGGCGCACAGGTGCGGGCCGCGCAGGAGCAGCTCGCCCACGTCGCCGGGGCGCTGCTCACCGTCGACGCGCGCTTCGACCTGGAACAAGGGCACGCCGACGAAGCCGGCGTGCGAGTGCATGGCGGAGACGGGGAGGAAGAAGTTGTTGGGGCCGGCCTCGGTGAGGCCGTAGCCGGTGCGGAACGGGATGCCCCGGGCGAAGAAGCGCTCGAAGACGGGCGCGGGACAGGGCGCGCCGCCGCTGATGAGCAGCTTGATGCGGGAGAAGTCCACGGAGTCGAAGCGGGGGTGCCGCTGCATCTCGATGAACATGGTGGGCACGCCGAACACGGCGTTGACCGCGCCCGAGTGGATGAAGTCAAAGCACTGCTCCACGTCGAAGCCGCGGCACACGACGGAGGCGCCGCCCACGTACACCAGGGGCAGGGTGAAGACGTTGAGGCCGCCGGTGTGGAACAGGGGCGCGTTGAGCAGCGCGATGTCGTCCTGGGACAGGCCCCAGCTCACGACGGTGTTCACGGCGTTGGCGGTCAGGGAGCCATGCGTGAGCACGGCGGACTTCGGAAGGCCGGTGCTGCCACCGGTTGAGCACAGCACCCAGGGCGCGTCCGGCTCCAGTTCGAGGGAGGGCAGCGCTCCGGACAGGACCTCGCGGGAGAAGAAGGGGCGCTCATGCGGGAGCGGATCCGCGAAGGGGACCCAGTGCGCCAGCGCCGGGAGCCGGGGGCGCAGCACGCCTACCTGCTCGCGGAACTCCGGCCCGAAGCAGACGACGCGGGGGGCGACGTCGGAGAGCAGGCCGTGCAGCTCCTCGGTGCCCAGGCGCCAGTTGAGGGGCTGGAGCACCGCGCCCAGCTTGGCGCAGGCGAACACCAGGTCCAGCGTCTCCACGCCGTTGAAGGCCAGGACCGCGACGCGGTCCCCCAGGCCCACGCCCAGGTCCCGCAGCAGCAGCGCGGTCTGGTGCGCCGCCGTGTTCCACTCATGCCATGAGATGCACCGCCCGCCCCGGAGCGAGTCGATGAGCGCCGTGCGCTCCGGGGCGAGCGAAGCCCGCCGGGCCAGCCAGTCGTGGACGATGGGCATGCCCGGCGGCTCCTTCATCAATCCCGCGACACGAAGTGCGCGGAGATCTTGTTCCACACCGCGGGCGTGATGCCCATGCTCAGGTGGTCGTAGGCCATGCCCTCCTGCTTCGCGTCGGCGGTCTTCTTCGCGGTCGTCCAGCCCTGGGTGAGCTGGGTCATCGCCGCGATGCTCGCCTCGAAGAGCACGCCGTCACCGCGCAGCGCGGACGTGGTGGACGTCATGCCGTCCGTCTCGAAGGGCTGCGAGCCGCCCGTCGTGCCGTACAGCACGTAGAGCGACGGCAGGCGCGAATCCAGGCCGTGCTCCGCCAGACGGGTGATGAACTTGCCGCCCATCTCCATCGCCGCGGCCATGCCCAGGCCGTCCATGATGCGGTACTTCCCGTAGCCCAGCGAGTCGTACGCCTCCCGGTTCTGGTTCGTGTTGTACGCGTGGTACGCGAAGCACGGCGAACCCGTGGGGTCGAACGCCGTCGTGCGGCACACGCGGTGGTCGCTCGCGGCCATGTAGCCCGCGGCGATGAACGGGTTGAGCGGGTTGTAGATGAGCTTGGTGTCCATCCAGGGGAAGTAGCGGTTCTCGTCGGGGTCGATGTTGTCCCACGCGGTCGCGCTGCGGTCCGGAATGGGGTACGTGGCGCGCAGGTCATACGCCGCCTGGAGCTGGCCCGCGTACGCCGTCACGTACTTGCCGCTGTTGTTCACGGCGCCGAAGAGGCTCATGTTGTAATCGTCGAAGTTGAACGACGACGCGGACAGGCCCTGGTTCGTGTTCAGCGTCTGCAGCGTGCTCGCGGACACCGGCGTGCCCGTGCTGGACAGGCCCGTGATGTTCGACAGGTAGATGCGGCGGAAGTAGTCCGGCCACGTGCCGCCGGACCCCGCGCACACGCTCTCCGCGTAGGGGTTCTTGAACCAGGGCACGTCATACCCGAACGTCACGCACTGGAACGCGGAGAAGTACGTCCACGGCATCGGGCCACGGCCCACCGGCGCGTTGGAGGCAGTGCTCGCGATGGTCAGCGTGTGGATGGGGTGGCGGAAGTTCAGGTCGATGCCCTTGTGCGGCCCGGACAGCGGCACGTACACGCGCACGGAGTCGTCATACGCCGGCACCTGCGACGCCTGCTCCTTCGCCAGCCGCTCGAAGAACCGCGTGGCGCTGAAGCCGCCCCACGTCGCCGCGTTCTCCATCCACGGGTCCACCGCCAGCACGCCCTTGCTCCACGCCACGATGTCCACCCGCGCCACGCCCGGGTGCAGCGCCTTGACGCGCTTCACCGCGTTGGCCACGTGGATGGCGTGGTTGAAGTTGTCGCCGTGGAACGAGCCGAACGTCACCGCGTACACGCAGCGGCCCTTCGACTCCAGGTCCTGCACCAGGCCCGTCAGCTGCGCCGCGCCGCCGTAGGTGCCGCCCGAGCCGTTGTTGCCGTTGGGGAACAGCCACACGTTCGCGTCCTGGATGGCGCCGTGCACCAGCAGCGTCGGCGTCAGGTTCACGTTGCAGGTGCGCGCCGCGGTGGCCCGGCCCTTGTGGAGCAGGACGAAGCGCGCCTCCGGCTTGGTGGGACCGGGCGTGGGACAGGTGGACCCGGCCGCCGTGGCACAGCTGTTCCCGTAGTAGAGGTTGAAGCCGTCCACCAGCTGCTGGTTGAGCGAACCGAAGTACGTCGCCACCGGGTAGTCGCTGGACTGGTACGTGTCCTGCGAGCGCAGCTTCAGCGTGCGCGGGTTGTAGTACTCACTGCGGAAGCGCTGGTAGCCCTCCAGCAGCTCAATCTGCCCCCAGGACCACGAGGGCGGCGTCAGCGTGCCCACCACGCGGTAGCTGTTCGTGGGCGTGGTGACCGCGTCGAAGTACGGCGCCAGGTCCGCGTCCAGCGGGGCCTCCGCCGTCCCGACGGCCTCCGCTGCCGGAGGCGCCTCCGCGGGCGGTTCAGCCCCGCAACCTGCCATGAGCAATGCGGCCGTGAGCGACAACGTCCAGGTGCTTCGCATGCTTACCTCCGATGGGTGAAGGGGTGCGGCGACAGCAGACGTGCGACAACGACAGGGCAGGCACGGGACACACGAAGGGCCCCCGGGGCGTCCCGGCGGGGCCCTCCCTCACTCACCGTGCGTCAGGAACCGCTAGCGGGCGTGCTCCTGGATGAACGGGACGAGCAGCCCGTGGAACTCCGCCGTCTTCTCCAGGTGCGGGCTGTGGCCCGTCTCCGGCAGGACGACCTCGCGGTAGCGGCCCCCGTTGGCGGCGTAGCGCTCCATCACGGCGCGCATCTGCGACACCATGGGCTGCGGCGGGTACTTCTCATCGCCGGGCCAGCCCGGCACCGCGCCCAGCTTGCCCAGGAAGCCGAAGTCGAACAGCGACGTGTCGGAGACGATGGCGTCGTCCGCGCCGCGGATCCACAGCACGTCCGGCCCGTTCCTCAGCGCCGCGAAGGAGGAGGTGTTGTAGTAGCTGGGCGCCATGGCGTTGTTCATGCCCGTGGTGCCCGGCGCCACGCCCGGCCAGTTGGCCGACTTCGCGAAGTTGCCCGGGTAGAGCTCGTCCGACACGTGCGTGTCCAGCACGGAGTCCAGGAGCATCTCCTCGTCCGGGTGGCGGAACGGCGGCTTCACGTAGCAGCCGTTCATCACGTTGCGCGGCGACGTCTGCGACTCCGTGGAGCGGTCCTTCGTCTTCAGCCGCTGCACGAAGTCCGGGTTGGCCGTGCCGCCGCCGGAGCCCGCGAAGTCCGCCCAGCACGGCGTGCCGTCCGTGTCGCGCGTGCCGCCAAAGCCATACGGAGACAGGGGGGCCTCCACCACCAGCCCCGCCACGCGCTCCGGGTGCTCGATGGACAGCTGCATCACCATGCCCGCGCCCGCCGAGTGCGCCACGAACACCGCCCGCTTCAGCGACAGCGCGTCCATCAGCGACACCAGGTCGTCGCTGAAGTCGCGCATGCCGCGCGTCGCGTCGATGGCCTTCGCCTCCGTGTGGCCATAGCCGCGCATGTCCGGCGCGATGCCGCGGAAGCCCTGGGGCAGCGTCTTCATCAGCGACTCGAAGAACGCGGACGAGGAACAGTTGCCGTGCACGAAGATGACCGGAAATCCCTCCTCGCCCACGAGCCGCGCACGCACCCGGAGCCGCGTCGTGGGGATGTCCCGGATCTCGACCTTCCTGGAAGTGTCAGCCATGTGCGCCGCTCCTGGTTGCGTTGAGGGAAAGAGAAAAACCGTGCGTCACGAAGCGGCCCGCGCGTCCGCGGCGATGGCCGCCTCGCGCAGGTCCCGCTTGAGAATCTTGCCGGCCGCGGACACCGGCAGGGCCTTCACCAGCTCCACCCGCTTGGGCACCTTGAAGCGGGCCACCCGGCCTCGCAGGTGCTCCAGCAGCGCGTCCGCCGAGGCCTCGGCGCCCGGCTTGAGCACCACGAAGGCCCGGCCCGCCTCGCCCCACTTCGCGTCCGGCACGCCCACCACCGCGCACTGGTGCACGGCCGGGTGTTCGTAGAGGACCGACTCCAGCTCCAGCGGGTACACGTTCTCCCCGCCGGAGATGAACATGTCCTTCTTGCGGCCCGCGATGGTGAAGAACCCGTCCGCGTCCACGCGCGCCAGGTCCCCGGTGTGGAACCAGCCGTCCGCGTCGATGGCCTCGCGCGTGCCGGCCTCGTCCTCGAAGTAGCCGGAGCACATGGAGGGCCCCTTCAGCACCAGCTCCCCCACCCCGCCCGGCGGCACCGGCTGGCCGGCGTCATCCACCAGCTTCGCGTCGATGAAGTAGTTGGGCCGGCCGATGGAGCCCGCCTTGGACACCGCGAACTCCGGCCCCATGCTGAAGATGCCCGGGCCGAACTCCGTCATCCCGAAGCCCTGCTTGAAGGGCACCGGGTGCACCGCCTGCCACGCCTGGAGCAGCGTCACCGGCAGCGGCGCCCCGCCGCTGGTGACGAAGCGCACGGAGGAGAAGTCCGTCCCGCGCCAGCGCGGCGAGTCCATCAGCTGCTGGTACTGCGTGGGCACGGCGAAGAAGAGCGTCACCTTCTCCTTCGCGACCAGCCCCAGCATCTCCTCCGGGTCCCACCGCCGCATCAGCACCACGGTGCCGCCCACGGTGAGCAGCGGCAGCGTGTAGACGAGCAGGCCGCCGGTGTGGAACAGCGGCGTGTGCGTCACCGTCACGTCGCCCTGGCGGATTTCATGCACCAGCGTGTTGAGCGTGTTCCACGCCACCATGCGGTACGACACCTTCGCGCCCTTGGACCGGCCGGTGGTGCCGCCGGTGAAGAGCAGGCAGAGGATGTCCTCCTCGCTGACCGCGTCGTTGGTGACGGGCGATGAGGGCACGTGCGCCATGGCCGCCGCGTACGCCTCCGCGCCCGGCAGGCCCTGCTCCTCCAGCGACACCAGGCGCAGGCCCTCGCCCACGTGCTCGCGCACCTGGGCCACCGCGTCCTTGAAGTCGTCCCCGAAGAGCAGCACGCGCGGGCGGATGGCGCGCACGCCGTCCGCGAGCTCCGCCGCGTGCAGCCGCCAGTTGTAGGGCACGAAGACGGCGCCCAGCTTCCCGCACGCGAACAGCGTGTCCAGGTACTCCACGCCGTTGTGCGCGACGATGGCCACCCGGTCGCCACGCCGCACGCCGGCCACGTCCCGCAGCCAGCCCGCGAGCGCCGTGGCGCGCGCGTCCATCTGCCGGTAGGTGAAGCGGCCCGCGTCCTTGCGGGCCACGTCCACCACGGCCACCTGGTCCGGCCAGTAGAGGGCACCCCGGCCCATCCAGTCACCGATGAACATCTGCGTACCTCCTGGCGGACCCGTGGGGTGGAACCGCCTAGGCCGTCCAGCGGTAGAGGGCGGACGCCATCGCGAGGCCACCGCCGCTGGCGCAGAAGGCCACGAGGTCGCCCCTCTTCACCTTGCCCTGCATCACCGCGTCATCGAGCGTCATCGGGATGCAGGCGGAGCCCGTGTAGCCCCACTTGTCCATCGTGTAGTGCGCCTTCTCCATGGGCTGGTTGAGCGCCTTCATCGTCGCCTCGATGGTGCGCAGGTTCAGCTGCGTGAAGACGAACAGCTTCACGTCGTCCAGCGTCTGGTCCGCGCGCTTGAGCAGCGTGTCCAGCAGGATGGGCCAGCGCTCGGTGTTGAACGTGGAGGGGAACTTGCGCACGAACTGCACCGCGGGCTTGCCGTCGGTGAGCTTCAGCGTCTCCGCCGTGGCGGGCCGGTTCGTGCCGCCCGTGTAGATGCCCAGCGCGTCGTGGTACTCGCCGTTGGCGAGCAGCTTCGCGCCCAGGAAGCCCGGCTTGTCGGACGCGCCCAGCACCACCGCGCCCGCGCCGTCCGCGAACAGGGTGCAGGTCTTCTTGTCCTTCCAGTTCACGTACCGGGTCATCCCGTAGGCGCCCACCACCAGGATGCGCTGGTAGCTGTCGTCCGAGGAGATCGTCTTCGACGCCACGTCCAGCGCCGTCACCCAGCCCGCGCACGCCGCGTTGATGTCGTAGGTGCCCGCGTTGACCGCGCCCAGCTTCGCCTGCACCACGGACGACGTGCCGGGGCTCAGGTAGTCCGGCGTATCGCTGGCCACCAGCACCAGGTCCAGCTCCTTCGGATCCACCTTCGCGCGGGCGAGCGCCTCCTTCGCGGCGGCCACGGCCAGGTCACTGGTGGCCTGGTCGTCCGCCATCACGTGGCGCTGCTTGATGCCCACGTTCTGCTGGAGCCACTCGTCCACCTTCTCGCCCAGGATGTTCTCCACGTCGGCGTTGGTGAGCAGCTTCTCGGGGACGTAGCGGCCGGTGGACAGGATGTTCGCGTAACGCATGACGGTGTTTCAGCTCCGGGGACCGCGTGACGGACGGCGGGACGACTTCGGGGGGGTGGGCTTCGGGGACTTCGGAGACTTCGACGCCGGCTTCGGGGCGCGCACGGCGTGCAGGTGGGGCCGCGCGGCGGAGGCGTCCGGGGGCAGGCCGTGGGACAGGAGCGTCATCGCCGTGTCCAGCACGCGCTCCAGGCCCGGGTCCTCCTCCCAGAGCACCCAGCGCATGCCCAGGAAGTCGCCAATGCCCATCAGGCAGTAGGCCAGCGCCTCCGGGTCCATGCGGCGCACCTCGCCGGCGTCCATGGCCTGGGTGAGGCCGCGCACGTAGCCCTTGGCGAAGCGGTCGTAGTAGCGGCGGTAGCAGTCCGCGTCCACGAACTCCGCCTGCCGCACCACGCGGTAGAGGTTGGGGTGCTGGCGCACGAACTGGAAGAAGGCGCGCAGGCCCTCGCGCTCCACCTCCAGCCGCGTGGTGCACGACACCGTGGACTCCGCGATGAGGCGGCGCAGGCGCGCGCCCAGCTCGTCCACCACCTCCACGAAGATGGACTGCTTGTCCGGGAAGTACACGTAGAAGGTGCCCAGCGCGACGCTGGCCTTGCGCGTAAGGTCCGCGATGGACGCGCGCTCGTAGCCCTTGTCCCCGAACACCGCCTCCGCGGCCTTCAACAGCTTCTGCCGCGTCCGCTGGCCGCGAGGGGTGACCGGAACGCGTTCTGAAGTTGAAGGGCGATTCATCTTTCAGGACGGGTAACACCCGTAAGACCGCCCTGTCAAAAGCGGACGGATGGCTCCCTGCGTCAACGACAGACATGAACGCGGGGCGTCAACACTCCGGACCACGCGCGCCCCCTCTCGCGAAGTGTCCACCCGGGCCACCCCTCCCCACGGGGGGACTGCCATGGCGCTTGCGCGATGCCACCTTCCGCCGGGGCGCTCCGGCCCCGGAGACCTGGCGGGCAGGCACCCATGAAGGCCCTTTCAGGGGACGTGAACGGTCAGGAAGAAAACCGTTCGCCACCTTCGACAATTTTGCGTACAAACGGCCTTGCACTCCCTGGCGATTGCATATAACTTCACCGTCGTTCGCCAGAACTGCCTATAAAAATAAGGTTCAGCGCCCCATGGACGCCCTGGATTATCGAATCGTGGACATGCTTCAGCGCGATGGCCGGGCCACGCAGCTGGAGCTGTCACGCGGGGTGAAGTTGTCCCAGCCAGCGGTCGCGGAGCGGATCCGCAAGCTGGAGGAGAAGGGCGTCATCACCGGCTACACGGCGCGGGTGGACGCGACGCAGCTGGGCAAGGACATCACCGCCTTCATCGGGGTGAGCATCGAACACCCGAAGCACTTCGAGGGCTTCGCTCGGAAGGTGGCGGAGCTGCCGGACGTGCTGGAGGCCCACCGCGTCGCCGGACAGGACTCGTACGTCCTGAAGGTGAAGACGGCCAATACGCGGACGCTGGACACCTTGCTGGTGGAGACGCTGCGCACCATCCCGGGCGTGACGCGCACGAGCACCACCATCGTCCTGTCGACCCTGAAGGAAGACACGCATGTGCGTGTCCCCGATGAGCTGCTGAACGGAGAATGAACATGAGCGCGGACGCTATGAGTGCACCCCTGCCCCCTCCTCCGGCCTACCGGCTGTCCCAGCGCATGTCCCGGATGAAGACGTCCGCGGTGCGTGAGATCCTCAAGGTCGCGGAGCGCCCCGACATCCTGTCCTTCGCGGGCGGCCTGCCCGCCCCGGAGCTCTTCCCGCTGGACGCCATCGCGAAGGCGTTCGAGGACACCTTCGCCACGGAGGGCCGCCCGGCGCTCCAGTACAGCACCACGGAGGGCTTCGGCCCGCTGCGCGAGTGGATCAGCGCGCACCTGGCGCGCAAGGGTCAGCACACCGCCAGCGACCAGGTGCTCATCACCAGCGGGTCGCAGCAGGGCCTGGACCTGGTGGGCAAGGTGCTGCTCGACCCCGGCGACCTCGTGGTGGTGGAGGACCCCAGCTACCTGGCGGCGCTCCAGACCTTCGGCGGCTACGAGGTGGACTTCGCCACCGTGCGCAGCGACGACGCGGGCATGGACACGGACGACCTGGCGGCCCTGGTGAAGAAGCGCCAGCCGAAGCTGCTCTACGTCATCCCCAACTTCCAGAACCCCAAGGGCACCACCCTGTCCCTGGAGCGCCGCAAGGCGCTGGTGCGGCTGGCGCAGGAGCACCGCTTCCTCATCCTGGAGGACGACCCGTACGGCGAGCTGCGCTTCCGCGGCGAGCACCTGCCGTCGCTGGCGTCGCTGGATGACCAGGGCGTCGTGCTGTCGCTGTCCACCTTCTCCAAGACGCTGGCCCCCGGCCTGCGCCTGGGCTGGGTGACGGGGCCGCGCGCGCTGCTCAAGTCGCTCACCATCGCCAAGCAGGCCACCGACCTGCACACCGCCACGCTCGCCCAGCGCGCCACCGCGCGGCTGCTGTCGACCTTCGACTACGCGGGCCACATCGCGGCGCTGATGCCCATCTACGCCGAGCGCGCCAACGCGATGCTCGCCGCCCTGGAGGCCCACATGCCCCAGGACACCCAGTGGACCCGGCCGGACGGCGGCATGTTCCTCTGGGTGGAGCTGCCCAAGGGCCTGGACGCCGCCACGCTGCTGCCCCGCGCCATCGACCAGAAGGTCGCCTTCGTGCCCGGCGCGCCCTTCTTCGCCAACGCGCAGCAGCCCCAGTTCATGCGCCTGAACTACTCCAACCGCCCGCCGGACCTCATCGCCGAGGGCATGCGCCGGCTGGGCGCCGTCATCTCCGACGCGCTGTAGCCGACGCGCCGCGGCCGCCTCTCCCCGCCCCCAACGCACCGCGTCGGGGGTCGGGTCCCGAAAAAGTTGAAGGGCGATTCAGGTTTCAGGCTCCACGGCGCTGGCCAGGGCCGGGGCGGTGTGCGTACCCTGCGCGCGTTTTTTCGGACACGCCCAAGGAGAGGCACATGCAGCTGAAGGACCTGAAGATCATCGTGACGGGTGGCGCGCAGGGCATGGGCGCGCACTTCGCCCAGCGCATCCACGAGGCGGGCGGGCAGGTGGCCGTCGGCGACGTCAACGAGGAGCGGCTGGCGGAGCTGCCGGCGGGCATCCACCGGCGCAAGCTGGACGTGTCCAACGAGCAGGACGTCACGGACTTCGTGCAGTGGGCCCACGGCGCCATGGGCGGCCTCAACGGCCTCATCAACAACGCGGGCATCCTGCGCGACGCGCTGCTCGTGAAGAAGGACCGCACCACCGGCCAGGTGAAGAAGCTGTCCACCGCGGACTGGAACGCCGTCATCGGCGTCAACCTCACCGGCGCCACGCTGATGGTGCGCGAGGTGGTGACGAAGATGGTGGAGACGGACCAGCGCCCCGGCGTCATCGTCAACATGTCGTCCATCGCGCGGCACGGCAACCGCGGCCAGTCCAACTACGTGTCCGCCAAGGCCGCGCTCGCCGCCAACACCGTCACCTGGTCGCGCGAGTTCGCCCCGTTCGGCATCCGCGTGGGCGCCATCGCCCCGGGCATGATTGAAACGCCCATGACGCAGGGGATGAACCAGAAGGCCCGCGACGCGCTGGTGGCCTCCATCCCGGTGGCCCGCATCGGCCTGCCGGAGGACATCTGGGTGGCCGTGAAGTTCGTCATCGAGTGCGACTACTTCAACGGCCGCACCATCGACGTGGACGGCGGCCTCAACTTCTAGTCCCGCGAAGCAGGACGTCCGGAAGCGCTTAGCCCGCCTTGCGCTTCCGGGTCGCGGCCCGAGGGGCCTTCGCCGCCACGGCCCTGGGCGCGGAGGGCTTCACGTCCGCCCAGCGCTGCGCCCACTTGCCCAGCTCGTCGATGACCTTCCAGAACGCCTGACCCTTCTCCGTCAGGCGGTACTCGGAGCGGATGGGCGGGCCCGGGTCGACGTGGCGCTCGATGACCCCTTCGGCCTCCAGCTCCTTGAGCCGCTCCGACAGGACGCGCTCGCTGATGGTGCCGATGCGCTCCGTCAGCTCCCCGAAGCGGCACGGCCCGTCCAGCAGGATGCGCAGGATGACGCCCGTCCACCGCCGGCCCAGCAGCTCGGACGCCGCCAGGAACCGCGCGCACATCGGCTTCAGGTCGTCATGCATCACGTGGCCTCCCACCTGAGTATAGCGCCGCCCCTCTCCCACGTCAGGGATGAGGCCACTTGCTTACTTTTAGTAAGTAACTTGCAAAATAAAAGCTTCACCGGTACCCATGCGGTGTCACGACGACAGGAGGACACGGATGGCACCGACGAACACGGCCCTGGACGCGGGCGCGCTGGAGCAGCTCTTCACCTCGGCCCGCACGCACAACGGCTGGCAGGACCGGCCGGTGACGGACGAGACCCTGCGCCGCGTCTACGAGCTGGCGCGCATGGCGCCCACCGCGGTCAACACCCAGCCGGTGCGCCTGGTGTTCGTGAAGAGCCGCGAGGCCAAGGAGCGGCTCAAGCCCGCGCTCAACCCCGGCAACGTGGACAAGACGATGCAGGCGCCGGTGACGGCCATCGTGGCGTACGACACCGCGTTCCACGAACAGATGCCGAAGCTCTTCCCCGCGCGCGACATGAAGGGCGTCTTCACGGCGATGACGCAGGAGGCCCGCGAGCAGCTCGCGCTGATGAACGGCTCCCTGCAGGGCGCCTACGTCATCCTCGCCGCGCGCTCCCTGGGGCTCGACTGCGGCCCCATGGGCGGCTTCGACAAGGCGAAGGTGGACGAGGCCTTCCTCCAGGGCACCGGCTGGAAGTCGAACTTCCTCATCAACCTGGGCTACGGCGACCCGGCGAAGCTCTTCCCGCGCAACCCTCGTCTGGCTTTCGAGGACGCCTGCCGGGTGGACTGAACGTGTTCAATCCCAGACAGATGAATGGGTCCCCCGTGCAGTGGCTTTCGGGCTCAGCAATCCCGAGTTTCTAGGTTAATCAGGAAGAAGCGGCCTCCCCCGTCGGTTCCACCGGTGGACCTCGGTGAGGGCGGTTCTCCCGGGTTCGGAAGCCAGAGCGCCCCCCAACGAGGGCGCTCCTTCCGACGGGTGGTTTAGACCGCCGGGGGCCGCCTTCCGTTGACAAGGAAAGCGGGGCCCGGAGGCTGACGGAGGCACGCCAGCCGTGCCCAGGGTGGGCGCGGGGCCTGTGACGGGAGGTTGTTTGCGGTGGAATGACGCTAGTACTGCCGTTCGAGCGGCATCATGGTGCCTGCCTCGAACTCCGGCGCGCGGCGCAGCTGGTCCAGGACGCGCGGGGCGCATCTCAGGTGCAGCATGGGCAGGGAACCGCCCGGCTCGCTCATGGCGCGCACGGAGCCCACGAGTTGGTGAGCCTCCAGCCAGAGCATGAAGCTCTCGCGGAAGCGGGCGTTTTCGGCGAGGCCCGCCTGATAGACCTCCGCGCGCGAACGCAAGGGAGCCCGCGAGGACGCGGAGCCACGCTTCGGCGCGGCCGTTTCCCGGGGCATCACCGTGACGTCGATGTCGCCCCCTGGCTGTGCGTCGCGCTCCTGGGCACCGGAGCCCGGCAGCGCGCGCACGACGGCGACGGAGGACATCCGGGCCGATAAGTCTTGAGATCCGCCCGGCACGCCATTCTTCCTGCGCATGGCCTACATCCTCCCCCAGGTCCGGTGCTCACCTGGCACCGGCCCTGGCAACTACCGCGTCACCTGAACACAGCCAAGCCCTTCCCCGTCCGGTGGTTGGCCGAGCGAGGAAGCTTGATGGCATTGCCCAGAATCAAATCCTTCACTTCCAACGCCGTCAAGTCAGGGGCACGGCAACGATACAGCGCGGCGATACCTGCGACATACGGCGCCGCCATGCTTGTGCCACTCATTCGTTCATAGAACGCCTGATTGTTGCAGCGGCGTTCAGTAGACGAATACACATTCACCCCGTAGCCCATGACGTCAGGCACGACGCGCCGCCCCACGGCGCCGCTCGCGGAGAAAGTGGCCACGTTGCGCTCGAAGTCGACTGCCCCTACAGCCAGTGCCTCGGGAAAGGCCGCTGGGTAACCAACCGTGTCGGGTCCACTGTTGCCCGCGGCGACAATGGGCAGGATGTTGCTGTCCAACAGCCGACGCAGCATGGCCTGCAGCGCGCGTTGATTCAGCAGGTAGTCCGCTTCGGAGATGCCCGGCGGCGGCTGGAGGGGGAACCCCAGCGAGAGGTTGACCACGGCGGGACGCGAGGCGTTCTCCGGACGGCTGAACTGGTGCAGCAGCCACTCCATGCCGGCGGCCACGCGGCCCAGGCTGGTGCGGATGGTCTCCGATTCGATGACGGACGCGGCGTACAGGTCCACTTCCGGGGCGACGCCGTGGTGCACGCCCGCGGCGATGCCGCACACGTGGGTGCCGTGGCCGTCCGGATCGAACCCGCGCACGTCGCGCGCCGGGTTGTGCGGCGAGTTGGGGAAGAGCGAGACGTAGCGGAACTGGATGGTCTTGCTCGCGTGCTCCGGGTGGTCCGCGTCCACGCCGGTGTCCAGGATGCCCAGCATCACGCCGGCGCCCCGGATGCCCTGGGCGTGCGCCAGGGGGACTCCGGACTCGTCGGGCCATTCGCGCTGCGCGAGCGAGCTCATGCCGCGGTTGCGCGGCCCCGTCTGTCCGGCCGACACCGGGCCCGGGAAGGACAGGGGTACCACGTCCGGGATGAACTCGAACTCCTTCGCCAGCTCTCCCCGGGCCGCCGCTTCCGCGTCCTGGGAGTAGAAGTGCGCCATGGTGGCGCCGATGAGCGGCATGAAGCGATAGCTGCCGGCTTCCGCGCCGGTCGGCTCCGTCACGGGCGCGCCCGGCATGGGCGTGGCGTCGACGTCGCGCGCGACCTTGCTGCTCGCGCGCTTGCGGCCGCGGGCCTCCTTGCCGCCGCTGGCGGGCTTCTCGCCCGGCAACGTGGCCGACCTCAAACCGAGGGCGGTGAGGGCTTCGGGGGCCTTCTCGGCGGAGCTGAAGCGCAGCGCGGTGCTGCGGCTGAGGACGCGCTCGCCCCGTGCCGTGCCACGCACTCCGGCCCGGGCCTGCGTCTCGATGGACTCCTTGGGTACCAACAAGAAAGACTTCATGAGGTGTGCTCCTTGAACCACCAATCCGCGCAGGGCCCCGAAGGGGGAGCACCCGCGTGAAGACCGCGCCCACCTGGGGACCCTGACAAGCCCCTTCGGGTTCCGGTGGGTTGGGCTCGCGGGCGTCGCCCGGAGCCATGTCATCGCCTGCCCTCCCCTCTCCCCGCTCGCGGGGCCCAACCGTGTGATTTGACCGCGGCCCCCTGACAAAAAATCACGGGATTTCCGTAATAGACACCTCTTGTCTGGTGTCTCGGTCCTCACTCGGCTTCCCTGAACCTCCGGAAAGACAACGGATTCCCCCCGTGGAACGAGGGCAATGCCTGGGGTCGCACAGGGGGTCTGTCCGCCAGCGGATGTGGGGAAGGGGCAGGCAGGAGGGGCGTGGGCGCGAGGGGGCGTTCGCGTGGGGCTTGCGAATCCAGCGGGCGTGGGGTGGAAAAAGAGGTGGAGGGAAGCCCGGGATGCGCCGATTGTTCGCGTTCCATCCTCCGGGCCTTTGCCCGGGCGGGTCCCTGGCCTTTCTGGAGCCCCCTTGATTCCCTATTGGCATGCCCCCTCGTTCAAGCTGGGGCCCCTGGAGCTGAACCCCTTCAACGTCTTCGTGGCGGCGGGCATCCTGCTGGCCGCGAAGCTGCTGACGAAGCAGGCGGAGCGCGAGGGGTTGGATCCCAACCCGCTGGCGGACTTCGCGATGTGGGGGGTGGCGGCCGGAATGCTCTTCGGCCACTGGGTGCACCTGTTCTTCTACCACCCGGAGGAGCTGTCCAAGAGCCCGTTCCAGATTCTGAAGTTCTGGGATGGCCTGTCGTCCTTTGGCGGCCTGTTGGGCGGCATCCTGGCGGCGGTGGTGTTCTTCCGGATGAAGAAGCTGCGCTTCGGCGACTACGCGGACAGCTTCGCGCTGGGCGTGGCGCCGGGGTGGGCGGTGGCGCGGCTGGGGTGCTTCGCGGTGCACGACCATCCGGGCAAGCTGACGGACTTCTTCCTGGCCGTGCAGTTCCCCAACGGAAACCGGCACGACCTGGGCTTCTACGACGCCATCGTGCTGTTCACCCTCACCGGCATCCTCTACGCGGTGCGCGACATGCCTCGGATGAAGGGGCGGCTGCTGCCGCTCCTGGCGCTGCTGTACGCGGTGTCCCGCTTCTGCCTGGACTTCCTCCGGGCCACGGACCTGTCGTACGTGGACGCGCGCTACTTCGGCCTGACGCCCGCGCAGTACGGCAGCCTGCTGCTGGTGGCGTACGGCGTGTGGGGGCTGCTGCGCAAGCAGACCGCGAGCGCGCCTTCGCACAAGCCGCCGGCGCCGCAGGGACGGGTGGAGACCGCGCGCTAGGTCCGGGCGTCTGGCGTTTGGCTTCGTGACGGAGGGGGTTTCCACGTGAAGGCACTGGCGTACGACGCGCTGATGGCGCCGCTGGGGTGGGTGGGGCTCAACGCCGCCCGGCGGCACCTGGTGGAGGGGCTTGCCGGCAAGGTGCTGGAGGTGGGCGCGGGCACGGGCCTGGCCCTCCCGGGCTACCCGGCCACGGTGGCGTCGGTGACGGCGGTGGACGTGGACCTGGGGGCGCTGGCGCGGGCGCGGGCGCGCAGGAGCGGCGTCGCGCTGCTCCAGGCGGATGCGCAGGCGCTGCCGTTCACGGAGGCGTCCTTCGACGCGGTGGTGTCCAGCCTGGTGTTCTGTTGCGTGGACGCGCCGGCCACCGCGCTCGCGGAGGTGATGCGGGTGCTGCGGCCGGGCGGCGAGCTGCGCCTGCTGGAGCACGTGCGCGCGCCCCAAGGGGCCCTGGCCACCGCGCAGGACCTGCTGACGCCCGCGTGGCGGAAGCTGTCCGGCGGCTGCCGCCTCAACCGCGACACCTTCCGGCTGGTGGAGAGCGCGGGCTTCCGCATCCTCAAGCGCGAGCAGCGCCTGGGCGGCGTGGGCGAGTTCATCTTCGCGCGCCGGCCCTGAAGCCCCTGGGTGGAACCGACCCGTCCTGACAGGTCGGAAGTGACCTGCCAGGGCAGGTTTCCGGAAGCGATGTCAGAGGTCACTTTAGGATGGCGTGCGTCGCGGTGGACCGACCCACCGCGTCCCATCCCCGAGGCCCTGACGCATGACGCGCACCCTTCCCTCACTCCTCGCACTGCTGCTGCTCGCCGGCTGTGGACCCGACGCGGCCCCGGGCGCCGAGCCTGGACTCGCGAGAGCCTCCGAGGCCCTGGAGGACTCCGACCGCCAGGGAGGCACCACCCCGCGCGAGGGCTCCGTGCGGCTGCCCACCGGCGTCACGCTCCGCTACGTGGAGCAGGGCCGCGGCGACGGGCCCGCCGTCGTCTTCCTGCACGGCTACACGGATTCACACCACACCTGGGACCTGGACCTGCCCCACTTCCCGCGCGACGTGCACGTCTACGCGCTGGACCAGCGGGGCCACGGCGATTCGTCCCGCCCGGCGTGTTGCTACACGCAGCAGGCGTTCGCGAAGGACGTGGTGGCCTTCCTGGACGCGAAGCGCCTCTCGCGCGCCGTGCTGGTGGGCCACTCCATGGGCAGCTTCATCGCGCAGCAGGTGGCGCTGGACTCCCCGGGCCGCGTGAAGGCGCTGGTGCTCGTGGGCTCCGCGCCCACGGTGGCGGGCAACGAAGTGGCGCTGGGGTTGAAGGAGTTCGTCGACACGCTGACGGACCCCGTGGACCCGGCGTTCATCCGCGACTTCCAGGCCAGCACCTTCCACGCGCCGGTACCGGCGTCCTACCTGGACACGCTGGTGGCGGAGAGCTCCAAGCTGCCCGCGCGCGTGTGGCAGGACGCGCTGGACGGCCTCATCGCGGAGGACCACGCCGCGCGCCTGGGACGCCTGCGCGTGCCCACGCTCATCATCAGCGGCGACCACGACGGCTTCTTCTCCGTGGACGAGCAGCGCGCCCTGGCCCGCGCCATCCGTGGCTCGAAGTACCTGCTCTATCCGGACACCGGCCACGCCCCGCACGCCGAGCGCCCGCGGCGCTTCGTGGACGACGTGCGCCACTTCCTGGAGCGCCTGTAGCCGCGGCCTGACGGGAGGGCGACCCCCGCGCTCAGGCCCCGGCTGCCTGTGACGCGGAGGTCTGCGGGCCCGGGTCGGACCGGGCCAGCACCGCCACCGCCACGAGGATGAGCAGGCCGCCCAGGCCCTGACGGAGCGACAGGCGCTCGCCCAGGAAGAGCGCGCCCAGCACCACGGCCATCACCGGCTCCAGCGTGGAGAGCAGCGACGTGTTCACCGGCCCGATGCGCTTGAGGCCCGCGAAGAAGGTGAGCATGGCCACCACCGTGGACAGCAGCGACAGGCCCATCACCGCGCCCCATCCCCCGGGCGTCCGGGGGAAGGACGGGCCCTTCACCAGCATCAGCAGGCCGAACGCGAGCCCCGCCGACAGCGGGACGACGGTGCTCGCCGCGAGCGGCCCCGCCGGGCCCACCACGCGCGCGCTGGACAGGACGTAGAGCGCGTAGATGACCGCCGACAGCACGCCCAGGGCGATGCCCAGCGGCTCCGCGTCCGGGCCGGGATCCACCGTGAGCGCCGTGCCGCACAGGGCCAGCCCCACCGCCAGCCAGCGCGGACGGCTCAGGTGTTCGCGGCCCAGGGCCACCTGGAGCACCGCCACCAGCGCGGGGAACAGGTACAGCAGCAGCGCCACCAGCCCCGCGGACGCGTGCTGGAGCGCGATGAAGTAGGCGCTGCCTTCCGCGAAGTAGCCCAGCGCGCCCAGCAGCACCAGGCCGCCCAGCACCCGGCCCCGGGGCCAGCGCCCGCCCCTGGCGAACATCACCCCGGCGAGCACCAGGCCCGCCAGCGTGAAGCGCAGGAACAGCAGCGTGGGCATGTCCGCGCCCGCCGCGTAGGCGAGCCGCGCGAACAGCCCCAGCGCGCCAAAGGAGGCGCCGGAGAGAGCGACGAGGAGGAAGCCAGTGGTGCGGGTCTGCATGGCGCGCGGGGCGCACGCTGACCCAGACCGGGCCCGCTGTCACGCGGGCCCCGGCCGAGGGCCCTTGGCTACCAGTTCTTCACGGATTGGAGGTCGAACACGTCCGGGAAGCCGCCCTTGCGCAGGAGCTCCGCGGCCACCGCGCTGCGGCCGCCCGCCGCGCAGTACACCACCACGGGCGTGCCCACCGGGCCCACCTCCGACAGGCGCTGGGCCAGCACCTGCACGGGGATGTTGCGGGCGGCGTCCGGGTGTCCCTGCTGGAACTCCTCCGGGGTGCGCACGTCCAGCAGCACGGCGCCGTGGGCGACCAGTTCGTGGGCCTTCTGCGAGCGTTCCTGAGGCGTCATGCCTTCATCGTAACCCCAAGCCCCCGGCCCGGCCGGGCCGAAAACTGGAGCCCCCTTCCCTGGACGCTACAGTCCTGTAACGACACCCATGCGACTCGACAAGCACACCCTGCTCCACCAACTGGCCGACCGGCTTCAGCAGAGCGACCGGCTGGCCCACCGCGCGGAAGCCGACGCCCGCGAGGCCGCGCGCAGCCTCGCCACCGAGTCCGAGAAGAAGGAGGACGGCCGCGCCGCCATCGAGTACGGCAGCCTGGCCACGGGGCAGGCCCAGCGCGCCCGCCGCCTCCAGGAGGAGCTTCAGGCGCTCACCGCCTTCGGCCAGAAGGAGCTGCCCCGCTTCCCGCGCCAGGGACCCGTGGGCCTGGGCGCGCTGGTGGACGTCAGCACCGAGGACGAGGACGGCTTCGCCGAGCGCACCTTCTTCGTCCTCCCCGCCGGCGCGGGCACGGAGCTCACCGGCCCCGGCGGCGACGGCTTCCTCTCCGTCATCACCCCCAGCTCTCCCGTGGGCCGCGCCCTGCTGGGCCGCCGCGCGGGCGACACCGTGGAGGTGACGCTCGCGGGAGAGGTGCGCGAATGGACCGTGCTGGAGGTCGCCTGAAGGCGCCCGCTACTCCCCGGTGGGCCCCGGCGCCGCCTGCGCGGTGAGCCACTCCTCCGGGATGTCGCCCCGGGGCAGCTCCAGGGTGAACGTGGAGCCCTCGCCGGGAGCGCTGGCGGCGCGCACCGTGCCGCCGAACGCCTCGACAATCTGGCGGGTGATGTAGAGCCCCAGCCCCAAACCGCCGTAGTGCCGGTCGCTCACCGCGCGCTCGAAGCGCTCGAAGATGCGCGTCAGGTCGTCCGGCGCGATGCCGATGCCGTGGTCCTTCACGGTGAGCCGCGCCAGCGTGCCCCGCGCCTCCACGCCCACCACCACCGGCTGGCCCGCGCCGTACTTGAGCGCGTTGGACACCAGGTTCGTCACCACCTGCTCCAGCCGCAGCCGGTCCCACCGGCCCACCACCGGCACCGGCGCCTCCAGGCCCAGCTCCGTACCGCTCTGCGCCGCCGCGGCGGAGAAGCGGTAGAGGATCTCCGCCGCCACGCTCGCCAGGTCCAGCTCCTCCAGCTCCAGCCGCAGCCGGCCCGCGGTGATGCGCGACACGTCCAGCAGGCTGTCCACCAGCCCCGACAGCCGGCGCACCTGACGCTGCACCACGTCCAGGGCCTCCGCGACGCGCTCGGTGGGCACCTCCCTGCCCTCGCGCGCCAGCACCACCACCTGCTTCTGGAGCAGCTGCACCTTGAGGCTCAACGGCGTGAGCGGCGTCTTGAGTTCGTGGCTCGCGATGCCCAGGAACTCGTCGCGCTGGCGCACCGCCTCGCGCGCCTCGCGCAACAGCCGCGCGTTCTCCAGGAAGAGCGCGGTGCGGTGGGCCAGCTCCACCAGGAAGGACTCCTCGTCCGCGCCGAAGGCATGCCGCACGTCCGAGCGCAGCACCAGCAGCGCGCCCAGCACGCCGCCGCGCGCGCCCAAAGGAACGCTCAGGCATCCGTGCGGGCCCACCTCGCGCATCAGCCGCGCGTGCTCCGCGTCCCGCGCGGCGGCGGCCACGTGCTCCTCGGAGAGGATGGGCAGGCGCCCCACCGCCCCGGAGGAGAAGACCGCGGGCAGGTCGCCCGACACGGAGGGATCCGGCAGATGGCGGCCGAGCAGCTCGCGCAAGAGCCCGTGCCGGCCCGAGTCCCGGTGCAGCGACGCCGCCACGCGCAGGCCCTCCTCCAGCGGGGTGGCGCCCGGAGCCCTCAGGATGAACACGGCACCATCGCCCAGCGCGGGCACCAGCAGCTGGAGCAGCGGCTCCAACGGCGCCTCCGCGTCCACCGACGCGCCCAGGAGCGCGCCCGCCTCCGCCAGCAGGCGCGAGGCGTCCCGCATCGGAGCGGGCAGCACCTCCACCGCGCGGGTGCGCAGGAGCGCCGCGGCGGCTTGTCCATCTCCCCCCATCACCGGCACCGCCTCGGCCTTCAGCAGGGCGTGCGCCCCGTCCGGGCGGCGCACCCGCCACACCGCCGCGGCCACCGCCTCACCCGCCAGGGCCCGCGCCAGCGGCGCTTCGTGCGGCGGCAGCGGTGTGCCGTCATCCCGCACCCATTCGCACCCAGGCAGACGGGCCTGGTCCAGGTGCGGGGGCGCCGGAATGCCGAAGTGCACCGTGGCTTGCGCGTTGAAGGCCATGACGCGGCCCGTGCGGTCCACGAGGACGAAGCCTTCGTCGGAGCCCCCGGGGCTCCCTCCGTCCATGACGCGCGCCGACAGGGTGGGTGCGTCCGCGTCCGTCATGCGGGGATCCGACTCCGGGCGGGAGGCTTTGGACGTGGCGCCAGAAGACATGCCGAGGCTCTCCGCACGCATCATGGTGTCATCTCCGCCTCCCGGGAAGGAAGACGGATCCCAAAGCCCGCTTCACCTTCAATCACAGGGAATGCTTTGCATCCTCACGCTCTTCCCATAGGCCCCTTGCCTGCATGGCGGCGATCCTCAATCGTTCGCCTGTCCACGTCCGCGTCCCGGGACGTTCCGTCCGCACGGCCAAGTTCTTCCACCGCGAGCCCTCCGCATGCAGACGCCGTTCACCCGGCCTGACGGCACCACTCCCACCGAGCGCCGCTTCCGGCAGGTCATCGACACGCTCCAGGAGGTCGTCTTCCAGACGGACGCGGAGCGGACCTGGGCCTTCCTCAATCCCGCGTGGACGGAGGTGACGGGCTTCCCCGTGGAGGAGTGCCTGGGCCGGCCCGCGCTGGACTTCGTGCACCCGGATGACCGGGAGCGCGCCCTGGCGGTGTGCCAGGCCCTGTTCACGCGCGAGCGCGAGTACGTCCAGCACGAGGTGCGCTACCTCACGCGCGACGGGGGCTTCCGCTGGGTGGAGGTGTTCGCGCGGGTGACGGTGGACGACGACGGCACGCTGCGGGGCATGGCGGGCACCCTCAACGACATCACCGAGCGCAAGCGCACGGACGACGCGCTGGCCCGGCGTGAGCGCTACCTCACCGCGCTGGTGGACATGCAGCAGCGCCTGCTGTCGGTGCCCGGGGGCGGGGACCTGTACGCCACCGCGCTGGCGCCGCTGGGACAGGCCGCGGGCGCGAGCCGCGTCTACGTCTTCGAGACGCACACCAACGCGCAGGGCACGCTCGTGTGCAGCCAGCGCGCGGAGTGGTGCGCGCCCGGCGTGACGCCCGAAATCGACAACCCGCTCCTCCAGGAGCTGCCGGTGAAGCCGGACCTGGAGCGCTGGGTGCCCATCCTGGAGCGCGGCGAGGTCGTCACCGGCCGCGTGGCCACCTTCCCCGCCAGCGAACGGGCGCTGTTGGATCCACAGGGCGTGCTGTCGCTGCTGGTGCTGCCCCTGCGCATGCAGGGCCGGCTGGTGGGCTTCGTGGGGTTCGACAACTGCTTCGAGGCGCGCGAGTGGGACCGGCTGGAGGTGGACCTCCTGTCCGCGGCCAGCGGCGCCATCTCCGTGTCGCTGGAGCGGCGCGCGTCGGAGCGGGCGCTGCGCGAGCACGAGCACCGCTTCCGCCAGCTCGCGGAGAACGCGTCCGACGTGCTGTACCTCTACCGCCGCGAGCCGCCGCGCGGCTTCGCGTACGTCAGCCGCGTGGCGCACGCCAAGCTGGGCCTGGGCCCGGAGGCGCACTACGCGGATCCAGAGCTGTGGTACCGCCAGGTGCACCCGGAGGACCGTGGCGCGCTGGAGCGGCTGCTGGAGTCGCCCCAGACGGTGGACGGCGCGACGGTGGAGCTGCGCTTCCTCAGGCCCGACGGGCGCCTGTTGTGGCTGGAGCACGTGGTGGCGCCGGTGACGGACGCGTCGGGCCGGGTGGTGGCGGTGGAGGGCCTGGCGCGCGACATCACCGAGCGGCGCCAGGTGGAGGAGGCCCTGAAGCGCTCCGAGGCCAGCCTGCGCGCGCTGATGGAGGGCTTCCCCGACCCCGCGGCCATCGAGCGCGACGGCCACATCGTCTACGCCAACGCGGTGCTCGTCACCACGCTGGGCTTCGAGCGCGCGGAGGAGCTGGTGGGCCGCCGGCTGTCGGAGTTCCTGGCGGACGTGCCGGGCCCGGGCACGCCCTCCACCGACACGCCGACGCTCACCAGCGAGCGCCGGCTGGTGCTGCGCGACGGGCGCACGCGCGTGGTGGAGCTGGCGTCGCTGCCCCTGCGCTTCGACGGTCAGCCGGCGGTGGTGTCCATCGCGCGCGACGTGACGGAGCAGCGCCAGATGCAGGCGAGGCTGACGCTGGCGGACCGGCTGGCGTCGGTGGGCACGCTGGCGGCGGGCATCGCGCACGAAATCAACAACCCGCTGGCGTTCGTGCTCTCCAACCTGGCCTTCCTGTCGGATGAGTTCCGCCACCACCTGTCGCCCCACCCGTCCTCGCGCGGGGTGCGCCCGCCGGACGTGACGGAGTGGCAGGAGGTGCTGGGCGAGGCGTGCGAGGGCGCCGAGCGCGTGCGGCAGATCGTCCGCCAGCTGAAGACGTTCTCGCGGCCGGACGAAGAGCGCATGACGCCGGTGGACGTGCACGCGGTGCTGGACTCGGTGGTGATGATGGCCGCCAATGAGATCCGCCACCGCGCGCGGCTGCGGCGCGACTACGGCACGGTGCCCCAGGTGATGGCCAACGAGGGCCGGCTGTGCCAGGTGTTCCTCAACCTGGTGGTGAACGCGGCGCAGGCCATCCCGGAGGGCTCCGCGCACGCGCACGAGGTGGTGCTCGCCACGCGCGCGGAGGGCGGACACGTGGTGGTGGAGGTGCGCGACACGGGCAGCGGCATCGCGCCGGAGGTGCTGGGCCGCATCTTCGATCCGTTCTTCACCACCAAGCCCGTGGGCGTGGGCACCGGCCTGGGGCTGTCCATCTGCCACGGCATCATCAGCGGGCTGGGCGGGGAGATCGCCGTGGACAGCACCGTGGGCCAGGGCAGCACCTTCCGCGTGGTGCTGCCCGCGCCGCCGCCCACCCCCGCGCCCCAGGCACCGGAGGCCCCCGCGCCGGCCACGCCCGCGGTGCCCCGGGGCCGCGTGCTGGTGGTGGATGACGAGCCCGCGGTGGGCCGCGTGCTGCAGCGGCTCTTGCGCGGCCACGACGTGGAGGTGGCCACCAGCGGCCGGCAGGCCCTGGAGCGCATGGCGCGGGCGCCGGACTTCGACGCGGTGCTGTGCGACGTGATGATGCCGGACCTGGCCGGCCGGGACGTGTACGAGGCCGTGCGGCGCGACCACCCGGGGCTGGAGCGCCGCTTCGTCTTCGTGTCCGGCGGGGCCTTCACCGCGGGCGCGCGCGAGTTCCTGGAGCGCATCCCCAACCCGCTCCTGGAGAAGCCCTTCGACGAGGCCCGCGTGCGCGGCGCCGTGGAGGAGCTCGTGCGCCACGGCCCGCCGGACGCGGCCTGACGCGGAGGCGAAGCGGCGCGGATCCGCTCCATCGGTCATCGGGAGGAGGGTCCTCCCGCTGACCGATGCGCTGGGGGAGGGGCTCTGCGAGCGTGTGCTCGTCCGCCCGCTCCCATCACAAGGTCGTGCCGCGCATGAACCGCACCAAACTGCTGCTGTCCCTCGCTGGCTTGCTGTTCGTGGGCGCGCTGGCGCTCGACGCGTTCTCCACCTTCCGGCAGGCCCCGGCGACCCAGCCCACGGACTCCGGATACGAATTCGACCGGCTCCCCAACGGGCACCTGCGCCGGCGCTATACGACCCCCGCGCCAGCGGCGGCCACCTCCCCGGTGGACCAGACCCACACGGTGGTGCAGCCGGGCGAGGCGCCCATCCAGTTGGTGCTGCCCGTGACCGTGGGCCAGCCGGCGTCCGGCAGGGCCGGCCCGGTGGAGCTCACGGGCAAGCTGTCCGGCGCGTACGTGAAGGCGGGGCCGGGTGAGGCGTTCGCGTGGTTCGAGCTGTCGGCGCGCTCTCCGGAGAACCCCCAGCGCGTGCCGGTGAACCTGGCGCTGGTGGTGGACCGCTCCGGCTCCATGGAGGGTGGCAAGCTGGCCGACGCGAAGCGCGCCTCCCAGGCGCTGGTGAAGCAGCTCAAGACGGGGGACCGGCTGGCCCTGGTGCACTTCGGCTCCGACGTGACGGTGGCGCCCAGCGTGGAGATCAACGACGCCACGCGCGCCACGCTGCTGAAGACCATCGACGCCATCCAGGTGAACGGCTCCACCCACATGAGCGGCGGCCTGACGGCGGCGGCGGAGGCGCTGCGTCCGTACGCGAAGCAGTACCGGGTGACGCGCACCATCCTGCTGAGCGACGGCCAGCCCACCGACGGCGTGACCTCCCGCGAGGGCCTCTTCTCCGTGGTGGGCAAGATGCGCGAGGCGGGCATCACCGTGAGCGCGCTGGGCGTGGGCGCGGGCTTCGACGACGTGCTGATGCGCGGCATGGCCGAGCGCGGCGGCGGCTTCTCCGGCTTCATCAACGATTCGGCGGAGCTGGCCGCCATCTTCACGCGCGAGCTGGACCAGGCCGCCAGCACCGTCGCCCGCGACGTGAGCCTCACGCTGACCCTGCCGCCGGGCGTGAGCGGCCTGGAGGTGATGGGCCTGCCCTCTACGCGCACGGGCAACACCGTGCACGTGCCCCTGTACGACCTGACGGGCGGCCAGTCCGCGCGCGTGGTGGCCAAGGTGACGCTGGCCGCGCCCTCGGACGCGACCGACCTGACCGTGCTGGACGCGGCGCTGTCGTACGTGGACGTGACGGCGGACCTGCCCGCCCAGGTGAAGCTGGCGCTGGGCGCGAAGGTGACGAACGACGACCAGGTGGTGCACGCCAACCTGGACCGGGACGTTCGGGTGCACGCCATCCGCGCGCTGGGCACGCAGCAACTGCACGCGGCCGCGGAGGCGATGAAGAGTGGAAACCGCAGCGGAGCGCTCGACCTGCTGGGCAGCGCGCGTCGACTCTTCGGCAGCTCGGCGGACGCGCTCGCGGGGGAGCTTGCGGACCTGGACCAGACCCAGGCAGCCTATCGCAACGCCCAGAGCGACGATGACGTCCGGCGCGAGGTCTTCAGCCTCAAGAAGAAGACGATGAAGAACTTCGGACAGAACAACACCTACTAGTCACTCCAGCCGTACGGAACGGTGCGCCATGTCGCTCTCCATCCAACTCATCCGGCGGGAGGACTTCGAGTCGCGCTGCCTGTACGCGCTCGTGGGGGCCGGGGCCATGGCCCTGGTGGCCGGCGTCGCGCGGCAGGTGCTGCGCGTCCCGGTGGAGCCCGGCTACTTCGCGCTGATGGCGGCGGCCGTCACCGCCGTGAGGCCCCAGGCGGCGTACAGCTTCCTGGTGCGCGCGGCGGTGGTGCTGCTGCCGGCCCTGCCCTACGTGCTGGGCGCGCCGTCGCCCTGGCGGCACGCGGCGGCGGGCGCCATCGCCGCGGGCCTGCTCGCGTGGCGCGGCCACGGGCGCGACGGCGTGGGCACCCCCGCCCAGCTCGCGCTCGGCGCCGGGGCCGCCGCCGTCACCACGGTGCTGGGGCTGTACGTCCAGGACGTGCTCAACGCGCGCTTCCTCCCGAACCTGGGCTACTTCCCGCTGCTCGTGGACTACGCCGTGGTGGCGCTCTTCTGGAGCATCGGCACGCTGCCGGTGAACCTGGCCATCGACCTGGACCCGGTGGCCACGTGGGGCATGCGCCTGGAGGCCACGCTCACCGGCGAGGTGCGCGGCCTGGTGACCCGCGCGCTCACCCTCTACCGCCAGAGCCTGGCGGAGTCGCGCAAGCTGGCCACGGGTCCGGGCGGCGCGAAGCTCCAGGCCGTGCTGAGGAAGCTGGCCCGGGGCGCCTTCACGCTCGCGGAGTCCCACGCCGAACTGGAAGCCCAGCTGTCCGCCGCGGCCCAGGGCAGCGTGGATTCGCAGGTGCAGGAGCTGAAGAAGCGCGCCCAGGACGCCCAGGACGGCGTGGCCCGGCGCCAGCTGGAGCGCGCCGCCGCCTCCCTGGGAGAGGAGCTCAACCACCTGGACGCGCTGTCGCGGCGGCAGGAGCGCCTCTTCGCCCAGCTGCATGCCCAGGTGGCCCTGCTGGAGCGGGCCCGCGTGTGCTTCATCGGGGCCCGGGCCACGTCCCTGCCGGGCGCGGGCGACACAGCGCAGGCCCTGGCCGACAAGCTCTCCGCCCTGGACCTGGAGTCCTCCGGCGCGGAGGGGGTGCCGCAGGCCGCCCCGCGCGTCCCCGCGAGCCGGGCCTAGACGACGGCTCACGGTTCTCGCTCGGCAGGTGGCGTCCGAGGCCGAAAACTCGGCCCCGGCGACCGACCGGACGTCCAGGAATCGCGACCTCTGGTTTCGCTCCCGCCCCCGGGTGCGCCGCCGGTCACTTCGCGGGAGGGCGCGGGGAGGCGCGCGTGCGCTTGCGCGCTGGGACGGCGGCCTTCCTCGCGACGTGGGGCGTGTGCAGTTGGTCGGCGATGCGCTGCTCGATGTCCTCGCGCGTGCGCCGGCTGACCTCCAGCGCGGCGTTGATGCGCTCGCGCACGATTTCGGCCTGGGCCTCCGCGGCGGCGCGGTACTCGGCGATGTCCGGGCGCACGACGCGGCGGCCCTCGTTGGGGGCCGGGGCGCTCGCCGTCTTCCTGGGGGCGCTCTTGCGCCGCGCCGGGCGCCCCGCCGCCTGGGTCCCACCGCCCGGATGCTCCTGTGCCTTGCGCGCCATCTGTCCCGCCCCCTCGTGCGATCGCTCGCGTCTGTGAGCGGAAAGGTGGGGTGTGGGCTCCCGGCACGGAAGTCTGGCCCCGGGTCGGAGGGAGTCCGGCCTGCCAGACGCCCGAACCGCCCGACAAAGTACGGTTGCGTCAGCAGTGGGGCTTCTCAATGCTTCCAGGAAGACGCTAAGAGGTGCCTCGCCGTTCTTGAGCCAAGGGCCCTCCGGGCTGATAGCTCAGGAACCGCCGCATCGCCCCAGGGCCGGGATGCGAGCGAGCCTTCGTGCCCTGTGCACCTCCGGCGGATGGGATTTCGCGCCGGAGCCATCGTGAGGGGATACCCGTGGCGGTCTCTTTCCTGAACCGGAAGCACAACCTCGACCGGATGTCGCTGCGCGACCTGGTCTATTCGTTCTTCACCTACTACGCCGTCGTTGCCTACATCCTCATCGGCATCACCTGCATCGTGCTGTCGGTGAAGTGGTTCGACCACCCGGCGCGCATGGCGGCGGCGGTGGCGGTGGCCACGGTGGCGTACCCGTTCGGCTGGTACCTCATCCACCGGTACATCCTGCACGGCCGGTTCCTCTACAAGTCCGCGGCGACGGCGGTGACGTGGAAGCGCATCCACTTCGACCACCACCAGGACCCGCACGACCTGCGCGTGCTCTTCGGCGCGCTGCACACCACCCTGCCCACCATCGCGCTGGTGCTCACGCCGATTGGCTACCTCATCGGCGGGCGCTCGGGCGCGGCGGCGGCGCTGGGCTGGGGCATGGTGACGACGTGCTTCTATGAGTTCTGCCACTGCATCCAGCACCTCAACTACGCGCCCCAGCAGAAGTGGCTGAAGGACATCAAGCGGCTGCACATGTCCCACCACTTCCACAACGAGCAGGGCAACTACGGCATCACCAACTACTTCTGGGACCGCGTGTTCGGCACGCTGTACGAGAAGGCGGCGGACAAGCCCAAGAGCGCCACCGTCTTCAACCTGGGCTACACCGCCGAGGAGGCCCAGAAGTACCCCTGGGTGGACAAGCTCTCCGGCGGCACCCGCGGGGACGGACACCCGCGCCGCTTCTGGCAGGCCGAAGGGCTGAGCGCGCCGGACGCCTCCGGCGAACAGCCGTAGCGCCCCGCCCCGCTTCACCCGGACCTCCCCGCGCGCCCGCCGCCGGGGAGGTCTTCGTTTGTCCAGCGTCAGGCGGAGAGCGACCCGGTCCGGTCGCGCTCGCGCCCCTCGCGCAAGAGCCTGGCGGACAGGGGCGGCAGGGGGTGCACGCGCGCCGCGAGACACGCCGCGCTGCCCCCGGCCAGGTGGAATTGATCCAACCGCACGCAGACGGGCCAGCGGCCCAGGCCGCGCAGCAGCGCCTCCACGCGGGGCGAGCGCGCGCCGATGATGACGGTGTCTCCCACCTCCACCAGGTTGAGCCCGAACGCGAGCGCGTCCTCGCGGCGGACGGGCACCAGCTGCTGGATGCCCTCCGTGCGCGACAGCGTGCGCAGCGCCTCGGGGGTGAAGGCCTCGAGGCACACGAGCGCGGTGCCGTCGGACAGGACGGTGAGCGCGGTGTCCAGGTGGAAGAGGTACGGGTCGCACAGCTCCAGCGGCGTGACGGGCACGGCGAGGAAGGCCTCCAGCACGCCCGCGGCCCGCTGCGTGGAGCGCGGGCCGAAGCCCAGCAGGGCGCCCCGGCCCGCGGGCAGCATGGCCACGTCCCCGCCTTCGATGTGCGCGCGCGGCGGCTCGATGACGTCGAAGCCGCGCGCGGACAGCCACCGGGCGCGGGCGCACTGCTCGCTCCGGCGCTGTCCGTGGCGCATGGTGGCCAGCAGCGCGCGCAGCTCGCCTTCCTGCGACACGAGCACCGCGTTGTCCTTGGCGAAGACGGAGTCGAACGCGCCGTGCACGAAGGGCAGCTCGAAGAAGCCCGCCCCCGCGTCGCGCAGCGCGCGCAGGAAGGCCCGGTGCTGGCGGCAGGCGCGCCGCCACGCGACCGCGCCGGGCTTCATGTGCGGGTTGATGTTCCAGGCGACCTGATACGCGCAGTCGCGAGAGCGGACATGGTCTTTCTCGCAGCGCACCTGACTGACGGCGAAGGTGGCGGGAGCGATGTGGCCTGTGTGCAAGGTCATCCCCATACATGTGGTCGGAAGGCACTCCCGCCTTCCGAAGACGTGGGGAGAGGGTGCGCACCATGAGCGGGCTTGGCGAGGTGGCGGAGGGCGCGGAGACGGAGGACGCACGCCTGTCTGAGCGCCTTCACCGGGCCCTCTTGCGCTTCAACCAGTCCCGACTGGCGCCGGGGTTTCCCACCGACGGCTGGCAGGTGACCGTGCAAGCGGAGGCGCGCCTGCGCCTGCTGGAAGGCGGCTACGTGGAGGCCGAGCGGCAGCGCGTGGCCGCCTGGGCCGCCGAGGCGCCGGAGGACGCGGACGGGTTCCTCGCCTGGTTCGAGGACCTGAGGGTGTCAGGACCCGGCCAGAGGGATCCGCTGTTCCCCTGGCTGGCGACGCAGGCGTCGCTGGAGCAGCTGCGCTGGTTCCTCACGCAGGAGCTCGCGGGCGAGGCGGGCTTCGACGACCTGGTGGCGCTGACCCAGCTTCAGCTCCCCACGCGGGCGAAGCTGGAGCTGGCGCGCAACTACTGGGACGAGATGGGCCGCGGGCGCGAGGACGCGATGCACGGGCCCATGCTCGCGGAGATGGCCGCGAGGCTGGGGCTGAAGCCCACCGACGCGGACACCGTGTGGGAAGCGCACGCGCAGGCGAACCTGCTCTGCGCCTTCGCCTTCAACCGCCGCTACGCGTTCCACGCGGTGGGCGCGCTGGGCATCGTGGAGGAGACGGCGCCGGGCCGCACGGCCTGCGTCAACGAGGGCCTGAAGCGTCTGGGGTTCGACATGCGGGTGCGGCGCTACTACGCGGTGCACTCGACGCTGGACGTGAAGCACTCCGCGACGTGGAACCGGGAGGTGCTCCACCCGCTGGTGGCCGCGAACCCCGCCTGCGCGCGGCCCCTGGCGGAGGGCGCGCTGCTGCGGCTGGACGCGGGGGCGCGGTGCTTCGAGCGCTACCGCCGGGAGCTGGGCCTGGAGCTGAAGTCGCTCCGCTGACAGCGCATGCCTGGCCGTCCTTCCCCCTGGGCCCTTGCGCGTGTGCGCTGGCCCCGGGGTGCGTCTACCGCACGACGGTGCCTCCGGGTGGAGGGGATGCGCCGGGAACGGAGCGGACGCCAGCTTGGGGGGTTTTCCCAGGCAGAAGCTGGAGGCCCGATGTCCCTGTTCCGATTCACCTGTCCCGCGGTGCTGCTCCTCACGGCGGCGTGCGCTTCCCCGGGCACGTCCTTCGAGGACGTGATGCGCCGCACGAAGCCCCAGCTGCCGACGCCGGCGCGGCCGGATCCGCTGACCTACGGCACCCGGCCGGAGAACCCGGTGCGGGTGGGCTGGGGGGACAAGGGCGTGATGGCGTACTTCAAGCTGCTGCGCGGGCCCCAGGGCCAGGCCGTGGCGTGGCGCCGCATGGGGGACTGCTGCGAGTTCACCCAGGTGGATGGTCAGGCCCATGAGCAGGGCCGCCTGACCATCTTCGAGGTGACCTACGAAGGCCTGGATACGCCGGTGGTCCTCTACGTGGACGCCTTCACCGGAGGCAGCGTGTACGCGCCCTGGGGCTTCCTGCTGGACGGCCAGGGGGACGCGCCGCCCCCGACAGGGACGGAGCCGGAGGTCATCGACCTGTAGGCGCTCCCAGGGCCTCGCCTCCGCCCAACCCCGCCCAGGCCCGGTTGAATTCCAAGAATCCATGGGTTTTCAGGACCCATGCGCCGCCCCTTCCGTGGGAGGGCGGCCGTGCATGGCCGCGGAAGCTCGCGGGAGTATGACCTTCCTCCGGCTGTTGAGCGTCACGCTGGCAACCTCCCTGTCTCCAAGGGAGGTGCGGCACTCTCGGCGCTGCGCTAAGCGTTCGACCGCTCTCCGACGGAGGAGGAACCGTGGCGGCTGTGAAGAAGAAGCGTTGGCCCTATGTGGTGGGAGGCGTCCTCGTCCTCCTGGTCGCCATCGTGGCGGTGGTGCTGTCGCGCCTGGACGCCCTCCTGTTGAAGACGGCGCGGGACCAGGCGGCGACGTACTCCCAGAAGCTCGGGCGTCCCATCGAGATTGGCGACATCTCCACGAAGCTCTTCCCCCACGTGGGCGCGCAGATTGAGAACGTCACCGTCGGCGCCGCCGAGGGCGAGGACCTGCCGCTCGTGGAGCTGAAGTCCGTGGACGTGAGCGTGGCGGCGATGCCGCTGCTCACGTCGAAGGGCAAGGACATCCAGGTCCAGAACGCGGAGGTGTCCGGGCTCACCGTGAACGTCCTGCGGCTGGCGGATGGCACCACCAACGTGCAGCGCCTCCAGGAGAAGCTGGCCCAGCAGCAGCCGAAGGAGGAGGCGCCGGAGGAGGAGGCGCCGCCCACGGACCTGTCGGGCGTGCACGTGGAGCGCGCGGCGCTCACCGACGGCACCATCCGCTTCGTGGACCGCGCGGCGGGGCAGCAGGCGCGCGAGCTGGCGGTGCGCGACCTGGACATCGAGGTGAAGGACCTGCGCGTGGGCCAGCCCCTGAAGGTGGACCTGGCGGCGGCGGTGCTGGCGGAGAAGCAGAACCTGAAGATGACGCTCCAGGCGGCGCCGCTGCCGGCGACGCTGGTGCCCACGCCGGAGCAGGTGACGCTGAAGGCGGAGCACATCGACCTGTCCCCGCTGGGGCCGTTCCTGCCGCCGGACGTGGGTCTGCAGGCGGGCACGCTGGACGCGGACTGGAAGGCGGACCTGGGCGGCGCGGTGCCCGGCGGCAAGGGCCCCACGAAGCTCGTGGGCGTCATCAAGGCGCTGGGGATGAAGTTCGCGGGTTCGGAGGGCGGCAAGGCGCTGGACGTGGTGCTCGACACGGACGTGACGGGCGACCTGGCCACGGGCGACCTGGCGCTGGACAAGCTGAAGCTGGACCTGGGCCCCGCGACCCTCTCCGGCAAGGGCAAGGTGAAGGGGCTGCTCACGGACAAGCCCGCGGTGGAGGGCTTCGAGTTGGTGGGGCGCAACCTGGATCCCGCGGTGCTCGCCGAGTACTACCCGCCCCTGCGCAAGCAGCTCAACGGCATGGTGGCCGGCCCCATTGGCCTGGACGTGCGCGGCAGCGGGACGCAGGCGGAGCAGGCGCTGAACATCGCGGTGGACCTGACGCCGGTGCGGCTGCGGGTGCCGGAGCAGCTGACGAAGGACGCGGGCGGCGCGATGAAGCTGCACGCGAAGCTGACGGGCGCGGCGGCGAGCGGCGGCGCGCTGCGCTTCGACGCGAAGGCGGACCTGGACGGCGTGGACCTGCGGCCGGGCCTGCTGGTGAACAAGGCGCCGGGGCAGCGGCTGGAGGTCGCGGCGGCGGGCACGTACGCGCCGGCGAAGACGGGCAGCGGGATGACGGTGAACGTCACCAGCATGACCCTGAACGCGCTGGAGGACACGATGACGGGCACCGCCACGGTGGCCCTGGCCGGCACGGGCAAGAAGGCGACGACCACGTTCAAGGCGAACGTGAAGAGCGCCCGGCTGGACGCGGAGAAGTTGTTGATGAGCGAGGAGCAGGTGCTGGCGCGCACGGGCGGCAAGCCGCCGCCGGAGCCGCCGGTGGACGCCGCGCGCTTCAACGGCTACCGGGGTGACATCCAGTTCGCCATCGCGTCGCTGCGCTACACGGCGATGGACCTGTCCAACGTGACGGGCGTGGTGAAGATGGTGGACGACCTCATCACGGTGGAGAAGTTCTCGACGGGCATCTACGGCGGCAAGGTGGTTGCGGACGGGACGACGATCCGCCTGGGCCCCGTGCCGGAGGCGCGGCCCTTCTCCGCGAAGGTGCAGGTGCAGGGGCTGGAGGTCGCGCAGGCCCTGGCGGCGCGCACGCCGAAGCAGGTGCTGACGGGCAAGTTCAACGGCAACGTGGACGTGCAGGGCGTGGGCTACACGCCGGACAAGCTGCAGCAGACGCTGCTGGGCGGCATCAGCGGCAACCTGCTGGAGGGCACGTTCCTGGGCAAGGACCTGGTGTCGTCGGTGACGGGGCCGCTGTCCAAGGCCCTGCCGTTCGCGTCGAAGGCGCTCAAGGGCGGCGACGTGACGTCCCTGGGCGGGGACCTGCCCTTCAGCGTGACCATCAAGAACGGCGTGGCGCAGCTGAGCAAGCCCATCACCTGGACGCGGCCGGAAGCGGCGATGAGCTTCGACGGCGGCATCAAGCTGGACGGCACGCTGGACCTGACGGGCGGCGTGTCGCTGACGCCCGCGACCATCCACGCGCTGACGCTGGGCAAGGTGACGACGACGGAGGCCATCCCGGTGGGCCTGAAGCTCGCGGGCAAGGCGTGGAGCCCGGACGTGACGGGCGTGGACGTGAAGCCGGCGGCGACGACCCTCGCGAAGCTGGCGGGCGCGGCGCTCGCGGGCAGCCTGCTGGGTGAGAAGGGGAAGATCGTCCAGGACGTCATCACGGGCGGCCAGGACAAGGCCAAGGCCGAAGCGGAGGCGAAGCGCCAGGAGCTGGAGGCGCGCGCCAACGAGGAGCGCAAGAAGCTGGAGGAGCAGGCCCGCGCGGAGCAGGAGAAGGCGAAGCAGCGCGCGTCCGAGGAAGCGAAGAAGAAGCTCAAGGGCCTCTTCGGCGGGAAGTAGCCGCCCGAAGGTCCGGGAGTGACGCGCGCGCCGCGGGGTTCCCAGGGAGCCTCGCGGCGTTCGCGCTTCCACGGAGTGGCATAGGCTCGCCGCCCATGCTCCTCCGGCTCACGCGCATCGAGGCCGCCGGCTTCCGCTCCCTGCGCGAGGTCGAGCTGCGTCCCCGCCCGTTGCAGGTCGTCCTGGATCCACGCGGAGAGGCCACCCGGGACCTGGTGGCCTTCTTCACGCTGCTGCGGGAGCTGGCGCACGGACGGCTCCAGCAGCACCTGTCGCAGCCGGCCGTGATGGCCGGCCTGCGCGGCCCCGTGAAGCTGGGGCTTGGCGTCCACCACGATGACTACCAGGTGGAGCTGCGACACCTCCCGGAGGGCTGGCGCATCTTCCGCGAGGAGCTGCACCTGCTCGCGGGAATGTCGCTCCCCTTCGTCGAGCCCCCTTCCCATCCCCCGTGCGAGGAGGCCCGGCTCTCCACCTTCCCACCCGGGCCCACCCCCAGCAGCGAGGGCGGAGGCGAGGCGGAGTGGCTGGGAGAAGTCGCGGACCGGGTGTCGCGGGACACGAACGGGTTCCTGCGTGGCTTCCGCGCCCAGCCCGCCAGCGGCTTCGACGTGGAGGGAGTGTCGTTCCTCGTCCTGGAGGAACCCGACGAAGCCCTGCCCGGGAACGCCGTCTGGGACCGGAGCCAGTCCGCTCGCGCGGCGTCCTCACGGGTCCCCGTGCTGCTGTGCACCCCGTCGGTGGCCCTGGCGGACGCCTTCGACCCCGAGGACGTCCTGCGCGTGAGCACCTCCGACGGCACCTCCTCCTTCCGGCCGCTGCTGGACCGGAAGGAGTCCGGCGCCCCCTGAGCGCTACTGCCCGGGCCCACCGCGCGCTTCCCAGCCGCCCGCGCCCACCGGACCGCCCCGGAGACCGCCGCCTCGCGGGCTCATCTCCTGGCGGCGCATCTCCTGGTACTTGGCCTGCTGATCCGCGCTGAGGACCTTCTGCATCTCCTGGTCGTTCTGCGCGCGCAGGTCGCGCATCTCGCGCTGGACCTCGCGCCCCGGCCGGCCGTTGCCCGCGCCCGCCAGGCCCGCCATCAGCTCCTGGCGCTTCGCCTCCTCCGCCTGGAGGCGCTTCGTCAGCTCCTGCTCCTGGCTGTAGCTGAGCCGGGCGTCGGTGACGAACGCCTTGACGCGCTCGGCCTGCTCGGCCACCGCCTGCGTCCGCATCTGGTCGATCTGCTGCTGCCACTGCTGGCGCTGCTCGTTGCGCTGCTCCTCCTGCACCGAGCGCATCATGTCCTTCAGCGACTGCCGCCCGCTGTCGGTGTTCAGCGCTTCGCCCACCATCACGCCGCGCACCTCCTCGCGGAGCCTCGCCACCTCGGCCTCCAGGCCCGCGGGCGCGGGGCCCGTGCCGGTGCCGGTCGCGACCGTGCCGCCCTGCTGCTCGAAGGCCATCAGCCGCCGGGACAGGAGCTGCACCGTCTCCTCCAGGGCCTTCATGCGCGTCTGGAGCGCCCGGACGTCCGCCGCCGAGTCCTGCACGCGGGGCGACTCCTGCGTCACGGGAGCCTCCGACTTCCCCGGCCCCCACAGGGACACCCCGAGCGCCAGCGAAGCCAACCCCACCGATGCGATGCCGAGAATCCGATTCATGATGCTCTCCCTGACGGAACTCCCCGCCGCCTATTCCATCGCGTCCCCGGGGTTCGTCCAGCGCCGGCATCCTCCCACCCGCCCGCCTCACGGGGAAACGGCCTGGCGCGCGAGCCTGCCCGCTCCCCGTGCCGTGAGCGTTGACCTCTCCGGTCGGGACACCGAGAGTCCCCCGCCATGACGCTCCGTCCCATCGCAGAAGTCGGCGCCGAGCTGGGCCTCGCGCCGGAAGATGTCCTCCCCTGGGGCCGCGACCGCGCCAAGGTGTCGCTGGACGCCCTGGGCCGCCGCTCGGGCCAGGGCCGCATGGTGTTGGTCTCGGCCATCAACCCCACGCCGCCGGGAGAGGGCAAGACGACCATGTCGGTGGCGCTGGCCATGGGCCTGCGCAAGCGGGGCCGCAAGGCGGTGGCGGCGCTGCGCGAGCCGTCCCTGGGGCCCGTCTTCGGGGTGAAGGGCGGCGGCACGGGGGGCGGGCAGGCCAGCCTGGAGCCGGCGGCGGACATCAACCTGCACTTCACGGGGGACCTGCACGCCATCACCAGCGCGCACAACCTGCTGGCGGCGCTGGTGGACAACGCCCTGTACTACGGCCACCCGGTGGCGCTGGAGGGCACGCGGGTGCGGTGGCGACGCGCGCTGGACATGAACGACCGGTTCCTGCGCAACGTCATCGTGGGGCTGGGCGGCAAGGCGCACGGCGTTCCGCGCGAGACGTCCTTCGACATCACGGCCGCCAGCGAGGTGATGGCCATCCTCGCGCTCGCGGAGAGCCTCCAGGACCTGGAGGCGCGGCTGGGGCGCATCGTGGTGGGGCAGGCGCCGGACGGCTCGCCGGTGCGCGCGAACGACGTGAACGCGGCGGCGTCCATGGTGGCGCTGCTCAAGGACGCGCTGATGCCCAACCTGGCGCAGACGCGCGAGGGGGGCCCGGCCATCGTGCACGCGGGGCCGTTCGGCAACATCGCGCACGGGTGCTCGTCGGTGATGGGCACGCGGCTGGCGCTGGCGTACGCGGACGAGGTGGTGACGGAGGCGGGCTTCGGCTTCGACCTGGGCGCGGAGAAGTTCCTGGACATCAAGTGCCGGAGCGCGGGCGTGTGGCCCCGGGGCGTGATGCTGGTGGTGACGCTGCGAGCGCTCAAGCACCACGGCGGCGCGAGTCCCGCGCAGGTCGCGGATCCGAACCGCGAGGCGCTGCTGAAGGGCTTCGACCACCTGGAGAAGCACCTGGAGTCGGTGGCGGCGTTCGGCCTGCCGGCGGTGCTGTGCGTGAACAAGTTCCCGCAGGACACGGAGTCGGAGCTGGAAGAGCTGCGCGCGTTCGCGAAGGCGCGGGGCGTGGGCATCGCGGTGTGCGACGGCTTCGGCCGGGGCGGCGAAGGCGCGCTGGAGCTGGCGGACACGGTGCTGGCGATGCTGGACGCGACGGACGCGGCGCCGCCGAAGCCGCGCTTCCTGTACGCGCTGGAGCAGACGCCGGAGGAGAAGATCCGCGCCATCGCGCGCACGGTGTACGGCGCGGACGACGTGGCGTTCACGCCGGGGGCGCGCAAGGACCTGGAGACGGCGCGGGCGCTGGGAGGCGCGGGGCTGCCGGTGTGCATGGCCAAGACGCACCTGTCGCTGTCGGACGACCCGACGAAGACAGGGCGGCCCCGGGGCTTCACGTTGACGGTGCGCGAGGTGCGCCTGTCCGCGGGAGCGGGCTTCCTGGTGGCGCTCACCGGAGAGCTGCTCACCATGCCGGGCCTCCCCCGCGAGCCCGCCGCCCGGCGCGTCACCGTCCACCCGGACGGCCGCATCACGGGCTTGATGCAGGGCGAATAGCCCCCCAACGAAAACGGGCCGCCCCGGTGCATCCGGGACGGCACGTGGGCCCGCGGCGTCCGCCGGGGGGACCGCGGCTAGACGCGGAAGGTGGTGGACAGCTCCTGGAGCTTGCCCAGGGACGTGTTGATCTGCCCCACCGCCTGTTCGGCGTTGGTGGTGGCCATCACCACGTCGCTCATCATCTCCGACAGCTGCGTCACCACCTCCGTCATCTGCGTGATGCCCGCGTTCTGCTGGGTCACCGACGCGACGATCTGCCTCGCGGCCTGGCTGCTCTCCTGCACCACCTGGGTGATGTCCTTCAGCGTCGTCGCGGACGCGAGCACCTGCTCGATGCCCTCCTCCATCTTCTGGCTGTCCCCCTCGGCGATGCCCACCGTCTGGCGGATGGCCTGGTTGATCTCCAGGAGGATCTTCCCGATGCGCTGCGTGCTCTGCAGCGACTGCCCGCTGAGCGCCCGCATCTCCTTGGCCACCACCGCGAAGCCCCGCCCCTCCTCCCCCGCCCGCGCCGCCTCGATGGCCGCGTTCAACGCCAGCACGTTGGACTGGTCCGCCAGGTCCTTCACGCTGCCGATGATTTCACCCGCGTGCACCGCCTGCTCCGACAGGTGCCCGATGCTCCCCACCAGCGCGCCCACCCGCGCGCGGATCTGCTGCAACCCCTCCGCGCTCCGCTCGATGGACAGCTGCCCGGATGAACTGAACGCGTCCGCCTGCGCCGCCACCTTCAACACCATCTCCGCGCGGCTGGCCGCCATGCCCGACGTCTGCGCGATCTCCGCGATGGTGGAGCTGGCCTCCGTCAGGCTGCGCGACTGGCTGGTCAGGAAGTTGAGCTGCTCGTGGCTCGCGGAGTTCAGCCGCGCCGCCGCCGCCGTCAGCTCCGTCACCACCGCGTGCAGCGTGCCCGGCACCGCGCTCAGCCGCGTCATCAGCGTCTGGATGCTGCGCGCCAGCTCGCCCACCTCGTCCTGGGCGCTGGTGTCGATGCTCAGCGACAGGTCGCCTTCCCGCGCGATGCGCGTCGCCGTCACCGTCAGCCGCGCCAGCGGCGTCGTCACCTCGCGCAGCAGCCACAGCGTCGCCACCGCGAGCGCCAGGATGCAGCCCACCGCCAGCACCAACACCCACGTCAGCGTCGTGCCGTGCAGCGACGACACCTCCGTGAAGGCCTCCTGCTGCGACGCCTCCTGCTGCGCCGTCACCGCCTCCAGCCCGCCATGCACCGCCTTGTACGCGGGCTCCAGCTTCGCGAGCGCGGCCTCCGCGGTCGCGTCGCTCCGAGCCGCCAGCGCCACCACCGCGGACGCCTCCTGCCAGTAGCGCGTGAAGTCCTTGCGCACCGCCTCCACCCGGCCCGCGTCCACGTCCGGCAGGGCGACCAGCGCCGTGAGCCCCCTCGTGAACTCCGCCACCTCCGCGTCCAGCGTCTGCTGCTGCACCGCGTGCAACGCCACCGCGTCGCCCACGTCCTGGTGCAACGCGGCGAAGCCCGCCCGCGCCGTCTGCGCCAGACTCACCGACGGGGCCAGGCTGGTTCCAATGCGCTCCGCGGCCTGCCGCGTGCGCGACCCCAGCACCACCGTCACCGCCACGATGGCCACCAGGAACCCCGCGGCCACCACGGGCAGCACCATCATCTTCTGCTTGAGCCTCAACGCCATCACACACCCCCTCGCGGGCCCACGTCACACATCCCGATGAAGCGCGGACGTGCATCCGCGCGGGGCCTGCAGCGCCAGCTCATTGTCGCTCATCCTTCCGCGGCCCGGACGGACACCCCGACGGCCGAGGCTCCGCCTGGACGCGTAGGATAGACAACACCTCTCCCCCCGACTCAAGCCCGCGTCCCTTGAAATATCCTCGAAACGGGTCCGCCCGACCCCTCAGGGTCAGGCGCGACACTTCGTCCTGTCAGGTGGGACAGGCGAAAGAGGACGCCTCACGTCAGCCAGGAGACACGCGGGCGCCCCGTGGGGCGATCATCCCAGCGCTCCGGGAGGAGCCCGGGCGCGAGTGACCCGGCGGACCTCACCCGTGGAGGCTGTCCGGGAGCGGTGACTCCACTGGCTGGGGGTGGAGGGACTCCGCCCAGGACAGCAGGGCGTAGGCCTCGCGGGCGGTGGTCGTGGCGAGCAGCGCGTCCCGCAGGGACGGGGCGCGCAGCAGCGTCGCGATGCGCGAGAGCACGTTGAGGTGCAGGCCCGCGGTGTCGGTCGGCGCCACCAGGCCGACGAAGATGCGCACCCGCCCGTCCTCGGGAGCGCCAAAGACCAGGCCGCGGCGGCTCATTCCCAGGCAGGTGACGATGCCCCGTGCCCCCTCCACGCGGCAGTGAGGGATGGCCACGCCCCCCGCCATCACCGTGGCGCCCAGCGCCTCCCGCGCCCGGAGCTGGGAGGCAATCACCTCCGGCGCCACGCCCGACTCCGGGGCCATCAGCCCCGCCAGCTCGTCCAACAGCGAGTCGCGGTCGTGCGCCCGTAAGGCCGGGCGGATCGCCTCCAACGACAGGAAATCCATCCACCGCATGTCCATGCCTCCCGGCCCTCGTGGCCGCGAATGTCGTCTTGAAGCACTCCCCCACTTCAGGTGGCGACGGCGACGCGCTCGCGCCCCACCATCACGATGCAGGCGGCGAGCACTCGCGCGCTGAAGCCGTCACGCTCACTGTCGTCGAACGCCTGCGCCAGCACCTCCGGGTCGTCGTCCAGGAACAGCGTGGAGCCCACGCGCTCGAAGACATGGGCCAGCAGGCCGCGGCAGCAGGTGCAGCGCCACGCCTTCTCCAGCGCGCGTCCGGCGCGGCGTCGGGCGTCCCCCAGGCCGCGGGCCCCCAGCATCCGCACCGCCTTGAGCGAGCCCTCCTCGAGGGTGCCTGCGCGGTGCTCCCAGGGCCGCCTCACGGCGGCCCACGCGTTCAACATGGCGACGCTTCCCATGGCATTCCACTCCTGGCTGCCCGGGTTCCTCCACCGGGCCGCCCACCCCCAGGAGCACCCCGCGTGCCGGGGCGGCGGCACTCCATCCCCGCGTTCTTCCAGGGGTTTCCCTCCCCCTGCTTCGCGCGCGGTTTCATCCTGCACGCTGGCGCCATGCAGGACGCGGTGCCGCCTCGCCTCAGCGCCACGGCCCCAGCCGGGCGCGGCACACGCCGTCACACTCGGGGAACCCCAAGAGGAAGCGGGCCTGCTCGCGGCAGCGCGGAAGGAAATCCCCGGCGCGCGGTCCCTCGCACAAGGCCCGGAAGCTCTCGGAGGTCTGCTGGAAGAGGGCGGCCCGCTCTCCAGCGGGCAAGCCCTGGAGGCCGCGCCGGTCGGAGCACGTGCTGGCGAGCGCCACGGCCGCCAGGCCCCAGAGCAGCAACCAGCCAGGCAGGTCCCTCCACCCGGGGCGGGACAGCCCGCCCTTCACGGCGGTGGGACGCGGGGTTGAAGAGTCCATGCCCCGGCTCCTGGGCAAGACACATGCCGCGGACTTCAGCGCGTGGGCCTGGTGACGAAGGGCTCCACCTCGCGCCTGCAGACGTCGTCGCACTCGGAGAAGCGGATGAGGAAGTCCGCGTGCCGCGCGCACTTCTTGGGAAAGCGCGTGCCGCCACCGTCAGGCAGGCACAGCAGGCGGAACTCCTCTTGTGTCTCCTGGAACAGGGCCTCGCGCTGCGAGGGCGACAGGGCCTGGAGCGCGCGGTTCTCCCCGCCCTGGAGCCAGAGGAAGACGCCCACCAGCACCAGCAGCAGCACGCCCAGCCACGTGCCCCGGCGCAGCCAGCGGTCGGGCGGGGGGGCCAGCTCCTTCGCGAAGATGTTGCCGTCCTCACCCCCTTCTTCCGGGGGCGTCCCGTCGTTGCCCATGGGCTCCATTCCATCCATGGCGCGTGCCAGCCGCACGGCCGTACCCCAGCAGACACCAGCCGGCCCTGGGTTGCACCTTGCAACCGCCATCCGGGGCCGACCTTGCGGCTCGCGGTGCGCGCCGGCACTCCCGGGCGCCTGGCATCCAACAGATGGGGCCCGGCACACGGCATGCTCTTAGACTCGCCTCATGGAAGTCCGTGCCGGCCCGGAAGCACAGGAGCGCCCCATGCGGGTGCTCGTGGTGGATGACGAGCGAAACATCCGCCACACCCTGCGGGTGTGCCTGGAGGGCCTGGGCTGCGAGGTGCGCGAGGCCGCGACGCCGGAGGCCGCGCTGGCGGCGCTCGCGCAGGGGCCGGCGGACCTGGCCTTCGTGGACCTGCGGTTGGGCAACGCGTCCGGCCTGGAGCTGCTGCCCCGCCTGCTCGCCGAGTCGCCCGCCCTGGACGTCATCCTCATCACCGCGTACGCGACCTTCGACACCGCCGTGGAGGCGGTGAAGCGGGGCGCGCGCGACTACCTGCCCAAGCCCTTCACCCCCGCGCAGATCCGCCACGTGCTGGAGCGCGCGAGGGCCCAGCGCGAGCTGACCTCGCACCTGGGCGACCTGGAGGGGCAGCTCGCGCAGGCGGTGCCAGAGGCCACGCTGGAGACGGCGTCGCCCGCCATGCACGCGGCCCTTGGCTTCATCACGCGCGCGGCCACGTCCGACGCGGCGGTGCTGCTGCGCGGGGAGAGCGGCACCGGCAAGGGCGTCCTCGCTCGGGCGCTGCATTCGATGAGCGCCCGGCGCAAGCGGCCCTTCGTCACCATCAACTGCCCCACCCTGTCCGAACAACTGCTGGCGAGCGAGCTGTTCGGCCACGCGCGCGGCGCCTTCACCGGCGCGGTGAAGGACCAGCCGGGGCGCGTGGAGCAGGCGGAAGGGGGCACGCTCTTCCTGGACGAGGTGGCGGAGATGAGCCCGTCCCTCCAGGCGCAGCTGCTGCGCTTCCTCCAGGAGAAGCAGTTCGAGCGGCTGGGAGAGGGCCGCACGCGCAAGGCGGACGTGCGGGTGGTGGCGGCCACGCACCGCGACCTGGAGAAGGACGTGGCGGAGGGGCGCTTCCGCGAGGACCTGATGTACCGGTTGAACGTCCTGGAGCTGAAGCTCCCCGCCCTGCGCGAGCGCCCCGAGGACCTCCTCCCGCTGGCACGCCGCTTCATCGCCTTCTTCGCCAGGGCCGCGCAGCGCCCGGCGCCGGAGCTGTCACCCGCCACGGAGGCGATGCTGCGGGCCTACCCCTGGCCGGGCAACGTGCGCGAGCTGCGCAACGCCCTGGAGCGGGCGCTCATCGTGGGGGCCTCGGGCGTGGTGGAGCCGCAGGCCTTCCCGGAGCGCATCGCGTCCGCCGCGGGGCCAGGGGTGAGCCTGGGCGGTCCGCACACGCTGGAAGAGGTGGAGCGCGAACACATCCTGCGGGTGATGGCCTCCGCGCCGACGCTGGACGAGGCGGCCCGCCTGCTCGGCATCGACGCGTCGACGCTGTGGCGCAAGCGCAAGAAGTACGAGGCGGACGCGAAGCCGGACGCGTGAGGCGAAGGCCTGTGCGCCAGTGCATGGCGGCATGACCCCGGGGCCCGGGGCGTCCAAGGGCGCTCGTCCCGGAGCGTGGATTGCGCCCTTGCGCGCGCGTGAGAACCCTGCGGACGGACCGCCGCTGCCGCCGCCTGGCGTGTCCCTCCACGGATACCTCATGAACCTCATCGACGTGCTCATCCAGCAGCACCGGGATGCCGAGGCCCTCTTCGAGGCCTACCGCAACGCCCCGGACGAAGAGAAGCCTGAGCTGTGCGTGCGCCTGGCCGAGGCGCTCACGATGCACAGCACCATCGAGGAGCGCTGGGTGTATCCGGTCGCGCGAAGCGTCGTCGACGGGTCCCGCATCGACTTCGCGGTGGAGGAGCACGGGGAGATGACCCAGCTGCTCGCCGAGCTGCTGCGCGCGCGCCGCGACGTGCCCCGCAGGGAGGCCACGGTGCGGGAGCTGGAGGCGGTGGTGGCGAACCACATGGCGGAGGAGGAGCGCGAGGTGCTGCCCCGGCTGCGCCAGGTGGACGCGGGCGCGTTCGGCCTGTCCAGCTCGGAGATCGTCCGCTCCGCGTCCGACGCGCGCCGCGAGGCCATGCGCCAGCTGGATGCCTCCTCCCCGCGGTGAACCTCAGGCCTGCTCGGGCTGAGGCAGCGTGAACCAGAAGGTGCTGCCCTGGCCCGGGGTGCTCACCACGCCCAGCTCGCCGCCATGCGCCTGGACGACGTCCCGGGCGATGGACAGCCCCAGACCCGCGCCGCCGCCCGTGGCGCCCGGAGCCCGGTAGAACTTCTCGAAGATGCGCGCCTGCTCCTGCGCGGGGATGCCCTCGCCGGTGTCGCGCACCTCGAAGCGCGCGTGGATGCCGTCGCGCCGGACGTGCACCGACACCTCGCCGCCCCGGGGCGTGTGCTTCACGCCGTTGCCCACCAGGTTGCCCAGCACCAGCTGGAGCCGGTCTGGATCCACCCGCACCGTCTCCACGTCCGGTGACAGGGTCTGCGACAGGCGCACGCCCCGGTCCTCCGCCACCGTGCGCTGGGCGGACAGCGCGTGCGCCACCAGCTCCTCCGTGGACACCTCGCGCACGTCCAGCTGCAGCTGCCCGGACTGGATGCGCGACAGGTCCAGCAGGTCGTCCACGATGCCCTGCAACCGCTCGCAGTCCTCGCGCGCCGCGAAGAGCAGGTCCGCCTGCTTCTCCGTCACCTCCCCCACGACGCCCTCCGCGACCAGGTGGATGGCCATGCGCAGCGACGTGAGCGGCGTGCGGAACTCATGCGCCACCGTGGCCACCAGGTCGTTCTTCAGCTCGTCGAAGCGCCGCAGCCGCGTCACGTCCTGGAGGATGAGCGTGGCGCCCACCACCTCCCCCGTCTCCCCGTGCACGGGGCTGCCGCGCGGCAGCAGCCAGCGGCCTCCCTCCGCGGACGCCTCCACCCGCACCGCCTCCTCGTAGCCCCGGGGCTGGTACGCGCCGCGCCCGCCCACGACGTACGCGCGCACGCGCTCCAGCACGGCGCGCACCTCCGGCTCCACGCGCCCCAGGGCATCCCCGCCCTCGTCCAGCCGCAGATGCAAGGTGTCCTCCGCCGCGGCGTTCACGTTGAGCAGGCCGCCGTCCGCGCCCAGCACCAGCACCGGGTCCGGCAGGCTGTCGATGGCCGCCTGGGACACCGCCTGCGCCTGGAGCAGCTCGCCCAGGCTGCTCTTGCGGTACTGCCCCAGCCGCTCCGCCATGGTGTTGAAGTCGCGGGCGAGCTGCGCGATCTCATCCCGCCCCTCCACCACCGCGCGCGCCTCCACGTCGCCCTGCCCCAGCCGGCGCACCGCCTGAGACAGCACCGATATCGGACGGATCGCGCGCTGCACCAGCGACGTGGTGAAGAACAGGCCGAAGCCCAGCGCCGCCACCATCGCCAGCGCCATCAGCGTGTTCACCCGCTCGCTCTGCTTCCGCAGCCCGTCGCTCTTGCGCACCATCGCGTCCTGGTTCAGCGCGAGGATGGACGACGCGGCGGACTTCGCCTCCTGGAAGGCGGGCGCGAGCGAGGCGAAGTAGCGCGTCCGCGCGTCCTCCGGAGTCTTCTCCTGGAGGAAGGCATCGAACGTGGACTGGTAGTTCGCCCAGGCGGCCTGGAGCCGCTGCGTCGCCTCCCCCTCGCCCGGCTCGGTGATGTTGCCCTTCTGGATGGCCAGCTCCGCCTCCAGCGACGGCCTCTGCGCGGCCTGCTGGGTCACGCCCCGCTCGCGCTCTCCCGCGATGATGAAGAGCGCCGCGCTGTCCATGCGCTCCAGCTGTTCGGTGATGCGCTGGGTGGCGAGCACGCTGCGATAGTTGTCCTCCAGCACCCGCTGGCCGGACTCGCCCACGCGCGCCAGGGTGACGACGGCCATGGCCCCCAGCAGCAGGAGCGCCAGCACCAGCGGCGCCTGGGCCAGCAGCAGTCGGGAGCGCAGCGTCATGGGCGCTTCTCCTCGTGGGGCTCGAAGGACACGATGTGGATGTCGAAGCCCTCCCCTTCGCGCAGGAGGCGTGCGTCCGTGGTCAACCCCAGCCGCTGGCGCCACTTCGGCTGGTTGGAGCGGCCGATGATGATGTGGCCCACGCCGTGCGAGCACGCGAAGTCCAGCAGCGCCGCCACGGGGTCGCCGGAGCGCAGGCGCACCACCTCCGCGCCCAGCTCCTTCGCCTTCTCGATGTTCGACAGCAGGTGGCGCTGCGCCTCCGCGTCGATGAGGTGCGGCGCCTCGCGGGGCGTCTCCACGTACACCACGAACCAGTCCGTGTTGAGCCGGCCCGCCATGCGCGAGCCCCGGCGCAGCAGCGTCGCCGCGTGCGGCGGGTGACTGGAGAGGGCCACCAGCACGCGGCCCCAGGCGCCGCCGCCCTTCGGGGAGGGCTCCTCGCCGGCGAGCGCCTGCCGTCCGGTGGTGGCGCGGTCCAGGCTCTCCGCCACCTCGCGCAGCGCCAGCTCGCGCAGGGTGGAGAGGTTGTCGCCCGTGAAGAAGCGCTCCAGCGCGCTCGCCACCTTGTCGGGCGCGTAGATTTTTCCCGCCTTGAGCCGCTCCTGGAGGTCCTCCACCGCGAGGTCCAGGTTCACCACCTGATCCGCCGTCTTGAGGAAGCTGTCGGGCAGGGTCTCCCGCACGGTGACGCCGGTGTTGCGCTCCACCAGGTCGTTGAGGCTCTCCAGGTGCTGCACGTTGAAGGCCCCGATGACGTTGATGCCCGCGGCCATCAGCTCCTGCACGTCCTGGTAGCGCTTGCGGTGGCGGCACACCGGCAGGTTGGTGTGGGCCAGCTCATCCACGATGGCCACCTGCGGCCGGCGCGCGAGGATGGCGTCCAGGTCCATCTCCTCCACGGAGACGTCGCGGTACGTGAGGCGCATCCGGGGCACGACCTCCAGCCCCGTCACCAGCGCCTCCGTCTCCGGGCGGCCATGCGTCTCGATGAACCCCAGCACCACGTCCACGCCGCGCGCCTTGAGCGCGTGTGCCTCCTCCAGCATGCGGAACGTCTTGCCCACGCCCGCCGCGAAGCCGATGTAGAGCTTCAGCCGGCCCCGCCGGCCGCGCTCCACCAGCTCCAGGAAGTCCTCCGCGCGAGGGCGTCGCGTCGTCATGGCTGGAAACTCCCTCGCGGCGCGGCGCCAGCGGGGCTCACGGGGACGCGCCTCCCGCGGGGGTGGGCACGGGCGTCGAGGGAGGGGGGAGGGGTCCGCCGAACTGTCGATCCATCGCGAGGTTCAACGTGAGCACGTTCACCCGGGGTTCGCCCAGCACGCCGAACGTCCGGCCCTCCACCTGTGACATCACCAACGTCCGCACCCGCGCGGGCTCCACGCCGCGCGCCCGCGCCACGCGGGGAACCTGCCACAGCGCGGCCTCCGGCGACACATGCGGGTCCAGGCCGGACGCGGACGCCGTCACCAGCTCGCCGGGCACGGGGCCAGGGGCCTCCGGGTTCTCCCGGCGCAGCCGCTCCGCGTCCGTCACCGCGCGCTCCTGGAGCTTCTGGGAGGTGGGGCCCAGGTTGCTGCCGCCGGAGGCCGTCGCGTCCCAGCCCGTGCCCGCGGCGGAGGGGCGCGGCTGGAAGTAGGCGGGCCGGGTGAAGCCCTGACCGATGAGCGCGCTGCCCACCTCGCGGCCCTGGCCGTCCTTCACCAGCGACCCGTTGGCTTCATGGGGAAAGAGCCCCTGCGCCACGCCGGTGACGGCCAGGGGGTACAGCACGCCCGTGAGGACCAGCGTGACGACGCTGGCGCGCAGGGCGGTGAGCAGCACGGAGACCATGGTGTGGATTCCTCTTTCCGGCTCAGGCCAGGCCCACGGTGGTGAGCAGCACGTCGATGACCTTGATGCCCAGGAACGGGACGATGACGCCGCCCACGCCGTAGAGGAGCAGGCTGCGGCGCAAGAGGGCCGCCGCGCCCAGCGGGCGGTAGCGCACGCCCTTCAGCGCCAGCGGGATGAGCGCCACGATGATGAGCGCGTTGAAGATGACCGCGGACAGGATGGCGCTGAACGGCGACGTCAGCCCCATCACGTTGAGCGGGGCAATCTGGGGGAAGACGCCCATGAAGAGCGCCGGGAGGATGGCGAAGTACTTGGCCACGTCGTTGGCGATGGAGAACGTCGTCAGCGTGCCGCGCGTCATCAGCAGCTGCTTGCCCACCTCCACCACCTCCAGGAGCTTGGTGGGGTTGGAGTCCAGGTCCACCATGTTGCCGGCCTCCTTGGCCGCCTGGGTGCCGGTGTTCATCGCCACGCCCACGTCCGCCTGGGCCAGCGCGGGCGCGTCGTTGGTGCCGTCGCCGGTCATCGCCACCAGCTTGCCCTTGCCCTGCTCCGCGCGGATGAGCGCCAGCTTCGCCTCCGGGGTCGCCTCCGCCAGGAAGTCGTCCACGCCGGCCTCGCGCGCGATGGCCGCCGCGGTGCGCGGGTTGTCGCCGGTGATCATCACCGTGCGGATGCCCATGGCGCGGAAGCGGTCGAAGCGCTCATGGATGCCGCCCTTCACCACGTCCTTCAGGTGGATGATGCCCAGCACCCGCGCGCCGTCCGCCACCGCCAGCGGCGTGCCACCCGCGTCACCGATGCGGTCCGCCGCCTGGCTCAGCTCCACCGGCACGGCGCCGCCCTGCTCCTTCACGTGGCGCATGATGGCGTCCACCGCGCCCTTGCGGATGCTGCGCGGGTGCGGATCCACCAGGTCGCAGCCGCTCATGCGCGTCTGCGCGGTGAAGGGCACGAAGGTGGCCTGATGCGCGCGCAGCTCGCGCGGCCGCATCTTGTAGGTGTCCTTCACCAGCGTGACGACGGAGCGCCCCTCCGGGGTCTCGTCCGCCAGGCTCGCCAGCTGCGCGGCCTCTGCCAGCTCCTCGATGCGGATGCCCGGCAGGGGCAACAGCTCCGTGGCCATGCGGTTGCCCAGGGTGATGGTGCCCGTCTTGTCCAGCAGCAGCGTGTCCACGTCGCCCGCCGCCTCCACCGCGCGCCCGCTGAGCGCGAGCACGTTCTTGCGCAGCAGCCGGTCCATGCCCGCGATGCCAATGGCGCTCAGCAGTCCACCGATGGTGGTGGGGATGAGGCACACCAGCAGCGCGACCACCGCGGTGCCGGACAGCTTCACGCCGGAGTAGAGCGCCAGCGGCACCAGCGTCACGCACGCCATGAGGAACACCAGCGTGAGGCCCACCAGCAGGATGTGCAGGGCGATCTCATTGGGCGTCTTCTTGCGGGCCGCGCCCTCCACCAGCCCAATCATCCGGTCGAGGAACGACTCGCCGGGGTCCACGCTGATGCGGATGACGATGCGGTCGGACAGCACCTTGGTGCCCCCCGTGACGGCGGATCGGTCGCCGCCGGACTCGCGGATGACGGGGGCGGACTCACCGGTGACGGCGGACTCGTCCACGCTGGCGATGCCCTCCACCACGTCTCCGTCGCCGGGGATGACGTCGCCGGCCTCGCACACCACGCGGTCGCCCTTGCGCAGGGCGGGCGCGCCGACGCGCTCCTCGCGGCCGTCGTCGCGGAGCCGGCGGGCCTGGGTGTCCTGCCGCATGCGGCGCAGGGCGCTCGCCTGGGCCTTGCCGCGGCCCTCCGCCACGGCCTCCGCGAAGTTGGCGAAGAGGACGGTGAACCACAGCCACAGCGTCACCCCCACGGTGAACCAGAGCGGCGCGCTGCCGCCGTGGGAGCTCACCAGGTCCTTGAGGACGAACACGGTGGTGAGGAGGCTGCCGGCCCACACCACGAACATCACCGGGTTGCGGGCCACGTCGCGCGGGCGGAGCTTCTTGAGGCTCTCCCAGACGGCGGGCTTGAGCAGCGCGGGGTCCAGCAGGGACGCCGGCTTGGAGGCGGGGGCCATGGTCAGTACACCTTTCCGGCCGCGCCGAGGAAGTGCTCGACGATGGGGCCCAGGGACAGCGCGGGGAAGAACGTCAGCGCGCCCACGATGACGACGACGCTCACGAGCAGGCCGGTGAAGAGCACGCCCTGGGTGGGGAAGGTGCCGGGGCCGGGGGGCACGACCTTCTTGCCCACGAGCGCCCCCGCCAGCGCCAGCACCGGCACCATCATCAGGAAGCGGCCCGCGAGCATCGCCATGCCCAGGCTGATGTTCCAGAACGACGTGTTCGCGTTGAGGCCGGCGAAGGCGCTGCCGTTGTTGGCGACGCCGCTGGTGTACGCGTAGAGGATCTCCGACAGGCCGTGCGGGCCCGCGTTGTTGAGCGACGACGTGCCCTGCGGCAGCACCGCGCCCACGGCGGACAACCCCAGGGCGACCAGCGGGAAGACGAGCACGTACAGCATCGCGAGCTTCATCTCGCGCGCTTCGATCTTCTTGCCCAGGAACTCCGGGGTGCGGCCCACCATCAGGCCGGCGATGAAGACCGCGAGCACCGCCATCACCAGGATGCCGTAGAGGCCCGCGCCCACGCCGCCGAAGATGACCTCGCCCAGCTGCATGTTGACCAGCGGCACCAGTCCGCCCAGCGCGGTGAAGCTGTCGTGCATGGAGTTCACCGCGCCGCACGACGCGTCGGTGGTGACGGTGGCGAACAGGGTGGAGGCCGCGACGCCGAAGCGGGCCTCCTTGCCCTCCATGTTCCCGTCCTGGAGGACGTGGGCGGACGCGAGCGCGGGGTTGGCGTGGGATTCGGCGGCGTAGCTGGCGCCAGCGCCCACGAGGAAGAGGACGGACATGGCGGCGAAGAGGGCCCAGCCCTGCTTCGTGTCGCCGGTCATCTTCCCGTAGGTGTGCGTGAGGCCCGCGGGGATGACGAAGATGAGCAGCAGCTGGACGAAGTTGGTGAGGGGGGTGGGGTTCTCGAAGGGATGGGCGCTGTTGGCGTTGAAGAAGCCGCCGCCGTTGGTGCCCAGCATCTTGATGGCCTCCTGCGACGCCACGGGCCCGAAGGCGAGCGTCTGCTTCACGCCCTCCACGGTGGAGACCGGGTGGTACGGCGAGAGGTTCTGGAGCACGCCCTGGGACACGAAGAACAGGGCGACCAGGAAGCTCAGGGGCAAGAGCACGTAGAGGGTGCCGCGCACCAGGTCGACCCAGAAGTTGCCCAGGGTCTTGTGGCCGTCCGGCCCGGGCCGGCGGGTGAGGCCTCGCGCCAGGGCGAGCGCCACGCCCATGCCCGCGGCGGCGGAGGCGAAGTTCTGCCACGTGAGGCCCACCATCTGGGTGGCGTAGCTCATCGTGGATTCACCGGCGTACGACTGCCAGTTGGTGTTGGAGGTGAAGCTGGCGGCGGTGTTGAACGCGAGCGCCGGGCCCACCGCGGGCAGGTGCTGGGGATTGAACGGGAGCACGTGCTGGAGCCGCTGGAGGACGTAGAGGCCCACGACGCTCATGGCGCTGAAGGCGAGCAGGGCGGCGGTGTACCGCCCCCACGTCTGCTCCCGCGCGCGGTCCACGCCGCACAGGCGCAGGAGGACGCGCTCGACGGGGCCGAGCACTCGGGGCAGGGGCTGGGTGGGGGACTCGAAGACGTGAAAGAGGTAGAGGCCCACGGGTTTCGTCAACGCGAGGACCGCGGCGAAGAACAACAGGATCTGAAGCCAGCCAATGAGGGTCATGGCGGGCACCTAGAAGCGCTCTGGCAGGAGCAGGGCGTAGACGAGATAGACGGTCAGCAGGAGCGCGAGCGCGATCCCCGCGGCGTATTCGAAGGTCATGACCCGAGGGGCTTTTGCATCCGCCGTACCGGGGCGACCCCAGGTCGAGCCCAGATGTTCCGGGGAGTTGCGCGAGCCATCCCCGGGCCCGGGTTGCAATGTGCACGAACCGGCGCCGCCGAGGTCCGCAGGGTGAAAGGCCACGATGGTGGACGGGCCGGTTGAAGCGAGTGCTTATCGTGGGAACTGGAGGTGCGTGCCGTGGATCCGTACCGGTGGAGCGAGCGCATCGAGCCCAGGCTTCGGCAAGCGACCGAGCGGATGCGGCGGCTGCGTGGCACCAGGATTCCTCCCTCGGCGCTGCGAAGCCTGCGGCACGCGTTCCGGTGCGACCACACGTACCACTCGAATGCGATGGGAGGGAACCGGCTGACCCTGCCTGAAACCCACGCGGTGCTGAAGGATGGCATCGTCATCGCGGGCACGCCCCTGAAGGACCATTTCGAGGCGGTGAACCTCGCGCATGCGCTCGACCTCATCGAGACCCGGTCCCGCGAGGACACGGCTCCGGGTGAGCAGGACGTGCGCGAGCTGCACGGCATCGTCCTGCGCGGCATCGAGCCCCTGGACGCGGGGGTGTACCGGCGGCTCAACCTGAGGATGGAGGGCACACCGCATGTGCCTCCCGAAGCGACCCACGTGCCCGAAGCGATGCGGACTTTCGGCGCGTGGCTGGCGGGAGTCAGGACCGAGCATCCGGTGGTCGCCTCCTCCATCGCGCATGCGTGGTTCGCGGCGATTCATCCCTTCACGGATGGGAACGGCCGGACAGGGAGACTGCTCACCAACCTGCTGCTGATGCGGGAGCACTATCCCCCCATCGCGCTGAGGGTCGAGGACCGTGCGCGGTATCACGCGGCGCTCCAGTCCTCCCATTCGAGCGACATCACCGCGCTGGTGGAGCTGACACTCGACGGGGTGGAGCGGCGCTTCGACGAGTACGAACGAGCGGCCGGTGAGGTCCTCGAGCCCGACATGGAAGCGTCACGGGCCGAGACGCCGACCCGGTTCAGCAGGTGGTACGAGGCCGCCCGCGCCCTCCATGAAGCGCTCCGGGAGGTCGCGGCACGGCTGGAAGTGCGCGCTCCCGAGAGCGGTCGTCCGAGGCTCCAGACCTCCGAGCTGGCCGCGCTCACGGAGCGTGAGTGGGCGCCCCTTCAAGAGACCTCCCTGGCGCTCTTCAGCATCCGTGGCCAGCACCAGGGTCGACAGGTGGAGATCTTCTTCCACTCGATGCCACCGGTTCCGGATGCGGGTGCGGTCCCTCCGGGCATTCGCATGACCGCCCCCAGTCCGGAGCGCATCGCCCTGAAGTATTTCTCCTCGGCGGTGCCCACCGGACACACCTTCAGCGTGTCGCGGGATGGGCTCGACGCCGAGGTCGAGCACGGCGTCTCCGCGCTCACGCTCGCGACGGAGCTCTGGACCTACGCGATCACCGAGTACCTGTCGCCGCGCTGAACGCCGCGCATCCGGGCGACCCTGAAGCGGGGCCGCCCGGTGGGGCTGCTCTTGATACGTGGGGGTCAGTTCAACTTGCCGCGGAAGCCGATGGGGCCTTCACCGTTGTAGGTCGTGGTCCCCGTCAGGGCCTTCCCACCATCCGGGGAGGTGAAGTTGAGGGCCACGACGTTCTGGTTCTGCCGGGCGCCGATGATCCAGAGCCCGCCGGGCTGCCAGGGCGCGGAGGAGCCGCCCCACTGGTTCTCCACCGTGTAGTTGTTGCCGTCGGACAGGGTGCCGCGGAAGCCGATGGGGCCCTCGCCGTTGTAGGTCATGGTGCCCGTCAGCGTCTTGCCGCCGTCGCTGGACGTGACCGAGACCGCGACGACGTTCTGGCCCTTCCGAGCGCCGAGGACCCAGACACCACCGGGCTGCCAGGGCGCGGAGGCGCCTCCCCACTGGTTCTCCACCGTGTACGCGCCGCCGTTGGACTGCTCGCTCCGGAAGCCGATGGGGCCCTCGCCGTTGTAGGTCGTGGTGCCGAGCAGCGTGTTGCCGCCATCGCTGGACGTGACGTTGAGCGCGACGATGTGCTGGCCCTTCCGAGCGCCGAGGACCCAGACACCGCCGGGCTGCCAGGGCGCGGAGGAGCCGCCCCACTGGTTCTCCACCGTGTAGTTGTTGCCGTCGGACAGGGTGCCGCGGAAGCCGATGGGGCCCTCACCGTTGTAGGTCATGGTCCCCGTCAGCGTCTTGCCGCCGTCGCTGGACGTGACGTTGATCGCGACGACGCCCTGCCCGGGCCTGCTGCCGATGACCCAGAGACCGCCCGGATTCCACGGGGCACCCGAACCACCCCACTGATTCTGAACGACATACGCAGTCATCTTTGACGCCCTTTCAAATGGTGGCTGGAGGGTTCGCCAACCACGGGTTGGAACCAGGACGCGGAGACAGGTCCGGTTCGTCAGGGCGCCAAAGCAGCTCTCGTGCCGCTGCGTTCTTCAGAGAGCCCTCCTCGAGCAGGGCCCGGCACGCCGCCATTCTTGATTGTCTTTTGCGTTCCAGGCCGACGCACACGCGTCAATCAAAGACGCGTAAGGGGTTCCCCCTAGAACCCCAGCCACAACGACATCCACAATCACAGCCCCTTGGACACAGGCGACTCCGCGTCCATGGCTGGGGCTCACACGTCCGGAATGAACCCATCCCCCTCGCGCCGGAACACCGCGCCCACCGGCGCGTCCAGGATGGCATCCAACTCCTTGCACCGGCCCAGCAACGACCGCAGCGACACCACCACCAGGTTCGAGGCCTTCTTCATGTAGGCCGCATCCTCCACGCCTGAAGAGAACGCCCAGCCGCTGTCTTGCGCGTTGCTGGGCTTCATGCGCTCCGCGAAGCGGATGGGTTCACCGTCATCCAGGATGGCCCGGGTGACAATCGCGCCGCGCTGCCGGAGCTGCATCCGGCGCAGCAGCCGCTGCCGCTCCTCCGTGCCCAGCTCCACCCGGACGCGCACCACCCTGCCCTTCGCGTCGAAGTGCCGGCTGACCGCGAAGACCCCGTCTCCCCATCGGTTCCCGCACCCCACCACCCGCGCACCGTCGAGCACGAGCGACGCCGCGTCCTCCGCGCTCGCGCGCAGCCCCGCGTTCAACTTCTCCAGGTTGCAGTGCGGCCGGTAGTCCACGCCCACCGCGAGCGAGTCCTTCTCGATGCGCTCCTGCAACGGCGTCGCCTTCTCCCCCACCCGCTCCAGGGGCAGGTCCCTCCATCCAAACAGCCCGCCCCCCAGGTCGCTCGCGCCCAGCTCCTTCGCCAGCGCGGGCGCGTCCCTGCCGTGGAACACGTAGTCCGCCAGCCCGTCCTCCGGCTCCCACATGCGGAAGTGCCCCATCGGGCCCAGTCCGGCGAACAAGAGCTGGCCGTGGTCCACCATCACCCCCGCCACTTCCTCGGAGCGGACCGCCTTCGCCTCGCCGTCCACCACCACGTCGATGGAGCGCCAGCGCCCTCCAAACTCCCCAGGCGGCATCGGCATCCCCACCACTTGCAACGCGCGGCCCCGGGGCAGCGCCCCCGCCACCACCGCCCACAGGCCGTTGTACTTCGCCACCCCCAGCCCCCCACCCGCCTCCAACGCGAGCCGCGCTCGCTCGGTGTGCGGAACGCGCTCCGGCAACACCTCCGCGCGCGCGTCGAAGCCCCGCTCCCGCGCGAACCCGGCGAAGTGCTCCGCGGCCTCCGCCGCGTCCTCCCGGTCGAAGAGGAAGCGCGGATCGAACTCGCGGTCGTACGCCCGTCCCGCCGCCTCCGCGTCCGGCCCCGCGAGGCGCAGGTCGTACTCCGCCGGTGCCTTCTTCCGGGGCGACGCAGGCTCCGCGTCATGCCGCCAGAAGCGCGCCAGGCCCGGGTCCAGGATGAGCAACACCCCCTCAGGCAGCTCGACCTCTCCCAGGACCACCGATGCGGGCGTCTTCGCGGTGCGTGTCATCCACGCGACCCTACCTCCAGGGCGCATGAAGCCCAGCGCATTCGGGGAGGGCGGGGGAGGAAACCACCGGGCGCCCCATCCGCCGCCATTCCTCTCACAAAGGCTACCAACCCACCACATCCAACCTGCAAGGCTTTACGCCATCTCAAAGGAATCAGACCTATAGCGTTATCTATATGTGACCGGCACTGGGGGGCCGTTCGATGATAAGAGAAGAACTGGATCGCTCCGACATGGAGTACGCAGACTTCGCGGTCCGGCATCAGCCCATCCTGATGGCGATCTGCCGGAAGCTCTGTGGAACGCGTGGCAGGGCTTGCGACGACCTGGTGCAGGACGTGCTGCTCCGAGCGCTGCTCAAGTGGGACACCCTCCAGCATGATCCAGAGCCTGAACGGCGCGCATGGCTGGTGCGGGTGCTGCACAGCCGCTTCCTGGACCAGTGCCGCGGCCAGAGCCCGCAGCCCGCGGCCGCCATCACCCAGGACAACGTGCACACGCTCTTCGAAGAGCCGGACGCGCCTCCGCCAGAGCTGTGGGACCACCTCACCGAGGCGCAGTTCCGGGAGGCGGTCTCCGCCCTGCCCTACAACCTGCGCCGCACGTTCGAGCTCCAGGCGGAGGGGCTTCGCCATGAGGAGATCGGCCGCCGGCTGGGCGCTCCAGCGACCACGGTGGGCTCCTGGCTCTTCCACGCGCGGCACCAGCTGCGCGACCAGCTCCGTGCCATGGCCGAAGCGCGCCGGGACCAGGCAGGCCGCGAGCGCTGAACCGCCTGGGCCACATCCGGCGCCCAGGACGTTCACGCGGACCTATGCTCCGGCCCCATGCCGCTTCCGTACGACGTCCGGGCCGTGCAGTCCCCAGAAGAGCTGGAGCAGGTGCTCGCCCTGCAGCGCCGGAACCTGCCCCCGGTGCTCTCCTCGGAGGAGCAGCGGGCGCAGGGCTTCGTCACCGTCCAGCACGACCTGACCACGCTGGAGCGCATGCACGCGCTCGCTCCCAGCGTCATCGCCCTCCAGGGCTCCGAGGTCGTCGCGTACGCCCTGGTCATGCCCCGCGAGTGCCGTGCGCTCGTCCCCATCCTGGAGCCGATGTTCGCGCTCATCGAGCAGCTCGAACACCGCGGCCGTCCGCTCAAGGACCAGCGCTTCTATGTGATGGGACAGGTGTGCGTCGACAAGGCCCACCGGGGGACAGGCCTGTTCGACGCGCTCTACCACCAGCACCGCGCGCGGCTTCGCGAGCGGTTCGACTGCGTCATCACGGAGGTCTCGGTGCGCAACACCCGCTCTCTGCGCGCGCACGCGCGGGTCGGGTTCGAGACCGTCCACACCTACCGCGACGCCAGCGACACCTGGGCCGTGGTGCTCTGGGACTGGGACGCCCCCACTTCACCCTGAAGCGACGGCTCCACGGGGGAAGGCCGGTTCGCCATCCGCTTGTGGTGCATGCCCGAAAGCTTCAACGCCAGCTCCGGACCGGTGACGCCCTTCGGGATGTAGCCGTCCGCTCCCGAGGCCCGCACCAGCTCGCGCAGCCGAGACTCGTCCATGGACGAATACAGGATGAACAGCGTGTCCGGCCCCGCGAACTGGCGCACCACGCCCAGGATGCGATCCCCGCTGAGCGCCGGGATGTTCACGTCCAGGAGCACGATGTCCGGCTGGTGCGTGCGCAGCATGTTCGCCACGCCCAGCGCCGCGCGCGTGGTGACGACATCGAAGCCGTAACGGCTGATGGAACGCTCCACCAGTTCGAGCACAAGTGGGTCATCGTCCACCACAAGTGCCTTCAGTTTGCCTTCCGCCATGCGCGCCTCCTGCCTTCCAAGGCCCTTGTAAGGATGTCTGAAGCACATTCCTTCCAGGTACACTGTGAAATATACGCTATAGCTGCATTGGAACGCAAATACCCGAGACTCAGGGCTTATTAGGACTCCACTCTGGGTAGGTAAATCGTGGGATGCCCGTAGAAAACGGGCTCTTCCGGGATTCCCGGAAGCGGAAGCAGGGGGCCCGGCGACGCCGGTCCGAGGCTAAAGAACCTGCATCGCCATGGACCGCCGCCCTCCCGAGACTCCGCCCCCCTCCCACGACGACTTCGCCCTGCTGGTCGCGATCCTCCCCGCGCCGCTCCAGGAGGCGGTGCGCCGGCTCCCCGAAGCGGAGCTGTTGGAGGTGGTGATGGATTTGGGCCGCCCTCCGGAAGCACGGCTGGTGAGCGGCGTGGCGCGCTTGTCGGACGCGCCCGTGGAGCAAGAGGCGTTGCAGGCGGTGCTCGCCCGGGTGGGTGAGCCGGGCGGGGACAACCGCGCGGGCATCGAGCGCACGCTCCACCGCGTGTCGGCCATCCGCAACCGGCAGGGGCGCGTGGTGGGGCTCACGCTGCGCGTGGGGCGGGCCATCCAGGGCACCATCGACATGCTGCGCGACCTGGTGGAGTCGGGGCGGAACCTGCTGCTGCTCGGACGGCCCGGCGTGGGCAAGACGACGAAGCTGCGCGAGGTGGCGCGCGTGCTCGCGGACTCGCTGGGCAAGCGCGTGATGGTGGTGGACACGTCCAATGAGATTGGCGGCGACGGGGACATCCCGCACCCGGGCATTGGCGGCGCGCGGCGCATGCAGGTGAGCCGGCCGGACCGGCAGCACGACGTGATGATCGAGGCGGTGGAGAACCACATGCCCGAGGCCATCGTGGTGGATGAGATTGGCACCGCCGCGGAGGCCGCCGCCGCGCGCACCATCGCGGAGCGCGGCGTGCAGTTGGTGGCGACCGCGCACGGCAACACCTTGCAGAACCTGGTGCTGAACCCCACGCTCTCCGACCTCGTGGGCGGCGTGCACACCGTCACGCTGAGCGACGACGAGGCGCGACGCCGGGGCACGCAGAAGACCGTGACCGAGCGCAAGGGAGCGCCGACCTTCGACATCGTGGTGGAGATGGTGAGCCGCGAGGAGGTGCGCGTTCACCGTGACACGGGCGGCGCGGTGGACCGGCTGCTCACGGGCGCGGAGGTGGGCGGGGAGCGCCGCCGGCAGCAGGACGGCGCCGTGCACGTGGACGCGCCCACGGAGGTCGTGGAGGCCACGCCGCCGGGTGGACGCGTGCCCAAGGGCACCCCGGCGCTGGGCGCTCCGAAGCCAGGGCCCACGCGCATCGCGGCGCATGCGGTGAGCCGCGAGCTGCTGGAGCGCGTGCTGCGCGACCTGCCGGTGGAGGCCCTCGTGGTGGGGCGGCCGGAGAACGCGGACCTGGTGCTCACGTTGCGAAGCCGCGCCAACTCTCCCCGCCTGCGCCGCGCGTCCGAGCGCGCGGGGGCGCGGGTGCTAGCCATCAAGCGCAACAGCGCCACGGAGATCCGCCGCGCGCTGCGCACCGAGTTCCACCTGCTGGAGGGTGTCGATCCACGCGACGTGCACGCCGCCGTCGCGGACGCGGAGCAGGGCATCCAGCGCGTGCTCGTGGACGGCGTCTCCGTGCCGCTCCCGCCTCGGCCGTCACGCCTGCGCAAGCTGCAGCACACGCTGGTCGTGAGGAACCACCTGGAAGCCATCAGCGTGGGCAGCGAACCCCTGCGCCACCTGGTCATCTACCCGCTGGGCACCGCCGTGCCGGAGCCCTCCGGCGCGGAGCCGTCACCGGAGGAGGTGGAGCCGCTGGAGGCGGAGGACCTGGACGCGGAAGGCGCGCTCGAGGATGAGGACGAAGCAGCTCCTGATGATGAGGACGCCTCCGACGATGAGGCTCCGAACGAGGGGACCTGACCGGCGCCGCGACCGCGTGGGCGCGCGCCGCCGCCGCGAGCGCGACACGGGCGTCATGAGCGGCGGTCCCGACATGACCGCCCCTGGTTGCGCAGCGCACTGCACACGTCCACCGGGGTCAGGGGAGCCCCTTTGCCTGGAGATTCATGGGGTTGAGGAGGGCACGACGGTTGCTCAAGGCCAGGGCACGGTCCGCCGCGAGGAAGCGGTGGCGCCGCACCCTCCCTGGAGCCCTTCATGCGTCGCACCGCCTGCATTGCCCTCGCCGTCCTCGCCACCAGCGCCTGTGGAGGCAACCTCCCCACGAAGGAGGAAGTGGAAGACGCGACGGCGCGCGTGGAGCGGGTGGCGGCCTCCGCGCACCAGGTGCGTGGCGCGTTCGAGGCGCTGGGGCTGATGCCCGTGTACACCTGCGGCGAGCCCCGGCGCGCCTTCCTGGGCCACGCCGCGGAAGGCCTGTCCTCCCGCATCTCCTGCGCGACGGCCACCGTGCGGCCGGTGGATGACGTCACCGACGCGGTCGTCGTGTCGTTCCCCGCCGGCGGCTGTGACGTGCACGGCCTGCGCTTCACCGGACACGCGGTGCTGGAGTATCGCGGCGGCGAGGACCTGATGGAGCTGAACGCCGACCTGCGCGGGCTGGCCGTGGACGGCCAGCCGCTCCAGGCGAAGGTGGGCTATGGCACCTGTTCAGATGAGACGCACCTGTTCGCGGAGGTGGAGGGCGACGTGCCGGGCCGAGAAGGGCACACGTTCCACATCCACAGCCGCGTGGGCATGCGCCAGGGCCTGCCCCTCATCGGCGGCGCGTCGCTGCTGTTCGACGGTCCAGGCGAGCTGACGGGGCCCGGCGGCACGGACCGCCTCACGCTCACGTCCGTCCTGTACGAAGTCGGCGACTACCTGCCCAAGGAAGGCACGGCCCTGCTGGAGAGCGCGAACGGCCACGTGCTGAAGCTCACGTTCCAGCCGGTGCTGTGGCGCGTGGGCAAGGTGGAGGTCACCGTGGACGACAAGGACCCCATCACCGTGCCCGTGGTGCGCTGAGGCCTCAGTCCTGCAACGACCGGGTGAGCCGGGCGATGGCGCCCGGCAACCCGCGCACGCGCAGCCGGCTGCCCAGCTCGTCGTAGGCCTGCGACACCACCGTGGTGTGTTCATACACCTCGCCGATGCGCGCCTGCCGGGCGTACGGAATCACCAGGTCCGCCTCCACCATGGAGGCCTCGAAGAAGGCGATGATGTCCTTGCGCAGCATCGCCACGTCGTCCGGCCGATGCGCGGACACGAGGATGGCCTCGGGGTGTTCCGCCCGCAGCGCGTCCTGCGCCGCCGCGTCCAGCCGGTCCACCTTGTTGAAGAGCAGCCTGCCGGGCACCACGTCCGCGCCAATCTCCCGGAGCACCGTGCGGGTGACGTCCAGCTGCGCGGCCCAGGTGGGGTCGGACGCGTCCACCACGTAGAGCAGCAGCGACGCCTCCAGCGCCTCGTCCAGCGTCGAGCGGAACGACGCCACCAGGTCGTGCGGCAGCTTCTGGATGAAGCCCACCGTGTCCGAGACCAGGATGCGCGGCCGGGTCTCCGGCTGCATCGCGCGCACCGTCGTGTCCAGCGTCGCGAAGAGCTGATCCGCCACCAGCACCGCGCTGCCCGTCAGCGCCCGCATCAGCGAGGACTTGCCCGCGTTCGTGTAGCCCACCAGCGCCACGCGCAGCTGGTCGCGGCGCGCGTAGCGGCGCTGGTCCTGGTCCTTCTGGATGGCCGCCAGCCCCTCGCGCAGCTCCGCCAGCCGGTCGCGAATCTTGCGGCGGTCCAACTCCACCGCCGAGTCTCCCGAGCCGCGGCCCTGCTGGCGCTCGCGGCCTCCCGAGGACTCGCGCAGGCGCGGGGCCAGGTAGTTGAGCCGGGCGATCTCCACCTGCATCCGCGCCTCGTGGCTCTTCGCGTGCCGGTGGAAGATGTCGACAATCACGCCCGCGCGGTCCAGCACCTGCGCGCCCGTGGCCCGCTCCAGATTGCGCAGCTGGCTGGGTGACAGCTCGTGGTCCACGACCACCACCGTGGGCCTGGGGCCCGGCTCCAGGGCGGTCGCCTCCGGAGCATCCTCGGCCTCCTCGAAAGGGTCCTCCGCGTCATCGTCGCCAGGAGCGTCCGCGTCCTCCGGCTCCCCGTCGGCTTCGGCCTCCCACTTCTCACGGGCCTTCGAAGCCTTGCCCTGCGCGCCGGACGGGATGACGCCGGTGCCTCCGGTGAGCGCGGCCAGCTCCTTGAGCTTGCCTGAGCCGAGCACCGTGCCGGTGGCCAGCCGCTCCCGGCGCTGGGACACCGTCGCCACGGAGTCGAACCCCAATGTGTGCACCAGCCGACGCAGCTCCGCGAGATCCGCGGCATGAGCCTCGTCCGTGACGCCGGGAAGCTGGACACCAACGAGGACCGCGCGCGGACGCTCGGGGAGGGTTTTCGCCATGGACAGGCTCGTAACACGTCGGGCCCGGAGATGAGCGATATGGTGGAGCCATTCGCGGGGCCCACGCATGTGCCCCCAGAGGGCAGGCATGCGGTTCTACTGCACCATCTGCGGCTACCACGCCGCCTTCATGCTCAGGCCCGTGAGGTGCAGGGGATGCATGGGCACCGGGTCGATGAAGGAGGTCCCCCGAGGCATTCCGAAGCACCGGAAGTCCACGCGGTACGGGAGCTACACCATCCGTGGAGGAAAGGCCTTCCGGCAGCGGGACGCCAAGGAGTCCCAGCGCTCCGTGCTGGCGCGAAGGAAGCTGGAGACCTTCAAGACCCCGCTCCCCAACCACCTCCTCCCTTTCAAGAAGCGGAAGCATTCGCCGTCGATGACGTCCTCGCCCCAGGAGCCGCCTCCCTCCCTGCGCAGGGAGGAGGTCCATGAGGAGGAGGCCGGACTGGACCTGGGGGTCGGCACCTTCAACATCAACCACTTCAGCCAGAAGACAGCCAAGGCCAAGAAGGACCTCCTCTTGCGCCTCTTCGAGCAGAACCCCTGGTTGGACGTGCTGGTGCTCCAGGAGATCAACAAGAAGGCGCTCCCCCTCCTGAAGTCCATCGACTTCAAGGGACACGGGCTCACCCTGGTGCTGGGGCCGCAGATGCAGGCGGTCTACCCGAAATACAAGGGCCAGAAGGCCTCGGAGGATGACGACAGCGAGGACGAGGACTCCGACGATGAGAGCTCCATGTCCGATACGGACGAGGAGACCTGGACGCTCGGGAAGAGCCAGTGTGAGTGGTACCCCATCATCTTCAGGACGAGCTGCTGCACCGATAGCAGCTGGCGCGCCTTCAGCGGCGGCGAGGTGAAGCGGCGCTCCAGCGACCGCTCCACCGAACCCATCCAGTGGGCCAAGCCCGTCGAATACACCAAGGCACCCAAGGGCTGGACGACGAAGTACCCCACGCTGCTCAAGGAGCGCAGGGAGCAATACCGGCTGCTCAACGCGCGCCACCTCCCCTGGCGCCCGGTCGTGGTCCACGACCTGCGCATCGGCAAGCACGACGTGCACATCGGCGTGGTCCATACGTCCCCCGCGGGGCAGGGGCTGGGCCGCATGGGGGAATACGAGCAGGTGTCCGGCTTCTTCCAGCATGTCTCCCAGAACACCGGCGAGCCGTGGATCATCGCGGGCGACTACTACATCGACCCTGAAGCCACGGTGGCGGTGAACTCCGACACGAAGAGCCGCCAGTGGGACGACCTCTTCCACGTGAAGGCGGACACCCTGGGGCTGACGCTGTCGGTGCCTGTCTCGGCGTCGAACCAGTCCTCGCAGACCTATCGCAGCGTGAACTCGAAGAAGAACCAGGAGCAGTTCAAGGAGAAGGGCTACATCAAGGACTGGGACCAGGTGGGCGACAAGTTCAAGCTCAACAAGCGCGCCGACTTCTTCGTCATCAGCCGGGCCTTCGCCCTGCATCACACCGGCATCTTCTCTCCCGTCAAGGGACTGCTGCCGGTGGATCCGAACCACCAGGCGCTGAACTTCTGGGCCCAGACGAGCGACCACGCGCCCACCGGCGGCATCTTCTGCGACTCGCCCTTCTCCGAGAAGTGGGCCCGGAACTGGCAACTCATCTCCGAGTCCCTGGGCACGCGCCAGTCCCAGGCCCAGCTGGAGGTCTGGGAGCTCCAGAAGCAGGCCGTGGACGAGCTGCTGTCCTCGCTCCGAGAGCTGATCCCCCTGCTGACGCGGTTGCAGGAGGATGGCCTCCGGCTGGCGCAGCGGCTGTGCGTGTTGATCGTCAAGGCCCTGAACTCGCCGGCCGCGATCGCCATCCGGGGCGTCTCCTTCGAACCCGACGAGCAGTATCCGCGCTGGAAGGCGAACTCCCAGAACGTGACCCAGCAGCACCTGAGCGAGTTCTTCGGCGTCTGCGCCCAGGTGGAGACCGCCTCCGTGCTGAACAGCCCCCACGCCCTGGAGCAGTTCGCGCTGCTGTTCCGCAATGCCTACCGGGCGCTCCAGCAGATTGGCATCCGTCCGCGGAGCTTCGACCTCACCCCTGAGTCGGAGACGTACTCGCAGGTCAAGCTGGGGACCCGCCAGACGGCGTCGACGGGCTCCCGCACCGGCAAGGAGAAGCTGACGCAGGAGCTGCAGCAGGAGATCATCGAGCTGCTGAGCGGCTACCTGGAGAAGCAGCGGTCCACGGGCTCGCCTCCCCCGTCGCTCGTCGGCTGCGTTCAGGGCAGCGTCAACCAGTTCCAGGTCCCGGGAGGACGGACCGCCTGCTCCGCGATGGCGGTGCTGGGGATCGCCGCGGTGCTGGCGCACGGGGGAGAGCTGGACACCGAACGCATCGACAACATCCTGCTGGAAGGCACGGCGCTCTATCAGCGGATGAACACGGCGACGGAGGACGAGACCGAGCTGATGCAGGCGTTGGCGCTGTCGTGCGGTGGGATGGTGGATCCCATCGTCTTGCAGCCCCAGGCGCCCTACTACAACCCGCTGGAGATTCCCGAGGAGGAGATCCGGCTGCGAGGCCTCCTCCAAGCCGGCGCGGGCACCAGCCACCGGGACACCCTGGGCCAGGAGCTGGCGTCGCTCTTGAGGCAGGGCGAGCGGATGGGGGTGGCGCTGGTGCTCGGCGGCTATACCGTGTCCGTCATCCGGAATGGCGATGCCTATTATCTCTTCGACTCCCACGGCTGGAAGGACCGGAGGAACGCGTTCGTGCAGCGCTATGCCTTCGTCAACGAGCTGCTGGTGGCGGTGGGAAAGATGGCGAAGTCGCGCGCCCTCTTCGACCACGAGATCGGCGTCACCCTGTACCTGCCCGAGGACGTATGACGCCCCTGCGTGGTGATGTCGCCGTGCTGCTGGAGAAGGCGCCGCCGCGGCGCCAGGCGCTGTCGGAAGCGGCGTTCGTGTTCTTCGCCGTGCTGGGCCCCTCGACGGTGGGGCGGCTGGGACTGGCGGCCACGGTGGCGGTCGGGGTGGCGCTCCTGGCCTGGGGGCTGGCCCTGCTGAGGCCCTGGGAGTCCACGCGCCAGGGGGCGTGGTGGGGCGTGGTGGGGCTGCTCGTGGCGTTGGGCGGCACGGGCGCGGGGGCCTGGGTGGCGACGGACGCGGAGGTGACGAAGGGCTTCTCGCTGTCCATGGCGCCGCTGGTCATCCGGGCGCTGGGCATGTGCCTGTTGGTGGCGGTGCTGCTGTGGCGCGATGGGCAGGGGCCCGCGCAGGTGGGGCTGGTGCGCGAGGGTTGGGCGCGGGAGCTGCTGCTGGGCGTGCCGGTGCTCGCGGGCACGTACGCGGTGCACATCGCGGTGTCGGTGCCACTGGCGGCGGTCGCGGTGGCGTTGAAGCTGGCGGGCAAGGAGCTGCTGGCGCGCAAGGGCGTGGCGGCGGCGCTGCTGGACACGGGCCTGGGCGTGCCGGCCTTCGCGGCCATCATGGTGGTGGTGACGGGCTTCGAGGAGTTCGTCTTCCGCGGCTTCCTGGTGCCCCGGCTGCGGGTGGTGCTGGGCGGCTGGGTGCCGGCGGTGCTTTGCGCCGCGGTGCTCTTCTGCGTGGGGCACTTCTACGAGGGCACGCTCGCGGTCTTCCAGACATTCGTGATGGGCGCGTGGTTCGGCGTCGTCTTCTGGTATCGCGGGCGGCTGCTGCCCTTGATGGTCGCGCACGCGGCGTTCAACACCATCAGCTTCGCGCTGATGCTGTGGCTGTCGCGCTCGGGGCTGTTGGAGAAGCTGCCGCCCCTGTGACTCAGGAGCGGCGCATCCTGGGCGGTTACGCGTGGGCCTGGGGCATCAGCGAGAACGCCAGCTCCCTCACCAGCCGCTGGGCCATCCGCGCGGAGGGCAGTCCCGAGGCCCGGGCCACGGCGTCCGGTACGAGGCTCGCCGCGGCGTCGCGCTCCAGCTCACGCCAGGCTTCGCGGCGGGCCTCCTCCACCCGCTCGCGCGCCTCCGGGGACAGCTGCTCCAGGGCCCAGGCGTCAATCGCCCACGACAGCTCCGCGTGCCGCTGCTCGTCCGGCGCGATGGCCGCCAGGGACTCGCGCACCTGCGCGTCCTCCGCGCTCCTCGCCTGCCAGCCCGCGAGCAGCGCCCCGAACGTCTCACGCACGCAGCCCTCCACCGCGTTCTCCAGCGCGAGCGCCTCCAGCGACCGGGCCTGGAAGGGGGCCACCTTCAACTCCGGAATGGGAGCGCCGTGCCGCAGCGCCAGGGCCTCCATCGCCCTCGCGTGACGCACCTCCTCCTTCGCGGACCGCCTCGCGGCCCGCACCAGCCGCTCCGGCGCGCCGTGCGCGGCCAGCTCGTCCGCGAGCCTCTCAAAGGCAGGCACCGACGCGGCCTCCAGGTGCGCCATCCTCGCGAAGAGCGCCCCCAACGCCGGGACCTCCACGGCCACGGCCCCGTCGCTGCACAGCCCCTCCGGCCGGCGGCCCTCGCAGATGAACAGCGTTTCGCAGCTCACCTGGTCCGGTTCGGGCTTGTCCTCCGTGGACTTCGATAGAGAGCAGGGAGCCTTGGCGCCGTAGCTCGCGCACAGCTCCTCGCAGGCCGTGGCCTGCGTCGGCGTCCCTCCATCCAACAGCATCGCGGGAATGGGGAACGTGCTCTGCGACGTGTGGCCATCCGAGTCACACCCCCACGTCGAGGAACACCCCATCCCCAGGGCCGTGACGGGCGCGAGCAACCACAGACGCGAGAACACGGGGCGAAGCTTCCGGCGGGACATGCAATACCTGCTTCCATCACGAACCCGCCGGCCCCCGGGCGCCTGAAGCCTCTCATACAAGGCTTCTGGAAATAAAGGCTCAGGTCGGAGCCTGCGCCGAGCGCCGCCGCAACCAATTGCGCAGGAACGCCTTCACCTCCGGATGCTGCGACTGCCGGAAGTGGTCCGGCGGGCCGTACTCGACGACACGGCCCTCGTGCATCAGCGCCAGGTGGTCCGCCATGCCGAACGCGGAGGCCACGTCCGGTGTAATCACCAGCGACGTGGCGCCCAGCTGCTGCTTGCCCGTGGTGATGATTTCATTCACCGCCGCCGTGGTGAGCGGATCCAGGCCCGCCGTGGGGTCGTCGTAGAGCAGGATCTTCGGCTGGAGGATGGTGGCGCGCGCGAAGCCCACGCGCTTCTGCATGCCGCCGGAGAGCTCGCCCGGGAAGCGCGTGGCCGCGTGCGACAGGCCCACCTTCGCCAGCGTCTCGTTCACCGTCTTCGTGATTTCGGGCTCGGGCATCTTCGTGCGCTCACGCAGCGGGAACGCCACGTTGTCGTAGACGTTGAGCGAGTCGAAGAGCGCGTTGGCCTGGAAGAGGATGCCCAGCTTGCGGCGCATCTGGTTGAGCGACGGCTCATCCATCTTCGCCACCTCGTCGCCCTCCACCAGCACCACGCCCCGGTCCGGCCGCATCAGGCCCATGATGTGCTTCATCAGCACCGTCTTGCCTGAACCGGACACCCCCATCAGCACGCAGGTCGTCCCCTCCGGAACCACCAGGTCCACGCCCCGCAGCGCGGCCTGCCCACCAAACGACTTGTGCAGGTCCCGCACCTCCAGGGTCAGCTTCGGCGCCGGCTCACGGCTCGCGTCACTCATCGCCCCGGCACCCTAGCGCGCACGCCCCGCCAACGCCCTCCCCAAAGGAGGGGGGCCCCCTGGGCCTGTCCTCTGAGTTGCTTTCGCGGCGCAAGCATCTGGCCCACTGGCGCGCCCGCGAGTGTCCGCCCGACACGCGCTTCGGTACGGTGCGCCCCCTTCCCTTCCAGGGTCCTCGCGCATGACCGTCCGCACCCTCTGTCTTGCATTGCTCGCGCTGTCCGCCTCCAGCTGCTCCGAGGGCCCCTGCGAGGACCTGAGGTGCTACCAGCCCAATCCCTGCGATGAGGACCGGAGCTGCGGCTGGCTGGGGCTGCCCTATGAAACGCTGGTCGCGCCCACCCCACCCCGGACGGGGGAGCTCATCCGCCTGGGCGAGGACGTCCCCTGGCGCGGCTATGCGCTCAGGACGGAGCCCGGCCGCATCTACACCTTCTCCTGCACCGCGGAGGGTTTCGAGTCCTGCGATGTGTACCTGCGCAACGGGAATGAGACCGAGGGGTTCGTTGAGCAGGAGGGGAGCACCACGCATGTCCACTTCCGGAGCACCCGCCCGGACAGCCACTTCGCCTACGTGAGCGCGCGGCCCGTGGGGAGCACCGGCACCTTCCGGTACGCCTTCAGCGAACGCCCCGACGACCATGCGCCCGACGCCGCCAACGCCACGCGCCTCACTCCCGGCGGACCGGCGGTCCCGGGACTGCTCCAGGCAGGACCGGACACGGACACGTTCGCCTTCGACATGCAGGCGGGCCACGCCTTCTCCGCGCACTGCACAGGCGCCGCCAACCTCGAACGCGGCATCACGGCCAGGCTGACGGGCCCCGATGAGGACAGCCTCGCGAAACTCAGCATCGGAGTCAGCGGCGACGGCTGGACAGGCAGGGCCCTGGCGACGCGCACCGGCCGCTACGTCTTCCAGCTCGTCAGCGACCGCACCACCTCTCTTGCCTATGCATGCTCGCTGGAAGACCTGGGCGTGGACGACCACGGAGACGCGTGGGCCACCGCGACCCCGCTGCCCGAGGGCGACAGCGTCCCGCTGACGGGCGCCATCCAGCTCGGATACGACCTGGACGCGTTCACCTTCCTCGCCCGCGCGGGCCATGCCTACGCGCTGCGCTGCGACACCCCCACCTTCAGCCCCTGCCGCGACGCCCGCATCCTCGACGCGCGAGGGAATGAACTCCCCGCGCCCGTGGGCGTCGCCAGCGACACCCGGCTCCGGGTGAAGGTGGAGGGACAGGGGACCCCAGGCGTCTACGCGCTCACGCTGCTGGACCTGGGCGCGGATCAAGGCGCGGGCCCGCGGGACGCGGTGCGCGTGACCGCGGACGTGCCCCTCACGGGCTACCTCACCCCTGCCGGGGACGAGGACTTCTTCCGCTTCGAAGCCCAGGCGGGGCACGTGTACACCGTCCAGGTGGACGGGGCCTCCGTGGAGGCCCTCCTGCTCGCATCCCCATCGCAGAGCCTCACCCGCTACGACATCGCGAAGGTCCAGCGCTTCCTGGTCGACGCCGACGCCACCGTGCTGCTGCGCGTCTCCGGCCCCCGGGCGAAGTACCTGCTGCGCGTGCAGGACGTGGGCGTGGATGACCACGCGGGCACGCCTGAAGAGGCGACGGACGTGGGCGATGCGCTTCGGGTCAGTGGCGTGCTGGATGCCAGCACGGACGTGGATGGGTTCTCGCTGGTCTTGGAGGCTCGGCCCCATGCCCCGCGCATCACCTCGCGCGACACGAAGTTCCTGCTGTTCGAAGCAGACGGCGTGACACCCGTGCCCTGGGACACGGCCCGGGGCGCCTGGGTGCCACGCGCCGCCGGACGGCACTTCGTACGGGCCGACGTGTTCGGCACCTTCTCCGCCCCGGACGCCTACGTCCTCGAACTCCTCCCCCTTTGATGTCACCGACCATGCGCGCCCTCTCTTCCGCTCTCCATGCCCTGGTGGCCGCGTCGCTGCTGTCTGGCTGCGGCCCTGAACAGCCGTCCGTCCCCGCCGTCCCCTCCTTCGAAGAGGTTGAACGCGTCTGCGCCGGCGTGCACTGCACCGCGGGCTACTGCACCAGCGCGGGCGGCGTGGCCACGTGCCGCTGCGGGCCGGTGGATGAAGAGGCCGGTTCGGTCTGCGAAGTGGATGAGGAAGGCGACTTCGACGATCTCCCGACCCCTGGCCCCCAGATGCGCAGCCTGCCCGTGGGCCCCGAATCCGGATGGCTGCATCGCGGCGACACCGACCGATTCACCTTCGCCGGGGAGGCCGGCCGCACGTACCGCTTCACCTGCATCCCGGAAGCCTTCCAGTGGTGCGACCTGGCCATCAGTCCCTGGTTTGGCGCTCCGTACGAACCCGCACGGGTGAGCTACGAGGGCCGCGCCACCGTGCTCACCCTCACGCTCTACACCGCGAGCCTGCGCACCGCGGAGCTCGCCGCGTGGCCGGGCGGGTACTCCTTCGACAGGGGTGCGTACACGTTCTCGCTCCTGGAGGTGGAGGACCCGGAGGGCACGCTGGAGCAGCACGCGGCCAGCGTCTCCACGGACGGGACGCCCATCACGGGCCGCATCGACTTCCATGGCGACACGGATGCGTTCGCCTTCACCACGTTGGAGCAACACGTGTACCGGGCGCACTGCACGGGCCCGGAGCTGGTGGCGGACATCCGAGCGGCCGGGGGATGGGGGACGGGCCAGAAGCTCCAACGCGACGAGGATGGCGGCCGCACCGCGGAGGTGAAGCTGCCCGCGGGGTCCTATCTGCTGTGGGTGGGCACCGCCGCGCTCTCGGACACCGCGGACTACCAGTGCACCCTCCAGGACCTGGGAGCGGATGACCACGGAGATGACTCGGCCCACGCCACGCCCCTGGCCACGTTCGACACGGCGCTCACGGGCGTGCTGGGGACTCGCTTCGACCTGGACTGGTTCAGCTTCCCCGCGAAGGCGGGCCACGCGTACAACCTCGCCTGCGACAGCGCCGCGCCGAGCGGCTGTGGCGCCGCCTCCATCCGCTTCCCGGACCGCGAGCTGGGGCAACCCGTTGTCGTCTCGCAGGACGGCCTGCTGCGGGCGTATGTGTACAACACCCCTCGAAAGGAGGCCGGTCCCCATGCCCCGGTCCCTTACACGTTCAAGGTGGTGGACCTGGGCGCGGATCAAGGCACGGGCGTGGCGGATGCGGTCCCCGCGAGTGTCGGCGTCCCCATCCCGGTCTACTTCGCGTCCTTCACGGATCGGGACTACTTCCGCGTGGACGTGGAGGCCGGACACGTCTACCGCCTGGCCTTCGCCCCCCAGGTGTCCTCCGGACTTTTCGGAGCATTCCGACCCGCGGAGCCCGCCACGAACCTGATGCGCGCCTTCTCCGCCACGCAGGGCCTCTTCAAGTCGGATCGCTCGGAGCCCATCGTCTTCCAGGTGGGCCTCGATGTGGTCGTCAACGAAAGCCCCTATGTGCTGAGGATCGACGACCTGGGACCGGATGACCACGGGGACACGCGCGAAGCCGCCACGACCGTCCCCGGCCCCTCCTTGAGGGCCGACGGCGTGCTGGACACGTGGGACGACGTGGACTGGTTCGCGCTGGAGCTGGAGCCGCGCGCCTACGCCGTGCGCAGCCTGCGGGCCAACTCCAACCCCCCGATCTTCACCCTCTTCGAGGCGGATGGAGTGACCCCCGTCCCCGACTCCGGCTCGGGCAACGTGCGGCCTCGCGTCGCGGGGCGGCACTACCTCCGGGTCAACCCCTGGCTCAGCGGCTCGAATGACCGGAGCCCCTACCGCTGGGAGCTGAACCCCCGTTAGCGCTGGCGGCGTGTCGCGGGGCTTCGCCGGGCCGTGAGCCTCAGCCCAGCTTCATGCCCTTGGGACGGGCCATCAGCCGGTCCACGTAGGCATCCAGTACGGGCCGGTCCGTCCGGGCGCCCAGCATGCGCTGGTAGATGAAGATGGAGCCAATCATCACGTCCGCGGCGGTGAACCAGTCGCCGAAGAGATAGGGCCCGTTGCCCAGCTCGCGCTCCATCGCGTCCAGCGCCAGCGGGTACTCCGTCCAGCCGCGCTGCGGGAGCGTCGCGGTCTTCGTCATGTGGTCGGCCGCCGACGGCTCCAGCTGCGACGTCGAGTACACCATCAGCGACAGGTATCGCCCGCGCTCCGGCGCATCGATTGCCGGCGCGAGCCGGGCCTGGGGATAGCGGTCCGCCACGTAGAGACAGAGGGCCGCGTTCTCGAAGACGCGGGTGTCTCCGTCCACCAGCGCGGGCAGCTTTCCGGCGGGGTTGACCTTCAGGAACTCCGGCGTCTTGTGCTCGTGCTTCCGCAGGTCGATGGGGATGATTTCGTACTCGACCCCCGCCTCATCGAGCATCCACTTGGCGATCACCGCCCGGCTCCGCGGATTGAAATAGAGCTTCATCCAGCCACCCCTTGTGAGCAACGCGTTGAACTCCCAGGGCGGAACGCCCCGGGAACGGACCGCATTCGCTCACATCTGGAAGGACTAGGGCGTGGCCTTCGACGCGGGGGCCCCTGACTGGGGCTCCAGCTGTTTGAGGACGGACGCCGCGCCCGCGTTGGTGGGGGTCAGCTCCAGGGCCTTGCGGTAGTTCACCCGCGCCAGGTCCTTGTCGCCGTGGGCCAGGTAGGCCTCCCCCAGGCTGTCGTAGACGTTGCCCTCGGCGGGGAACATCTCCACGTTGAGCTTGAACACCTCGATGGCGTCCGTCATGCGCCCGGAGCGCAGCAGCTTGTACCCCAGGCTGTTGAGCTGCCCCTCGGAGAAGTCATACGCGTCCGGCTTCGTGGCCTTCAGCTCGCGGTACGTCGCGAGGGTCCGCGCGATGGGCACGGTGTCCAGCGTCGCGCTCAGGGCCTCCTGGATGCTCGGACGGGGCGCCCGGGGCGGGAGGCCGTGGAGGACGCTGAACAGCCCGGCCGCCAGCTCCTTCACCTTGTCCCCGCGCGACGTGTTGTCCAGGAGGATGACCACCTCCCGGCCCGCCGCCACGCGGAAGATGCGGGTGCTGAACCCGTTGATGCCGCCGCTGTGCCCGATGGTGGCCAGCTCCGTCTTCCCGTCGTCCAGCTTCAGCGCATCCATCGTCCAGCCGAAGCCGTAGTGCTCCAGGCCCGGCGTGAACATCTTCTGCTTGAGTTCCGCCGGCAGCAGCGTGTCGCCGTAGAGCGCGCGGTCCCAGCGGTACATGTCCTCCACCGTCGAATACAGCGACCCGGCGGCGTAGGGCAGGGACATGTCCAGGTAGGCCGCGTTGACGTAGCCGTCCGGCGTCACTTCATAGCCGCTGGCCCGCTTCGGGAGCACCGTCGCGGACACGTCGAAGCCAGAGTCCTTCATGCCCAGCGGGGTGAAGATGCGCTCCTGCACCGCCTGCGCGTACGTCTTGCCGGTGACGCGCTCGATGATGGCGCCCAGCAGGTAGTAGCCGGAGTTGTTGTAGGCGAACTTCGAGCCGGGCTCGAACTGCAGGTCCCCACTGGCGAACTGCTTCACGAAGTCCGCGACGGCGTAGGGGTTGCGCGACACCTTCGCGAAGAAGTCGGGCGCGGACGTGTAGCTGGGGATGCCGGAGGTGTGGTTGAGCAGGTGGGTGATGGTGACGCGCGAGCCCGTGTCCTTGCGGTAGTCAGGCAGCGCCGAGGACAGCGTGTCGTCGAGCTTCAGCTTCCCCTCCGCGACCAGCTGGAGGATGACCGTCGCGGTGAACTGCTTCGTGATGGAGGCGAGGCGGAACTTCGTGTCCGGCGTGTTGGGCACGTTCCATTCGAAGTTGGCGGAGCCATAGCCCTTCTTCAGGATGACCCCCTTCTCGTCCGCGACCAGCACCGCGCCGTTGAACTGGCGCAGCTGGTGGTACTGCGTCACCAGCCGGTCCAGCGCTTGCTGCCGGTTCGGGGCGCCCGCCAACGCGGGCACGGACAACAGGACGACCGCGGCCACGGACACGAGGCGCAGGGGGCTCCAGGTCATTCAATCTCTCCGCTCATGAGCGGCTCTACGTCCCGGGCGCGCGGCGATTGCCCGGGGGGAGTGGAGGGGACGAAGAAGAACGCGGGCAGCGCGAGCAACCCCGCGGAAAGACAGGCCACCTCGCCCAGGGTCGCCAGCAGGCCGAAGCCCGCGAGGGCCTGGTTGTTGGAGAAGATGAGCGACGCGTAGCCGATGATGGTCGTGGAGGAGCACAGCGCCACCGCGCCCCCCGTATCGTCCATCACCCGGATGAACGACCCCGGGCCCTCCTGCCGGTAGCGCAGCACCAGGTTCGCCGCGTAGTCCACGCCGATGCCGAAGGTGATGGGCAGCACCACGAAGTTGAGGAAGTTGAGCCGCAGCCGCAGCGCCGCGGCCAGCCCAATCAGCCACGCCACGCCCAGGAGCAGGCCCACCAGCACCGCCACGGAATACGCCGGCCGCCGCACCACCACGAGCACCAGCAGCGTCACCGCGGCGAACGCGAGCAGCGTGGCCCGGGGCCCGTCGCGCAGGATGGACTGGTTGATGTCGGAGATGAGCAGCGGACGCCCCGTCGCCAGCGCGTGGCCTCCCGCGTCCTGGATGGCGCCGCGGATGAGCTCCGTCAGCTGGGTGCCGTACGTCGCATCGATGGCGCCCACGCGCTTCGGATAGGCGAACGCGATGCGCCCCACCGTGCCGTCCCGTTCGGTGAGCGGCTGACGAATCGTCGCGGGCAGGTCCTCCCACGTGGGGGGCCTCGCGTCCACGGGCGGCAGGAAGCGGCTGGCTTCATCGCGGTCCGCGGGAGGCAGCCGCGCCACCTTGTCATCCGGCAGCAGCCGGCGCAGCTCTCGCAGCAGCGGCAGCTTCGCCTGGGGATCCTGGGGCATCAGCGTGCTCGCGGTGCGCACCTCGCCCACGGGGGCACCGGTGCCCAGCGCCCGCTGCCGCGCGTCCAGCGCCCCGACGACGCGCTGGAGGTCCGCCGGAGTGTCCGCGACGATGGCGATGGGCGTGAGGTAGGTCTGGAAGACCGCGTCCACCTGCTGGCCCCAGTAGATGGATCCATTCTTCTGGCTGTCGCGGGCGCGGAGCTTGTTGAAGTCCGCCTCCACCAGCGGGCCCCGGTAGGTCGCGATGGCGCCCATCGAGCCCAGGAGCAGCGCCAGCGCGACGCCTCGCACCCACCGCCGGTGTCGCTCGACGAGCCGGGCCAGCGTCTCCGTCAACCGGGCCGCGCCCCGCACGCCGGTGAAGTCCATGGGCCGCTGGCCCTCCAGCGTGACGAGCAGCGGCGGCAGCAGCACATAGGTCGCCGCCCAGCACAGCGCCATCCCCAGCCCGCCAATGATGCCGAACTGGTTGAACCCCCGGAAGCGCGTCACCATCAGCGACAGGTACGCCAACCCCGCGGCGAAGGACGCCACGAAGGTGGGCTCCAGGGTGCGGCTCCAGGCCAGGGGCAGGGCGTCGTCCACGGACAGCCCGTCGCGGCGCTCTTCCAGGTAGCGGGCCATGAAGATGATGGCCGCGTTGATGCCATTGCCCACGACGATGGAGCCCAGGAACGCCGTGTTCGCGTTGAGGTAGCCGATGAGCAGCTTCGCCAGGCCGAACGTGACGGCGCACCCCACGGCCAGCGAGCCGACGAGCGCGGCGATGGCCCGCCACCTCCGGAAGTACAGCCACAGCACCAGCGACACGCCCCCCAGCACCAACATGCCGGACACCACCAGGTCCTGCCGCAGCGACGCCTGCTCCTCCGTCATCGTGGCGACCTCGCCGTCGTAGCCGATGCGCGACGGAGCCCCGGGGAACCCCGCGGACAGGGCCTGGGCCTCCGCCCTCACCCGCTCCAGCAGGGCGTGGTTGAAGGCATACCCGGTGGTGGCCTCCGGCGGCCGGATGAGCAACACCACCCGCTTGCCGTCCGCGCTCTGGAAGTAGCCGTTCTTGAAGCGCTCCACGGACGCGAGCGCCCCTCCGCCCGCCGCGCCCGCCAGCGCGGGGAGGTCCAGCGAGGGAGGCGTGTCGTTGCCCAGCAGGTCCACCACGAAGGGGTTCGCATGGCGCTTCTCCCAATCGAGCCGGGCCCGCACGCGCTGGATGAGCGTCTGGAGCTGTTCGACGGACAGGTAGAAGAGGCCGAAGCGGCGCACGTAATCCAGCTCCGCGTCCGAGCGGTACTCCACCTCGCGCACCAGCGTGGGCGGCAGCGCGCGCACCCGGGCCGCGAAGGCATCCGCGAAGCGCCTCAAGGCGGCGGGGTCGTCCCCCTCCAGCACGACGGACAGGTGGTTGACGTCGTACAGCCGGGGACCGAGGACGCGGGCCGACACCACGCTGGGGGCGGTGGAGGGCAGCAGCTCCTCCACCTCGCTGCGCAGATCGCCGTAGAGGGACACCGTCAGGGCCACGCCCACGACGGACATCAGCGCCGCGATGCCCAGGATGGCACGGCGGTGGCGGACCAGCCCGCTCACGAAGGCGTGCGCGAACTGGTCCCGCGAGGCGCCCCAGCGTCCATCGTGATGCCCGTGATGCCCGTGCACCCTGCCCCCGTTTCCAGCCCCTCGCATGGCGTCGGGGGCCGCTTCCGAGGGCGATAGTCCCTGGTCACCGGCGCGGCCCACCGCCCCGGGAGGCCGCGCGCCCGCTACAGGACACCCGGGCGGGACGGGTGTCCGCCACGCCGCGTTCGGCGGCCCCGCCGGGCCGGGTCACGAGGTGTCGAGGTGCCGGAAGAACCAGCGGTTGAGCCACGCCGCGCAGCCCAGGTAGAGCGCCACCAACACGCCCAGCGACAGCAGCACGGAGGGCGGCGGCCGCACGAAGCCGAAGTAGTGCCCCACGGGCGTGAAGGGCAGCGCGTTGGCCACCAGCACCATGCCCAGCGACGACAGCAGCAGGACGCGTGAAGGGGGCGCGCGTCCCGGTCCGCCCCGGGTGCGGATGATGAAGATGACCAGCACCTGCGTGGTCAGGGACTCCATGAACCAGCTGGTCTGGAAGAGCGGCGCGCCCGCCCGGAAGCCGTGCAGCAGCACCACGAACGTGGCCGCGTCGAAGAGCGAGCTGAGCGTGCCGAACACCGCCATGTAGAGGCGCACGAAGCGCAGGTCCCAGCGCGTGGGCCGCGCCAGCTGAGCCGCGTCCACCGTGTCCAGCGGGATGGCCAGCTCCGACACGTCGTACAGCATGTTGTTGAGGAGGATCTGGATGGGCAGCATGGGCAGGAACGGCAGCGCCAGCGACGCCACGGCCATGCTCAGCATGTTCCCGAAGTTGGAGCTGGTCCCCATCCGGATGTACTTCATGACGTTGCCGAAGGTGCGCCGCCCCTCCAGCACGCCGCTGTGGAGGACGCCCAGCTCCTGGCGCAGCATCAGCAGCGCCGCGGCCTCGCGCGCGACATCCACCGCGCCTTCGACGGAGATGCCCACGTCCGCCTCGTGCAACGACGGCGCGTCGTTGATGCCGTCTCCCAGGTAGCCCACCACGTGGCCGCGCTGCCGCAGCGCGCGCAGGATGCGGCCCTTCTGCGCGGGGGACGCGCGCGCGAAGACGGTGGTGTCCTGCGCCCGGGCGCTCAGGGCCTCGTCGTCCAGCAGCGCCAGCTCCGCGCCGGAGAGCACGCCCCGCACGTCCAGCCCCAGCTGCTGACAGACGTGCACCGCCACCCGCGCGTTGTCCCCGGTCACGACCTTGACGGCGACGCCCTCCCGGGCGAGCGCGTCCAGCGCCGGGCGCGCGCTCTGCTTGGGCGGATCCAGGAAGGTGACGAAGCCCGCGAAGACGAGCCGCGCCTCGTCCTCCAGGGTCAGGGGCTCCGCCCGCGGGGGCTCATCACGCCAGGCGATGCCCAGCACCCGCAGGCCTTCTTCCCCCATGGCGTCCGAGCGGGCCTGCAAGGCCTCGCGCGCCTCCGGGTCCAGCGGGCGCACCGCCCCGTCCGCGTCCTCGCGCGCCTCGCAGAGGCGCAGCAGGGCCTCCGGCGCGCCCTTCACCACCAGCACGCGGCGGGCGCCCCTCTGAAGCAGCACGGACACCCGGCGGCGCTCGAAGTCGAAGGGCAGCTCGTCCTGCTTGTCCCAGCCCTCCGTGCACTCCAGCCGCTGGTCGAGGATGGCCGCGTCCATGGGGCTGCGCAGGCCCGTCGCGAAGTGGCTGTTGAGGAAGGCCCAGCCCCGGACGCGGGGGCTGGGGTGGCCGGCGGCGTCCTCGGCGCGCTCCATCCGGATCCGCGCCTCCGTGAGCGTGCCCGTCTTGTCGGTGCACAGGACATCCATGCAGCCCAGGTCGTGCACCGCGCTCAAGCGCTTGACGATGACGCCCTGCCCCGCGAGCCGCAGGGCGCCGCGCGCGAGCGTCACCGACACGACCATGGGCAGCAGCTCCGGCGTCAGGCCCACCGCCAGCGCCACCGCGAAGAGGAAGGACTCCAGCAGCGGGCGCTCCAGGACCAGGTTCACCAGGAGCACGAACAGGACCATCAGGACCGTCAGCCGCATCAGCATCACGGAGAAGCGGCGCGTGTCCCGAGCGAAGGCGGTGGAGGCCACGGGCTCTTCCAGCCCGCGGGCGATGCTCCCCACCTCCGTGCGGCCCCCGGTGGCGAAGACGAGCGCGCGGGCCGTGCCTCCCAGCACCGACGTGCCGGCGAAGACGGTGTTGCCCACCTCGGCGAGCGGCGCGTCCGCGGCGGCCAGCCCCGTCGCCTTCTCCATGGGATAGGGCTCGCCGGTGAGCAGCGCTTCATTGACGGACAGCTCCCGCGACTCCAGCAGGCGCGCGTCCGCGGGGACCAGGCTGCCGGCCGCGAGCAGGACCACGTCCCCGGGGACCAGCTCCACGGCGGGCCGCTCCTGGTCCTCTCCATCCCGCAGCACGCGGGCGCGAAGGGCCACGGCGCTCCTGAGGCGCTCCGCCGCGTTGTTGGCGCGGTGCTCCTGGACGAAGTCCAGCGTCACGCTGATCAACACGATGACGGCGATGATGGCGGAGCTGGTCAGGTCATGGACGACGGCGGACACGCCGCAGGCCACCAGCAGCACGAGCACCAGCGGGTTGCCCAGCCGCTGCAACAACTCCAGGGCCAGCGGATGGCGGCGCCGCGCCTCCGCGGTGTTCGCGCCCAGGGAGTCGAGGCGCTCGCGCGCCGCATCCTCCGACAGGCCCTGGGGCGTGGTGCCCAGCCGCTCACACAGCGCCTCCGCCGGCTCGCTCCAGGCAGGGGGCCCCGTGGACTTCCCCGCCGGCTTCGGTGACGGTCTCCGCTGTTTGCCGCCACGGCGCGTGGGAAGCACCCCGGCGCGAGCGGCCCGGCCGCTCAGGGATTCACCGGCCATCCCCTGAAGCTGGGCCGCGCCCGCTGGGATGGCCACCCGGCGGGGCGTGGGAGGAGCGTGGGGCTCGGAGGGCCGCCTCCGTGGCTAGACATCGCCCCCGCGGATGGAGCGCACCGCCACCGCGTCGAGTGCCTGGAGGAAGCGAAGCGCGAGCGGGACAGCGACGCGGCCGCCAACGCCACCGCCCTCCACGACCACCGCGAAGCCCACGCCGCCGCGCACGCCGATGAACCAGGCGTGGGTCTCGGGCGGCGCCGCGGTGCCGTACTCGGCGGTCCCCGTCTTGCCCAGGAGGCCGGGGATGCTCGCGGCGGACTTCGCCGTTCCTTCCGTCACCACCGCGCGCATCAGGCCGCGGAGCGGCTCGGCTGTCCCCGGACTCAACCGCGCCTCGGGGCCCGCCTCCGCGTCCGCCAGCAGGCGCGGCGCGCGCCAGACGCCCGAGTCCACCGCCGCCGCGACCGTGGCCATGTGCAGCGGCGTGGCCAGCACGCGGCCCTGTCCCATGGAGGCCGCCGCGCGCTCGGCGTCGTCTCGGGGCGCGGGGAAGGTGGCGCCCGGCGAGGGCAGTCCCACGTCGTAGGCCACCCCGAAGCCGAAGCGCCGGGCCGCGTCCTCCAGGGCCCCCGGCGCCAACCGCGCGGAGAGCTGGATGAAGGCCGTGTTGCACGACAGCGCGAACACGCGCCGCAGCGTCGTGGTGCCCAGGACCTCGGACTCGAAGTTGCGGAAGCGCTTGCGCCCGGCCGTCACCTCCACCGGGCAGTCGGCGCGGGAGTCCGGCTTCAAGCCGCTCGCGAGCAGGGCCTCGGCGGTCACGACCTTGAACGTGGAGCCCGGCGGGTAGCGCCCCGTCAGCGCCCGGTGCAGCGCCTCCCCGAGCGGCCGGCTGGCCACCGCCAGCACCTCGCCCGTCCCCGCGTCCACCGCGACCAGCGCGGCGGGCCGGGCGATGTCCGCGAGCGCCGCCTCCGCCGCCGCCTGCACGTCCATGCGCAACGTGGTGCGCACGGGCCGCCCCGGCTCGCCATCGAAGCGGTGCAGCACGTCGCTGTCGCCCGAGCGGCGCAGGAGCCGCACCTCGCCCGAGGGCCGGCCAGCCAGCGTCCGCTCCTGTGCGCGCTCCAGGCCCGACAGCCCCACGACATCCCCCGGCTGATAGAGCGGGCCCAGCGCCTGAAGCGCCTCCGCCGTCACCTCGCCCACCCGTCCCAGCGTGTGCGCGGCGAAGCCCTCCGAGGGGGTGAGGCGCGCGGTCTTCTTGCGGAAGAAGATGCCGGGCACCGGCGCGAGCGCGGCGCGCACCTGCTGGTAGCGCTCCGGCCGCACGTCGATGAACGCGAGGAACTGCTCAGGCTGCGCGCTCGCGGCGTTCAGCGCGGCGAGCACCTTGGTGGGCTCCACGCCCAGCTGGGCCTGGAGCGCGGTGGCCACGGCGGCGCGGTCCTTCACCCGGCCCGGCAGCACGCCGACGCGGATGACCTCTCCCGGCACGGTGAGCGGCGTCCCCCGAGCGTCGAGCAGCGCTTCGCGAGGCCCCCAGGTCCTCAGCCGGGCGAAGCGGTCTCCCGGCCGTGCGTCGGGGTGGAACACCTGGGGCGTCCAGCGCAGGCCCCAGCGCTTTCCCCGGCGCTCGAAGCGCAGCCGGGACGCCACCTCCCACTCCCCCAGTCCCCGCAGCGTGTGCACGCCGCGAAACACCACCACCGCCGTGGTGCCATCGTCGGCTTCCAGCTCGGGCGGTGCGAAGCGGGAGGCCACCACGCCCAGGTCCTGTCTCCAGCGCGCGTGCTGCGCGTCGAAGTCCGCGGGCGCGTCGAGGAGCCCCTGGCGCTGGGCCGCGAGGTCATTGCGCGCCCAGGCCTCCAGGTACTGGCGGGCCAGGTCCTCCGGCCCTCCGGGCACGGCGGGCCGGGTGGCTCGCGGAAGACACGCGGGAGACAACAGCAGGAGGCAGAGCCCCACCCAGGAAATGACCGCCCGTCCGTACACGCGCCCCGTGTACCGCGCCGTCACCGCCGACGCGAGCATCCGTCCTCCCCCGGACCAGCGGTCGCGCCGCGCGCACGCGGAGCGCGGGCGCCTGGATCAACGCACCGTCTGGTCCTGCGTCGTGTTCACGCCGTCGCCCGTCGCCGTGACCGTCAGCACGCCCGCCGCGCTGGCCCGGAGGTAGAAGATGCCCTCGCGCTGCGTGTTCTTGAGGACGACCTCCGTGACCGGCGCATCCGAGCAATCCGGCCGCAGGTGGAAGGTCGCCCCCGCGTCCGACGCGGCCAGCGCCACCGCGGGCACCGACAGCGTGGCCAGGTTGCCCACCAGGTCCCAGCCCTGCACCACCAGCGCCTCCGAGCACGTCCCCGCCTCCAGCGTCCGCGCGGGCGTGGCGAAGCCCACCCTTCGCTCCTCCCCCTGCGTCGTCACGTCCACGGCGAGGGCGTTGTCTGGATACACGGCGGGGTCGTAGCCATCACCGCTGATGCGATTGCGGCTGATGAGGTTCGCGGTCCCATTGTCGGAGACAGCGGCCTGATAGTTGTTCGTCAGGGCCTCCTTGCTCAGCTCGTTCGCGAGCACCGCGATGTTCTGGGAGCTGGCGGGCGGGCTGAAGTCGTCGCCTTCCGCCTGCAAGAGGCTGACGCCGACATCGTTCTCCGTCAGCGTGTTCTGCTGGATGAGCAGGTCGTGGCACAGCGCCCGTCCCGCGCCGTAGTAGGAGCCGCCCAGCACCAGGATGCCGGAGCTGTAGTCGCTCTCGAGCAGGTACGCATTGCCCTTCACCGCGTTGCCCACCACGCGCCCGGACACCCCATACGCCAGCTGGATGCCGATGCGCGCGATGCGGTCCGTCGGGCCCAGCCCGTCGATGAGGTTGTCCTCCACCGTCACGTCCACCGGGCCCAGCACCACCACGCCCGCCTTCTGGTAGCCGGTCAGCCGGTTGCCCCGGATGATCACCGTCACGGGCGCGGCCCCCGGCGCGGTGTTGCGCACGTCGATGGCGAAGCCCTCCTGGCACCCGCCGACGTTGCCCGCCTGGTGCAGGTCCTCCACCACGGCGCCCTCGATGGTGCCGCTCGCGCCCTCCAGCAGGATGCCGCGCAGCCGGTCCGCGTCCGCGTCGCACACATCCGACAGGTTCCGCGCCGTCACGGTCAGGTCGAGCACATTCGCGACCGTGCCCCGGTTGCGCAGCACCGCGCCCTTGTAGTGGTCCCCTGCCCCGTCCTCCGATGCCGTCAGCGTGTGCGCCGCCCCGTTGAACGTGAGGCCATCCGGGATGAACACCGTGCCCTGCGTCACGCAGTCCTCGCGCAGCGTCACCTGTCCTGGCGACAGCGTGGTGGCGCACGCCGTCTCCAGCGCGCCGCAGCGACGGCCGAGCCACTCCACCGGGAAGGACTGGCGCGTGCTCGCGCCCGAGGCATTCGTCACCACCAACTCCACCGCGGGCGTCACCCCGGCGGGCACGCAGGACACCTCCGTCCAGTCCACCGTGCTCCCCGTGCCGCTCGTCACCGCCGTGCCGACCGCGCCCACGTTCGACGTCCAGCGGTACGTCAGCGACTCGCTCCGAGGATCCGTCGTCGTGACGGTGAACAGCACGCGGTCGCCTGAGATCGCGCTCGGGGCGGACTGGACGGCGGTCTCGACCACCGGGGGCGCGGACGCGCGCACGCACAGGTGCACGACCTGCTCGGTGCTTCCGCCGAAGCCGTCCTTCACTTCACCCATCAACTGACAGGCGCACGCCGGAGGTTCCGCCGTCGGGGTGAAGACGGGCAGGGCCAGGGTGCGGTCATCGAAGCGTCCCTCGCACGTCGCGCTCCAGGCGTACGTCAGCACGTCCAGGGGACCGTCCTCGTCCGTCGCCGTCGCCGACACCTGGACCTGTGTGTTCAGGCCCACTGGCTGGGGCTGGCCAATCGCGGCGGGCACGGGCGAGCGGTTGAAGCGCGTGTCCGTCAACGCCGCGTCCCCTCGCACGGTGCCCACGGCGACGCGGAACTGGAGCGTGGACCGGGCACCGCGCGCATCCGTGACCCGCACCTCCACGAGCGCGCCGTCCCGCGCCTCCGAGCCGTCTCCTGCATCCGCGGGCCGGAGCGCCGTCCAGGTGCACGCGGCCTCCTCGCACTCGAGCGTCCCCGAGGACGCGCTCCAGGCGTAGGTGAGCGCATCGCCGTCCAGGTCACGGGCCTGCGCTTGAAACGCCACGGTCTCGCCCAACGCCACGCGGGCCTTGGAGCCGATGACCGCGTGGATGAGCGGCGCATGGTTGGACAGGCCCGCCATGCCGGACTCCGGCTGGGGCACCACGACCACCAGCGCCTCACCGTACAAGGGCAGCTTCACCTTCGCGTCCAGGCGCGCCGTGGCCACGACCTCACCGGAGGCATCCACGGCGTCCACGCGCAGCCCGACCTCTTCCCCGGGGGCCTCCGGCTTCACGACGGCCGACCACGCGCGCCCCCCCTCCGGATCCAACGTCAGCGACGTCGCCTCGGTGGCGCCCGAGGCGTGCGTCACCGTGGACGTCACCCGGCTGGCCCCCACCGTCCGGGGCAGCTCGACCACCAGCCGAGCACCGCCCGACGGCGCGACGGAGAACTCGGGCTCCTCCTCCACGCAGCCCAGCGAAGACAGCAGCAGCGCTCCGACCAGGTGCACCAGGTGGATTCGTTTCATGGTCTGGGTGTCCTTGGGGCAGACGGGCGAGGCGGGAACGATATCGGGTCGTTCCCGGACGTCCAATCCACCGGGAGCGCACTCCCGGCACGACCCTGGCCATGGAAGTTTCCGCTCGGCGCAGCACCGCTCGGCCCACCGCGCTATCCGGGCAGTCACCCGCTCGTGGTCGCCGTCGAACTCCGGCGGCCTCGTGCACGCCTCGCTCGGTCGCCTTGATGCCCTGCCCAATGTGGCCTTGACGCACTCATGGCTCAGCGACCGAAGCTTGGGCAGACACACGCCTGCTGGCTGATCCAGTCGAATGACAGCTCAGTTGCCACGGCCTCATGGAAACATGAGGATGCCGCCATGAATCGTCATGGGGCGGTGTTACTGGTCCTGCTGGTCCTGATGGGTTGCGGTTCGCCGGTCTCGGAGCAGCGGGCCCTGCTCCAAGCGGGGTATGCCCAGAACCATCGCGGCGGCGATGGCTTCCGGGCCACGCGCTGGGGAATGACGCCCGACGAGGTGCGCGCGCTGCACCCGGAGGTCCAACCCACGACGCGGGGCGACCTCTTCATGCCCACCGAGCTGGCCGGACTGCAAGGCATGGTGCTCTTCGTCTTCACGGAGGGGCACCTGGGGAACGTGCTGGTGCGCTTCACGGAGACGTTCGACGTCCGCCAGGAGCACAAGGTGCTGGTGGACGCGATGGTGGCCAAGTACGGGCGGCCTCGCGGATACAGGACGCTGCTGAACAAGGAGGCGAGCCACGCCAACCGGCACAAGGTGGGGACGGACCTGTCCTGGCCACTCGCCTTCTTCACGGACACCCTCCCCCAGTCGCACCCCGGCCCCGGTGAGCCCAGCCCCAGCTACGCGGTCGCCGTTCCGCCGGACGCGGTCGCTCGCGCCGACGGCTTCGTCCGTCGCCTCCAGGCGCTCGTGACGGCCACGTGGCGCACGGACGAGACCTCCGTCTACTTGATGGGCGGCGAGGGCCTGAACGAGGGCCGCAGCGAGCGGATGCTGACCCTCCACTACGAGGGACGCGACTTCGCCCAGGTCGTCCGCGCCGACGTCTTCGAGGACATCGCTACGCGACGTCGCGCCCAGGCGGACGCGTTCTGAGGTGCGTGCGGGGAGCGCCCGCACCAACTCCTCGTTGATGGCCACCTTGCGCCCCAGCATGGCCTCTCCTGTTGCCCCGCCCCCCACCTCGCACGGGACCGCCAGGCAGGCGGCTGGCGCTCAGCTTGCCGACATGAGGGAGCGCTCAGCCCTGGGGCCCGGCCGCCATCCGTTGGACAACGGAGTCACCGCGCAGGCGTCCTCCATCGGGCAACCGTCCTCACGCCGCATGTCTCCCTTCACGCCCCGGTGCTGGGGTGCGCCGCGTGCAAGCACCCGAGCAGCGTCGTCCCCAACCGTGGCCCATCCGCCTCGCCCACTGGGCCAATGTGCCGTTGCTGGCCATCCTCGCCGCCAGCGGTTTGCAGATCCTCGCCGCGTATCCGCGCATGGGGCCTCGCGGGCACCTCTACTCGCTCTATCCCTTCCAGGGCGCCGTGCCTCCCTCCTGGCTGCGGCTGGGAGACTGGCTCGCGGGAGCGCGGCACTGGCACTTCGCGTTCGGCTGGTTCCTGGCCCTCAACGGCTGCGTGTACGTGCTCTACCTCGCGCTCAGCGGCGAGTGGCGCCGCCGCCTGTTCCTCCCCCGCCGCGATGCGCGCGACGCCGTGGCCACCCTCGCGTACTACCTGCGGATCCGCCCCGCGCCCGCGCAGCCGGGCCTCTACAACGGCCTCCAGCGGCTCGCGTACACCTCCGCCCTGGTCCTGGGCGCGCTGTCCGTCCTGTCCGGCCTCGTCCTCTACAAGCCCGTGCAGCTGCAATGGCTCACCGCGCTCTTCGGCGGCTACGACCCCGCCCGCGCCATCCACCTGCTGCTGCTCGTGCTGCTCGCCTTCTTCACCGTGGGCCACGTGGTGCTCGTCGCCCTGCACCCGCGCACCTTCGGAGAGATGGTCACCGGAGGGAGGAAGCCCGATGTCTGAGCGCATCCTCACCCGCCGCCACGTCCTCCTGGGCGCCGCCGCGCTCGGCACCAGCGCGTGTGACTCCAGCCGTCCCCGCGAGGGCTTCCTCGGCGTGATGGAGCGCTTCAACAAGCGCGTCCAGACCGGCCTCTTCAGCCCCACCCGGCTCGCCCCCGAGGAACCCGTCGCGCGCCTCACCCCGCCCGGCGACTTCCCCAAGTACTTCATCTCCGAAACCGTGCCCCTGGCCCCCGCGGACTGGCGCCTGGAGGTGGGCGGGCTCGTGTCCCGGCCGCGCACCTTCTCCGTGGAGGAGCTGCGACGGCTGCCCCGGACGGACTTCCGGATCCGCCACCACTGCGTGGAAGGCTGGACCGCGGTGGCGTCGTGGCACGGCGTGCGCATCAGCGACCTGGCCCAGGCCGTGGGCGCCGACCCGCGCGCGGGCTTCGTGGAGTTCCGCTCGTTCGACCAGGGCTACTATTCGTCATGGGATGCGCCCAGCGCGCTGCATCCGCAGACGGTGCTCGCGTACGGCATGAACGGCCAGCCGCTGACGCCCGGCCACGGCGCGCCCCTGCGCCTCTATTCGGGCGTGAAGCTGGGCTACAAGATGGTGAAGTACCTCACCACCGTGCACTTCCTCCCAGAGGCCACGGGAGGCACCTGGGAGGACCGCGGCTACGAGTGGTTCGCGGGCGTGTAGCGCGTCAGCCCTTGCTATTGCCCACGCCCGGATGGAAGGGCATGAAGCCGCGCTTGCGCAGGGAATCACGCTCCGCGAGCAGCGCCGCCAGGGCGGCCTCGCGCGACGGGTAGTGGTTCACCGCCGCGCCGTTGATGGCGCCGCTGGTGGTCACGAACATGCGCGTCATCTCGTCGCCGCCGTAGCGGAACGAGCGGTGCGTGTTTCGCTCCAGCACCTCGCGGCGCTCCTTGCCGAAGGTGCGCCCCGCGGTGTGACGCACCACCAACCCGTCCAGGTTGATGAGCAGGTCCACCCGGCCCTTGAACTTCGCGAACTGCGCCTCCACCTCGCGCTTCCAGCGATACACGTCCTCATCCGATGCCAGGATGCAGTCGGTGAAGCTCGCCGTGACCACGTCGTTCTCGGCGTCGTGGTCAAAGGACATACTCCAAGCCATCGCGCGTCCCCCTCAGGCCTGCGCGGAGCTGCCCGCGAGGAAGGCCGACACCAGCGCCGCCGTCTCCGTCGGACGCTCCACCTGGGGGTAGTGCCCCGGCCCCGGCAGGTGCGCCAGCCGCGCGCCGCGAATGAGCGCCACCACCGACTGCTTCAGGAACGAGGGCGGCAGGAACGGATCATCCGTGGCCACCACCAACGTGGCCGCCGTGATGGCGGACAGCCGGTCCGCGAAGCCGCCCGCCGTCCAGGAATCGAAGCACTGCTCGATGGCGTCCCGCGCCACCTCGCCGGAGTCCTGGAGCAGCCGCTCCAACGACTCGGGGGAGAGCTCCTTGCAGGCCAGACTCAGGATGGTCCTCTGCTTCTCCCGGTCCCCCGCGGACGTGCGGAACAGCCCGGCCGCGTCCGAAGGCAGCGGCAGGCCCGACGCGGGCACCGTGTTGAGCAGCACCAGGCCGGTGATGCGCTCGGGCGCGTCGGCCGCCACCCACTTGGCGATCTGCCCGCCCATGCTGTGGCCCACCAGCGCGAAGCGCTTCGCCCCCGCGTGGTCCGCCACGGCCATGACGTCCTTCGCGTACTGCGCCAGCGTGTACCCCGACGCCGGCCGCCCGGACTTCCCGGAGCCGCGGTGGTCCGGGACGATGAGCCGCAGCCCCGTCAGGTCCAGCTTCTCCAACATCGCGTCCCACACCGCGCCGGACACCATCCACCCGTGCACCAGCACCACGTCGCGCGAACCCTCTCCGAGCACCCGATAGTGCAGGGGTGTTCCGTCCGTCGCGTTCGTCGTGGGCATGGGGGTCCTCTTCGGGGGGAAAGAGCGAGAAGTCGTCGCTTTACGGGGAAGCGTAGCTAGCCATGACTAGGGCGCGGTCGTCCACCTGCTCGGAGGTTGCTTGAAACCTGGAAGGGCGGGCTGCCCCGTGGGGTAGGTGCCCGGAGGGAATGAAGGGTGGGAGTGGGTGGGCGCTTCCGGCAGACTCAGGGCGTCATGACGGACGCACGGAGCGGGACGGCGGGAGCGAAGCGCACGGTGTACTGCGAGGACGCGCTGGCGTGGCTGGAGGCACGGCCAGTGTTGGAGGGGTGTTCGGTGGTGGCGTCGATGCCGGACGTCTCGGAGTTCCCGTCCCTCACGCTGCCCCAGTGGAAGGAGTGGTTCGTGGGGGCGGCGGCGAAGGTGTTGTCGCGGGTGCCGGAGGACGGGGTGGCGGTGTTCTACCAGTCCGACGTGAAGAAGGACGGGGCCTGGGTGGACAAGGGCTACCTGGTATCGAAGGCGGCGGAGGCGGCCGGGTGCGAGACGCTGTGGCACAAGGTGGTGTGCCGCAGGACGCCAGGGACGGTGACGTTCGGGAGGCCGGCGTACTCGCACCTGCTGTGCTTCAGCCGGGGGCTGAGGGCGGACGCGGCGAAGTCCACGGCGGACGTCTTGCCGGAGGCCGGCGAGGTGACGTGGACGCGAGGCATGGGGCTGTCCGCGTGTCTGGTGGCGTGCCGCTTCATCCTGGAGCAGACGCGCACGCGCACGGTGGTGGACCCCTTCTGTGGGCACGGCACGGCGCTCGCGGTGGCGAACGCGCTGGGCCTGGACGCGGTGGGGGTGGAGCTGAGCCGCAAGCGGGCGCGCAAGGCGCGCAACCTCCAGGCGGCGTGGCTGGGCGGGAAGCTGGTGCTGTCCCAAGCGGGCGGCGACGACGCGGAGGACGCGCCGCCCGGCGAGGGGTGACGCCTCAGGCCGCCTGGGCGCCCGCGAGCGCCGCGTCCACGTCCTTCTCCAGCACGGAGAGGAACGCCTCGAACAGGGGCTCCTCCAGCGCGACCGCGGACTCCAGCGTCGCGCCCACCTGGGCCAGGCGCTGCTGGCAGGCGTCCTCGATGGCGCGCCGGTGGGACTGCTCCTCCACGACGACGCGGCCCAGCTCCTCGCGCACCACGGCCTGCCGCGTGGCGGCCTTGTAGAGCGGGTAGAGCACCATCGCGCGGCGCTCCACCACGGCGGTGGTGAGCAGGTAGTGCAGGTACACGTCCGTCGTCCCGGTCAGCCGCGTCGCCCACTCCGCCAGCTGGCGGTCCAGCGACTGGAACCACGTCGCCGCCGCTTCCATGCTCAGGAACTCCGTCACGTCCTCGCGGCCCGCGACCTCGCACGCCAGCCGCTTGAAGATGAACGCGTGGCGCGTCTCGTCCGCCAGGTGCCCCAGCACCTCCAGCGACGGGTGCCGGTCCGCCACCGTGCGCGAAATCTTCCGCGCGCCGATGAACTCCATCAGTGACACCGTGTGCAGCCACCGCACTTCCAACTCGGGGGACTGGGCCAGCCGCCGCAACACCGCCTGGATTCTGTCGCGCATGGGCGCCCCTCTATCGCGGCCCGCACGCATGCCCAAGCGCTGTCGCGCGGGACAGGTGGAATCACGCAGGGCCGCCCACCCCCTGGCCAGGAAGACAGGGTCGGCGGACTGGCCAACAGTCTCCACGCCCCCGGGTTTGACCGGAAGGTCGCGGTCGCTCTCTGCTTCCCCCCGGGAAGGCTGTGCCTGGCACCGGGGGGTGGAGCCGCATGCGGCCGCAGTGGGGACACATCCAGCCGTCCGCTGACGAGCGGGCTCGCACGGCCGTTTCGCGGTCCGTCTCCCACGGCGCCTCCCCTCTTCCTCTCCTCACGGCCGGGGCCACCTGATGAAGTCCCCGCCCGCGTCCGCTCCCCGCGGGGTGACGGCCTTCCGCCGCTGGGTGCATGCCCAGGACGCAAGCCGGCTCCTCGCCTCGGAGCGCGTGGGCCCCTGTCTCGGCTTCGTCCTGCGGAGCACCGCGCTCCTGGGCGTCGTCACCTGCGTCCCCCGCGTGAGCGACTTCTTCGCCGTGCCCTTCGTCCCCGCGCTCGCGTGCTTCGCGCCCTGCGCCGTCAACACGCTCGCCTTCGCGGCCGTCCACTCGCGCCGCGAACGCGTGGCCCTGTGGGGCTGGCTGTGGCGGGCGCAGTCCCTGGCCCTCCTGCACTTCTTCCTCGCGAGCCTCATGGCGCTCGCCGCGATTCCCGGGGCCATCGTCTTCGGCGTGCTGCTCCTCTGCACCACCGCCGTGCACGGCCGGCGCCACCGGGTGACGTGGCGCGAACCGTTCCTCGTCGTGGGCACGCTCGCGGCCGTGCTCTGCGCGGCGCCCCTGGCCGCCAGCACCGGACACGCGGTGCTCTTCGTCGTCGTGGGCCCCGCGGCCCTGCTCGCGGAGCTGTACCTGGGCACGCTCGCCACGCGGTACGACCGGGCCCGCGCGGACGCCGACCGCCTGCGCGCCGCCGTGCACGCGCAGCTGCTGGAGCAGCAGGAGCGCGACGTGGGCCGCCTCACCCAGGCGATGGCGGAGATCCTCGGCCACCACCAGGAGATGGACCAGGCGCTGCACCACGCGGGCACCGCCGCGGACATGATGAAGGCGTTCGGCACGCAGCGCGGCCTCGTCGCGCGCACCGGCTTCGAGGACCAGGCCCGCCAGCTCCAGGACAGCCTGCGGCAGCTCCAGGAGATGGTGAAGGAGGTGCGCGCGAAGAGCCGCCGCTTCGCCGGCGCGGAGCCGGAGGCCGTGGACCTGGGGCTCGTCCTGGACTCCGTGCAGGCCCACGTGTCGCTGCGCTTCCCGGACGTGGCCATCCACATCCACGTGGAGCCGCCGCCGCGGCCACGCGCGCTCCTTCGCGGCGGCCCCCTCATGCTGCGCCAGGTGGTGGAGAACCTGGTTGTCAACGCATGCGAGGGCAATGGCGAACAGGGCGCATCCCGGGTCTACATCCGTGCGCGCACCGAACCGCTCAGCGGACGGCTGGAGGTGGAGATCGAGGACGACGGCCCCGGCTTCCCCCCAGAGCGACTCCTCGCCCCAGCGGAGGAGCTCTACACGACCAAGCCCCAGGGCACGGGGCTGGGCCTCTACACCAGTGAATGCCTGCTGCGCGCCAGCGGTGGCCTGCTCCACCGCCACAACGGGCCGGGCGGCGGCGCCCTGCTCCGCATCCTGTTGCCCCGGGAGTACCAATGAAGCCCCTGAGCGCTCTCTCCTCGACGTCCTCCTCCACGCTCGCGCGCGCCCTGGACACGGATGACGCCAAGGCCCCCGCCATCCCGCCACACCCGACGCCCTTCGAAGTGCGCGCCCATCACGAGTCCCTGGCCGCGCGCGGACTGGAGCGCTTCGGCCCCGGTCGCCGGGTGCATTGCCACACGGGACTGGTGGACCGGCTGCCCCCGCCTGGCGCGCCCGGCCCCGAGCTGCGCGATCGCCTCCGGGCCGCACAGGAGGCGCTGCTCCAGGAGCTGGCGCGCGCCATGGGCCGCATCCCGGACGGCTGCGAGGTGCTGGACATGGGCGGCATCCTGGGCGGCGGCGCGCTGTACTGGGCCCAGGAGCACCGCGCGTCCGTGACCGCGCTCGTGACCGTGCCCGCGCAGGTGGAGCGGGTGCGCCGGTTCGCGCTCGAAGCAGGCGTGGCGGACCGCGTGCAGCCCCTGCTGTGCACGGGCGAGGCGCCCTGGGAGCGCGAGCGCTACGACGCGATCATCGCCGTGGAGAACACCTGCGCCCTTCCCCGCGCGGAGTGGCTGCGGCGGGTGCACACCCGGCTCCGGCCCGGCGGCATGCTGGCCGTGGCGGACTGTTTCTGGGTGCGTCCTAGCGCGGTGCCTCCGTCCGACGACCCCTGGCGCAAGCACCTGGGCAGCATGAGCGCGTTCCTCGCCGCCGCGCACGACGCGGGCCTGGAGCTGGAGGCGCACGACGACGTGTCCGCGAGGACGGTGGGCTTCTGGACGCTCAGCTCGGAGCTGCTGATCCACGAGCACATGGCCCGCGCCGCCCCCGACACGCGCAGCCTGCGCGCCGCGCTCAACGCGGTGCGGATGGAGTCCCGGCGCGACCACCTGTGGCTGCAGCAGGGCCTGCTGGACGGGGGCCTGGAGTACGCGCTGCTCGTCCTGCGCCGCGAGCCCTGACGGCCGCCCTCCAACAGCCTTGCGAGCAAGCCCCTCCCGGGTCGGTGGGGGGGACGGCGGGCGGGCCCCTTGGAGCCCCCCGGACGATGCCCCCGCGCCCCTCCACCCCCAGCCTTGGGTTCGTCACATCCAACGGAGGGAGTGCGAATGGCGGGTTACACGCGATGGCTGGTGATGGGGGCGGTGGCGGGCGCGATGGCCCTGACCGGGTGTCAGAGCCGGGACCGCTCGTCGGAAAGCATGGCGCCCCAGCAGGGTCAGGGCTCGGGCGGCTCCGGAAGCAGTCAGAGCACGGGGAGCTCGACGAGCTCGGGCTCCACCGGTGAGGGCATGGGCGGCTCCGGGATGATGGACGCCGGCACGGGCGGCTCCGGGATGATGGACGACGCGGGCACCGGCGGCTCCGGGATGATGGATGACGGAGGCACGGGCGGCTCCGGGATGCAGGAGCCGACGAACTCCATGGACACCTCTGGCGACACGGGCTCCAGCAACACCACGAGCCCCTCCGGCGGCCACGACACCTCTGGGAACGAGTCCACGCACTAGGCGTGGACACGACCGCGACGCCTGACACACGCGAGGCGCGGGCGGGCACTGGATGCCCCGCCCGCGCCCGCGCCTCACAGCTTCACCATCAGCGCGGCGGTGAGGCGGTTCTCCGTCTTCACCAGGTCGGGGCTCCACCCGTCCACGAGTGACCCGGGCGCGCCCTGGTTGCCACCCGGCGGCGTGACGCCTCCCGGACCGGAGAAGTACGGCACGTTGGCGGCGCGGTGGTTGAACTCCACGCGGAAGGTGAGGAACGGCTGGGGAATCACATCCGCCGCCACCTGGAAGTCCCAGGCGCGGTAGCGGTCGCCCGGGCTCGCGGTGAAGTACGGCGTGCCCGAGGCCGCGGTCGCCCCGTTGATGGGCGGCAGCAGCACCAGGTAGCGCCCGGGGTTGGTGATGGCGCCGCCGCCCACCGTCAATGCCAGACGGTCTTGGTGGAACCACATGCGGTGGTAGGCCATGAACCCCAGGAAGTATTGCGAGCCGCAATTCACGCCACCACCAAACTCACAGCCCGCGTCCAGCGTGAGGGACACCGCCGCCTTGCGGAGGAACCCGTTCGGCGTGTCGAGGTACTTCACCATCACGCTGTCATCCGTGTGCACGCGCTTGCGGCCCGGCGTCCCCAGCGTGTCCGTGCCGTAGTACTGGTTGCCCACCACCGACAGCCAGCCCGTGGGGCGCCACAGCAGCTGCCCGCCCACGCCGTAGCCCTCGTTGAAGCGGCCATACGACTGCCAGCCATTGACGAGCCACGGTTCGATCTTCAGGGTGTCGCTCACGAAAATCTGGGCGCGCACACCGTTGAAGAACCACGGCGTGTTCGACGACACGTAGGACGGCTGGTAGGTCCAGTTGTCCGCGTTGTAGTAACTCCACAAGCCGATGTAGCTCATGAAGATGCCAGCCTGCAGGTTGATGCCCTTCAGCGCGTCGAAGTGATAGCCGCCGTAGGCCTCGGAGATGTATCGGTAGGCATTGTCCAGGCTCCACTGTCCGCGCGAGGGGCTCGCGTCGTTGCGCGGCGTTGTCTGTGAATACATGCCGAACTGGGTCATCAGCCGGCCCATCACGTTCTTGTAGAGGAAGTCACCGCCGATCCCCAGCTGCGTGACCTGCACCTCGCCGTGGCGGAAGACCTCGCTGGAGCCAGCGAGGGTGTCGTCCTGGGGGCGGTTGAAGCTGTAGTGGTACGCGGTATCCAGGCGGAACTCGCCGGTGAACGGCCCATGGGACAGGGGCCTCTCGCTGGCGCCCGCGTTGCCGGGCAGCCAGGAGAAGTCCGCGAAGGCCAGCGGCGCGGGAGGCTCCCCGGAGGGGACATCGGTGGGGACATCGGCCCCCGCGTGGGCGAGCGGAGCCACGGTGAGCGCCGCGAGCACAAAGGATGGCAACGGCGACAGGAACAGCCAGGAGGTGACGGGTCTCATGGCCTGCCCCCGAGTGCAGCCGTCGTACCGGGGCGCGGCCAGCGCCGGAGTCCAAGGACCTCGGTGGGTTGGCGATCCACTCGCGTCCGAGCGTCGTGCGGAATGCAGGGACGGGAACGAGGCCTTCCCGCGAAGCGCAAGGGGCCTGCGAGGTGCCCACGCACCGGGTTTCCGCGGGTGGACTGCGCGTGCGACCCCGGGGTGTCCGGTGTGTCCACCGGTGCATCACCCTGGGGGTGGGAAAGTCGGGTGGAGGGCGGGACTCGGGTAGTTTTCCCGCACGATGCGCTTCTCCTTCGTGCACGCCGCGGATCTGCATCTGGACACGCCGTTTCGGGGAGTGGCCACGCACGGCCCGCTTCTGGAGCGCCTCCAGCAATCCACCTTCCATGCGCTCGCGCGCATCGTGGACGTGTGCCTGCGAGAGCGGGTGACGTTCCTGCTGCTGGCCGGGGACCTGTTCGACGTGAGGGACCGCTCCGTGCGGGCGCGGCTGGCCCTGCGCGCGGAGCTGTCGCGGCTGGACCGGGCGGGCATCCAGACCTTCATCGTCCACGGGAATCATGATCCGCTGAGCGGGGACACGGGGACGCTGGGGCTGCCCGCGTCGGTGAAGGTATTCGGGGCGGAGTGGGAGGACGTGGAGGTGCGGCGCGAGGGCCGGCGCCTGTGCCACGTCCAGGGCGTGTCCTATCCGGACGTCGAGGTGCGCGAGAACCTGTCCGCGAGGTTCCGCCGCACTGGCGAGCACTTCAGCGTGGGCCTGCTGCACGCGAACCTGGGGAGCGACGCGGGCCACGCGAACTACGCGCCCTGCACGGCCGCGGACCTGGCGGCGGGAGGGCTGGACTACTGGGCGCTGGGCCACGTGCATACGCGCGCGGAGCACCTGCTCCCGGGCGGCGGCGTGGCGGTGTACCCGGGCAATCCGCAGGGCCGGCACGTGCATGAGACCGGCGAGCGCGGCTGCGTGGTGGTGGACGTGGAGGACGGCGTCGCGCGCCGGCGCTTCGTGCCGGTGGACCGGGTGCGCTGGCACCGGCTGGACGTGCCCCTGTCGGGAGTGGCGTCGCTGGACATGCTCCAGGCGGTGGCCACGGAGGTGGTGGAGTCACGGTGCGCGGAGGACTTCGACGGGCACGCGGTGCGCCTCACGCTGGCCGGGCGCGGGCCGCTGCACCGCGAGCTGTCGAGGCCGGGCGCCCGCGCGCAGCTGGAGGCGGACCTGCGCGAGCGGCTGGCGCGAGCACACCCGCCGGTGTTGCTGGAGTCGCTGCGGGACGGCAGTCGGCCAGAGGTGGACCTGGAGGCGGTGCGCGCGGGGGGCGGCTTCATGGGCACGCTGTTGGACGAAGCGCAGGCGCTGGCGCAGGACGGCGAGGCGCTCGCGGCGCTGTGGGACGAAGAGGACCTGACGACGCTGGGGCAGCGACTCAAGCGGCTGGGTGTGGACGCGCTGGAGGCGCCCCGACCGGAGCTGGTGACGCAGGCGGGGCAGCGGGGCGTGGAGCAGCTCCACGAGGAGGCGTCATGAAGCCGGGGCTGCGCATCAGCCGCTTCCAAGTGGACGGCTTCGGCCACTTCCGGGGCTATTCGGGGACACCGGGGCCCGGACTGACGCTGCTGTACGGGCCCAATGAGGCAGGCAAGAGCACGCTGCTGGCCTTCCTGCGGGGCGTGCTCTTCGGCTTCGAGAAGCGAGGCCATCCGGAGCGCTACGAACCCGATGGCGCGCTCTTTGGCGGCGAGGTGTGGCTGGACACGGCGTCGGGGCCGCTGGTGGTCCACCGCCACGGAGGGAAGCGCGCATCGGAGGGCACGCTGACGGTCCGGGCGCCGGAGGGACAGCCCCTGCCGGAGACCCTGCTGGACCAGGCGCTGGCGGACGTGCCGCGCGAGCTGTTCTTCGAGGTGTTCGCCTTCCGGCTGGACGAGCTGTCCTCCTTCCAGAGGCTCGCGCAGCAGCGAGGCGTATCGGAGGCGCTGTTCGCCGCGGGCATGCAGGGCGCGCGGCGGCTGCCAGAGGCGGTGGAGCAGCTGCGCAAGGGCGCGGAGGGGCTGTACGCGCCGCGCGGGCAGAAGCCGGAGCTGAACCGGGTGATGAAGGAGTTGGAGGACGTGCAGCAGGCGCTGCGCGAGGCGGGAGATCGACCCGCGCTCTACTTCTCCACGCGCGACCGGCTTTCGGAGTGCATCGAGGAGGGCCACGCGCTGGAGGTGGCGCGCAAGGAGGTCGAGCGAGAACTGGACCACGCCTCGAGGCTGGAGTCCGCGCTGGGGGACCTGGTGGTGCTCGCGCGAGATCGGGCGGAGCTGTCCACGCTGCCAGTGCTGGACACCTTTCCGCCAGGAGCGGAGACGCGGCTCGAGGATGTACTTCAGCGGCGCAAGACGTACCGGGCGCAGCAGGCACAACTGCAGGAGCGACTGGCCCCCATCGAGGAGGCGAGGAGGCGACTCGCGGAGCCCTGGCCCGTGCGCGAGCGCGCCGAGTCCCTGCGCGCGGCGCTGGGCACGTTCTCCGGCCATTCGGAGCAATTGCGCGCGCTGCCCGCGCGCAAGGCGTCACTCACGTCGCGGCGGCGGCAGTTGGAGCAGACGCTGGGGGAGTTGGGTCTCGCGGTGGACGCGTGCGGGCTGCTCGCGCTGGACCTGGGTGCTCGGGCGAGGGGCGAGCTGGAGTCGCTTGCCGGCCGGCTGGACGCGGCGGACGCGACCCTGACGGAGGTGGAGGCGGAGCAGGCGCGCACGCGCGAGGAGCGGGCACGGCTGGAGACGGCGCTGGCGCGGACGCGAACGGAGGTGGCGACGCTGCCCGAGGCGCGTCCCGCGCAAGTGCGCCAGCGGCAGGCGGCGGTGGGGCGCATGCGCGTGGTGCGAGGGGACCTGGACCGGCTGGCGGAGCAGCGCTTGGAGCAACGCCGTCAGCTCGACAGCGGGCGAGCCCCGACGGAGACGGTACCGATGCACTCGCCGTTGCCGCTGTCGTGGGTGGTGGCGGCGGCGGGGGTGGCGCTGGGGTGCGCGGCCTTGGCGATGGGGTTGTCGGGATGGTCGATGGGAGTGCTGTGCGCGGTCGGAGGGATGTTGCTCGTGGGGCTGTTGCTGCTCGTGCGTCACCGAGTGGAGACGGACAGGAGGGCCAGCCTGGAGGTCCAGGCGGCGCGGCATCGCTGGAGGCAACAGGAGGAGGAGCGCTTCCGCGCGGCACAGGCGGCGATGTCCGCGCGTGAGGAGCTTCTTCAGCGGGAGCTCCTGCATGCGTCTGGCGCGGCGGGGCTGTCTCCGGGCGCGTCGCTGGCGGACCTGGCCGAGCATGAGTCCCTGCTGGCGGAGCTGCTGACACAGGCGGAGCGCCGCGACCTGCTCCTGCGCGAGGAGGACACGCTGCGCACGGCCTGGGACGTTGCGGTGCGAGAGGAGCAGCGCGTGGAGGAGGCCCGGCTGCGAGCGGATCAGCGGGAGGGCGTCCTGAGAGAGGAGTGGGTGGCGTTCCTGGTGGCGCGGCGGTTCCCTGAGGCGCTGTCGGCGGCGTCGGCGTTGACGCTGTGGCGCGATGCCGCGGCGCTGCGTCAACGGCTGCTGGACCTGCGCACGGACGAGGAGGAGTTCGCGGTAGCGGAGGCCGCATGTAGCGCCACGACGTCGCGGCTGTTGGCGGAGGCACGGGTGGCGGGGCTACCGCCGGGGTCGGTTGAGACTGTGGCCGCGCGGGTGTCGCTGGCACTCGAGGAAGTGCGCACGAGGGCGGCGGATCAACGGCACCTGGACGGGCAGCGCGAAGAGCTGCTGGCGGAGAAGGCGCGGTTGGAGCAGCTGGCCCTGGACGAGGAACAGACGTGGGAAGCGCTGCTCGCGGAAGGGGGCTGCCAGGATGAGGCGTCGTTCCGGCGCCGCGCGGTGCAGGCGCGCAGGTACGCGGAGCTGGGAGGCCGGGTGCGCGAGCACGGCCAGCGGGTGCAGGCACTGACAGGCCTGGAGGAGAACGCGGCGCGCGAGCAGGTGCACGCGGCGGGAGGAGAGGCGGGGTTGAAGGAGCGGCTCGCCACACTGCGCGAGCGCTACCGGGCCGAAGGAGAGCGTCACAAGGCGGTGCTCACGGAGCAGGGCAGCCTGAAGACGCAGCTGTCGCAGTGGGAGACGGACGACCGGGTGTTCCGGCTGCGCATCCAGGAGGAAACCCTGCGAGCAAGAGCGGCGGAGCTGGCGACACGCTACGCGGCGGACCGGCTGACGCTGGCGTTGCTAGGGCGGGCGCGGCGGCGGTTCGAGGAGGAGCAGCAGCCGCGGGTCATTCAGTTGGCGAGCGAGCTGTTCTCGGAGCTGACAGCGGGGCGGTACCGCCGGGTGTTCATTCCGGCGGGAGATGCGAGGGAACTCCGGGTGAGTGACGGCGCGCGCGACTGGAGCGCGGAGCAGTTGTCACGGGGCACGCGCGAGCAGCTGTTCCTGGCATTCCGACTGGCCGTCATCCGTGACTTCGGAGAGACCCGAGGCGCGCTGCCGCTCATCGCGGACGACGTGCTGGTGAACTTCGACTCGGAAAGAGCTCGAGGCGCGGTGCACCTCTTCGCCCGCCTGGCGGAGCATCACCAGGTGATCGCCTTCACCTGCCACCCGTGGCTGCGCGAGCACTTCGAAGCGGAAGGAGCCCACGTGCTGGAATTGCCCGGCGCGACGAAGCCCCCGCGCGAAGGACCCAAGCCCCTGCGGGTCGTGTCAGGAGGATAGACAGCGTTGTGACGGCCGGATCTCCTCGCCTCCGCCGAGGCGCCCGTCGCGCGAAGTTGCATGTGATTGGGGATGTACTCACCAGCGTCGACCACACTCCGCCGAGGAGCTTGCGCATCACACGATCAAACAGCACGGACATGTGCCTGTCCCGGAGTGCCGCGGCGCAAAGTCAGTGCAGCACGGCGCAAGGACGAGCGCTCACGGGCCAGCGATCCGAAGCCCGCAAAGACAAAGCCCCTGGTGCCGGAAGGCACCAGGGGCTTTCAAAAAGAATCCGGCAGCGACCTACTCTCCCACGCGGTTTCCCGCGGAGTACCATCGGCTC
>NZ_VKLU01000014.1:0-299416 GCF_007352635.1 Corallococcus sp. Z5C101001
AGGGAGTCGACTCCATTCGTGACGGCGACCGCATCCGGTGTCCGCGCGACCTGGGCCTCCACCCACGCATGGATGAGTCCCGGTGCTGGAAGTCGCTCCTCCCGGCTGTTCCAGTCGAGCAGCAGCCGCTGACGCTCCGCTCCCGAGAGGAGCGTCAGAGTCGCGAGGGGCTGTTCGGGATTCGCGACGACGCCTTCGAGCAGTCGCACGTAGTGCGTGGCCATCCGGGCAAGGGTCGCCGCCTCGAAGAGCGCGGTGTTGTACTCCCAATAGGCGACGAGTCCCTGAGACGTCTGCCGCATGAACAGCATGAGGTCGAAGCGGGAGACGCCTGTCTGGAACGGAACCTCCTCCACATCGAGGCCGGGCAGCGACAGCGGCGCGGCTGCTCGCTGAAGGACGAACATCGTCTGCACCAGCGGCGTACGGCTCAAGTCGCGCGGAGGCTTGAGCGCGTCCACGAGCTGTTCAAACGGGAGGTCCTGGTGGGCGAAGGCTCCCAGGCAGCTCTCACGCACCCGGCGCAGGAGCTGGCGGAAGGAGCCCTCCGCCGGGACCTCCGCGCGAAGGACGAGCGTGTTGACGAAGAAGCCGATGAGGCCTTCCACCTCGCGGCGGTTGCGGCCGGAGATGGGCGAGCCGACGACGATGTCCTCCTGGCCGCTGTAGCGGGCAAGCAGGACCTGGAAGCCCGCCAGCAGCGTCATGAACAGCGTGGCGCCCTCCCGTTGCCCCAACAGCTGGAGGGCGCGGTGGAGGGCTTGGGGCAGGGGCACCTCGAAGTTCGCGCCCTGGAAGGTCTGCACGGGCGGGCGTGGCTTGTCGGTGGGCAGGTCCAGCACGGGCGGTGCCCCCGCCAGCTCTCGGTGCCACCACGTAAGCTGCTCCTCCAGCGCCTCGCCCTGGAATGACTCCCGCTGCCACAGGGCGTGGTCCACGTACTGGAGGGACAGCGGCGGGAGGGTGGAGCCGGTGCCCCGCGCATGCGCGGGATAGAGCACGTCCAGCTCGCGCTGGAGTACGTCGATGGACCACCCATCGAAGGCGATGTGGTGGATGACGAGCATCAACACATGGTCGTCGTCCGCGACGCGCAAGAGCCGGCCTCGCACCAGCGGACCCTGGCGAAGGTCGAACGGACGGCGCGCCTCTTCCTCCAGTCGCACCGGGAGCACGGCGACGTCCACCTCCACCGGCTTCAGCGTGAAGTCCCACGCCGGGCCGATGCGCTGCACCGGCTGCCCATCCACTTCATCGAACGTGGAGCGCAGCACGGCGTGGCGCTGGATGATCTCCGCGAGGCTCCGCTCCAGCGCGCGAGCATCCAGCGGTCCGCGCAGCCGCGTGACCAGCGGCACGTTGTAGGAGAACCCCAGCGTGTCGAGCCGCGAGATGAACCACAGCCGCTGTTGCGCGAACGATTGTGGCCGCCATCCATCCCTCGGGCCGGGTTCGAGCGGGAGGGACCGGAGCCTGCGGCCCCCTTGCCCCAGTGCGTCGATGCGCGCGGACAGGCTGGCGATGGTGGGGGCCTCGAACAGCGCCCGCACGGATAGGTCCACCTGGAAGGTCTCGCGCAGACGGGAGATGACCTGCGTGGCGAGGAGCGAGTGTCCGCCCAGCTCGAAGAAGGAGTCCTGCGTCCCCACGCGCGTGCGTCCCAATAGAGGGGCCCATACCTCGGCCACCGCCGTCTCCGTCGCGGTGCGCGGCGCCACGTACTCCTCCCCGGCGAGCGCGTTCCCGACGGGCGTGACGAGCGCCTTGCGGTCCACCTTGCCCACGGGCGTCAGGGGCAGCCGGTCCAGCTTCACGAAGGCGGCGGGGACCAGCGGGGCCGGCAGTCGCGCGGCGAGGCCCGCGCGCAGCGCCGTCGCGTCCACCTCCGTGCCGACGACATACGCCACCAACCGCTTGTCGCCGGGGGCGTACTCACGCACCTCGGCCACCGCGTCGTCCACGCCGGGCAGGTGCCGCAGGGCCGTCTCGACTTCACCCAGCTCGATGCGGACGCCGCGCAGCTTCACCTGGGTGTCCGAGCGGCCCATGAAGGCCAGCTCCCCGTCCGGCAGCCACCGCGCGCGGTCCCCCGTGCGGTACAGCCGGGCACCTGGGACGTCGCTGAAGGGGTGGGGCACGAAGCGCTCGGCGGTGAGGTCCGGCCGGCCGACGTAGCCCCACGCCAGACCGTCACCTCCCACGTACACGTCGCCCACGACGCCTGGGGGCACCGGCTCCAGGTGCGCGTCCAACACCAGCGTCTGGGAGTTCTCCAGAGCGCGGCCAATGGGCACGGGCCTCCGCGCGTCCTGGTCCTGCTTCACCCGGTGCGTGGTGGAGAAGGTGGTGTTCTCCGTGGGGCCATAGCCGTTGACGACCGTACCCCCCGCGTCCAGCAGCTTGCGCGCCGCCACCGGGGACAGGACGTCGCCACCCGTGAGGACCTGCCCCACGCGCGCGAGCGCCTCGGGCCGCGTCAGGGCCATCTGTTCAAGGAGGGAGGTGGTCAGGAACAACACGCTGATGCGCTCGCGCTCCAGCGTCGCCTCCAGCTCCTCCAGCGAGAGCATGTCCGGTGGGTAGAGGAACAGCCTCGCGCCGTGGAGCAGGGCCCCCCAGAGCTCCAGCGTCGCGGCGTCGAACGACGTGGGCGCCAACTGGAGGACGGTGTCGCCGGGGCCGGCATGGAAGAAGGACACGCCCTTCACCAGCCGCGCCACGCTCCGGTGCGGAACCCCCACGCCCTTGGGCCACCCGGTGCTCCCAGACGTGAACATGACGTACGCGAGCGCCTCGGCGGGAATGTCCACGCGGGGGGCGTCCGTCGGCTCGTCCGAGAAGGTCCGCCATGAAGGGTCGAGCACCACCACTCGCGCCGCCAACCCAGTCAGCCCCGCCTCGCGCCCCGGCTCCACCAGGAGCAGGGGGATGCGGGCGTCGCGCGCCATGAACTCCAGGCGCTCGGGGGGATAGCTTGGATCCAGCGGGACGTACGCGCCCCCCGCCTTGAGGATGGCGAGCGTGGCCACGACCATCTCCCGCGAGCGACCCGCGCACAGGCCCACGGGCGTTCCCAGCCTCACGCCCTGTCCACGAAGGTGGTGCGCGAGCTGGTTCGCCCTCGCCTCCAGCTCCGCGTAGGTGAGGCGCACGCCCCCGGCCTCCAGGGCCACGGCATCGGGCGCGCGCGCGGCCTGCTCCGCGAACAGGGTGGGCAAGGACGCGTCGCGCGGGAAGGGGACCCGGGCTCCCGTGCCCAGCTCCAGCATCCGCCGCCGCTCCGGGGCGGAGAGCAGGGGCAGCGTGGCCACGGGGCGCTCCGGCTCCGCGACCGCGGCGTCCAGCAGGCGCAGGTAGTGCGTCGCGAAGCGCGCCACCGTGGCTTCGTCGAAGAGGTCGGTGTCGTACTCCCAGAGGCCCACGAGCCCGTCGGGGGTTTCGCGCAGGAAGACCGTGAGGTCGAAGCGCGACACGCCCGGCTCGAAGTCCAGCTCGGTGGTCCTCAGCCCCTCCAGCTCCAGCGCGGGCATGGCCGAATGCTGGAGCGTGAAGAACACCTGGAAGAGCGGCGGGCGGCTCAGGTCGCGCTCGGGCTGGAGCGCGTCCACCAACTGCTCGAAGGGCACCTCCTGGTGCGCGTACGCATCCAGGCACGTCCTGCGCACGCGGTGCAGCAGCTCACCGAAGCCGAGCGACCCCTCGCCGCGAACTCGCAGGGGCAGCGTGTTGATGAAGAAGCCAATGAGGGGTTCCACCTCCTGGCGCGTGCGGCCGGAGATGGGCGAGCCGATGACGAGGTCGTCCTGCCCGCTGTGCCGCGCGAGCAGCAGGTGCATGCCGCCCAGGAGCGCCATGAACAGCGTCACCCCCTGCTTTCGGCACAGCGCCTCCAGCGCCGTCCCCAACTCCCGGGGGAGCGCGTGGCGGTACACCGCGCCCCGCGTGGACCGGGCTCCAGTGCGGGGCCGGTCCGTGGGCAGCTCCAGCGCGGCGGGGGCCCCCGCCAACTGTCCCCGCCACCAGTCCAGCTGCTGCTGGAGGAAGCCATCCTGGAGCCACCGCCGCTGCCACACCGCGTGGTCCGCGTACTGCACCGGCAACGCGGGCAGCACGGGCTCCGAGCCCGCTCGGAAGGCCGCGTACAGCGCCTGAAGCTCCCGCTCCATCACCGTGAGCGACCAGCCGTCGCAGCTGATGTGGTGCAGCATCAGGAGCAGCGCGTGCTCGGCGTCGCCCAACCGCAAGAGCCGCACGCGCACCAGGGGGCCCGCGCCCAGGTCGAAGGGCACGCGCGCCTCCGCCTCCGCCACCCGCCGCAAGGCGTGCTCACGCTCCGAGGCGGGAAGCGCCTCCAGGGACTCCACCCGCAGCGGCAGCGGAGGGGCTGGCGCGATGCGCTGCACCGGCTGGCCGTCCACCACGGCGAAGGTGGTGCGCAGCGCTTCGTGCCGCTCCACCACCACAGCCAGCGCGCGCTCCAGCGCGGGCACATCCAGCGCGCCGGTGAGCCGCGCGAAGTACGGGACGTTATAGGAGCAGCCTCCGGGCGTGAGCTGTTCGATGAACCACAGCCGCTGCTGTCCGAACGACAGCGGCAGGTCCGCGTCGCGGGGAGCGGGCACCACGGGGGGCGCCCGGCGACGGGGCCTCGCCGGGGACTTCGGCGCGGAGGCGGAAGGGGGGCCGGGATGCTCGGTCGTCATGGCTTGCTCGGAGCAAGGGGGATGGGCCGCCGTCCGGAGCGGCCCTGGCTCAAGCGCTCTGCTCCTGGCGCAGCGCTTCGCACAGCGCCGCCACGTCGCGGAGCGTGTTGAACAGGTCCACCATGGACACCTCCACGCCCAGCTCGCTCTCGATGCGGTTGGACAGGACCGTGGCCATCAGGGAGTTGCCGCCAATCTCCAGGAAGTGGTCATCCGGGCGCACGACCTCCACGCCCAGTAGCTCCCTCCACCATCCGGCGAGTCGCCGCTCCGCGTCCGTGAGAGAGGCTTCATTGAAGTCCTGGCTCATCCGTGTGCCTCCCACTTCGCTCAGGCGGACTTCAGGCGCTCGCGCAGCAGGTACTTGCGCACCTTGCCGGTGGCGGTCTTGGGCATCTCATCGATGAGCTCCAACCGGTCCGGCCAGTACTGGTTGGACATGCCCTGCTGCTTGAGGTGGTCGCGCAGCTCGTTGAGCGTGGGCGGGGCTTCTCCTTCCCGCACCACCACCACCGCGCACACCCGCTCGCCGCCAATCGAGTCATCCGAGTGCGCGACGACGGCCACCTCCTTCACCTTCGGATGCGAGTACAGCGCGGACTCCACCTCCACCACGGGGATCTTGTAGCCGTACCGGAAGATGACGTCCTTCAGCCGGCCCACGATGCGGATGCCGCCCCGTCCGTCGTCGCGCGCCAGGTCGCCCGTGTCGAACCAGCCCTCCGCGTCCACCGCGGCCCGGTACACGTCGTCGCGCTTGAAGTAGGTCAGGCACTGGCTGGCGCCCCGCACCAGCAGCCGCCCCGTCCCGTCCGGGTACGGCGTCCCGTCCTCCGCGAGCGCGGGGACGATCCGCGTCTCCATCCACGCCACCGCCCGCCCGTCGCTCTGGCTGGGCCAGTCCGGCGCGTCGTCGTGCCGCGTAATCGTGACGGCGCCATTCTCCGTCATCCCCCACAGCGTGTGCAGCCGCACGCCGAACACCTCGCGCACCGCCGCGATGAGGTGGGGTGGCACCGGGATGGAGCCCGTCGCCAGCTGCCGCAGCGAGGAGGTGTTCCGCTGCCGCTTCTTCTGCGTCGCGATGAGGTTCATCAGGTACGTGGGGATGCCGTACGTGAAGGTGACGCCGTGCTCCTCGAAGAGCTTGAGCGTCAGCTCCGGGTCGCCCACGTCCATGTAGATGGCCGTGGCCCCCAGCAGCATGGGCATCAGGTACGAGTACGTGAAGCCCGTGGACGCCGTCAGCAGCGACGGCAGCGCCACCACGTCCGTCCCGTCGATGGACAGCGTGTCGCACAGCGCGCGCGTGATGCCGTAGTTGGTGTTGTGCGAATGCACCACGCCCTTGGGTTCACCCGTCGTGCCGGACGTGTAGAGGATGTTGCACACGTCATCCGCGCCCGCCGGGGCCACGCCCTCCAGCGACGCCTCCTCCTCCCACGCGCGCTCGACGAAGTGCCGGTCGAAGTCCCGCTCACCCGGCTGGGGGTCCGCGGCGCCGCCCAGGAGCACCCGGTGGCGCAACGACGGCAACACCGCCGCGATGTCGCGCGCCATGTCCCGGTGCGAATGCCCTGTCCATGACGTGGGCCCCACGTACACGGAGGCCTCCGTGCGACCCAGGATGAACTCCACCTCCCGCCGCCGGTAGTCCGGCGGGATGGGCGCGATGACCGCCCCCAGCCGCGCGCACGCCAACGCCAATGCCGTGAAGTGCCACCCGTTGGGCAGCTGCACCGCGACGATGTCCTCGCGCCCCACGCCCAGCGCGCGCAGCGCCAGCGCGAACCGGTCCATCCGCCGCGCCAGCTCCGCGTACGTCAGCCGCGTGATGTCCTTGGAAAAGTACCGTGCGGCGATGATCGCGGTCTTGTCCGGGTGCGTCTGGACACAGCGGCGCAGGTCGTCCACCACCGTGGTGTCACGCCACCAACCCTTCCGCCGGTACTCCAGGCCCTTCTCCAACGCCGCTGCGTTATGGAAGCGCTGCCCCATGGAAGGTCTCCTCCCGCTGTCGTGAAAGCGGGGACTGCCGAGCGTGATGCGCGTGTAACACCGCGAGATTGCCGGGCAAGGCGGTTTTTTCTCGTACATCTAGATGTTGAGAAAATCCGCGTTGACGTCGCATGATGCGATTTCCTAGGGTTCCTAACAACAGCCGGAATCCTGGGCTGGCGCCAGCAAAGCAACGGGCATGACTTTCTCGGCGAATCCCACCATCCCCGGGCCGTCGCGCGACGCGCGGACGCCTGATGAACCCACGGCCGCCAGCGGTCCGGTGGCGCCTGCCCGCGCGGGGGACGGCCCCACGGGGGGCGCGTCGGACGCGGGTCTGGCGCTGCTGCCCCGGCGGGCGCGGCGGGTCCGTCAGACCATCGTGCGGCTGGCGGCGACGCCGTCCGGCTGTCACCTGGGCGGTTCGCTGTCCATGGTGGAGATCCTGGTGGCGCTGCTGGGGCGGGTGATGCGCGTGGATCCCCGGGCGCCCCGGGCGCCCGAGCGCGACCACCTCATCCTGTCCAAGGGCCACGCGGCGGCGGGCCTCTACGCGGCGCTGGCGGAGTTCGGCTTCGTGGACGTGGAGACGCTGGTGCGCGACTACAACGCGGACGGCAGCATCTTCACCGGCCACGTGAACGCGGCGGTGCCGGGCGTGGAGTTCGCCACCGGCAGCCTGGGCCACGGGCTGGGGCTGGGCGTGGGGCTGACGCTGGCCCATGCGCTCCGCGGCGAGCCCAACCGCACCTTCGTGGTCTGCGGCGACGGGGAGATGGGCGAGGGCTCCAACTGGGAAGCGCTCCAGGTGGCGTCGCACCGCGGGCTCACCGCGCTGACGCTGATTGTCGACCGCAACGGGGGGCAGAACGACGGGCCCACCGAAGCCATCCTGTCGCAGGAGGCGCTGGTGAGGCGGCTGGACGCGTTCGGTTTCCAGGCGCTGGAGGTGGACGGGCACGACCTGCCGGCCCTCTGCGCGGCGCTGGAGGCGCCCGTGGTGGGCGGACGTCCGCGCGCCCTCGTGGCCCGGACGCGCAAGGGCGCGGGCGTGCCGATGCTCAAGGGCAAGGGGCCGCACTACGCGGTGTTCTCTCCGGAGCACCTGCGCCGCGCGCTCGCGTCGATGGGGGAGGAGGGCCAGTGAGCGCGTCGCTCGCCCCCCCGTTGGAGCTGGACCTGGACCGGATGCCGGAGGCGTGGCTGGAGGCCCACCCGGAGCTGTCCTCGCGGCTCGTCTTCCGGCACGCGGCGGCGCGGTTCGCGCAGGAGGACGCGCGCATCGTCTTCCTGGAGGCGGACCTGGGCGGCGGGGGCGACCCCTTCGAGGCGCGTCACCCCCAGCGCTACTTCAACCTGGGCATCTGCGAGGCCACCATGCTGGACATGGCGTGTGGCCTCGCGCACGGAGGGCACACCGTCATCGCGCACAGCTTCGCGGCGTTCGGCGTGCTGCGCGCGTGCGAACAGGTGCGGCTGAACATGGCCTACGCGCGCGCCAACGTGAAGCTGGTGTGCGACTACGGTGGCGTGGCGGGGGCGTTCTTCGGCCCCACGCACCACGCCATCGAGGACCTGGCGGTGCTGCGCGCGATGCCCAACCTCACGGTGGTGTCGCCCGCGGACGGGCTGGAGACGGTGCACGCCACCCGCGCGATGCTCGCGCACGACGGGCCGGTGTACCTGCGGCTGGGCCGCAACCGCGTCACCCGCCTGGACCTGCCGCGCCCGCCCTTCGAGCTGGGCCGCGCCGCGCTGCTGCGCGAGGGCCATGACGTGGGCCTGCTCGCGCATGGCGAGGTGGGCGTGTCCGTGGCGCTGGAGGCCGCGCGGCTGCTGGAGGCGCGAGAGGTGTCCGCGCGCGTGCTCAACGTGCACACCCTCAAGCCGCTGGACGAGGAGGCGGTGCGCGAGACGGCGTCGCGCACGCGGCTGCTCGTGACGGTGGAAGAGCACAACGTGCTGGGCGGGCTGGGCAGCGCGGTGTGCGAGTCGGTCTGCGCGCTGGAGCTCCCGCGGCGCGTGCTGCGCGTGGGGTTGCAGGACCGGTACGACTCGCGCGCCGGGTCGCATGAAGCGTTGCTCAAGGGCCATGGGCTGGAGGGCGGGCAGGTGGCCGAGCGCATCCTGGGAGTGCTCCCAAGAACCCCGGTGTTCGCCGTGGGATCCGAAACGAGGAGGGACTGACATGCAGGTCCAGAACCCGACGACGGAGTCCGTGACCCCGAACCAGTGCCCGCTGTGCGCGCAGCAGGTGCCGGGCGCAAACCGCATGGTGGGTGAGGTGCTCTCCTGTGACGGCTGTTCCGCGGAACTGGAGGTCGTGGGGCTCAACCCCCTGCGGCTGGAGGAAGCGCCAGAGGTCGAGGAAGACTGGGGGGAGTAGCCCCGGCCATGCGCAAGGTCGACCTCGTCTATACGCGCGTGCGCACCGAGGAGAAGCTGCTCCTGGAGGCGCTGCGCAGGCGCGACTGCGCCGTCAACATGGTGGCGGATTCGGGGCGGGTGCTGTCGGTGGACCGACAGCGCGTCTCCGACGCCGACACCGTGCTGATGCGCAGCATGTCCTTCACGCGCGCGCGCTACCTGGCCACGTTCCTGGAGCTGAAGGGCGCGCGCGTGCTCAACAGCGCGCGGACCATCTCCTTGTGCGGGGACAAGGCCCTCACGTGCGCCGCGCTGGCCGCGAAGGGCGTGCCCATGCCGTGGGCGTTCGTGGCCTTCGACGAGGACGCGTGCCTGGACGCGATTGAGACGAAGGGCTACCCGGTGGTGACGAAGCCCGTGCTGGGGAGCTGGGGGCGGATGGTGGCCCGGCTGGACTCGCGCAGCGCGGCCGAGGGGGTGCTGGCCATGCGCTTCGGCACGGGCGGAGCCCAGGACCACGTGGCCCTGGTGCAGGAGTACGTGGACAAGCCGGGCTACGACCTGCGCGTGTACGTCATTGGCCGCGCGGTGGGAGGGCTGCGCCGGCGCTCCGAGCACTGGGTCACCAACACCGCGCGCGGCGCCGTCCCGGAGCGCTACGAGGTGCCCGTGGTGCACGCGAAGCTGGCGGAGGCCGCGGCGGAGGCGGTGGGCGGGGACATGGTGGCGGTGGATCTGCTGGAGACGCGCGGCGGCGACCTCTACGTCAACGAAATCAACCACTGCGTGGAGTTCGCGCGCAGCATCGAGGCGACGGGCGTGCCCCTGCCGGACCTCATCGCGGACTACGTCGTCACCGGAGCGGGGGGAGGCCGCGGATGAGCGTGCGCGTGGCGGTGCTGGGCGCGGCGGGCTACACGGGCGGCGAGGTCCTGCGCTTGTTGCTCCCGCACCCGGCCCTGGAGGTGGTGCAGGCCACCTCCGGTCAGTTCGCCGGCAAGCGGCTGGACTTCTCGCACCCGCACCTGCGCGGGATGGGGACGCTGCGCTACACGCCGCACGACGCGCTGGCGACCTGTGACGTGCTGGTGAGCTGCCTGCCGCAGGGGGAGCTGCTTCAGCGCTGGCCGAAGGTGTGCCGGCTGGCGGAGCGGGTGGTGGACCTGAGCGCGGACTTCCGCCTGGACGCGGAGGGGCACGCGCGCTGGTACGGCAAGCACCCGCGCCCGGAGGACGTGCCCGCGTTCGTCTACGGGCTGCCGGAGTGGATGGGCGAGGCCCTGCCGGGGGCTCGCCATGTCGCCATCCCCGGCTGCATGGCGCACGCGGGCCTGCTGGCGCTGCTGCCGCTCTTGCACGCGGGGCTCGCGCGCCCGGACCTGCTGGTGGTGGACGCGAAGACGGGGTCCTCCGGAGGCGGCTCGGCGCCGGACCGGGCCTCGCACCACCCGGAGCGCGCGAACGCGCTGCGCTGCTACAAGCCGGTGGGCCACCGGCACACGGGGGAGCTGGAAGGCGTCGCCGAGCGCGTCACCGGCCAGCGGCCCACCATCCACTTCAGCGCCACGGCGGTGGCGGGCGTGCGCGGCATCCTGGCGACGGTGCACGCGTTCGCGGCGCGGCCGGTGGATGAGGCGGAGGTGGTGCGCGCCATCGCGACGCGCTACCGAGAGAAGCCCTTCGTGCGGCTCTTGCGCCCGAGCGCGTCCCTGTCTCCGTTCCCGGAGCCGGGGCCGCTCCTGGGAACGAACCACTGCGACCTGGCGGTGGACGTGGACGCGGAGCGGGGCCGCATCGTGGTGAACGCCGCCATCGACAACCTGGTGAAGGGCGCCGCCGGCACGGCGGTGCATGTGCTGAACCTGATGCTGGGCCGCCCGGAGGCGGAAGGCCTGGGCTTCCGCGGACTGCATCCGCTCTAGACAGCAGTGAACCCGAGGAGCTTCACGCCATGAGCATCCTGAGCACGAAATCGAAGGCGGACGCGTCCCTGTCTCCCGGGGCGGCCTTCGCGGCCGCGGTCCAGAAGCAGGGCCCGCAGGCCCACGTGAACTACGACACGTCCATCGTCGACGCGTTCCCCGGCTTCAAGCGCCGCCCGCGCATCGCGGTGCGCGGCATGTTCAAGACCGCGAAGGCGGAGCGCGACCTGGTGCCCTTCTGGTACGAGACGCACCCCCAGACGAAGGCCACCGGGCCGGTGCAGGACGTGGAGCTGCGTCCGGAGGCGGGCTTCGAGTTCCATCAGGACGCGCAGGCGCTGAAGCCCACGCGCGCGTGGATCCAGGTGCCGCGCAACCTGCTGGAGGACGCGCAGGCGCTGGCGCAGTTCATCGACTTCCGGCTGCTGGTGCGCCTGAACACTGCGGAGAATCAGGCCCTGTGCATGGGCCAGGGTGGGGACGGCGTGCGAGGCCTGTTGCACACGCCGGGCATCGTGCGGCTGCCGGCGAAGAAGAACGCGGTCGCCTCGCTGCTCAACGCCTGCGCGCAGGTGGAGCAGATGGGCGGTTCCGCGGACGGCATCGTCATCAACTCGTTGGACTTCTACGAGCACTTGGTGGGGCAGGGCACGCTCCTGACGGACCTCACCTCCATGGGCATCCGGCTGTGCCGCACGCGCATGGTGAACCCGGGCACCGTCATCGTGGGGGACTTCACGGCCGCGGCCACGCTCTACGACAGCCAGCGGTCCGTCATCCGCTTCGCGGAGCCGCCGCCGGGCATCTTCCCGCGCGAGGGCCTGGCGGCGTACGGCGAGGTCTACACGACGCTCGCGGTGCACCTGCCCACCCACTTCTTCGTGGCGTCGCTGACCTGATGGGCGCCCCGGGTTCGGAAGGGGCGAAGGGCGGGGGCGCGCCGCTCACGGTCCTCTACATCACCGGCTGGTGCCGCAGCGGGAGCACCATCCTGGGCAACGTGCTCAACGAGGTGCCGGGCTTCTTCCACGTGGGGGAGCTGAGCTTCCTGTGGAAGAACGCCTATGGGAACGGCTCCAACACGCTGTGTGGCTGCGGCACGGCGCTGCTGGAGTGCGGCATCTGGAACACGGTGCTGACGTCCGACGTGCCAGCGGGGCTGACGCCGCGGACGCACGCGGACGCGGTGGTGCGCCGGCAGCAGGCGGCGGTGCGCACGCGCCACACGCTGCGCGTGCTGGACGCGTCGGGGGATTCACAGGCGCTCCAGGCGCACGCGGACTTCCTCGCGCGCACCTACCGCGCCATCGCCCGGGCCACGGCGAGCACGGTGCTGGTGGACAGTGGGAAGTTCCCCTCGGAGGCGGCGCTGCTGCCGCGCGTGGAGGGCATCCGGCCGCTGTACCTTCACCTGGTGCGCGACCCTCGCGCGGTGACGCACTCGTGGACGAAGACGAAGCAGTACGTCGTCCCCATGTCCGCCGCGCGCAGCACCGCCTACTGGCTGGGCTTCAACGCCGCGTCGGAGGAGGTGACGCGCAGGTTCCCCGGCCAGTCGCTCTTCCTTCGCTACGAGGACTTCATCGCCGCGCCGGACCGCGCCGTGGACACGGTGCTGGACCGGGTGGGCGTGCCGCGTGAACAGAACCCGGTGATGGGCCGCACGGTGGTGCTGGGGAAGAACCACACCGTGACCGGCAACCCGGACCGCTTCCGCAGCGGGCCCACGCTCCTGCGCGGCGAGGACGACGCGTGGAAGGGGGAGCTGGCGTCGGGCGCGAAGGCGCTCACCGTGGCGCTCGCGTGGCCCTTGATGGCGAAGTACGGCTACTTCAGCGGCGCGCGGCGCTCCTCGGAAGGGGGAGCGGCTTCCGGCTCGGGGGCCCGGCGGTAGCAACCCTGGCGGCGGGAAGTATCTGACTCGGACTTCAGGCAGGGCGTGGGGGGACGGGACTCTCCCATGGGGACTTCAGGGGCATGCGCCGCGCTCCGCGCGGACTTCAGGAGGGATGCCGATGGAACTGGGACTCGCCAACAAGGTCGCGCTCGTCGCGGGAGGCTCCAGCGGGCTGGGGCTCGCTGTCGCGGAGGAGCTGGCGAAGGAGGGCGCGCACGTGGCCATCGGCGCCCGGGATTCGGACCGGCTCGCTCAGGCGGAGGCGCGGCTGAAGGCCGTGGCCCGGGGCGGCCGTGTGCTGGCGACCCGCGTGGACGTGAAGGACGACGCGGACGTGCGCCGCTGGGTGGAGGACGTGGTGGCGAAGCTGGGCGCGCTGCACGTCGTCGTCACCAACAGCGGAGGGCCACCTCCTGGCCCTGCCTCCACCTTCGGCCTGGAGGCGTACCGGAGCGCGGCGGACGCGGTGTTGCTGCCCCCCATCTCCCTGGCGCTCGCGGCGCTGCCGCACTTGAAGAAGGCCGGGTGGGGGCGGCTGTTGTTCATCACCTCGGAGACCGTGCACCGGCCGGTGGCCCGCTTCGCGCTGTCCGGCTTCTCGCGCATGGGCATCCTCGGCTTCTCCGCCGCGCTGGTGCAGGAGCTGGGCGACGCCGGCATCACCGTCAATGTGCTGGCGCCGGGCTACATGCGCACGCCCCCCGTGGAGCGCAGCGCGGGCGGCGCGGGTGATGTGGAGGCCGGGCTTCGCGCCATGGGCGCGCACATCCCGCTCAAGCGCGTGGGGCTGCCGGAGGAGTTCGCCGCCGCGGCGGTGTTCCTCGCCAGTGAGCGGGCGTCGTTCATCACCGGCACGGTGCAGCTCGTGGACGGTGGCGCGAGCGTCATCGGATGAGCGCCGCCGCCGCTCCATCCGCGCGCCCCCTCGTCGTGAAGATTGGCGGCGCGGCGGGCGTGGACCTGGAGAACGTCTGCGCGGACGTGGTGCGGCTCGTCCGCCAGGGCGAGCGCGTCGTCGTCGTCAACGGAGGTTCGGAGGCGGGGGAGCGGCTTCTGGGCTCGCTGGGGCTGGCGCGTCCGGAGGCGATGACCGCGAATGGCAACGTGGTGCGCCTCACCTACGCACCCACGCTGCGCGCGCTCACCATGGCGTGGGTGGGCGAGGTCAACAAGGCCGTGGTGCTGGCGTTGCTGGCGCGGGGTGTCACCGCGCTGGGGTTGTGCGGCGCGGACGGACGCGTGCTCACCGCGCGTCGGCGACCGCCGCTCAAGCTCCAGGAGGCGGATGGACGGATGCGCATCGACCGGGAGCACCTGGCCGGCGAGGTCGCGTCGGTGAACGCGGCGCTCCTGGGCACGCTCCTGGAGGGAGGCTACGTGCCCGTCGTGTGCCCCCCGGCGGTGACGGAGGACGGCGTCCTGGTGAACGTGGACGCGGACCATGTGGCGTCCTCCATCGCGGCGGCGCTGGGCGCGAAGGCGCTGGTCATCCTCTCCAACGTGCCGGGGCTGCTCTCCAACCCGGAGGACCCCGCGACGCTGGTGCGCGCGAGCGATGACGTGCACGGCTGCATGCCGCTGGCGGGCGGCCGCATGCGCTACAAGCTGGAGGCCGTGCGCCGGGCGCTGGAGGGCGGGGTGCCGACGGCGTACGTGAGCGCGTCGCGCGTGGCGCGGCCGGTGTTCTCCGCGCTGGAGGAGGCGGGCGGCACGAAGTTCACCCTTCGGGCGAGAGGTGGGGCGGATGCGGGCGCGTGAGCCGGGCGTCGACTTGTTGCGGTGGATGGTGGAGCAGTACAGCCCCAGCCACCAGGAGGCGTCCTTCGCCAGCGCGCTGGTGGAGCGGCTGGGCACGCGCGGCTGGCGCGCGCACACCGATGAGGTGGGCAACGCCGTCGCCCGCTACGGGGAAGGGGAGACCGTCATCGCGTTCCTGGGCCACATCGACACCGTGCCCGGACAGGTGCCGGTGCGGCTGGATGGGCAGAAGCTCTACGGCCGTGGCGCTGTGGACGCGAAGGGCCCGCTGTGCGCGTTCATCGAGGCGGTGGAGCTGCTGGACGACGCCGAGCGCGCCGGCAAGCAGTTCCTGCTGCTGGGCTGCGTGGAGGAGGAGGTGGCCGTCACGCGCGGTGCCCTGCACGTGCGCGAGCAGTACACGCCGGACTTCGTCATCAACGGCGAGCCCAGCGGCGCGCACGCGGTGACGCTGGGCTACAAGGGGCTGCTGCGCCTGGACCTGGAGCACCGCGCCAGCCGCCGCCACACCGCGAGCCGCGACTACCGCGCCGCGGCCGAGCACGTCATCGACGCATGGAGCGCGCTCAAGCGCGCATGCGACGACTGGAACCGCGAGCGTCCGTCCCTCTTCGAGCAGAACCTGCCGTCCCTCAACGCCTTCCACACCGGCGCCACGGAGACGGAGGAGTGGGCCACCGCCGCGGTGAGCATCCGCACCGGCCCGTCCACGGACACGGAGGCGCTGCTCGCGGCGCTGGCCACGGTGAGCACGGTGACGGTGCGCGTGGTGGCCCGGAAGCACGCCGTCTCCACCAATGGCAACGACGCGCTCTCCCGCGTCTTCAAGCAGGCCATCCGCGAGCGGGGCGTGAAGCCCACGCTGCGCCTGAAGACGGGCACGTCCGACTGGAACACCGTGGCCTCCGCGTGGAGCGTGCCCATGGTGGCGTACGGCCCCGGCGACGCGGCGCTGGACCACACGCCGGACGAACACATCGACCTGCCGGAGTACGAGGAAGGCGTCGCGGTGCTGGCGCGCGTGCTGGCGCTGCTGCCGGCGAAGCCCTCCGGGGACGCCTGACGCTCAGGTGCCCAGCGCGGCCAGGCCCCGGGGACGCAGGGCGCGCGTCAGCACCACGATGCCGAAGAAGAGCAGCGCGGCCCCGGCGGTGATGGGCCGCACGCCCACGTGGTCCGACAGCACGCCCTGTCCCCAGACGCCCAGCATGTAGCCCGCGTTCACCAGCAGCAGGAACAGGCTGCTCACGCGCGCCTGGAGCTCCGGAGGCGTGCGGGCCTGGCACACCGTCTTCAGCCCGGTGAAGACGACGAGGTACACGGCGCCCAGGATGAACAGCGCGCCCAGGGCCACGGGCAGCGTGGGGGACAGCCAGTAGGCGGCGGAGGACAGCCCCACGAGCAGCAGGCCCGTCTCCAGGAAGGCCCGCCGGCCCACCCGCGCGACGATGGCGCCGGAGCCGAGCGCCGCGATGACCGCGCCCGTGCCTTGCGCGGTGAGCAGCAGCGACGTGGTGGTGGCGTCGCCGCCCAGCACCTGGAGGGCGAACACCGGCACCAGGCCCACGAAGGGAGAGATGAGCAGCCCCACGAGCCCCGCGGACCCCAGCGCCAGCGCGATGCCCGGGTCCGCCCACGCCAGCCGCATGCCCCGGAGGATGCCGGCCCACAGCGCCTCCACCTTCGGCGCCACGACGTGCACCGTGCCGCGCATCCGCGACAGGGCCAGGAGCACCGCGAGGAAGGAGAGGGCGTTGACGAAGAGCGCGCCCTCGATGCCGGCCTTCGTCAGCACGAGCGCGGCGAGGACGGGGCCGATGATGCGGCCCAGGTTGAACTGCGCCGAGTCCAGGCTGAGCGCGTTGTGCAGGTCCTCCGAAGGCACCACGGCCACGGTGAGCGCGGTGGCGCAGGGGATGACGAGCGTGTTGAGCGCGCCGTTGAGCAGGGAGATGACCGCCACCCACGGCACCGTGAGTTGATCCGTGGCGGCCAGCACCGTGAGCAGCGCCGCGAGCAGCCCTTGCAGGCACACGCACACGGACATGAAGGCGCGCCGGTCGAAGCGGTCCGCGAGCGCGCCGCCCAGCGGGGCGAGGATGAGCGACGGCACGTGGGCGAGCGCGGCCACGCCCCCCGTCCAGCCGGCCTGGCCCGTCACCTCCGTGACGTAGACCCCCAGCGCGACGGACTCCATCCACGTGCCGATGTTGGACACGAGCGTGCCCATCCAGAGGAAGGCGAAGTCGCGGTGGGACAGCGCCCGGAGCGAGGGAGAACGCGAGAGCAGGGATGAGGGCACGGAGGGCACGGTTGTACAGCGCGGGACGGACGTGTGCTCGGTGGGCGCACGCCTACACGGGCGGGACGGCGGGAGAGGCGTTGACTCCCTGCCTGCCATGAGAGACGGGGGAGGCATGACGCGGCACAAGGTTTTCGTGGTCCCCCGAGAGGTCGCGGGCGAGCGGCTGGATCGTTTCCTCACCAAGCATGTCCCGGGCCTTACTCCGGAGCGGGCCCGGGCGCTCTTGGAGGCTGGAGGCGTGCGCATCCGGGGGAAGAAGGCGCAGGCGACGCGCAAGCTGTGGGGGGGCGAGGAGCTGACGCTGGAGACCCCAGAGGCCCGGCCGTCGCCGCATGCTTCCACGGAGGGGCCGGAGCTGCCGGTGCTGTACGACGACGCGGCGCTCGTCATCGTGGCGAAGCCGCCGGGGCTGGTGGTGGAGCCGGAGGGGCGCGCGGCGTCGGTGGTGGGGCTCGTCGCGGCGCGGTGCCCGCCATTCGACGTGGAGGGCGTGGCGCAGCCGGGCGTGGTGCACCGGTTGGATCGGGAGACGAGCGGGTGTCTGGCATTGGCGCGGACGGATGACGCGGTGGCCGCGCTCCTGAAGGCGTTCCAGGAGAAGCGGGTGGACAAGCGCTACCAGACGCTGGTGCTGGGACAGCCCCCGGACACAGGCCGGCTGGAGGGGCCATACGCGAGGGACCCGAAGGACCCGCGCCGCTTCACCACCCGAGTCCCTTCCGCGCGCAGGGCGGCCCTGACCTTCACGGTGCGGGAGCGGTTCCGGGAGGGCGCGCTGCTGGACATCGACCTGGACACGGGGCGCACGCATCAGATTCGCGTGCAGCTCTCCGAGGCGGGCTTCCCGGTGCTGGGGGATTCGCTCTACGGCACGGAGGCGGCGCGCAAGCACGCGGCCGCGCTCGCGGTGGGACGGCAGGCCTTGCACGCGTGGCGCCTGGAGGTGCCGTCGTCCGCGACGGGGAAGGTGGTCCAGGTGGAGTGCCCGCCGCCGGAGGACTTCCTCCGAGGGGTGGCGTTGCTGCGCGGGTAGCGGCGAAGGATGACTTTGGCATCTCATATCCGGATGGGACGACGGCGACAGCGACCGGAAAGAATCGAGCTCAAGGCTGGGCTGCTGCTGAAGCCGCCACTCGCGGTTCTCCCCAACGAGGCAGCCGGACTCGGCACTTCTCGTGTCGCTGTGGCAATGACCCAATGAAAACGCTCTTTGACGTTGGGCAGCGAGTCCGCATTGCCTCACTCCCCAGCTGGTTTGGTCAGTTGCCGGAGGAGTCGAAGGAGGTGTTCAGGGCGTGCCTTGGGGATGTCTTTCCAATCGAAGAGATCGAGCGCGATGGTGTGCTGGTATTGAATGTGTCCCCGGTCGCCGTGCCTCTCTTCGGCGGGCATCGCCATATCCTGATGGTCGATCCGGGAGATGTGGTGCTTGCCTGATAACGCACGGAACGGCCCAGTTCGTCGCTGCACACCGCTCCCTTTGGTTCCGCCCTCAGGTCGCTGAATCCAGCCCAGGAGCTTGCTCCAACGCCCAGACCCGGGTGCGCGTGCGCCTGAACGACCAATCGCGATTCTCGAAGGGTCTCACGCGAGCTCCTGCCCCTTCCTTCCACGGGGGCTGAGTCCGTCGGGCGTCGTGACGGACTGGACTCCAGGCGGCGTCCCGCTACCGATGCACCGGCAAGCGGACTGGATCATGATGTAGGAACTGCCGGGCCAGTGGATGGGCGCGCTGATGATGAGCGCGACCGGCAAGCCGACGGAGTCCTACACTCTCCGGGCGCTACGTTACTGCGCGCCCTGAGACCGCCGAGGGGCCGGGCCAAACATGGGGCTTGCCCTGTCCGCCGCTGAGACATGTCGCGCGGACATGGGACCCGCACCGCGAGCAACCCATCAACCGGTCAGGATGCTGAAGCACTCATCCTGGAACTCCCACATGTAGAACCAGGCCTTCCTTTCCGTCCGCAAACGTCGATCCAGCTTGTCCTTGGGGACGTGGAAGGAGGCCAGAGCGTTCTCGCACACCACGATTCTGACTCCCAGCCTCTCGCTCTTGTTGATGTCGTCCGCCAAGGAGCTGTCCTCGGCGAGCGACTTCGCTAGCGCCCCGGCCGCGACAATCTCGAATTGGTAGGCGTTGCGTGGCACCTGCATCTCTTCGGCGGTCATGAGGGCGGCCTTGAAGTGCAATGTGTCTCTGACCATGACGGCAAGCTTGGTCGACCGCCGAGAAGCTCTTCGACGAGGAGGTCTACCCGGTCTGCTCGCCTTCGCTCTTGAGGCAGGACCCCCGTCCCCGTCCCCGTCGCCCGTCGGACCTGGGAGGCCTGCGGCCCATCCACGACCGCTCCGTGGACGCGCGCTCGGGCTTCCCCACGTGGGACGCCTGGCTCGAGAAGGCAGGCGCGGACGGCGTCGACACGAAGCGAGGCCTGCGCATCAACAACTCCGCCGCGGTGTTACAGGCGGCCATTGATGGGCAGGGAGTTGCATTGGCTCGCAGCATCATGGCTCGCGACGACCTCGCCGCTGGACGACTGGCGCGCCTGTTCCCGGAGGTCGAGTTTCCCTCGGCACTTGCCTGCTACGTCGTCTACCGGCCCGAGTGCGCCACGCTTCCGAAGCTGGTGGCGTTTCGCGGCTGGCTGCTTCGCGAGGCGTCCGAGCGCTAAGACTTGTCGGACCGATGCCGTTGGTGGAGGAGGGTTGACAGACCTACTGCCGCGCCGTGTGGCGCCACCGGGCCGGTGCCCTGACGGCACAACGACGCAGCGACCGAATTTTGGGTAGGAGCTCCTCTGTTCGCGCTCGGGAGGCGATGGCCCCCCCGCACGTCAGTCGATGACGATCTCGCGATCGGGCAAGACGAGCACGACGTTCTTGTTCCCCGTCGACAGCAGGACCTCGTCGCGCTTGGCATCGAGCCAGTAGAACGACGAGGGGTCGCTGTCGAGGCCGATCGCCTGGGGCGAGTCGTTGTCGAGCTCGAAGCGGAACAGTCCCCCTGTCGACGCGGCCACGATGCCACCGCAGAAGGCGGCCAGCGACCACAAGTTCTCCCGCAGACGCGTCTGAAGCGCGCGCCACTGTCCGCGTCGCCCACGGACCAGGGTGCCCGATTGACCGCACGCCCAGAACTCGCCGTCGGCCCGACAGATCACATGGGACAGGATCCGGTTGACAGGGCTGCTCTGGGGTTCCCACCGCTCCCCGTCGAAATGCCAGATCGCGCCGTCCCAGCCGACCGCCACCAGGTCGCCCAGGGATGCTCCGCCCACCGATTCGAAGCCCGCTCCATGGCCTTCGGTCGCCGTTCCAAGCTGTCGTGGCGAGGTGTCCCGCCGGGTCCCATCGGGGGCGACGACCGCGCACCAGAATCCGGTACCGGCTGCGATGAGCCGGCCGTCCACGCACGCCGCGCCCTTGAAGCCGCCGGGCTCCTTCGGAGGGGTCGCGAAGACATGCTCCTCGGTCATGCCGCCGTCGCTGCGCACCTTGAGCAGTTGCCCCTGCTCACCGACGACGGCGAACTCGGCATCCGGCCAATCGACGAGGACCACCGCGGCGGCGGTCCACGCCGTGGTCGTGAGCGAGCGAAAGCGACCGTTGTCCCAGAGGACGACGCTGGTGTGGGCGGCGTTGCCCCGCGCCAACTCGTCGTTGACCAGGAGGAGCAGCAGCCGGCCATCCTTGCCGAGGCAGCCGCGACGGAATGAGTGTTTCTGGGTGAATGTGCCAGGCATGGGGATGGGGTCCTCGGGGTTCAGGGAGCGCACCAGGGTCGAACGGTACGCTGGAGCGGTGAAAAGCCGGAGCCGGCGATGGCCAGCCACCGCCCATCGGGCGAGAAGTCGACTCGCGAGCCACCCTCGTTGTACTCCATCTCGAACTCGTGGCTCACCTTGCCCTCGGAGACATCGAGAAGGCGAAGTGGAGTCTGCCGCTCTCCATGAGGCCGGCGGGCATTCGCTCCGTCTGGGGGGATTCCGCCCTGCGGGATTGCTCGATGCGTGTCCCGAGGGCTCTGTGTCGGGGGCCGCATTGGCACGGCAAGCTCCAATCATCATCCGGACCAACCCTCCACGGGAACATGCACCCGTTGCGGGAGCTTCTGCTGCGAGCAGTGCAAGGGGCGTGACGCCCGGGTGTGCGCCCCCTGCCACGCGAGGCTGCTGCAACGGCCGCTGTCCTCCGCTCGCCCCTGGGCGGTCGTAGCGACCTGTGCCCTCATCCTCCAGTCGGTCGCTGACTTCGGCCACGTCGCCGTGAGGCTCTGGGTCTTCAATCCTCTCCTCACGATGGGCTACACGCAGACCGATGCCATCGGCATCTATGGATTTCTCCTCTTCGTCATGAGCGCGGCCAAGACCGTGGCGGTGGTGCGCAGCGTGGTCGGCTTCCTGATGTGGCAGTACCGGGCGGTTCGTATCGCGAAACAGCTCGAGGTCAGCCGGACCTCGCCCCGTAGGGCCATCCTGTCCTGGTTCATTCCAGGCGTGAACCTCTTCAAACCCTATCAGGTACTTCGCGACCTCTGGCTCGACCTGGGGGGCGCTGCCAACCGAGCCGGCCTGATACGCGCATGGTGGTGCACAGGGCTGCTCACCCTGGCGCTGGGCGTGGAGCGCCAGTGGATGCTCCGCCTCGCCGATGTCGAGGCCATCAGCACTGGAGCGCTGCGCCTTACCCGGCTTGCCTACACGGGAATGTTTCTGCTCGCCACCGCGCTGTGCATTGGCGTCGTGTGGCGCATCCAGCGGCGGCTCGTCCAGATGAAGGGGGAGGTTCTTCGCGCCTCATGAGGACTGAGACATCCCCTCATCTGAATCAGACAAGTCCGAAGGCTTCGCGGAATACACAGGCGTGCGCGGGAACACCAGAAGACGCAGGACGCGGTGGCGCACCAGCACGGGGTGCCGTGCGCCTCGGCGCACGCTGCGTGGCTGGCCGCTTGATCCTCTCTCTGCGCCAGGTCGTGCGCAAGTAGCCGATCCGCTACCTGTCCGATGCTCCACCGGAGAGGGATCCTCGCGCTGCTCTGAATCGAGCGCCGAAACTCAGCACCCTGGCCAGAAATAAAGGAGTGGAGCCATGTCGCTTACCGTCGCCCACCTTCATGCGACCTTGACGTCTCGCCTGCCGCAATTCAGTGATCGTTTATTCGGCCAAGCCGGTGACACCTTTGTCGGCGGTTGGGAAGAATACCTTTTCGACACGCCACACGGTTGGTGGACCACGTCCAATCACGAGTTTCCCGACCGAGGACACTCGTCTCAGCCGGCCCGGGCCATGAAGGCCTGCATCGAGAAGGCGACGCACTCCGTCGACATCGTCACGATGGACGAACCGACAGGGGACTTCCGGAAGGACGTCGAGGACGGTTTGATCGCCCTCGCCGTGTCAGGGCGTCCCGTGACCATTCGGTTCCTCATCGGGCGCCAGGCCGGCGGCCCTAATCTGCACACGTGGATGATGCTCAAGCAGCTGGCGGACCGAATCCGTCAGGCGAAGCCGCGAGCTTCGCGGCTGAACGTATACCTGGCGCAATTCCGCTGGGAGTCGGCGTCCTGGAACCACGCCAAGCTCATCGCCATCGACGGCAGCGTGCTTATCACCGGCGGCCACAACATGTGGGACGGCCACTATCTCGCAAAGAATCCCGTCTTCGACATCTCCATGCGCTTTGACGGGAGCATCGCGAGGGGTGGCCACCGCTTTGCTGACGCCCTGTGGAACTTCGTTCGCGCCAACAATCGGCGCCCCCCGGGCGGCGCGACCTACTCCAACTACCTCAACCCGGACTTGAAGATCGATGAAAGCGCGCCGCCACCTCGCAGCGAGTCATTTGATGCCGTCGCGGCGGATGCCTCGCCCGCGGCCGATGCCTCCAACCGTTTCCCGGCACTCTGGGTGGCGAGCCCCGGATGGGGGGTTTACACCGCCCCCCGGGTCCTCGAAGGCGCCATGATGATCGCCCTCGTCGAGGGCCTGAAGCAGGCGAAGCAAAGCTGCAAGATGTCGCTGCAGGACCTCGGCTCGCCTCACATGAGCGCCGTCGATTTCAAGACCTGGAGGCCGAGGGATTATCCTTTCGATCTGATTGGATGTGGCGGCTCCTGGTTCATCCTGCCCCTCATCGACAATTTCGCGGAATTCCTGCATAAGAATGCCAGCGCTACTTTGGAGATCATCTTGTCGGCGCCGACCGATGGCGCCCACAGCTATGGTCACGGCGTCAAGCTGCAGACGATCTTGAACCTGCTGTCGCAGCGGATGAACGCCCAGTTCCAAACGTCCAAGAACCACGCCCTGAAGATTCTGAACGAGCGCGTCTTCCTCAAGACCATCGCCTTCAGCGGCGGCCGGGAAGCGTGGCGCGACGGGGCAAAAAAAGACAATCACGCCAAGTTCTGGATTCTGGACGACAAGATATGTCACGTCGGTTCGGACAATTGCTATCCCTACGTGCAGCGTATCGGACAGGCCGCACTTCAAGAATTCGGTGTGATCGGCGAGTTCCCCCCTTCAGTCAGAGACATGGTGATGGAGGGTTACTACAACCACGCGAGCCGACACGGCGTCCGTACGGACGCGAAGCTCGCTGATTTGACCTGGTAGAAGAGCTGACCGGGCGGAAACCTGCCCCGCTCAGGTGGAATCGGGTGGCGCTGAACCTACCTGATCCAGAGTGCCATCAGCTCGGCGCGGCTCGACACCGCGAAGGCGCGATAGACGTGCTCGATGTACTTGTGCGTCGTGCGCAGGCTCAAGCCGGTGGACGCGGCGATCTGCTTCTCGCCGCGCCCGGTGAGGAGCTGTTCGAGGATGGCGCGGTGGCGCGGCGGCAAGCGGCTTCGGACACCGCCCAGGAGCAGGCACCCCTGTGCATCGTGCTCCGGCTCCAGCCAGCTCCGGTAGCACCACGACGCGCTCCGGAAGAGCAACTCGAGCAGCTCGCGCTCGCGCTGGCCGAAGCGCCTCTCGCCCCAATGTCGCACCGCCACGAGGTAGGCCGCGGCTCCGGCGCCGAGCGGTACGGCGCTCACGAGGGTGTCGTCGTAGCCCAGCCCACGCCCCCATTCCGCGACGTGCGGGTGAGAGTACCACTCCTGGTCGGAGACCAGCTCCTCGCGGCACGCGCTCCGCAAGCGACCGGCGCCCCGGGCGAAGGGGCCCCACATCGGGTGCTGGCGATACCCGGATTCGACGAGGTAGGCCTTTTGCCAGCGGAGGAGCGTGATCTCGTCGACTCCGTGGACGTACGAGTGGGTGATGATGGCGGCGTTATTACTCGACGGCGGCGGCGGCTCGCCCACGATACTCCACCACAGCGCTCCCGCACCGATGAGCGCGCCCGTGGACTCCGTCAGGTGACGGAGGGATGCGTCGGGTCGGTGGTCGGCGCTGGAGATCTCGCCGAGCGCGCCAACGAACTGCGACACCGCACGGTAGTCTCCAATGGAGGGTCGCGACTTACGCATTTTCAGCCGTACGATAACAAGCGCCAGGGCTCCGGAGAAACGGTCGCAGGAGCACGCCTCGCCCGAACCCGGCCGGAGTGGCCAGGACCCGCCGCAAGCCCTGGCAGCCACCGGGCAGGTCGGGGTGCGAAGAGCCCCCCTGTGTCCGGGAAGATGTCGCCTCACAGAGGGGCTCGGTCCGCTGAATCCAGCCCAGGGTTTTGCTCCAACGCCCAAACCCGGGTGCGCGTGCGCCTGAATGACCAATCGCAATTCTCGAAGGGTCTCACGCGAGCTCCTGCCCCTTCCTTCCACCGCCCGTGCTTGCCTTTCCTCTGAACCGCTCGAGAATCATGATGAGTCGTTTGGTATTGCAGGCGATGGCGAACAGCGGGTGCCGCGTGGCAGAGAGGGGAACATGCGATCGCGGATGAGGTCCTGGGTGCTGGCCCTGCTGTTGGTGGGGTGTGGTTCCTCGACGAAGCCGGTGGAGCTCGTAGCGGGTGCAGGGGCGGATGCGGGCGTGACGCAGGATGGAGGGCCACCGGATAGCGGCGTGGTGGAGGACTCGGGGACAGCGGACAGCGGCGTGGCGGAGGCCGCACCGTGTGAGCGGACCCTGGGCGTATGCGCCGGGGCACGGCGGGCGATGGTGGCTGGCGAGTATGAGCCGGTGTGCACGGCGCGCTCGTATGGCGCGGACTACGAGGCGACGGAGACGCGCTGCGACGGATTGGACAACGACTGTGACGGGGTGACGGACCCGGCGACTTGGACGGAGGTCACGCCGATGGCGTGGACTTCCGACGAGAACATGGTGGACAGCCTTCCCGTGGAGGGGGGCTTCCTGGTGGTCGTGTCCGACCGTCCGGGACAGCTCCAGGTGCTGCGGCTCGACACAGCCCTGGCAGTGGCACGGACGACGATTATCCAGTTCGAGACGGGCAGCAGCACGACTGCCAGTGTGGCCCGGTTGGTGCGTACGTCGCGCGGGCCGGCTCTGTTCTACGTCGTGATGGACTCGACCCTATGGTCCTCTCAGGGGCGCCTGCTTCCACTCAATGAGCAGGGGGAGCCCACCACTCAGCCTCCGGGGGTGACTGTCTTCCATCAACCCGCGTCCTACATCAATGCCCAGGTGGCCGCGTCGGTGGATCGGGACCGGGGAATGGTGATCTGGAGCTCGAATGCCAACTTTGGCCTCAATTCTATAGATCTCCTGACCCGCCTCGTGGACGCGGACGGTCAGGCCCTGACCGAACCGCAGGTCCTCTTTTGGAAGGATGAGGCGTACGGCACCTTGTTGTCGTTCTCGCCGCGCGCCCTGGGTCTGAAAGATGGAGGCTTTCTTGCGATGGCGGTGGAGTTCGGGCTTGGGGGCTCCGAATCGCGCATCCGGCTGCGGCGCTACGACCGGAACCTGTTGCCCGTGGGGGAGGAGCGCATGCTGACGGTGGGGCATTACATTGCCGCCCAACTGGTGATGGCGCCCGCGGCGGGCGGGGCGGACTCGGGTGAACCGATGGTGCTCCTGCGAGAGATTCCGGGCCCCAACTTCCGGATCCAGCAGATCCAAGACCTCTTCGATGGGGGTGTCCCCGAGACCGTGACCACCACGACTCCTGGTGACTCGCCAGCGGTTTGGGCCACGATGACATCGCGGGGACTCCAGGTGGCCTGGATCTCCATGCGCTTTCTGCCCGTGGCGGGTCTGGACTCGTACTTCAACTGTGAGGGCCGGCTCTGGGGGCTGAGTCCGTCGGGTGTCGTGACGGACTGGACTCCAGGCGGCGTCTCGATGCCGATGCACCGACAATCGGACTGGGTGATGATGCAGGAACTGCCGGGTCAGTGGATGGGCGCGCTGCTCATGACCGCGACCGGCAATCCTCCGGAGCCCTACACTCTCCGGGCGCTGCGTTACTGCGCGCCCTGAGACCGCCGACTATTCGCGTCGGGGCCCGGGCTCCTCGTCGCCCTCGTCGAAGGATGGGGGCTCGGGTTCCAGCCGGGCCTGCCGCTCCGTGGCCTCCTGGGAGGCCTCGGCGTCTCCCGCATGCACGCGGGCCGCGGCCTTGTCGTCCTGGTCGGCCGTCCAGGTGGTGTGGCCCCCCGCGTAGCCCTCCAGGGGGCGTGACCCACGGTGGGATTCCACGGCCAGGTCCTTCTGCTCCTCCTCCCTCAGCCGGTCGCGCTCCTGCTGCCGCTCGTGCTGGTGCTGCTTGTCGACAAGCCTGTCCGCCATGACGGGTTCACCTCCTGTCCAAAGGTGGGGCTGGGTCCCGCCGGGTGGCAGAGGGGGGCAGGCGGACGTGCATGGACGCTCGCCCGGCGTGCGGTCGAAAGCACTACGCTCTGGATGCCTTGTGCAGTCCAGGCGGCAGCGAGGAGGGTGGCGCGTGCATCCAGGTGTCTCCATCGGGGTCGATGACTTCCGGAGCTGGGGGCTGGAGACTCCTGGCCCTGGGCTGTTGTTGGAAGTGCCCGCGACGGGGCCCTGGCGAGCGCGACCTGCTCTGCACCTGGAAGCGGCTTCGGACTACCGGCTCCGCTTGATGAGCGGGGGACAGCCGCTGCTCTGGGCCCGCATCGACACGTGGTGGGACCGAGCCGTCTTCCTTCGTGGGAAGACGCACGCGCCTTGGAGCCTTCCTCCGCTGACCGCGCCCGACGTCCGCGCCGTGACGCAGGCCCCGGGTTCCGAGGGTTGGTGGGAAGCCTGGGGATGGCGGCTGGCGCGCACGCTCGTGGAGGCGCCTTCGCCGGTGCTCCACGCGGGACGCTGGTGTCTGAGCCCCGTGCGCGCCATCTCCGCCGACAAGGCGGAGCGCCACCCCGTCTCGCCCATGGAGTGGAGGTTCGGTCAGCCGCTACAGCCGCCGCACTCCCTGGACGCCGTGCCGCGCTTCAGCGGGGCCTGGAACGAGGACTGGTGGGAGACGCTGCCGGCGCAGCGACCGGGGACCGTGCTCTCGCTCCGTGCGCCGTCGGCCAGCGATGACGGCCGGGTGAAGAGCTGGCGCAAGCGCGCGAAGGACGGGACGTTGCCGCCCACGCTCCTGCTCTACGTGGACATCCTGGCGAAGTGGCTGGTGCTGGACGGACACGACCGGGTGCACGCGGCGCTGCTGGAGGGCGTGGAGCCCCCTCTGCTGGGGTTGTGGCCGTTCATCCCCGCAGCGCGCCCGGAGAGCTCCGTCCGGGAGGAGGGCGCCCTGTTCAGCGCGGACTTCCAGCTGCGCGCCGGAGCGACGCCGGCGGTCGTCGAGCGCGTCAACCGCATGCTGCTGCTCAACTTCACGCGGTCCGCCCAGGGAGCTGTCTCACGCGCCTGGCCGCTCCGGGGTGGAGTGGATGCATGGCGCGCGGAGGTGCTGGCGTGGCGCCGCTGGAGCCAGGAGCTGCCCCTCGCCGCGGAGGACTGGGACTGGTTCGCATCTCCTCGGTGAGATGAATCGGGGGCTTCACCTGCCGTACGTGGCGTGTGTGCTCGCCTGGGACGACGGCTTCGCGCAAGCTGCCGGCCATGATTCAGGACTTCGAGCGCGCGACGACCGAACGGCTGCTGCTCCGCGCGGTGAGCGCCAATGACCTGGAGGCGGTGTTCGCGCTCCACTCGGACCCGGCGACGAACCGGTTCAGCCGCGCCGGATACATGCGCACGCTGGACGACGCGCGGAAGACCTTGGGGCTGTGGCTGGAAGACTGGGCGCGCGAGGGCGTCGGCTATTGGCTGGTGGAGCGGCTGGATGCGCCCGGCGTCGTCGTCGGACTCGGCGGTGTGCGCCACAAGGAGCTCGAGGGGCAGCGGGTGCTGAACCTCGCCTACCGCTTCGCTCCCCAGACCTGGGGCTCCGGCTATGCGACCGAGGTCTCCCGCTTCGCCCTGGCGCTGGCCGCGAAGCACCTCCCGGACGTCCCCCTGGTGGCCATCATCCACCCGGAGAACACGGCGTCCCTGCGCGTGGCGGAGCGGCTTGGGATGCGGCTCGACCGCACCATCGACTACGACGGCTGCCCGAGCCGCTTGTTCGTGACGGGCTGAGCCCCCGTCCCCTCAATGCGGTTCGAATGAAGCACAGACGCGCACGCCAATCCTGACATCCCTCGCGGTCGCGTCACCGGGGGAGAGGTCGGCGCTGGCCGCGACGAAGGAGTCGTAATACCAGGAGCCTCCCCTCAGGACGACGCTGCCGAACTCCGGCGTCACCGAGCGCGTGAGCTCATAGGCATTGCCTGCCATGTCCTCCAGCCCGAAGGGGCTCACCGACGCGGGGTGCTCTCCCACCGCGTCGGGGCCGAAGGCCCGGGGCCGCCGGTCATACGTCGCGTCGATGTTGGCGTCGTCGGACTGGAGTGAGTCACCATGCGGGTAGCGCCGCCCATCCGCGCCCCGGGCCGCGTACTCCCATTCATGCTGGCCGCAGAGCCGCGCCCCCGGCAGCCGCTTCGTCCGGTGGAGCCAGTAGAGATAGCCCTCCAGGTCCTGGGCGGAGACGCCGGACAGGGGCAGCCGCTTCCAGTCGACGCTGCCTCGCCGTGTCCGCTCCGCGTAGACCAGCGGCTCCTCTTCCTTCGCCGCGCGGAACTCCTCCCGGGTCCGGTAGAAGGTGAAGACCCAGCCCGTGCCCGGGTGCCACCGCAAGGTGATGGCCCCACCGTCGCCAAAATGCGGCTGCTCGAGGATCCGCCGCGCGGGCGCGCTGGGCGGCAGGTCCTCCAGGTAGGTCAGCCAGTCACCGAAGGTCACCTCGGTCCGGCCAATCAGATACCCCTCCGCGAGGCAATAGCGGTGCATGGGCGGGCTGAAGGAGAACCTGCGCACCGCCTCCGGTTCGGCGCTGCCCAAGAGGAAGCACCCCGGCGGGATGTAGACCGCGCCCTCGGGCACCTGCGTGGGCAGCGTGAGGCGCAGGGCTTCGCGGGCTCCATGCATCAGGGACACAGGCAGCGTCACCGGCACGCGCCCCGGCTGCGTGACATGGAGCAGGTAGGAGCCCTCCGGGAGGACCAGCCGAGGGCCTCGCGCCGTGACGGGCTCGCGGTGCAGCGGCCCTTCGCCTGGGATGTATCGCTCGACGGCCACCTGCGCGCCCGGAGGCGTGCTCGTGAACTCCACCTCCGCCGGTGCCCGCAGCCGCTCCAGCAACTCCCCGCCTTGCTTGGAGGCGTCCACCTCCTGCTCCAACCGGCGCAGCCACTCGTCGCGCTCGCGGCGCTGGTGGAAGGCCTCCGCGAGCTGGACCCGCTCGGCCAGGACCTCCGCGATGAGCTGCCGCGTGGCGAGGTGGTGGCGGTCGCGATCGAGCCCCCGCTCCAGGCTCCGGCTGGCACGCGTGAGGGCCGCCTCCGCCTGATCCCTCAGGGCCAGCGTCTCGGTCCAGCGCTTCTCCGCGGCGCTTCTGAGGCCCGCGGGCCCCGTGGCGGTCTCGGGGCCCAGGGAGGAGGGCGCCTTGCCGTCGAACATCGCCAGGGACTCCTCGCGGCTCGCGAGGGCCCGGCTCGCGAGGCCGCGTCCCGAAGCAAGCGCCTCTCGCGCCGTGTCGAGCTCCGCGGCGATGAAGCCCGCGTCCTCCAGGTACGCCTGGAGCCGGAGGCCCCCATGGGTCGCGAGGACGGCGAGCGCGAGGAAGAACACGGTGAGGCCCCGCCGCCAGCGGGCTCTCCTCACGGCGCGGTGGGACGCGCGCAGGAACGCCTGGTCCCGGCCCCCCAGCGTGGAGGCGTCGAGCAGCCGCACCTCATCCAGCTGACGCTGCCCCCACAGGGCCTCATGGGTGCGGTGCAGGCGCTCCCACTCGGTGCTGGCCGCTTCCACGCGCTTGCGCAGCACGCGGTGCCCGATGTCGTCATCCAGCCAGTCGCGCAGCGTGCCCCAGCTCTCGATCAGCGACTCGTGGGCGATCTCCCACCGCGGCAGCCCGTTCGCGGTGCGCGTGTGCAAGAGCCGGCCCTCGACGAGCATGCGCAGGGCCGCGCGTGAGGACTCGTCACCCGCGTCGGTCAGGTCCTCGATTCCGCGCTCGATGCGCGTGCCTTCCGCCGTCACCAGCTGGAGCAACAAGCGCCGGGCCGCCGCGTGCTCCGCGGGCCTCATGCGCGCGAGCACCCCATCGGCGTGCCGGGACAGCGCTCCCGCCACCCCTCCCATGGCGTCGAGCGCGGCGCGCGTGATGCGGCCCCGGGCCGGGTCCCTGCGCTCCCACAGCTCGGCGAGCGCGAACTGGAGCAGCGGGAGGCTGCCCACGCCTTGCGCGGTGGACGCGACGAGCGCCTGGACCAGCTCCGGGGACTCGAAGGCCACGCCCCGGGCGCGGGCCGGCCCGACGATGGCTTCGCGCACCCCTTCGGACGACAGCGGCCTGAGCACGTAGAGCGCCCGTTCGGCCTCGTCGCCCAGGCCTGGAAGCGCGCACAGGCGCGTGAGGAAGTCCCCCCGCACCGCCAGCAGCACGTGCACACCGGCCGACGGCAGCGCCAGCTCCGCCATCAGCCGCGCGAAGTGCGCCGCCTGTCCGGGGTCGGAGAGCGTCAGCAACTCCTCGAGCTGATCCACGAAGAGCAGCAGGCCCCGCCCCCGGGCATGCGTCTCCCGCAGCGCGCGCCCGAGCGAGGCCGGAGTCTCCGTGAGGACGGTGGCGACCTCGGCCTCCCCTCGGCCCAGCACCGGCGCGAGCGCGGCGGCCAGCGCCTCGAGCGGACGGTGTCCGGGCCACAGCGTGACGATGCGCGACCCCTGTCCGTCGTCCAACGCTCCCGCCGCCACCCGGGGCAGCACGCCCGCGCGGCACAGCGAGGACTTGCCCGTCCCCGACTCCCCGGCGACGAGGACGAGCGTGCGCGTGCGAAGGCGCTCCAGCACGGCGCGGATGTCGCCCTCGCGTCCGAAGAAGAGCGCCCGGTGCTCCGCCGCGAAGGGCGCGAGGCCCCGGTAGGGATTGCCGGCCGCCATGGGCACGGGCGCGAGGGCCCGCTCCAGCTGCTCCAGCGCCTCGCCCAGCGCCTCCACCGACCCGAAGCGCTCGAGCGGATCCACCGCGAGGCAGCGCAGGATGAGCGCGGCGAAGTCCGGATCCACGTCCGGGCCCGGCGCGGCGCGGGGCGGCGTCTCCCCGGGAAGGCGAGAGGCGCGCAGCGGCACCTGCCCCGTGCACAGCTCGTGGAGGACGAGGCCCAGGGCGTACAGGTCGCTGCGCGCGGTCGCTGGACCTCCCGCCAGGACCTCCGGCGCCAGATAGGGCAGGGTGCCCACGAGCTGCGGTGAGCCCGACGCCTGCTCCCCGCTCACGTCGAAGCGCTCGGCCAGACCGAAGTCGAGCAGCTTCACCTCCCCCTCGGGGGTGACGAGCGCGTTGGAGGGTTTGAGGTCCCGGTGGAGGACGCCCTGGCGGTGCGCCGCCGCGAGCCCCCGCGCCAGTCCCACGCCCAGCGACAGGACCCGGCGCCAGGGCACGGGCAGCGGCAGCTCCGCGAGCGTCTCCCCGACGACGTACTCGGAGACGATGTACGGATGGCCGTCCACCTCTCCGACGCTGAACACGCTGACGATGTTGGCGTGCTGCGTCCGCGCGAGCGCCCGGGCCTCGGTCGTGAAGAGCTCGCGGAACCGGGCATCAGGCTGGCCCGGGGCCATGAACTTCACCGCCACGCGCCGGTCCAGCGAGGTGTCGTGCGCGAGGTAGACGATGCCCATCCCGCCCCGGCCAATCAGCCGCTCGAGCCGGAACGCGTCGAAGGACTCCGGCGGCGTCCAGCTCCCCGCCGCCTCGGGGGCGCTGTCAGCGGGCCCGGGCCCCGAGTCCTCCACCTCCGAGCGCTGGATGCCGGGCGTCAGCGTGGCGATGAGGGTGCGGCACGCGGTGCACCCGGCGGCATGTCGGTGCACCCGCGCCAGCGCGTCATCCGGCAGCAGGTTTTCAAGAAGCTCGACCAGGACCTCGTCGGTCAGGCAACTGGAAGGGGGCGCGCTCACGGAGTCGGGGCCCTCACGCTAGCCATGCGGCGGCCATGCTTCAATGGCACGGTCCACGGGCCGGGCGCGCGTTGGGGGCCAGCCCGGGTGCGTGGTATGGCCCTTCGCATGGCTCAGGTGCCCGCCGGACTGGCCGCGAACCTCCTCGCGCACACGAAGACGCGCTTCGTGCCTCCCTCGCCGGAGGACCTCGCGGCGCTCGATGCCCTGCTCCTGCGCGCCTGGGAGGACGCGCGCGCGCGCTGGCCGGGCGTCGAACTCCCCGCCACCCGATTCGTGAGCCACCTGGCCGAGCACCTGCCCGCGGCGAGCCCCACGAGCCCCGTCGCGCCGCTCGTCGAGGGCCTGTCGCTCCAGGAGCTGTACCTGGCGTGCGCGTGCCTCCTGGGCCTTGCCTCCGCGCACGAGGCGTTCGAGCGGCACTACCTGTCCCGGCTGCCGGAGCGGCTGCGCAGCCTCAAGCAATCCGACGCGGTGATTGACGAGGTCCGCCAGCGCGTGCGCGTGAAGCTCCTCGTCGCCGCCGCGGGCACCACGCCCAGCATCGGCGACTACACGGGGCGCGGCGGGCTGATGAGCTGGGTGGTCGTCATCGCGGGGCGCATCGCGAACAAGCTGCGCGCCCAGGAGAAGCCCGCGCCGGATGACGACGCGGAGGAGCTCTTCAAGGTCTTGCCGGGGCAGGGCCTGGACCCGGAGCTGGACGTGATGAAGCGCCGCCACCACGCGGCCTTCCTCCAGGCCGTGCGCGAGGCCGCCGCCACGCTCTCGGACGAGGACCGCCATCTGCTCCGCCTCCACTTCGCGGACCGGCTCTCGACGTATGAGATGGCCCCGCTCTTCCGCGTCAACCAGTCCACCATCTCCCGCTGGTTGAAGCGGGCGCAGCAGCAGGTCCACGACGAGACGCGCCGGCGCCTGCAGGAGCAGCTGGGCCTCACCACCGAAGGCTTCCAGAGCTTCCTCGCCTTCGTGGACAGCCAGCTGGACCTGACCCTCAGCCAGCTCTTGGGGGAGAAGCGCGAGCCGCCTCCGCCGGAGGGCTGACGCTACGGCTCCCGGGCTGGCGGCGCGGCGGGCTTCGGCGGCCCGTAGGACAGGTTGCGCAGCAGCTCGGCCCCGGACTTCACGCCCACGCGGCGCACGGTGCAGCGCTCCACCGCTTCCGGAGCGTCGCCGGGGTCGGCCTGGAAGCGGTCGGGGCACTCCTGGAGCAGCGTCTCCAACGCGCGGCCGTCGCGCGTGCGGGCCAGACAGGTCGCCCCGTCCGGGGCCCACGCCGCCTCGAAGGAGGCCTTCGACGGGTCCCATTCCCGGGTCGCCTCCGTCGCCTGCTCGAGCACGCCGAGCCGGTCATAGATGTCGATGGTGGTGTCCTGGTGCGTGTGGCTGCGGCCGTTGCCGCAATAGTCCGCGCGCGCCAGCCGGGTGCACGCCTGGTGGAGCCCGGCCAGCGACTGCCCGTTGCGCGAGGCCCAGGGCGCGTAACCCCAGACGATGCACTTGGTGATGGCGCCGTTCTCACAGGCGAAGGTGATCTGGTCCGCCGCGTCGACGTGCGCGCCGCTGGAATCCCAGACGCCGCCGACCGCGAGGGCCCGGGGCGCGGGCACCCGGTCCAGCGCGACGCAGGGGTTCTCCCACTCCCGCGCCACCGCGTTCCACGCCTCGATGCGGTAGAAGACCCGCCCCGGCTCTTCGGGAGCGGGCTCGGCGCCGCAGATGGCCACCTCCACGGGCTTGCCGTCGCTGGCGGTGCCCTGGAGCACGGTGCCGACGACGTCGCTCGCCGTCGCCCCGGCCTCGGGTGGAGGAACCGCCCACAGGCGCCCTCCATCGAAGCGCAGGGCCTTCACTCCGGCCTCCGCCTGTCGTGGGGACGCCAGCGCCACGGAGACGAGCACGCTGGTGCGCTCGTCGGTCGGCTTGTCGGGGTCCCAGGAGCGCTTGGTGCCCCACAGCATGGTGCCCTGGGGCCTCGCGATGCGGTGGGCTGTCTGGGATTGGCACCGCCGCGCGTAGCGCTCCACGTCTGACTCCACGCTCGCGGCCCGGATGGGCGCGGGCTTCGAGGAAACAGGCGGCGCGGCCCCCACCGTCGCGGGCAGCAGCAGCAGGAACCAGACAGGCAGGACGCTGGGGGACATGTTCACGCTTCCGGAGAGCCCACGGGCCGGAAAACGATGCATGAAATCCCAGCCCGCGCCCAACGGACAGCGACGCCGCGTGCCCTGGGGGCTGGACCTCCCCCAGGGTACGCGCCTGGCTCACAAACCGTCGGGGTAGCACCAACCGGTGGTGCGGTCGTAGCCGCCGCCGGAGAGCGGGTACCCGATGTAGCCCAGCTCCTCGCCCGCGCCGCACTCGGAGCGGGCGCGCGCATAGCGCAGGCAGGTGCCGTGGCCCGTACGGCCCAGGTCGACGCAGGCGCCACGCGCGCCCTCGACGCCGCAGAACTCGGCGAAGCCCAGGGTGCACGTCTCACCGATGAGGGCGGGGTCGAAGGCGAAGCCGATGGGCTCCAGCACGGACTGCTCGATGCACAGGCCGTAGACGCCGCAGACGGTGCCGCTGGGGCAGCCGGGGACCGCCGCCATCGGGTCGCACGTCTTCAGGCACTGCCGGTCGTCCGTGAACAGGTCCGAGCACGCGTAGCCCTGCGCGCAGTCCGTCGTCGCCAGCCCCGGGGTCGTCGTCGGCGGCGTGGAGGTGCACGCCGCGCCCTGGACCTTGGTGCCCTGCGACTTCTCCAGCGTGCCGTCATCCGCCAGGTAGTTCGCGGCCACGCAGGTGTGACCCGGCAGGTTCGCCGTCAGCGAGCCCTGGCGGGGATCGCAGCCGTCCGTCCGCACCGTGTTCCAGGTGGCGAAGCGGATCCACTTGCACTCCCCACCGGGCACCACGGCGCTGCCCCAGTAGGGCGCGTAGTACGGCGGCGCGTACGCGGCCTCGCGCAGCGTCACGTTGTAGATCGCGCCCACCGTCTCCTGCGGCGACACCTTGAGCGCCAGGAGCAGCGAGCCGGAGTCCGCGACGAACAGCTTCTCGCTCGAGGCCCCCTCGTCCTGATAGCCGAAGACGCATTGCTCGCAGTTGAAGAGGTTGCCGCCGCCCGTGGCCAGATTGTGCAGGCCCGGCGCCGTGTTCACGTCCAGCCGGATGTTCGCCGTGTCCACCACCGCCGGGTCCCCGAACGAGCCAAAGGCACCCTGATAGGTCGGCTGGGCCCCGTACATCACCGGCGTCAGCTGGATGCCATTGGACAGGGCGCCCATCGTGATCTCGGTACACCCGGTGGGTGGGGAGAGTTTCTGCGTCTGCTGCTCCAGGACCTGCAGCTCCTCCTGCCCGGGCGCCGCCTCTTGCGGCTCCACGGCACAGCCCGTCAACGCCATCAGCACCACGGCGCTCCAGCGCCACGCATGGATCGACATGTCATCCTCTCAAGTTGTAGGACAGGGCTGTTTGGGCAACAGCCAATCCGGAATTCCGGATGGGCATTGATTACGCGAAAGTTTCCATGAAACTCAATCCAAATCGACGCTGTGTCGCGGATGGGATTGGGTGTCATTTCCGGGACGGTTTGCCATGGAAAAGTCTCGGGATGTGAGTCTTGGGTCGGCAGGGCCCGGTCTGCCGACCCGCCGCATCCTTGGCGGACTGTCAGGCCTCGTTGATACTGTGCAAGGCCAGATGTCTTTCAATCCCAGCCGCGGAGTTGGACGCGCACCCGCCGCAGCAGGCGCTCCCATTCCTGACGTTTGAGGGTCGCCATCACGCGGCCGCCCACGATGGAGAGGCCGGTGAGGGTCATCACCAGGAAGCCGACGCGGTGGTCCCTCAAGCCTGCGTCCAGCAGGTTGGCGATGACATCCAGGATGAGGAAGAGCGTCCCCAGCGCCAGATAGGCGCGGATCCGCAGGGCCATTCCCACCGCGACCCCCAACAGACACACGGCGCCGAAGACGAGCGCGTAGGTCCCATCCGCTGACGCGCCCAGCCGGGTCGCCAGCTTCGCCGCCGCGGGGACGTACAGCAGCAGGCCGCCGAGGATGCGCACCGTGTTGCGGGCCGCGTGCGGCAGGCTCGACGTGAACAACTGTCCCAGCATCAGGAGCAGCAGGCCGAGCGGCGCCAGGTACACCTCCAGGCCCTCCAGGCCGAAGGTGAGCGCGGCGATGAGCAGCGCCAGGTTGCAGGCCGCCGCCGCGAACGCGCCGAACATCCGGCTGCGCTCCACCGCGCCGAGCGCCGCGTACAACAGGCCCGAGCCTCCCGCGAGCAGGGCGGCCTCGCCCGTCGCGTCGCCTGGGAGGAGCCACGCCATCGCGATGGGCAGGAGCGCCGCGAAGCGCCGGGTCGCGCGCTCCACGGGCTGCACGCCCGCCCTGCGCGCCAGCACCGTCACGCCCACCAGCGCGAAGCCCAGGGACAGGGCGAAGAGCGCGTCATGCTCGGGGCGCAGGCCCTGGGCGTACAGGCCGCGCACCAGCGCGTAGATGCCCACCACCGAGACCTGCACGAAGTACACGTGTCGTCCCGTGTGCTCGCGCCACGCGGCGTGCAGGGACACGCCGACCGCGAGCCCGATGGCCGCGAGTGCCAGGGGCAGCGCCTCCTCCGTCGCGCGGCCTCCCAGGGCGACAGCCGCGAGCAGCACGCCGGTCGCCACCAGCCACACGTCGCGCCCCCAGCCCATCCCGCCCGCGACATCGCTCCGTCGCCGCGACGTCGAACGGCGGGCGATGTGGAGGGCCAGCGCGCTCCCTGCCGCGACCAGGGCCAGCGCGGCGCCGGACAGGGTGAAGAGGTCCCGGTACGCCGTGGGGCTCGGGCTGGTCACGAGCGACGCCATGCGCGCGGAGACGACCGCGCCTCCCGCCGCCATCGTGGCGATTCCGGCGATGAACCCGGAGAGCGCTCCCTTCCACTGGAACGCCGCGACGAGGAGCGTCGCGGCGACGAGCGCGAGCGTCATGGGGAACGCGAAGGACACCATCCACGTCCCATCCAGGCCCTGCGCCATGCGCCACACGAGGACGGGGACCGCCATCGTCGAGGAGGTGTCCCCGGTCACGGCCAGCGCGTACACGGTCGCCGCCAGGAAGCAGGGCAGCGCGGCCAACTGGGAGCGCAGCCGGGTCCTGCCTGGGTCGGCTCCTCGCCGCCGGGCGATCCAGGGCGCGAGGCTCACCACCGCGAGCCCCATCAGCGCGAGTGTGGGGCCCGGCCACGCCGCGAGGCTCGGCACCAGGTGCGCCTGCGCATGGACGAGCAGCAGCAGTCCGACGCCCAGGACGCCGCGCCCCGGGCCGCGCGCGCCTCCGAGGAACAGCGCCGCTCCCGTGGCGAGGACGAGCCCCGCGGCGTGGAGTCCAGGCTGCAAGAGCGCCGCGGCCACCACCAGCGTCACCGCCGTGAGGGCCGCCCGGTGCAGGGCTCGGAGGAAGGGGGCGTGGAGGTCGTCGGTGCCCAGTCCGAGGATGCGGCGGAAGAAGGCCCGCCACGAGCCCATGCGAGCCACCGCGCCCGCGCTCGCGGCATAGACGAGCCCTGCGGCGGCGATGCCCGCGAAGGCCCGCTGCCACACGAGGAAGCGCGTGCTCCCCGGTGGGAGCCACGCCTCTGGATGGAGCCATTCCAGCGAAGGGCCCAGGAGCTGGACCGCCGTGGCGCGAGCCCATTGTCCGTCGGGCGGCAGCAGCGCCACCAGCGAAGCGCCGAAGGGCGACTGCTGCGCGGCCCAGAGCGCGGCACCGGGAAGCCCCAGCAGGAGGCCCGCGTGAGCCAGGGCACGTGAGCGGAACGAGGCCGCGAGCAGCAGCACCAGCAGCGCGGGGCCCAGCGCCAGCAGCGGCGGCACCACGCCCAGCGCACGCGAGGGATCCGGAAGGCCGACCTGGATGGCGGAGCGCAGGAGGACCCCGGCGAGCGCGGCCACGCCCAGGTGGGGCACCGCGTGGTAGAGCGGCCCGTGCCGGGGGTTCTCCAGGAGCCGGCCGACCCACGGCCCCGCGCGCCGCGTCGCCAGTGCCACGGCCCAGAGCGCGATGCCGATGAGGGGCAGTCGCCACGCGCTGACGTCGGGCGGAAGGGGGCGGCCCGCGCGGTTGATGATCGCGGTGAGCGCGATGAAGCCTCCACCCACGGCGAGCGTCCCCACCGCCCCCCGCAGGCGGAACGCCACGAAGCCGCGCGACACGAACGCCAGCAGCGCGCCCGCCGTGAGCAGTCCCCCGGCGAGGAGGAACGCCGGCCGCTCGGTGGCGACGGGCATGGGGATCCACTGGAGCAGCACGAGGGTCGCGAAGCTGGCCTGGACGAGCGCCGCGCCCGCGAAGCCATCCGCGAAGAGCGGCCGGCCCCTTGCGCCAAACGGCAGAGGCAGGATGCCCAACAACCGCCGGCCCTTCGCCTTGGGCGCGTCCTCGGAGGGGGAGCCACGCGCCATCACGAGGACCGCGAAGGCCAACCCCAGGGCGGCGGCCACGAGGGCGGCCCTCGCCGAGGTGAAGTCGGAGACCGTGCCCGTGACCTGCGCCACCGTGACCATGAGTCCAGAGGCCGCGAGGAAACTCACGAGCCGGCTTCCGTCGCTCCTCACGCGGAGCAGCAACACCGCCGTGAGCAGCGCGGTGGGCGCGCAGGCGAGCACCGCGGCATGGGGCCCCGCGAACGGCAGGAGCATGTCTGGCAACGCGGGCAGGACGCCCAGGGCCCGCACCACCCCGAGCGCGGCGATGACCAGCGACAGGTCCTTCAAGGGCTGGAACGAGTCGGTGCCGCCGTGCCACGCGGACTGCATGCGGCCACCGAGGCCATAGAGCGCCGCGGCGAGCGCGAGGACGGCGAGGCTCGCCGCGCTGGAGGCGAGCGACGGTGTCCCCGCGACGGCCGCGAGCGCGCCGAAGAGCAGGGCGCCGCCGCCCAGGGTGTGGAGGCCCCTCCACCGCCATCCCCCCGCGAGGTGGGCCGAGATCGCGATGAGCCCTCCCGCGAGCGCCCTGGGCCAGGGGCTGCCCACGCCCCAGCGCCAGTCCAGCGCGGTGAAGGCGGGCATCGCCGCGAGCGAGACCACGACGCCCCACGCGAGCAGCCGCATGCGCGGGCCGCTGGCGGACGTCACTCGCGCCAGCAGCATCAGCCCGGCCGCCACCGCCGCGACGCCGAAGCACGCCCACGCCGGCTCATCGGGAGCCAGCGTCCGCGCGAGCAGCGCCCCGGAGAGCAGCGACGCCAGGACGCCCGGGTGCACGAGGGCCCGGCGACGGGGCTCCAGGATGAAGAAGACGAGCGCGGCCATCACGGGCGCGCAGACGGAAGTGACGTCCACCGAGCGGTCATCGCCCGGGACACCTGAGAGCGCGCCGAGTGCCCCCGCGAGCGCGCCACTGGCGACCACCGCGTGCGCCAGCGTCTCGAACACGGGACCCGCGCGTGGAAAGGCGGCGCGAACGGCGGAGGAGGACGCGGCCCCGGCCACCACCGCGCCCAGCGCCACCGCCCAGAGGGTGAGGCCCGCGAACAGGGGGCTGCCCGGCTCCAGCGCGTCGAACCCCGAAGGCCCGCTCGCCACGCAGAAGACCGCGAGCCAGAGTGCGCCATAGAGCGCGGCGCCCATGTTCACCAGGGTCGCCATTCCAGGCGCCACCGCCCGCGCTCGCCACTCCGTGGCCGCCAGCGCGAACACGCCCGCGAACGCGCACAGCACGCGAAGCCAGGGCGCGTCGTCGCCGCGCATCAACAGGAGCCCCGCCAGGAGCGAGGGAAACAGCGCCACCGCGAGGGACACGGCGTTCGTCCCATGCAACAGCCGCCCCGCGGCCCTCAACGGAAGCAGCGCGACCGCGGCGACCCCGAGCGCGACGGGGACGCCCACCCGAGGTGTCAGCCCCACCAGCGCGGACAGCGCGACGAACACCACGGGCAGCAACGCGAGCCCGATGCTCGCGAGGATGCGCCCGGCCGACAGCGAGCGCCGCGCCAGGAACGTCCCCAGTCCGATGAAGGCCGCGTGGTAGCCCAGCAGCGCGCCCGAGACGATCAACTGCCGGGGCACGCCTCCGAGCGCCCGCCACGCCTCGCGGACCCCCATGAGCGAGCCGCCCAACACCAGCACCGCGCCGAGGAACCACCAGATGTATTCATTGACGCGGGGCGCGCTGTCGCCTTCATCCAGGGCGATCACCGCCTCCAGGCCGCTGCCGCCCAGCGAGTCCAGGTGCCCCCGCGCGAACATCGCCTGCCCCGACCCCAGCGCGGAGCCCAGGTCCTCCTCACTGGAGGAGTCCTCGTCATCCTCCGAGGTCGCTCTCGAAGCGGTCCGCTGGGCCTCCTGGTCAGCACGGGAGGCGTCGCGGTCGTCGAGGGCCTTCCGCGCCGCCGCTCGCCGCCGCGCCTCCTGTTCACGCTCCAGCCGCGCGGTTTCGTCCAGCGAGCGCGCGAGCGTGCCAAGCCACCCCAGCCGCCACCCGCCCGTGCGACGCAGCGACGTGGCGACGCCATCCGCCCAGGCCTCCACGCGCGCCGCCGGGTCGACCGGGGAGTCCTCCACGGCTGGCACGGCAGGGGGCGCGAGCGGTTCAGGCTCGGCGACGGCGCGCTCCGGGATGTCGAGGAGGGACGCCTCCAGGCGGTTCGCGGTCGCGGGGTCCAGCAGCCCGTCGAAGTGCCAGCGCTCGACCTGTCGGAGCATCAAGGCCCGCACGAAGTCATCCAGGTGCTGGCCAGCGGCGGGCACGAGGGTGGCACCGCACACCGGGCACACGGGGCCCGGGTCGGCGGCGCGGAACTCGGTACAGGCGGGACAGAGCATGGACGCCACCATAGGGGCTCGCGGCCCGCTCCGGGATGCCGCCCCTGGTGACACTGTCACTTCGGCCGACGCGAGGAGGGCCTACTCCTTTGGCTTCGCGTTGCGCTGCCGCAACTCCTTGCACGGGTCGTCTTCTGGCAACGCGGGGGTGAACCACACGTAGTCGTAGGGCAGGGAAGAGGCACAGGCGAGGGCCGCGTAGTCCTGAGGCGTCAGGGCTTCAGGTGACACCTCCAGCAGCGCGACGCTCAGCACCGTGACGTCCTTCGCGCGGCGCTCCAGGTGGGCGGGGACGGCCCGGTCCTCGCGGACGTGCCCATTGCCGGTGATGAGCACCGCGCCGTCGGCGGGCACGGTCTCCAGCAGCCGGTCGGCCATCATCGCGTCGCGCGCTCGCTGCGCCAGCGCCATGGGCTCCAGCATCCGTGCAGGGAGCTGGCCACAGTGGGAGCGGTCCAACTCCTCACGGACGGCCTTCGCCTCCGCTTCCGGAACGGGGGCATCCAACTCCAGGCGGGCGCGCAGGTCGGCGGGGAGTGCCTCCGGTCCCTTCATCACCAGCTCGCGCACCTGCGCGCGGGGGAGGTTGGCGGCGATGATGGGCAGGTGGGCCTGGAGCCCCGCGCTGAACACGGGCTGGTAGAGGCTGAACGCGGGCCAGCCTCCGTGGTCCCAGTCCACCGCCTTCGCCAGACCCGCCACGTCCTCCGGATGTTCCCTCAGCGCCGCGTCCACGGCGGGCTGCTGCGTGACGTCCAGCATCTCGAAGGCGAGGGCCGGGTGCTGTCCCGCGTCCGTCTTCGCGCGCACCAGCTCCGCCTGGAGCCGGTGGTGGTCCGGCTGGTCATGCCGCTCCCCCAGGAGCACGAACCGTGCGGGGACCACCGCCGCGCGCAGGGCGCTCTCGTCCACGAAGCGGCCTCCCGCCACGTCCCAGATGCGCCCGACCAGCGGGTGGTCCTGGTACAGCGTCGCGGTCCAGGTCCTCACCCCGGAGGGAGCGGGGGCCTGTCTGCCGGCACAACCCGTGGACAGCGCGAGGGCGAGGAGGAGGGGAGGGGCACGCGTCATGGCCCCATCTCACCCGGCCCGCGCCCGGATTGCCCGCCCGAAAGCGGCGGGGCTCGTGCTCCCGAACAGACGGAGCGAGGCCCGCGTCTGGCGATGAACGCCCGACGGGGTGAGTCCAACCCGCGCGGGCGGCGTGCCGGAACGACAAGGTCCGCGCTCCCGGTGGGGGAGGCGGACCTTCCGGTCAGGCGCGGACTGTCGGACGGTGGGGACTACTTGGAGTCCACCACGAGCACCATCCACCGGTCGGTGGCGTGGTCGATGCGTACGTTGGCCGCACCCGCCTCCTGGAGCTGCAGCACCACGCGCTCCAGGAACTGGAGCTGCTCCTGCGACGCGTCCACGAAGACGTTGCGCGAGCCCGGGCCCTTGGCCTTCGGCTTCTTCGCGGGCGCCGCGCCCGTGTGCGGCTCCGGCGTCGCCGCCGCCTTGAGCAGGGCCCCCACGTCCTCGGACATCACCTCGGAGCGCTCGTCCTGGGCCTCCACCTCCGGCTCCTCCTTGACGGCGACCGGCGCGTGAGCGCCAGAGGCCAGCTCCTTCTTCGCCTGCTCGCGCAGTTCGTTGAACGTGCGCAGGTTGATGGTCGCGTTGAAGCGGTCCTTGAAGCTGTCCAGGGCGTCCTGGCGGCTCAGGTCGGGCTGGTTGCGGAAGAGGTCGAGCAGGAACGCGTGGCGCTCCTGCGACTGCTCCTGGGAAGTCCTGGGCATGGGTGTCTGGCTCCGGCGGTGTGGCCGCTCAAATAGAGGCGGCGCACCCTATACCCGAGCCCACCCCCGGAGAGAAAGCCGGGGGCCTCGCCTCACGCACGTCCGCGCGAGCCCGGACGCGGCGTGCGGCCTCCGCGCGGTCCCGACGGCCGAGGCTGCACCGGCCGGGGCCACGCGTTGGTCGCCAGCCCCTCCTCGGCGTCGCCCCCCGCTGTCCGGCGCAGGCGCGCGGCCTCCGCGGCGGACTCCGGCGGCACCAGCGCGTTCGGCCCCCGGCCGATGAGGTCCTCGCGCCCGGCGAGCCGCAGCGCTTCACGCGCCAGCGGCCAGTGCTCCGGGTTCCAGTAGAGCAGCAGCGCCTTCTGCAGCCGCTTCTCGCGCAGGCCCTTCGCCGTGTACACGGGCTCCATCTTCAGCGGATCCAGCCCCGTGTAATACATGGCCGTGGCCACCGACATGGGCGTGGGGATGAAGTCCTGCACCTGCCGGGGCCGCTTGCCCTTCTCCTTCAGCCACTGGGCCAGCATCACCATGTCCTCCAGCGTGGAGCCGGGGTGGCCGCTGATGAAGTAGGCGATGTCGTACTGCTCCTTGCCCGCGTCCTCGCTGGCGCACGCGAACATGTTCTGGAAGCGCTCGAAGCTCTCGATGCCGGGCTTCTTCATCTTCTCCAGCACGCGCGGCGAGACATGCTCCGGCGCCACGGACAGCTGGCCGCCCACGTGGTGCGCCGCCAGCTCCTTCACGTACTCCGGCGAGCGCTCGGCCAGGTCATACCGCACGCCGCTCGCGATGAAGACGTGCTTGATGCCCGGCTCCTCGCGCACCTGGCGCATCAGCGAGATGAGCGGGCCGTGGTCCGTCTGGAGGTTCTCGCACACGCCCGGGTGGACGCACGACAGCTTGCGGCAGCGGCTCTCGATGTCCTCGCTCTTGCACTTGAGCTTGTACATGTTCGCCGTGGGGCCCCCCAGGTCCGTGATGGTCCCCCGGAAGTCCCCCATGCGCCGCACCTCGCGCACCTCGCGCAGCACGCTCTGCGCGGAGCGGCTCTGGATGACGCGCCCCTCGTGCTCCGTGATGGAGCAGAAGGTGCAGCCGCCAAAACACCCGCGCATCAAGACCACCGAGTGCTTCACCGTCTCGTAGGCCGGGATGCGCTCGGTGTACATCGGGTGCGGCACGCGGTTGAGCTTCAGGTCATACAGCTCGTCCATCGCCACCGTGGCCGTGTCGCCGGGCTTCTGTCCCGCGCCATCCTCCAGCGGCCGGGCGGGCGGGTTCATGTAGATGGCCCGGTTGCCGTGGCGCTGCGCGATGGCGCGCGCGTTGCCGGGGTTGGTCTCCAGTTGGAAGTCCCGGCTCATCACCGCGAAGGCGCGCGTGTCCGCCACCACCTCCTCGTAGGAGGGCAGCACCACCACCTTGTCGCGGTCCGCCGCGCGCTTCGCCGGGTCCGCCTCAATCGCCTTCATCGCCGCGTCGTTGATGAGGTGCGCGGTGCCCCGGATGTCCTTCAGGTCCTCGATGCGCTCGCCCCGGTTCAGCCGGTCGGCGATCTCCCAGATGGGCCGCTCGCCCATGCCGAACACCAGCAGGTCCGCCTTGGCGTCGAAGAGGATGGAGCGGCGCACCTTCTCGCTCCAGTAGTCGAAGTGCGCGATGCGGCGCAGGCTGGCCTCGATGCCTCCCAGCACGACCGGCGCCTCCGGGAAGGCCTCGCGGCAGCGCTGCGCGTAGACGATGGAGGCCCGGTCCGGCCGGCAGTTGGTGCGCCCGCCCGGGCTGTACTGGTCCTCCGAGCGGTTCTTCTTCTGGGCCGTCAGCCGGTTGAGCATCGAGTCCAGGTTGCCCGCGGCCACCCCGAAGAAGAGCCGGGGCTTGCCCAGCGCCTTGAAGGGCTCCGCCGAGTGCCAGTCCGGCTGGGGGATGATGCCCACCTTGAAGCCCCGTCCCTCCAGGAAGCGGGCGATGAGCACCGGGCCGAACGCCGGGTGGTCCACGTAGGCGTCGCCGCTCACGATGATGATGTCGCACTGCTCCCACCCCCGAGCCTGCATGTCGGCACGGGTCACGGGTAGGAACGGGTGGGCGTAGCGCGGAGTGACAGAGGCCATGGGTCCTCCCCTCAACAGCGGGGCGGGCCGAACCAACCCCATCAGGGCGGGCGCTGTCCACTGTGACGCCCATCCCCCCGCCCGCCCCCCTGGGCGGCGACCCTGCCTCCAGGTCCGTCAACCTCGGACACCGCGTGCGGGGGGTTCTCAAGTTTTCGCAAAGGCAGACACGGTGTCATTTGTGCTCCAACTGGGTGTCTATATATACCTGGAGATAAATTGATTTGCCGGTATTGCTAGAAAAATATGTTCGTGGCAAACAATGTTCACGGGCCCTGGCTGTCATTGTCTGGCGCCGGTCCCGTTTCCACCTGGCACTGCCACACCCTGGAGACAGCTATGTCCTCGCGCCGTCCGTTTTCCCTCGTTGCATCCCTGTTGCTGCTGAGCGCCTGTGGCGCCGAGTCGTACGATGAGGGCACGGCCCCGCGTCAGGCCAAGGCGGCGCTGACGGACCTGGACCTGTCTGTCTCCGAGCTGGGCGTCACCTGTGACGGCGATGTGTTGACGGTGACGGGGGCCATCCGCAACGAGGCGCCCACGGGCATCGACCCGTCGGTCGCGGGGATCTACGCTGGGGACCCGGCGCAGGGCGGCACGCTGCTGGCGACGGTGGACGTGCCGTGGCTGGTGGGCAAGGAGCGCTATCCCTTCGAGAAGGTGGTGCAGGTGCCGGAGGGGACGCAGCGGCTGTTCGTGGTCGCGGATGCCTTCGACTTCTTCCCGGAGGACGACGAGCTGAACAACATCGCGTCGGTGACGCTGGCCGCGGGTGGCGGGTGTGTCGTGAACCAGCCGCCGGTGGCGCTCTGCAAGAACGTGACGGTGGTGGCGGGCGCGTCGTGCGCGGCGCCGGCGTCCATCGACAATGGCTCCTATGACTCGGACCTCTTCCCGCAGCCGCTGAGCCGCGAGCAGAGCCCGGCGGGCCCGTACGCCCCCGGTGTGACGCCGGTGACGCTCACGCTGTCGGACGGGATGGACACGGCCACGTGCGCCGCCACGGTGACGGTGGTGGACGCGACCGCGCCGGTGGCCGGGGCGAGCAAGAACCTGGTGCTCCCGCGCTCGCTGACCGCGGACTACAAGACGGTGACGCTGGCGGACTGCGCGCAGGCGCCGGTGGACAACTGCGGCGGGACGCTGGACCTCCAGGCGTCTGGCTCCATCATCCGGGTTGAGTCGGATGAGTCGGAGGACGCGCTCTTCAGCCTCAACCTGTTCAAGTGCAAGGACATCAAGCTGAGCGCGGACCGCAAGTCCGCGGAGCTGCGCGCGGAGTCCAGCCTGCTGGGCAACGGTCGCGTCTACACGATGGTGTACGAGGTGAAGGACGCGTCCGGCAACGCGACCACGGGCACGTGCAAGGTGAAGGTGCCCAGCCTCCAGGGCATCCTCTCCATCGGCCTGGGGCCGGCGTACTGCCAGGGCACGAACTGCCCGGCGAACACGGGCAGCGGGTTGCTCTGCTCGCTGCTGTAGTCCGCTCTGGGGTTTCCAGGTGGGCAGGTGACGGCCCGGGTCCGCGTGGGTGCGCGGGGCCGGGCTGTCGCGCGTGGAGGGGTGGATTCACCGGCGGTGCAGGCGTCCGAGGGAGCCCGCGCGTGCGTTGACGCAGATCGATGCCTCCCCTAGCTTGGCCGGCTTCCCGGCGCCGCCACCTTCCGAGGGTGAGGAAGGGCCGCGCCGCGAGCACCCGGTATGATGCGCAGGACGGACGAGGAGTCGGGTCAGGGGGAGGCGCCACGGGACGAGCGTGCGCCAGACGGCCTCGTGCCCGTGCTCCGCGTGGAGTACGACACGGATGTCGAAGCGGGACAGGCCGCGCCCGTCCTCCGCGTCCAGTCCTCCTGGCCTCCACCGGACTCCGATGCCCCGCCGCTGGTGCCGACGGAACAGCCGAAGCGGGCGGACGCCTCGGGGGCGAAGGGGAGGGGGGCCGCGAAGGCGAAGACGTTGACCTTCCGGGAGCTGGACTCCGCCGCGCTGGCGTCCATGCCGGCCTCCCATCGCGTGAGCCGCGCGGTGGCCGCGACGGAAGCGGCGGACGCGCGTGAGGCTCCGGCGACGCCAGCCACGGCCCACGCGCCGAAGGCGCCCGCCCCAAACCTGCTCCGCGTGGACGACCCGGCCGACGTCCGGCCCCCAGAGGAAGCCCCGGCCCGTGACGTGTCCACCTCCGGCGATGTCACCCCCGCCGAGCGGCAGGCCATGCAGGCCGCCGTGTCGTCCGGGCGCCGCAGGGAACAGTGGGTCGCGCCGTCCTACCTCCCCGAAGACCTCCGCGACGCGCTGGTGGCCGAGCGCAGCCAATACCGCGCCCAGCGCCTCCAGGAGGCGCGCGAGGTGGGCCTCGCCGGCCCCGGCGTGCTGGGCCTCGTGCCGGTGCCCGCCGCGGATCCGGACTGGTCCGGAGGCTCGCTGCTGGGCTTCCTGGGCGAGGAGCTGGTGTTCGCCGGGGACATCGTCCACCTGGACTTCGAATCCGGCCGCGTCTTCGCCTCCTCCGACTCCGGTGAGGACCTGGACCGCCGCGTCCTCTCCTGCGAGCGCTGGTGCTACCGGCCCTACGACTTCGCGGAGGCCCTGTGCGCGGCGGCCTCCGCCTACGAGGAGCGCGTCCCCGCCCTCACCACCGCCCTGGAGCGCGCGAGGGGCGAGCTCATCCCGTCCCCTCCGTCCGCCCGCGACGCGGAGCTCCTCCCCGTGGACCGGCTGTGGCGCCAGCCGTGGGGCAGCATCTGGGGCCCTCCCGGCACCGGCAAGACGACGGCGGTCGCGGACCTCATCGCCCGTGCCCTGCGCGCGTACCCGAACGAGCGCATCCTCGCGGTGGCCCCCACCAACCGCGCCGCGGACGAGTTGGTGATGCGCGTCAGCTCCCTGCTGGAGCGCGACCCCATCCCGCTGCGCCCGCTGGCCCGCAGCATCTTCCGCGGCGGCACCGGCGCGAGCGACGCCCTCGCCAAGCTGCCCACCGTGGCGCTCGAGGAGGCGAAGACGAGCAAGCTGCTCACCTCCATCCAGGAGCGCGAGCGCGAACTCACGCTGGAGCGCGCCCGGGGCGGCGCCGCGCCGGAGCTGGCCCGGATGCAGGCGGAGCTGCGCACGCTGCGCGGCCGCGTGAAGGACCCGACGCTGAAGGAGGCGGAGAAGGGCGACAGCCCCCTGATGGTGCTCACCGTGCACCGCGCGCTCCGGCTGGTGTCGGAGCTGGAAGGGGAGGAGACCTTCCAGCGGCTCGTCGTGGACGAGGCGGGCATGGTGACGCGCGCGGCGACGGCGCTGCTCGCCCCGCTCGCCCGGCAGGTGACGCTCGCGGGCGACCCCAAGCAGATCGGCCCCGTGAGCCGCGCGGCGGAGGGCGCGGGCCGGGGCACCCAGACGTGGCTCCGCGCCAGCGCCCTGTCCCACCTGGAGGACGCGGTGAAGGACGCGGAGCGGCCGGACGTGCTGCTCCTGCGCACCCAGCACCGCATGCACCCGGACATCGCTCGCGTGGTGAGCGACTTCTGCTACGGCGGCGCGCTGGAGGACGGCGACCTCGTGAAGGACCGGGCCCAGAAGCCCCCTCCCGTGCCCGCCTTCCCGGCCCGCGCGATGTGGCTGGTGCTGGATGGGCTGAGCCGCGACAACCGCCGCCTCACGCATGGCCGCGGCGAGACGGGCTCCGGCTACCAGCGCGAGCTGTCCGCGGAGCTCGCCGTGACCCTGGCCCGCCAGGCCGTGCGCCTGGGCCTCACCGTGCTGTGCGTGACGCCCTACCGCGCGCAGGCGGCGCTCCTGCGCAAGCTGGGCAACGCGGCGGGGCTGCGCCACGACATGTTCAGCGCCTCCACCATCCACCGCCAGCAGGGCACGCAGTACGATGTGGTGATGGTGGACACCGTGGCCGGAGGTCGGCCCTTCCCACCGCACACCCTGGTGCCCATCCTCAACGTGGCCGCCAGCCGCGCGAAGGAGTATCTGCTGGTGCTGGCCTCGCGCCAGGAGGCCCGCGCGTCGCCCGTGCCCGCGCGCTTCTTGTCGCTGCTGCCTCGCGTGCGCGTGCACCCGGGCACGCCGCCCCGGCTGGAGCTGCTCGCGTCCCAGCCGCGTCCGCCGCCGCCCCCTCCACCGCCGCTGGTGCCCATGGGCCTGGGCGGGGAGATCGCCGGTGGCAAGGACACCGGGCCCCTCTTCACCCAGGAGCAGGTGTCCCTCTTCGAGCGCCGCTTCGACGACGGCCACCACCTGGTGCGCGGCGTGGCTGGCAGCGGCAAGACGTACGTGCTGGCGCACTGGGCCGCGCGCTACCTCCTGGAGAACCCCCGCGCCCGGGTGCTCGTCTCCTTCTACAACCGCTCGCTCGCGCCGCTCGTGGACAAGCTCCTGGTGGAGGCGCTCACCGTGCGCGCGGGCGCGGAGCAGGTGCGTCCGCTCCGGGCCCAGGTGACGGTGAAGCACGTGGGGGCGCTCCGGCGCCTGGAGCCCCACGCCTTCGACGCCGTCTTCGTGGACGAGGCGCAGGACATGGACGCGAAGGCGCTGGCGTCGCTGCACGCGCTGGTGCGCCCTCGCGTGGGCGAGGACGGCCGCGAGTCACGCTGCTTCCAGCTGTTCATGGACGACTCGCAGAACGTCTACGGCCAGGTGCCCATCGACCACCTGAAGGAGCAGCTCCCCGAAGGGCTGTCCTTCCGGGGCCGCACCCGCGTGCTCAAGGAGACCTTCCGCGCCACCCGCGACATCCTCGACGTGGCCTTCAACGTGGTGCTGGATCCGCTGCGCCAGCACCGCGTCACCGACCCTGGCATGCGCGAATACATGAAGGCGGGAGAGCTGGCCCGCGAGCGCCTGCTGTGGCTTCCGGAGGAGACGCTGGAAGGCCTCTACCGCGTGCAGTCCACCGAGCGCGGTGGCGTGCTGCCCCAGGTGAAGGCCTTCGCCTCCAGCACCAGCGAGGCCCGCTGGGTCGCGAAGGAGGTGGCGCGGCTGGTGCGCGAGGAAGGCGTCCACCCCGGCGACATCCTGGTGGTGGCGCCCGTCATGCCCGCGTCCTTCACCGACGCGCTCCAGAAGGCGGGCGTGCCCGCGGAGGCCTATGGCGGCAAGGGCGGGCGGGACGTGGCCGACTTCCGCGTGAGCGGCGTGGATCACGTGCGCGCCACCACGGTGTTCTCATGCAAGGGCCACGAGTGCCCCGTCGTCTTCTTCGCGGGATTGGAGGCCCTGGACTCCATCGAGGCGTGGATGGCGGGGGCCCGCCAGCGCACCGAGCGCGAACACGAACGCATCCGCCGCGCGATGTTCTACGTGGGGGCCACCCGCGCGATGAAGCGCCAGTACCTCACCGGCGTGCGCGGAGGCCGCTTCCTCCAGGTGGCCGCGTCCTACGTGGAGGCGCTGTCCGGCCACCGTCCGGCGCCCTGAGTCCAGGCACCCGGGACGGGCCATGAGACAGCGTTACATCCGCCAGCCGGTGACGCCCACGCGCTTGCCGAACGCGGGCTGTCCGTACACCTCACGGAAGCGCGCACGCAGCAGGTCGAACGTCTGCTGGAGATCCGGCGCCGCGGGCTTCGCGTCCGGCAGCTGCCCACCCATCCGCGCGAAGCAGCGGCCCATGGCGCCATCCAGCCACTGCATCACGGCGGTGGTGTCCTCGTCCTGAAGCCGCTCGAAGACGGACAGGGCACGCTCCAGCGTCTCGCCCACCAGCTCCGTGGAGTCGACCGAACTTCCCACGCAGAGCTTCGCGGCCCGTACCTCCAGGGCCGGACGATGCTTGCGAACGAACTCCCCGAAGGCATGCAGATTCACGGTGACCATTCTTAATCCTTCGCCCCCTCGCTGTCAGAACGCTGGAGACGAAAAACCTTGGTTCACGGACGTGGTGCGACGCGTCGGTGGAAAAGGGTGGTGTGATTGACGCTGTATCACTCCATGTCTCAGAGAGCGAGACGGCGGGGGGACTTCCCACCGCCCGTGGGTCCTGCGAGCCTCCTGGTGGGGGCGGGCAGACCCAGGGCGTGAGCGGTGTTCACAGGCGCGCGCCAGGAGGAAGACGCCATGCGTCGCACGGTGGAACTGACCGACATGGGAGGCTGTGACGCGGGGCCGCGCGTGCTGCTCCTGCCGGGGCTGGGCGCCCGGGGGGCGGGCTTCCGCTCGCTCGCCCTGCGGCTCACGGACGTCGCCCGGCCCGTGCTGGTGGAGTACCCGGAGGGCGAGCACGCGGCGTGCGGCGCGAAGGCGCTGGCGGATCAGGTGCTGCGGGTGGCGGGCGCGGTGGACGCGGTGGTGGCCAGTTCGTTTGGCGGCATGGTGGCGGCGCACCTGGCGGCGGGGGGCGCGACCCGAGGCGTGGCGTTCCTGGGCTCCTTCACGCGCACCGCGCACGTGGGGCCTCGCGGACGGCTCATCGCGATGATGGGGCCCATCGCGGTGCTGGGGCGCCCGGGGAGGGCCGCGGCGTCGCTGGCGGCGTGGCGGCCGGTGCCTTCGGGCGAGGTGGCGGACGTGGTGCCCACCACGACGGTGGAGCGGCTGTCGACGCTGCGGCGCGCGTTCGCCATCCACTCGGAGCCGCCGCCGCCGGACCTCAAGCCGTTGAAGGTGTCGTGCCTGTGCATCCAGGGCGACCGCGACGTGCTGGTGCCGCCGTCCTCGCTGGAGCGCCTGGCCGCGTCGCTGCCCGAAGGCACGCCCCGGCACCTGCTGCGCGGCGCGGGACACGTGCCCTATTTCTCGCATCCGGACGACTGCGCGCGGCTGCTCACGCCGTGGCTCCAGGCGCTCGCGCCTCCGGGGCTCGCGGCGCTGGCGGACGTGGACGTGGACGTGGGCTCCGCGGCCTGACGCGGTCCGGCCGTGACGCGCGCCGCCGGGTGAACGGATCCTCCCTCCCGTTGGGGGGTGTACGGATGCACGTGTGGGAAGTAGTTTCGCCTCCGCCGATGTCGACCCGTCCTCTTCGCGCGTTCCTCCTTCTGGCGTTCCTGTCCACGGTGGCCTCGGCTGCCTCGGCCCCCGAACCCGGGCCCGCCGCCGCTCCCGCCCCTCCGGCTGTCGCTCTCGCTCCCCGGCGCACGGTGCTGCTGCTGGGGGACAGCCTCATCGCCACGGGGTTCGGGGAGTACCTCCAGAACCAGCTCGCCGCGCACCCGCGGATCCGCTGTGAGCGCCGCGCGAAGTCTTCCACCGGGCTGGCCCGCCCGGACTTCTTCGACTGGCTGGAGGTGGGCCAGCAGGAGGTGCAGCAGCATCAGCCGGACGTGGTGGTGGTCATCCTGGGCGGCAATGACGGTCAGGCCCTGCACACCCGGCAGGGGCGCGCCACCGTCGCCTGGGGAAAGCCGGACTGGGAGGGCGAGTACCGCCAGCGCATCCAGGACTTCGTGACGGCCATCTCCGCGCCGGGCCGGAAGATCATCTGGCTGGAGCTGCCCGCGACGAGCCGTCACCGCTTCGAACAGAAGCTCACGTTGATCCGCGGCCTCCAGCGCGAGGTCATCTCCGCCCGCGAGGACGCCGTGCACCTGGAGACGCGGCCCTTCTTCACCGACGCGCGCGGCAAGGCGCTGAAGCAGGCCCGCGTGGAGGGCTTCCGCAAGCCCATGCGCCTGCGCATGACGGACGGCGTGCACTTCACCGTGGCGGGTGGGCGCTACTTCGCGAACAAGGTGTACCCGGAGGTGCTGGGCGTGCTGGGGCTCGAGTCCGGCGAGCAGCACACCGCGCGCCCCGCCGCCGCGCCCGCGGAGGCGGCGCTCCAGGCCCTGGCGCCGGTGGCCCCGGCCGCCCCGTAGGGCGCGGCCTCTTCGTTCAGGAGTGGCCTGACCAGGAGGGCTCGGTGCCGGCGTCGGGGCGCAGCCGGCGCACGGCGCGCAGCAGCAGCTCCTCGTCGCGCGGGTTGGCGAGGAAGCCCCGCGCCCCCAGCTTGCGGGCCCGGTCGAAGCCCTCGTCGTCGGACGTCCCGTGCACGATGAGGGCGCCCTCGATGCGGACCTCGCCCGCGAGCAGCCCCTCCATGGCCTGGAGGGGCGCGAGCACCACGTCGTTCGCGCGCGTGTGCAGGACCTCCAGCGGCGTGGCGACGCGGGCGGTGATGCCGTTGCGCGCCAGCGTGCGGGAGATGAGCACCGCGGTCACGGGCGGCCATCCGTAGAGTAGGAGCGGCGGACCGGGCACGGGCGGACGGCGCGGCTCGGGCGTCGCCACCGGCTCGTCCGTCTCCCGGATTCCGTAGAGGGCGCCGAGCGCGCGGGCCAGGGCCCTGTCGGAGGCCAGGTGCGGCTCCACGCGCGCCTTGCCGGACACCGCCCGCACGTCATCCACCGCGTCCAGGGACAGCGGCGCGGGCACGGCGAGGTGAAGCACCTCGCGGTCCTCGCGCGTCTCCAGTTGGAGCGGCACGACGCCGTACTGCCGGGCGATGCGCGCGGGCACCAGCGCGGTCAGGGACCGGTCGAGCGGGTGGCGGTCCAGGTCCACGGCGTCCACGTCGAACTGGAGGGCCAGCCCGCGCAGGACGTCCGCCTCCGTGCACACGCCCTCGTTCACCAGGGCACGGCCCAGGGGGACGTGGAGCTCGTGATGGTGCACGAGCCCCAGCCGGAGCTGGCCCTTGTCGACCACTCCCAGCTCCAGGAGGATCTCCCCCAACGGGCGTCTGGATCCGATTTCCATGCCCACTCAACGTGGCAACCCGGCACGCACGCGACGACGGTCGACCGAGGGCTCGTCCGCCTGCCTGTCCTGAAGCCGCGCGAAGGGAGGGGGCCCCAGTCCCAAGGGCCCGGCCGCCCCGCTACCCGCGCGGAGGGAAGCGCGCGTCGTAGGCCTCGGGGCGGAAGCCCACGGTGACGGCCTCCTTGCTGATCAGCACGGGACGCTTCACCAACTTCCCATCCTTCGAGAGCCACTCCACCAGCTCCTCATCGGAGGCCGCGTCGATCTGCTCCTTCCCGAGCGCGCGATAGCTCTGTCCACTGGTGTTGAGCCACTTGCGCACGGACACGCCGCTCTTGGGAATCCACTGGCGCAGCTCCGCCACGGTGGGCGGTTGGTCGACAATGGGGCGCGTCTGGTAGGAGACGCCGCGCGCCTCCAGCCACTTCAACGCCTTCTTGCAGGTGTCGCATCCGGAGTACGCCAGCACGAGGATGTCATCGGCCATGCGCGGGCTTGTACCAGACCGCCTCCGGGGAATGAGACCATGAACCGCCCTTCCAGTGTCCACGTTGTCCTGTCCGTCCTCTGCTTGTGGGGGGCCGTGGTGGCGTGCTCGGGAGGCGCCGAACCACAGGAGGAGCATCCCTCCGGCATCGTCCCCGACAGCGGCACTCCAGGCCGCGACGACGCGGGCGTGCCACCGCGCGACGCGGGCCCTTCAGAGAACCGTGACGCGGGAGTCCCCGACGCGGGCCCATCCGACGCGGGAGCCTCCGACGCGGGGCCGTCCGACGCGGGCGCTCCGGATGCGGGGGGCACCGATGGGGGCGCCCCCATCCCGCAGGACGCGGGCACGCAGGTGACGGGCACGATGCCCGCGCGCCTGACGCGGGCGGGCTCCCCGTACCACGTCGTGGGCAACGCCCAGTTCATCGTGACCATCCCCAAGGGGCAGACGACGACGGTGGAGCCGGGCGTCGTCATCGACTTCAAGGGCAACCCAGCGGTGACGAACGCGGACGTGCGCGATGGCGCGCAGGACGTGATGAACCACCACAACGGACGCGTGGAGCTGCGCGTGTACGGGCGCATCCTGGTGCAGGGCACCGCCGGGGCGCCGGTGACGTTCACTTCCACCAACCCCCATGGCTGGTGGGGCATGAACTTCTTCGGCGACCAGTCCAAGGGGGACGGCGACCCGGTCTTCCAGCACATGGTCTTCGAGAAGGTGCGCAAGAACGAATACAACGGCGACCGGGACCGCACGCGGGGCGCGCTCTGGGCGTACTACCCGGGCCCGGTGACCATCCAGCACTCGCTCTTCCGCGACAACGAGTCCTCCGGCAAGTGCGGCGCGCTGGACCTGATGTTCACCGACGGCTCCGTCGTCACCGACACCGTCTTCGAGAACAACCGCACCCGCGACATCGACCGCTTCGCCACGGGCGACGGCGCCACCTCTGGCGGCGGCGCGATGTGCATCACCCACGGGCGCAACTCCATCGTGCGCGGCAACACCTTCCGCAACAACACGCTGTCCGCCTTCCGGGGCAGCCAGGCCAACGTCCTCCAGCCGCGCGCCTACGAGGCGTGGCCCAACGGCACCCAGCATTACGACCTGGGTGGCGGAGGAGCGCTGCATTACTTCCAGCCCGACCATGACCTCATCGAGAACAACGTCTTCGAGAACAACGCCGCCGTGAAGGGGCCGGGCGCAACCATCTACCTGGAGGACGTCCCCAACGCGGGCGTCACCCTCCGGGGCAACCAGTTCACCGGCAACCAGGCGGGAATGGGCGGCGTCATCGTCTGCAACCGGGGGAGCGGCAACTCCACCGAGCTGGTGCTGGGCGCGGGCAACACCTTCAGCGGCAACACCGTCAACGGCGTCGCGGCTCCCCAGGTGACGGGCGACTGCGCCCGCTGAGTCCCGGGGGGCGATAGACGCATGCGGGGCCCGCCTCCCTGGATGCAAGGGGGGCGGGCTGCCGTGCCCCGCCCCCTGCCCCGGCGGGCGATGAAGCGCATCCTTCCCTCGGGACATTCCATTCCCAGGAAGGAGACGCATGGCGGGCACGCGCGCGGAACCGGTTTCCCCCCTGGAGGAGCCGCTGGAGGTCCCAGCGAAGCGCCGGCGTGGCTGGTGGATCCCCGGCGTCCTGCTCCTCGTCGCGCTCCTGGCCTTCGTGTTCTCCCGGCACGCGGAGGAGAAGCAGTTCCTGGAGCTGCTCCGGCAGGCCCGGCCCGCGTGGCTGCTGGTGGCCGTCGCGTTCCAGGTGGGCACCTACCTGTGCGTGGCGGCCATCTGGTGGGTGGTCCTGCACCGGGCGCGGCTGCGCGTCTCGCTCTGGGCGCTGGCGCGGCTGTCCCTGATGAAGCTGGCGTTCGACCAGGTCATCCCCACCGGCGGCGTGGGCGGGTCGGTGCTCGTCGGACGCGGGCTGCGCCGCGAGGGCGCGAGCCCCGGGACCGCCGCGGGCGCGGTGCTCCTGACGGTGCTGTGCTTCTACATCGCGCAGGCGCTGGGCGTGGGCGCGAGCCTCTTCTTCCTCTGGCGCGAGTCCGAACTCAACGAATGGATCCCCTGGCTCGTCACCGGCTTCGGCGCGCTGGCCGTGGTCATCCCGCTGGCCATCCTCTGGGTGACGCGGCACCGCGAGTGGACGCCGGGCCGCTTCACGAAGCGCATCCCCTCCCTGGGCACCATGCTCAAGGCCATCGCGGAGGTGCCGCCCGGGATGCTCCTCGACCCCGGCCTGCTCGTGCGCGGCGTCGTCCTCCAACTGGGCGTCTACGCCCTGGACGCGGCCACGCTGGGCGCCATGCTGCGCGCGATGGGCCAGGAGGTCCCCATGAGCACCGTCATCGTCGCCTTCATGGTCGCCTCCATGGCGGAGACGGTGTCCATCATCCCCGGCGGCGTGGGCACCTACGAGGCCGTGTCCGTGGGCATGCTCAACCTCCTCGGAGTCCCGGTGGAGGCGGCCCTCGCGGGCACCATGCTCCTGCGCGGCTTCACCCTCTGGCTGCCCCTGCTGCCCGGCCTCTACCTGTTGCGCCGCATCCTGCGCCACCGTCCCGTGACAGGAGGGCAGACAGGCTGACAGCACGGGAAGTCCTGGAAGGTCCCGCGCCCGCGGCGCCGCCGCTTCCCGAGCCCGGCCGGAGTGCGCGATGGTTCGCCCGCGTGGACGACACCGGAAGCGAAAGAGAAGCCCCCATGAACCTGGGCCCGGCGCTGTTCCTCCATCCCGGCGTGAAGGTCCGGCCGTGCGAGTGGGGGATGGGCGTCTTCACCGACGTGTTCATCGCGGCGGGCGAACTCATCGAGGAGTGCCACTACCTCAAGGTCCCCCAGCGCCAGTGCCGCGGCGAACCGCTGGACGACTACGTCTTCGAGATTCGTTGGCACCGCCACGAAGAGCCCCGCAAGGGCGACTGGGTCGCGCTCGTGATGGGGTACGGGATGATCTACAACCACGCCACCGAACCCAACGCGTCCTACAGCCGCGCGGTGGACCGGGATGTGTTCCGCTATCACGCACTGCGGGACATCCACCCCGGTGAGCAGATCTGCATCAGTTATGGCGAGAACTGGTGGACGGCCCGAGGTGAGGAAGTTCCTCCCTGAGTCGCGCGGCACCGTGTGCGCCGCGGGCCGGTGCGTGCCCACTTCGTGCTCCGGGATGGGCGCCTCTCTCTCTTTCTCCGCGAGAGATGAAAACGCCTCGAAATGAAATCCCCGCTGAAAGCGAGGGCCTCAGCCAGTAGACTGCCGGGCGCCTGTGCGCCGGGCCTTACGCCGCGCGGGTGCGAGGAATGCCAGACATCATGCCATTGCGTCGTTTCTATCTGTCCTCCGCTCTCGTGCTCACCGCCTCCGGCTGCACCGGCAACATCGGTGGGCAGGACGCGGCGCTGGAGAGCTCGGCGGCACCCGCGCGCGTGCGCCGGCTGACGCGCGACGAGTTCAACAAGTCCGCCTCCGCGGTGCTGGGGACGCCCGTGGACATCGCACAGGGCTTCGCGGCGGAGGACACCATCCTGGGCTTCTCCACCCACGAGCGGCTCCAGGTGACGTCGCTGCTGGCGGATCAGATCGACAGCGCGGCGGTGACGCTGGCGGAGCAGGGCAAGGAGGAGCTGCGCGACCTCTACCGGTGCCCCTCCGGCAAGGCAGCGGACGACTGCGCGCGCTCCTTCATCCAGACCGTGGGAGAGCGCGCCTTCCGCCGGCCGGTGACGGCGGAGGAGGCGGCGGACCTGCTGGCGCTCTTCAACCAGGGCAAGCAGGGCGGGACGATGGAGACGGGCGCGGAGCTGGTGCTCCAGGCGCTGTTCTCCTCCGCGTCGTTCCTGTACCGCACGGAGCTGGGGCCGGACTCCGCTCGCAAGGGTCAGGTCGTGGAGCTGACCCCCTACGAGGTCGCCTCCGAGCTGTCCTTCATGGTGACCGGCGGTCCCCCGGACGCGACGCTGCTCGCCGCCGCCAAGGCCGGCTCGCTGTCGTCGCCCGACGAGCGCGAGGCCCAGGCGCGCCGCCTGCTCAAGACGGACGAGGCGCGCGCGAAGCTGCGCCAGTTCTTCATTGAGTGGCTGGGCATTGGCGGCCTGTCCAAGGTCAACAAGAACAACCTCGTGTACCCGGACTACAGCGTGGACTTCCGCGACTCCATGGTCCGGGAGCGCGACGCCTTCCTCGACGCCATCGTGAAGGACCACGCGGGCTCCGTGGAGGAGCTCCTGGGGGCGAACTACTCCTACGTGGATGAGACGCTCGCCAGCTACTACGGCGACCTGAGCCGCACCAACGTGGACGACACCGGGATGGGCCGCGTGACGCTGCCCCCGGAGCGCCTGGGCATCCTCACCCAGGCGGGCGTGATGTCCACCTACGCCCACTTCGACTCGTCGTCCCCCATCAAGCGCGGCAAGTTCGTGCTCACGCGCCTGCTGTGCCGCACGGTGCCCGCGCCGCCCGCGAACGTGTCCACCATTCCCCCGGCCCTGTCGGAGGACGCCACCACCCGCGAGCGCTTCGCGGCGCACACCAACAACCCGGCGTGCGCCAGCTGCCACAAGACCATCGACCCGATGGGCTTCGGCATGGAGGACTTCGACGGCCTGGGCCAGCACCGCACGGAGGAGAACGGCCGCCGCGTGGACGCCAGCGGCGCGGTGATGGCGGCGGACGGCACCACCAACCTCGGCAGCTTCACCGGCGGCGCGCAGCTGGCGCGCTACCTGACGACGAGCGAGGAGCTGGCCAACTGCGTGCCGCTGCAGCTCGTGCGCTACGCGATGGGGCGTGACGGCCACGCCTCCGACGCGCAGATGCTCGCCGCCATGCGCACCGGCCCGTACCGCACGGACCACCTGAAAATCACCGAGGCGTTGGTCAGCCTGGTGCGCTCGGATTCCTTCACCCAGCGGCGTCTGCCCACCCGTTGAGCCCAGACCCCATGTCCCGCGACTTTTCCCGACGCAGCATCCTGAAGCTCCTGTCCGGCACGGCCATGGCGGCGCCCTTCGCGCACCTGCTCACCAGCTCCGTGGCCGAGGCCGCCGAAGCCGCCCCCCTGCGCTTCATCGCGCTGTTCACCCCTCACGGCTACCTGCCGGAGTACTGGACGCCCAAGGGCAGCGACACCAACTACAACATCGACTTCGAGAACTCCGTCCTCCAACCGCTCCAGCGCCACCGCGACAAGCTGCTGGTGCTGGACGGCCTGGACTACCGCGTCCTCTACGAGCACGGCCGCACCGGCCACGAGGGCGGCCCCGTCACCTTCCTCACCGGCAGCCAGGTGGAGGTGTCCAGCGGCGACGAGCTGCCCTCGGGCCCCTCGCTGGACCAGGTGATTGGCAACACGGTGGGGGGCACCACCCAGTTCCGCTCGCTCCAGCTGCACGCCTTCGAGCAGTTCGGCGCCCAGCACGTCTACAACAGCATCTCCTTCACGGAGAACGGCTCGCGCGTGCCGTTCGAGCTGAACCCCGCCAACGTCTACAAGCGCCTCTTCGGGGGCCTGGGCGGCTCTCCCGCGGAGGCGCAGGCCATCCTGGCCAAGCGCAAGAGCCTGCTGGACTACCTCATCAAGGACGCCAACCGGCTGAAGAAGCGGCTGGCGGCCACCGAGGGCACGAAGCTGGACACGCACCTGGCGGCGCTGCGCGACATCGAGCGGCGGCTGACCAACGCGGGCGCGCTCAACTGCGAGCGGCCGGAGGCGCCGTCCGACGCGCTGAGCGACCTGGGCGACATCGACAACATGCCCGGCCTCACCACGCTGCACATGGACCTCATCGCCCGCGCGTTCGCGTGTGACCTGACGCGCGTGGTGACCATGACCATCCCCGGGCCGTCCATGCCGTGGATTGGCATCAACGAGGACATCCACAACGACATCGCCCACCGCACCGACACCCAATCCCAGCCGGAGCGCACCAACATCCGCCTGCGGATGGTGCGGGTGCAGCAGTGGTACGCCGAACAGGTGGCCGGCCTGATGGACAGCCTGAAGGCCATCCCGGAGGGCAGCGGCACGGTGCTGGACAACACCCTCATCCTCTGGGGGAACGAGCTGGGTGACGCCGCCGGCCACATGAACGTGTCCATCCCCACGGTGCTGGCGGGCGGCGCGGGCGGGAAGTTCCGCATGGGCCGCATGCTGTCCCTGCGCCCCAACAACAAGGACCCCTTGGCCAACTGGCCGGGGCCGGGCAGCCCGCTGCCGGGCGCGGTGGAGCACAACAAGCTGCTCACCTCCATCGCCCAGGCCTTTGGCGTCAACGTGGACCGCTTCGGCCACCCGGACTACACGGGCACGCTGCCCGGCCTCACGTAGCGCCCCAGCGGGCCTCCAGGGCCTGGAAACGACAACGGGAGCGGGCCTGGCTGGCCCGCTCCCGCTTTCGTTTCAGGAGGCTTCAGGGACGGTGGGGACTACCCGCCGAGCGCGCCGTTGATGAGGGGCGCGAGGATGCTCATGCCCGCGTCCTCGTTGTTGTAGTTGTTGGCGGGCTCGTAGATGCGGACGCGCTGGTTGCCGTTGATGAAGCGGTCCAGGAAGACGTCCATCGGCACGAACTCGCTGTGGCAGGCATAGGACTGCCACGGGCTGCTGATGTACTCGTACCAGTACTTCTTCTCCATGCGCTGGCAGGCGTGCGAGCCCACGAAGGTGATGATGGTGCTGCAGTGGCTGGCGTTGATGGCGCGCTGGTGCGGGATGAAGTAGCTGAAGTTGTTGTACTTGTTCAGCTCCGTGACGAACGCGTCCTGGTCCGTCTTCCAGTAGGCGTGGACGGACGCCTCGTCGTTGGGCGTGCGGAAGCGCTCATACGAGTAGCGCGAGTAGTTGTAGTCCATCGTGTAGCCCGTGTACGCGAGCTGATCGTTCGGGAACTCCGTGGCCACCATGCGGTTGATGGAGCCCATGTCGCTGATGCTGAAGCTGCCCGGCAGCTGGCTGAACACCGAGTCCAGGTTCCACGACGAGCGGATCTTGTCGTGCAGGGGGCGCGACAGGGAGTTCGCGTTCGGCGCCATGAAGATGGGGCCGGAGTCGTTGATCATGTAGCCGCGGGCCGGGTTGATGGCCTTGCGGATGAAGTAGTAGCCGGCGGAGGTGGACGTGCCGCCCGCGCTGTAGCCCGTGACGAGCAGCTTCTGCACGTTGGGGAACTGCTGCTTGGCGTAGTTCGCCGCGGCCAGCGTGTTGGTGTAGCCGGAGTGGTACCAGGTGAGCGGCGCCTGGCCGCCCGTGGTGTCCGTGTAGACCTTCGTGTTGTTGCCGATGTGCACGTCGCCCGTGCAGTACGGCAGGTAGACGATGTTCCAGCCCTTGGTGACGATGTCCTTGCGGTCGCGGAAGGGCAGGCCCGGGTCCGCCCCGTTGACGATGGGGGACACGTACTTCGCCGTGAACTGCTTCATGTAGTCGTCGGCGATGCCGTTGGGGTTCGCCGCGCCCAGGATGCCCGTGCGGCCGCTACACGAGTCGTAGTCCCAGCACGCGCCGCCGCCCTCCATCATGAACAGCACGTTGGGGGAGCCCGTCTTGTTCACGAAGAACTTGTACTGGGAGCCGTTGCCACACTTGGTGTTGGGCAGCGTCACCTTCTGCCAGTTGTAGTTGTTTCCGCCGTCGACCAGCACGTCGACGATGCCTTCCACCAGCACCTCGGCGCGCGCGGCGCCCACGGGAGCGGTGAGGGCCAGAAGGCTCATCCAGAGAAGACTTCTCATGCGGCTTCCTCCTAGGGGGAGTGAATGGGTTGCGGACGCGGATGTTACGTTTTTGTTTATCAGCCGTAACCAGGGAAGGTTCGCTTGCGGTGAAAATAGTGAATTCCATGCCGGGCGCAGCATTCCAGCGGAGAGGATCCAAATTGCCGCTTCGCGTCAGTCATTGAATGAGAATTGACGCGAATGGCCATGTTTTAAATGTATCAATTGCGCGGTGCGTTGCGCGGATGGCCTGACGTGGGTTGCGGCGGGCGCCGGGCGCGCGGTATGGCCTTGCTCATGAGCACGCGCGCGCGATGGAAGCTGCCCCTGGGCACCGCGGGAGTCCTGGTCCTGGCGGTGGGGGCGTGGCTGGTCTTGGGTGGCCAGACGCCAGACGTTGGCGCGCCGGGGGTGCCCCCGGCCGCGGTGGCCCCGGCTCCGGTGGCGCCTGCTCCCGCGTTCGCGTCCACCCCGGCGGTGCCCCGGGCGAAGGATGGGGGGCTGGACCTGGTGTCCGCGGCGGCGGCCCAGGTGCAGGCGGCGCCGGAGGAGGAGCCCGGCCCCTACCCGGTGGACCTGGAGGCGGTGCGCGCGAAGCTGCCGGACAACCTGTACTGGGAGACCGGCGTGCCCACCCAGGACCCGGAGGAGCTGCGCCGCCGGGCCGAGGTGGAGGCGAAGTGGAACACCCTCTTCGGCAGGGTGCAGTCCAACGAGGCCTCCGAGGAGGAGGTGCACCAGTACTACGACCACCGCCGCAAGGTGTCCGAGGACGCCATCGCCTTCGCGACCACGCTGCTGCAGGACTACGGCGACAAGCTGCCGTCGCAGGACAAGGGCCTCCTGGAGCTGAGCGTGACCCTGCACCGCGCGCGGCTGGCGGAGGTCCCCCGCCAGGAGTCGGACGCGCTCGTGCGCCGTGAGGCCCACGCCCAGCGGCAGCGGGAGTGGCGCGCCAGCGGCGGAGGCCGTCAGCCCTGAGCCGTCTCCTCCGCGCCGGGGAAGGTGCGGATGAGCGGGGAGCGCACGGCGGAGGAGGCCACCCAGAGCTGGTGGGAGGAGCGGGTGACGGCGACGTGCAGCCTGCGGCGGGCCTCGTCGTCCGCGGGGTAGGCGCGGGCCGTCACGTCCGGCAGGACGACGTAGTCGAACTCCAGGCCCTTCACGTTGTCCACGTCCGTCACGTCCACGCCGGGCTCGAAGGAGAAGTCTCCCTCCAGGACGAGCCGGGCCCAGGGCATCTCGCGGATGACGCGGTGGAAGGACTCGGCGGCTTCGCGGTTGCTGGCGATGACGCCCACCGACGCGTGCGGCTCACGCAGCACCAGGTCGCGCAGGGCGTCTCCCAGGAACAGCCACGCCTGGGCCTCGTCGGGGAAGTGGTGGAAGCCCACCGGCGCGCCCTCGCGGCCGGCCCTCGCGGAGGCCGCCGGGGCCTGTGTGCCCAGCACGTGCCGGGCCAGCTCCACCACCGGGCGCGGGCAGCGGTAGGACACCTGGAGCCGGCAGGTGGCGGCGTCGCGGATGCCCAGCTCGTCCAGGGCGGCCGTCCACCCCGCGAAGCCCGCCGTCGTCTGTTGCACCTCGTCGCCGGCGAGCGTGCAGCTGCGGCTGTCGCCCAGCAGCTGGCCCACGACGAAGAGCTCGAAGAGGGAGAAGTCCTCCGCCTCGTCCAGCACCACGTGCGCCAGGCGGTCCGCGCCCAGCGCGCCCCGTTGGGCCTTGAGGAACATCAGGATGGGCAGGTCGTCCGGGTCCAGGGTGCCCGCGAGCGCGTCGGGCGTGTCCGCCTCGATGGCGCGGCCGTCCACCGTGACGAGCCGGTCCTCGTCGTAGCCCTTGAACTGGCGCGACAGCGGCACGGCGGTCTGCTGGCGGGTGTGCTCCAGCACCTCCTCCACCACGGTGCGCGGCAGCTCGCCCTTCGCGTCCGCCACCACGGCCTCCAGGAAGGCGCGGTCCATGAACGCGTCCGCCAGCTTCAGGCGCAGCCGGTCCAGCGTGGGGGGCAGGGGCTTGCCCTTGAACACGGGCAGGCGGGACGCCAGCGCGCGGCGCAGGGCCGGGTGGCGCTTGAAGCGGGAGACGAGCGCGGGCGTCTCCGAGGACAGCTTGATGCCCGGCACGCTGAAGGCGGACCGCGCGGTGCCCAGGGACCAGGCGTCCAGCGTCTCCACGGACACCTTGCCCAGGCCCAGGGGCGCCAGCAGCCGGCGCGTCAGCCGGGCCAGGCCCTCCTCGGGGACGACGACCTTGGTGCGCGCCTGCGGGTACGTCTTCGCGTCGTCGAAGGCGACCTTCGCCAGCCGGTGCAGGGCCACCGTCGTCTTGCCGCTGCCCGCGCTGCCCAGCACCAGCAGCGGCTGTTCGTGGCCGGTGCTGACGGCCGCGTACTGCTCCGCGTCCAGGAGCGCCGTCACGCCGAAGGCGTCATCCACGTGCGTCGCGCCCCGGCCCACGCCCAGGAAGCCCGGGCGGGCGGCGGTGCCGCTGCCCCCGGCGAGCACGGAGGCGGAGTCGCGCCCGCGGGAGTGCCAGAGGCCCTGCGCGTCGCGATGGAGGCGATGCGGGCCGGTGCTGATGCGGGTGAGCACGCCCTTCTCGATGATGACCAGCCGGCGTGCCTCCACCTCGCCCTCGGAGAGCCGGTCGCCGAAGTACTCCTCGAACGCGTCGCCCTCCTCGTAGTTGTAGAAGACGCGCGCGACGGGGGCGAAGCGCCAGTCGATGACGCGCACGCCGGCGGCGAGGTTGGCGAAGCTGGTGCGGCCGAGCAGGTAGTCGCGCGCTCCGGTGGGGCCGGACAGGCGCAGGTGCGCGAAGTAGGGCGCGTTCGCGTCCGGCAGCGGCACGGTCTCCTGCCGCTCCAGCATGGAGCGCACCTCGTTCATCTGGGTGAAGACGTGCGGGAGGTCCGCCGCGTGCGCGGTGGACGCGTCGTCGCGCAGCACCTGCAGCTGCGCCATCAGCCCCTGGGTGTCCAGCGTCCGCTCCGCGGCCTGGCGGCGCGCCTCGGAGAGCGCCTGCTGGACGCGGGACAACAGGGCCTCTTCCTCGGCGATGAGCGCGAGCGCCTCGGGCGACAGCTCCTGTCCGGCCATGACCTCTTCCTTTCACGCCGCGCGGGGGTGTCCGGCGCCACGCCGGAGCACGGGCCGCGGGCACCCGTGGCGCGCGCAAGGTGACGTCTGGTCCCGCGCGGGTCAACCCGTTGGTTTTTCGGGCCGTCTTGCTAATGTGGAGGTCGCGCTGGAGCCAGCGGAGTCCCGGCCTCGCGCCCTTCCCATCCGCCCTGGCAGGTTGCCTCCCCAGGGGGTGGGGTTCGTGTCCGCGAATGGTCGCTCGAGGGGGCCGTCTGTCGAATGGCGGCGAGCACCTCAGGTTGGTTGCTTCTAACCGCGCCCGGGGCTTGCTTCCGTCCGCCTCCATCCCGAACACGGAGGATGTACCGGATGATCTCGATGAACTCGCCGTTCCGCTGGACGCTGTCGCTCGCCGTCGCGCTGGGAGTCACCACGTCCGCGCGTGCCCAGGACACGGAGACGCGGACGGAGACCACGACGACGCAGACGGAGATGACGACGGAGGAGCTGACGAAGCCGGTGCGGGGCCATGGGCGCGTGGGGCCGGAGTTCGCCGCGAGCGGCAACGCGGGCTTTGGCGTGGGCTACGTCTACAAGAACGGCCTGAGTCCGGCAGGCACGTTGGAGAACCTGAAGATCACCGACTCCGCGAAGGTGTCCATCCCGGTCATCGTGGAGGTGGGCTTCCGCGCGACGCCGCGCTTCTACGTGGGCGCGTGGGGCAGCTGGGAGAAGGTCTTCACGAAGACGAACGCGCTGTCGTGCCCGGAGGGCTTCGACTGCTCCACCGAGCAGTGGCGCGTCGGCTTGGAGGTTCGCTACCACGTGGCGCCGGACATGCGGTTCGATCCGTGGATCGGCCTGGGCGCGGGCATGGAGTTCCTCAAGAGCCACGTGCAGGGCAACACGCAGGTGCAGGTCTCGCCGGGGGTGGTCCTCCCGGCGAACCTGGACACGCACGTCACGGACCGGGGCCCCACCTTCGCCCGAATCACGCTGGGCGGTGACATCCGCATCACCCGGGGCCTGTCGGTGGGTCCCATCATCACCGCGTCCGTGGGCCAGTACACCGTGCGCACCGGGACGCAGACGCTGGACATCACCGGCGTGGGCACCCGCGACGTGGGGCTGACCCACGTGGATGACGGCTTCCACGCGCTGTTCACCGCGGGCATCCGGGTGGCCGTGCTCCCGCTGTAGCCCGGGCGCGGTGCTTCAAGACGCGGGACGCCCCGCGTCCATCCGCGCACGCGGAAGGCCAGGCGACTTGAAAGCGCGGGGATGGCCCTGACAGCATCCCCGCCATGGATGAGCGCTTCACCCCCGAGCATGAGGCGTTCCGCCGCACGGTGCGCCAGTTCGTCGAGCAGGAGCTGGCCCCGCATGCGCTCGCGTGGGACCAGGCCGGCGAGTTTCCCCGCGACGTGTACCGTCGCTGCGGTGAGCTGGGCCTCTTCGGCATCAACCATGATCCCGCGTATGGCGGCAGCGGGCTGGACTACTGGTACGTCGCCGCCTTCGCGGAGGAGCTGGCGCGCGCCTGGAATGGCGGCGTGGCGATGTCGCTCATGGTGCAGGGACAGATGGCCACGCCGGTCATCAACGAGCTGGGCACCGACGAGCAGAAGCGCGAGTTCCTGGCCCCCGCGCTCGCGGGGGAGCGCATCGCGGCGCTGGCGATGAGCGAACCGGACGCGGGCTCGGACCTGGCCCGGCTGCGCACCACGGCCAAGCGGGACGGCGACGACTACGTCATCCAGGGCGCGAAGACGTGGATCTCCAGCGGCGCCCGCGCGGACTTCCTGGTGCTGGCGGTGCGCACGGGAGGGGAGGGGGCGCCGGGCATCTCGCTGGTGACGATGCCCACGGATGTGAAGGGCTTCGCGGTGTCCAAGAAGCTCCAGAAGGTGGGCCACCGTTCGTCGGACATGGCCATCCTCTACTTCGAGGACTGTCGCATCCCCGCCCGCTACGTGTTGGGCCGGGAGAACGATGGGTTCTTCCACATCATGAACAGCTTCCACGCGGAGCGGCTGGTGACGGCGCTCCACACCGTGGCGGTGATGGACGGGCTGCTGCGTGAAGCCATCCGCTACGGCCGCGAGCGCAAGGCGTTCGGACAGCGGCTGGTGGACTTCCAGGTCTGGCGTCACACCTTCGTGGACCACGCCACGCGAGTGGAGGCGGCGCGGCAGCTCACGTATCAGGCGGTGCAGCTCTTCAATCGCAAACGCAAGCAGAAGCCCGTGAAGGAGATCGCCATGGCCAAGCTGCTCACCACGGACCTGGCCCAGCGCGTGGCGTATGACTGCCAGCAATTCCTGGGCGGCATGGGCTACGTGGAGGAATCACACATCGCGCGGGCGTGGCGCGACGTGCGCATGCTCACCCTCGGAGGAGGGACGTCCGAGGTGATGAAGGAGATCATCGCCGGGACGATGGCGCTGTAGGCCCCCCGGATTGACAGGGGGGCCGGGGCACCTCAGCCGCCCAGGAGCCCGCCGAGCATCCCGCCCAGCCCGCCGCCCTGTGAGCCACTTCCACCGCCGGCACCGCCCGTGAGCATGGGCACCACGGCGAGGACCTTGGTCACCAGCCCCGGATCCAACCGAGACTTGAGGAAGTCGAGCAGCAGTGGAGCCACCAGGGTGGCCTTGCCCGCGTCCAGGTTGAATCGCTGGAGGATGGCCACCACGCTGGCCACCTCGCCCGCGTGGGCCGCCGCGCCGCCCAGGGCGCCCATGAGGCCGCCCCCACCGCCACCGCCGAGCATGCCGCCCAGGGCGCCCATGAGGCCGCCCCCATCACCCGCGGGGGCCTGCTCCGCCGCGGCCTGCTTCCAGCCCTGGAGCTCCGGGATGGCGTGCTCCAACTGCTGGGCCGCGTCCGGGCCGACCTTCTCCTGCACCGTGCCCTGCACCATCTTCAGGAGCGAGCCCGCGAGCCCCTGTGCCTGCGTGCCATCCACTCCAAGCTGCTGCGAGAGCTGTCCGATGAGGTCCATGCCGCGCTCCTTCACGTGGGTCCCAGATGGGAGGCGGCTGTTGTAGCGGGCCGGAGCGTCAAGCGCGCCCCAAAACAGTGGGCGGGCTGGCACGAGCGGGGGGCGCGGGACGCCCCGTCGGTGGCCCTACAGCCGCGTGAAGGACCAGCTCACCGCGTGGCCGCCCTCGTAGGGCATGACGCCGTGGAAGGGGCGCGGGTCCGCGTCGAACACGAGCGGCAGGAAGTGCCGGTCCCCGTCCCACAACGACAGCGACAGGATGGAGGCCACCGGGACCCACGACAGTGAGCCCTCGGGGTTCTTCTCCAGCGGGGTGCCCTCGAAGGCGTCGATGCGGAAGATGAAGCCCAGCCAGTCCTCGCCGTGCTTGCCGAAGCCGGGCCAGGACAGGGTGCCGCGCAAGGCCATGCGCGTGCATTCGATGCCGGCCTCCTCGCGGATCTCCCGGCGCATGCACGCGGCGATGTCCTCGTCGCGGTCCATCTTGCCGCCCAGGCCATTGTATTTGCCGTAGTGCGCGTCGTCCGGGCGCGTGTTCCGGTGGATGAGGAGCACCTGCTGGCCATCCGGTGACATCACGTAGCCCAGCGTGGCGACGATGGGGGTGTAGGGCATGGGCTCGGGTCCTCTCCTGATTCGGACAGGGCGTCAAGGAAGGCGAGCGTGCACGGCCCGGACGGTCCTTCGGCGGAGCTGGTCCTGCGCACGGTGGGTTCCCAGGCACGGCCTACACGGAAGGGCATGGGCCGTGGTGCGGGGCGTGCTCCGAGAGGCGGTGGGACCTGGACGCTACGGAGGCGACCCGGTCGCGGCGCCGGGCCGCGGTGGGGTCCGGCGCCACAGCTCGACGGCGGGGGACTCCGGGGACACGCTCCTCGCGTGGTTCGCGGCGAACCACCGGTGGCTGTCGGCGGACAACTGCCACTGGCCGCGCGCGCCCAGGAGCGTGAAGTCACATTGCTCCAGCAGCGCGAGCATCCTCCGCTGCGAGTCCGGGCTGGCGAAGGCCGCCGCCGCGTCCGGGAAGCGCGCCCCCGAAGCGAGTGCGTCCTGGAGCATCAGCGCGTACGGATCCACCGGCACGGGCTGTCCCGGGAGCACGGGGGGCAGCCGCCCCGCGAGCAGCCCCCATCCTGGCTCGAAGCCACACAGGGTCGCGTCCGGGGGCACCTGGGCGCGGACGTAGCGGGCCTGGAGGACCTGCTCCGGGGGGCGGATCTCCGCGCCGCGCAGCGCCTCACGCACCGAGTACAGCGGCCCGAGCAGGACCAGTCCGAGCGCCACCGCTCCCACGGGCCGGGCCCTCGCGGCGGCGAAGCCCACGAGCGCCGCCGCGCCCAGTCCGGCGAGCAGCGACTCCGGGCCCGCGAGGAGCGCGTTGTAGTTGGACCAGTAGCTGTGCGCGGCGAGGTACGCCGCCACGGTGAGCAGGTAGGTGGTGGCCACGAAGCGCTCGGGCGCGGCCTCCTCGCGGGTGCTCCGGCGTACGGCCCTCGCCAGCGCGACGCACAGGCCCACCGCCGCGAGCAGCAGGGCGTAGCGGCGCCGCTCGTGGGTCATCTCCAAAAGCCGCTCCCAGCGGGACGTGACGCCATCCTCGGGGCGGGCGGACTGGAACCACAGCACGTCGCGGACGAAGGCACCCGGGGCCCCCAGCGCCAGGGGGCCCACGAGCGCCAGCACGGTGAAGGACGCGGCCAGCACGAACCGCCGCGCCAGGCTCCAGCGAGGACCGGGCGCCCGGGCCACGAGCGCCGCCGCGCCCCAGATGCCGCCCAGCACCTTCACCGACGCCATGACGCCCGCCAGCACCCCGGCGATGGCCGCGCGGCGGGGCAGGGGGGCCCGGCCCGAGGGCAGGAGCCACGCGTTCGCGAGCCCCAGCCCGCACAGGTTGAGCAGCGGATCCAGGAACGGCCCGCGCTCCATGGTGACGACCTCCGGGTGCGCCGCGTAGGCCAGCGCGGCCACCACGCCCGCCACGGGACCCCAGGCGCGCATCGCCAGCCGTCCCACCAGCACGGTGCTCACCGCGCCCAGTCCGGTGGCCAGCCACCGCGCCAGCGCGAACCCCACGGCTGGATCCCCGAACGCGCCCACCGCCGCGGCCGGAGCCCCCAGGAGCAGCGCGCCCGGCGGGTGCACGAAGAGGAAGTCGCGGTAGGGCAGGAGCCCCTTCCACAGGAGCGCGGACGCCGCGTAGTAGACGCCCTCGTCGTAGTTGACGACGTAGCCGAGCGCCCCTGCGCGGTGGAAGAAGGGCAGCGCCCGGAGCACCCAGGCGCCCACGGCCACCGCCGCCAGGGCCCAGGGCCACCAGCGCCGGGGCCGTCCACCATCCGTCATGCGCGCGAATCCGTCCAAGGGGCGCGCATGCTACGCACCCGGCGCCGCCCCAAGCGAGGCCCCCCACGACCGACCCGCCGTTCCCCCTCCCTCCTGCCCTCGGGATGGGCGGCTTCACGCATCGTCGCGGCTCGAAACACAATCGGTAACACGCGGGACATGTTCGCGGCACATGGGCGGAGCACCTTGCGCACGGTCAGCCCGGGAGCCCCGGGCCTGCACGGCACGGGACGCCGTGGGGGACAAACCCCTCCCAGTCGGTTCCCCAGGGTGTCCACGCGCCGCCAGGCCCCGGCTTCCGGGTGCGGTCTTCACGCGCACGTCTGGAGGAGCATCACCATGAAGCGCCACCTGTTCATGCTGGGCCTGCTGTTCGCCGTTCCCGCCTTCGCAACATCCACGACCCCCACGACGCAGGGCACCGCCCAGGGCGAGCACCGGCCGCCACCCTTCGAGAGCAAGTCGGGGGTCCGCTTGTTGCTCGACCACCGTCAGGAGCTCGCCCTCACCGACACCCAGGCCGCGAGCCTGGAGCGGATCCAGGCCGCGCTGGACGCGAAGAACGCGCCGGTGAAGGCGTCCCTGGAGGCCCTGCGGCCGTCCCCGCCGCCGGGGGGCGGTGAGCAGGGCTCGAGGCCTCCAGGACCGCCGCCCGACACCGGCACGCAGGACGATGCGGCCCGCCGCGCCAACTGGGAGAAGGCCCACGGCCTGTTCGACGAGCTGCGCGCCAATGACATGGCGGCGTACCAGGAGGCCGAGCAGGTCCTGACGGACGCCCAGAAGACCCAGGCCCAGGCGCTCCTCCAGTCCGAGATGCGGTCCCATCACGGCCCGGGACCGGGGGGCCGGGGCGGTCCTCGGCGGGGCGAGTAGCCGCTCGAGCCCGGTGCCGGCCGCCCTGCCTCCGGGGCGACCGGAAACCCGCCGGTTGGATTGTCGTTTCCTGAAAGTCACGAACTCCCCGTCAGGATGTCAGACGGGGTCCGTATGTTCGGGCGCATGGAGGCGATGATGCAGACGCTGTTGGTGTTCGTGCCGGTGGCCCTGTTGGTGGGCGCCGGGTTGTTGATTCCCCGGTCCCGCCGCCGCGTGCGGCGGTGGAAGGTGCGGGCAGGCTAGGGCGGATCCGCGGGACCGGATCCGCCCCTGGAAAAGGAGGTGGAACGGAATGCGCGGGGGGCTCGAAAACGTATGCTTGACGGGGCCGGATAGGGACGGTACAAGCCGCCTCACTGAATCACGGCGGGGCCGCGCAGGGCGGATAGCTCAGCGGTAGAGCGGCGCCCTTACAAGGCGATGGTCACAGGTTCAATCCCTGTTCCGCCCAATAGATTTTGTGGGGAGTTAGTTCAGTTGGTTAGAACGCCGGCCTGTCACGCCGGAGGCCACGGGTTCAAGTCCCGTACTCCTCGCCACCCAGTCCCCTGCAAGCCTTCGGGTTTGCAGGGGATTTTTTTTGTCCTGCGTGGCTCTCACCCCGCTGTCACAGGTCGCCATGCCCGTGATGAACCTGCGCCTGGATCCGGTGGCCTCGCTCTCCGCGCTGTCGTCCGTGCTCGACCTCGCGAATGGGCTGGAGGGGGAGAAGAGCCTGCTGACCGGCCTGTTCGCGCTGGAGCTGGCGCTGGACGGCGGCCTGTCCCGGGACGACGCCCGGGCCGCCTTCTACGTGGGCCTGCTGCGCCACCTGGGCTGCACCGCCTACGCCGCCGAGGAGTCACGGCTGGGCAATGACGTGCACCTGCGCCGCAACCTGCTGCGCGGGGACGCGGGCCGCCCCTCGCATGTCGTGCGCTCGGTCCTGGACGCCAACCCCAGCCTGCCCCGCCGCGCCGCCGGACTGGCGCGCCTGCTGACGTCCTCTCGGCGGCTGCGCTCGGAGTGGTTCGCGGAGGCGTGTGGCGCGGCGCGACTGCTCGCCTCCGGCCTGGGGCTGGACGCGCGGGTGCTCCAGGGGCTGGATGAGGCCTATGAGCGCTGGGACGGCGCGGGCGGCCCGCGTCTCCTGGGCGGCACGGACCTGCATGAGGTCGGGCGGGTCGCGCAGGCGGCGCACGTGGCCGTCGTCTTCTTCGTCGGCTCGGGTACGGCCGTCGCGCAGGAGGCCCTGGCGCTGCAAGCCGGGACGACGCTGGATCCGGCGTGGGCGAAGCGGGCGCTGGCCGCGACCGCCTCGCTCCTGACCTTGTCGGACGCGCGCATCGAGGCGGCGGAGGCGTGCCTGCTCGAGGCCCCGCCCGCCATCGACGCCACCGCTCTGGCGACGACCTTCGGGGACTTCGCGGACCTGCAGAGCCCCTTCACCCGAGGACACTCGCGGCGGGTGGCGGAGGCGTGCGCGACCGCCTCGCCCCGGCTGGGTCTGGACGCGGCGGAACAGGCCACGCTCCAACTCGCGGCGTACCTGCATGACCTGGGACACGTGACCCTGCCCACCGGCCTGTGGCTGAGGCCCGACTGGTCCTCCTCGGACCGGGAGTCGTCCCGCGCCCACGCCCAGGCCACCGAGCAGCTGCTCACCGCCACGCCCATGCTGCGGGACGCGGCGAGGCTCGCGGGCGCGCATCACGAGCGCCTGGATGGCGGAGGCTATCCCCGGGGCCTCTCGCCCGCCGCCCTGTCCCGGGCCGCGCGCCTGCTCGCGGTGGCCGACGTCTGGGTCGCGCTCCAGGAGGAGCGCCCCCACCGTCCCGCGCGGACGGCGCCCGTGGCCCGGCAGGTCCTGGAGGCCGAGGTGAAGGCGGGCCGGCTGGATGCGGACTGCGTCGCGGTGGTGGCCGGGACGAAGGCCGTCCGGCGCGCGCCGGAGCCCGGCCCCACGTCCGCGCTGACGCCCCGTGAGGTGGATGTGCTGCGCCTGCTGGCGGGCGGAGCGACGAACAAGGAGATCGCGGGGAAGCTCGGGGTGTCGGACCGCACGGTGCAGCACCACACCATCCACATCTACGAAAAGCTGGGCGTGAGCACCCGTGCGGGCGCCTCGCTGGTGGCCGCGCGCGCGGGCCTCGTGTGATCCGCCATCTGGCCGATGTGGGCTGGGACGCCGCATGGTGCATTGGGCGCCATGAACAAGCCCTTGCCCTTCGTCCCCTTCCTCAGCGCCCTGGCCGCGCTCGTCCTGTTGCAGGGCTGCGCCGCCGCCACCGCGTGCCGCACGCGTCCCGCAACTTCCCCCGGCTTCGAGCGGACCGCCTCCGACGGCATGTGCCTGAGCAGCGTCCGGTGGGAGCCGGCCCAGCCGCCCGTGCGTGGCGTGGTGGTCCTCATCCACGGCCTGCGGGACTACTCCGACCGCTACGGCCGGCTCGCGGAGGCGCTCCAGCTCCAGGGCTTCGCCGTTGTCGCGCAGGACCACCGGGGCCACGGTCACTCCGGCGGTGACCGCCAGCGCATCGAGTCGATGCAGCAGTTGGTGGACGACGTGGATGGCGTCGTCCAGGACGCCCGCGCGCGACACCCGGGCGTGCCGGTGGTGGTCTTCGGTCACAGCATGGGCGGGCTCATCGCCACGCACTACGCGCTCCAGCACGCCTCCGACGTGTCGGGGCTCATCCTGAGCGGCGCGGGCGTCGTGCTGCCGCCGGGGGTGTCCGGCTTCGACACGCGCCTGGCGAAGATCTTCGGCACGATCCTCCCGGGGCTGCCCGCGCAGGACCTGGACAGCCAGATGTTCCTGCACGACGGCCCGGAGAAGGAGCGGTTCCTCGCGGATCCGCTCATCACCCACGAGAAGCTGCCCGCGCGCTCCGCCAAGGCGCTCATCGCCGGCATCGAAGCGCTCGATGGGAAGTTCCAGGACCTGAAGCTCCCACTGCTGGTGGTGCATGGGGGCGAGGACGTCATCACCTCCATTGAGGGCAGCCGCGCCCTGGTGGCGCAGGCCACGAGCGCCGACAAACGCCTCATCATCTACGAGGGCCAGCGCCACGACCTCGCGCACGAGCCCGACGCGGCGAAGGTCGTCGGAGACATCGTGGGGTGGGTGGAGGCCCACGTCCCGCCGAGCGCCGCCGCGACCGCCGCCCCCTGACAACGGGAGCCTCCGCACGGAATGTCCGTGGAGAGCACCAACGTGCGGCTCCATTCCTGCAATGAGCAGCGCTGGCAGTGTTTCGCCGAAATCGCCACGGTCTTCAGCAATGTCATCGCCGCCTTCCGGTGCCTCGACGTCTCCAACGCGAACCCGGCGGCGGGTGCCGACGTGCAGCTCTGGAACTGCAACGACGGCGTGGCGCAGCACCGGCTGAAGATGTGGCGGCGGGCACCCGAAGCGGGGACCGTGTTGGCTGCCCGTGGGACCCGCAATGCATGCCCAGGCTCATGCGGGCCGCAAAGAGCCGTCAATGACTCACGGTTTCACTCCTCGCCCGCGAACGCGCCAATCAGGTCTCCGATGACGGCTCGGGCCACCGCGTCCGTTGCGTCGGCGGTCACCCACACGAGCAGATCGCCATTGACCGTTCCGTCGCCCTGCAGGCCATTGGGCACGTGTGCCTTCAGCCAGTCCTCCGCGACGCGTGCTTCCTTGTAGCTGTTGAATACGTAGACCGATGCCCGCATGGAGTTCGACGTCCAGGCCCGGCCGAAACCCGCTTGGGCGCCGAGGTCCTGGACAGCGGGAGCTGGATCGGTCGGCGAGAGCTCGGCGCTGCCCGCGCCATGGCGCAACAGCGCCTCGCCTCGTCGGAGGAAGGGATCGAGCGGGGAGGGCTGATTGCTGCCCGAGCCAGGGCTCGACGACGCCTCGCCTTGCCGGAGAGATGGATCGTTCGGGTTCACGGGGTTCCTTGGCGGTGGGCCGCCGGCACACGCGCACAGAAGCGAGAAGAGCAGGGCGGGGCGGGCAGACCGCGTGAACGGGGTTCGCATGGGCTCATGCGATAATACCTTCGTCCGCGGGCCGCGCAGCGCACGACAAGGAGGCCCCGATGAGCGGCGCTCGCTTCCTGGAAGACAAAGTGGCTCGGCACGGCGTGGTCCAGGTGCGGGCCGTGAGCGCGCCGCGGCCCCAGAGCCTGTGCGCGAGGATCGAGAAGATCTACGTCGCGAGGAACGGAATCGACCCTTCGTGCCTCGGCGGAGAGTTCGAGTTCGTCCAGGCCCCCTCCGTCTGGGGGAACACCGCCCTGGGTGTGGGGGAGCGGGCCGTCCTCTTCGTCTCGGAGATCGCGGGCCGGCTCTACGAGGCGCCCTGGCGCGGGCACCTGGTGATCGAGCACATCGAGGGGGGCCGCACGCCAGCTTCCCGTCTCCCGAGCTGTGGCTGGACGAGCGAGTGCCAGCGGCGCTCCGAATCGAGGCTCGGCAGGACCCTCGTCGCGCGCACGCCTCCGCGATCCGCCTGACCGCCCTGGACGTCTACCTGGAAGCCTTGAGCGAGCGGCTCGGCGCGTGCCGCCACCGGCACCGCGGCGGAGCCGGACCGTGAGGCGATGAGGGACTCGCGTTTGGGGATGTGCCGGCTCCGGTGTCTGGACGGGGCTCGGTGCCCTGGCACATCGGGCCCGGTGCGTGGGGCGCGGCGAGGGCTTCCGTGGGCCAGGACCCTCCAGAGGCCACCCGCCACGTCGACTCCAGGGGTTGCTGCTCGAATCCCTCTCACGTCGCTTCTGTCGCGGCTGTCTTTGAGGTGAGTGGAAATTCGAGGGAACTCTTCCGGTTCGTGGATGTCTTTGATGGGGCGGCGCCTCCCGCCTGGCGGGCCGGTCCAGTCAGAGGCGTCACGGGGGAGTTCATACAATGCTGAAGAAGGGGATTGTCTCGGGGATGCTCCTGCTGGGTGGCTTCACGATGCTCGCGGGTTGCGACAGCGAGTCGAAGGCGCCGGAGGTCATCTCCTCGCACGAGAAGGGCAACGCCTCGCTGCTCATCGAGCGCGTGGGCGGGACGGGGCCCTACGTGGGGCGCGCGGAGGAGCGCTTCCGGGTCGTCGCCTCGGATGAGGCCTTCAAGTCCGTCCGCTGGAGCGCGAGCAGCGGCACGCTCACGCCGGACTCGGATGCGGTCACCTGGACGCTGCCGGGCGAGGTGGGGCAGGCCTCGCTGTCCGTGGAGGTGGAGACGGAGTCCGGGAAGAAGGCGGAGGGCTCGTTCAGCTTCAGCGTGGTGGCGCCCCAGCTCACGACGAACACGGTGGTGGACGCCAGTCCGGACAAGACGGGCGGCACCTGCGAGCTCGCCTTCGGAGACGACGGCAAGGGGCACCTGCTCTACTCGAACGAGACCCACCGCTCCCTTTGGTACGCGACGTGGGATGGCACGACGTGGCGGAAGGAGCAGATCGACGGCCCCGGGTTCAACACCGGCGGTTACATCACCAACGCCGCGATGGCGCTCGACCCGCGGAGCGGCACGCCGCACGTGACCTACCTCCGGCGCTTCGGAAGCACCACCCCGTCGGGGGAGGCGCAGCGAATCGTCTACGCCACGCGCGTGAACGGCGTCTGGAGCAAGGAGGAGATCTCCGCCACGTCCCGCCTGAACGTCCCCGTGCTGAGCATCGCGCTCAACCCCGCACAGGGGCAGCAGCCCACCATCGTCTTCACGGAGACCGTGTCGACACCGGCGACCTTCGTGGCGACGCGCACCGCTCCGGGGACCTGGAGCATCGTGAGGCCGGTGAGCTCCAGCACCGTGCTCCTCAGCAACCCGCTCTTCGACGCAGCTGGGACGCTGTATCTGTTTGATAGCGCCACCGTGCTGTCCGCCATCCGGGGGAGCACTGTCGACATCTTTCGTCCGGGCTACATCGCGTTCCAGTACAGCCAGAGCATCTCCGCGACCTTCGACGCGAACAACCACGTGCTCGGGCTCCTGAGCGGGGGCGCGGACGGCGCGACCAAGGGCCTGATGGACATCGCGCCGGGCACGCCCATGTCCACCAGCGTCATGCTCACCTCCATCACCGACTTCGAGAACGACGCCGCGGATCTGGCGTTCGACGGGAGCAAGCCCATCGCCGCGCTGCGCCGCGGGACGACGCTCGAGCTCAGCTCGCCGGATGCCCAGGGGCTGTGGACGTACTCGCAGTGGGGCTCGGTGCAGGATGGCTCGCGCCTCAGCGTCGCCATTCGTCCCACCGACGGCGCGCCGCACGTCTGCTACCAACTGGATGGCAAGGTGAACTTCCAGTAGCCCGGCGGGCCCCGGGGCGAAGGCGGGCGCGGGCTCCACCTCCGCCCGCTTCCGTCTTGGTGAGAGGCGCGGCCTCGTGTCTCGCCGGGTGAGCCTTCGGAGCCCTCCGATGAGCCCGAGCGCTGGGGTCGCTTCACGGGCCGAGCACGGACACGCGTCCTGGAGCCCACGGGTCGCTGTCCGCTTTCGGGACGCGACATCCCGGATCCGCGCAGGCCCGAGCCGCTCGGACCCGCGGTTCGGGGGGGCCGCGGGGAGCTGACGGGGGCGGTCCCCTGGCACGCGGTTCGCTTCTGGGCACCCCATGGATTCCCTCCGCACGGCGTGGAGGCCCGCGATCCCGCCATCTTCGCGGGCGTGGTGGGGGTGCTGTCTGTCTGCTCGCTGGTGGCGTGCTGGGTGCCCGCGCTGCGTGCCAGCCGCGTCATGCCCTCCGTCTCCCTGCGCTCCGACTAGCGCCGCCGCTCAGGCGCCCTGGAGCCGTTCCGCGCAGGACTCCCTCTGGTACGGCAGCCCGGCCTTCAGGAACCACCTCCCGGGATTGCCGAACGTCGGTTCCCAGAGGTCCGCGTTCGCGACCAGCTCGGAGAGGAAGCGCCGCTGCGCGTCCGTCCGGACCTGTCCATCTCCCGCCGGGAAGGCCGCGGCCAGCAGCGGGCCCCACTCCTGATCGACGAAGGACCTGGTCGTGACGCGCACCAGGGCGACGGCCACGGGGAGGAGCCGGTCGCAGTCCTCCACGCGCTCGAGCAGGCGCTCCAGCACGTAGAAGCGGGGGCGCATCTCGAACGGAGGCGGGCGAACGGTGAACCAGTCGTCCATTCGGGCGGCGTGGTGCTCCAGCGCCTGGAGCAGCTCGCGGGTCGCGGCCTCGTTCGTCGCCAGGGTCTTCGCCATCGCGGCGCAGACGCGCACCGCTGGGGAGGCGTCCTCCAGGAACGCCGTGGGGGCCACTCCCAGCTCGCCCAGCATGAGCACCAGCGTGGAGCGCTCGTCGGTGTTCGCGGTGGCCTGGGCCAGGGCGGTCAGTCGCAGCACGAGTGCCTGCCGCCGCGCCTCCCCGAACACCTCTGGCACCCGGGCGAGCTGGGCCGCCGTCGTCGCGGCCTGGGCGCGGACGCTGGTATCCGGGTGGTCGAGGCTGGCGAGCACCGGTTCGACGAGGAGCGGCACGACCCGGGCACACCCGAGGAGGGACGTGGCGTAGAGGGCGTCAGCGGCCTCCTCGTCCTCGTAGAGGGCATCGTCGTCGCCCGCGTCGAGGAGCGGCGCCAGGTCGTAGCGGGCCATGCGCTCCAGTTCCTGTCTGGATGCCCAGCGGTCCCCGACGGCCTCGACGACGCCCGCGAGGAACGCGAGCACGCGCACCCGGAGCCGGGGCCCGCCGGAGTCGAGCCGGGGCTCCGCGAGCAGCCCTGCGAGGACGCACGTCACCGGGCCCGTCGCGGTCCAGGGCGTGCCCTGGTGGAGGATGGCGGAGCCCAGATAGGACAGCGCCGCGCTCCGGGCCGATTCATCGCCTTCGACCAGCGCGCGCAGGTGGTCGGGGGCGTCCGTGGCGCGACCATAGGCGTGGAGCAGGCGGGACCAGTCGGTCGCTTCGAGGGCGGAGAGACCCGTGAGCATGCGCGGGACTTTAGTGCCTCCAGGCCCAGCGCATGGCGCTGGCGCCGCAGACCTCCGAAGCGGTAGTGGACGGATGCTCGGGGCGCGCCTTGACCGCGTCTTCGGGGGGCTGTCAAACCTGTCGGACCGCCCCGGAATGGTCCGGCCCTTCACCTCGGAGTCCGCCATGTCGTTCGACCCTTCGACCACCGCCGTGCTGCTCATCGAGTACCAGAACGAGTTCACCACCGAGGGCGGGGTGCTGCATCCGGCGGTGAAGGGCGTGATGGCGGAGACGAAGATGCTGGAGAACACCCAGGCGCTGGTGAAGGCCGCGCGGGCGCGGGGCGTGACGGTGATGCACGCGCCCATCACCTTCGCCGAGGGCTACGGCGAGCTGACCCGGCACCCCTACGGCATCCTGAAGGGCGTGGTCGATGGGAAGGCGTTCGTGAAGGGGAGCTGGGGCGCGCAGATCATCGACTCGCTGGCGCCGCAGAAGGGCGACATCGTGATTGAAGGCAAGCGAGGACTCGACACCTTCGCCAGCACGAACCTGGACTTCATCCTGCGCAGCAAGGGCATCAAGACGGTCGTGATTGGCGGCTTCCTCACCAACTGCTGTGTCGAGTCGACCATGCGCACCGCGTACGAGCACGGCTACGACGTCATCACCCTCACGGACTGCACCGCCGCCACCTCGTCGGAAGAGCACAAGAACGCGCTCAAGTACGACTTCCCGATGTTCTCGCGCCCGCTGCCGTCGTCGGAAGTGATTGGCATGTTCAAGGCCTAGGGCCCGAGGCCGCCGCCAGGACCGTGCTCGAGTACGAGAGGATCAGCCCCTGCCGGTTCAGGGTGCGCCTTGCGACGAGGTGCACCTTCGTCTCGACGGTGTTCCACCGGCTCCACAGGGTGTACTCCTGAGTGTCCCAATAGGCCTCCACGGCGCCCTGGGCTGCCTGTCCGTTCAACTGGTGCAGGAGGTTTTCGTCCGGAGGCCTGCGGTCGTGGAGGGCCTGGGTGCTGTCGGCCGCGAAGGTGAGGAGCGTGAGCGCACCGAGCACGGCCCGTTGGTTGGCGGCGTCCTTCGCCGTGTCCTGGACTTCCTGCGGCTCGCCGTAGGTCGCTTGAAGCCTGCTCGCGACTTCGCGGTAGGCGTCGCGGAGGTCTCCCGATTCCGCGAGGTGGATGGACACCTCCGCGAGCTTCTCCTGGGAGAAGACGAAGTGAATCGACGCAGGCCTGTTCCAGCGCTCCGTCCGAAGCTCCAGGACGTCCTGGTCCAGGGGCACGGCGTCCGGATGCTGGGCCCGCACCTCGTCGAGGCTCATGCTCCAGCGGGTGTCCGCGAAGCCCGTGGCGGCAGTGCTGAACGCCTGCAGGTGGACCTCGCGGAGGGCCGCGCGCCGCTCGAGGAGTTGAGCGTGCCGTGGAGACTCACAGCCCAGGGCCAACAGGCAGAAGGGGAGGGCTTGGGGGAGCATCCGGAGCATGAGGGCCTCGTGGTGGAATGGCGTGCCCGACGAAGGACTCGAATCAATATTCAAGGCGGCCCTCAGGAATCCGCGGACATGGGTCAGAGCTCGTTCAGGATGAGCAGCCCGCGCGAGGTGTCCACGACGTACACGTAGCCGTCCCCGGGGACGCGGATGCCGATGGCTCCCTCGAGCAGGTCGTCGGTCCGGTGGGGGTCGGACTCGCGGAAGGTGTTGAAGTAGGCGATCTCGCGGGGGCGTGGGGGGACGGAGACGTCCAGCACGCGCAGGCCCTCCTGGTAGTAGGTGACGTAGAGACGCTTGCCCCGGAGGATCATGTTGTGGATGGAGGTCTGCGGACGCAGCTTGTACTCGCCCATGAGCTGGATGTTCGTGGGGTCCGTGACGTCCAGCACCCGCAGGTGGGCGCCCTGGTACTCGCCCCCCTCGAAGGCGACGGTCTTCCCCGCGAAGGTGCCCACCGCGCTCGCGTGGCTCGTCGCGAAGCTGTTGTCGCTCTCGAAGGTGTAGTGGCCCAGCTCGCGCGGGCTCATCGGGTCCTTCACGTCGAAGACGACGTAGCCGGCGCTGAAGTGGTTGACGTAGAGGCGGTCCTGGTAGGCGAAGGAGTCGTGCGCCGAGGGAATGTACGACGTCGTGTCGGCGGCGACGAAGCGGTTGAGCAGGACGGGATTGAGCGGCGTGGAGATGTCGAAGATGAGGGTCTCTCCGGTGGGCGCGGGCCCGGGGGACACGGCGTAGAGCCGGTCGCCGTCCACGAACATCGTGTGGACATTGAGGGCGGGGCCACCGGGCACGTTGCGCACGTAGGCCGGGGCTTCGGGGTGGGTGATGTCGAAGACGATGACGCCCGAGCGCCTGCTGGCGATGTAGAGCGCGTCGTCCTTGGCCCAGGCCGCGTTCCAGAAAGAGTCACCCGGGAGGGTGATGTGCTGGGTGATGACCGGGTGGCTCGGGTCGCGGACGTCGACCACCGTGAGTCCGCCCGTGCCTCCGGTGTACAGGTCGTCGACGGACACGACGTAGGCGTGGCCACGGTGGACATACACGTCCACCGGAAAGTCGGTCTGGACGTGGGTCTCCGAGAGGAGGCGCAGCCCACCCGACGCCTCGGCTTCGCCCCGCCCCCAGGTCATCCGCGCGGCCTCGAAGGTGCCCGTGGAGTTGACCTTGCCATTCCCGCAGCGGGCGAAGCACCCCGTCACCAGCCCGGGTCCGGTGACGCCACAGCCAGCGAAGACGAGCTGCCGCACGCTGGACCCCTGGGTGTGCCGCGAGGACACGAAGAAGCTCCCCTGGAGCTGCTGCCGCGTGAGCGGGGTGCTCAGCCCCGTGAGGCCGTTCAGGGTCCCCGTGCTACCATCGGCGGGGACCCGGATGCCCGCGAAGTCCGAGAAGCCCGCCGCATGACGCATGTCCACCTGGTAGATGCCGTGCGGGTCCACGCTGGCCAGCGAGGCGGTGTCACACCGCGACAGGTCGAAGAGCGATGGGTCGTCGCAGTCGATGACTGTCCCCGGGGGCGGAGTGAACGCGCAGGCCGCGTACTCTCCCCGGTCGACCCAATCCGTCGACTCGGCCAGGGGTGTGTACGTTCCGTCCCAGGCTTCCGCCGGAGGAGGAGGGGGCTCCACGGGTCCGGGCTTGTCGGAGCAGGCCAGCGACAGCAGGGATCCGATGAGGACGGCACGGAGGACGCGAGGCTCGAGGACCATGGCACGGGGCTCCTGTCGAGGAGCGCGGCCCGGATGGGAAGCCGCGCCCGGTGGAACCGCCCAGCGTAGGCGCTCGCGCGGGTGTGAAGCAGTCGCGCCCCGGTACGAGACCGGCCTGGATCAGGCCCAGGGGCTGTCGTTCCCACGGTGGTTATTTGATCAGCCCGCGTTCGCGGAACGCGGCGATCAGCCGGGCCTTCCCATCGTCGAGCACCGGCTCGCCGTGAGAGGGCACCACGTGCTGGAAGTCGAGCCCGGCGACCTTCGCGAGCGTGGCCTCGAACGCGGGCCGGTCCTTGGCGAACCTCAGGAACAGCCGGCTGACGGCGAACCGCCGGTAGATGCCGAAGGACCCATAGAACATCCAGGCGGCCAGACCCTTGGGCTCCAAGACGTTGAAGGCCATGTCCGTCACGTAGAGCGCCTTCGCGGCGTGGTGCAGGAACAGGCTCTCGTTCACCTTCGGCATTCCCGGGAGCGGAATGAGCGCCAGCTCCGCCTCGAAGGGCCAGGGGTCGACGCCGAGGATTCCGTGCCAGGACAGGTCAGGGTGCTTCTCCCGCACGCCCACCGGCCCCCAGAGCCTCGCGCTCGGGTGCGCCGCCGCCGCCGCCTTCATGCCGGCGGTGTGCATCAGGCTCGGGGCCACGAGGTCGGTGATCGCACCGGCATCCCGAAGCTGCTCGGAGGTGAGCACCGACGCCGGCGAATACAGCACACGCGCTGCTTCCAACTCGAAGACCACGGAGCGAACGGGCAACTGCAGCAGCGGCGAACGCAGGGTGGTCTCGATGAAGCGGGTCTTGGGCAGGGCCATGGGGTGGAAGTTCCCACACCCTGGACGTGGATCTCCAGCCAGACGCCCCCGGCCCACCTCAAGGCCGTGGGGGCAGGAGCACCGCGTCTCCGACCTCCGCTGACGGATTCACACCCAGCGCCAGATAGGTTTCGAACCACGCCAGATAGGAGCGCCAGGACGGATCCTTCTGCTCCACGAGGGTGCGCCGCGCCTGCTCCACCCGCCGGTCCACGTCGAACGGCAGCCGCGCGTCCCCCGCCACCTGCAACCGGGCCGCGAACCCGAGCACGTCCAACTGGCTGACATCGACCGGCGCATGGGTGCGAGCCATCAGGGCATCGGCGTGCTCCAGCGCCTGTCCCAACCAGCGGGCCGCCTGCGCCGGGTCCTTGCGGTCCACGGCGTTCTCCGCCAGCCGCGTCTCCGCCAGCGTCGCCGCACGAAGGTCCTCATCCCGGTCCAACGCGTCGAACTGCTCGAGGAACAGCGCACGCCGCTGCTCCAGCGCACGGGCCGCGGCGTCCAGCCTGCCGAGCCGGGCCTCCGCGTTGGCGCGCAGGCCCGCGGCGATGATGCGGTAGGCCCGCTGGACGTGCTCGGGCGTGGCGCGCGCCCACGTCAGCGTCGCCCGGACCGCGGGGGTCCCCAGGTCCCGGTCCACCTGATCCAGATCCTCCAAGGCCCGCTGGGGCTGACCCGCGCCCAGCGCCGCGGCGCAGCGGGCCAGACGCACCACCAGCCGGTTGCGCAGCCCCTCCGCGTCGCGGGGGCTTGCCTCCACGGCGGCCAGCTCCCGGTCGTAGAGCGTCAGCGCGCGCTCGAACCGGCCCGCGGCGAGGTTGGAGAGCGCCGCGCGGTCCAACGCGAGGGGGAGGAACCGGGCCTGCTTGGGCGTGGCGTCCACCATGGCCAGGGCTTGATCCGCGGCCTGCGCGGCCTCCGCTTCCCGGCCGACGTGCAGCAGCGCCCGGGCGCGGGCCAGGGACACCGCCAGCCCCGCTCCGTTCTCCACGTAGGGCAGCTTGTCCCGCTGGTCGAGGTAGCCCAGGGCGATGTGGAAGTTGCCCACCTGCGTGTGGAGCAGCCCCAGCGCGCCGAGGACCATCGCCTTGTAGCGGACGTTGTTGCGCACCAGGTCCAGGGCCACCATGTAGTGACGGTTGGCGCGCTCGGCGGCCGCGGGGTCGTGGCCGCGCAGGAAGTCCTCGTGCTGGATGGCGCCGTAGAGGGCCCGCACCGCGCGCTGGTTCTTGAGCTCCGGCCACGCGGCCCGCAGCTCCTTCACGGCGGCGGCCACGGCCTGGGCGTGGGCCCGGTCGTCCTCCAGCTTCGGCAGCTGGCGCGCGATGACATAGGCCTTCACGAAGTGCGCGAGCGGCCCGGCCATCTTCGCGGAGGTGGTGGTGACCTCCTTCTCCACCACCTCGGGGCTGACGCCGGCCCGCAGCCGCAGGCTCATGGACTCCACGGCGCTCTCCAGGGAGCCTGTCCGCCGCGTCACCAGGTCGAAGTCCGCGCGCGCTTCCTCCCACCGCTGCCTCCCCATGCGGCGATACGCGCGCCCCATCATCGCGCGGCGGAACAACCGTTCGGCCCGGCGGCGCTCCTCGGTGCCGGCCGGCGCGTCCTCGACGTAGACCGTCGCCAGGGCCTCCAGCACTCCGTCCGCGCCCAGTCCCGCCGCGCGCTCCACGGCGTCCTGCACCAGGGCCCGCCGGCGCAAGGGGGCCGTCTGCTGACGGTAGAAGGCAATCAGCGCATCCCGGACAGGGCGCGGGGGCCGCTCCTCATGCAACGCATTGACGTGCCGGCCCAGCTCCAGCGCGAAGGCATAGGCGGATCCGGCTGGCGCCGCCGCGAGCGCCTGGGCCATCGCGGCGTCCGCCTCCGCGTACGTTCGCCCCCGGTACAGGGCGCGCACGGCGGCGCGGGCGAAGTCGAGCTGGTCGTCGTCCCGGAAGACCTTGTTCGTGGAGAGCCGACGGCCTGCTTCGACCAGGGCCTCCCGGTCGTCGAGCTTGCGGTACAGCCCGTCCGCCCGTTCGAACCAGGCTTCCAGCACCGCACGCGGCGTGGTGTCCGTCACCTGGGCCGCCTCCAACTCCTGACGCGCCCGAGTGAAGTCTCCGTCGGCCTCCGCCAGCTCGCTGCGCACCACATGCCGGAACACGGCGGAGGGAGGGCTGGGGGCCTTGGCGGGATCCAGCGCGGCCATGCGCTGCTCCTCGGCTTCGCTCAGCTCATCCAGCATCCGGCCCCGCTCGCGCTCCTTCATGTCGCGCCGGTGCGCGATGAGGATCCGCAGCGGCTCGGAGAGCCCCGCGGTGGCCGGGTCATCCACCGCGGTCATGTGACGGGCGTAGAAGTCCGCCGCGTCGAAGTCCTCGAAGGCCAGGTGGAGCTGGCTCAGGCGCATCATCAGCAGTCGGCGGGGCTTGGGCTGCGTTTCGCGCAGCAGGCGCTGGCGGTAGAGCAGGAGCTGATCCGCGCGCTTGCCGACCATCCCCAGCTCTTCGTTGAGCCGGGGCACGTCCCAGTCGCTGGGAACCTGGCCATCCAGCGGCAGCTGATACACATCCAGCGAGCGGTCGCGGGCGCACGTCGCGAGCAGGGTCGTGGCCGCGGGGGCCGGGTACTCGCAGTTCCAGCCCTCGCTGGTGAGCTGATCCGGGCTGGAGGCGGCGGCCCGCTCGGGCGCGTCGTCCTGCTCGGTGGCGAAAGGCACGCGGAACAGCACCCCGCTGTCGCTGGCGTCAATCACTCCGTCCGCGTTGGAGTCGGTGAAGAACTGCACCACGTACAGCGAGCGCCCATCGCGCGCGAAGACCGGCTGCCCGGTCTGCCCCGGCAGGTCGAGCGCCAGCGGCACCGGGACCGCGTCAGGGCGGTCCACCCGGATGGCCTCCAGATGGGGGGCGGCCCGCGCGGCGAAGCCGGGTCCCACCTGCTGCACGGAGCGTTCGACCGGGACGTACACCAGCCAGCGGCCGTCGGGAGAGAGGGTGGGGCTGGTCAGGTTGCGTTCGAGCAGGGGGCTCACGCTCCACTCGCGCCCCACCGTGACTCGCGACAGGCGGAGATCTCCCTGGATGGTGGCGCGGCTCACCAGCGCGATGTGCGAGGCATCCATCCATTCCGCCTGCAACGCGCTGGTCTCCTCCTCGAGACACCGGCGCTCCTCCGCGCCCGGCAGGTCGCGCACGCACAGCTGCCCGCTGGCCTGGTTCCGGAACGAGATGTACAGCAGGTGCTTGCCGTCGGGGCTGACGCGAGGCCAGGTCACGTCCGCGCCTTCGTCGAAGAGGCGCCGCTCGCGGCCCTGCTCCACGTCCTGGGAGTAGATCTCCGTCGCGATGTTGCGGTTGGACACGAAGAACAGCGTGTTTCCATCCGGCCCCAGTTGACCCAGGAACTGGTCCCCCACGCCCACGGTGAGCCGCGTGGGGGCGATCACGCCTCCGTCGATCTCATCGTCCTGGGCCTGGGCGCCGCTCGCGAGGAGCACGGCCAGGGTGATGAACCACCGGCCCCGGAGCGTCAGCACTTCTTCTCTCCCCAGGTGCCGTCCGCGGCCTCCACCCAGCCGCCGCACACCACGCCCTCCGCGTGCACCTGCTGCCAGTTGCGGCGCAGCGATGCTTCGGGGACGCCGGGACGGACCGTTCCCATCCAGCTCCAGAGCTGCCGCCGGGCCCGGTTCACCCGGTCCACCAGCGCGACATCGTCGGCGGACAAGCGTCCGGCCTGGCACTGGCGCCGGGTGTCCACCAGCAGCCCGTCGCGCCCTTCGCCCACGCAGTGGCGGCGCAAGAGGTCGTCGACGCGGTCCGCGGGCGTCTTGCTGATGTTCTCCACCAGCGGCGTGGGCTGGATGCCCAGGTCCTCCAACTGGTTGGGGGTGAGCGGCACCGGCGTCGGGTTCATCCCCGCGCGGGCGAGCCGCTGATCCCCGTCCTTGAACGAGCCCGCGGCCTGCTCCTCCAGCGCCGTGGCGCGGTCGACCATGACGATCTCCGGAGCGCGGATGCACCCGGGAGCGGCGAGGGCGGCGAGCAGCAGCAACCCACGGTGTTTCATGGCGTGGCCTCCGGAGGGGTCATGGATTGGATGAGCCGGTCGACGATGGGGCCCATGGGGATGCCCCGGATTTCATCGATGCGGATCAGCTGCGCCAGCCCGCCCAGGGTGATGCGCAGGCTGCCGAAGCCGTGGTTGAAGCTCACGCGCACGTGCTCCGGATAGCCCAGGCTCAACGCATAGCGGACGCGGTTGGTGGCCGGGTCGGTGTGGCGCGGGTCCTCGATGTCCAGCAGGTCGAGCAGGTGGCGGTTGCCGATGCGGAGGATCTCCGCGCGTCCGTTGACGCTCCGGTCCCTGGCGGAGATGACCACGGCGGCGTTGCCGTCGAAGGGCTCGCCCCGGGATGACTTCACGCCCGTCGCCCGCACGTGGGCCTCCAGGGTGGAGTTCTTCCCCTGCCAGTCCAGCAGGCATTGCCCCGTGATGCGCCCGCCCCGGACGCCCATCTCCAGCTGGCTCATGGAGACCACGTTCTGGTTGATGGTCAGGTTGCCCGCCAGCGGCGCGATGGAGAGGTGCGGCGTGGTGATGCGGCCCACCGACACGAAGCTGCTGCGCGAGAGCAGCGGATGCTGGTCCGCGAACCGCAGCATCGAATACGGATTGACGTCGACGTCGCTCAGCAGTCGCGGCTGGCCGTCGGCGAGGGTGATGTTCTCGGTCAGCGGCACGCTGCCATCCAGCGTCTCGACCTCGATGCCCGCTTCAGGCAGCCGCAGGTTCACGTTCTGGAAGGCCAGATGGGACATTGTCCTGAAGACCACCAGGTCGGGGGAGGCCACCCGGAAGTCCACTGACACCTTGCCGCTGCTCTCGATGCGGCCGGGCTGCGCGAGGCTTCCCATGTCCTGCTCCAGCTCCCCCCGGAGCGCCAGACGGCGCCGACCCTCGCTGAGGTCGAGCCGGCCCTGGAGCTGGAGCTGCGTCCGGGTCGCCGCGTTGAACACGCGCAGGTCGGGGACGTGGATGACGCCGTTGGCCTTGCGGCGCGCGGTGAACGACCCCTCCAGGTCCTGGACCGGGTAGGGCAGCGCCGGCTTCTGTTCCAGGGAGCGGACCTTCACCCGGTGCTTCGATTCAAGCTCCCCCGCCTCCCACTGGTCGGTGAAGGTGGCGGTGTCGTCGCTGGACATGTCCGCGAAGGTCAGCCGGCGGTCGTTCATGCCCACGGAGGCCTTCTCCACCATCACCTTGCTGTGGACGATGCGCTGGGGCCCGTTGATGCGGGACTCGGCCTGCCAACGCAACGCGGGGACGTGGACGGTGACCTCGGGCTGCTTCCAGCGGAACCCCCGCACGTCCACCGCGGCGGTTCCCTCGAAGGCCGCGGTCCGCAAGGGCGTCGGGGCCAGGCGGGGAGTCCCATCCGCCGCGATGCCCGTGAGCACTCCGAACAGGGCGCCATGTAGCTCGCCGTTGAAGGCGAGCCGCGACGGCTCCAGCTCCGTGGGCACGCCGGCCCGTGTCAGGAGCGGGGCCAGGGGCCCCAGGGGCGGAAGGTCTCCCTTCAGGTCCATGCGCAGGGCGCGGGTCTTCCGGTCGAAGGCCAGCGCGGCATCCACCGCGAGCTTCAGGCCCGCCTGGCTGGTGATCCCCAGCCGGAGCGACGGCTTCCGGCGGTCGACCTCCAGCGTGAGTGTCTGGTGTTGGGGCCCGGCGTCGGCTTCCCCGATGCGCAGCCCTTCGACGTGCAGGTCCAGCTCACCCTGGTGCCGCCAGGAGTCCCCTCGCGAGCTCAGCACGGCGGTGGCGCTGGTGGCTGACACGTCGTCCCATCCCGGCCGCTGCAAGCGCAGCTCCGTCCGGTGCTCCACGCGCGGAGAAGGGGCGAAGAGCGCCGTCAGCCGGCCCGTGGATGCCAGGGCCACGCCCAGACGCTGCCAGGGAAGGCTCGCGGCGATGGCGTCCGGTAGGAAGGGGCGCGCGGCGACGAGGTCCGGCGTCGCCACCTCCAGGGTGTAGGCGACATCGTCCGTGCCCTTGGTCGCGTCGAGGGATGCGTGCAGGACGCCAACATCCAGCTCCAGCCGCGCGCGGGCGCGGCTGCGTGGGGGATCGTCCAACTGGGGGAACACCTCCGACGCGTGGAGCTTCAGGTGCACCGGGCCCTTCAGCACCTCGCGCCCCTCCGAGGTGAACACCCGGAGCGCCCCCACGGGCACGTCCGCTTTCAGCGCGAAGGGCGGCTCGCCCGCGAGCGGCGCCTGGAGTTGGAATCCCAGCCGCTCCGCCGTCGCGCGGAGCCCGGCGGCACGGACCTCCAGGGCATCCACCTTCGCGGACAGCGACGCGTCCCCCGCGACCTTGAGGGGCGATGCGAGGTCGGGCCTCAGCTGGTTGCCTTGCAGCTCGCCAGACGCTTTCGGAAGGCGAAGCGCGGTCGGGCCCTGGACCTCGAGCCCCTGGAGCGTGAACGCCAGCCGGGCGGCCAACCCCTGGCGTGGATCCGGTGTCGCCGCCAGGGTGATGCGTCCCTCGCCGAGCGTCACCCGGAGCGGAGCCTGGATGAACTGGAGCGCGGCGGCCTCGACCTCCAGCCCGAGCCTGCCCTGGGCTCCCAACTGGGGCATGGCGCCGAGCGTGACGTCCTGGGCGTCCAGGTGCACCTTGCCGCGCTCGAGCGAGAAGGGGCGCAGATCCGCGGGGAGCCATTGCAACAGGCGTCCCAGGTCCACGTCCGCCAGGGCCCGCGTCACCACGGGCGAGTCCTCCGCCGCGTCCGGAAGCACCACCTGCAACTGGAGCTCGGCGCTATCGGTCAGCCGCGTGCGCTCCAGGTCGACGGTGATGTGTTGCTTCTGGGCATCGAACTTCGCCAGGGCCGCGCCGTGCAGCAGCGTGCGCACCGTGAAGCGTGGGTCGAAGGTCTGCCTTTCCACATCCAGGTCCACGCGGGCGCTCGCGGCGGCGGCTCCTGCCTCCACGGACAAGGCCAACTCCAGTCGCGCGAGGGCGGGAGGAAGCGCCGGACCTTCACGGCCCAGCTCCAGCATGAGGGGCTCCCCGGTCTGGCCCAGGGTCGCGAGGACCTTCCATCCCCCGGTCTCGGGCTTCCCTTCGATGTGGGCCGAGAGCCCCCGCAGGGACCAGCGGTCGACCACCGCGCCATTCCGGACGCGGACATAGCCCAGCGACACGCCCGACACGTCGAGGGTCCCGAACGGAGGCGCGGAGGCGAAGAAGTCCGCGGCCTGCCGTGAGGCGCCCAGGGAGGCCTCATCCGGTGGGGGCTCGGGGCTCCGCGCTCCTGTCGCGGCCGTGAGGGACGTGGGGCCCGCGTCCTGGGCCACCACGGTCACGGCCACGTCCCGCGCCGACACCTGCTCCACCCGTGGGGTCTCGCTCAGCAGGTCGGACAGCGACCAGCGTGCCTCCAGCGTGCCGACGCGCAGCAACTCGGGCGCGGCGTCCTGGAACGGCGGAGGCGTCCACACCACCAGTCCTTCCAGCCACAGGCCGGAGAACACCTCCACCCGGGCGGTCCGGTAGTCCAGCCGCAGGCCCGTCGAGGCTTCGACCCTGGCGACGATGCGCTCCTTCAGCCAGGGCGCGCCCAGGTGGTGCAGCGCGAGGACCGCCGCGCCCACCCCCATCACCAGGGTCGCGACGAGGGCCAGGAGCACGCCCGCGATGATCCGCTTCAATCGCCGACGAGGCCGTCCAGCTCCGGGGGATTCCATGATGTTCCGTCGAGGCGAACCGGCCACCCGGGTCCTACCATGTGGCGGAATCGGGCTTCAATCCGAGGGTGCCTGCGTGGGCAGGGCGCGCAAGGACTCGCCGTGCGCCTCGGATCCGGCCTCAACCGAAGCCGGACGGGGACATTCCCGCGGTGCCTCCCGCCAGCGGCTTGTAGGGGAAGTAGAGGTTGCGCACGAAGCGGGTGAACAGGTGCTCCTCGTTCCACCGCTGACGGGCCATGCCGTACACGCCCGGGGCGCGCAGGTCGTGGGCGGAGACGCCGGCGACGAACTCGCGCTCGCTGTAGATGGCGAACACCTCATCGACCGCCGCGCGGCTGCGGTACGTGCGCAGCATCGTGCGGTAGATGAGCTCGCTCTCTTGCTGGGTGAACGCCAGCCCCTGGATGGCATGCGCCATCTCGTGGAAGACCAGGTACTGCTCCGTGTCGAGCTTGTCCTGCCGCAGGGCAATCCTCGCGCGGGGCCAGTCCGGGTGGTCCCAGAACAGGCCCGCGGCCCGGGGGGACACCGCCTTGGGATAGCCATACTTCGCCAGCGTGTGGCCGGACGGAATCAGCTCCAGCGTGAGGGGCCGGGCGGCCTCCAACCGGGCGATGAGCTGGAGGTTGCCGGAGAGCTGACGGGCAATCTCCTCCTGGACCCGCTTCACCTGCGCCGCCGGTGCGCCGTATGGCTTGAACTCCAGCTTCGCGCTCACATAGGCGCGGGCCCGCGTGGGGCCTTCCGCGGGAGGCCGGCCACCTCGGGCCTCGAAGACGTCTCCGCCATCCAGCAGGGTGAACGCACTCAGGGGCTGCTTGCGTCCGACCTCCGCCGCCAGCGGCGTGACGTCCGGTGTCGAGCCATCCAGGAGTTCGTATCGCTCGGGTTGCATGGGCTCAGGTGCAGGACTTCGCCTTCCGGTTGCAGTCGTCGACACAGCTCGGGGTCTGGGTGTCGATCTGGCTCAGATTGGAGTCCGGGGTCATCCGCTGCGGAGGCTGGTACGCGGACCGGCAGCTGTTGAGGCAGGCGTCGTACTGGCCGCGACACGATGGTGAGAGGTTCGACGTGTCGATGGTCGCGCACCCGGTGAGCAGTGTGAGCGCGGCCGTCAGGGGGAAGAGGGCGCGAAGGATTTTCATGCCCGGAAATCTAACTCGACACGTATCGAGAGTCGTTGCCCTGAAACGAGGTGAGCTTGTCCGAGGAGACCCAGAGGCTGTTCCGGGCTTGGACCTTCAAGCCCTCCGACGAGGTGAAACCCGAGGACCTGTCGGACTCCTTCATCAGCCGGGAGTACCTGCGCGCCTGGTACGTGGATGGCCGGATGGACCGGGTGGAGACCCTGGAGGAAGACGCTGTGGTCAGGGTGACCTACCTTGATCGCACTTCGCTGGATCCTGCCCTGCTGGAGCGCCACCGCGCGCTGTATGGAGAGAGAGCGGTCGCCCTCCGGTTGCGCAGCCCGATGATGCCAGTGGATGGATTCCTGATGCAGGAGTGGTTGAGCTACCTCGATCCAACCTGTCTGTTCGAGATCGTCCAGGGCTGGTGGAGCCCGGACGGCAGGCGCCGCTTTAAGACGGTCTGGCTGACGCCGGACCGGAAATTCAATGGGTCCATGGAGGACGTGTACGACGAGGATGGCATCCCGCGTGGGACGATCGCGCGGGATGCGTCGGGAGCCATCGTCCCACGTTGAGGGGGCGCGAATCGCCGCGCCAGCCGCTCCCGCCGCGCCAACACGGCGGGAGCGTTTTCGCGCCGGCTACTCCAGCTTCTCGCCGCGCTCGGCCTTGGCGACCAGCGAAGCGGGCGGCAGGAAGTGCTTCCCGTAGCGCTCCGCCAGCTCCCGCGCGCGGCTGACGAAGCCGCGAGGACCCGTGCCGGACGGCCCCTCATAGCCATTGATGTACTGCACGACGCCGCCCGTCCACGGCGGGAACCCGATGCCCAGGATGGAGCCCACGTTCGCGTCCGCGACCGAGCGCAGGACGCCCTCGTCGAAGCAGCGCACCGTGTCGATGGCCTCCGCGAACAGCATCCGCTCCTTCATGTCCTCGAAAGGGATGGTGTGCCCGGCCTTGGCGTAGTGCCGCGCCAGCCCCGGCCAGAGGTTCGTGCGCTTGCCGTCCTCGTAGTCGTAGAACCCGCCGCCGGTGGAGCGGCCCTTGCGTTGGTGCTGGTCGATCATCGAGTCCACCACCGCGTAGCTGCCGTGCTCCGCCCACGGCTGCCCCGCGGCCACGGTGGCCGCCTTCGTCTCCTCGCGGATCTTCCGGGGCAGCGTCAGCGTCAATTCGTCCATCAGCTGGAGCGGGGCGGCGGGGTAGCCCGCCTGGAGTCCCGCCTGCTCAATGGACGCGGGCGCGATGCCTTCGCCCACCATCGCCAGGGCCTCGTTGAGGAACGTGCCAATCACGCGGCTGGTGAAGAAGCCCCGGCTGTCATTGACGACGATGGGCGTCTTTCCAATCTGCACCGCGATGTCGATGGCCTTCGCGAGCGTCGCGTCACCCGTCTGCTTGCCCGCGATGAGCTCCAGCAGCGGCATCTTGTCCACCGGCGAGAAGAAGTGCATCCCGACGAAGTCCGGCGGGCGCGACACCCCTTCCGCGAGCAGGGAGATGGGCAGGGTGGAGGTGTTGGACGCCAGCACCGCGTCCGGCGCCACCACGGCTTGAATCTCCTGGAACACCTTGTGCTTGAGCTTCACGTCCTCGAAGACCGCTTCGATGACCAGGTCGCAGCCCGCGAGCGCGGCCGGGTCCTCCGCGGGGGTGATGCGCGCCAGCAGCGCGTCGCCCTTCTCCTTCGTGAGGGAGCCCTTCTGGACGGACTTCTCCACCAGCTTGACGGAGTAGCCCTTGCCCTTCTCCGCGGACGCGACGCTCACGTCCTTGAGCACCACGTCGATGCCCGCCTTGGCGCACACGTACGCGATGCCCGCGCCCATCATCCCCGCGCCCAGCACGCCGACCTTCTTCGCGGTGTGCTGCGGGAAGCCCTTCGGACGGCCGCCGCCGGAGTTGATGTGCTGCATGTCGAAGAAGAACGCCTGCATCATGTTCTTCGCGACCTGCCCCGTGGCCAGCTCCGTGAAGTAGCGCGACTCCACGGTGAACGCCGTGTCGATGTCCACCTGCGTGCTCTCCACCGCCACCGCCATGATGGCGCGGGGCGCCGGCATGTTCGCGCCCTTCAACTGCTTGCGCAGGTTGGCGGGGAACGCGGGCAGGTTCGCCGCGAGGGCCGGGGAGGAGGGCGTACCGCCGGGAATCTTATAGCCCTTCTGGTCCCACGGCTGCTGCGCGGTCGGGTTCGCCTTCACCCACGCCTTCGCCGCGGGCAGGAGCGCGTCCACGGACGCCACCACCTCATGCACCAGCCCCAGCTCCTTCGCCTCCTGCGGGCGGTAGCGCTGGCCCTGGAGCAGCACCTTCATCAGCGCGTCCACGATGCCCAGCATGCGCACCGTGCGCACCACGCCGCCGCCGCCGGGCAACAGGCCCAACGTCACCTCCGGCAGGCCCAGTTGGACGCCCTTCACGTCCGCGGCGATGCGGCGGTGACACGCGAGCGCGATCTCCAGCCCGCCGCCCAGCGCCGCGCCGTTGATGGCCGCGACCACGGGCCGGCCCAGCGTCTCCAGGGCGCGCAGCTGTGACTTGATCTTCTGGCCCAGCTCGAAGACCTGCTGGGCTTCTTCCTTCTTCACGCGGCGCAGGTCGTTCAGGTCGCCGCCCGCGAAGAACGTCTTCTTCGCGGAGGTGATGATCACGCCCGTGATGCGGTCCTTCTCCTGGACCAGCCGGTCCACCGCCGCGCGCATGGACTTCACGTAGGCGGCGTTCATGGTGTTGGCGGACTGGCTCGGGTCATCCATCGTCAAGACGACGATGCCGTCGGCGTCCTGGTCCCAGCGCAGGGTGTTCTGTTCGCTCATGGGTTCGCTCGAATGGGGTCGAAAGGGGAGGGAAGGCTTCAGACGCGCTCGACGAGGGTGGCCACGCCCATCCCGCCGCCGACGCAGAGGGTGACGACCGCGCGGCGCGCCTGCCGCCGCTCCAGCTCGTCCACCACGGTGCCCAAAATCATGGCGCCCGTGGCGCCCAGCGGGTGGCCCATGGCGATGGCGCCGCCGTTGACGTTGAGCTTGTCGTCCGGGATGTCCAGGTCCTTCTGGTACTTGAGCACCACGGAGGCGAAGGCCTCGTTGAGCTCGAACAGGTCGATGTCGCGGGCCTTCAGGCCGGCGATGTCGAGCAGCTTCCGCGTGGCCGGCAGCGGCCCCGTGAGCATGATGGTGGGGTCCGCCCCGGACGTGGCGACCGCGGCGATGCGCGCGCGCGGCGTGAGGCCCAGCTCCCGGCCGACCTTCTCCGAACCCACCAGCACGAGCGCCGCGCCGTCCACGATGCCGGACGAGTTGCCCGGCGTGTGCACGTGATGGATGCGCTCCACGGCGTGGTACTTCTGGAGCGCCACCGCGTCGAAGCCGCCCGCCTCGCCCATCCCGGCGAAGGCCGGGTTGAGCTGGCCCAGCGAGGCCACCGTGGAGTCCGGGCGCATGTATTCGTCGCGCGCCAGCACCGTGAGGCCGTTCTGGTCCACCACGGGGACGACGGACTTCTGGAAGTAGCCGTTGGCCCAGGCCTTCGCGGCGCGCTCCTGCGAGCGCACGGCGTAGCGGTCCACGTCCTCGCGGGTGAAGCCCTCCAGCGTCGCGATGAGGTCCGCGGAGATGCCCTGGGGGACGAAGTACGTGTCGTAGTTGGTGGCGGGGTCCATGGCCCACGCGCCGCCGTCGGAGCCCATGGGGACGCGGGACATGCTCTCCACGCCACCCGCGATGACCAGCTGCTCCCAGCCGGAGCGCACCTGCTGCGCGGCCATGTTCACCGCCGTGAGGCCGGAGGCGCAGAAGCGGTTGAGCTGCACGCCGCCGGTGGTGTCCGGCAGTCCGGCCGCGAGCACCACGGTCCGCGCGATGTCCGCGCCCTGGTCTCCCACGGGAGACACGACGCCCAGCACCACGTCGTCGATGCGCTGGGGGTCCAGGGTCGGGTGTCGCTTCTTGAGCGCGTCCACCAGGCCGACGAGCAGCGACACCGGCTTGGTGCCGTGCAGGGCGCCCTTCTTGCCCTTGCCGCGAGGGGTACGAACGGCGTCGAAGATGAAAGCTTCCTGGCTCACGGGGGAGCCTCCTTGGAAGATGGGGAGGGGTACTTCGCCATGCCCGCCGACACCGTGTCGAGCGTCCCGGGGCCTTGACGGCCGATGACATCCCGGTTTCATCACCTGGGAGAAGAACATGCCATCACTTCAAGTGCGGCCCCCGCGGCCCGCGGCTCGGTGTCGAAGCTGGGGCGCTACAGCGTCGTGCCTCGCTGAAGCAGCGCATGCGCGCCGCTACAGCCCGAGCGCCGCCTTGCAGGTCTTCGTGTAGAGGTCCCGGAAGAGGTTGTCCGGGTCGGTGCGCCGCTTCACGGCCTGGAACGTCTCCTTGTTCCAGATGCTCCAGAAGGTCTGCTCGTCATAGTAGTTGTAGGAGATGAGCGTCTTGGTGCCGTTGATGCGTTGCAACGCGTCCTCGAACTCCTTGTAGAGGTTGCGGCCCGGTGGCTGGGGCATGCCGTAGACGGCGAGGTCCAGGAAGAGCGGATCGCTCATGCCGGCCCACCACTGCGGTGTCAGCCATTCGTAGTCCCGCGTCCGCCGGAAGGGCACGCACCACACCGGGTAGTGCTTCATCTCGCGGTGGTACCAGTCCATGAACTCGGCCGTGCGTGAGAACGGGACGAACACGTCCACGATGACCGGCGGGTCCTTCGCGGGCAGCAGCTGGTGGAAGCGGTTCGCGGTCCTGAGCACGCTGTCTGAATGGATCAGCTTCGCGAACAACGCCCGCGCCAGCAGGCTCCGGGGCCTCGCGTGGGTGACGCCCCGGTTGTAGCGGAAGAGATAGTCATACGTGGTGAGGTAGTCCTCGCGCCGGCGCGGGATGGTTTCGCAGTACGCGGTCATCCATTCGTAGCGGTTCACGTACGGCGCCCGGTCCACGAAGTGGCCCACGCACAGCACGTGCTTCGTGGGGGAGAAGATCTGCCCGTCCAGGTAGTCCGCGTCCTGGGCATGGAAGTGGCGCAGGATGGCCTGCTGGAAGGACTCCAGCGAGGTGTGGGGCTCGTACGTCACGCGCACGAAGGGGGCGGCGCGCACGAGCCTGAACTTGAGCCGCGACAGGATGCCGAGCGTCCCGAACGAGCCGTGCATCATCTGGAAGAGGAGCGGCTCCTCCTGGGGGGAGCAGCGCAGCACCTCGCCCTTCGCGGTGAGGACCTCGTACTCCAGACAGGTGTCGTGGAAGCCGCCCTGCCGGAAGGACATGGACTCGATGGAGCACCCCGCGACCGCGCCTCCCAGCGTGATGGTCTTGTGCTCCGGGACGATGAAGGGGACGAGCCCGAAGGGCAGCGTCGCGCGCACCACCGCGTCGAAGGTGACCGCGGGCTCGGCCGTGCAGGTCATCCCCACCGGGTCGATCTCCAGGATCTGGTCCAGGTCCCCCAGGTCCACCTTCTCATCGCGGCGCCGCGAATCGAACCGCTTGGGGACCTGGTGGGGCGGCGTCTTCTTCTTGAAGGACGCCGGGCCCGCTCCCTTTCGCTGTCGCAGCTGCCGGGCGATGGCTTCCACCTTCGCCTCATGGACCGTGGACATCCTTCCCTCCGGGGTGGGTGCGGTGGAGAGGATACCGGCGCGCCGCGAGCCCCTGGGCGACGGCGTGCGGCCTTCCTGTCCGTCTGTCCTGCGCGCGACCGACCGGTGCATCGCGCCGCCTGTCGGAGCCCGTCCGGCTCCGCGAAGAAGACGCGGGGCCTGAACGGGCTGACTATGATGGCGCCACGATGGCGCTGACGCCCCTCAACGAGCTGGCCGTGTTCGTCACCGTGGCGAGGCGACGGAACTTCACCCAGGCCGCGCGCGAGCTGGGCGTCTCCACGTCGGCGGTGAGTCAGTCGGTGCGGCAGCTGGAGGCGCGGCTGGGTTCGGCGCTGCTCGCGCGCACCACGCGCAACGTGTCCCTCACCGACGCGGGCCGCCGGCTGATGGCGCTCGCGGCGCCGGGGCTGGAGTCCGCGCTGGAGGCGCTGGAGCGGTTCCCCGCGGAGGGCACCCAGCTCACCGGCACCCTGCGCCTCACGGCGCCGACCATGGCGCTGCCGGGCGTGCTGGAGCCCGTGCTGCCCCGCTTCGCCCAGGCCCATCCGCACGTGCGCATCGAGGTGGGGGTGACGGACGGCTTCGTGAACATCGTGGAGGAGGGGCTCGACGCGGGCATCCGGCTGATGGAGTCCGTGGAGCGCGACATGGTGCAGGTGCGCCTGACGCCCGCCTTCCGCTTCCTCGTCGTCGCGTCCCCGGACTACCTGGAGCGCCACGGCCGGCCCGTGAAGCCGGAGGACCTGTCGGACCACTCCTGCATCGGCTTCCGCTCGCCCACCACGGGCCTGCCCTACCGCTGGGAGCTGGAGCGCGGCCGGCGCGAGCTGCGCGTCCCGGTGACGGGCCCGCTGGTGACGGACCACTCGGGGCTCATCATCCGCATGGCGCTGGCGGGGCTGGGACTCGCGTACATGGCCGAACTCTCGGTCGCGCCCCACCTGCGCGAGGGCAGCCTCGTCCCCGTGCTGGAGGACTGGTCGCCCACCGTGCCCGGCCTCTACCTCTACTATCCCCACCGTGCGCGGGCCTCCGCCCCCCTGCGGGCCTTCATCGACGTGGCGCGAAGCACGCTGCCTCCGCCCTGAGCACCCCCCGGAAGCGTCAGCGCGGAGGCGCGGCGCAGTCCGTGGCGCTGGCCGCTCGCCGCCAGCCCAGCCACAGGGAGACCCCCAAGGCCGGCAGCGTGAACAGGTCCGTGAGGTCCATCGTGTGCTGCGTGGGCACCAGTGACGGGATGCGCGCGCCGCTCAACCACGCGCCGAGCACGCGGAAGGGCCATTGCAGCCCGCCCAAGGCCCAACTCCACGCATCCCCCGCGTCCGGTGAAAGCTTCGTCGCGGAGAAGCACAGCCCCGTCAGCAGCACCGCGCCCACGAGCACGGAGAAGGAGGGGCGGAAGTCCCGAGCACGAAAGCCCGCTACCTGTTCCCAGAGCGCTTGGAGGAGCAGGGGGAACATCGCGAGCCCGGCGACGTCGGACAGCTTCCCCGTCCACCACGAGGGCCAGCGCGCCTTGAAGACGTGGTCGTTCAAGACGAGCAGGACGATGGCTCCCAGCACCACGGGGTGCAGGAGGCCACTGCCTCGGGTGGGGGGCGTGCGGGGTGGCTCCAGGACGATCACGGCGCTGACACGGTCACGCTGAAGCCCTCCGGCACTGCGCTCATTCCCCGGACGCGCGCTCCGGCCACGACAGTCCAGTCAATCTGGAGCGAGCCCTTGGGACCCTCCGCCTGCATCTCGAAGCGCACGCGCGCGGTGTATTCACAGGGGCTCTCGAGCTTGCAGGTCGTCTCCAGGCGCGTGAGGTGCTCCCGTGTGATGGGTTCGCCCGCCAGTGGAGCGGTGTCCTGCATCCTCCCTCCGGCGACTTCGTTTCCGGTGGACAGCGAGAAGCTGAACCGGGGGCGGGCCGTCTCGTCAGGGTCTTCGGGCAACCACCGCAGGGTGAATTTCGTAAGCGCGGTCGGTTCGACGGTCCTCGCGTGCGACTTCGAAGCGGTCACGCGGATCACCAGGTCGCGTTGGAAGTTCGGGGCCTGGTTCGTCAGCGTCACTGGCTCGCCGGCGAACACCTCGGAGGTGACGAGGGGCGACAACGCCTCCGACGTCGCCACCGAGGCCGCGCAGGCCAGCAGCAGGACCGCGCGCGCGGCCCATCGCGACAGGTGGGCGCGAGGGGGCGTGGTCAGCGAAGGCGCGACAGGGGGCCGCGACGCTTCAAACATGGTTCCGAAGTCACTTTCTCCAAAGCGTCCCGGTGACGTCTGGATGGGGGGCTTCCGCGAGGTGTGGTCCGAGCGCACAGCAATCCGGATGCCATGTGCCGTACAGAGGGGGAGGGCTTCCCACACGGCGCGTACCATGCCCCCCGGCGCGACACCCGTGTCGCATTCTTGAACGGGCCGCGGGAGAAGGCGGCACGCGTGCGCGAGCTGCCCGCGCGTGGGAGCTGGGACGCCGGCGGACGCAGGGCGTGAGCGGAGACCTCTGGCTGGAATCCGACAGCGCGACGGCGCGCCATTTCGCATCCTCCACGACGGCCTCCACTTCGTTCCCCTGTGGCGGCGGTCGCCGCGCTATCCGTCTCCCATGGCTCCCCCCAAGGCTCCGCGTTCCCGCAAGACTTCCGACCCCACCGGCTTCGTCCGAGTCCGGGGGGCCCGGGAGCACAACCTGAAGCACGTCGACGTGGACATCCCCCGCGATGCGCTGGTGGTCTTCACTGGCGTCTCCGGCTCCGGCAAGTCGTCGCTCGCGTTCGGGACGCTCTACGCGGAAGCGCAGCGGCGCTACTTCGAATCCGTGGCCCCGTATGCCCGGCGCCTGATTGATCAGGTGGGGGTGCCCGAGGTGGACGCCATCGACGGGCTGCCCCCGGCGGTGGCGCTCCAACAGCACCGGGGCGCGCCGACGTCGCGCTCGTCGGTGGGCAGCGTGACGACGCTGTCGAACTCCGTGCGCATGCTGTACTCGCGCGCGGGCACGTATCCGCCGAAGCTGGGGCGGCTGGACTCGGATGCGTTCTCGCCGAACACCCCCGCGGGTGCGTGCCCGACGTGCCACGGCATCGGCCGGACGTTCGAAGTGACCGAGCGCTCCATGGTGCCCGACGACCGCCTGAGCATCCGCGAGCGCGCCGTCGCCGCGTGGCCGCCCGCGTGGCACGGGCAGAACCTGCGCGACATCCTGGTGACGCTCGGCTACGACGTCGACACGCCCTGGCGCGACCTGCCGAAGAAGGACCGCCAGTGGATCCTCTTCACCGACGAGCAGCCCACCGTCCCCGTCTACGCGGGCTTCACGTCGGCGGAGGTGAAGCGGGCCCTCGCGCGCAAGGACCCGCCCAGCTACATGGGCACGTTCACCGGCGCGAAGCGCTACGTGCTGACCACCTTCGCGACGACCCAGAGCGCGATGATGAAGAAGCGCGTCGCCCGCTACATGGTCGCCAGCGAGTGCCCGACCTGTGAAGGCAAGCGCCTGAAGCGCGAGTCGCTGTCGGTGACGTTCGGGGGGCGGGACATCGGTGAGCTGTCCCGCCTGCCCCTGGAGCAGGTCGCGGACCTCCTGCGGGCCACGGCGGAAGGGAAGGGGAAGGCCGCGGAGGCGATGGCGCGGGAGCACCCGGAGAAGGTCATCGTCGCCCAGCGCATCACCAAGGACCTGCTCGCGCGCATCCAGGTGCTGACGGACCTGGGGCTGGGCTACCTGTCGCTGGAGCGCGCCACGCCCACGCTGTCTCCGGGCGAGCTGCAGCGGCTGAGGCTGGCCACCCAGGTGCGCTCCAACCTCTTCGGCGTGGTGTACGTGATGGACGAGCCGTCCGCGGGCCTGCACCCGGCGGACACGGAGGCGCTGCTCACGGCGCTGGACCGGCTGAAGGAGGCGGGCAACTCGCTCTTCGTCGTGGAGCATGAAGTGGACGTCATCCGCCACGCGGACTGGCTCGTCGACGTGGGGCCCGCCGCGGGGGAGCACGGGGGGCGTGTGCTCTACAGCGGGCCGCCAGAAGGGCTCGCGAAGGTGGAGGCGTCCCGGACGCGGCGCTACCTCTTCGACGAGGAGGCCGTGCGCCGCCGCGCGCCCCGAAAGGCCACCGGGCGGCTGCGGCTGGAGGGCGTGAAGCGCAACAACCTGCGCGGGCTGGACGTGGACTTCCCGCTGGGAGTCTTCACCACCGTGACGGGCGTGTCCGGCTCCGGCAAGTCCAGCCTCGTGAGCCAGGCCCTGGTGGAGTTGGTCGCCGCGAGGCTGGGGCAGACGCTGACGCCGGACGAGGAGGAGGGCGAGCCGCTGGACCGCGAGCCGTCGGTGGCCAGCGAGGGGCACATCGTGGAAGGGCTGGACTCGCTCAAGCGGCTGGTGACGGTGGACCAGAAGCCCATTGGCCGCACGCCGCGCTCCAACCTGGCCACCTACACGGGCCTGTTCGACCACGTGCGCAAGCTGTTCGCGGCGACGCCCCTGGCGAAGTCGCGCAAGTACGGCGCGGGGCGCTTCTCCTTCAACACGGTGGGCGGACGCTGCGAGACCTGCGAGGGCGAAGGCTTCGTCAGCGTGGAGCTGCTCTTCCTGCCCAGCGTCTACGCGCCGTGCCCGACGTGCCACGGCACTCGCTACAACGCGAAGACGCTGGAGGTGCGCTACCGCGAGCGGAGCATCGCGGACGTCCTGGGCATGACGGTGGACGGCGCGTTCGACTTCTTCACCGACGCGCCGCCGCTTCAACGCGCGCTCAAGGTGTTGCGCGACGTGGGCCTGGGCTACCTGCGGCTGGGGCAGCCCGCGACGGAGCTGTCCGGTGGCGAAGCCCAGCGCATCAAGCTGGCCACGGAGCTGCAACGCACGCAGCACGGGGACACGCTCTACGTGCTGGACGAGCCCACGACGGGGCTGCATCCGGCGGACGTGGACAAGCTGATGACGCAGCTGGAGGGGCTGGTGGACGCGGGCAACACGGTCATCGTCGTGGAGCACGACCTGCGCGTCGTCGCCGCCAGCGACCACGTCATCGACGTGGGACCCGGCGCGGGGAACGCCGGAGGCCGGGTGGTGGCGCAGGGAACGCCCGAGTCCGTGGCGAAGGTGAAGGACAGCCGCACCGCGCCGTACCTCGCGCGCGTGTTGGGGTGACGGCGCCCGCGGCCGGTGCGCCGTCAGCCCTGGAGGCGGACGGGCTCAGTCCTTGCCGTGATGGCCACCGCCGTGGTCATCGTCGGAGTCCTCGCCGCCGTCGCGATCGTCGTCGTCGAAGGCGTCGATGGAGTCGCGCAGGTTGTTCTCCAGCCGCGAGCGGTTGCGCTCGTCACGCGGATCCAACCGCGCGCCGCCCTCGCCCGTGAACCAGCTGCTGGGGTCGATGTTGATGGTCACGTTCTGGTCGCCGCCGCCAGTGACCTCGAAGCTCGCCTCGCGCTCCTGTTCCACCCGGACGCTGGACACGAACTGGAAGGGCTCGCCGTCGATGCGCCCGTTGATGACGATGGAGGCGCCCAGCTCCGCCAGCTCCTTCAGCGCCGCGTTGTCGCCCGCTTCGGTGACGGAGACCTTGCCGATGTCGAACTCAATCTCATCGTAGATGCCCGCCACCACCGACACGTCGCGCAGCTGGACGACCTGGCCCTCCAGCGCCGTGCCCGACAGGTCGATGAGGAACGCGCCCGTGCGCTGCTTGTGCTCGCCATTGTCGTCGGTGCCCGTGCCAGCGTCTTCCTTCGACACGTCGTCGTGATGGCCCTCGCGCTTGAGCTCCAGCTCGCGGATCGACAGCCGCACCCGCTCCACGGTGATGCCATTGGAGAGCTCCAACCGCTGCGTGACCTGGCGCGGGAGGCCGGCACTCGAGGTCGCGGAGCCCATCCGCGTGCTCAACCCCACCGACGAGGTCCCATTGCCACACGCGGACAGGCACAGGATGGACGCGAACAGACCGATGAAACGCATGACGTGTATCCCCAGGTTCTGGAGGGCGCGTTGCGATGGGCCGCCTTCCGTTGAAAAGGAAGGAGTCCGGCCGCGCGAAACGGCCACGGCCGGGAGTTTCCCCGCGGCTTTCTTGCGGGGTGGGACATCCGCTTCCAGGGGCTCCAGCCTCCGGACGGGCGGGGGCCGTGGCCGGAAAAGCCCTTCGTGACTCCTTCCCTGTCGACGGGGTACTCGACGGGAGCCATGGCGTGCACCTTCACAGCTGGACGGGCATCCCGGCCGGGGCGTCGCCCCGAACGGGGACCCACGCGCGGGCGTCGGTCTGGCGCGAGGGCTGGGAGGGCGGCGTGGTGACGGAGCAGGAGCTGGCGGACTGCATCCGCCGGGCGGCGCGGGGCGAGCAGCCCGCATGCGGCCAGCTCTACCAGCGCTTCCACGGGGCCGTGCGCCGTGTGGCGCAGGGCTCGGGGGCGCTGGGGGCGGCGGAGGTGGAGGACGTGGTGCAGGAGACGTTCGTGCGTGCCTTCCGCGAGCTGCCTCGGCTCCAGCACCCGCGCGCGTTCAGCGGCTGGCTGCTGACCATCGCCCGGCACCACGCGTATGCGCTCAGCCGTGGCGCGAAGGCCCGGGCCCGCGTGGCGGAGGACCTGGCGCGAGAGGCGGACGCCGCCGTGCCCGCGCTGCCGCCATCCTTGACGCTGGAGCGCCGGGTGGCGGTGGTGCGCGCGCTCATCGAAGGGCTGCCCGAGGGGCCGGAGAAGGACACGGCCCGGCTCTTCTATCTGGAGGGAGAGCTGAGCGCGCGGGAGATCGCCGACCGCCTGGGGCTGGGCAAGAGCGCGGTGACGATGCGCTTGGAGCGCTTCCGCGCCCGGGTGAAGCGTGAGCTGCTGGCGCGGCTGTTGGCCGCGGAGGTGGGGTGAGCCATGAGCGGGAGCGACAGACACCTGGACGTGGAGTCCTTGAGGGCCCTCGAGCAGCGGGAGCCCGAAGCGGTGCGGTACTTCGCCGACCACCTCTCGCGTCCCTGCGAGACCTGCGAGACGTTCCTCGCCGGAGAGGACGCGGAATCTGGTGACGCCTTCGGTCTGGATGCGCTGGCGGACGAAGCGCTCGTCGAGACCTCCGGACGGCCCCTCCGGGAGGACGCCGTCGGCTGGGCCCGGGTGCGCCGGAAGCTCGGCGGTCCGAGGCGGGCGTGGTTGACCGGAGCGCTCGGGGCGGCGGCCGCGGTCGTCCTGGCCCTCGTCGTGCGTCCAGGCACCGATGGGCCGGGCGTGGCGCCGTCCTCGCAGCGCACCAAGGGGAGCGCGCCCCTGGCATTGGAGGTCACGGCGGCGGCGCGGCTGCCGGACGGAGAGGTGCGCGCGGTCGCCGACGGGGCGGTGCTCCCGCCGGAAGCGGTGGTGCTCCTTCGCTACCACGCCAGTGAGTCCGGCGACGCCTTGCTGGTGCGCGAGGCTCCCGGTGTGCCCCCGCAGGTCCTGGGCCGCCACGCGCTGACCCCGGGCACGCATGACCTCCGGGACGGCGCGGACCTGGCGGGCGTGTCGCTGGAGGACGAACACGGACCGGTGACGCTGGTGCTGGTCGCCTGGCCACAAGGGGAGCAGGGGGCCGCGGCGCTGGAGGCGGTGCGCGTCAGCGGGCAGGTGCCCCAGGACGCGGCCCAGGTCCGTCTTCGCTTGAGGGTGGAGTCGGGGCATGCTGCTCCCTGAGGAGCCGCGCGTGTCCCGCCTGCTGTTCATCCCCCTGGTGCTTGCGCTGGTGACGCTCGGCGCATGCCGCACGGCGGACTCGCGGGAGAAGGGCCGCGCGGTGCGGGTGCGCCTGGAGGACGGCGTGCTGGCCACGGCGCAGGAGGGCGAACGGCACGCGCTGCTCATCGGGATCTCCGCGTACGCGGACCCCTCGTGGAATGGGTTGCGCTACGCGGCGAAGGACGCGGACGACCTGGGCCGCGTGCTGGCGGATCCCTCGCGTGGGGGCTTCCGCTCCGTGACGGTGCTCACGCGCCCCGAGCAGACGACGCGGACCGCCGTGCTCGCCGCGCTCCAGGCCTTGGAGGCCCGGTCGTGGCGTCCACAGGACGTGGTGGTCGTCTATGTGTCCGGGCACGGCTCGCTGGCGCGCGACGCGCGAGGCGAACTGCGGCGCTACCTGGTGACGTCGGACACCCGCTACCGGGATGTGGCCGGAACGGGGCTGGAGATGGCGAGCCTGGAGCAGGCGCTGGAGCGGCTGGGGTCCCGGCGGCGGGTGCTGGTGCTGGCCACCTGTCACAGCGGCACGGGCAAGTCGCTGCTCCCCCCGGAGGTGCGCGACGAGCTGTCGCACACCAAGGCGCCCTTCCTGATGCAGCCGCTGGAGGCGGCGAGCCGCGCGTCGCTGGTGTTGTCCGCCAGCGACTGGGGCGAGGCGGCGCGAGAGGACGACGCGCTGGCCAATGACATCTACACGCACTTCCTCATCCAGGCACTGGATGGACGCGGCGACCGCAACCGCGACGGCGCGGTGAGCGCCACGGAGGCGCACGACTGGGCCCGGCGCAACACATGGGCCTATACGGAAGGGCGTCAGCGGCCCAGCGCGCAGATGCTGGAGGTGGGCGCGGATCCGGTGTTGCTGGCCGGCACGTTGGAGCGGCCCGGACAGCCGGAGGTCTTCTCCTACAGCGCGCGGCTGGAGGGCTTCACGCTCAAGGTGGATGGCCAGGAGGCGGGGGAGCTGCCTGGGGGCGTGGTGGTGCCGGAAGGTCGGCGCAGGCTGGAGCTGCGCAAGGGCGGCCAGGTGTTGTGGGAGGACACCGTGGCGCTGCGCTCCGGTGAGCGGCGGGAGCTGGAGGCGCTCCTGCGCTCCGTGACGGACGGGCCCCGGCGCACGGTGACGTTGGGGGCGGGCGTGTTGGGCTTCCTCGATACGCGCAGCCGCGAGCAGGTGCTGCCCGCGTCCGGGCTCGCGGGCGTGGGCCTGGGCTGGGAGGGCGTGCTGCTGGAGGGGAGGTTGGACCTCTGGGTCGACGTGGCGGCGGGGCAGGGGAGCCAGTCGCTGCGGTTGGAGCCGGGCGGGTTCGTTCCGGTGCGCCATCGCACGCTGCTCGTGGGCGTGGCCCTGGGGCCGACGTGGACGTGGGGACGGCTGGGCTTCTCCACGGGTCCGCGCGTGGCCGGCTTGTGGCTGGAGCGCTCCTTCCAGTTGGAGTTGCTGGACCGGAATGAGCACTACCTGACGGCATGGCCGGGGTGGATGGCCGCGGTGTCGTTCCGTTTCAGCCCGGCATGGGTGTTGGAAGCACGCACGCAGTTGCTGTGGGCCTATGTCCCGGTGGACGGGCAGACGCGCATGGTGGGCTTTGGAGGCCTGATGCTGGCCGGAGGGTACCGCTTCTGATGCGAGCCAAGGCATGCGGGTGGGCCATGGTGCTGGCGCTGGCCGGCTGTGGCGGCTTCGACAACGGGCCGTTGCGGACGGGCACGGTGCGAGGGCGCGTGCTCGGCGCGGAGTCGGGCGTGGCGCGCGTGAGCGTGCTGGGGCGCTCCGACCTGCGCGTGTCAGTGGACTCGGACGGGCGGTTCGAACTGGACGGCGTGCCCGCGACGTCGCTGGAGCTGTTCGTCATCGCGACGAAGACGCGGGCGGCGCGAAAGCCCGTGGTGGCCCAGGGCGCCCGAGTCACCGACGTGGGCGACATCCAGTCCGGACCCGGCGCCTTCCTCACCCTGCGGGTGACGGACGAGCGGGGCGCCATCCCCTCCGGTGTGGAGGTGGAGCTGAAGGGCACGGGCGGCGACAAGGTGAAGGTGGACGCTGGGAACGGCGAGGCGCGACTGGGGCCGCTGCCCGCGGGTTGCTACGAGCTGGAGGTGAAGGCCGACCACCTGGAGGACCTGGAGGAGGAGGTCTGCGTCCGCGAGGGGGAGGAGCAGGTACGCGACATCACGCTGCCATCGGATGACCACGGCGGCGGGGACGACGACGGAGGCGATGACCACGGCGGCGGCAAGGATGGCGGCTGAGCGAGGCTCCCAAGGGGCCTTGTTGATTGAACGCGGGAAACAACGGGCTCGTCATCGGGTTCACCGTTGTTCCGTGGCGGTGACCCTCAGCGAGTCGAGGAACGCCTCTCCCTCGGGGAACGGGTCGTTTTCGAGGGAGATCGTCTGAAGGAAGAGCAGTCCTCTCCCAACGACAATCCATCGGTCGCTGATGTTTTCGCCGGGACCTGGACCGCCCCATTCGCGGACCGCCTTGTGCCATTCCCAGCCCACCCATGGCGCGGGCAGGCGCGTGTACTCGGCTCCTGCGAAGGGACGGACCTGCTCCCGTTCGAGCCGCTGGAGGTTGTCTTCTGGTGACGCTTCGGGGTCGAAGATATTGGCGGACCAGTCCATGCGGAGCTGCCTGTCGGAGTCGTGGTGATACCAGGAGCAGACGAAGAGCGTGGTGGCGCGAGACGCCAGGTCGATGATGGCGGAGGGGTCGAGGTGCTTGCATTCAGCATGGGTCGCCGAGCGCTCAGGTTCCGGTTTCGCTGGGGGAAGGGGTGGCGCAATCACGCTGACGCCAGGGACCGGCTCCCAGCGGACCGACTCGCCGGGCAGCGGCCACCGGGGCAGCGGCGGTGACGCGCTCCGGCCCGTCGCGCAGGCCATGCATGCAAGCGCGAGGAGGCTCGGAATGTAGCGATACGCTTGGTCCATGCGGATAGGGTACACCCCCGGGCCGTGAAGCCCGTGACTCCCTCCCGCCCCTTCAAGGTGACGACGTGAACGACCGACTCCTGCGCACGGCGCGCCGCCAGCCGACCGACACCACCCCCGTGTGGCTGATGCGTCAGGCGGGCCGCTACCTGCCCGAGTACCGCGCCATCCGCGGCACCATCCCCTTCCTCGATCTCTGCAAGCACCCGGACCTGGCCGCGGAGGTCACCGTCCAGCCCATCACCCGCCTGGGCGTGGACGCGGCCATCATCTTCTCCGACATCCTCATCCCCGTGGAGGCCATGGGCATCCACCTGGAACTCGGGGACAAGGGCCCGCACTTCCCCAACCCGCTGCGCACCGCCGCGGACATCGACAAGCTCGGCGTCCCGGACCCCGTCGAAGGCACCGGCTTCGTCGCGGAGGCCATCCGCCGCACGCGCAAGGCCCTCAACGACTCCGTGCCCGTCATCGGCTTCGCGGGCGCGCCCTTCACCCTGGCCGCGTACATGGTCGAGGGCGGCGGCTCCAAGAGCTACATCGTCATCAAGCGCCTGCTCTTCGAGCAGCCGGAGCTGGCCCACCGCCTCTTCCAGAAGCTCACCGACACCCTCATCCCGTACCTCAAGATGCAGGTGGAGGCCGGCGCCAGCATCGTCCAGATCTTCGACTCCTGGGGCGGCGAGCTGTCTCCCTGGGACTTCGAACGCTTCAGCCTCCCGTACCTCACCCGCATGGTCACGGAGCTCAAGGCCACCGGCGTCCCCGTCATCCTCTTCGGCACCAACATGACCCCGCACCTGCCGCTCTTGAAGCGCACCGGCGCGGACGTCATCGGCCTGGACTGGCGCGTGAACGTGGACGAGGGCCGCCGCATCCTCGGGCCCGACGTCGCCACCCAGGGCAACCTGGACCCGCTCCACCTGTTCCTCCCCCGCGAGGAGCTGGACGGCCGCGTGAAGGACATCCTCCGCCGCGCCGGCCCCGTGGGGCACATCTTCAACCTGGGCCACGGCATCCTCCCCCCCACCGACCCGGACGCCGCGAAGTTCCTCGTGGACGCCGTCCACCGCCACGGCGCCGCCCTCCGCCAGGGCACCCTGGGCTGAGCCCGGGGCCCGTCCCCCCTCCTGGTGGGCAGTTGACTCTTGAATCAATCCGCCGTTGACGCGGTGCATTGCTGGTCGTTAGAAGTGCCTCACTCGTTTCACAGAGGGTGAGGCACACATGGCAAGCGAGAAGCGCAACGGCCACCGGCGGGTGGCCATTGTCCGGGGGCTGCGGACGCCGTTCGCGAAGGCGGGCACCGTCTTCGCCGGGCTGACGGCGCTGGACCTGGGCCGGATGGTGGTCCAGGAGCTGGTGCAGCGCAGCGACCTGGACCCCCGCGAAATCAACCAGGTCGTCTTCGGACAGGTCATCCCCACGCTGACCGCGCCCTCCATCGCGCGCGAGGTGGTGCTGGCGGCGGGCCTGCCCAAGAACATCGACGCCTTCACGGTGGCGCGCGCCTGCGCCACGTCCATCCAGTCGATGGTGGCGGGCGCCAACGCCATCGCGCTGGGTGACGCGGACGTCGTCATCGCGGGCGGCACCGAGTCCCTGTCGGACGCGCCCATCTTCACCAGCCGTCCCCTGGCGCACGCGCTGGCCGCGTCGTCCAAGGGCAAGAGCCTGCCGGACAGGCTCAAGCCCTTCCAGAAGCTCAAGGCCAGGGACCTCATCCCCGTGCCCCCCGCCATCGCCGAGTTCTCCACCGGCGAGACCATGGGCGAGAGCGCGGAGAAGATGGCCAAGGAGAACGGCATCACCCGCGAGGAGCAGGACCTCATCGCGTTCAACTCGCACCAGAACGCGGCCAAGGCGTGGAAGGAAGGCCGCTTCGACGACGAGGTGATGCACGTCCTGGTGCCGCCCAAGTACGAGCAGTCCGCCACCAAGGACAACATCGTGCGCGAGGACACCAGCCTGGAGGCGCTGGCCAAGCTCAAGCCGGTGTTCGACCGCCGCTATGGCAGCGTCACCGCCGGCAACGCGTCCCCGCTGACGGATGGCGCCGCGGCGCTCATCCTGATGAGCGAGGAGAAGGCGAAGGCGCTGGGCTACGAGCCGCTGGGCTTCCTGCGCTCGCACGCGTTCGCGGCCACGGACCCGGGCGACCAGCTGCTCCAGGGCCCGGCGTACGCGGCGCCCGTGGCGCTCAAGCGCGCGGGGATGAAGCTCGCGGACATCGACCTGGTGGAGATGCACGAGGCCTTCGCCGCGCAGGTGGCGAGCAACCTCCAGGCGCTGGCGTCCAAGGAGTTCGCGAAGAAGGCGGGCTTCGCCGCGCCGGTGGGTGAAATCGACCGGTCGCGGCTCAACGTGACGGGCGGCTCCATCTCCATCGGGCACCCCTTCGGTGCCACCGGGGCGCGCATCGTCACGCAGGCCCTGAACGAGCTGAAGCGTCGGAACAAGAACACGGTGCTGTGCACCGTCTGCGCCGCGGGCGGGCTGGGCGCCGCGGTCATCCTGGAGCGTGCGTGATGGCGACCAAGCAAGAGGCAGTCGAAGCGAAGCAGGGCTTGAGCTACGGCGTCACGGACGGCATCGCGGTCATCACCGTGGACCTGCCGGGCGCCCCGGTGAACACGCTGTCGCCGGAGGTAGGCACCGCGTCCACGGAGCTGCTCCTGCAGGCGGAGCGCGACCCGGAGGTGAAGGCCGTCGTGTTCATCTCCGGCAAGAAGGACAGCTTCGTCGTCGGCGCGAACATCGACTTCCTCCAGACCCTCAAGTCCCCGGATGAAGTCATGGCCATCAGCTACGCGGCGTACACGGAGTTCGACCGGCTGGAGTCCTTCTCCAAGCCGGTGGTCGCGGCCATCCACGGCGCGTGTCTGGGCGGCGGCCTGGAGTGGGCGCTCGCGTGTCACTACCGCATCGCCACCGACAGCCCCAAGACGACCCTGGGCCTGCCGGAGACGCAGCTGGGCCTCATCCCCGGCGCCGGCGGCACGCAGCGGCTGCCCGCGCTCATCGGCGCGCAGGCGGCGCTGGACCTCATCCTCACCGGCAAGAGCGTCAAGCCGTCCAAGGCGAAGAAGCTGGGCATCGTGGATGAAGTCGTCCCGGTGCCCATGCTGAAGGACCTCGCCCTCAAGCGCGCGGCGGAGCTGGCGGCGGGCACGCTCAAGGTGGAGCGCGCGCACCAGGGCTTCAAGGCCGTGGCCCAGAGCGGGAAGAAGAGGGGCCTCGCCGGCTTCTTCCAGGGGCTCATCAGCAAGGAGCTGTGGACGGAGGCGGCGCTGGAGGACAACCCGCTGGGCCGCAAGGTGCTGTTCGACCAGGCGAAGAAGGCGCTCCTGAAGAAGACGCGCGGCAAGTACCCGGCGCAGGAGAAGGCGCTCCAGGTCATCCGCGTGGGCCTGGAGTCCGGGCGCAAGGCGGGCCTGGAGGCCGAGGCGAAGGCGTTCGGGGAGCTGGTGTTCACGGACGTGTCGCGGCGGCTGGTGGAGATCTTCTTCGCCACGACGGCGCTGAAGAAGGAGAACGGCACCGCCAACCCCAGCGTGAAGCCGCGCGAGGTGAAGAAGGTGGGCGTGCTGGGCGGCGGCCTGATGGGCGGCGGCATCGCCTACGTGGCCGGCGTGCTCCAGGGCGTGCCCGTGCGCGTGAAGGACAAGGACGACGCGGGCGCGGGCCGCGCGCTCAAGCAGGTGCAGACGGTGCTGGACGAGCGCGTGAAGCGCCGCTCGCTCACCCACCGCGAGGCCTCCGCGAAGCTGGCGAACATCACCGCGGCCACGGACTACAGCGGCTTCAAGTCGGTGGACCTCATCATCGAGGCCGTCTTCGAGGACCTGACGCTCAAGCACAAGGTCATCGCGGAGGTGGAGGCCGTCACCGGCGCGGACACCATCTTCGCGTCCAACACCTCCAGCCTGCCCATTGGCGAGCTGGCCAAGGGCAGCAAGCGGCCCTCGCAGGTGATTGGCATGCATTACTTCAGCCCGGTCCACAAGATGCCGCTCTTGGAGATCATCACCCACCCGGGCACGGCGGAGTGGGTGACGGCGACCTGCGTGGACGTGGGCCGCAAGCAGGGCAAGACGGTCATCGTCGTCAACGACGGGCCGGGCTTCTACACGTCGCGCATCCTCGCGCCGTACATGAACGAGGCGGCGTACCTGCTGGCGGAAGGCGCGGACATCCTCCAACTGGACAAGGCGCTGGTGGACTTCGGCTTCCCGGTGGGGCCCATCACGCTGCTGGACGAGGTGGGCATCGACGTGGCCCAGAAGGTGGGGCCCGTCATGGAGGCCGCCTTCGGCAAGCGGATGGCGGCGCCCAAGGCCCTGGAGGGCGTGGTGTCCGACGGCCGCCTGGGCCGCAAGACGCAGAAGGGCTTCTACCTGTACGAGAACGGGAAGAAGAAGGAGGTCGACCCGCAGGTCTACCTGCTCCTGCCGCACGGCAAGGACCGCAAGTCCATGGACCCCACGGAGATGGCGGAGCGCTGCGCGCTCCAGATGGTGAACGAGGCCATCCGCTGCCTGGGGGAGGGCATCCTGCGCAGCCCCCGCGACGGCGACGTGGGCGCCATCTTCGGCCTGGGCTTCCCGCCGTTCCTGGGCGGCCCCTTGCGCTACGCGGACAGCCTGGGGCCGGCCAACCTGCTGCGCAAGCTGGAGCACTACCAGGACAAGTACGGCGAGCGCTTCACGCCCGCGCCGCTGCTGGTGGAGAAGGTGAAGGCCGGCAAGGGCTTCTACGAGGCCTGAGGTCGTGACGGACCGGGAGGGGGAGGGGGCCGCGAAGTCCCTCCCCGCTTCCGGGGCCTGACTTGACGGCGAGGGCGGTTCTGGACCAAGGGCATGGCCCGAATGGTCCGCTCCGCTCCTCGTGCCGTCCTCTTCGCCGGGCTCGCCGCCCTGGTGGTGTGCACCGCGTTGGTGACGGTGTCCGCGCTCGCGTTCCCCCTGGGCTACAGCCCCGCGCGGCTGACGTGGCCGGGCGCCCCCATCCTCTTGGGCTGGGCGCACTTCGACGCCGGCTGGTACGCGCGCATCGCCACGGAGGGCTACAGCTACACGCCCGGCCAGCAGAGCCCGGTGGCGTTCTTCCCGCTCTACCCGCTGGTGTTGCGCGGCCTGGGGCTCGTGCACGTGGACACGTTCCTCGCGGGCATGCTCGTCACCATGCTGTGCGGCCTGGGGGCGCTGTACGTCTTCACGCTGTGGGCGCGCACGCGGGCGGATGAAGCGGCGGCGCGGAGCGCGGGGCTGCTGCTGGCGTTCTACCCGTTCGCGTTCTTCCTCTACGGGGCCATGTACTCGGACGCGCTGTTCCTGCTGCTCGTCATCGGCGCGTTCCTGCTGCTGGAGCGGGGGCAGCTGGGGTTCGCGGTGCTGCTGGCCGCCGTGGCCACCGCGGCGCGGCCGGTGGCGCCCGCGCTGGTGGTGGGGCTGCTCGCGCGGCGGCTGGAGTGGAAGCGCGAGCGCGGCCTGAAGTGGGGCCTCGTGGACCTGTTGCCGGTGTTCGCGGCGGCGGGCTTCGTGCTGTACGTGCTCTACCAGTGGAAGGCGTTCGGCGAGCCGTTCGCGTTCGTGAAGGTGCAGTCCGCGCCGGGGTGGGACCAGAAGCCGGGCTGGCGCACGTGGGCGAAGCTGCGCTGGTTCCAGGGCTTCAGCCGGGAGATGTCGCTGTCGGACGGCCTCCGGCTGGTGGGGCACGCCGCCGTCACGCTGGGCGCGCTCTCGCTGGTGTGGCCGACGGCGAAGCGGCTGGGGTGGGGCTATGGCGTCTACGCGCTGGCCATCGTGGGGCTGCCCGCCATGTCCAGCAAGGACTTCATGGGCATGGGGCGCTACCTGCTGGCCGCCTTCCCGCTGTTCCTGACGCTGGCGTTGCTGCTCAGGGAGCGCCCCCGCTTGCGCTGGGGCGTGCTGGCCACGAGCGCCTGCGCGATGCTGGCGTTGACGGTGGCGTATGGCGCCGCGGAGTACGTGTCATGAGCGGGCGGATGACGCCGGATGCGGAGGCCGCGTCGTGAGCGGACGGATGGCCCAGGTGCTGGCGCTCTACGCGGGGCTGCCCGCGAGCGAGCGGTTCCACGTGCACGCGCGAGCGTCCTCGGCGCCGCTGCTCGAGGTGGCCTCCCGCCTGCCGCGAGGCACGGTGGCGGACATCGGCTGTGGGCATGGGCTGCTGTCCGCGCTGCTGGCGGTCTCGGGGCCAGAGCGCCGCGTGCTGGGCGTGGACCTGGATGAGCGCAAGGTGCGCTGGGCGCGGCAGGCCCTGGCGGGCTTGCCCAACCTGACGCTGGACGTGGGGTCGGTGGAGCAGCTGGCGCTGGCGCATCCCGGCACGCTCGACGCGGTGGTGGTCTGCGACGTGCTGTACCTGCTGCCCGAGGCGCGGTGGCCCGGCTTTCTCCAGTCCGTGCGAGGGCTGCTCCGGCCCGGCGGGCGCTTCCTGTTGAAGGAGGTGGAGGGCGACGGCTCCTGGAAGCACGCCAAGGCGCTCGCGCAGGAGTGGGTGATGGTGTCGCTCCTGGGCCGCACGAAGGCCAGCGGCGGCATGGTGCTCAAGTCGCGCGTGGACGGCGAGCGCCTGCTGCGCGACGCGGGCTTCGAGGTGCGCGAGGTGGTGGGGCTGGGCGCGGGCTACACGACGCCGCACCTGCTCTACGACGCCGAGGCTCGCTAGCCACTTCGCGCGGGCCCCCCGAACCCCGGGTGTTCGCGGGCGTGACGGGGCTTCGCCTCAGCCGAGCGCGCCGTAGCTCGCGAGCGCGATGTTCCGCTCCGCGAGCTTCGCCTTCACCCGGGGACTGGTGAGCGCCGCCAGCTCCGCGTCCCAGCCGTAGCGCCACGCCGGATCCTCCGGCACGTGCGGCGCGCCCTCGCCGGGGTGACACCCCAGCTCGAAGTCGCCCGCGGGCAGCGCGTCCAGCACCGCGAGCAGCGCGGGCTCATCCAGCCGGCCCGCCTCGAATACGCCCCCCGCGCTCACCCGCCGCACGCCCGGCCGAGCCCTGGGCGCCGTGCGCGCCAGCACCGCCAGCACCGTGGTCTTCAACGCGGGCCCCGGCGCCCGGAGCCACTCCGCGCGCGGCAGCGCATCCGGCCAGCGCAGGGGCAACGCCTCCCGCGCCGCGATCCCCTCCACCACGGACCGCACGCCCGGCAACAGGTGCAGGTGCTGGTGCCCGTCCAGGTGGTCCACCTCCGCGCCCAGCTCCCGCGCGCGGGACAGCTGCGCGGTCAGCTCACGCTCCAGCTCCTCGCGCCGCACCCGCCCCGTGAGCCACGCCTTCGCGAAGTCCGCCCAGCTGCCCCGGAGCCGTCCCCCCGGCGCCACCGTCCGCACGGAGTCCGCCGGCGCGGCGCAGGGCAGGCGCGTGGAGAGCGCCAGATGCACGCCCACCGGCAGGCCCTCCGCCTTCGCCCGGCCCACGGCCTCGGCCGCCGAGGGGCCCATGGACAGCAGCGTCGCGCTGGTGACGATGCCGTCGCGGTGCGCCCTCAGGATGCCCGCGTCCAGCGACGGATGCAGGCCCAGGTCATCCGCGTTGACGATGAGGCGCGTGCGCGGCCCCATGGAAACCTACCCGCGCCCCGCGCTGCCTGACACCGAGCGCAGGGGCTGCACCGACGGAGGCAGCCGCACCGGCTGCTGCGGCGCGGACGGCGAGCGCGTCTCCGGGTACAGGTTCACCAGCTCCTTCACCATCTTCAGGATGACCGACGGCGAGGCCAGCGTGGAGATGCCGCGCGTGCGCGGGAAGTAGTCCACGCCCATCTGGAACACGCGGAAGCCCTTGCGGATGGCCTTCACCACCAGCTCCGCGTCGATGAACGAGCCCTGGCTCTTGAGCTCCATCGACTCCAGCACCCGGCGGTGCATCAGCTTGAAGCTGAAGTTCACGTCCTTGATCTGGATGTCGAACAGCGCCCGGATGAGCAGGTTGTAGACGAACGAGTACACGATGCGCTTGGGGCCCTCGCTCGTGCGGTCGAACCGGAAGGCGCAGATCATGTCCGCCTCCAGGTAGTCCATCAGGTGCAGCGCCCGCTCCAGCTCCCGCATGTCCCACGGCAGGTCGATGTCCGAGTACAGCACCAGGTCCTTCGTGCTCGCGGACAGCCCCGTGCGCATCGCCCCGCCCAGCTTCAGGTTCACGGGGTGGGTGATGACCCGCAGCTGAGGCACCTTCGCGGCCAGTGCGTCACAGACCTCCTGCGTCCGGTCCGTGGAGGCGTCGTTGACGACGATGATTTCAAAGTCGTCGGTGAGCTTCGGCAGGACTTCCAGGGCGCGGCTGACTGCGCGCTCCACGTAGTCCTCTTCGTTCCAGGCGGGGAAGAAGAGGCTGATGCTCGGGTACTTGGCCACGGTCGTCATCTCGCGCGCGTTCCATCCAGAAGGAAACGGGCGCTCGGTACCAGAGGGTCAACCCGGTGGCAAACCCCATGGCCCTTCTCGTGACAAACCCTTATAGTACCGCGTAATCATCATTTTACGGGGACACGGTGAAAGCCCAGCCCTACTCGCTTCTGGTGGTGGATGACTCGCAGATGTTGCTGCCACAACTGGTGCGCGCGCTCGGTCCGGAGGACTTCGCGCTCCGGGTGGCGCGCTCCAGCCAGGAGGCGCTGGGGCTGACCCAGGAGGTAGACGGCGTCCTGCTCTGCCCCGGCGAAGGGGACCCCGCCGCGGCCCACGACCTGATGGAGGCCCTCACCCCTCCCCAACCCGCGCCCCGGCCCGCGGTGGTCGTCCTGGCACCCCCGGAAGCGCGGGTCCTTCGCTTCACCGCCCTGCGCCGGGGGGCTGAGGTGATTCTGACCCCCTTGGATGAGGAAGAGCTGCGTCTGAGGCTCTACCGGAGCCTGGAGGCGCACTCCAAGTGGAAGTCACTCCACTCCCAGGTGGAGGAGCTGCGGCGGCTGGCGGTGACGGACGGGCTCACCCAGGTGCACAACCACCGCTACTTCCAGGAGCGGCTGCGCGAGGAGTTCCGCCGGGCGCAGCGCTACGACGAGAGCCTGTCGCTCATCCTGGTGGACCTGGACCACTTCAAGAACATCAACGACGCCCACGGCCACGGCGCCGGGGACCGGGTGCTGCGGGAGGTGGCCGCCGCCCTCCAGCACAGCGTGCGGGAGACGGACCTGGTGGCCCGCTACGGAGGGGAGGAGTTCGCCATCCTGCTGCCCTGCACCCACCTGCCCGGCGCCCTCACCGTGGCCGAGCGCATCCTCAAGGGCGTCCGGGAGCTGCACGCCGGCCCGGAGGGGGCCCTGCGCGTCACCGCCTCGCTGGGCGTCTCCAGCTTCCCCCACCGCGCCATCCTCGCCCCCGAGCAGCTCCTGGTGACCGCCGACGAGGCCCTCTACCGCGCCAAGCGCGAGGGCCGCGACCGCGTCTGTCTGCACCCCCCCGCGCCCCTGTTCTCCGCGCCGCCCTCCCGGGCTGGCTGACCCAGGGGTCAAAAACCCGGGGTCGGATTTGACCCGTTTGAAAGGGGAGGGTCTATGATGACCCTGACCCTTTTTGTCATGTCCTGGAAAATGGGCGTGATTCCCGGGGTTTATCCAAATCTCCGGTTTGGCAAGGCCATTGCAAATGTCGGACTCCGGAAAGTCCATGGGAACCCTGGTGGCACAAGCGCAGGCGCAGGACCCGGTCGCCCGAGGGCGGCTGCTGCTCGTGGACGACGAGGAGAACATCCTCAAGTCCATCCGGCGGGTGCTGCGACGTGGTGAGTGGGACATCGAGACGGCGACGGACGCGGAGACGGGCCTGCGCGCGCTGGAGCGGTTCCGCCCGGAGGTCGTCATCTCCGACTTCCGCATGCCGGGGATGAACGGGGTGGAGTTCCTCACCCAGGTGAAGCTCCAGGAGCCCCGGGCCCAGCGCATCATGCTGACGGGGCAGGCGGATCAGCAGGCCATCGAAGAGGCCATCAACCGCTCCGAGATCTTCCGCTTCATCTCCAAGCCCTGGAACGACAGCCACCTGGTGCTCACGGTGAAGAGCGCCTTCGAGCAGTACGCGCTCCACACGGAGAACGACCGGCTCTACCGCGTCACCCAGGAGCAGAACGCGGAGCTCAAGCAGCTCAACGCGGACCTGGAGGAGCGCGTCGCGGTGCGCACGCGCCTGCTGTCCGCGGCCAAGCGCGAATGGGAGCTGTCCTTCGACTGCATGGAGACGCCGCTCGCGGTGGTGCGCGCGCGGGACTTCGCGGTGCGCCGGGCCAACGTCGCGTACGCGCAGGTGGCCCGCCGCTCCATCGAAGAGGTGCCCTCCGACGTCCCGTGCCACCAGTACCTCTTCGGCCGGGACACGCCGTGCGCGGGCTGCCCGCTGCCCTCCGCGATGGAGAGCGGCAAGGGCGCGCGGGGCGAGGTGCAGCAGGGCGGGCGCAGCTACGTGGTGGCCGCCTATCCGTTCTCCGGCGACGACCGCGCGGTGTGCACCTACCGCGACGTCACCGAGGAGCAGGCGATGACGCGCCGGCTCATCGAGACGGAGAAGATGGCCGCGGTGGGGCAGCTGGCGGGCGGCGTGGCCCACGAAATCAACAACCCGCTGGGCGGCATCCTGGCCTTCGCGCAGCTCATGTCGCGCGACGCGGGCCGCAGCGACGGCGACCTGGAGTCGCTGAAGCTGATTGAAGAGAGCGCGCTGCGCTGCAAGCGCATCGTGGAGAGCCTGCTGAAGTTCAGCCGGCACAGCCGCGTGGAGGACCGCCGCCTCTTCGACGTGTCCAAGTGCGTGGAGGACGCGGCGGTGCTCTTCCGCGCGCAGCTCAAGTCCATGCCCAAGGTGGAGCTGACGCTGGGCCTCAAGGACGGCCTCCCCAAGGTGTACGGCGACCCCGGCACGCTCGCGCAGGTGGTGCTCAACCTGCTGCAGAACGGCCTCCAGTCGCTGCCCCAGGCCGAGGGGCGCCTGTCCCTGGAGACGGGGCGCGAGGGCGACCGGACCTTCTTCGCGGTGACGGACACCGGGACGGGCATCGAGGAGCGCCACCTGCCGCGCATCTTCGAGCCGTCCTTCACCACCAAGCCTCCCGGCGAGGGCACGGGCCTGGGCCTGTCCATCGCCTATCGCATCGTCCAGGACCACGGGGGCACCTTCCAGGTGGACACCCACGTCGGCCAGGGCTCCCGCTTCACCGTCTTCCTGCCCATTCCCCTGCAGCTCGAGAGGTTGCCGTGAACCAAGTCAAGCGCGCCAAGGTCCTCGTCGTGGATGACGACTCCGTCGTCCTCAAGGCCGTCACCCAGATCCTCCAGCGGGAGGGGCACCCGGTCGTGGCCATCGACGACGCGGTGGAGGGGCTCGCGGCGGCGAAGGATCCGTCCATCGACGTGGTCGTGCTGGACATCAAGATGCCGCACCTGTCCGGCATGGACCTCCTGCGCGCCATCAAGGCGGACCGCCCGGACGTGGAGGTCATCATGATGACGGCCTTCGCCACCGTGGAGACGGCGGTGGAGGCGGTGAAGGCGGGCGCGTACGACTACCTCACCAAGCCCTTCGAGAACATCGACGAGGTGAGCCTCACGGTGGCCAAGGCCGCCGAGCGCAAGGCGCTGAAGGACCGCACCCGCGCGCTGGAGGAGGCGCTCACCGCGCGCAGCCAGTTCGAGGACCTCATCGGGCAGTCCTCGCAGATGCGCGCCGTGTTCAAGCTGGTGGAGACCGTCAGCCACTCCACCGCCACGGTGCTCATCCAGGGTGAGAGCGGCACGGGCAAGGAACTGGTCGCCCGCGCCATCCACTACCGCAGCGCGCGCCGGGACAAGCCCTTCGTCGCCGTCAACTGTTCGGCGCTCACGGAGACGCTGCTGGAGAGCGAGCTCTTCGGCCACGTGAAGGGCAGCTTCACCGGCGCCACCGGCAACAAGAAGGGCCTCTTCGAGGCGGCCGACGGCGGCACCATCTTCCTGGACGAGATTGGCGACGTGCCCCCGGCCACCCAGGTGCGCCTGCTGCGCGTCCTCCAGGAGGGCGAGGTCAAGCGCGTGGGCGCCAACGAGCCCGTGAAGGTGGACGTGCGCGTCATCGCCGCCACGCACGTGGACCTGTCGCGCGCCAAGGAGCAGGGCAAGTTCCGCGAGGACCTGTTCTACCGCCTCAACGTCATCACCATCGACCTGCCGCCCCTGCGCGACCGCCCGGAGGACGTGCCGCTGCTCGCGCACCACTTCCTCAAGGTCTACGCCTCCAAGGCGGACAAGAAGGTCACCGGCATCAGCCCGCGCGCCATGGAGGCGCTCACCTGCAACCGGTGGACGGGCAACGTGCGCGAGCTGGAGAACGTCATCGAGCGCGCCGTCGTGCTCACGGCCAACGACGCCATCGACGTGGAGGACCTGCCGCCCGGCTTCCAGGCCGCGCCCCAGGCCGACTCGGCGGTGGAGGTGTTCAGCCTGGCGCACCTGCCGTATGCCCAGGCCAAGCGCCTGGCCATGCGCGCCTTCGAGCGCCGCTACCTGTCCGCGCTCTTGGAGAAGAACAACCACAACGTCTCCAGCGCGGCGCGCGCGGCGGGCGTGGACCGCTCCAACTTCCGCCGCCTGCTCAAGCAGTACGAGGTCGCTGGCCGCAGCATGAAGCCGCGCTCGCCCAAGGGCCCGGACGCGGACAGCGGGGCGGCCGTGCCCGCGCTGGAAGCCGTGTCTTGATGGGCCCTGTCCGGGAGGGGCGGCGACTTCAGCCGTCCTCTCCGGGCTCGCGCTCGCCGCGCCGGGCGGCGAGCTGCTGCTGGATGGCTTCGTAGCGCTCGGACAGCTCCGCCTCGAAGCCGTTCTGCGTCGGGGTGTAGAAGCAGCGCGAGCGCAGCGCTTCGGGCAGGTAGTCCTCCGGGACGTAGTTGCCCTCGAAGTTGTGCGGGTACTTGTACCCGCCGCCGTAGCCCAGCGACTTCATCAGCTGGGTGGGCGCGTTGCGCAGGTGCATGGGCACCGGCAGCGCGCCCTCCTTCGTCACCGCCTCGCGCACGGCCGCGTACGCGGCGATGACGGCGTTCGACTTGGGCGCGAGCGCCAGGTACGTCACGGCCTGCGTGAGGGGCAGGGTCCCTTCGGGCAGGCCCATCAGCTGGAAGGCCCGCAGCGCGTCCACCGCCACGCCCAGCGCGCGGGGGTCCGCGTTGCCCACGTCCTCCGACGCGAAGATGACCATGCGGCGGAAGATGAAGACGGGGTCCTCGCCCGCCTCCAGCATCCGCGTCATCCAGTACAGCGCCGCGTCCACGTCGCTGCCGCGCATGGATTTGATGAAGGCGCTGACGACGTTGTAGTGCTCCTCGCCGCCCTTGTCGTAGAGCAGCATCTTCTGCTGGAGCGCCTCCTCCGCCACCTTGCGGTCCACCGCCGTGCGGCCGTAGGCCGCCGCGGCCTCCAGCGCGGTGAGGGCCTTGCGCGCGTCGCCACCGGCCGCGTCCGCGATGAACTCCAGCGCCGCGTCGTCCACCGTCACCTTGCCGCCCAGGCCGCGCGGGTCCGCCACCGCGTGGCGCATCACCGCGATGAGCTCCTCCTGCTCCAGCCCGCGCAGGGTGATGACGCGGCAGCGGGAGAGGAGCGCGGCGTTCACCTCGAACGAGGGGTTCTCCGTGGTGGCGCCAATCAGCGTGACGGTGCCCTTCTCCACGTGGGGGAGCAGCGCGTCCTGCTGCGACTTGTTGAAGCGGTGGATTTCGTCGATGAAGAGCAGCGTGCGCTGGCGGTGGAGCTTCCAGCGGTCCTGCGCGCGGGCCACCGTCTCGCGGATGTCCTTCACGCCCGCGAGCACCGCGGACATGGTCTCGAAGGCGGCCCCGGTGGAGCGCGCGACGAGCTGGGCGAGCGTCGTCTTGCCCGTGCCAGGCGGGCCCCAGAGGATGAGGCTGGGCACCTGGTCGCTCTCCAGGGCGCGGCGCAGGAAGCGGCCCTCCCCGGTGAGGTGCTCCTGGCCCAGGTACTCGCTGAGCGAGGTGGGGCGCATGCGCTCGGCGAGCGGCGCCAGGACGGCCTGTTCCTTCTGGCTGGCGTGGTCGAAGAGGTCCATGGGGTCCGCAAACCTAGCGTCCAAATCTCCCTGTCGCGCCCCCTTGTGATGTCCGGGGCTGGGCAGGTGCGTCATTTTCCTTGGAGGGCTGGCTGGCGGGCTGGACTAGAACCTGGGGGGCGTGAAGACCCTGGCCATCGTCGCGAAGCGAGACACCCCGCAGGCCGTGGCCCTGGCGGCGGAGATCCACGAACGGCACCCGGACCTGACCGTCCTGGCGGACCGCGCCCTGGCGCACGCGCTGAACTGGCCGCGCATGGAGGACCGGGAGCTGGCGTCGCGCGCGGACCTGGTGGTGGTGCTGGGCGGGGACGGCACCCTCATCTACGCGGCGCGGCTGTTGGGGGGCCGCGACGTGCCCATCATCGGCGTGAACCTGGGCAGCCTGGGCTTCATGACGGAAGTGTCCGTGGAGGAGCTCTTCAGCCGGCTGGACGACGTGCTGGCGGGGAACTTCCACGTGGACTCGCGGATGAAGCTGTCGTGCCGGCTCCTGCGCGGGGGCAAGGTCCTCATCGAGGACGAGGTCCTCAACGACGTGGTCATCAACAAGGGCGCGCTCGCGCGCATCGCGGACCACGAGACGTCCATCGACGGGGTGCCCATCACCACCTACAAGGCGGACGGCGTCATCCTGGCCACGCCCACCGGCTCCACGGCGTACTCGCTGTCCGCGGGCGGGCCCATCGTGCACCCCTCGGTGGACTGCACCATCCTGTCGCCCATCTGCTCGCACGCGCTCACCCAGCGCTCCATCGTGGTGCCGGCGGACCGCACGATTCGCGTCACGCTGAAGAGCGAGACGGCGGACACGTACCTCACGCTGGATGGACAGACGGGGCACTCGCTGCAGGGCGGCGACTGCATCGAGGTGGTGCGCTCGCCCAACCGCGTGGCCCTGGTGCGCAACCCCGGCGTGGCCTACTTCACCATCCTCCGTCAGAAGCTCCACTGGGGAGAGCGCTGACGGACGGGGTGGGGCTCCCCTCCGGGGCGAGCGCTGGGGTAGCGTCCAGTTCGTGACGACGGGTGGGCCCACGACGCGCTTCGGGAAGTACGAGCTGCAGGAGCGCCTGGGCGCGGGCGGGATGGCCGTGGTGCACCGCGCGCGCTTCACCGTGGCGCAGGGGGTGTCCCGGTCCGTGGTCATCAAGCGCGTGAGGGATCCGTTCGCGCAGGACCCCGCCTTCGTGCAGATGTTCCTCAACGAAGCGCGCATCTCCATGGGGCTGTCGCACGGCAACATCGTCCAGGTCTTCGACTTCGGGCAGGAGGAAGGGGAGTACTTCCTGGCCATGGAGTGGGTGGACGGGCAGCCCCTGTCGAAGGTGCTCAAGCGCTCGAAGCTGAAGGGCCTGTCGCACCTGCCGGCGCCGCTGGCGGTGCAGCTGCTCATCGAGGTCTGCAAGGGCCTGCACCACGCGCACACGCGCCGCGACGAGCAGGGCCGCGCGCTGGGGCTGGTGCACCGCGACGTGTCGCCGGACAACGTCCTGGTGAGCCACGAGGGAGAGGTGAAGCTCACCGACTTCGGCATCGCGAAGGCGCAGCTGTCCGGGCGGCCGGAGACGGAGGCCGGCGTGGTGCGCGGCAAGTACCTCTACCTGTCCCCGGAGCAGACGCGGGCGGAGGCGGTGGACGCGCGCTCGGATGTGTACACGGCGGGCGTGGTGCTCTTCGAGCTGCTCACCGGCCGCAGGCCCGTGGAAGGGGACACGCGCGAGGTGATGGAGCGCATCGCGAAGGGCCACCTCACGCCCGCGCAGACGTACGCGCCAGACCTGGACCCGTCCCTGGGGGCCCTGGTGTCGCGGGCGCTGGCGCTGAAGCGCGAGGATCGCTTCCTCAGCGCGGAGGACTTCCAGCGCGCGCTGGCGGAGTGGCTGGCGTACCGGGCGCCGCTGTTTCCCGCGTCCACGCTGCGCCACCTGATGGGCTGGCTCTTCGAGGAGGAGCTGAAGCTCGCGGGGCAGCCGCCGCGCATCCCGGAGTCCTTCCTGCGTCAGGTCGCGGTGTGGACGGGGGAGGGAGGGGGCGGGGGGCCGGAGGAGCCGTCGCGGGCGTCGTCGGTGCACCGCGCGCACGCGACCGCGTTTCCGGAAGACCATGTGCCCGGGGCGCTCGTGGGGGCCGCCGCGGAGGAGTCCAGCGGAGTGGTGCCCGGCTGGGTCTGGCCGGCGCTCGTCGCCGTCGCGGTGCTGTTCTTCGTGGGGCAGGCGGTGCTGCCGCAGGTGTCCGCGCCGTCGGTGCACAAGCTCCAGGTGGTGACGAATCCGCCCGGCGCGGCGGTGCACTGGGACGGCACGCAGGTCGGGATGACGCCGATGACCGTCCGCGTCGCCCCGGGGCAGGCGTCCCATCAGTTGGAGTTGCGGTTCGTGGGGTATCGGCCGTGGACGACCTCCGTGTCGGAGGCGGCGGTCCCCGAGCGGGTGCAGGTGGCGCTGGAGCGGCTGCCGCCCCCGCCGCCTCCGCCCGAGCCGGTGGTGGAGCCGCGGGTGAAGGACTCGCCGCCGGACGTGCCGGAGCGCAAGCGGAGTCCGGTGAGCCTCCGGAAGGAGAGCCGCGACGCGATGGATTGGATGGCGCAGTCCCCCGCGGCGGGCGCGGCGTACACGCTGGGCCAGGAGCTGCTCGTGGCCGGCAAGACATCCCAGGCGGGTGAGGAGTTCTGGCGCTGCCTGGAGCTGAAGGCGACGGCCGCGGAGTGCCACCTGGGCCTGGGGCGCGTGGGGGCGCGGACGGACCGGGACGCCATGGCCCGGGAGGGCTACGAGCGCTATCTGGACCTGCGTCCGCGAGGCGCGGGGGCGGACGAGGCGCGCCGGTATCTCAACTCCCGGTCGGCCCGGTAGCGCGGCGAGCGGCGATGTTCCTCGTCCTGTCCAAGCTCTTGGATCTGCTGCTCTCGCCGCTCACCTGGGGGCTGCTCCTGGGCGTCGCGGGCCTGCTGCTGCGCCGGTGGAAGCGCCTGTCGGTGGGCTGTCAGGTGGCGGCGGGGGTCGTGCTGTATGCGTTCTCCATCGAGCCCACGGTGGCGGTGCTGACGCGCGCGACGGAGGCGGCCGCGGTGAGCACCTGGCGGCCGGACACCGTGTACGACGCGGTCATCCTGCTGGGCGGCGGGTTGGATGCGGCGGCCACCGAGCGCTCAGGCCAGCCGGAGTACAACGCCGCGCCGGAGCGGATGATGCGGACGTTCGAGCTGCTGCATGACGGCCGCGCGAAGCAGGTGCTGATCTCGGCCGGCACCCTGGACACGAGGCCCGAGGCGCTGGTGGAGGCGGACGTGCTGGCCGCGCAGTTGGAGCACTGGGGCATCGCGCCCGAGCGCATCGTGAAGGAGGGGCGCAGCCGCAACACCCGTGAGAACGCGCTGGAGTCGGCGCCGCTGGTGCGCGAGCACGGCTGGAAGTCGCTCCTGCTGGTGACGAGCGCCGCGCACCTGCCGCGCGCGGCCGGCTGCTACGCGGCGGTGGGGCTGCGGGCGGACACGCTCGCGGTGGACATCCGCTCCTCGTCCCTGCCCCTGGGGAGCATGAGCTGGTTGCCGCGGGCCGGAGGCCTCAGCCAGAGCACGGACATGCTGCGCGAGCTGGCGGGGAGGGTCGTGTACCGGCTGCGTGGCTGGACCACGCCCTGGCGGTAGGCACGGGGGGCTCGAAGCGGTCCGCCCGCGCATCGGCGCGGGCGCGTGGCCCGCTACTTCATGGACGGCGTCACGTGGACTCCGCCCGGAGGCGCCCCCACCAGCGCGATGCGCCCCTGGGGCTTCGCGCGGGGCGCGGGCTTGCCCGTGCTGAAGGCTCGACTGAGCACGTCCCACGGTGAGGGGATGTCCTTGCTCATGGGGAGCAGGGGCACGTCCTTGAGCATCGTGTAGCCGTCGTTGCCCGCGGCCACGAAGCTCAACGTGGCCAGCCGGTACACCGCCGCGTCGTCCAACGGCCGTCCCTTCACCTCCACCTTCGTCACGCGCTCGCCCGGCGCCTTGCGCAGGTCGTAGGTGAAGCGCAGGCCGGACACCTGCGGGAAGCGGCCCGGAGGCTTGCCATCCACGCTGTTCAGGCTGACGCCATTCTCCAGCGCCGCGCGCAGCGTGGCGCCCTTCACATCCAGCACGACCAGCTCGTTGCGGTAGGGCATGAGCGAGTACAGCTCGCGCCGGGTCATCCTCCCGGCGGGCAGCACCCGGTCCGCGCGGACGGCGCCTCCGTTGACGAGCGCCACCTCCGCGCCCGTGGCCTCGCGGAACGCATCCGCCAGGAACGAGCCCAGGTTCGTCTCCCCCAGCCGGTTCTGCGCGCTGCGCGCATCCAGCGCCACGGGCGAGCGGCCAATCCCCTCCGCCAGCGTGGCCAGCAGCGGCGCGTAGGGCTTCATCTGCTCATCGAACGCCGCGTCGTTGGGGACCTTGGAGGTGATGGGAATCACCTTCCACGCCAGCTTCTTCACCGCGCCCGTCTTCGCGTCCAGGTCCAGCGTGAGCCGGCCCAGGTCGATGGCGTCCTCGTCCAGCTTGAAGATGGGCGTGCCCGCGACCGTCTCCTCCACGCGGTCGTGGTCGTGCCCGCCGATGATGAGGTCCACGCGCACGCACTTGGCCAGCTCGCGGTCCTGCTCCACCGAGAGGTGCGTGAGCCCCACCACGAGCTGCGCGCCCGCGGCCCGCAGCTCGTCCACGGAGCGCTTCGCCGCCTCGCAGAACGGCGTGATGCGCGTGTCCTTGCCCGGCTTGGACGAGTTCTGCGTCTCCGGCAGCACCACGCCGAAGAGGCCCACCTTCACGCCGCCGACGTCGCGCAGGTCCCACGCCTTGAGCCCGTCGAACACCTGCCCCGACTTCTTGCTCAGCACGTTGGCGCCCAGCCACGGGAAGCGGGACTGGTGGATGCGCGCGCGCAGCACGTCGTCCCCGAAGTCGAACTCGTGGTTGCCCACCGTGGAGTAGTCCAGGCCGAGCGCGTTCCACGCGTCGATCATCTGCTTGCCCTTGAGCGCCTCGCCCGCCACCTCCGCGGACGACTCCACCGACGGGGAGAGGGTGTCGCCCGCCAGCAGCGTGAGGACGTGCGGCGACTCCTTCAGCGCCTGCTGGCGCAGCGTGGCCACGCGCGACAGCCCGCCCCGGTTCTGGGCGGTGGGCTGGAACTGGTAGACGTCATTGAGGTGGAGGATCGTGAGCCGGACCGTGTCGGCGGGCGGTGTCGGCGAGTCGGCCCCGGAGGCCCGGGTGGCCAGCACCAGCGCGAGCGGCAGCAGCACCGCCCAGGTGCTCACGGTCTTCTTCATCATCGGCAAGTCGTTCTCTGGCAGGGGGACGGGGGAGCGCCAATCCCACTCGGCCTAGCGCACTCGGCGCATGAAGGCGAGCGGACTGGACATGGCGCAACGCGCAAGCTCGCAGCCCTTCTTCCCGGAGGATGAAGGGCATCCGGCCAGCCGCGCGGTCCTCCCTCAGACGGTGTAGCGCCGCCCCTGCGCCAGCGGTTCGATGACGCTGCCGCTCGCGTCGAACAGGTCCGGGTAGTGGATGAGGCGCATCTTCGCGCGCGTGGCCTCCGGCAGGGCGGCGAGCTTCTCGTAGGGCGTGTGCACCCCGTAGTTCGTCTCGTGGATGACGAGGTCCGCTTCCGACAGCCACGCGATGAGGCCTTCGTCGAACGCGGTGTCCGCGCTGTAGCCCAGGCACCGGCCTCCGGCGCGGATGCGGAACGCGGTGGTGGGCACGTGGTGGTAGGTGAAGCGGCACTCGATCTCGAACGGGCCGTGGCGCACCGCGCGCTCCAGGTGCAGCGGCGTGTGCGTGAAGTAGTCCTCGAAGTGCTTGTCGCTGGGCCCCGCGCCGTGCTCCTCGATGAGGCACTCCATGCCCGCGGCCAGGTGGCCCTCCCAGAGGCGCCGGGTGATGCTCGGGTGCGCGAGCAGCTCCATCTTCCGCTGCAGCACGAAGAACGAGAAGTAGGCCAGGCTCTCCAGCCCGGAAGCGTGGTCCGCGTGCAGGTGCGTGAGGGCCACGGCGCTGACGCGCTCCACGTCCAGCGGCACGCCGGAGGACTCGGAGGCCTCGCGCATCATCTTGCGGATGGGGTGCGGACAGTCGATGAGCAGCACCTGGTCCTCCGCCTCCACCGCGAGGCACGACGAGTAGTGGAGCGCGGAGAAGGCATCACCGACGCCGAGGGGAATGAAGGACAGGCTCATGGGTGGCTCCGGACGGAAGGGGACAGCCGCTCGCGCAGCTTCGCGACGACGGCGGGAGGGCAGTAGGCGGACACGTCCTCGCCGCGCGTGATGCGCTCCTTGAGCGCGCTGCTGGACACCTCGGCGAGGTGCGCCTCCGCGGGGAGGAAGAGGGTGGACAGTTCAGGCGCGAGCGCCCGGTTCATCTGCGCCAGCTCCGTCTCGAACTGCGCATCCGTGGCGCCGCGGACCCCGCGCAGGAGCACGCTCGCGCCAATCTCCCGCGCCAGCTCCACGATGAGCCCTTCGGTGAACGTGACGGTGACGTTGGGGTGCCGCGCCACGGCCTCACGGATGAGCGCGATGCGCTCGTCCGCCGTGAGCAGCGTGCGCTTGTTCGGGTTGACGGCCACCACCACCACCACGTGGCTGAAGAGGCGGGCCGCCTGGCGCACCACCGACAGGTGTCCCGCCGTGACGGGGTCGAAGCTGCCTGCGTAGATCGCGATGGTCATCACGACACCTCACGAGTCCTCCCGGCCCTTGAAGGTCCGGGGGAAGAAGACAGACCGGCCCCGCGCGGCGGGGGGGAAGGGGGCCTCATTCGTCGTCCTTCGCGCTGGCCGCGTCCAGGAGCCCCGCCGCCATGCGCTTCACGGTGCCCGCCGCGGACCCCGGAGGCACGAGCCCGGGCGCGCTCGCGGAGAGCACGAAGTAGCCCTGGATGGCGGCGAAGAGGCCCGCGGCCAGCGGACGCGCGCGGCGCTTGCCCACCACCGCCGCGACCAGTGACTCCAACTGCTCCAGGTCCGCGCGGACGACCTCCTCGTAGGCGACGCGGACCTCCGGCTGCCGGATGGCCTCCGCGCTGATGGTCACCCAGCCCGCCACCGCCGCCACGTCCGCGTCCGGCCCGGTGGCGAGGAACGCCTCCACGAACGCCTCCACCCGCCCGCGCGCGTCGTCCGCCGGAAGCTTCGACAGCCGGCTGGCGAAGCGCTGCCGCGCGCGAGACGCCAGCGAGCGCACCAGGGTCAGGAGGATCTCCTGCTTGTCCTCGAAGTGGTAGTGCACCAGCCCCGCGCTCAGCCCGGCCGCGCGGGCGATCTCCGCCACCGACGCGCCCTCGTAGCCGCGCTCGGCCATGGCCTTGAGCAGCCCGGCGACAATCTGCTCCCGGCGCGCTTCGGTGTTGGAGGGTCGAGGCATGGTCCGATTTGTTTCTAGGTTGTGTGACCAACTTATAAACACGCCCGGCGCGGCCGTCAACCGGACCCGCGTGCCGCCGGGGCCGGGACGGCGTGCCTGGGGAGGAGGGTGGCCTAGAAGGTGAGGAGGGAGGTGACCTTGTCCGGGCCCAGCCGCTTCGCGCCCTCGAGGAAGTCGAGGGTGATGAGGAAGCTGTAGCCGACAATCTGCCCGCCCAGCCGTCCGATGAGCCGGCCCGTGGCGTCGGCGGTGCCGCCCGTGGCGAGCACGTCATCCACCACGAGGACGCGCTCGTTCTGGAGGATGGCGTCCTCGTGCATCTCCACGCCGTCCGCGCCGTACTCCAGCGAGTAGCGCTCCACGATGCGCTTGTGGGGGAGCTTGCCGGGCTTGCGCGCGGGGACGAAGCCGGCGTCCAGGGCCAGCGCGATGGGGGCGCCCAGGAGGAAGCCTCGCGACTCCACGCCCACGACCTTGGTGATGTGCTGGCCCCGGAAGGGGGCGGACATGGCGTTGACCACGCGGCCGAAGAGGCGGGGGTCGGCCAGCATGGGGGTGATGTCCTTGAAGACGATGCCGGGCTTGGGGAAGTCCGGCACGTCGCGCAGGACGGCCTGGAGGTCGGAGACGAGCGTGGGGTCGAGGGACATGGGGGCTCCGGAAGGGGGACGGCGGTCAGGGCGGCGGACGCTGCTGGCGGGGGCCCCGGTGCCCCGGGCACCTGTCCCGGAGGGCGTCCGGCCCGTCGGGCCCCCGGGTGGGAGGCCGGAGGGGCGACGGCCGCGGAACGGGCGGGCTGGGACGGGACCAGGACATGGCGGACGTTGATGATCTCACAGCTTCGCGCTGGCGGACCGCATCCGCTGGCCGACGCCGTATTTTTTCCCGCGCGCGGGGAAGCCGTCGCTGTGTTAAGCGAGGCGGTTCCCCCCGACCAAGGAGTCTGGGGCCTTGCAAGCCGTGCAAACCACCGCTGACACCCGAGACCCTCTCTCCCCCCAGGACGGACTCTGGCTTCGCGCCCTCAAGGCCGAGGTCCAGCCCGCCACGTTCAAGAAAGGCCGTGAGGTGGCCGAGGGCCGCCGCGTCTTCGGCCTGACACGTGAACCCGAACGCATCCGCGCGCAGGTCGCGGGACCGTCCGGGGAACGCTACGACGTCGCCCTGGTCCCAGGAGAGGGGAAGGTTGTTTCCTCCTGCACCTGCCCGGTGTGGAACACCATGGGCCCGCATTGCGAGCACGTGGTCGCCGTGGCACTCATCTACGCGGCCCGGTTCCGGCCGCCGCCCCCGCCGCAGAAGGTCGCCCCTCCGCCACCGCCGCCTGACGTGGTGGAGGAAGCGCCCATGGACGACGAGGCGGAGCTCCCCGGCGGAGTGCCGGGGGTGGACGGCGTCGTCCTCCCCGCGCTCGCGAAGGTGGAGAGCTGGCTGGGCCTGTCGTCGCTGCCAGACTACGAGTTCCTCTACCGGCTCACCCCCGCCAACACGAGCACGGGGGGCTCCAACGGCCGCCACTGGGTCGTGGATGTGCGCCGTCAGGACGCGCAGACCAAGGGCCCCGTGCACGTGAAGCGGCTGCTCCAGGCGGGCAGCCGCATCGCGCCCGCGGACGAGCGCATCTTCATGGTGCTGTCGCGCCATGAGCACCGCTACGACTCGCGCATCGTGCTGTCCGACGAGGACCTGTGCGAGGTGCTGGAGCTGCTGCGCCAGCGCCGGGTCATCTACCGGGGCACGCCGCTCGTCTACATGGACGCGCCGGTGCGGCCGCAGATCCACCTGGAGTCGCGTCCGGACGGCGCCACCGCGCAGATCGAGCTGCTGTTCCCGGACGGCGTGGGCTACCCGCTCAAGGACGTCATCGTGCTGGCGGGCCGGCGCACCTGGGTCATCCAGGCGCAGAACCTCCACCCGGTGGAGCCGGACTTCCCGCCGCGCCTGTTGCGCAAGTGGCTGCTGGAGCCGTCCATGGCCTTCCCGGCCGGACAGCTGGACCGGGTGCTGACGTTCTTCGCCGCGCACCTGCCGCGCTTCCGCATGTCGCTGAAGGCGGACGACATCGAAGTCGACGAGTCGGTGGAGCCGCGCTTCGTGCTCACCCTGGAGGGCGCCGCCGAGCGCGTGAAGGTGCAGCTGGCCGCGCGCTACGGACAGACGACCGTGGCGGTGTCCCCCACGGCGACGCACCTGGGCTACGCGAGCGGCGTGGGCGAGGAGGCCCGCAAGCTGTACCGCCGCCGAGACGAGGTGGAGCGCTCCGCGGGCAAGCTGCTCCTGGACCAGGGGCTGCGCTTCGACCCGGGCGCGCAGGCGTTCGACGCGACGGGTGACGTGGCCTTGGAGTTCTGGGCGCGAGGCCTGGCGAGCCTGCCCGCGGAGTGGGAGCGCTACGGCGTGCAGGCGCTCAAGGTGCGGCTGCGTCCGAAGCTCAAGCCGCGCATCCGCGTGGGCATGAGCGGCGTGCAGTGGTTCGACCTGGACGCGGAGTTCGTGACCGACGACCAGGCCGTGGACCTGGGCGCCGTGCGCATGTGGCTGGACTCGGGGCGCAAGTTCGTGCCCCTCAAGGACGGCTCCTTCGCGGAGGCGGACGTCGAGGAGCTCAAGCGCGTCGCGGACCTCCTGGAGGAGGCGGGCGCCATGCCCGGCCGCACCCGCACCCGGTTGCCCCTGCACCAGGCGGTGGCGCTGGACCTGCTCGCGGACCTGAGCGAGTTCACCGAAGTGGAGGCCAAGGCCCGTCAGGCCATGCTCGCCCTGCGCGAGTCCGCGGGCGTGCCCAAGGTGGCCGTGCCGGAGGGGCTCCAGGCCACGCTGCGCCACTACCAGGAGGCGGGCCTGTCCTGGCTCTGGTTCCTCCGCCGCCACGGGCTGTCCGGCATCCTCGCGGACGACATGGGCTTGGGGAAGACCATCCAGTCGCTGAGCCTGATGCAGAAGGTGGCCAACGACGAGGGGCGCAAGCCGTCGCTGGTGGTCGCGCCCACGAGCGTGCTCGCCAACTGGGAGCGCGAGGCGGAGCGCTTCACCCCGGGCCTCAAGGCCATGGTGTGGCACGGGCAGGACCGCCGCGAGCGCGCCGAGGACCTGAAGGGCATGGACCTGGTGCTGACGTCCTACGCGCTGGTGCGCCGCGACCTGGAGCAGCTGTCCCAGGTGGGCTTCCGGTACGTCATCCTGGACGAGGCGCAGAACATCAAGAACGCGGACAGCGCCACCGCGCAGGCCTGCAAGTCGCTGCCCAGCGAGACGCGGCTCGCGCTCACCGGTACGCCGCTGGAGAACCGGCTGTCGGAGCTCTGGAGCATCTTCGACTTCCTGATGCCCGGCTTCCTGGGCAGCGCGGAGGGCTTCAGCGACCGGTACGAGCAGCCCATCCAGGTGGCCAACGACGCCACCGCGAAGGACCGGCTGCGCCGCCGCATCCAGCCCTTCATCATGCGCCGGCTCAAGACGGAGGTGGCCAAGGACCTGCCGCCGAAGACGGAGAGCGTCGCGTGGTGCGAGATGGAGCCCGGCCAGGCCGCGCTCTACCGCGAGGTGCTGGAGGAGAGCCGCCGCAAGGTGCACGAGTCCATCGAGAAGGTGGGCTTCAAGAGGAGCCGCGTGTCCATCCTCGCCGCGCTGATGCGCCTGCGGCAGGTGTGCTGCGATCCGCGCCTGCTCAAGATGCCGCCCGGCACGCTCCTGCCGTCCAGCGCGAAGCTCGAGCGCTTCATGCAGCTGGTGGAGGACCTGGTGGCGGAGGGCCACCGCGCCCTCGTCTTCAGCCAGTTCACGGAGATGCTGGAGCTGCTCAAGCAGGAGGCGGACAAGAAGGGCCTGCGCTACCTCTACCTGGACGGCCGCACCAAGGACCGCATGGGCAAGGTGGACGAGTACAACCGCCCTGACGGCCCGCCGCTGTTCTTCATCAGCCTCAAGGCGGGCGGCACCGGCTTGAACCTCACCGCCGCGGACTACGTCATCCACTTCGACCCGTGGTGGAACCCCGCCGTGGAGGACCAGGCCACGGACCGCACGCACCGCATCGGCCAGACGCGCGCGGTCATCAGCTACAAGCTGATTACGCGCGGCACGGTGGAGGAGAAGATCCTCAGCCTCCAGCGCCGCAAGCGCGACCTGGCCGCCGGCGTGCTCGGCACGGACGGGGACGACATGGGCCGCAACCTCACGGAACAGGACATCCAGGAGCTGTTCACCGAAATCTGATGCGACCCAGGAGCGTGGGAAGGGGTGTAGCCCCAACGGCGCCGCCCTCCCACCCGCTCTCCCGCCGTGCGCACGACCCGAACACCTGTGCAGTGTCATCAGGACCTGCTAGGGTGTTCAGGTGTTGGGGCCGTCGTACGGACCGCGGAGGGCGCGCGTGCTGCTGGGTCTTCGGATTTCGAACGTTGCGGTGATTGAGGAGGTGGAGGTGGCGTTTGGCGCCGGCCTCACCGTCCTCACGGGTGAGACAGGGGCCGGCAAGTCCATTCTCGTGGACGCGCTGGGCCTGCTGCTCGGGGGCAGGGCGGACGCGGACGTCATCCGCGCGGGCTGCGAGGACGCGGCGGTGGAGGGCGTGTTCGCCCGGACGCCCGTGCTCGGCGCGCGCCTGGAGGAACTGGGCCTGCCGGACCTGGGAGAAGAGGTGCTCGTGCGCCGCGTGCTCGGGCGCACCGGGCGCGGAAAGGTCTACGTCAACGGCGCGCTGGTGACGCTGGGCGTGCTGGGGAAGCTCACCCGGGGCGCGGTGGACATCGCCGGCCAGCACGAGCACGTGAGCCTCTTCGACTCCGGGCTGCACCGGGTGCTGCTCGACAAGTACGGGGGCCTGGACGAAGCGCTGGCCGCGTACGGCCGCGAGTGGGCGAACCTGCGGGAGGTGGACGCGCGCATGGACGCCCTGGGCGGTGACGACGCCAAGGTGCGCGAGCGCGCGGAGTTCCTGCGCTTCCAGCTGGACGAAATCACGCGCCTGGAGCCGGAGTCCGGCGAGGACGTGAAGCTGGACGCGGAGCGTCGGCGGCTGGGCAGCGCGCAGAAGCTCAAGCGCCAGGGGGCGGAGGCGGAGCTGCTGGTGGCGGGCGAGGCGCCCTCCGCGGTGGAGATCGTCGGGCGCGCGCTGGGGCTCGTGCACGAGGGCGTCAAGTGCGACGCGACGCTCGCGCCGGTGGCGCAGTCGCTCAGCACGGCGCTGTCCGAACTGGAGGAGGCGGCGCGCCGGCTCAACCGCTACGTGGAGGGGCTGGAGTCCGACCCCGGGCGGCTGGGCGAGGTGGAGGAGCGGCTGGACGCGCTCAAGCGGCTGTGCCGCAAGCACGGCGTGACGCTGGACGGCGTCCTCCAGAAGCGCGGCGAGCTGGAGACGGAGCTGGGCACGCTGGAGAACCGGCGCGAAATCCTGGAGGAGCTGAACCAGGAGCGCCGCCGGGTGGAGGAGCGGGCGCGCAAGGCGGCGCAGGCGCTGTCCCGCGCGCGCAAGGCGAGCGCCGGGGCCTTCTCCCAGCAGGTGCGCGACGGGCTGGGGGGGCTGGCCATGGGCAAGGCCGCCTTCGAGGTGCGCGTCACGCCTGGAGAGGCGCTGCGTCCGGACGGCCTGGACGAAGTGGAGTTCTTCTTCAGCGCGAACCCGGGCGAACCGGCGCGGCCCCTGGCGAAGGTGGCCTCCGGCGGCGAGGCGAGCCGGCTGCTGCTCGCGCTCAAGCGTGCACTGGCGGACAGTGACGCGTGCGGCTGTTACGTGCTGGACGAAGCGGACGCGGGCGTGAGCGGCGCCATCGCGGACGTGGTGGGTCGGATGATTCGCGAGGTCAGCTCCCACCGGCAGGTGCTGTGCATCACGCATCTTCCGCAGGTGGCGGCCTACGCGGACGCGCACCTGCTCATCCGCAAGAGCGTGAAGGGGGAGCGCACCGTGTCCCAGGTTCTCCCTCTGGCGGCGGGCCCCGAGCGCACCCAGGAGCTGGCGCGGATGATGTCCGGCGTGGAGGTCACGCGCGAGGCGCTGGGCGCGGCGGAGGCCCTGATGCGCTCGGCCCACCGCTCCCCGCGGGCGCGCCGGGAGTCGGGGCCGGAGGGCACCAGCCCCCGGGGCCGGCTGCGCCGGACGGCCTGAATCGGGGCCGGAAGGTGGGGGTGACCCAGGGGGAGGGGTATGACGCACTGCGAGTTTTCGTGCGCGTCCTTGCCCCCTCCTTGGGGCTCACATAGCATCCGGCGCGTGTCCAGCACCGCAGGGCAGACCGCGGCCCCCCGCCATAAAGTCATCTCCGCTGGCCTGACGGACGTCGGGCGCAAGCGCAATCACAACGAGGACAGCTTCCTCATTGACGATGAGCTCCAGCTCTACGTCGTGGCGGACGGCATGGGTGGGCACGCGGGTGGCGGTACCGCGTCGCGCATCGCCGTCGAGACCATCGACAAGGAGCTGAGGCGCGCGCGAGAAGGGCGAGACAACCCCTTCGTCAGCGTTCCCAACCTCCAGGATTCGCCCATTCCGGAAGCGCTCCGGGGCGCGGTGGAGAAGGCCTGTCAGGCCATCTACCTCACCGCCCAGGATGATGCGCGCCTGTCCGGCATGGGCACGACGGTCATCTCCCTGGTGGTCCGTGACGAGCACGCGTTCTTCGCCCACGTGGGTGACAGCCGCGCGTACCTCATCCGCGGCGACCTCATCCAGCAGATCAGCGAGGACCACTCCCTGGTCAACGAGCAGATCAAGGCGGGGATGATCACACCGGAGGAGGCCAAGCACTCCCGGTACAAGAACATCATCACCCGCTCCGTCGGCTTCGAGGAGGAGGTGCAGGTGGACGTCATGGGGCTCGTGTCCGAGCCCGGCGACGTGTTCCTGCTCTGCTCGGACGGCCTCGCGAACATGCTCGAGGACCGGGAGATCCACGACGCCGTGGCGCGCCACGCGAGCCTCGACGAGGTGCCCAAGCACCTCATCGACCTGGCCAACGAGCGCGGCGGCGACGACAACATCAGCGTCATCGTCGTGCGCATGCAGGGCGGGTGAGGTCCGGCTCCGGGGCGCGATGGGGCGTGCCCCCGAGTCTGTTGACCTTGACACTCTTCAAAGGCGGATGATAGCTGCCCCAACCTTTCCACCCATTGAGAAACGCCAATGGGTGACGGTGCGGGAGGGGCGGGCGGTGGGGGAGGTGTTGCGCGCGCGGGGAGCGACTTAGCTTCTGGCGCCGGAAGTCCCACGTAGCGGCAAGGGTTTCCCCAGGAGTGGTCCGTGGCCAAAAAGTCCTTCACGCTGATGGTCATCCCGGACCACGACGCTCCGGTGAAGCGCTACACCATCCAGCGCTCCTGGTTGGTGCAGGTGGGCATGGGCCTGATGCTGATGGCGGGCCTGGGCGCCGGTGCGAGCATCCACTACCTCCAGGTGGCCGCGGACGCGTCGGAGAACCGCATCCTGCGTGAGGAGAACCTCACGCTGCGCTCCCAGCTGAAGTCGGTGCGTGAGCGCATCGAGCACATCGGGTCCACGCTGGACCGCGTGGAGCGCTTCGACCAGAAGCTGCGCGCGGTGACGCTGCTGTCGGATCCGCAGCGCAACCTGGCCATGGGCCCCACGGAGCCGGAGACCGGCACGTCCGCGCCCGCGACGGACACGCAGTTCACCCAGCTGACGACCACGGACACGCCCAAGGTGCTGCTGGGCCGCCTGGACCGGCTCTCCGCGGAGGCCACCCGTCAGGAGCTGAGCCTCCAGGACCTGCAGGCCTACTTCCAGGACCAGAAGTCGCTGCTGGCCTCCACGCCGTCGGTGTGGCCGGCGCGCGGCTGGGTGACCAGCGATTTCGGCCAGCGCCTGGACCCGTACACCGCGGACCGGGTGACGCACGCGGGCCTGGACATCGCGGCGCCGCACGGCAAGGAAGTCACCGCGCCGTCGGACGGCACGGTGGTGTTCGCGGGCCTGGAGGGCGGGTACGGCAACGTGCTCGTCATCGACCATGGCTACGGCATCAAGACGCGCTACGGCCACCTGTCCAAGATCCTGGTGAAGGCCGGCGACCGCATCAAGCGCGGCTCGCCCATCGCGGCGGTGGGCAACACGGGCCGCTCCACCGGCCCGCACCTGCACTACGAGGTGCGCGTGAACGGCGTGCCGCAGAACCCGCGCAAGTTCATCCTCGAGGAGTAGGCTTCCGAGGACGCCTCAGGTTCCTTCCGGCTCCGGGAGGAACGCATCCAGGCGCAGGCGGCGGCGCTGCAGCCCGTGGGTCCGCCCGGTGCGCTCCATGATGTAGGCCCGCTCCACCTCCGCCCAGAGGAGCGGCCCCAGCACCTGCCAGTGTGACGGCTGGTGCACCGTCAGCTCCAGCAGCGCCACGGTGAAGTCCGGCACGTCGGTGTCCGCGGCTCCCGGGGGCAGCGTGGGGCGCAGGGCCTCCGCCAGCTTCGCGCGAGTCGTGTCCGCCCCGTCCTCGCGCACGGTGAGCTGGGAGGTGGGCACCAGCAGCACCGCGAAGCCATCCGGCTGGAAGCGCACGATGCGCGCTCCCGGGTACTGCGCCGCGAGCGAAGCGACGGTGGCCTTGAGCAGTGCGTCCCCGGCGGGGAAGCCGAAGCGCGCGTTGAAGTGGATCATCTCCTTCACGTCCACCATCACCGCGCCCACCCGCCAGCCGTCGTGGTGCGCGTGCGTGGACAGGTCGAACTCCTCCTTGAGGAGCGTGCCTTGCGTCAGCGCCAGCACGTGCATGGCCCCGGTGGCGTCCGGCTGGCCGCGCCGGCGCTGCTCGGAGGCGATGAGTTCCTGGGCGGCCGCCTGGGGCGCCTCCTGCGCATGCCCGGGCCGGGCGGCCCGGGGGTGGAGGGCGACGAGGGCGGTGGCGGTGGCGTCGTCGAGCGAATAGGGCATGGTCCCCGCGTGTGTAGCGCGGACCGCCGCTGGGCGCAGGGGGCTTTTCCCCGCGACCAGCGCCGCCAGCGACGCGGGAAGCCCCCGTGCCTCCGAGGGCTCCCGCGCGGCGGGATGTCCTCTCAGCGCATGCGGTGCGCCGTCACCGTCACCTCGTCCCGGTCGTGGTACAGCTGGCGGACGGTGAGGCCCTCCCAGCCCCCGTCGTCCACGAGCGTCTGGCGCACCCGCACGAGGAGCGGGTTCTTGTCCTTCATGGGCAGCTTGATGTTGGCCACCAGGTTGCGCGCCCAGCGGCGCCGGCCCCACTTGGCCAGCAGCTGCGCCACCTCCAGGGGCCGCCAGGCCATGTCGCAGAAGAGCCAGTCCGCGGGCTCCTCCGGGGCATAGGCGAAGGCGCTCTCCTGCACGTGCTGGGCGCGGGGGTTCTTCGCCAGCTCCGGCATCAGCTTCGCCGGGTCCACCGCCACCACCCGCGCGCCGCGCGCCACCAGCCGCTGGGTCCAGCCGCCCGGTGCCGCGCCCAGGTCCACGCAGACGTCGCCGCGCCCCGGCTCATGCGCCAGCCCGTCCAGCGCCTCCTCCAGCTTCATCGCCGCGCGGGAGGGGGACTCGCCCGCGCGCTTCATCCGCCGCCGCCCGCCCGGCGCCAGCGACAGGGCCTCGCGAGCGCTCACCGCGCCCGCCATCAGCACCCCGTCCGGCGCGACGCACAGGCCCACCAGCAGGGCCCCCGCCTCGCGCGCCCGGGCGTCGTCCTCCAGCACGCGCCCGGCCGGCAGCGCCGAGCGCACCGCCGCCTCCAGCGCTTCCGCACGGCCCGCCTGGGTGTTGCCGCGCGCGCTGTCCGGGGTGAAGGCGCGCACGAGCCAGGGCACCCGCGAAGGCAGCCCGGACAACGCGGCCACGATGTCCTCCACGGGAACCTGGGCCCCACCCGGGGGCGCCCAGGTGGCGAGGACCTTCTCCGCCGCCCGGCCGAAGGCGGGGGGCACGTCCGGCCGCCGCTCGGACTCCACCAGGGCGGGGCCCAGCAGCCGGGGGCCCGCGTCGGCCCAGGACAGCTCCTCGAACAGGTGCGCTTCGAAGCCCTCCCGGCAGGTCCACAGCCAGCGGCCCGGCTGGGCGGCCAGGGTCTGTGAGGGCATGGACGGCACCCGCGCCCGAGGTGGGATGCGCGGCGCGGGCGAGGCGATGGGGGCTGGCGCCGAGCGCCCGGAGGCCCCGGGGCGGGGTGGGGGGGCCGCCTTGGCCCCGGCCTTGCCTCCTGGACGGGGGCCGGGCTTCGGGCCGGCCTTGGGATGAGAGGGAGAACCGGAGCGGGCAGGCTTGCCGGGCCGGGAGGGGGCGCCTGGTCGGCGGGGGCCCGGGGAGGAGCGGCCGGAAGAAGTCTTCGCGGCGCGGGGACGGTGAATCTGCTTAGGGGACATTGCGTGGACTCGGTTCCGCTTTACTCTGGGCCACCGCGCGCCGGGCGGCCAGCCGAGAGGAAGTTTCGGGGGGCGCGCGTGGTTTTGGTCTGGTTCTCCCTTACATCTCCTGGGAATTCCCTTCACTCGCCGCGCTCCTTCGTGGATCCTCCGGCGAGAGAGCCAACATGATTGAATGGACGCTAAAGAAGCTCATCGGGACGAAGAATGAGCGCGAGCTCAAGAAAGCCCGCGTGAAGGTCGCCCGCATCAACGAACTGGAAGGCCGCATGAAGGCCCTCCAGGACGATGATTTCGCGCGTGAAACCGCCCGGATGAAGCAGGAGATCGCGAACGGCCGTCCGCTGGACGACCTGCTGTTCGAGGCCTTTGCCCTCACCCGTGAGGCGGCGCGCCGCGTCATCGGCCAGCGGCACTACGACGTGCAGCTCGTGGGCGGCATGTTCCTGCACGAGGGCTGCATCGCGGAGATGCGCACCGGTGAAGGCAAGACGCTCACCGCGACGCTGCCCTCCTACCTCAACGCGCTGTCGGGCCGGGGCGTGCACGTCGTCACCGTGAACGACTACCTGGCCCGCCGCGACGCGGAGTGGATGGGCCGCGTCTACAAGTTCCTGGGCATGACGACGGGGTGCGTGCTCCACGAGCTGTCCGACAAGCAGCGCCAGGAGGCGTACCGCTCGGACATCACGTACGGGCAGAACAACGAGTTCGGCTTCGACTACCTGCGCGACAACATGAAGTTCCGTCTGCAGGACTACGTCCAGCGCGAGCTCAACTACGCCATCGTCGACGAGGTGGACTCCATCCTCATCGACGAGGCCCGCACGCCGCTCATCATCTCCGGCCCCACCGAGGACAGCACCGACAAGTACTACCGGGTGGATCAGGTCATCCCGGGCCTCGTGCCGGACCAGGACTACACCCTGGATGAGAAGCACCGCGCCGTGGCCCTCACCGACGACGGCATCGACAAGCTCCAGAAGCGCCTGAACGTCGGCAACCTCTACGACCCGGGCGAAATCGAGACCCTCCACCACGTCGAGCAGGCCCTGCGCGCGCACACGCTCTACAAGCGCGACAAGGACTACGTGGTGAAGGACGGCGAGGTGCAGATCGTCGACGAGTTCACCGGCCGCCTCATGGAGGGCCGGCGCTGGTCGGACGGCCTCCACCAGGCCATCGAGGCCAAGGAGGGCGTGAAGATCGAGAACGAGAACCAGACGCTCGCCACGGTCTCGTTCCAGAACTACTTCCGCATGTACTCCAAGCTGTCCGGCATGACGGGCACCGCGGACACGGAGGCCGAGGAGTTCGCGAAGATCTACAACCTGGACGTGCGCGTCATCCCGACCAACCGTCCCGCGGTCCGCCGCGACGACCAGGACGTGGTCTACAAGACGGAGCGCGAGAAGTTCGAGGCCGTCGCCGGCCAGATTGAAGAGCTGCACAAGGCCGGTCAGCCGGTGCTCGTGGGCACGGTGTCCATCGCCAAGAGCGAAGTGGTGTCCAACTTCCTCAAGAAGCGGGGCGTGCCGCACAACGTCCTCAACGCCAAGGCGCACCAGCGCGAGGCGGACATCGTCGCGCAGGCGGGCCGCAAGGGCGCGGTCACCATCTCCACCAACATGGCCGGCCGCGGCACGGACATCCTCCTGGGCGGCAACGCGGAGGCCATGACCAAGAGCGCCATGGGCGCGCCGCCGGAGCCGCCGGAGGCCGTGGACGGACAGCCGCTGGACCTCACCGGCTACCAGCAGGCGCTGGCGGACTACGAGGCGCGCTTCGCCCAGACGAAGACGCAGAACGAGGAGCTGACGAAGCAGGAGCGCCAGGAGGTCATGGCCGCTGGCGGCCTCTTCATCATCGGCACCGAGCGCCACGAGTCCCGCCGCGTGGACAACCAGCTGCGCGGCCGCGCCGGCCGCCAGGGTGACCCGGGCGCCAGCCGCTTCTTCCTGTCGCTGGAAGACGACCTGATGCGCATCTTCGGGTCCGAGCGCATCCAGATGCTGATGGAGCGCCTGGGCATGGAGGAGGGCGAGGTCATCGAGCACGTGTGGCTCTCCCGCGCCATCGAGAGCGCGCAGAAGCGGGTCGAAGGCCACAACTTCGACATCCGCAAGAACCTGCTCGAGTACGACGACGTGATGAACCAGCAGCGGCGCACCATCTACAAGCTGCGCCGCCAGGTGCTCGCGTCGGGCGCGGGCATCCCCCTCGTGGAGTACGAGGAGGATGTGAAGACGCGGGTGAAGACGCGCTCCGAGCGCGTCATCTCCTGGGCGGACTTCCGGGAGATGGTGTTGGACGCGGTGGAGGACGTCGTCGTGTCCATGACGGACACCTACGCCCCCACGCGCAGCTCCGACACCTGGGACATCGCCTCGCTGTCCAACGCGGTGAAGGAGTCGCTCAACCTCGAGATGAGCTTCGAGGGCACGGGCAGCCGCGACGAGCTGCAGGAGCAGATCTACGCGGCGGCGGAGAAGGTCTTCACCGCCCGCGAGCAGGAGTTCAGCGAAGACTTCATGCGCTTCCTGCAGTACCGGTACCTGGCCACCATCGACCAGCTGTGGAAGGACCACCTGCTGGCCATGGACCACCTGCGCCAGGGCATCGGCCTGCGCGGCTACGGCCAGAAGGACCCGAAGCAGGAGTACAAGAAGGAGGGCTACGAGGGCTTCATGCAGATGCTCGGCGCCATCAAGACGCAGTTCGTCAGCCAGATGATGCGCGTCCAGGCCCGCTCCGCGTCCAACGCGGCGGAGGAGACGGCCCGCATCCAGCGGCAGCTCGCGCAGCAGCAGAAGCGGGCCGTCGAGGGCCGCGCGGACGCCGAGGGGAAGATCGAGGAGTCCACCGCCACGCCGGTCGCCCAGCGCGAGGCCGCCGCCGCCCCTGCCCGCACCGTCGGGCGCAACGACCCCTGCCCCTGCGGCAGCGGTCGCAAGTACAAGAAGTGCCACGGCGCCAGCGAGGCCAACGCCTAAGGGCGTCTTCGCGGGCTCCCCGTGGACCCTCCGGCGCGGTCGCCCTCCCCTGGAACGGGGAGCGGGGCCGCGCCGGTCGTCTTCCTGGAGGGCAGGGGAGCAGGCCCGGCGCCAGCGGGCCGGACGGGCGGTGTGCCGAAGCTTGCGCCCCTCTCGAGCGTTCTGCTAAGGACGCCGCGCCCCGTTATGGAAGGGGTCGGGCCGTACGCCCGGACGCAGTCGAAGCACCCACTACTCACACGCACGTCACCGGTCCCCGGTGCCCCTCCAGGGTGGAAGGGCAAGGGCCGGAAGTTGTCCGACGGGCGTGGCGGAACAACCGGAAGGTACACGCACCATGGATAGCCAGCAGGATACGCAGACCCAGGCCCAGGCGATGGCCGCCGCCAGCGGCATCACGATGCGCCAGCTCCTCGAGGCCGGCGTTCACTTCGGCCACCAGACCAAGCGCTGGAACCCGAAGATGAAGCCGTACATCTTCGGCGCCCGCAACGGCATCTACATCATCGACCTGCAGAAGACCGTGGCGATGGCCCGCGCGGCCTTCCGCTTCGTGGCGGACATCACGGCCCGCGGCGGGTCGGTGCTCTTCGTCGGCACCAAGAAGCAGGCGCAGGACGTCATCCACGAGGAGGCCGCCCGCGCCGGTCAGTTCTACGTCACCAGCCGCTGGCTGGGTGGCACGCTGACGAACTTCAAGACCATCAAGCAGGGCATCGACCGCCTCAAGACGCTGGAGAAGATGGCCGAGGACGGCACCTTCGAGCGCCTGCCCAAGAAGGAAGTCGCCCAGCTCGACCGCGAGCGCGAGAAGCTGGAGAAGAACCTGGGCGGCGTGAAGGACATGGCGAAGCTGCCCCGCTGCGTCTTCGTCATCGACCCGAAGAAGGAGCACATCGCCATCCACGAGGCCACCCGCCTGGGCATCCCGGTGATTGGCCTGGTGGACACGAACTGCGATCCGGACGGCATCGACTTCGTCATCCCGGGCAACGACGACGCCATCCGCTCCATCAAGCTCTTCACGTCGAAGATCGCGGACGCGTGCCTCGAGGGCGCGGCGCGCTACCGTGCGTCCGGCGCCGCCGAGCGCGACGAGCAGGAGGAGCGCGAGGGCCGTGACGACCGCCGCGACCGCGACGACCGCCGTGGGCCGCGCCGCAATGACCGCCGCGACCGCGATGACCGCCGGGGCGGTGGTGACCGCGGCGGCGAGCGCCGTGGGCCCCTCGTGGAGATGAAGGGCGCCTCCGCCGCCCCCGTCGCCACCGAGCAGGCGCCCGAGGGTGGCGAGGGCACGTCGGCGGAGTAACCGCCCGTCCCTTCGCGTTCCCCAGCAGCTTCCGGAGTCGGCCGGGCGGCACCTTCCAAGGCCCGCTGTCCGGCCGTCTCCGTTTTTTCGTTCCAGCGTTTCCCCCCTTTGAACTCAGGCCTCCGCCCCCTGCGCACGCCGCCGGGCTCGGAGCAGACGAAGAAAGAGACACGACATGGCTGAAATCACTGCCCAGATGGTGAAGGACCTCCGCGAGCGGACCAACGCCGGCATGATGGACTGCAAGAAGGCGCTGGCCGAGTCCGGCGGCGACTTCGCCAAGGCCGAGGAGTGGCTGCGCAAGAAGGGCATCTCCAAGGCCGAGGGCAAGGCGGGCCGCGTCGCCGCCGAGGGCATCGTCGGCACCTACGTCCACGGTGGCCGCATCGGTGTCATCGTGGAGGTCAACTGCGAGACGGACTTCGTCGCCCGCAACCCGGACTTCCAGGAGCTGGTGAAGGACGTGGCCATGCAGGTCGCCGCGGCCAACCCCAAGTTCGTCCGCCGTGAGGAGGTCCCCTCCGACGCGATGGACAAGGAGAAGGAGATCCAGCGCGAGCTGCTCAAGCAGCAGGGCAAGCCGGAGGCGATGCTGGAGAAGATCCTCGTGGGCAAGATGGAGAAGTACTACGAGGGCGTCTGCCTGGTGGATCAGCTCTGGGTGAAGGACGACAAGAAGAAGGTCGGCGAGATGATCAACGAGCGCGCCGCCAAGATTGGCGAGAAGATCTCCGTGCGCCGCTTCGTCCGCTACGAAGTGGGCGAGGGCATCGAGAAGAAGAAGGACGACCTGGCCGCCGAGGTCGCCAAGACGCTGGGCCAGGCGTAAGCCACCCGCGCGTCGCACGGCTTCGCGCCGTCACCTGGGGCCGCGTGCCTGGAGCCCTTCCTCACGGGGAAGGGCGCTGGGAGCGCGGCCCTTGGTATTCCAGGACCCTCCGCGCCCCCCGGACGCCCTGCACCTGACGGTGCGGCGCGCGTCACGACTTCCGTCGTTGCTTGGGCGCGGGGCGGGGGATAGAAGCGGACGCGTATGTCCGAATCCACCTCTCCCTACAAGCGCATCCTCCTCAAACTGTCGGGCGAAGCCCTGATGGGCGAGGGGAAGTACGGCATCCACCCGCCCACCCTCACGCGCATCGCGGAAGAAATCGCGGAGCTGTCGCGGGCGGGCATCGAGCTGGCCGTCGTCATTGGCGGAGGCAACATCTTCCGCGGCGTGGCCGGCGCCACCGAAGGCATGGACCGCGCGAGCGCGGACTACATGGGCATGCTGGCCACCTGCATCAACTCCATGGCGTTGCAGGACTCGCTGGAGAAGCAGGGCCTGAAGACGCGCGTGCAGTCCGCCATCAAGATGGAGCAGATCGCCGAGCCCTACATCCGCCGGCGCGCGGTGCGCCACCTGGAGAAGGGCCGCGTGGTCATCTTCGCGGCGGGCACGGGCAACCCGTACTTCACCACCGACACGGCCGCGTCGCTGCGCGCGATGGAGATCAACGCGCAGGTCATCCTCAAGGCGACCAAGGTGGACGGCGTCTACAACGCGGACCCGAAGAAGGACCCGGCCGCGAGGCGCTACCGGACGCTCACGTACATGGACGTCCTCAAGCAGAACCTCAACGTGATGGACTCCACGGCCATCTCGCTGTGCATGGACAACAAGCTGCCCATCATCGTGTTCGACCTGGGAACGCGCGGGAACATCCAGCGCGCCGTCATGGGCCAGGGCGAGTTCGGCACCGTCGTGGGTGCCTCCGAGACCGTCTGGGCCTGAACCCCGAGCAGGACTGCGACAACCCCCCTTTCTGGAGGAGACTGCAATGGCTGACGCCGCCGCGGAACTGAAGAGCCGTATCGACAAGTCACTGGACGACCTCAAGCGGGAGCTGGCCAAGGTGCGCACCGGCCGTGCGAGCACCGCCATCCTGGACGGCATCAAGGTGGACCAGTACGGAACGCCGACGCCGCTGGCGGGCGTGGCCAGCATCAACGCGCCGGAGCCCCGCCTCATCACCATCAAGCCCTGGGACAAGGGCGTGCTGAAGGACATCGAGAAGGCCCTGCGTGAAGCCAACCTGGGCATCAACCCGATGAACGACGGCGAGATGATCCGCCTGCCCTTCCCGCCGCTCACGGAGGAGCGCCGCAAGGACATCGTGAAGCAGGTGAAGGCGAAGGGCGAGGAGCACAAGGTCGCCATCCGCAACATCCGCCGCGACGCGAACGAGGCCCTCAAGACTCAGCAGAAGGACAAGAAGATCACCGAGGACGACCTCAAGCGCCTCACCAAGGACGTCCAGGACAAGACGGACGCCGGCATCAAGCAGGTGGACACGCTGCTCGCCGCCAAGGAACAGGAAGTGATGAAGGTCTGAGCGGCTTCCCGCTCCGAGCCGGGGGGCTCGTGGGACTTCCACGGGCCTCCTTGCCGTGCGCGGGGCGCGGCTTCAGGACGGGTAGACGAGGTCCTGGCCGGTGAGGTGCTTCACCACGCCCGCGACGAAGGCGAACAGCTCCAGCCCGCGCCCCTTGTCGTCCTTCCAGGTGCGCGTGGCTTCGTCGTAGTCGAAGTGGATGCCCTGGCCCTGGCCGGCCACCCAGAGCTGCCGCACGGCGCGCTGGGTGTTGATGATGCACTTCTCCCGGGACTGGGCCGTGAGCGTCACCATGTCGCCGGTGGCGTCGGCCTCCATCACGTCCGGGTCGAAGGCGTCCGCCGCCGCCAGGATGCGCTTGAAGGCGGCGGCGACGAGCGGGTTGTAGCGGGCTTCATCCATCATGGCCGCGCTCCCGGGGACGTCACTGGATGACGTCGAGGACCTGCTGGCCCGGGGCGGCGTAGAACAGGAACTTCAGGTGCTGGGCCGGGGGATTCTCCCCCTTCTCGCCGGGCACCTGGTCCGCCGTGCTGGTGGGCGTGTCCGGCCACTCCATGGCGATGACCGTGCCCGGGTTCACCGGCTTGGGGAACGACTGCATCCCCAAGAGGTGCGCCGCCAGCGCGCCCATGGAGGGCTGGTGGCCGACCAGGACGAGGTTCTCGTCGGAGTACTCCTTGAGCACGGGCTCCACCGCGCCCACCGGCATGTCCGGCAGCAGGCAGCGGTGAACGCGCAGGAGGCCTTCATGCTTCGTGGAGTAGGAGAGGATCTGCGCGGTTTGCACCGTGCGCACCAGCGGGCTGGTGAGGATGAGGCTGATGGGCCCCATGCGCTCCGACAGCGCCGCGAAGTGCAGGGCGACGTTCGCGCGGGCCTTCGCGGTCAGCGCGCGCGCCTCGTCGCCGAGACCGTCAGGGATCTCCGCGTCCGCATCGCCGTGCCTTACCAGGAAAATCCTCAAAGTCCCTCCACCGGTCGCGACAAGACCGCGGTTCGTACATGACCGTGGCCCGGTTGGTCAAAGGTAATGAGGCGAATGTTCAGTGCCCGGAACAGCCTGCCCATGGGAGGCGTTCGGGAACCGCCGCTCGCGGGGGCCTGCTGGAGCATACACTGCCCTCATGCCGGTGGCGTTCAGTGGAGGTGGCATGCGCAAGCCGTGGTGGTGTCTGGCCGTCGTCCTGGCCCTCTCCTCGTGTCGCAAGGAACCGACGGAGGGCACCCCGGAGGAGGGCAGCGAGGTAGGGGAGACGGTCGCCCGCCTGGAGGGTGGGGCGGCGGGAGACGGCGACGCGGCCGGACCCTTCTCCGTGACGAAGGCCAAGCTGGATGCGTACGTGGGCTACCAGCGCAAGATGCTGGAGGTCTACGGGTCGCTGATGCGGGGCCTGCAGGACATGGGGCCGCTGATGGACGCGGGCACGCCCCAGGCGCTGGAGGCGGCGCGCTCGGGCCTCAAGCTGATTGAGCGCAAGGCCCAGGCGGAGGCGGACGCGCGCAAGGCGGCGGGGCTGTCCACGGAGGAGGTCAACCGCATCGCGGAGGTCGTCACCGCCGTCATCAGCCAGCGACAGATGGGGCGCACGCTCCAGTACGAGGAGGAGCTCAAGAAGCTGGAGGCGCTCCAGTCGCGCATGCCCGTGGAGCAGCAGCAGGAGCTGGCGCCGCAGGTGGAGTCCATGCGGCGCCAGGTGGAGGCCTTCCAGAAGCTCCCGGAGGCGCGCCGTGACTTCGGCGACGCCAACGTGGACGTGGTGCTCACCCGCGAAGCCGACCTGACGAAGAACTACCAGGACATGCTCAAGGCCTTCGCGGGCGTGCGGCGCTGACCTAGACGCGCTTGAGCTGCGGGGCCTTCTTCAGCAGCTGCGCGAGGAAGGTGTCGCCCACCTTCTCCAGCACCGTGTTGCCGCGCAGGCGCTGGTTCAAGTTGACGAAGTCCACGTGGTCCAGCCGCTGGTCCTGGTTGTAGCAGGAGAAGACCCAGGTCTCCTTGCCGGTGACCGGGTCCACGTGCCGCTGGAGGCACTGGGCGCAGATCTCCTTCATCATGCACTGCATGGGCGAGTTGATGGACCCGATGGCCTCGTGTCCGGGCTTGAGGAACGGCTGGAGCACGCCGTGCCGCGCCTCGGCCACCGCGCGCATCATCCGGTCCGAGCCGATGGCGATGATGCGGTCCACCTCGCTCAGGGAGATGACCGGCGCGACGCCCAGCTTGCCCTCCGCGTAGGCCACCATCGCCTGCACCACGTTGCCCCGGAACGCCGTGTCCTGCGGACGGCGCACGTCCAACAGCTCCCCGGAGTCCACGGACCAGATGACCTGGTCGGTGCCGGCCTCAATCTCGTCCTGCTTGAACGAGTCCGACTTCAGCCGGTAGCCGGCGAAGTACACGACGCGGCAGCCCGCGGCCTTGAGCGAGCGCGCGATGGAGAAGAGCACCGCGTTGCCCAGGCCTCCGCCCACCAGCACCACCGTCTCGTTGTGGCCGATCTCCGTGGGCGCGCCCGTGGGGCCCATCAGCACCACCGGCTCGCCGGGCTTGAGCGCGGCGCACAGGCGGGAGGAGGAGCCCATCTCCAGCACGATGGTGCCCATGAGGCCCTTCTCCTTATCCACCCACGCGCCGGTGAGGGCCAGGCCCTCCATGGTCAGGCGCACGCCGTCCACGACGGGCGCGTTCCGCTCGAAGTTCTGGAGCCGGTAGAACTGGCCGGGGGAGAAGTGGCTCGCGGCGAAGGGCGCGCGCACCACCACCTCCACGATGGTCGGCGTCAGCCGGTTCACCGCGACGACCGTGGCGAGGAAGGCCTCGTCCAGCTTCGCGAAGTGGGAGGCGCGCCCGGCCTCGCGTGACGCCTGGGCGGCCGTGTCCAGGAAGTCCATGGCGGCCACCTCCTTCGCGAACAGGCGCGCCACCTCCGGGTGGCCGTCCTTCGCGCTGGCCATGGCCTTCACCACGTTGCCCGCGTAGGTCGGGTGGTTGTCGCCGTAGAAGGACACGAAGCGGCCGTCCTGCTGATAGGACGTGAAGAAGCCCACCTTCGCCTCGGGGTCCTCCTGCGCCTCCACCGGCTGGAGCGTGAAGCCCGCGTCGCCCTCCACCAGGGCGTGGCCCTGGAAGTACTCCTTCGCCTCGTCGAGCTGGAAGGTGCCCGGGTACTCCTTCTCGTACGTGACGTTGGGGGACGTGCCCGCGGCCACGCACACCGTCTTCGCCGGCAGCTCGAAGAACTGGCCGCTGCCCTTGAGCTTGCCGTCCACCGTCACCATGCGCTCGAAGCGGATGGCGCGCACCGCGCCGGTGTCGTCCGGCAGCGCCTCCGTGGGGCTCATCCGTTCAATGAAGCGGATGCCCTCCTCCAGCGCCTTGGAGACCTCCTCGTGGTTGAGGCGGTAGGCGGGGGACTCGGTGAGGCCGCGGCGGTACACCAGGCTCACGCCGCCCCAGGCGCGCACCAGGTGGATGAAGTCCGGCGAGCGGCCCTCCGCCTGGGCCTTCTGGCGCTCCTCGCGGACGGCGCGGCCGTGCTCCAGGAAGGTCTGATAGGTGGCGCGCTCCTCGGCGTCCAGGCGCGCGACGACGGCCGCCTCGCCCAGGTCCGCCGCCAGCTTCTCGTGGCGCTCCAGCGTCTTCTCCACCTGCACCGGGTAGTACGCCATCAGCTCCGTGGCGGTGTCGATGCCGGTGAGGCCACCGCCGATGACGATGGCGGGCAGCTGCACCTGGAGGTTCGCCAGCGAGTCGCGCTTGAATGCGCCCGTGAGCTGGAGCGCCATCAGGAAGTCGGACGCCTTGCGGATGCCCCGGATGAGGTTGTTCTTCATCCCGATGATGGTGGGGCGGCCCGCGCCCGCGGCGATGGCCACGTGGTCGAAGCCCAGGGCCCAGGCGTCGTCGAGGGTCAGCGTGCCGCCGAAGCGGATGCCGCCGTAGATGCGCAGGCCCTCGCGGCGCGCGAGCGTCAGGTGGATGAGCGTGAGGAAGTTCTTGTCCCAGCGCACGGTGATTCCGTACTCGGACACGCCGCCGAAGCCCTCCAGCACGCGCTCGTCCAGCTCCCGCGTGAGCGCGCGCCAGTCGCGGATGGGCGAAAGCGCGTGGCCGTTGCGGCCCACCAGCTCGTCGGGGAAGGGCTCGATCTTGAGGCCGTCCACGCCGGTGACGGCGAAGCCTTCGTTGAGCAGGTAGTGCGACAGCGTGTAGCCGGCGGGGCCCAGGCCCACCACCATCACGTTGCGGCCCACGTAGGGCAGGGCGTACGGGCGGCGGATGTTGAGCGGGTTCCAGCGGGTGAGCAGGCCGTAGATTTCAAAGCCCCAGGGCAGCTCCAGCACGTCGGTGAGGGTGGCCGTCTCCGCCAGCGGGATGTTCACCGGCTCCTGCTTCTGGAAGATGCAGGCCTTCATGCAGTCGTTGCAGATGCGGTGGCCGGTGCCCGGGCACATGGGGTTGTCCAGCGTCACCATGGCCAGCGCCGCCACGGAGTCCCCTTCGCGCTTGAGCGCGTGCGCCTCCGAGATGCGCTCGTCCAGCGGGCAGCCGGTGAGCGGGATGCCCAGGGGGTTCTTCTTGAACGAGTGCCCCTCCGCCACCGGGTCTTTCGCGGGGAAGCCCTTGCTGCAGGAGTCCTTCTGCCGCTCGTGGCAGATGACGCAGTAGTCCACCTCGTTCATCACGTCGCGAGGCGTGCCCCGGCGGTCGGTCAGCTTGAAGCCGTCGCGGTGGCGCAGGTGGTGCTCCAGGCCCTCCGTCTTCTCCTCCAGCTGCGCGTCCGGGCGCTGCAGCTGCACCAGCTGGTCGAACACCAGGGGCTTGGGCAGCCGCAGCGTGGGCCAGGTGTGGAAGAGCGCCTTGGTCTCCGGGTGCAGGGCCCGGGCGTACGTCCACCGGTCCGCCAGGGAGATGAGCGCGCGCACGGCCTGGAGCTCGGCCGCGTCGTCGCCCTTCGTCACCAGGCTGGAGCCGAACGCGTCCGCGCCTTCGGGGGCCGCGGTCAGCGCGGCGCGCAGGGCGGCCCAGCGCTCGCGCAGGGCGGGGGCGCGGTCCTGGTGCGCGGGGGGCAGGTTGCCGGAGTAGAGCCGCTCGATGTCGAGCAGCGTCAGGATGGACTCCGCCAGCCCCCGCTCCAGGTCGCCGTGGGTGAGCGCGTCCGGGAAGCCCAGCTGCATCAGCAGGCGCATGCGCCCGTCCAGCGACGGGAACTCGGCCAGCGCGGGACGGTCCTGCGCGCCCTTCTTGAAGACGCGGCGCGTGATGAACTCACGCTTGAAGTCGAAGAGGGGCAGCTCGCCGCGCAGGTGGCGGGCCAGCCGCTCGGACTCCGTGCCGACGCCGAACAGGGTGGCGACGAAGCGCGAGACGTGGCGGGCCACCTGGATGAGCAGGTCGGACTCCGCCGGTCCGGACGGCGCGGTGCCGCCGGACTTGCGATAGGCGTCGAAGGCCTGGAACAGGTCGGGGGCGTCGCTCTGGAGCTGCGCGTCGAAGCGCTCCGCCAGCCGGCGCAGGCCGCTGGGGCGGTACAGGTCTTCGAAGGAGAATCCCGGCAGGCCCAGGTGCAGGGTGGGGGGAGGGGCGGAGGCGGGGTCGTTCAGTGCGCGCATGTGACAGGACTTCAGGGGAAGTGAACCTGGAGCAACGATTCCAAAGGGGGGCCTATTTCGCGGCGTGCCGCCCGGAAAGCAAGGGGGCAGACGGTCCGGCAGGGCCATGGCGCGATGGACGCCATTGGCCGGGCTTGTCCCTTCCGACGTGTTGAGGCGGTGGGCCCTTGGGGCTACGGTGCGCCGCCATGATGGACAACGCAGCCCGGCGCGCCGCCGAACCCCACCTCACCCCCGTGCCGGACGCCTGCTATCTGTGCAAGGGAGGGCGCCTGCGGCTGCGGCACCGGGCGCGGGGCGGCGCCCAACCCGAGGGGGCGGCGGCCTACAACTGCACGTCCTTTGGCCACCGGAGCCACCCGCCCATCTGGGGCTGCGAGGACTGCGGGATGATGTTCCAGTGGCCCATCCAGGCCCCGGACGCGCTGCTCCAAGCGTACCAGGACGTGGAGGATCCGCTCTACGTCGCGGAGAAGGACAACCGCTACCACACCTTCCGCCGCGTGCTGCGCGAGCTGGGGCCCGCCCAGGGGCGCACGCTGCTGGATGTGGGCGCCTACTGTGGCTACTTCCTGGATGTGGCGCGCGAGGCGGGCTTCCGCCCGGAGGGGCTGGAGCTGTCGCGCTGGGCGGCCGGCAACGCGCGGAGCCTGGGCTTCACCGTGCATGGGGTGCCCCTGAAGGAGCTGGCGGCGAGGGGGCTCCAGTACGACGTGGTGACGCTGTGGGACGTGGTGGAGCACTTCGCGGATCCGCGCGAGGAGCTGAAGGCGGCGCTGAAGCTGGTGCGCCCCGGTGGCCGCATCTACCTGTCCACCATCGACGCGGGCAGCCTGTTGGCGCGCGTGCTGGGCGGGCAGTGGCCGTGGCTGATGGACATGCACCTGTTCTATTTCGGCCGCCGCACCCTGGCGATGCTGCTGGAGGAGGTGGGCTTTCACGTCTCGGACGTCCGGACGTACACGCACATCATCTCCGCGGACTACCTGCTGCGGAAGGTGGGCGCGAGCTTCACGCCCGCGGCGCCGGTGCTGGAGTTGATGCGGCGGGGCGTGCCGTCCAGTTGGTCCATCCCGTTCAACCTGGGCGACAACATGCTGATGGCCGCCGAACGGCCCCTCTGAGTCCCCTCCGCGCCCTATGTCCCCCTTGATGCGGCGGGTGCTCCACCCGCTGGTGCTGCTCGCGTTCTTCGCGCTGTCGGTGTTCCACACCTGGCCCTTGCTGTCGCACCTGAAGGGCTTCGTCCTGGGCGGGCGCGAAGACGTCTACATGAACATGTGGCACCTGTGGTGGATGCGCCAGGCGCTCTGGGTGCAGCCGCAGAATCCGTTCTTCGCGCCGCTGCTGCACTGGCCGCTGGGGGCGGAGCTGTACTGGCACACGCTCGCGCCCGCGAAGACGCTCTGGGGCGTCGTGCTGCTGCCGTGGATGCCGGTGGAGACGGCGTACAACGTCGTGCTGTTCGGCTCGTTCGTGCTGACGGGGTACACGTCGTGGCTGCTGCTGCGCTACCTGCTGGAGCGCGCGGGCCACGGGCCGTGGCTTTCGGCGGCGGCGGCGCTGGCGGGCGCGTGCGTGTTCAACTTCTCGCGATACCACCTGGACCACGCCATCGCGCACCTGAACCTCTCCGCGCTGGAGGGGCTGCCGCTGTACCTGCTCTGCTTCTTCCGCTGGCTGGACGAGGGCAAGCGCAAGTGGCTGGTGGGGCTGGCGCTGTGCGCGCTGTACGTGCTGCTGTGTGACTACTACTACCTCGTCTACATCGCGCTCTTCTCGCTGCTGTGGGTGGTGGCGGAGCGGTGGAAGCGGGGGCCGCTGTTCTCCGTGGACATGTGGAAGGATCCGGTCGTGCGGCGCGCGGTGGTGGCGGGGGTGGCCGCGGGGCTCGCGTGCGTGCCGCCCATGGTGCCGCTGCTGCTCCATGCCTTTCCCGCCCCGCTGCAGATCCACCACGGCGACTCCGACTACTTCACGGACCTGTATGCGTTCTTCATTCCGGATACGCGCTCGGCGTGGATGACGGAGGTGCCCGAGAAGGCCCGCGCCTTCGCCCAGGATCTCCTGCGCGCGAAGATGTCTGGCAACGCGGAGGAGTCCGGGACCTTCGTGGGGTGGGTGACGCCGCTGCTGGCCGTCTTCGCGCTGTGGCGCGGAGTCCCGGACGGGCGCCGGTGGTTGGGGCTGGGGCTGGGGTTCGCCGTGCTGTCGATGGGCACGGTGCTCAACATCGGCATGGAGGACCGGGTGTCGCCGGTGGTGCTGCTCATCGCCCTCTTCGTGGCCGTGGCGCTGATGCCGGCCTGGCGTGAGCGGGTGTGGCGGCGGGACGTGTTGCTGCTGATGGCGGTGTCGATCTGGCTGGCGCTGTCGGAGCCGCTGACGGCGTTCAACGTGCCCCTCAAGGTCCAGATCCCGATGCCGTACGTGGTGTTCAAGCAGGTGGTGCCGCTGTTCTCACGGGGCGGCATGCCGATGCGCTTCGTGCTGCTCACGTTCCTGGCGTTGGCGGTGCTGGTGGCGTTCGCGGCGGCGCATGCGGGCGCGTGGGCGTCCCGGCGGGATGCGCGGCTGGGCATGGCGGTGGCGCTCGCGGTGGCGCTGGTGCCGAACGTGGAGTACCGGGGCCTCCTGATGCCGGTCCCCCCGGTGCCTCGGTTGCCGCAGGTGTTCGACGAGATTCGCGACGCGCCGATGCCCGCGGCGGTGCTGACGGACAACGTCCAGGGGCAGTGGGAGCAGATCTACCACGGCAAGCCGGTGTCCTTCGCGCGGCTGTCCCGGCTGCCGGTGCGCGAGTCAGCGATGGTGGACTCGCGGCTGATTCGCGCGGCGGAAGGGATGCGCAACGCGTTCGGCACCGTCTCTCCGCAGGAGCGCGAGGAGATGCGGCGCTACCTGAAGGAGCACCACTTCAAGTGGTACGTGACGCACCTCTTCCACCCCATCCGTCACCGGTTCATCGAGGACGAGCTGGGGGGCGTGTTGGTGCACCAGGACGGCTACGTGACGGTCTATCGCTTCCCCTGACGGGGGCGCGCTTCGTCGTCAGGGCTTCTTCGCGCCGCCCCGCTTCGCACGGGAGCGGCGCGAAGCGGCTGGGGGGGCGCCCCCCTCCGGGCGAGGCGTCTGCTCCAGGGGCGCGCGAGGAGGCTTCGACGGGCGGGGCGCGGATGCGGTGGGCTCACGCGGGGCTCGCCCTGACGGACGGGCGGCGTTCGCGGCGCTTCCGCGAGGAGCAAGGGCTCCCGGAGGCGTGGGGGGCGCGGGGCTTCGCGAGGCAGCCTGTGGCTCCTGCTCGGCAGCGGAGGCGCGGGCCTGCTTTCGGGCCTTGTCTCCTGGGCGGGAGCGACCCGGTCCGGCCTCGGGAGGACGGGCGTGCTCCCCGTGCGGCGGCTTCGGAGGACGTCCGGAGTCGATAGCGGGGGGTGGCTTGGGCGGACGGGCGTGCTCCCCGTGCGGCGGCTTCAGAGGCCGTCCGTAATCGATATCGGGGGGCGGCTTGAGAGGACGGGCGTGCTCCCCGTGCGGCGGCTTCAGAGGCCGTCCGTAATCGATATCGGGGGGCGGCTTGGGAGGACGGGCGTGCTCCCCGTGCGGCGGCGGCTTCGGCGGACGCTCGGAGCCGGTGTCTGGGGCGAGCTTGGGCGGCCGGGGGGCTTCGACCTGCGGTGTGCGCGCGGCCTGGGCCCTCAGCATGTCGACCTCTCGGCGCAGCCTCAGGACCTCCGCGGAGAGCTGGGCGTACGAGTCGCGCACCAGCCCGTTGAACACACGCTGCCTGCCCAGGGTCTCGTTGATCAACACCTGGCACGACTTGCGGAAGGCCCACTTGGCCAGCAGCACCACCCGGCCCGCCCCCCCTCGGTGCGTGTGCAGCGGCAGGGCGCGCGTCGTGTCCGCATTGTCCTCCAGCGCGTGCATGTTGAACGACAGCGGATCCACGCGCGGCTCCACGCCGTCGTCCGGCACCTGCGCCGCCTCCGACGTGGGCAGGCCGCGCACGCGCAGCCGCTCCTCGATGCGGGCCACCAGGGCCCCCGTGGGAATGTCCCGTCCGAGCAGCTTCATCGGTGTGTCTCCTCGACGATGCGCGCCATTTCTTCCCGGTACGCCGCGACCACCTGGGGCCACGTGTGCCGCTGCGCGTAGATGCGGGCCCGCTGGCCCATCGCGTCCCGGGCCTCGCCCACCTCGCGCAGCCCTTCGATGAACGACGCCAGCCCCCGGTACACCCGGCCCGCGCCGCTGCGCTCCACCTGTCCCACCAGCACGTCCGAGTGCCCGTTCACCAACACCGGCGTCCCCTGCGCGAACGCCTCCAGCGTCAGGAGCGACAGGCTCTCGAACTTCGACGGCACCACCACCGCCAGCGCTCCGGCCAGCGCGTCGTGCTTGTCCTGTTCGGAGATGCGCCCCACGTGCCGCACGCCCTCGCCGCTCACGTCCATGTGTGCTTCGCCCGCGAGCACCAGCTCCGGAGCATCCTGGTAGCCCGCGCGCAGCTTGCGGTGGAACGTCAGCAGGTCCGGCACGCCCTTGCCCGGCTCCAGCCGGCCCACGTAGAGCAGGTAGCGGCCGTGCACGCCGTACTTCGCCCGGAAGCGGTCCGGCACCGCTGGCAGCGCCTCCACGCCCACGCCCACCACCCGCGCCCGCGCGTGCTCCGGGTGGAAGCGCTCCATCATGGTGATCTCCTCCGGCGTGTTGCACATCAACACGCGGGGGCGGTTGAACACGTCCCCGTAGACGCCGAAGCGGATGGGCGGCTCGTCATGCGCGGTGGGCACCAGCATCGCGCGGTCCGCCACCAGCGGCAGTCCCCACACCGTGGGCGCGTAGAGGTACGTGAAGAAGAGATACCCGTCGTACGCGTCTTGCGTGGAGGCCAGATGCTCGATGAGCCCGGGGCTCAGCGGACCTTGCTCGGCCACCCACTGCTCCTCGCGCAGCCGTTCGTTGGCCCGGTCGAACACCTGCCGTGACAGGCCGTTGAAGGCGTGGATGTTGCGCGTGCGCGTCACCGGGAAGCGCAGCACCTTCGCCCGGCCCACCCGGTCCTCGCCGGGAGGGAAGGCGTTCTCCCACGTCAGGTGGTTCTTCGCGCAGGTCGTCAGCACCGTGACGTCCCAGTGGGGCGCCAGGTGTTCGGCCACCTGCGCGGCGTGGCTCTCCGCACCGCCCGTCACCTCTCCGTAGCGCTGCACCACCAGCGCCACGCGCGGCCGCTTCGCCGGGGCCTTGCGAGGACGGGGCGGCGGGGCCACCACGCCCTGGAGCGCGCGCGCCAGCGACACCTGCGCGGCGGTGGGGGAGAAGTGCTGGAGCCGCCGCGCCTGTCCTTCGAGCACGGAGCGGCGCAGCTCCCGGTCCTCGGTCAGGTCCACCGCCAGCTCCGCGAGGAACGCGTAGCGCTTCTGGTCGAACCCGATGCCCGCGCCGCCCATCGTCTCCGGCACCGCCGCCGCCGCGTACGCGAGCACCGGCACCTGCGACGCCATGGCCTCGATGATGGGGACGCTGAAGCCCTCGTGTTCGCTCATGGAGACGAACACGGACGCGGAGCGGTACACGGCCACCAGCTCCGGGTGCGACAGGCGCCCCAGGAAGTGCACCCCGCGCAGGTCCTTCATCTCGCGCTGGAGGAGCTTGAAGTAGCGGCTGCCCGGCTCGTAGCCGCCCACGAGCAGCAGCCGCGCCTGGGGGCGGATCCGCAGGAGCTCCCGGTGCAGCGCGAGCAGGTCCTCGAAGCGCTTGTGCGGCATCACCCGGCTCACCGACACCAGGGTGGGGCCGGGCCCGGACAGCTCCGCGAGCTTCTTCGGATCCGCGCCCGACGCGGCGAAGCGCTCCGGTTCGATGAAGAGCTGCACGGTGTGCACGTTGCGGTGGCCCGCGACGCGCAGCTCCGCGCAGTTGAAGTCCGAGTCCCCGATGGACACGTCCAGGAAGGGCGCCATCGCCGCGACCTGCGCGCGGCCCGCCACCAGCGCGTGCTCCAGCGGCGTGCCCCGGTAGAAGCGCGCGGGGCTGATGTTGTGGAACACCACGCCCTTCTTGCACTCCAGGTGCATCAGCCGCCCGCTCAGCGGGGACGCGATGCCGTGGTGGTACAGGACCAGGTCGTCTGGCTTGGGACGCAGCGTGAAGACGTGGCGGGCAAGGCCCTCCAGTCCTCCGCCGACCTCCTCGGCGTAGATGTCCCCCGCGTGCCCCATGCGGCGCAGCAGGAGTTGCAGGTGCAGCGCGGCCTGACCGGAGGCATCACCGGGGCCGAAGCTCGGGATCAACTGGTGGACCGCCATGCGGGGCCGTGTGTACCACAGGGGCATGGTATGAGGCGGCCCGTGTCGACCCCTGGACCCATCGCCCTCGACGCCACCCTCTGGGACGAGCCCACCACCGGCATCGGCCTGTATACCCGCTGCCTCGCGGAGGCCCTTGAGGCCCAGGGCGTCCGCCTGGACCGGATGGGCGCGCGCAGCTCCGGCGAACACCCGCGGGGCGTCCAGAAGCGGACGGCGTGGACGCTGGCCACGCTGCCGAAGCGGCTGAAGGACTCGCCGCCGGCCGTCTACCACGCGCTCGGCAACTTCAACCTGCCCCTGCGCAGGACGCCCGGCACCGCGTACGTGCTCACCGTGCACGACCTGGTGCCCCTGGACATGCCGGACACGGTGTCCACCGCGTTCCGCTGGCAGTTCCGTCTGTGGCTCGCGCGCAGCCTGATGCTCGCGGACCGCCTGTTGTGCGTCAGCGAACGCACGCGCCAGGACCTGCTGCGCCGCTTCCCCCAGGTGGAGCCGCGCGCCGTGGTGGTGCCCAATGGCGTGGACCACGTGAACGCGGGCGCGCTGGACGCCGCGGGCGAGGACTTCCTCACCGCGTTGAGCCTGCCCAAGGACTACGTGCTGTACGCGGGCTCGCTCGACGTGCGCAAGAACGTGTCCCTGGTGCTGGACGCGCAGGAGCGGCTGCGCGCGCGCGGCCGGCCCTTCACGCTCGTGCTCGCGGGGCAGAGCTGGTACGGCTCCGGCACGGTGGAGACGCGCATCGCGCGGCTGCGCTCGGAGGGGCTGGACGTGCGGACCCTGGGCTACCAGACCCCCGCCATCTTCTACGCGCTGATGCGCCGCGCGGCGCTGTTCGTCTTCCCCTCACGCTACGAGGGCTTCGGCCTGCCGCCCCTGGAGGCGATGCGCCTGGGCACGCCCACGGTGGTCTCCACCGCGGGCTCGCTGCCGGAGGTGTGCGGTGAGGCCGCGCCCGCGGTGGACCCGGACGACGCGGAGGGGCTGGCGGCGGTCATCGACCGGCTGCTGCGGTCGCCGGGCGAGCGCCGGGCGCTGAGCGAAGCGGGCCTGCGCCAGGCCGCGAGGTTCACCTGGGCCCGCACCGCGGAGTTGACGCGGGCCGCGTACGATGCGGCGCTGCACCACCGGTAGCCTTCCGGTGGACGGAGCGTGACGCCAACCGGCCCGCGAGGGCCCCTGGAGGAACATGCGACTGCTCGTCTGGAGTGGAATCATCTGCGGGCTGCTGCTCGGGTGCGCGGGCTCGAACGCGGCGCGCAAGGATGAAGCGCAGGAGCCGGCCGCGAGCGCGGAGCAGGAGGCACCGCCCACCCCCGTGACGCCCCCGGAGCAGCAGGCCTCCTCGCCCGCCGGGGAGGCGGAGCGCCAGGAGGCGGACGTCGTGCTGCCGCTGGAAATCACGGAGACGCCCGCGCCCCGCGACCGGCTCGTCGTCGAGTCCCAGAGCGTGAAGGGCCACGTCCTGACGCTCCACGTCCGCCACGGCGGCGGCTGCAAGGAGCACCGCTACGGCCTCGCGTGGGACGGGCGCTTCACCCAGACAGCGGCGGGCGAGCCGCGCGCGGAGCTGACCCTGCTGCATGACGCGAACAACGACCGGTGCAAGGCGCTGGTCTACAAGGTCCTGGCGTTCGACCTGTCCACGTTGCGACAGGAGTGGAGCGAGAAGGGCCATGGCGACCACGCCACGCTCCACCTGGACTTCAACGGCGTGCCGGACCAGTCCGCGAACTTCAAGTTCTGACGGGCCCGTGCCCCCGCGCGAGCAGGTCCTCGCGCAGCCGGGTGAGCACCTGGCCCAGCAGGTTCAACCCCCGCCAGCGGGTGGGGTCCTGGATGCGTGGATCCTCCACGCCCAGGCCCACGCCCCAGATGCGGTCCAGCGGACTGGCCTCCACCAGCTCCGTCCCCGCCGTGGCGAGCAGCGCGTCCAGCAGGTCGCGGTGCTGGGTGAACTTCGCGTGGTTGCCCTCGTAGACGATGCGCTCGCGCTCGCGCTCCCAGAGCCCCGCGTCGAACGGGCTCACCTTGCGGCCCAGCGCCTTGTGTTGCTTCGGCGTGGCGGCGCGCAGCACCTGCTCCAGCACGCGCGTGTCCCCGAACAGGCGCGCCTTGCCCGCCATCATGTACTGCTCCGCGCACGTGTAGCGGACGCCCTCCACCTCGAACAGGGTGGGGTGCCACTGCGAGAACGGTGAGTCTTCGCGCCAGAAGAACGTGAACCGCCGAGACCGCGTCCCCATCCCGTGCCTCCTTGTGTCTTAGTGTGTTGATAACACGAACGTGCGGCGATGGAGGAACCTGACGGGGCCTCCTACAATGGCCGCCCGCCGACCATGCGACTTCAAGACGCCCAGAAGCTGTTGGACCGTTGTTTCTCCGGCACGCGGGAGGGCGCGCCCCGCCTCCATGAGCCTTCGGATGCGCGCTTCGCGGGGCGGGGTGGGGCGGTGTGGCTGGAGTACCGCTGGTACGTGCGCGAGCGGGGCATGGCGGAGGTGTTCCTCAAGTGGGACCGGGTGCCGGCCGGGGCCAGCCCCAGCGCGGTGGAGGCCACGGTGCTGCGCACGCACCTGCTGGGCCAGTCCCCCATGCTGGCGCAGCGCGCGCTGCGCACGGTGGAGGGGGGAACGCCCGCGCCAGAGCGCGTGCTGGACGTGCTCCGGGGGGACGGCATCCGCCGCGAGTGCGTGGCGAAGGGGCGCACCACGGTGACGGTGGAGCACTGGGAGAGCAGGGGCCCCGTGGCGTTGCTGGACGCGGCGCGCTTCGAGGAGCTGGCCGCGCCCCTGGAGGCGGAGGACTCCACGCCGGAGGCCCGTCACGAAGCGGTGCAGCGGCTGGCGGACGCGGAGCGCAGCCCGCGCGTGGCGGACGTGCTGCTGCGGTTGGTGGCGCGCAAGCCGTCGCTGATGGCCCTGCGCATCCTGTCCGAGTGGGGCGAGGTGAAGGCCCGCGAGTTCGTCCAGCGGGACCTGGCCTCCGTGACGCCGGGCAACGCGGCGGACCTGTGGGCCCTCACCGCGTTGGACCGGCGCCTGGAGGCGTGGGCGTCCCTGGCGCGCCCCGCGTGAGGCGCGGCCGGGGGGCGCTCAGTGCGACGTCACCCGGGGGCCCAGCACGTCGCGCAGCGCGTCCGCGACGGTGAGCTTCGGGGCCCAGCCCAGCGCGCGCAGCTTGTCCGGCGAGCCCACGAGGCTGGGGATGTCCGAGGGGCGCAGCCGCGCGGGATCCAGCTCGATGCGCGCCTGCACGCCGGACAGCTGGAGCATCTCCTCCAGCAAGCTCCGGATGGTGCGGCCGTCGCCGCTGCAGACGTTGTAGGCCTGCCCCGCCTCGCCGCGCTGGAGCAGCAGCCGGTACGCGTCCACCACGTCCTTCACGTGCGAGAAGTCGCGGATGGCGTCCAGGTTGCCGGTGCGCAGCAGCGGATCCACCGTGCCCAGCGCGATGGCGCGAATCTGGGCCGCGAACGACGGCACCACGAAGGTGGGGTCCTGGCCCGCGCCCAGGTGGTTGAAGGGCCGCGCGAGGATGATCTCCATGCCGTAGCTGCGGAAGAACTGCTCCCCGGCCAGCTCCGCCGCGGACTTCGACGCGGCGTAGGGGCTCAGCGGCACGTGCGGGTGGGTCTCCAGGGCGCGGGTGCCTTCGGCGACGGGGCCGTAGACCTCGCCGGAGCCCACCACCAGCACGCGGGCCTTCGGGGCGCTCTCGCGCAGCGCGGTGAGCAGGTGCACCACGCCCATGGTGTTCACCGCGAAGACGCGCGCGGGGTTCTGGTGACTCTTGGCCACGGAGCTGAAGCCGGCCAGGTGCAGCACCGCCTCCGGCTTCACCTCGGCGACCGCCGCCTTGACCTTCGCCTCGTCGGCGATGTCGAAATGCAGGGCGGTGCTGCTGATGCCCTCGCCCCGGGGTCCATGCACCTCCACCACTTCGTCGCCGGCTGCCCGAAGGGCCGCGCAGGCATGCCGACCGACGAATCCGTCCGCTCCCGTGACGAGGACGCGCATCTTACCGCTGCCCTGCCTTGACGCGTTCCAGGTCGGCGTCGACCATCATCTCCACCAGCTGCTTGAAGCGCACCGTGGGCTCCCAGCCCAGCTTCTCCTTCGCCTTCTTGTAGTCGCCGATGAGCAGGTCCACCTCCGCGGGGCGCACGAACGCGGGGTCGATCTTCACGTGCTTCTGCCAGTCCAGGCCCACGCGGCCGAAGGCGATCTCCACCAGCTCCCGCACGGTGTGCGTCTCGTTGGTGGCGACGACGAAGTCCTCCGGCGTGTCCTGCTGGAGCATGCGCCACATGGCGTCCACGTAGTCGCCCGCGAAGCCCCAGTCGCGCTTGGCGTCCAGGTTGCCCATGGGCAGCGTCTCCTGGAGGCCCAGCTTGATGCGCGCCACGTTGTACGTGACCTTGCGCGTGACGAACTCCAGGCCGCGGCGGGGCGACTCGTGGTTGAAGAGGATGCCGCTCACCGCGAAGAGCTTGAAGGACTCGCGGTAGTTCACCGTGATGTGGTGGCCGTACGCCTTCGCCACGCCGTACGGGCTGCGCGGGTAGAAGGGCGTGTCCTCCGTCTGGGGCACTTCCAGCACCTTGCCGAACATCTCGCTGGAGGACGCCTGGTAGAAGCGCACCTGCGGACGGGTGTGCCGGATGGCCTCCAGCATCTTCGTCACGCCCAGCGCCGTGAACTCACCGGTGAGCACCGGCTGGTTCCAGCTGGTGGGCACGAAGGACTGCGCCGCCAGGTTGTAGACCTCGTCCGGCTGGGTGAGGTTCAACAGGGCCGCCAGCGAGAACTGATCCAGCAGGTCGCCCTGGTGCAGCTGCACCTTCCCCTGGAGGTGCGCGATGCGCTCGAACTTCTCCTCGGAAGAGCGGCGCACCATGCCGTGCACCTCGTAGCCCTTCTTCAGGAGCAGCTCCGCGAGATAGCTGCCGTCTTGCCCTGTGATGCCCGTAATGAGTGCGCGCTTGGCCATGGCCCTTGTCTGTTCGCTGGGAGACGGTGTTCGTTGTACCCGAGGCTTTCGCCGTCTGCCAACCGTTCACCGGTTCCAGAGAACTTGATGTGACGTGCGCCCATGCCTAGGTAGGGAGCGACCTGCCCAGGAGCCACCCATGCGCAACCCTTCTCTCCCCGCGCTGACCGCCCTCTTCGTGAGCGCGGCCGCTGGGGCCCAGACGACTCCTGTGCAGGTGCCCTACACCGGGCAGACGCAGCCGGGGGCCCGCTCCAGTGGCGGCACCGTGTACGACGTGGCCCTGTGGGTGAACCCGGTCAATCCTGGCGCGAGCCGACTCATCACGGCGGACGTGAACAACGGCCTGTTCACCTACGCACTGGACGGAGGCGAGCTGCAATCCGTCACCGAGGGCACGTCGGCGAGCGTGGACGTGGTGTCCGGGTTCCCCGGCGTGGCCGGCACGTCGCAGTCGCTGGTGCTGAGCGCGAACCCCACGCTGACGGGGCTCGTTCCCTACGTGATGGATGCCACGCCGGATGCGGGGCTCACCCGCCTGTCACCCACGACGGCGCCGCTGGACGTGGGGGTGAGCTATGGCACGGTGCGCATCACTCGCGGCGCGGACGGGTCGTTCCAGGCCTTCGGGGGGCTCGCGTCGGGAGGACTGCGGCAGTTCGCGCTCACGCCCACCGACGGGGGCGTCACGGCGACCCCCCTGCGGGACATCCCGGCCGGCCTGGTGATGGGGCTCGTGGTGGACCGCGCCCAGGGCGCCGTCTACGTGGCGCAGCAGGGGCAGGGCCTCTACCGCTATGGCGCGAACGCGGACGCCGGCATCGCGGGAACGCAGGTGGTGGCGATCACGGATGGCGGCCTGACTTCGGTGGGTCGGCTCGCGCTGTACGAGACGTCTTCGACGGACGGCTACATCGTGGCGTCGGATCCGAACGCGAACACCTTCGTCGTCTTCGACCGGCGCACGCTCGGCCGGGTGGGGGCCTTCCAGGTGGTGCCGCAGGACGGGGGCACCGACGCGGTGGAGCAGTCGCGCGGCCTGGTGGCGTATTCGGGTTCGCTGGGGACGGCCTTCCCGGAGGGCCTCTTCGCCGCGATCGACGGCATGAGCAGCAGCACGCAGGGCGACAACCTGAAGCTCACCTCCTGGGGCAACGTGGCCCGGGCGTTCACTCCGCCCCTGGCCATCGCGCAGCAGTCGGATGGTGGCGCTGGAGATGGCGGCACGGATGGTGGCACGCGTGATGGCGGTGGCGGCGTCGTCGTCCTGCCGGGGGACGACAACCCGATTGGCGGCGGCGGGGCGGTTTCCGACCACGGCGGCTGCGGCTGCACGAGCGCGCCGGTGTCCTCCGTCGCGATGCTGGGCCTGCTGGGGATGGCGCTGCGAGGCCGGCGCCGCCGCGGCTGAGGCGCGAAGCGGGTTGAAAGGGAGGTGGGGCCGGGATGAAGTGCGCGCCCCATGCGCTCCTTCCGCTCCACCGCCCTGGCGCTCGCGGTGCTCGCCGCCGCCTGCAAGGGCGGCCCGACGCCCGCTCCCGCTGCTCCCGCCACGCCCCCCACGCCAGCCGCCACGGCCCCCGTGCGGCTCACGCTGGTGGGCACCAACGACTTCCACGGCTGGGTGATGCCCCACCGCGCCACGCTGCCGGACGGGCAGAAGGTGGAGGAGGGCGGCGCGGCGCTCTTCGCGTCCTACGTGGAGCGGCTGCGCGAGGACAACCCGGGCGGGGTGCTGCTGGTGGACGCGGGCGACCTGTTCCAGGGGACGCTGGCATCCAACCTGGTCGAGGGCGCCATCGTCGTGGACGTCTACAACCTGCTGGGCTACTCGGCGGTCGCCATCGGCAACCACGAGTTCGACTACGGGCCCGTGGGACCGGGGCCGGTGGCCACCCGTCCGGACGAGGATCCGCTGGGCGCGCTGAAGGCCCGCATGGCCCAGGCGAGGTTCCCCTTCTTGTCCACCAACGTGCGCGAGGGCGATGGCCGCCATCCGGCGTGGCTGGGCAATGACGGCACCACGGTCGTCACCGTGAAGGGCGTGAAGGTGGGGCTGCTGGGCCTGTCCACGTCGCAGACGCCGCAGACGACCAACCCCGCGAACGTCGCGGGCCTGAAGTTCGAGTCGCTGGCGGACTCCGCCCTGGAGGCCACGCGCTCGCTGCGCGAGCAGGGCGCGGAGGTCGTCGTCGCCATCGCCCACGCGGGCGGCAAGTGCACGGACCTGGCGCACCCGCGCGACACCTCCAGCTGCGTGCGGGACGACGGTGAAATCTACGCGGTGCTGGACGCGCTGCCGAAGGGCGCGGTGGACGCGGTGGTGGCGGGCCACACGCACCAGACCATGGGGCACTTCTTCGGCGACGTGCCGGTCATCGAGACGACGGGCATGGCGCGCTCGTTCGGGGTGGTGGAGCTCTTCGTGGATCCGGTGAGCCACCGCGTGCTGCCCGACCGCACGCGCATCCAGGCCGCCATCCCCGTGTGTGGGGCCGTGGACGCCACGCTCGGCACCTGTGATGCGCAGCGCCTGCGCGAGGCGAAAGACGTGCGCCTGGTGCCGGCCACCTTCCTGGGCAAGCCGGTGACGCCGGATGCCCGGGTGGAGGCGCTGGTGGCCCCCGCGGAGGCGCGCGTGGAGGAGGAGCAGCGCCGCACCGTGGGCGTGGAGGTCCAGGCCCGCATGCCCCAGGTGTACGAGGGCGAGAGCGCGCTGGGCAACCTCATCGCGGACGCGATGCGGCAGGCGGCCCGCTCCGACGCGGCGGTGATGAACGCCGGCGGCATCCGGACCGACCTGCCCCAGGGGCCGCTCACCTTCGGGAAGCTCTACGAGGTGCTGCCCTTCGACAACACGCTCGCGGTGTTGGAGCTGTCCGCGGACGAGCTGCGCCGCTTCCTCACGCTGGCCTACGGCGGTCGCAAGGGCGTCTTCGCGGTGTCCGGGCTGGAGGTGACGCTGAGCGTGTGTCCGGGGCCGGAGCGCCTCCAGGGCGTGACGCTGCCGGGCGGCCGGCCGCTGAAGGCGCGGGGAACCTACCGGGTCGCCGTGCCGGACTTCCTCTTGCGCGGAGGCGACGGGGTGGGACCGCTGACGACCACGCTGCCACCGGCCCGTATCCACCTGTTGCAGGGAGAGGACCTGCGCGAGGTGCTGACGGCCTATGGGCGCGCGAACGGCAATGCCCTGAAGCCTCCGGCGCTCGGGCGCGTGCACCTGGTGCGGGGCGGGAAGCCCTGCGCGGACGCGAAGCCCTGAAAAAAGGGTGTGCCCGCCGTTGGAAATTTTCTCTCCGCGCTGATCCGCTGCGGCTGGATCTGGCCGCAACCCAGCGAAAGATCGACACATCGAGTCCAGGCCGAATTTTCGGCCTGGGATCAGTTTCCAACGGCGGGAAACCTCCCTACTCTAAGGCACGCGAGATCCCTTGCCGGTGTGGCCCTGAGCCCGCGAGCGCAAGCCGGAGCCCGTGCGTGGGAGGGACAGAGAGATGCTCTACAAAGTAACCCCGATGATGGTCCCGGCGGCGCCCGAGAAGGACAAGGCACGTGAGCCGGGGCAACCGCGCAAGCGGCGCAAGTCCTCCGTCTACGACGCCGACGGCCACGAGGTGCTGATCTCGCTGATGTGCCTGAAGTGCAAGACGCTCAAGCCGCTGGCGCAGTTCGGGCTGCGGAAGATGGCGGATGGCGCCATCCGCAACCAGCCCTGGTGCCGGGGCTGTCGCTCGGGCGCGGGCACGAAGAAGCCGAAGAAGGACGAGACGCAGGCCGCCACCGTCCAGGTGCCCGCCGTCTCGGTCGTGGAGCCCGTGCTGGAGGTCGTGGAGGCCATGTCCCTCGACGCCGCCCCGGTGGAACCCACGCTCGTCGATCGCGCTCCAGCGGGCGAGGCCGCGGGCGACGTGTCAGTCACCGCCCAGGTCTGATCCACCCGACGGCGGATCCGCCCTGCTGGGGAGTGCGCAGTTTGCTCACGCCCCGCACGGGAGGGATCCGCCCGGAGTTCCGTCCCGCCGCTCGGCGCTGATTCGCGCGGGATGGAGATCCGCCCGGAGTTCCGTCCCGCCGCTCGGCGGTGATCCGCGCGGGATGGAGATTCACCCGTAACTCGGTCCCGCCGCTTGGCGGTGATCCGCGCGAGATGGAGATTCACCCGTAACTCGGTCCCGCCGCTTGGCGGTGATCCGCGCGGGATGGAGATCCGCCCGGAGCTCGGTCCCTCTGCTCGGTGCTGATCCTCGCGGGATGGAGCTCCACCCGCAGCTTCGTCCCGCCGCTCGGCGCTGAGCCGCACGGACCGCGGAGCCCCCGAAGCAAGGCCGCCGCTGCGTCGATGCACCGGGCCGCCGACGCACGGCGTCCCAAGCACATGTCATGGGTTGACCCGCCGTGTGAGGTCGGGAGGCCGCGCTTCGGCTTACGACAGCCGCAGGCCCGCCGGCAGCGTGTCTCCGAGCGCCCGGGCCTCGTCCGCGGCCTCCAGGGCCACCACCTCGCGGACCATCCGCACCCAGGTGTCCGAGGCCTTCGACGCGACCAGGGCCTGGGCCGTGCGCTCGCGCAGCTCTGGCTCCAGGTCCCGCGTGCGGTCCCCGGTGAGGCGCGCGAGCTGGGCGGCGGCGAACGGCGCTCCGTCCACCTTGCGCAGGTCGAGCGACAGCAGCAGCTCCAGCCAGGCCTCCGCCGTCTCCACGTCCACGACCTTGTGGCCGCTGCCATACAGGGGCACGCGGGCTCCCAGCCGGCCCAGGGCCCAGGCCCAGGGGCCGCCGGCGCGGGGATCCGGCTTCAGCCGCGCGGCGATCCACCGGCCCACCTCCGCCTTGTCGCCCGGCGACAGGTGCTCCAGCGAGGCGACGGTGCGGACCATCTCGTCCAGGCCCTCGGGCTGGATGCCCTTGAGCTTGCCTGCCTGCGGGGGCGCGTCGGGGGGCACGCGCCGGGACAGGTGCGGCTGGAGGTAGGCGTACAGCTTCTGCTGGTGGGCCTCGGTGAGGCCGCCCGCGATGCGGCGCCACATCACCCAGAACTCCGTCCACACGGCCTTGTCCGTGTGGTGCTGCACCAGCGCGTCGAAGAGGCTGAACGTCTGCTCCGCGCGCCAGCCGTCCAACGGGTAGCCGAAGCCGGGGCGCAGGCAGAAGCCAGTGAGGCTGTAGAAGACGCGCTCGTGATCATCCGAGCGGCGGCGCTTGCTGGCCCCCGCGTACAGCGTGCTCCACAGCTCGCGGATCACCGGCACGCGCCACGTCTCGCGCGGGCCCAGCACCTTCTCCAGCGTGCGCGACAGCTGCTTCACGTCCTTGGGCCCCAGCGGCAGCGGCTTGTTGCCGTAGACGCGCTCCACGTTGTCCTTCGCCTCGGCGAAGCGCGCGGGCATGGACTCGGTGACGGTCAGCTCGTGCGAGCCGCCGGTGCCGCGCAGCTCGAACTCCAGGCGCCAGCGCTCGTCCGCGACGTCCGACACGCAGAACAGCTCCAGCGTGCCGATCTCCGTGAGCGCGGCCTGCAGGTGCACCGGCACCTCGGAGACCTTGCCCGACGCGCCCTTGAGCAGCGTGTGGATGGGCGGCAGCGGCTTCAGGTCCTCCGCCAGGGGCACCAGGTCCCCCGGTTTGTCGATGCGGTCGCTCGTCGTGGAGTAGAGCGCGAACTGCACCGGACGGCCCAAGGCAAGCGTGAAGGGGCGCTCACCCAGGTCCACCTTCTGGCCCTCCTCGAAGCCGCGCGGGATGAGACACAGCGTGGGCTGCTCCGCGCTCTCTGGACCGCGCTGCAGGCCCACGTAGTACGCGCGCGCCGCGCCGCCGCCAATCCGCAGGCCGTGCCCGCGCCGCACCAGGCCGTAGTAGGCGGCGCCCCGGGCCACGGCCAGCTCCAGCGACTCGTGCTTGAGCAGCGGGATCCGCGGTGCGCGCGGCCACCAGGCGGACAGCGCGTCCACCAACCGCGCTGAAATCTGGGGCGAGTTGAACACGCCGCCGTTGAGCAGGATGGCGTCCGGGCGGGGCAGGGCGCCTTCGTGCGACGGCGTCTCCCCCAGCGCCGCGAAGCCCGCCGCCGCGTGCTGCGCGAGGAAGGCCGCCAGGTGTCGGGTGACGGCGGGGTCCTGCACGTACGGCAGGCCCAGCTCCTGGAGCGCCATGCGCGCCGTGCGCCGGGGCCTGTCCTCCGCGGGAGACACGGGGAAGAAGCCGTCCAGCACCAGCGCCTGTGCCTCGTCGCGGCCCAGCTCCGTGGAGAGCGTGCCGCCCAGCAGCCGGCTGCCCTCGCCGATGAGGGACAGGCCGTACTTCTCCGGCGGCTCGCGCCCCAGCAGCGCTTCCTTCGCGGTGCGCGCGGCCTGGATGGCCTGCGTCCACTGCGTCGCGGACAGGCGCCGGCCTCCCTGGGAGAGCTTCTCCTCCATGCGCCGGGCGAGCGCCGCGTCCATGTTGTCGCCGCCCAGCATCAGGTGGTCGCCCACCGCGAGCCGCCGCAGCATGGGGCCCTCCGGCGACACGCCCGCGTGCACCAGCGTGAAGTCGGTGGTGCCGCCGCCCACGTCCACCACCAGCACCAGCCGCACCTGGGACAGCGTCTGCTCCAGGCCCGAGCGGTGGCGCGCGGTGTAGTCGTAGAACGCCGCCTGCGGCTCCTCCAGCAGCGTGAACTTCTCCAGCCCCGCCTTGCGCGCCGCGCTCACGGTGAGGGCGCGCGCCGCCTCGTCGAAGGAGGCCGGGACGGTGATGACCACCTCCTGCCTGGACAGCGGCTCATCCGGGTGGGCGAAGTCCCACGCGCGGGCCATGTGCGTGAGGAGCAGGGCGGACGCGTCCACCGGGGACAGCTTCTGGACGTCGGCGGGCGCGCCCCACGGGAGGATGGGAGCGGAGCGATCCACGCCCGGGTGGCACAGCCAGCTCTTGGCGCTGGCCACGAGCCGTCCGGGCACGCGCGCGCCCTGCCAGCGGGCCAGTTCGCCCACCACCCAGGGGCCGCCGTCATCGCCCCAGGGCAGGCGCAGCACCTCCGGCGCCAGCTCGTGGCCCTCGGGGATGTAGACGGTGGACGGCAGGAGCGCGCGCGGGGCCACCTCGCCCTGGCGGACCAGCTGGGGCAGGGGGAAGTCCTCGACGGGCGCCCCCGCGCCCTTGCCTGGATCCACGGATGCCACCGCGCAATGGGTGGTGCCCAGGTCGATGCCAACGATTCGCATACGCCTCCGGTGTGCGGGGCCCCTTCTACTCCCTCATGCGCACGTTGAGCTCCAGCTTCCAGCGCCCGGAGCCGTTCTTCTCCAGGCACCGCAGCTCCAGCGTGCCCACCTCCGTCACCACCGCCTGGAGGTTCACCGGCGTCAGGTCCCCGTACGGCGTGGGCTGTCCGGGCAGCGTCGTTTCAATGGGCGCCACCTCCTCCAGCTCCCCCGACGCCAGTTCCGACTCCACGTCGTCCAGGAGCACGCCCACCTTGTCGTCGCGCCGCAGGGACGACGCGAAGAAGCGGAAGCTCGTGGGCTCGCCGGTGACGAGCCCGAACTCCTGCGGGGGCACGTCCGCCTGCGTCCCTTCCTCCATGCCGAAGGGGGCCACGCAGAGCGCCTTCACCGGCGGCTCCATGCCCGGCACCGCGGGCATCGCCGTCTCCACGCCCACGTAGTAGGCGCGCGCCGTCCCGCCGCGGATCCGCAGCCCGTGGCCCTGGCGCACCCAGCCGTAGTACGCCGCGCCCCGCGCCACCGCGAGGTCCAGGTCCGCGCCCTCCAGCTCCTGGGCCGGCGGCGCGCCTTCCGCGGCCAGCCACTGGTTGAGGACCTCCATCACGCGGCCCTTGAGGGGCCCCGCCTTGAAGACGCCGCCGTTGAAGAGCACCGCGGTGGGGTGCAGGAAGCCCTTGCCCGTCACGTCCACCGGGGAGTCCTCGCTGGCGGCCAGGGCCTGCGCCTGCCGGGTGAGGAACGACGCCAGGTGGCGCGTCACCCCAGCGTCCTGCGCGTATGGCAGCGCCATCTGCGCCAGGCCCGTGCGCCGCGCGGTGCGGGGCAGGTCGCCCACCTCGGTCACGGGGAAGAAGCCGTCCGTGAGGACGCGGTCCAGCTCCTCGCGCGTCAGCTCCGTGCGCAGCGTGCCACCAATCAGCGACGAGCCCCGGCCCGGAATGGCGATGGGCACCCGGTCCAGGGAGGCGTCCGCGTACAGCGTCTCCTTCGCCTGCCGGCACCCGTGGGTGAGGCCGTTGAACTGCCACGCGTCCAGCTTGCGCCCCTCCGCCGCCATCCGCTGGTTGAGCGTGTGCGCCAGCGCGAGGTCCATGTTGTCGCCGCCCAGGAGGATGTGGTCGCCCACCGCCACGCGCAGCAGCTCCAGGTCGCCCTCGCGGTCCTTCACGGTGATGACGGAGAAGTCGGACGTGCCGCCGCCCACGTCCACCACCAGGATGACCTCGCCGGGCTTCACGAGCCGCCGGAAGTTCTCCCCCATCGCCTCCAGCCACGCGTAGAGCGCGGCCTGCGGTTCCTCCAGCAGGGTGGGGTGCTCGATGCCCGCCGCCTTCGCCGCCTCCAGCGTCAGCTCGCGCGCCGCCGCGTCGAAGGACGCGGGGACGGTGACGATGACCTCCTGCCGGGACAGCGCGTTGCCGGACTCCTCCTGCGCGCGGGCGAAGGTGTGGTCCCACGCCTCCTTCAGGTGGCGCAGGTAGCGAGCGGACGCGTCCAGCGGAGACACGCGCTGCACCTCCGGGGGCGCCTGCCAGGGCAAGAGCGCGGAGCGGCGGTCCACGCCGGGGTGCGACAGCCAGCTCTTCGCGGAGGACACGAGCCGCGTGGGCACCTTGGCGCCGTGCGAGCGGGCGAAGTCACCGACGATGACGCTCGACTCCGGGTTCCACGGCAGGCCCAGGCTGCCTTCGGGGAACTCCTGCGCGCTGGGGAGGTACAGGAAGGAAGGCAGCAGCGGACGCGCTTCCACCGTTCCGGGCGCCGTCACCTGCGGCACGGGCAGCATGGACTGCGAGGGGCCTCGGGGCTTGCCGTCCTCGAGGTTGAAGTAGGACACCGCGGAGTGCGTGGTGCCCAGGTCGATGCCGATGGAGTATCGCGCCATATCGGTCAGGAACCCCCGAAGGGGGCCTTGTGGTTCCTCGAAGGGAAGGGGACTTCAGGGCAGCGCCGCCTGGGGCTCAAGCGAGCTTCAGGCGAGCTCGACTTCCGCCGGCGCCAGCACGCGCGGCTCCATGGCCGGGCTGACGGACGGGAACTTCACCTCCGTGGTCACCCAGCCGTGGTGCCGGAGCGTGCCCCCGTAGGGGGGCTGGCCGGCGACGTTGCCCGTCAGCCGGATGCGCTGCGCGTCGAACCCGTCCGGCACCGTCACCGCGTCGCCCTCGCCCTGCGGGAGCACCGGCTGGAGCGTCAGGTACTGGTGGACCACCTTGCGGCAGCCCTCGTGGACGATGCGGGCCGCCGCGCCCACGTCCGCGTCCGGGAAGGCCGCCACGTTCTCCTGCACGAAGTCCACGAAGCGACCCTCGCGCTGGAGCATGGAGAGCAGGGCCAGCGCGCTCGCGTGCTCGCGCTCGGGCGAAAGGGGCGCCGCCGCCACCGGGGGCGGGATGGCGGGCGCCCTCGGAAGCGCTGGGGCGGCCGTGTCCCCGGACGGGAGCTCCTTGAGCTGCCCCGAATCGTAGGCGCGGCTGGCCGGCAGCACGGCCTGCGCGAATTCGCGGGACACGAGGCAGCGCCAGAAGCACAGCCAGGCGAGCCAGAAGCGGGCGAAGAACGACAGGGAGGCGGACGGGTCGGTCATCGGCCCCGGATAACAAAGCCGGAAGCCTTTGCAATTCACCAATGGCCCGAAATGCAAAGGGCCTCACGGTTTCCCGTGAGGCCCTTCGGTTCTTCATGGTGGAGGTGGACGGGATCGAACCGACGACCTTCGCATTGCGAACGCGACGCTCTCCCAACTGAGCTACACCCCCATAAGGGACTGCCTGCTGCCGCCGCGCCGGTGTTGGGACCGGCGAAGTGATGGGGCTAGTACCGGAGCCCCACCGCGCTGTCAAGCAGCTCGTTTTCGCCAACAACCCTGCGATTGACGTGCCGCGCAGCGGATGCCATAAAAACCGTTCTTCGGTACCGCATCCTTCCCGGCCATTCCGGGCCCCCTTCTGGTTCATGTCCACCTCCCCTTCGAAGACGTTGAGCCCCACCGAGCTCGCGAAGCTTGAGCATTCGTTCGCTTCCGATCCCTCGTCGGATGCGTACAAGCCCCTGGCGGAGGCGTACCTCGACCTGGGTCGCTTCATGGAGGCGATGGTCGTCTGCAAGAAGGGCGTGAAGGCACACCCGACCGCGGCCGATCCCCGCCTCCTGCTCGCGCGCGTCTACGCCGCGCAGAACAAGGACAAGAAGGCGCTCGAGGAGGTCATGGGCGCGCTCCAGGTCCAGCCCGAGGACAAGGCAGCCCTGCGCATGGCGGGCGTCCTGCAGATCAAGGGCGGCGAAGCGGACGTCGGCCGCGGCAACCTGCTCAAGGCCTACCAGGCGGACCCGGGTGACCCGGAGACCGTCACGCTCCTCCAGCAGTACAAGGTGGAGATTCCCCGCCCGGCGGCGCCCACCCCGGTGCTCGCGCCGGTGGCCCCGCCGCCCCCGGCCGCTCCCGAGGCCCCCGCCGCGGCGAGCGTGCCCGTGGCGAGCCCTCCCGTGGCCGCGCCCGCCGCCGTGGGCCGCATCAACGCCCCCACGCAGCAGGCGGCCCGCACGGCGGGTCCCGCGAGGACCGCGGACGCGGGCGCTCGCCCCACCGGTCCGCGCCGCCCGCAGGTGGTGGTGGAAGAGGTGGACGAGGACGACGACGAGCCGGCGTCGCGCCGCAAGAGCGCGCCCAAGGGCAAGGGCAGCAAGGTGCTGTCGCTGGTCCTGCTCGTCCTCATCCCGCTGTTCGCGGGTGGCTACGGCTGGTACTCGGCGCAGGCGAAGAAGCGCGGCCGCGAACTCAAGAAGAACCTGGATGTCGCCACTGATCAGCTCAAGCACGACTCGTTCGCCAGCTACAAGAAGGCGTGCGAGGCGGCGGACCTGGCGCTGGAGGTGGACCCGGACTCCACGGCGGCCCACGGTTACCTGGCGTACGCGTACGCCATCCGTTGGGGTGAGCACGGCGGCGGTGACGACGCCCGGCGCAAGGCCGAGGAGCACCTGGCGGCGGCCCAGAAGGGCAAGGAGCTGTCCAGCCACCTCATCGCGGCGCAGGCGCTGATCAAGACCTACAGCGGTGACGGCAAGGGCGCGCTGGCGTCGCTGGAGGCGCAGGTCAAGGACCTCAACGACAAGGGCAAGGCGTCCTCGCTCCTGTACCTCACGCTGGGCCTCATCCAGATGAACGCGGGCGACCTGGAGCGCGCGAGGGACAGCCTGGAGCGCGCGCAGGCGCTGGCGCCGGACGACCCGCGCGTCTACGCGGGCCTGGGCGCGGTGTACCGCCGGCTGGGCCAGGACAACACCGCCTGGAAGGACTACGACTTCGCGCTCCGCTACGAGAAGGACCACCCGGAGTCGCTGCTGGGCCGCTCGCTGCTGATGCTGGAGCAGGACGAGCCGATCTACGCGGTGGCCAGCCGCGACATCAAGAAGCTGCTGGAGGCCGAGCCGCCGCCCAGCCCCCGCCAGCTCGCCGCCGCCCAGCTGGCGCGCTCGCTGCTCATCGCGCGCGTGGCGCTGGCCATGCCCGCCCTGAAGCCGGACATGCAGCAGAAGCTGTCCGAATCGACGGGCGTGCCGGTGGATCCAGCCAAGGCGAAGGCCGAGGTGGCCAAGGCGGAAGACACCGGCTTCACGCTCGACAAGCAGAACCCGGAGCTGAACCTCATCAAGGGCCGGCGCCTGCTGGCCGAAGGCAACTTCGACGCGGCCGCGGAGGAGATCCGCAAGGCCATCCGCGTGGACGGCAGCCGCGCGCAGTTCCATGTGGAGCTGGCCAAGGCGCTCATGGGCAAGCCGGGCGGCGAGAAGGAGGCCTCCGAGGCGCTCGTGACCGCGCTCAAGACGATGGGGGAGAGCCCCAAGCTGGTGGTGATGCTGGGCAACGCCTACCGCCGCCAGGGCAAGCTGGACGACGCGCTGGCGCAGTACCAGCGCGCGGTGAAGGACCCGAAGGCGAAGAACCCCGAGGCCCGCCTCGCCATGGGCGCCATCTACCGGGAGCGTTCGGATTGGGACAAGGCGAAGGAGCAGTTGGAGAAGGCCAACCAGGAGTTCGTCGGCCAGCCGGACCGGTCCGCCATGGCGCTCACGGAGCTGGGCCGCGTCTATCAGGGCAAGGGTGACGCGGCGAAGGCGGATGAGACCTACCAGCGCGCGCTCACCTCCGACGAGAACTACACGCCGGTCTACTACTTCTACGCGTCGCTGCTCTCCAAGGACCCCAAGCAGTCGGCCAAGGTCCGCACGCTGGCGCAGGAGTACGTGAAGCGCGAGCCCAAGGGCGAGTACCTCGCCGACGCGCAGCGGCTCGCGGGCAACTAGGCCCCGTCCTTCCGCTGGCTTCCTCCCGCGCCGCGAAGCCCCTTTTTCAGGGCTCGCGGCGCTTCGTTTTTGAAGGGGGGCGACAAGGCAGGCTGATGTGGCGGGGCGTCCGCGCCTTGCCACCCCTGCCGGGTGACGGTATGGGAGGGTCCACCCCACGCCCCCCTGTCCGGAAGCGACCTCGGTCCGGGGCCACCTGCTGGAGTCCGCTTGAGCACGCGTGCTTTGTCCCTGTCGTCCACCGCGTCCGACCTGATCTCCCTCACGAAGCCGGGGCTGTCCTCGCTGGTGCTCATCACCGCGGCGGGAGGCATGTTCCTGGCGCCGGGGCCGTTGGGCCCGGTGCGGGCGCTGGTGACGCTGCTGGCGACGGCGGGCACCGTGGGCGCGGCCAACGCGTTCAACTGCTACATGGAGCGCCACAGCGACCAGTTCATGTCGCGCACGCGCAACCGGCCGCTGCCCGCCGGGCGCATGGACCCCGCGACGGCGCTGTGGTTCGGCCTGTCGCTGGCGGCGGTGTCGCTGCCGGCGCTGGTGCTGGGGGCCAACCTGCTCACCGGCGTGCTGGGGCTCGTCGCGCTGCTCTCCTACGTGCTGGCCTACACGCCGCTCAAGGCGCGCACGTCCGCGGCCATGCTGGTGGGCGCCGTGCCGGGCGCGCTGCCGCCCCTGATGGGCTGGACCGCGGTGACGAACTCGGTGGACGCGGGCGGCTTCGCGCTGTTCGCCATCATGTTCCTCTGGCAGATGCCGCACTTCCTCGCCATCGCGCTGTTCCGCAAGGACGAATACGCGGCGGCGGGCCTCAAGTCGGTGCCGCTGGAGCGCGGGGATGAATCCAGCCGCGCGCAGGTGGTGCTCTACCTGGTGGCGCTGGTGCCCATGACGCTCCTGCCCTTCCAGCTGCACATCGTCGGCGCGTGGTACCTGGCGGCGGCGGTGGTGCTCGGGCTGAGCTTCCTCGGCCTGGGAGCGTGGGGCTTCTTCAAGCACCTGGGGAAGCCCTGGGCGCGCCGGACGTTCTTCTTTTCGCTCGTGTACCTCACCGGCCTGTTCGCCGCGCTGGCGCTGGACCGCGTTCCCCGCGGCTAGTGCCCCCTCGCGCGGCGTCCCTGCGCCCGGACGCCCTGCATGCCTGACACCTCCGTTCCCAACCCGCCGCCACCGCTGCTCCGCATCGAGGGGCTCACGCGCCGCTTCGGTGGGCGCACCGCCGTGGACGGGCTGTCGCTGTCCGTGCAGCCGGGCGAAATCCTGGGCCTCCTGGGGCCCAACGGCGCCGGCAAGTCCACCACGTTCCAGCTGCTCGCGGGCCTGCTCGCGCCAGACGCGGGGCAGGTGCACTTCGCCGGCCGGGTGCTCTCGCTGAGCGATCCCGCGCTCCGGCGCCAGATGGGCGTCATCTTCCAGCGCGGCAGCCTGGACGACCTGCTGACCGCGCGGGAGAACCTGCTGCTGGGTGCGCGGCTGTACGGGCTCACCGGCGCGGAGGCGAAGGCGCGCGGGGAGACGATGCTGTCGCTCATCGGCTTGTCGGACCGGGGCGACGAGAAGGTCGGCACCTGGTCGGGCGGCATGCGCCGGCGCCTGGAGCTGGCGCGGGCACTGGTGCACCAGCCGCGCGTGGTGCTGATGGACGAACCCACGCAGGGCCTGGACGAGGCCGCCTTCCGCACGTTCTGGACGCACCTCAAGCGGCTGCGCGACGCGCAGGGGGTCACCGTGCTGCTCACCACGCACCGGGCGGACGAGGCGGAGGGGTGCGACCGGCTGGCGGTGCTGGACGCCGGGAAGCTGGTGGCGTGTGACACGCCCCGCGCGCTGGCCTCGCGCATGGGCGGGGACATCCTCACGCTGGAGGGGCCGGAGCCGGAGGCGCTGGCCGCCCAGGTGACGGAGCGGCTGGGGCTGGAGGCGAAGGTGGTGGAGGGGCGGGTGCAGGTGGAGGCTTCGCAGGGACATGCGCTGGTGCCGCGGCTGGTGGAGGCCTTCCCTCCGGGGCGGTTCGCCTCCGTGTCGCTGCGCCGGCCCACGCTGGCGGACGTGTTCCTCCAGCTCACCGGGAAGGCCCTGGGAGCGGATGCTCCCGCACCCACGCCCGCGCCGAGGAAACGCCGATGAGCGCCGACATCCCCGTGCCTGTTCCGTCGTCCGTCGAGGCGCCCAGCGCCCCGGTGCCCCGGCGGGAGCCGGGCGCGCTCGCGCTGCAGTGGGCCACCGTGCGGGTGCTGCTCTCGCGCGACGTGGTCCGCTTCTTCCGCCAGCCCAGCCGGGTGATTGGCGCGCTGGCGCAGCCCATCCTGTTCTGGTTCGTGATTGGTTCAGGCTTCGCGGGTTCGTTCCGCGTGGAGGGCGCGCAGGGGCTGGGCTACCAGCAGTTCTTCTTCCCGGGCGTCGTCACCATGGTGGTGCTCTTCAGCGCCATCTTCGCGACCATCACCGTCATCGAGGACCGCAAGGAGGGCTTCCTCCAGGCGGTGCTGGCGGGGCCGGGGTCGCGGCTGGCGGTGGTGCTGGGCAAGGCGCTGGGGTCGTCCACCATCGCGCTGATGCAGGCGTCGCTGTTCCTGCTCTTCGCGCCGCTCGCGGGCGTGGACGTGAAGGCGGTGGACTATCCGCTGCTCGCCGCGGTGATGGTGTTGTCGGCGCTGGCGCTCACCGGCATGGGGATGGCGCTGGCGTGGTGGGTGCGCTCCAGCGCGGGCTACCACGCGGTGATGAGCCTGGTGATGCTGCCCATGTGGGTGCTGTCCGGCGCGATGTTCCCGGTGAAGGGCGCGGGGCCGGTGCTGTCGTGGGTGATGCGCCTGAACCCGATGCGCTTCTCGGTGGAGGGCGTGCGCCGCGCGCTGTACGGGGCGCAGGCGTCGCTGGCGGTGGGCTCGGAGGGTGGGGTCGCGGTGGGGTGGGAGGTGCCCGCGCTGCTGGCGTTCGCGGCGGTGTTCGTGGGGCTGGCCGCATTCAGCGTGAGCCGCCGCGAGTAGCCCCCCGCGGGGCGTTGGACTTGACCGGTGCCTTCCACTACGACGGCGGGCATCGCAACACGGAAGACTTCCAGAGGAGGCCGCCTCATGAAGCTGCGTACGCTTGGCTTGTCGATGGTCGGTGTGGCGGGGCTCATGGCCCTGCCCGCGTGCAAGAAGGACGAAGCCCCCCCCTCGGCGCCCGCCACGCGTCCGTCGGCGCCCACGCAGGAAGCCGTCCCCCCCACCCCCACTGCGGGCGCGGGCGAGGCGGCGGCTCCGGCGCCCGCGGGCAATGGCGTGGTGAAGGGCACGGTGTCGTTCACCGGCACGCCTCCGGCGATGGCGGAGCTGGCGCCCAGCGCGGATCCCGCGTGCGACGGCCGGCCGGAGAAGGAGCAGTCCGTGCTGGTGAAGGACGGCAAGCTCCAGAACGTGCTGGTGCGCGTGAAGGGCCCGGTGGCTGGCGCGCCCGCGGCGCCGTCCACGCCGGTGGAGGTGGACCAGTCCAAGTGCGCCTATGTGCCGCGCGTGCAGGGCGCGGTGGCGGGCCAGCAGGTGGTGTTCAAGAACAGCGACGGCACGCTGCACAACGTGCGCGGCGTGGTGGGCACCCGGCCGGTGTTCAACGTGGCCCAGCCGCCCTCGGGTGCGCCCGTGCAGAAGCCCCTGCCTTCGGACGCGGAGGTGCTGCGGCTGAAGTGCGACGTGCACCCGTGGATGACGGCCTACGTGGTGAGCAACCCCAACCCGTACTTCACCACCACCGGCGCTGACGGCACGTTCACCCTGACGGGCCTGCCCGCGGGCACGTACACGCTGGAGGCGTGGCACGAGACGCTGGGCACGAAGACGGCGGAGGTCACCGTGAAGGAGGGCGCTCCCACGGAGGCGTCCTTCACCTTCGCCGTGACCGACGCCCAGGCGAAGCAGTAGCGCGTCCGCCTGGACCGGGGGGACGGTTCACCCGGCCCCCTTCCAGGCCGCGTCGTGCGTGGAGTCGCCCGGCGGTTCGCGGGCGCTGCGCCTTCGCGGCGGTCGCGACATTCTCGGCGGCGCGCTTCGGTAGGGCGGCGCCTGCTCCCCCGGCGGTTCGAGGCCGCTAGGCCTGCGGGGTCACGGGGAGGGTCGGTGGGCCCGCTTTGCGGACGGTGAAGCCCACCCGCGCGCCTCCGTCGGGCCGGTTCTCCGCGAAGACCTCGCCGCCGTGGGCCCGGGCGATGCGCTGCACCAGCGCGAGCCCCAACCCCAGCGAACCCGCCTCGCGCGCCTCGCCGCCCCGGTCCTTGCGGTAGAACGGCTGGAAGATGCGCGTCTCCTCGCCAGGCAGGAGCCCCGGGCCCCGGTCCTCCACGCTGAAGGCCAGGTGCTCCGTGCCGTGCTCCTGCAACCGGAGCGCTTCCACCCCCGCGCCGTGCTTGCGGGCGTTGTCGAGCAGGTTCACCAGCGCGCGGCCCAGCAGCGTCGCGTCCGCCAGCAACGTCACGTCATCCGTCTCCGGCTGCAACAGCGTGGCGGACAGGCCGGTGCGCTCCAGCGCCTGGGCCGCGAGCACGCCCGCCTCCAGCGCCTTGGGCGTGAGCTGTCCGAAGTCCAGGCGCGAGCTCGCCAGCAGCTCGCCCACCAGCGCGTCCAGCTCCACCACCTCGCGGTCCACCTGATCCAACGTGCGCGGGTTGCCTCCTCCGTCGCGCAAGAGCTCCGTCAGCACCCGCAGCCGCGCCAGGGGGGTGCGCAGCTCATGCGACACCGCGGCCAGCAGCTCGCGTTGATCCGCCATCTGCTTCTCGATGCGCGCCGCCATGTCGTTGAACGACTCGGCGAGCACCGCGAACTCACCGGTGGCGTGGTGGTGGAGGCTCGCCCGCGTGCCCAACCGGCCCTCGCCCAGCTCCTGCGTGGCTCGCACCAGCGTGTCCACCGGGCGCGCCATCCGGTACGAGATGCCGCCCGCCGCCGTCCACAGCACCAGCACCGCGATGCCCAGCGGCAAGACAGCCTGCCAGGGGCTTCGCGTGCGGGTGCGCAGGTAGCACACCTGCAGCGTCCCCAGCTGCGCGTCCTCCCGCATCACGGGGATGGAGGCGTCCGGCTTCGGGCACGGGGCGCCTCCTTGGGCCACCACCGCGCCGGACAGGTCCTTCAGCTCGACCTCCACGTCCAGGTCGTCGGAGATGCTCCGCACCAGGGAGTCGCGTGCCGCGGGCGCGTCCCACACCTCCGCGAAGCGGTGGCCCACGAACGAGCGCACGCGCTCCGTCTCCTGCCTCCAGGAGTTGCCGCCCGTCAGGTTCATCACCCACGACACCACGAACACCGTCACCAGGATGGTGAGCCCGAACATGACGAACAGCCGCCGCCGCAGCCGCGCCTGCACGAAGGACCCGAGCCGGCCCAGGTGGAACTTGCGCCGGTGGTGGGGATGTTCAGGGTGATGGTGGCGGAAACCCGGAGGGGGCCTCCGTCCCCAGGGCCCCCCGTGGGGATGCCGGTGGCCCCAGCCCATCAGGTGCCTTCCTTCGCAAAGACGTACCCCACGCCGCGCACCGTCTTGATGAGGCGCGTGCCCACGTCCCCCAGCTTCTGGCGCAGGTGGGAGATGTGCACGTCCACTGTGCGCTCGCTCACCACGGTGTCATTTCGCCCCGCCTCGCCCAGGAGCGCGTCGCGGGGAATCACCCGGCCCGCCCGCCGCACCAGCGCGAGCAGCAGGTCGAACTCCAGCCCCGTCAAATCCACCGCGCGTCCCTCCACCCGCACCTCGCGCCCGGACACGTCGATGGAGACCCCGCTCGACTCGAGCCGGTCCGCCACGGCCGACGGCTGCGCTCGCCGCAACACCGCGCGCAGGCGGGCGAGCAGCTCGCGCGGGCCAAAGGGCTTGGGCAGGTAGTCGTCCGCGCCCAGCTCCAGGCCCACCACCCGGTCCGTCTCGTCGCCCTTCGCGGTGAGCATCAGCACCGGGATGCGGCTCTTGGCCCGGATGCGCTTGCACACCTCCAGGCCGTCCATGCCCGGCATCATCACGTCCAGGAGCACGGCGTCGAAGGCGTTCGCCTCCAGCGCCGCCAGCCCCCGGCCGCCGTCGGGCGCGTGGCTGACGGTGATGCCGTTCTGCCCGAGGTACTCCGCGAGCAGCTCGAACATCCGGGTGTCGTCATCGATGAGCAGGACGCGGGTGGGCATGGGCGGGGCGGAATCCTAACGCGCTCCCGGCGCGTCGGCGGGGCCCGCGGCGCCTGGAGGCGGTTGCGCGTGCCAGTCCCAGTACGGAGGCATCCCGTTGCGGTAGGCGGGGCCTCCCCAGTCGCCCCGGTGGCAGGCCGAGCGGTGGTGGCGGGCGAGGTTCGCGAAGCCGGAGGCGTAGCCTCCGATGGCACCCGCGGCGAGCAGGACGACGAGCAGACGGTGTCTCATGTGGCGGTCTCCAGACGAAGGGCAGGGGGCTCAGACGAAGGACGCCGGGCCGTCATCGTTGTGGGGACGGCCTCCCCAACGGCCGCGTCCACCGCAGCCTCGCCCGTGCCAGCCCCGGCCCCCGCGCCAGCCGTAGCCCCAGCCGTGCTCGATGATGTCCGCGAGCTCGCGGCGCTGGTTGGGCTCCAGCGCCTCGTGCATCCGGGACAGCCCGTCCTGCACCGCGTTGCGCAGCGTCTCCAGCGCCACGTCGTGGCGGCTGAACAGCTCCCGCAGCATGGCGCCGTCGAAGTGCTCCCCGCGCATCGACCCCGCGAGCGCCGTGCGGCTGGGGCCCCACTGGTCCTTCACCTTGGCGAAGGCCTCGCGCACGTCCTCCACCGCCTTCACGATGACCTTCTCCTGGCCGGGCGACGTCTCCAGCCGCTCGAAGAGCCAGCGGAGCCGGGGGCGCGCGCTCCAGCGGCCCCCATGGCCCGCGTGGTGGTGGTAGTGGCCGTACCGCCCCCGGTGCAGGGTGGCGAAGAGACCGGCGAGGCAGGCGGTACCGAAAACGAATCCGAACATGTGTGGCTCCTGAAAGCAGGCCGGGCACCGACCAGGCGGGCCCGTGTCGTTTCTGACGGAGCTCAAGGTAGAAGCCGGGTGTGAAGCCCACGCCCGGCTGGGGTGAAGAAGTATGAAGGCCGGGACGCGCTCGTCCGGAATCGCGGCGGGGCCCGGGGTGTTCAATCGCCGGGCCTCGACGGAGTCCGCTGTGTCGGATGACGGACGGCTGCCTGCTGGATTCCACTCTCAGGAGTGGAGTTCCCGCAGGAAGTGGGTAGAGTGCCCGGCGTGCCGGGGCGGTGTTCGTTTCGGCACCGGTGGCAGGCGAGAGCCGGTCACCGGTTCAGAGCAGAGAAAGAGAAGAGACTCACAATGGCAACTGGTACCGTGAAGTGGTTCAACGACGCGAAGGGCTTCGGTTTCATCGCGCAGGACAATGGCGAAGACGTTTTCTGCCATCACACTGCCATCAACATGGATGGCTTCCGCACCCTGGCCGAGGGCCAGAAGGTGGAGTTCGAAGTCACCAAGGGCCCCAAGGGCCTGCAGGCGCAGAACGTCCGCGCCGCCTGAGTTGAACGAATCCCGACTCTCCGCGAGCGGTGAGTCACCGAAGCCCAGTCTTCCCTTGCGGAGACTGGGCTTTCGTCTTTCTGGACGCAGGGCAGGCAGGCGATCCGCGACGCGCGGTCCGCCAGCGCCCGGGGCCTTCCCTACCTTCTTCCCAGGTGGAGCGCGGCGTCGCACGCCGCCCCCCGAGGAGAAGCGACCATGGGCGACACCAGCGTGAAGAAGGTCGAAAGCCGCCATTCCCCCAAGGGGGAGATGGGCCAGAAGTACCTCGCGTCCGGCGTCCGCGTGGCCATGCGGCTGTGGGAGGACGAGCCGCCCGCCGAGGCCAAGCCCGCCAGCACCCGCGACTACGAGACCGTGGGCTACGTGCTCAAGGGCCGCGCGGAGCTGCACCTGGAGGGGCAGGTCATCCTGCTGAACCCCGGTGACTCCTGGCTCGTGCCGCGCGGCTCCAGTCACACGTACAAGGTCCTGGAGACCTTCTCCGCCGTGGAGGCGACCAGCCCCGTGTCCTCCGTGCACGGCCGTGACGAGCACGACGCCGTGGCGAAGGGCGCCAAGGCCTGACGCGGCGGCGAGCAGGGCTTGCCGCGAGGAGGGCCGACGGCGCCGGCCCCCCGCGCGTTCTCCTCAAGGACCGTGGAGGATGGTGCCCCCGGCTCCGACGATCCAGACGTCGTCGGGGCCCGAGCCCGAAACACCGTACAGGTCCTTCGTCGTAGGCGAGTCCACCTGCGTCCAGTCATCGCCGTTCCAGTGCAGGATCGTCCCGCCCGAGCCGACGGCCCAGACGTCGCTCGAGCCGCTCCCCCAGACGCCGTGGAGGAAGGGGTAGGGCGAGAGCTGATCCATGACGAGGCCGGCGGTGGACCTCCACCGCATCACCACTCCCGACGAGCCGACGGCGAAGGCCTCGTTGGCGGAAGCGGCCCAGACAGCCTGGAGGCTCGTCGTGGTGGGCGTCGTCAGCGACTCCCAGTCGGTGCCCGTCCACCGCATGATCGAGCTGTCCTTGGCGGCGAAGGCCGTGCCGTCCGCGACCATGAAGATGTCTGGCATCTGGGTGTAGGGGTGGGGGGTGCCCGTGGCGAGCTTCGTCCACTGCGCGCCGTCCCAGACGAACGTGTAGTGCTGATCCCCCTCCTTGCCGGCTGCCATGGCGCTCCGCGATGACGCCGCGGCGATGCCCGTGAGCGGGGCCGCCGTCAGCGGGGGGCTGTACCCAGACCACGTGCCACTCGCCAGGGACAGGAGGGTCCCGCCTTCACCCACCGCCCAGCCTCCACCCTCGGCGAGCGTCAACGCGTAGAGATCCAGGGACGTCGGCGAACCGGCGGCGCTCCACTGGCTGCCGTCCCAACGCAGCACGGTGCCGCGGAGTCCCACGACGTACGCCTCCGTGGGGGACACGACGGCCACATCCCGCAGGGTCGCCGTGGTCGTGCTCGGCATGAGCTGGAAGCTGGGCGTCGAGCCACCATCCCCATCGCCTCCTCCATCCGCCATGCCGCCGTCCGCCGGTCCAGCGTCAACCCCGAGGCCCGCGTCGTCCTGCCCCGCGTCGTTCTGCCCCGCGTCGTTCTGCCCCGCGTCAGGCAGCTCCGGGGCGCAGACGCCTTGCTGACACAGGGCGCCCGACCCACAGGCGACGCATGCCGCGCCAAACGAGCCGCAGGCTGAATCCAGGGTGCCTCGGAGGCAGACGCCCTGCTTGTTGATGCATCCCTCGCACCCGGTTGGAGACTGGCACGAAGCGGCCACTCCCACGCTCAATCCCAGGACGAGGGCCAGAACCGTTCCTCGAAACGTCGACATTGCTCGCGACCTCAGAACCCGGCTCCGGCCAAGCAGGTGCCTGCGACACTAGCATGCCGTTGAACAAGACTGACGCGGCGGCGAGCGCGGTTTCCCCAGGGAAGAGGGCCCGCCACGCGCTGTCAGCCTCGGGAGCGGACCTCGTCGACGGGGCATGCGAATCCTGACCGTTGATGAGAAGCCCCTTCATGAATGGTGGTACCTGAACGCCGCGCCGCGAGGGGGGACGCGCGCTGAAAGACTGCCGCTGCTGTGCGGTTGGGTGGACAGCCTTCCCCCGGACGTGGACGCGGTCATCGCGCTGTCGGACCTCCAGGGCATGGCACCCCATGCCCTGCGCGACGGGGCCGCGGCGCTGCTGGGCGAGGTCCTGGCGGATGAGCTGGCGATGATGGGCGAGGCGGGTGACATCCCTCTCGCGAGCCGCACTGGCATCCTCCTCGCGGGCGACCTCTTCTCCAGCCCCGGCGCGGAGGTGCGGGGGGCTTCGGGAGATGTGCGGAGCGTCTGGAGCGCCTTCTCCGCGTCCTTTCGCTGGGTCGTCGGCGTCGCGGGGAACCACGACACCTTCGGGCGTGGCCAGGAGCAAGCGCGCTTCTTCCACCAACCGGGGCGCACCCTGTTGGATGGCGAGGTCGTCGCGCCGGATGGGCTGTCATTGGGCGGGGTGAGCTACATCATCGGCCGGCCCGACAAGCTGAACCGGCGCGAGCAGTCCGCCCAACTGGAGCGAATCGAAAGCGTCCTCCTCCAGGAGCCCGAGGTGCTCCTCCTCCACGAGGGCCCGGACGTGCCTGGGACGAACCTGCGCGGCAACGCCGTCATCCGGGAGGCCGTGGAGCCCTGGAGCAGGCTCCTCGTCATCTGCGGTCACTGCCATTGGGACGTCCCGCTGGCCACGCTCGCGGGAGGCACGCAGGTCCTCAACGTCGATGCTCGCGCCGTGCTGCTCCGGCGTGCCGGCACCTGACCCCGGAGCGAGGCGCCGCATCCCGTCGCCCGCGGCGGTCGCCGTGCTCGAGCCTCCCGGTGCTACCTGGCGGCGGGCACGAGGCCGTAGAGGGTGGTGATCTCCCGGGAGCGCGCGGCGTGCAGTGGGTCCGTCGTGTCCTTGGCCTTGGAGTGCCGCGCCGGGGTGGACTTTCGCCAGGACACCGTCAGGCCGCAGCGCGCGAACTGCTCCTCCAGCCACCCGGGCGGACGCAAGCCCAGCAACACAGCGAGGTCCGACAGGATCAGCAGCCCCTCTCCCCCCGGGGTGAGCGCGGCGGGGAGTCCTTCGAGGAAGCGCCGCAGGAACTGGCTGTCCTCGTCGAACACCGCTCGGTCCACCCGGTTCTTGGGCGGCTCCGGAATCCACGGTGGGTTGCAGACGACGAGGTCCGCCTTTCCGTCCGGAAACAGGTCCGACTCCGTGACCTGGAAGCGCTGCGAGAGGCCGAGTCGCTCCGCGTTCTCCCGGGCGCACGCCACCGCGCGGGAGTCGCAATCCGTGGCCTGCGCGGACGCCGCGCCTCGCTGCAGGAGGAGAAAGGAGAGCACTCCGGTGCCGGTGCCCACGTCGAACACGCGCTTGTCCTTCACGTCCGCCACGGCGGCCAGCAGCTCCACGTAGTCGGTGCGCGTGGGCAGGTAGACGCCGTAGTGCGGATGGAGCTGGCCCTTCAGCCCCGGGACGGCCAGGCCCTTGCGCCGCCACTCCGTGGCCCCGAGCATGCCAAGCAACTGCTTGAGCGGCACGACGGTGAAGTCCGCGGTGGGCTCGCCCCACACCTGTCGACACGCTTCGGAGACCTCCGGTGCTCTCGCGAGGCCCAGGCGGTAGCTCTTGTCGAGCGCGACGACGACTCGCGACAGCGTCGCATGTTCCAGCTGCCGCGCGCGGCGCTCGGCCCGGAACGCCTCCAGCGGCGAGCGGGCTTGCGACGGCCGCTCGAGGCGCCGACCCAGCGCGCCGAGGAGCTGCTTCGCGTTGTGGAAGTCTCCGGTGTAGCGCAGGAACTCGCCCCGCCGGACGCGCTTGAGCGCGGTGTCGGCGCTGAGCCCATCATCCACGGCCGACAGGCGCGTGGGAGCGGGCTCATCACTCTCCGAGTGCCAGGTGAACGCGGCGTCGGGGGGAAACTCGAAGGGCGTGGCGGTGGACGACGGCCCCTTCTGGGCGGCGGTGGGGCGGCGTGGGCGGTGCATGGGCCTGGGCTAGCACGTCCGAGCCCCACCGTCGCGCGCACGGTAGGGCAGGGGGCTCCCGATGGCGGGGCCTCCCCGCGCGAACGGGTGCGGCTGCTCAGGCGAAGGCTGCGCTGCGCAGGACCATCACGTCGGCGAAATCCTGGCGCTGCGGCGCCAGACACAGGGCTCCTTGTGACACCTGCTCGAGGAAGTGCTCGCCGTAGTCGTGGCGCGGGCCCGAGGCGTACACGGTGATGTCCCGAGCCCGCGCGACCTCCCCCAGCATCCGTGCGACCGCGTGCGCCACCTCTCCCCAGAAGGGGAAGTACAGATAGAACGCGGTGCCATCCGACAGGTCCACGTCACGGACATCCGCGTGGATGAACTCCAGGTTCGGCAGCCCGAAGCGCTCGCCATTGCGGCGCGCGGACTCGACGTACGTCTGTCCGTACTCCACGCCCTTGACCTGGGCGAAGGTGCTCGCGGCCACGGTGATGGCGAACTTCCCGTTGCCGCAGCCGAGGTCGTAGACGGTGTCGCGCTGCCCAGGGCTCGTGGTGGACAGGAAGTCGGAGATGCGCTGGGCCCGCGAGGCCATGTTCACTTGCCCGAAGGGGGGGCGGTCCTGGCCCGTGGTGATACGTGAAATGCGCAGCAGGCCCTCAAGCCAGTCATCCGCCGCCGTGCTCGCGCGGCCCGTGGCCTCGGTGAAGCCAAGCCCCTCCCACTGTTCCCTGAAGCGCGCCGGAGAGAGGCCTCCCGAGCGGAGCTGCTGCGCGACGTCCGCGCCTGCCGCATCCAGCGCCTCGGTGACCGCGTGCGCGCGTGCCATCAGCGCCGCCCAGAGCACCTGGAGCTCCGGACGCGCTCGGACGTCGAGAAGGAGCAGCTCGGGCTCCACGTTCTCCTGCACGAAGGAGAACCGCTCGAAGAGCTCCCACCGTGCGCCCAGGCCCAACGTTCGTGAATCCCAGGGCGCCAGGAGAAGGGTCTCGGCGCGCTCGACCCACCAGGGGGAGGCGGGTGGAGTCGAGGGGGTGGGGGGCATGTGCCCAGGAGGGTGTCAAACGAACGGGGCGCTGTCCAACCCGAGCGCCCGAAGGCCGGCACGGTCGCAAGGCCGCTGACCTCGACGGACAGCACCGACCCCTCTTTCTTCGATACCGTCGGCGGCGCGGCGAGCCGTCCTCTTCCAGGTCTGGCCTCCGCGGGGAGAACAGGACCGGATGAGCACCCGTGGTGATGCAGCACCGCTTCCTCACGCCATGGAGGTCCAGGGTGAGGGCGGTTTCTTCGTTTCGGACGACGCGGCCCGGATCGACCTGGACGTCGTTCACGGATACCTGACGCGCTCCTATTGGAGCCCGGGCATCTCCCGGTCGATGGTCGAGCAGGCCCTGCGAAACTCTCTTGTCTTCGGCTTGTATGGTGCGGACGGTATCCAGGTGGGCTTCGCGCGCGTCGTCACGGACCGCGCGACGTTCGCCTACCTCTGCGACGTGTTCATCCTGGAGTCACACCAGGGCCAGGGCTTGGGCAAGCGGTTGATGGAGGCCGTCATGGCGCACCCCGACCTCCAGGGACTGCGGCGCTTCCTCCTGGCGACGCGGGATGCGCACAGCCTGTACGCGCGGCATGGCTTCACCCCGCTGAAGAGCCCCGAGCGCTTCATGGAGCGCCACGACCCGGACGTCTATCGCCGGAAGTAGCGGCGCCCCTGGCCTCCCGTGGGCTGCTTCGACGCGAAACCTACGCGGCGCGCGTGCCGGGGATACCCTTGCGCTCCATGAAGGCCCGCAGCTCCGGCCAATGGGCCGAGAGCATGTCGAAATCGTCGGGGCGCGTGGGCTGTGTCGTGCTCAGCGCGACATCAATGGCGGCCGCATGGGTGGCCGGATCCAGGGAGTCCAGGGCGAAGGCCCGGAGGAGCTTGAGTCGGCGGGCATCCCGCCCCACCAGCATGTCCGCTTCCGCCGTGCGAGACTCCAACTCCGCCACCGCGGCTGCGTGGCGGCCCTCGCGGCAGAGGAGCCCGACTTCCGGGAGCAACGCATACGTGGGAGGGAGGCCGTTGGCCCGCTTGCGCCCCTCCTCCAGCCATGCGCGCGCGGCGCCGCCGTCTCCTTGGACGAAGTAGGCCATGGCGATCAAGTTGGGCATCCACCGGTACAACGCCGGCACGGACCTGCGCACCTGGCGGGAGCGCTCCGCCGAACCGAAGAGCTCGAGCGCTCGCGGAGCATCCCCCAGCGCCAGCATGCACTGGCCGAGCAAGGCGACCGACACGGCTCGCTGCGTCCCCTGCGTGCTGCGGCGTGCGGCTTCCTCGAAGCGGTGCGCCGCTTCTCGTTCGTCACCTGCTCCGAAGAAGGAAACCCCCTGATGATAGGCGGCCCCCCATCTGCGGATCCGCCAGAAAAAGAAGGCGAACAGCGTCAGGAACACCGCGACCAGGAGCGGGATCACGACCTGCGGGGACATGCTCACCCTGGGATTCGCGCCCCCTCGGGCGAAATATTGATAGGAGATGAGGTAGACGGCGATGAGCGCCAGTCCCGTGATGCCTCTGCGCAAGGAGAAAAAGGAGAGGGGCCTGAGATGGCGCTCTTTCGGCAGGGGAAGTGCATTCACGTGGGAGTCCGGGAGGTAAAGGACAAAGCCTCTCGTACCCTGAAAAGCACTTCACGTGCCAGCTATCGGGAGCCCTGGCATCCCCTGCCTCATGCTTGTGCTGGGGGTGCCAGGTTCAATGGGGCTACCCCTGGGTGGGGCCGGTGGAGTCCGGCGGCTCCGTGGACGCGAAGCGCGTGTCGATATGCAGCGCGCGGGACAGCGTCAGCGTGACGGGCGTCTTCGCGGCGATTTCGAGCAGCCGCGCCCGCTGCTCCGGTGTCACCGTGTCCGCGCAGTCGAGGACCCGCTCGACGCGCTCACCCGCGGGCTCGCGCATCAGCTTGAGGCGCACGACGAGCCTGCCCAGGTCCCACTTCTTCTTCTCCGCGTACATCTTGAGCGTGATGGCCGTGCAGGAGCCGAGCGAGCCCATCAGGAGCTGATACGGCGCGGGGCCAAGGTCCGCGCCACCGCGTGCCACGGGCTCATCCGCGATGAACTGGTGGCGTCCGGTGCGGACGTGCTGGGTGAGTCCTTCGCCGCCCTCCACCGTGGCGGCGGCGAGCAGGACGCTATCGGAGGCGTTGGTCATGCCCCGTTCTACGCCAGGTCGCTGCGCGGCGTCTCCACAGCCGCACCCGCGCCGCCACGACTCAGCCCATGCCGACCCGGATTGAAATGGACGACATGTGTGGGATTGGCGGGCCGGGCAGGACTCCAAAACGTGACGTGTTCGTTAGAATTGCGTTCTATTCAATTTTGACTTGGTAATATTGACATGCTGGTTTCGTTGTCCGCAATGTCTGCCCATCGCCGAGGCTGGCGATAGGGGATCGCACCATGCCGAAGTCGAACGAACTCTCGTCCTGCCTCCTTCCCGCCCGCCACGTCTGGCCGGCGCTCGTTGCTCTCGCCCTGGCCGCTTTCGCGCCGACGGCCCAAGCCGCTTCGGCGATCTACGGCGGCGGCCCGTTCTATTCCGGCGGCACCGCGGTGATGGACGACCTGCGCGGCTCGGGCTTCACCACCGTGATCCTCTGGAGCTTCCACATCGAGGACAACGGCGACCTCGTCTACAACGACATCCCGGTGGTCAAGAACGGCGCCTATATCGGTGACTCGGCCTGGCCGGCGCGGCTGGCCACGCTCAAGACCGCGCCGACCTCGGTCAATCGCATCGAAGTGTCGATTGGCGCCTGGAGCGTCCCGGATTTCGAGCGCATGGCCAGGCTGGTCAACGGCACCGCCGCTGGCTGCGGCAGCACGCTCGTCTGTGGCACCGGCAGCACCAGCATCCTGTACCGCAACTTCCAGGCGCTGAAGACCGCCACGGGCGCCGCCGCGGTCAACTTCGACGACGAGAGCGCCTACGACCTCGCGCCGACCACCCAGTTCGGGCAGATGCTGAGCGGCCTGGGCTTCAAGATCACCTTCGCGCCCTACACCAACCAGGGCTTCTGGCGGTCTCTCAAGGACAACCTCGGCAGCGCGGTCGATGGCATCTACCTTCAGGTGTACGACGGCGGCGCCGGAAACAATCCGGCGACCTGGAACACCGCGATGGGCATGACCGTCGCCCCGGGCCTCTGGTCGCGCCATGGCACCGGCTGCGGCAGCGGCGACAGCCCGGCCACCGTGCAGAGCAAGATGAGCAACTGGAAGAGCACCGCCGGCATCGGCGGCGGCTTCATCTGGCTGTATGACGACATCCAGAAGTGCGGGGCGCAGGGCACGGCCGCGCAGTACGCGGCGGCGATCAACACCGCGGTCAGCGGCAATACCCCGCCGGTGGCCAACTTCGGCGTCACCGTGAGCGGACTGACCGCGATCTTCAGCGACGCCTCCAGCGACAGCGACGGAAGCATCGCCTCCCGAAGCTGGACCTTCGGAGACGGCGGTGGCTCGACCGCGACCAACCCCAGCCATGTCTATGCCAGCGCCGGCGACTACAGCGTCAGCCTGACCGTGACCGACAACGGCGGCGCCAACAACACCAAGACCCAGGTCGTCTCGGTTGGCGTCGGCAATATCAACCTGGCGCTCAACAAGCCGGCGACCGGCTCCAGCGCCTGCAACAGCAGCGAGACACCGGCAAAGGCGGTCAACGGGAGCGTCTCCGGTGGCACCACCGACAAGTTCTGCTCGTTGACCTCTCCTTCCTGGCTGCAGGTGGATCTCGGGTCGGCGCAGACCGTCAGCAGCTTCGTCGTCAAGCATGCCGGCGCGGGGGGCGAATCGAGCACCTGGAACACCCGGGCATTCACCATCCAGACCTCCAGCAACGGCACGACCTGGAGCACGCCGGTGACGGTGACGAACAACACCGCCGACAGCTCGACCCATTCGATCAGCGCCACCTCCGCGCGCTACATCAAGCTCAACGTGGCCACCCCGACCCAGACCACCGACCCGGCGACGCGCATCTACGAATTCGAGGTGCGCTGACCGGTCCCCCTCCCCACCGGCAGGTCCGCCCGGGGCCAAGGTCGCGAAAAGTGGAGCTCGGGCTGGCAATCGATCCGGAGCCAATGCAGTACACCGGAGGTTCCACCTCCTTCCTCCGGTGAAAGCATGCGTCGTCCTGTGTCCCACATCGCCCTCGCGGCCGTCCTGTTCGGCTCGGAAGGGACTGCCCTCGCCGCGGAGGGGGCGAAGAAGCCCGCCACGCAGTGGGTGTCCAGCCCCGCCCAGACGGCCCGTGTGGCGCGAGTCGAGGCGGGATTGGCCCCCGTGGTCATCGAAGGCGAGAAACCCCAGCGCCTGACGATCCAACAGTGGATGGCGCTGTACCAGATCCCCGGGCTGAGCATCGCCGTCTTCGACAAGAACGCCATCGTCTGGGCCAAGACCTATGGCGTGAAGGACGCTGGCGGCTCGGAGCCCGTCACCCTGGAGACGCTCTTCCAGGCGGGCTCCATCAGCAAGCCGGTGACGGCCATGGCGGCGCTGCACTTCGTCGAGGCAGGCAAGTGGTCGCTCGACGAGAACATCAACGACAAGTTGCGCTCGTGGAAGCTCCCGGAGAACGACTTCACGAAGGAGCAGAAGGTCACCCTTCGCAAGCTGCTCAGTCACAGCGGGGGGACGACGGTGCACGGCTTCCCCGGGTACGCGGTGGACGCGCCCATGCCCACGCTGGTGCAGGTGTTGGATGGCGTGGCACCCGCGAACACCTCCCCGGTGCGCGTCGACATCGTCCCCGGCACGCAGACGCGTTACAGCGGCGGCGGCACGTCCATCGTCCAGTTGATGATGGTGGATCAGCTCCAGAAGCCGTTCCCCCAGATCATGAGCGAGGCGGTGCTGAAGCCGCTCGGCATGACGCAGAGCTCCTTCGAGCAGCCCCCGGCTCCGGACCGTGCCGCCCGGACGGCGAGCGGGACGTACTCCAACGGGAAGAGCGTCGCGGGCCGCTGGCACGTGTACCCGGAGATGGCCGCAGCCGGACTGTGGACCACGCCGTCCGACCTGGCGCGGGTCGCCATCGAGGTGGCCAAGGCGAAGGCAGGGAAGTCCACGCGCGTGCTGTCCCAGTCGATGGCGAAGCAGATGCTCTCGCAGCAGTCGGAGCGGTTCGGGCTGGGCTTCCAGCTCATCCCCGGCGCCGACGGCTTCGGTCACGGAGGCGCGGACGAGGGCTTCCAGGCCTCGCTGACGTCCTTCAGTGACACGGGGGCCGGAGTGGTCGTCATGGCCAACTCCGACAACGGGTTCCTGCTCTTCGACCGCATCATCGCCAGCGTGGCCTCTGAATATGCCTGGGCCACGTTCAAGCCCACGCCCGAGTCGCCGGTCGCCCATGTGGACATGCTCACGCGGGTCAAGGGCGTCGACGCCGCGCTTGCCTGGTACACCGCGAAGCACGGTGAGGGCCTGACGGGCCTGGAGTCGGGGCAGCTGAACCAACTCGGCTATCAGTTGATGAGGGGCGGACAGGGCGCGGACGCGGTGCGGGTGTTCGAAGCGAACGTGAAGCTCTTCCCGACGGACGCGAACGTCTACGACAGCCTGGGGGAGGCTCAGCTCCAGGCTGGCCTGAAGGAAGCGGCCATCGCGAACTACAAGAAGTCGCTCGCGCTCAACGCGGGGAATACCAATGCCGTGAAGGTCCTCGAGAAGCTCGGAGTGCCCACGGGGAAGTGAGCCCGGGACGCTTCAGCTCGCCAGGCGGACGGACGTTCCCACCAACGCCGCTGCCCGGGTCCGCGTCCGCTGGATGCACTCCTCCATCAGCTGCCCCAGCTCCGCCTGGGGCAGCACGCCGTTTCGCGCGAGGAAGTCCTCGTCGACTCCTGGGATGCGTGGGAGCGCGGGCGTCCGCTGCGCCTCCAGCGCTTCCAAGGACTGACGCAGGGCCTGCTTCGCCTTGCCCCCGCCCCGTTCCAGGGCGAAGGCGATGACGTCCCAGGCCAGCTCCGCGTGCCGTGCCTCGTCCTCGGCGATGACCGACAGGGTCTCGCGCACGACAGGGTCGCTGGCCCGGCTCGCCCCTTCACTCGCGACCCTGGAGGCCACCCCTTCCCCCAGGCACCCATCCAGCAACGAGCCGCGCACCAGCCGGGCCCAGTCGTCACCGGCCTCGGGGCTCGGTGGCTGGGGGCGCTGCTGGCCCAGCTCTGGAATCGCCCCCGCGGTCCAGGGCAGCCCCGCGTAGGCCCGGGCCAGCGCGAAGCACCTCCTGGCGTGGCGGACCTCGTCCAGGGCCGCCAGGTGACACGCCTCGATCAGCTCCGAGGGGGCGCCCAGCGCGGTGAGCTTGAGCGACAGCTTCGCGAAGGCCGGAACCGACGCGTGCTCCAGGCTCGCGGAGTACCTCCACGCCTCGCCCAGCACCGTCCGCTGCCAGGGCGTGAGCCCCGCGACCTCCGGAACCACGCCGTCCACCCAGCCTTCCCCCAGGGCGCGACGGGCCACGCGAGCCCGCCCCCTCAGCCGCAGCACCCGTCCCTTCGCATAGCTTGAGCTGAAGAGCAGGTTGTACGCCCAGTACAAGAACCCCATGAACGAGGCGCTCAGGAACATCATCACGCCCCCGATCCACTTGGAGCCCCCATCGCGCGGCTTCCTCGCGGCGACGAGGACTCCCCACAGGAAGAGCCCGGGCCCCAAGAGGATGATCACCAGGAGGACCTGCCCGAGCCCCTCGGTCATGCGCATCCCTTTCGAAAGTGAGTGGAGCCAGCGCTCGCCAGCTGCCGTTCAAGAACCGCGTACGCACTGAGCAAGCCATGTGCCAGCACCCGCCGCCGCCCCAGTCGAGAGCGGCGGCGGAGCTGGTGCGCAATGTGCCGTACACGCGCGCTGCGCACGTGTGCATCCCGCTGCACGTGGATGTGTTTCACGAGACCCCGCGCCGGGTGGGGGCGGCGAGCGCACCGACAAGGGCGCGCCACTGCTGCTACGGCGGACCTGGGGCTGGGGGGCACGAACCGGTGGATGACTGGCGCACGGCCCCGCACGCGCGGTCACGCAGCGCCACGCGCAGCCGTCACCGGGAGCGCGGCCCCGTCGCTCCTGATCCGGTGTTTCCCGTGCTGGCCTGATACGCGCCCGGGAACCCGCGCTCAGGTTCGTTCGGCTCGGCCCCTCCGCGTCGCCTCCGTGAAGTCTGACGCCCTGCGTTGGTGCTGCGCTTTGACGCGCGAGGCCATCGTCTGTCTTTTGACAAGGTTGTCTGGCGGGTGCTACCGGTAGCTGAAACATGAATCGGCCTTCATCTTCCCCGGCGCGGATCCCGTTCGCTCCGCGAGCCCCGCGGGTGGGGAAGAGCGAAGGCGGACAGGATGCCTGCCGCCCGGCTGCTCATGTTCCCGTTTCCGTGCCCCGAGCCGCCGCTGGCGGGGTCCCAGGCGTTGTCGTGTCGTCGTCCCGGCGCTGTCGCCGGATGGGAAGAGGAACACTCACATGAAGAAGATGCTGTCGTCCGCGATGATGCTGTGCACGTTGGGGCTCTCCGGGTGTGGGGATGACACGACGGATCCGCCGGTGGACAACACGCCCAAGCTGGACACCCAGTCGAACATCCTGGCGTTCCTGGAGGGCAAGACCCTGGTGATGGAGGGGGACAACATCCCCAGCCACCCGCTGTCGCTGGACGAGGACATCAACTGGGGCTCGGCCAGCCAGTGCTTCCAGAAGGTCACCATCGGTGTGGGGGGCAACAACTTCCACGTCAGCAGCATCCCCGGCACCATCCGTGACTCCGCCGGGGTCGGCCAGCCCGGCAGCACCTGCGACCACACCGTCGCGCAGAACGCGCTGGTGTTCGACTCCAAGGCCGTCACCCTCTCCAACATCGCGGCGGACGGCAGCTGCTTCGAGGTCCTCGTGGACTACGGCAGCTTCAAGCAGGAGGGCCGCGCGAAGTTCTCCTCGGACACGAAGAAGCTCTCCATGGAGCTGTACTTCGAGGCCAAGGCCACGGGGTGGCACTGCGCCGACGGTGCGGTGGGAGCCAAGACGGTCAGTGCTTCCGGTCAGCCCTTCACCGGCAACGCGGTGCAGGTCTACGTCATCAACGGCTAGTCGCACGGCGGCGGTGGGCGACTTGGCCGCCCCCGCCGCGCTTCCATCGAGCCGGGTGGGGCATGCCCCCTCGGCTCTTCCGGCAATCCAGCAGGGTCGAGGTGTGTATGTCGGGAGGGTGGTTGGGTGAGGCACGCAGGGTGATGCGCTGGGGCGCCGCGATGCTCGCGCTCGGGCTGGCGCTGCCAGCGGCGGGGCAGACCGCCACGGTCCCCGGGCTCTATTACGGCGACTGGTTCGACGAGAAGGACCGGGAGGAGGACGCGAAGCCTCGCGAGTTCATCCTCATCAACTACTTCTTCACCCGGCTGTCGCTGACCAACAGCGTGGGGGATCCCGCCGGCCTCAAGGGCGTGGCGCTGGGCCCCATCGGCTCGCTGTCCGGCAGCGCCGTCCGGGTGGAGCGGGGGCGCTCGGCGTTCTACGTCGAGCAGCGCTGGATCCCCGTCCTGGAGTACAGCCCCTCCTTCGTGGACGGGCTGGCGTCCTTCCGCGCCCAGTTCGAGGTGGACTACCTCTGGGGCCGCGCCGCCAATGCCTCGCAGCAGAACGAGGGCGGCGGCTTCAACGCGGATCAGGTCAACATCCAGACGAAGAACGTCAACGTCGCGATCTACCCCACGCGCAAGCCCGCCCAGCTCACGCTGCTCATCGGTACGCAGCCGGTCTACGACTCCATCTTCGACCCGACGCGCACGCCGCTCAACGACATCATCCGCACGGGCTACAAGCTGGCGTTCCTGGGCAGCGACGCCACCGGCCTGTCGATCTTCAGCAACTACAAGGGCCTGTCCAAGCTGAGCCTCCTGCCGCTGGGCAGCGCCCAGTCGGACAAGGCGACGCGGGACGATCCCCGCCTGAAGTTCATCTACCTGCTCACCGCCGACTACGCCTACCCCGTGCGGCCCGGGACGAACATCGGCCTGTCCGCGTGGTACCTGCGCGATGACACCAAGGGGGACGCTTATGCCTTCGAAGGCATCGTGAAGAGCGGGCCGTCGTCCACGGGCCTCAGCCCGTTCGTGGGCACCCCCCGCTTCAACATCGAGCGGCCCACCGGCAACGTCTTCTGGCTGGGCGCGAACTTCAACCACAACATCGACTTCCGCACCGGGCGCCTCGCCGCCTCCGGCTTCGTCATGTACAACGGCGGCAGCTACACGAGCGACCGCGCGGACACCACGTTCAACAAGAAGGTGGACATCTCCGGCCTGTCCGCGAACCTGGAGGTGCTCTACCAGTGGGGCCGGGGCCCGGCGGACCTGGTGACGCTGGAGGGCATGTTCACCACCGGCGACAGCAACCTGGATGACGGGCGCTACACGGGCGCCTTCACGCTCAACCAGTACGGCCTGCCCGGCTCGGTGTGGTTCAACCACAAGATGTTGCTGCTGTTCCCCTTCACCAGCACCGTGAACAACTACACGGGCGCGGTGACGGACATCTCCAACCAGGGCTACGGCCTGCGCACCGGCATCGCGAGCGCGGCGTGGGACGTCATCCCCAACAAGCTCAACCTCAAGCTGGCCACCGGCCTGGCCAACTCGGGCGTGACGCCGCCGCGCTGGGACGCGGCCGTGCGGCGGGGGCGCTTCATTGGCGCCGAGGTGAACGCGGAGGTGCGCTACACGATCCGCTACCTCATGACGGTGGGCGTGCACGCCGGTTACCTGTTCCGCGGCGACTTCTACGACGGCTCCACGACGGTGAAGACCAACCCCTTCGCCGCCTTCACCACCTTCACCTGGTACGCGTTCTGACCATGAGCACCTTCCGCGCCCTCAAGGCCCTGCTGCTCGCGGCGGGGCTCGCCTCCTCCTCTGGCTGTGTCCGCTCGTACGCCAGCGCGCCGCCGCTGGCGTTCCAGGACCTGGACTACGCCTCGCCCGGGGCGACGACGCCCTGGCCGGTGAAGCGCATGGCCCTGCCGAACACGGCCGCCACCTACGGCATGACGCGCGTGCCGGAGATGGCCTACGTGGAGCTGCCCGCCGCGCCGGGTGCGCGCACGGTGGTGCTCATCCACGGGCTGGGCAGCTACCTGAAGTTCTGGCGCTCGCAGCTCGACACGCTCAGCCGCGCTGGCTACCACGTCGTCGCGGTGGACCTGCCGGGGTACGGCAAGTCCGACAAGCCCGGCTCCTTCCCGTACACCATGGAGGCCATGGCGGACGCGGTGCGCGAGCTGACGCAGGGCCTGGGCGTCGAGCACCCCATCCTGGTGGGCCACTCCATGGGCGGGCAGACGGCGCTGTCGTACGCCATCCGCTACCCGGACGAGCCCGAGGCCCTGGTGCTGGTGTCGCCCGCGGGCTTCGAGCAGTTCTCCCCGAAGGAGAAGGCGTGGTTCTCGCGGGTGATGAGCACGGAGTTCATCAAGTCCGCGCCCGAATACGGCATCTGGGGCAGCGTGCGGCAGGCCAACTTCCAGAACTGGCGGCCGGAGCTGGAGTGGCTCATCGAGGAGCGCGTGCGGCTGGCGAAGTCGCCCGAGTTCGACGCGTATGCCTATGCCAACGTGCGCTCGGTGAGGGGGCTCGCGAACGATGACTTCGTGCGCGACAACCTCCACCGCATCACGGCGCCCACGGTCATCATCTTCGGGGAGGCGGACCGCTTGATTCCCAACCCGTTCATGCACGGCGGCTTCCCCCGGGACATCTTCGAGTACGGCCACTCGCGCATCGCGGGCTCGAAGCTCGTGGAGCTGAAGGGGTGTGGCCACACCGTGCAGCTCGACTGTCCGGCGCCCTTCAACGCCGCGCTGGAGGCGTTTCTTGGGAGCGTGCCGGCCTCCGGGTCCGCCGCGCCCTAGATGAAGGGTGGTTCAGGTTTCATGCGGTTGCGACGCGACGCGCCTTGCACCGCGCCACCTGAAGACAGTCAGGTCTCGACCCTCGGCCGCCAACCTCCCCCCTGGCGGCCCGGGAGGCACCATGCACGTTCGAGGCATCCGTCGTCTTCGGTGGTTCGCGCACGTCCCCTGGGTTGGCTTCACGGCGCTCGCCGTCGCGGCCGCCATCGGTTGCGGTCCGCTCGGCGCTGAAGCCCCGGACACTCCGGGCTCCCGGGTCGAGCAGGTGGCGCAGGAGCTGACGCAGGTGACAGGCTTTGGGTCCAACCCAGGCAACCTGCAGATGTTCCGGCAGGTGCCTGCCAGCATGCCGGCCAATGCACCGCTCGTGGTGGTGTTGCATGGCTGCACGCAGTCCGCCGCGGCCGCGGAGCCCGGGGGCTGGACCGCCGCGTCGAACGTCTACAAGTTCTACGTCGTCTACGCGCAGCAGCCGAGCAGCAACAACGCCACCAGCTGCTTCAACTGGTTCGAGCCGGGGGACACCACGCGCGGCAGTGGGGAGGCGCTGTCCATCAAGCAGATGGTGGACGCCATGAAGGCCGCCTATTCCATCGACCCGGCGAGGGTGTTCATCACCGGCTTCTCCGCCGGTGGCTACATGGTGCCCGCCATGCTGGCCACCTACCCGGACGTCTTCGCGGCGGGCGCCATCAATTCGGGCGGGCCCTATCGGTGCGCGAGCTCCATGACGGAGGGCTTCAGCTGCATGAGCCCGGGCGTCAACAAGACGCCCGCGGCCTGGGCGGACCTCGTGCGCAATGCGTACCCCGGCTACGCGGGCCCTCGCCCGCGCGTCTCCATCTGGCACGGCACCAATGACTTCACGGTGAAGTCATCCAACCTCACCGAGTCCATGGAGCAGTGGACCCAGGTGCTCGGCATTGACCAGACGCCGGATACGACGGAGACGGTGGCGGGCTTTCCTCACAAGGTGTACCGCGACAGCGCGGGCACGGCGCTCGTGGAGACCTACGAAATCACCGGCATGGGCCACGCTGTTCCAGTGGATCCGCAGCACAGCTTTCCTGGAAGCAGCACGGTCTGCGGCGCGACGGGCGCGTATCAGACGGACGTGAACCTCTGCGGCGTGTACTACCAGGCGCGCTTCTTCGGGCTCACCGACGCCAGCACCCCGCCGGATGACACCGTCCCACCCACGGTGAACGTGACGGCGCCGGCGACCGGCGCCACGGTGAGCGGCACCGTGACCGTGACCGCGAGCGCCTCCGACGCGGTCGGCGTCACGCGGGTGGAGTTCTACGTGGACGGCGGCCTCGTGGGCACGGACACCACGGCACCCTATGAGTTCGCCTGGAACACCACGACGGTCGCCAACGGTTCGCATGCGCTGAGCGCCCGGGCCTTCGATGCGGCGGGGAACTCGGCGCTGGACGCGGACACCTCCGTGACGGTGAACAACAGCGAGACGACGCCGACGATGGTGAGCTTCACCAGCATCCCCGAGGAGGATGGCTACGTGAAGGCGAACGCGGATGGCAGCGCGGCGGCGATTGGCACCCTCACGGGGCTCGCGCTCGGCCGCGGGACGGACGGCAAGCAGAACCGCTCCCTGCTGTCGTTCGACACGGCCAGCCTGCCGGACACCGCCAGCATCACCCGGGCGTTCCTCACCATCGCCTACTCATCCGGCTCCGGCGACCCCTGGGCGAGCCCCGCGGGCAACACGCTCGTCATCGACGTGGCCACGGGCACCTTCAACGCCGCCCCGACGGAGACGGCCGACTGGGCCGCCCCCGCGACCGCGAGCGCCGTGGCGAGCGTGGCGAAGTTCACGTCCGGCACCGCCCGCTCCACGGACTTCACGGGCACGGGGGCCTCCGCGGTCAACAAGGTCGGGCGGACGCAGCTGCGTCTGCGCTTCGCCCAGGACCCAGCGGCGACGGCCTACCTGTTCGTGAAGGACGGCGCGAACGCCACGCTCACCGTCGTCTACACCCCGTAGGTCGCGACCGCGGGAGGACGGCCTCCGGGCCGTCATGGAAGGCGCTCCAGGCCCTGCCCTCCCACAAGAGGGCAGGGCCCGCGCGGATGAGGCCGCCCCTGCTAGCGCGTGGTGTTGCGCAGGTACTGCGCGTAGAAGCGGATGGCGGCCGCGTACCCCTCGACGGAGAGCCGCTCGTCGCGGCCATGCATGCGTGCGAGGTCGTCGCGGGTCATGCGCACGGGCATGAAGCGGTACACGCTGTCACTCAAGGGGTAGAAGTGCCGGGCGTCGGTGGCCGCCACGGTGAGGAAGGGCGCGACCAGCGCCTCCGGGAACACCTGGCGGATGCTTCGCTGCAACTGCCGCCAGCCTTCCGTGTCCAGGCGTGACACCGGGGAGGCTTCGTCGCCCTCGATGGACAGCTCCACCCGCGCATCGTCCACCGCCTCCCGCACGCGGTCTCGCACCGCCTCCAGGCTGTCGCCGGGCAGGGGGCGGACGTTGAGCACCGCGCGCGCCTGCGACGGCAGCACGTTGGGCTTGGGGCTGCCTTCGAGCATGGTGGCCGCGGTGGTGGTGCGGATGCTGGCGTTCGTGGAGGGCGTCGCGGCCATCTTCCGCTCGATGAGGGGGGCGAAGAGCCAGGTGTTGGCGAAGAGCAGGCGCATGCCGAACTCCATCTCCGGCGCCACGTACTCGAACAACCCCCGGGTCGCGCCGCGCAGCCCGGCCTCGAAGGGGTGCTCCTCGATGCGCACCAGGGCGCGGGCGAGGATCCCCGCGGCCGTCTGCGGGGGCGGCATGGACGCGTGACCACCCGCGCTCCGCACCCTCAACTCGAGGCGCGCCGAGCCCTTCTCCGCCACACCCACCAGCGCCACCGGCGCCGCCACGCCGGGCACGAGCCCCACTCCGATGGGGCCCCCTTCGTCCAGCACGGACTCGAGACGCGTGCCCCGCTCGAGCAGCAGCCTGGCCACTTGCGCGGCGCCGTCGCGCCCACCCACTTCTTCGTCCGCGCCGAAGGCGAGCAGCACCGTGCGGCGTGGGCGGTGGCCCTGGGCGAGCAAGCCTTCCACGGCCTCCAGGATGGCGAGCACGCTCCCCTTGTCGTCGAGCGCCCCGCGGCCGTGGACGTAGCCGTCCGCCACCTCACCTCCAAAGGGCGGGTGGCTCCAGGTGGCCTCCGCCTCCGCGGGCACCACGTCCAGGTGGCCCATCAAGAGCACTGGCTTCAGGCCGGGCTCCGACCCCTCCCACGTATACAGGTGCGAATGCGCGCCCACGGCCTCATGCCCCAGCTGCGCATGCACGAGGGGGAACTGAGCGACAAGCTGGGCATGGAGCGCCTGGAACGCGGCGTCCTCTCCGCTCGTCCCGTCCGAGGCGGCGACGGTGCGGTGACGCAGCGCCTGGGCGAGGCGGCCCGCGGCCGCGGGGACATCCACCGAGAAGGGCTCGGCGGGTTCGGCGGGGGCCTGCCGCGAGCCGAAGTGGAGCGTCCGGACGACGAGGATGCCCACGAGGAGGAGCAGGAGGGCCAGCACGGCGAGAAGGGCACGCTTCATCAACTCAGGGCTCCAAGGGAGGGCGCCTCCGAGCGTATCAGCATGCGCGGCGCGACCGCCTGGAGCAGCTCGCCTTCGACCCCGGTCCTCCCGCGACCCGAGGAAGCCCGCCCCCCCCTCCGCGGGTGCGGACGTCCCCCGGCCCCCGAGCGGATCCTCCCTTCCCGAGGAGACCGCTACCGTTTGACGATGTTCAGGTGGGTGTTTCCGCAGTCGCCTTCGTAGCCTTCGATGATGATCAGCAACTGGGTGCCCTTGATCAGGCCACTGAGGCTGATGGCGGACGTGTAGAGGCTTCCGGTGTCGTCATTGCACTTCAGGACCTCGGACGTGGCCTTGTAGTTCCGGATCTCCATGACGGTGTCGTAGTTCGAGTTCCGCGTGGAGAACGAATAGGTGCCTGTCTCAGGGACCTTCCACACGTAGGCGATGTCCCGGGACGAACCGGAGCCGCAGGTGGTGTGCCATTGGTTCGTCGCCGTGCAGGTGGTGGGGTAGATGACCACCGGCTGGCCCATGTTGCTGCCCAGGTCGCCCCCGAGCGTCTCCTGATGCACCGTCCCAATCTCCGCGTCGTCGGTGACGTCAGAGGGATTGGCGGCCTGCTCCCCTTCGCCTTCGGGGAGCGGTCCGCAAGCACCGAGGAACAGCGAACACGTCACACCGACCAGCCATCTGCCGAGGTTCGTCATGGTCCACCCTGGTTCAGCACCGCGAATGACAGGAAGCCCGGCGCACCTGCGGGCGCTCGGGCGGGCAGACACTGGATGCTGTGCCTGCCTGGTATCGCAAAGTGTGCTTGCCTGGCCATGACAGCCATTGTCCCGTTGGTCTGGGAATCGCTCTGTTCAGGATGGTCTGTGTTCCGGGTTCTCAGAAGGACGATGCGAGGGAGGAGGCCCGCGACGTGACCACTGGCGGACGCCTACCGGTCCGAAGGAGGCAGGAAGGGTGCGGCAGCGCGAGGGCTGCGAGCGCTGCCGCACGATGGAGTGACAACGGCCCCGGTCAGTCGTTGGCGTTCCCGGTGGGCTGACCATTCAGGTAGGTCTGAATCACCGGAATCTGGCTGATCTTCGTGGGGTCTCCACCCTTGGCCGGGTCGTAATCCAGGGGATTGGCCCCCAGCACGACGAAGTCCGCCACCTTGCCTGGCTCGATGCTGCCCAGCCACGCGTCGAGCTCGTGCTGACGGGCGGGCTCCACGGTGATCGCGCGCAGCGCCTCCTCGACGGTCGCCGCGTGCTCGGGCCCGAGCACCGTGGTCGTCTTGAAATCAGGATAGGCCCACGTGCGCCGCGTGACGGCCTGCTCCACGAACCAGAGAGGGCGAGCCGGTGTCACCATGGAGTCGCTGTGGAACGAGAAGGGGACGCCATGGCGGCGGTCGAAGAGGACCGGGTCGATGTTGCGCGCGCTCTCCTTGCCCAACATCTGATTGAAGGCGTCTCCCCAATACGCCACATGGCCGATGAGGTGCGTCACGCGCACATCCAGCGCCGGCACCTTCTTCCCGCCCGACACATAGGTGCCCTTGCGCAGGTCGCTGATGTTCTGGGTGACCTGCTCCTGCCCCAACGTGTTGTGGATGAGCAGCGCCCGGTGCGGATTGACGTTCTGGAGCTGGAGCTTCGAGAACGCATCCACGGCCCACTGGTTCGCCAGGTTGCCGTTGGCGTGCAGCTGGAACCGCCAGGACCCCTGCTTCCAGAGCGGGCTCAAGCTGTCGACGATGGCCTGCACGCTCTGGAAGTCGGCCTCGCCCTCCTTCTTGTCCGGGCAGTGCCCGGAGCTCAGGTACTGGTAGGGAGACTCGAGCCAAGCGGTGCAGCCCTGCGTCGAACCGTCCACCCAGAGCTTGATGCCGCCAACGCCCAGCCACCGGGGCAGCTGGCACTGGGGATCCTGGCTCGGATCGCAGGCGGGGCCCGTCGGCTGGATCCCCTGCGCGGGCATTCCGGCGGGAGACACACCGGGGGCGGCCACGACGCCCTGGGTCGCGGCGTCGTAGGTCACGAGGCCCGTGATCCGCATCGGGAAGTCGCGCCGCTCCGCGAGAAACTTCACGGCCTGGATCTGGGACGCGCTCGACAGGCCTCCATCCGCGAGGGTCGTGAGCCCTGCCTTGCGCAGCTCCTGGACGGTCTTCTGGATGTCCTTCTCGTAGGCTTCGACGAGTTGGATTGGATTCGTCTGCACCAGCCCCAGCGGCAGGCTCTTCTCCATCGCCGCCATGAACGGCGCGTACCCGGCGGACTCTTCGATCAACCCGGTGAATCCGTTCGCGTCCGACCGCCACCTTCCGCCGTTGTCCGTGACCGACGCCGGGGTCGTGCAGTTCTTCGCCCCCTTGCAGACGACATCGAAGGCCTTCTGGTTCACGTAGGCCAGGTGGCCGGACTGATCCAGGATGAGCACCGGACGGTCCTTGCTCACACAGTTATCGAGATAGAGCTTCGGCTGCGCCATGAAGGACACATTCCCGCTCACGCCGCAGTTTCCGGCGACGAACTGCTGCCGCGACGGATCCAGGTTCATCCCAAGGATGAACTCCTTGCTGTTGACCTGGGTCTCGGCGGCGATCCGCATCGACTTGAGCGCGCTGAGCAGATCCGCGTGGCTCTCGCAGCCCGGGGCGGAGGCCTCCTTGTAGGGCGGGGGCAGGCAGGGCGCCAGGTTGTGTGACCCCAGCAGGCTCTGGGCCAGCGTCGGCAACAGGTGCAGGTGGGGGTCGATGAACCCCGGCATCAGCACCTGCCCTGACGCCAGACGGACGACGCCCACCCCTGGGCCAAGGTCCTTCATCACTTCCTTTTCGGTGCCCACCTTCACGATGTGGCCACGGCTGTCCACGGAGACCGCCTCCGCGATCGTCCCAAGGTCATCCATGGTGACGACCTTGCCGACAAAGACGGTGGTGCCAGACGCGGGCGTGCCGACCCCTCCCTTCGTCGTGCAGGACGACAGGAGGGCGAGCGCCGCGCAGAACACAAGGGGACGTGGAAGGGCAGGCCAGTGGCCCGCGGACTCTCTGCGAGGGTAACGGTTCATGGAGCTCCTGTAGGGGATGAATCACCGTACACAGACGGACCTCAATCGCACGCATGAAAATTAGGCAAGTCGATGTGCAAGGGATTCTTATCAATCGCTGTCGCTTGAAACTGACACGTCAGAGACGTGTTCTGACGTGTCAATGTCAGCCCTGACGCGTCAGCGATTCCGGTTCGTCGGACCGTGGTGCGACGACGCAGGGTTCGTGCCGCTGCCCGAGGCCCCGGGGCCGACGTGGAGGCACGTGCCCGCCTCCCGCGTTCCTGATATGCGACAGCGGCGCCCGCGCTCCGCCATGCCCCAGCTTCTGGTCCTCCCCGACGGCCGTCGTCTCCCCTTGGACAAGCCCGTCGTCTCCGTGGGCTCCGACGCCACCTGCGACGCCGTGATTGTCGCGCCCGGCGTGAAGCCGAGCCACGCGCTTTTGTTCCGCGATGCGCGAGGCTGGAGCGTGTCCCCTGCGGGGAAGGGCTGTGACCTCAAGGTTCGAGGGCGGCGCGTGGACCTGGCGCCGCTGGTTCCCGGCGACCGCTTCCGCGTGGGCACGGTGGAACTGGAGCTCGTCGAAGCGGTGGAGGCCGTCGCGGGGGAGGCGACGGAGGTGGCCCCCCGGCGACAGGAGGGCCGGCTGGTGGCGGTGCTGGCGGAGCTGTCCTCGCGGCTGCTGGTGCAGCGTCCCCCGCTGGAACTGCTGGAGGTGGCGATGCGGGGGCTCGCCGACGTGGTGGGCGCGGACGTGGGCTTCCTCGTCGCCGCGGACTCGCGGGAGGGACCTCGGCGCGTGCTGTGCTCCACGGGGGCGATGCCCGACGCGGCGGTGGCGGACAGCCTCGTGGACCGGGTGCTGACGTCGGGCGCTCCGGTGCGGGTGGCCGACGTGGAGGCGGACGCGGCGCTGGCCAGGGCGCCCAGCATGGAGGCCCTGCGGCTGGGCTCCGCGCTGGTGGTGCCGCTGCGCGTGGAGCCGGTGCCGCTGTCCGTGGTGTACCTGGGGAGGAGGTTGGGCGCGGCGGCCTTCTCCGCCGCGGATCTGGAGGAGGCCATGGCGCTCTCCGCGCTGACAGCGCTGCTCCTGTCGACCCGGCGCGAGCTGACGGAGCTGCGCGCGCAGGTGGAGGGCCTCACCCGCCGCATCGAGGCTGCGACGTTCGAGGGGCTCATCGGAGAGTCCCCGTCGATGCGTGCCCTGTACCAGCAGGTGGAGCGACTGGGGCCCACGCCGCTCAACGTCCTCATCGAAGGCGAGACGGGAACAGGCAAGGAGCTGGTGGCCAGGGCGCTCCACCGGCGCAGCGGTCGGCGCGGACGGCTGGTGGCCATCAACTGCGCGGCGCTGCCGGAGAGCCTCATCGAGCGTGAGCTGTTCGGCCACGCGCGTGGCGCGTTCACCGGCGCGGGCGCGGCGCGGGCGGGGCTGGTGGAAGCGGCGGACGGGGGCACCCTCTTCCTGGATGAGATTGGCGACATGCCGCTGTCGCTCCAGACGCGCTTGCTGCGCGTCGTGCAGGAGCGCGAAGTGACCCGGCTGGGCGAACACCAGCCGCGCAAGGTGGACGTGCGCGTGGTGTCCGCGACCCACGTGGCCCTGTCGGAGGCGGTGCGGCGGGGCACCTTCCGCGCGGACCTGCGCTTCCGGCTGGAGGAGGTGCGCGTGGACGTGCCGCCGCTGCGAGAGCGGGGGGACGACGTGCTGCTCATCGCCCACCACGTGTTGACGCAGGAGGCGCGCAAGGCGCGAGGCTTCACGCAGAAGGCCACGGAGGCGCTGCGTGGGCACCCCTTCCCCGGCAACGTGCGGGAGCTGACGTCGCGCGTGCGGCGCGCGGCGGTGCTGGCGAAGGACGAGCTGCTCAGACCCGAGGACCTGGAGCTGGGCGGCGACGCAGCGCCCATGATTCCGTTGGAGGACGCGCGGGAGGCGTTCGTCCAGCGCTACGTGCGCGAGGCGATCGCCCGCTGCGGCGGCAGCAAGAAGGACGCCGCGGCGGCGCTGGGCATCGGGCTGCGCTCGCTGTTTCGCTACCTGGGCGAGGAGGACTGACAGGCCGCCTCCTCGGGAGGGGCTGTCCGCGTGCCAGTCCTGGCACGTTTCCCCTGGCGGCGGGCTCTCGGCGGGCCCGAGGCGTCATGCAACCCCCTGGAATCGTGGCGATCCGATACCTCGCGAGGCCGCGGCACGCCCGTTGCGATGGGGGTGCCCATCACCCGCTGGCGGAGGGTCGCCGCGGCACGAACGAACATCCTGGAGACGAACATGAAGCATGTGGTGATGAGCCTGTTCCTGGCGTTGGCGGTGGTGGGCTGTGGCAGCACGAAGGACGATGACAGCGAGGGGCCCGACGGGAAGCCCAGCGAGCAGAGCGCGGAGCTGTGCGGCTCGAGCAAGGCGTGTCCCTCCGGGCAGTTCTGCTTCAACGGCCTGTGTGCCCTGGGCTGCCAGACGAACGCCAACTGCGCGGCGGACCAGTACTGCGACGCCGAGGACACCGGCACGCTCGCCTCGTATTGCAAGAACAAGAAGGTGGCGACCTGCACCTCCAACAGCCAGTGCCAGAGCAACCAGCAGTGCATCGAGGGCCTGTGCAGCCTGACGCCCCCGCCCAACCCGCCCTCGTGCAACCCGAACACCTCCGACTTCAAGGACGGCTGCGACACCTACTCGGTGTGCCTGGATCCAGATGACCAGGGCTCGAAGCAGCCGTACTGCGCCAGCTTCCCGCCGTGCCCCGAGGACGGCGTGTGCCCGACGGGCCTGGGCGGCGCGGTGTGCAACGACGGAATCCTGGCCAACAAGGGCCGCTTCTGCATGCAGGGGCTCTGCCGCGACGGCTCGAACTGCCCCTCGGCGTGGAGCTGCGTGAAGCCCTTCACCGGCTCGGTCCTCGGGTTCTGCAGCCCGGGTGACTTCGGCTTCCCCTGCACGGAGAACGCTCAGTGCAAGAGCGGCCAGTGCTTCTCCGCGCCCGGCGTCATGGGCGCCTGCATGTAGCGGGTGAGGGGGGCCTCGTGTTCCCCCGTCGGGGAACATGAGGCCCCTCGTGTTGGGGGGCTGCTCTTCGCGCGTCCCTCCGCGTAGAGTCGCCCGGGCCTTGGTGATGCGCCGCTTCCTCCTGCTCTCGTTGGTGCCCGCGCTGGTGCTGTTCGCCGCGACGGGCTGTCCGCTCGACATCCGCGTCCGCTGCGACGAGTCCCAGGGCTGTTCCCAGGGGCAGGTCTGTGTGGGAGGGGAGTGCGAGCCCGTGGACGCGGACCGGCTGGGGGAGGCCTGTGGCGCGGATGCTGACTGCGGTCCGGGGCTCACCTGCGGCATGGGGTTTCCGGGCGGGTATTGCCTGCTGGCGTGCTCCGCGAAGCGGTCCTGTCCGCGAGGCAGCGTGTGCGCGACGGAGCTGGGGCAGTGCCTGCGGACCTGCGGCGAGGACTGTGTCCGGCCGGGATATGGCTGCGGGGTCGTGCCGGATCCGTCTGGCACCCTGAACGCCTGCGTGCCGGTCACGCCGCCGACGGACGGAGGTTGCACGGGGGCGGGGTGCGAGGTCCCGGATGGCGGTTGTCCCGACGCCGGCTGCGTGAAGCCGGATGGAGGTTGCACGGGGGCGGGGTGCTCGCCGCCGGACGCGGGATGTTCGAGCACGGTGGAGCTGGGGGGGACGTGCTCGCGGGCGTGCGAGTGCGCGGATCCCGCGGCGGCCTGTGAAGGCGGAGCGTGCACGCTGAAGTGCTCGTTGGACTTCACGTGTCGCGATGAGCGGCGGTGCACGAATACGCACTGTGTGGTGGGGCCTCGACTGGGAGGGGCGTGCAGGGACTCCTTCGACTGTCCCGGCATCGCCACGTGTCCCAGGGAGCGACTGCGGTGCGAGGAGAAGTGCAATCCCGCGGGTGCGGGCCTCTGCGAGCCGGGTTACCAATGTGCTCCGGACGGACTGTGCGTGCGGGAGTGTTCGGGGACTCCGTCGTCGGTGGGAGAGGTCTGCGAGAACTCCTTGGACTGCGCGCCCTGTAGCGTGTGTCTGTCGTCGGGGACGGCATTGCGGTGTCGGCAACCCTGCCGGCTGGACCGGGACTGCCCCGGAGGGGCGACGGGCGCCTGCGAGCAGGTGGGGGACACGAAGGCCTGTCGGCTGTCGCTGTAATCTGTTCGGGTTGCTCGCGGGAGCGCGCTCCCGGAGAATGCCCGGGTGATGACGGGTGAGGTGCTTGCGGGCCGCTACCGACTCGAGCGGGAGTTGGGGCGTGGGGGAATGGCCACGGTCTTCCTGGCCACGGACCTGCGGCTGTCGCGCCCGGTGGCGGTGAAGCGGATGCACCCGGGGGGCGGCGCGGGCCGCGCGGAGCGCTTCCGCCGGGAGGCCGAGCTGGCCGCGTCGCTCCATCACCCCAACGTCCTGGGGGTCCACGACTACGGCGAGGATGGGGACCAAGGCCCGTTTCTCGTCTGCGAGTGGGTGCGGGGCGAGGACCTGCGCGCGCTGGCGGCGAGGCTCGCGCCGGTGCCGCCCGAGGCGGTGATGGTGCTGGGCTGGGAGCTCGCCCGGGCGCTGGCGGCGGCGCACGCGCGCGGCATCGTCCACCGCGACGTGAAGCCTGACAACGTGCTGGTGGCGGAAGGAGGCCCGCTGAAGCTGGCGGACTTTGGCCTCGCCGCGCTGGAGGATCAGGAACGCCTCACGAGCACGGGAGCGGTGACGGGCTCGTTGCCGTACATGGCGCCCGAGCGCATCGACACGGGCGCGTACTCGCCCGCGTCGGATGTGTACGCGGTGGGGGTCATCCTGTTCGAGCTGTGCTCGGGCAGCACGCCGCACGCGGGCAAGGGCGCGGCGCACCTGGCCGCATCGGTGATGACGAAGGATGCGCCGTCGCTGACGGAGGTGGTGCCGGGCACGCCCGAGCCGCTGGCGGCCCTGGTCGCGCGGTGCCTGGCGAAGGATGCACGGGACCGACCGCACGACGGGGCCGTGTTGGCATTGGCGTTGGAGGAACTGCTCCAGCGAGAGGTGGGGCCGCCCGCCGACGTGGCTCGGGAGTTCCTGGCGAACCCGGTGGCAGGTGCCATTCGATGGCGCCGGGCTCGCTTCGAGCGGTTGCTGGAGGAGGGGCGCGGACTGCTGGCGCGCGGAGAGGGTGCCCGGGCCGCGAAGGTCCTCAACGCCGCGCTGGCGCTGGAGCCGACGTCCGCCGAGGTGGCGGCGTTGTTGCGCGAGCGGCCGAGGCGCGCTGGGGGGAGGGCTGGCGCCGTGGGCGCGGGGCTCGTGCTCTGCGCGGTGGTGGGGTGGGGTGGATGGACGCTCACTCGAAGGAGCGAGGGGACAGCGGGTGGCGCCGTGACATCTGGAGTGGAAGTGGCGAGCGTCACCGCGCGTTCGAACGAAGACCTCGCGGGGGAGCCGGTGGAGTCTCCTCGGGGGGCTGGTCAGGGCCCCGCCGCGGAGGTCGCGCCGCGGAAGTCGTCCCTGGAAACGGCGCCCGTTGTCGGCTCCTCCGGCAGCCGCACGAAGGACGGTGCCGTGGTGGAGAAGCCCGCTCGGCCCTCCGTTTCAAGAGGGCGTCCGGACGGAGTGGAGTCGGCGAAGCCAGCCGTGCCCTCCCTGCCGACAAGTCCCTCGGCACCGCCCCCGGCTCCGGAAGTGGGAACCCCCGTCCCCGAGCGGCCCGCCGTGGTGAAGGTGACGGCACGCCCATGGGCAGAGGTCTTCGTGAACGGTGAGAGCCAGGGATACACGCCCCGCGTGCGTGAACTCTCGCTGCCCGCGGGGACCTACCGACTGCGCTTCGTCAATCCGCTGTGTGACGAGGTCGACCAGGAGGTGACGCTCGCTCCGGGGGAGACCGTGACGCGCGACGTGGTGTTGTCGCTGCGCAAGGCGGAGGTGCTCATCCTCGCTCCGGCGGGCGCGCGGCTCTTCGTGGACGGCCGAGAGGTGGGCCTCGCGCCTCTCGCTGCTCCGGTGCGGGTCGAGCATGGGCGTCACACGGTGACGGCACGCCGCGCGGGTGCGCCTCCCTTGCAGCGAGAGGTGGACGTGGTGGCTGGTCGTCGTCTCGAAGTGGCGCTGGAGGTGACGCCGTGATGTGCGCGGCCTTGATGATGGTGGTGCTCGCGGCGTCCCCGCTCGACGGCGCGCGCGGTGCCTACCAGTCCGGAGAGCTGTCCCACGCCCGCGCCGAGCTGGAGTCCCTGCTCTATCCGCTGCGGCTCGACGGAGATGTGCTGGAGGCGGAAGCGCACCTGCTGCTCGCGGCCACCTACCACGCGCAGGAAGAGCTGGCTCGCGCGGAGGACGAGGTGGTGCGAGGGCTGGCCGTTCACGGCGACTCGGTGCTGGACCCGCTGTTGTATCCGCCGGACTTCCTCGCGTTCGTCGAGCGCGCGCGTACTCAGCACCAGGCCCGCATCGCGGAGCTGCGCGCCGAGCGGCGTCCCCGGCTGTTGCCACCGCCAACCCCCATTGTCGACCCGCTCCTGCGCAAGGACGAGCTGCCTACCGCGCCAGCGCTGACCCGTGCCTGGTATCTGGCGCCCTTTGGCGTGGGGCACTTCAAACACAAGCGCTCGGGGATGGGCACGGTGCTGGCGGTGACGCAGGGGTTGGGACTCGCGGCCGCGGGAGTCTCGCTGGGGACCGCGCTCTCGCTGCGCGGGCCGGACGGCCGCTACAGCGCGAGCGACGCGGGGACGGCGCGGACGCTCAACGTGACGTACCTGGTGGGGGCCTACGCCTTCGCGGTGGCCTACGCGTATGGCGTGTTGGACGGGATGGTGGTGACGCCCGCCCCGCCAGTTCGCCCGGCGCCCTGAGCGTTGGGCGGGAGGCTCGTCTCGGCGCCACTGCTCGAGCACGCGGGCTCCCTGTGCTGAAGGGAACCCGCGTGCGGGCCGAAAGGGCGCCGCCTGACCTCTGGTCCGGGGGGCGCCTACTTCACGGGGAAGAGGTGCAGGTATGGCCGCGCCTCCTCGAAGACGCGCGCGACCGTCGGTCTTGCGAGGATGCGTTCGAAGTACGCGGTGAGGTGCGGGTGTTGGAACGGCTCGACGCGAGCCGCGTAGAAGAGCGCGGGCGCCGCGGCGCAGTCAGCGAGCGTGAACGTGTCGCCGGCCGCCCAGGTTCGTCCTGGCAGACGCGCTTCGAGGACGTCGTACGAGGTGCGCAGTGTGTTGCGCGCGCGTCCGACGCCGATCGGGTCGCGCGCGTCGGCGGGCCGCAGCCGGTCGGCGACGACCTTGCCCACCTGCTCGTTCACGTGCAGGTCGAACACCCGGTCGAGGAGCCTGCACTCCAGGGCCGCCTCCCGGCCGGAGGGGATGAGTCCAGGGCCCAGGTGCTCGACGATGATGCTCGACTCCGCCACGACGTGGCCGTCGTCCTCGAGCACCGGGAAGCGGCAGTACGGCCAGCGTCGCGCGAGCGCTTCGCGGTCGGCGGGAGCCCCGAGGTCCACGAAGCGCCGTTCGAACGGCAGTTCGAGCTCGTAGAGCGCGATGAGGACCTTCTGACAGAACGACGAGAGCGGGTGGAAGTAGAGCGTGCGCATCAGCATCCCTCGATCCAGAAGCGGTGGCCGTTGGCGCGGAACGGCACGCCGAGCTCCGCGCACACCTCCGCGAGGAGGTCCGGGCTGAAGAAATAGTTGGCGAGGTGCGCGACGCGACCCTCCTCGCCGCGCAAGAGGGTGAGCGCGCGCACCGCCTCTCCGTCGTCGTGCGAGTACCAGTGCAGCAGGACCCAGTTGCCGCGGTGCTCGCGGGCCTCCACTCGCGGCGCGACGGCGCGCACGCCCTGGATGAAGCGCGGCTCGATGCCGCCGCGCCGCTCGGCGTCCACCATTCGCTCGACGCCGAAGAGCATGCCGTACAGCACGGTGCGCCGCGCCGCTTCCGGGCCGTACTGCGTCGTCGCCCCCACCACCTCGACGATGGCGCTGTCGAGCAGGAGCGCCGTGAGCGCGTCGAGATCGCCCGCGTTGAAGGCGGCGCAGAAGGCGTCGAGGGCGCCTGGGGCAGGGGCGCGCGTCAACGCCGCGTCGGAGTCCGCGAGCTTGCCGCGCCCGCGGTGCAGCGCCGCCTTCACCGCGCCCGCCGTCGTGGACAACGTCTCCGCGATGTCCTCGATCGAGAGTTCGAAGACGTCCTTGAGCACCACCGCCGCGCGCTCCTGCGGAGGGAGCCTCACGAGCAGCGTCCCAGCCGCCTCGCGGGTCGGGCGCGGGTCGGCCTGAACCGGGGGCGCCTCCATGGGGACATCTTCCGGTCGTGCCCGGCGCGTCCGGTCGATCCACAGGTTCGTGGCGACGCGCAGCAACCACGCGCGGGGGTTGGGCGGCGCGGCGCCCAGCTGTCCGAGCGTGACGAAGGCGCGCGCGAGGGTGTCCTGGGTCAGGTCCTCGGCGTCCCACGGGCTGCGGGTGAGGTACCGGCTATAGCGGTAGAGCTCGGAGCGGTGCGGCTCATAGACATCGAGGAAGCGCTGCCATGAACCGCGCAGCGTCGACGGGAGTGGGTCTGGAGGAGGCGTCATGCAGGGAGAACGGCCGAGGGCACCGAAAGGATACGTCCCTTCTCACGGGCCGGGCCGTTCTGGCGCCGGTTGCCACCGCGCGCTCCAGCGCGCGATCCTGCGCACCGCCATGCCATTCCCGCTTCTGGTCATCCTCCTGGCACTCTTCGTGGGAGCGCCGCTTCTGCTTCTGCGGCACTTCCTTACGTTTCGCACCCTCACCCTTCAGGTGCGGCAGCGAGGTCTGCACACGCGCGGCAAGGTGCTCCGTGTCCAGAACTCCAAGACCCGGTCGACGAGCACCGTCTACTACTCCTTCCGCCCGGTGGAGGGGCCTGAGGTCGAAGACCAGTTCACCGAGTCCGCGGAAGAGGCGGCCTCCAAACGGGCCCCAGGCAGCCCCCTCGACATCGCCTACCTGCCCGAAAATCCCAGACAGCACCTGCGCGAGGACGTGGGGTTCGAGCGGCCGCAGGTCGTCCTGGTGATACTCCTGGTCCTGTCCTTCGCGCTCTGCGGCGGCTCCGGCGTGCTGGGGGGCTATCTGCGAGGGTGAACCTCAAGCAACGCGGAAGACGACCTTCCCTTCCGTCTTCCGTGCGGCCATGTCCCGGTGTGCCTGAGCCACGGCTTCAAGGGGACGCGGCGCACCCATGACGACCGAGAGCTCGCCGCGCTGGACGAGCGCGAGGACTTCCAGGAGCGCCGCCCGCAGTTCCTCTTGGGGCAGGGTGAAGGTCGCGAAGCCCGAGACCGACTGGTTCCGAGCGATGAGGCCCGCCATCTGCTCCCGGCCGAGCTGCGTGTCGAACATGCTCTCCGCGCCGAACAGGACCAGTCGTCCTCGCGGCGCGAGCGCCTGAAGGCTCCGGGCGCCGGTCTCGCCGCCACCCGAGACGAAGACGACATCGGCGCCGCGCCCACCCGTGGCCTCGCGGACGCGTTCGGGCCAGTCCGCGCGTGAGGTATCCACGGTGGCATCCGCGCCCAACCGGTGCGCCAGGGCGCGTCGGGCCTCATGGCTCGCGCCTCCGATGACGCGCGACGCGCCCAGCTTCTTCGCCAGCTGCACGAGCAGCGTCCCAACGCCTCCTCCAGCGGACGGAATGAACACCGTGTCGCCTCCCTGGAGCCGAGCCCCCACGCGAAGCCCCAGGAGCGCCGTGGGCCCGTGCGCGGGGAGCCCCACCGCCTGTTCGAAGGAGACCGCGTCCGGGATGGGAATCAGCGCCGAAGCAGGAGCGAGCGCGTACTCCGCGAAGGCTCCCTGTCCCGGCAGGAGCGCGACGACCCTCGCGCCTGGAGCGACGCCGTGGACGGAGGCGCCGGTCGCATCCACCACCCCCGCGGCCTCCAGGCCAGGAATGAATGGCAATGGCGGCACGCCGGGCAGGCGTCCCTCCCGCTGCGCGAGGTCAGTGAAGTTGAGCCCGGCGGCATGCACGCGGATCCGCACCTCGCCGTCACCGGGCACCGGGGTCGGCACGTCCTCGAGGCGAAGCTGCTCGGGCGCGCCAAAGGCACGCAACAGGATGGCTTTCATGGGACTGACTCCTCTGGGGCGGACCGTCGAACGCGTGGACGCGCTCGCCCTGCCGCTCACGGGATGGACCTATAGTCCCGCTCTGGAGGACGAACATGCGCCAGAAGTCCGTTTCCATGGTCCAAACGTCCGGTGACTCAGCCGGGTTCGACGTCCTCACGGAAGTCCTGGGCGGCATCCAGCTGCGCAGCAAGGTGCATGGACGCTACGAGCTGACGGCGCCTTGGGGCATGCGCATCGACGGCTCACCCAATCCCCTCTTCTACGCCGTGATGCGCGGCAACTGCCTGCTGTCCACGGACGAGGAATCCCTGACGCTCGTGGGCGGTGACTTCGTGTTCATCCCCGCTGGGGTGCGCTTCACCTTGCGGGATGCGAAGGGAACCCGGGCACTGCCCGTGGAGGAGGTCTATGCGACGCGCGGGCCCATGCGCTGCGGGGGCCTGCTCCATTACGGGGGCGGAGGCGTGGCCGCGACACTCCTCGTGGGCTCGTTCGCGTTCGAGGGGGAGGCCCTGAGCCCGCTCTTGCGGCACCTCCCCACGCTCCTGCACGTGAAGGGCGACGGCATCCCGGCGTTGCCCTGGCTGGAGCCGACGCTGCGGTTCGTGGCCTCCGAAGTCGAAGCCAGACAGCCCGGCTATGACACCATCGTCAGCAGGCTCGCGGACGTGCTCTTCGTGCAGGCGCTCCGGGCGCACATGGATTCAGCCTCCCACGCGAACGGGTGGCTGAGGGCCCTGGTGGACCCGCGCATTGGCAAGGTGTTGCAGCGCATCCATGAGAAGCCACAGGCTCCCTGGACGCTGGCGGGCCTCGCGAAGCTCGCCAGCATGTCGCGCACCCTCTTCGCGGAACGTTTCCGGGCGCTCGTGGGGGAAGCGCCGCTCGCGTATATCGCTCGCTGGCGCATGCATCAGGCCATGGTCCTGATGCGCGACCCCGGCAAGTCGCTGGCCGAGGTCGCCCGCGACGTGGGCTACGAGACGGAGAGCTCCTTCGGCAAGGCCTTCAAGCGCCATGTCGGGATGACGCCCGGAACCCATCGTCGCGGTGTTTCACCCCCCGCGATCCGCTGACGCCTCGACAGTCCTCCCGCGTCCGACACCTGAGCGCTGGCCGTCTGATGAACGGCCGCTCGTTGCGAACACGCGCTTCCTCCTGGATGGGATGGAGCCGCTGGCAGCGCGTTGGCGCTCATCGCGCGGGAGGCGAAGGCGAGCACGGTAATGGCAGACAATGGGTCTTGAGATTTGATGGATGAGGAGCCGGAGCAAGTCGTCGGCGAGGGCTTCCGAGAGAAGGCGCGCGTCCAGCAGTCCGACCGCGGCGCCATTCAGAGGCCGGCGGCGCCAAGCTGTCCGCGCGCCGCGTCGATGGTTTCGAGCAAGGCGATGCTGTGCTCGAGCGGATGCAGCGGCGACTCCGTGAGGCCCTCGGCGATATGTCGTGCGACCGCGGCGGCCTGGTAGGCAAGGCCCTCGCTGCCGTGGATTCCGGAGGGATCGGTCCAGCGCAGCCGCTGGTCCGACCTCGCGGCCCTCACCGTGAAGCCGCTGGGAGCGAAGAAGCGCGAATCGAGCTGGAGGCGCGCATGCGTGCCCGCGATGACGGCCTCTTGGGGCGTTTCGGCGAACAGGGTGGTGTGCAGCAGCGCCTGGGCACCCGTGGGGTAGGTGAGGACGAGCGCCGCCTGCCCGTCCACACCCGTCGGGGCGAGCGAGCCCGTGGCGTGCACCCGCGGGGGCGGGCCGAGCACGAAGTGCGCGAGCCAGATGGGATAGATGCCGATGTCGAGCAGCGCGCCGCCGCCGAGCGAGGGGTTGAAGACGCGGCCTTCAGGATCGAAGTCAAAGCGGCCACCGAAGTCCGCCATGACGAGCCGGATGTCTCCGAGCACGCCATCGCGCAGCAGTCGTTCAATGAGAAGGGTCTGGGGGAGGAAGCGCGACCACAGGGCCTCCATGGCGAAGACGCCTGCGGCGCGAGCCGCCCGCGCGATGTCCCGGGCCTCGGCGGCATCGAGCGCGAGGGGCTTCTCCACGAGGACGTGCTTGCCGGCGCCGATGGCGAGCAAGGCCTGTCGCTTGTGCTCGCTGTGGGGAGACGCCACGTAGACGATGTCGACGTGAGGATCGGCGACGAGCTGCTCGTAGGACTCGTGGACGCGAGGAATGCCATGGGTCGCGGCGAAGCGCTGGGCGCGCTCGGGAGCACGCGAGGCGACCGCGTGGACGCGCTGGTCCGTGTGCTGATGCAGGGCCCAGACGAAGCCCCCCGCGATCCTCCCGGGTGCCAGCACGCCCCACCGCAGCGCGGGACCTCCGCGCAAGGGAATGGCTTCGGCTGGGGGGAGGGTGGTCGGGAAGGGGCTCACGGACTCGAATCTATCCGCTGGGCCTCACGGGATGCGTGAGCTCCTCCCCAAACCAGCCCCTTTCCGGCTCAGCGCAGGTGCGTGAACACACAGGGGGACGCTGGCAGCTCCAGTTGGGGCGAGGGCAGCAGGCACGTCACCTTCGCGCCTCCCGGGAAAGGCACCCAGCCCGAGCGCCACATCAGCGAAGCCGGGATGCAGGGGCTCCGCAGCATCGCGGCGCAGCTCGCACCCCGGCGCTCCATGTCCTGCATCGCCACCTGCAGCAGCCGCCGCCGGTCGTCATGGGACACGGAGTCCGCGAAGGCCATCAGGTCCACGACCTCCGCGGTCATGGTCTCTCGGCCCGTCATCCGCATCGGGTAGCTGTTGACGAAGCCCTGGACCTCGCCCGCCTGCTCCAGCACGAACGTGTGCGGCACGTCCCGGTACTGGAGCTGGTGCGCCAGCCGCTGCGCCGTGTACGTGTAGCCCAGGGTCACGGGCGCCATCATCCGCTGGAGCAACGCCATGCACCGGGGCAGGTCCGAGGGCCGGTAGGGTCGGATGTCCTGTCCGCTCGCCTGCCGGAAGCGGTGTCGGAGGAACGGCCGGGCCATGGTGAACAGGGCGCGTTCCGAGGCATTCATCGACCAGCGGGCCAGCGCCTGGGCGTCGAAGACGTGCACCCAGAGCCCCATCCCGCCGAGGATGCGCGCGTGCTCGGTCTGCTTCCAGAAGCCCGGCCCGTCCGTCCCCGCCGCCACGCAGCCCAGGGTCAGCATCGCGCCCCGATCGCGGTGGCGCCGGAACAGCTCCTCCGCCAGCTTTCCACCAATGCCCTGTCCGCGGTGCGACGGGGCCACGCTGGCCCAGCTCCCGTAGGTGCCATCCACCTCCCGCGTGCCAACGCGGAGCCTCGCGGGCTCGGCGAACAACGTGCCCACCAGCCGGCCGCCGTCGTACGCCGCCACCAGATAGTCGCGGGGGGCCTGGCCCTCGCGGAAGAGCAGCCAGTCGAAGAAGCGCGCGTCCCACACGGCCAGGGGCAGCTTCTTGCCGTAGCGGTCCTGCCAGACGCCGTTGATGAAGTGGGAGGCCTCTTCGGCGTCGCCCTCGAAGGTGCGCAGCTCAACCATGGAGTTGGTTCCTCATCGGGAGCTCGTGGGGATGCGCGGGGTGCGTGCCAAACAGGTGCGTGAAGAGCGCGCGGGTCGACGGGACGAGCGCGTCCCAATCCGGAACGTGGATGCGCTCCGGGCTGACCAGCACCTTGGCGTAGATCGCCTCGTAGACGCGCTTGACGGTCCCGGGAGCAATGGCATCCATGTCGAAGGCTGGAACAATGCCTACCAGCTTGAAGCCACGGCGTTCGGCGTTGAGCTGGGCCTGGGCGACCTTCAGCGTGGAGTAGTAGAGCGCCACCTCCGCGCCGATGCTCCGGCCCACCACTTCCAGGAGGCTGACCCCGAACTGGCCGATCCCCATCCCTCGACGGGACGGCTCCACCACGCCCATGGGCGCGGAGATCTGCAGCCCCCGCGCGTTCTTCTCGAGCGTGAGCAGCCCGATGATGTCGTGCTGCTCCCGGGTGCGGCACAGCACCGCGCACAGCGGCCGGTCCGGAGACTCGCCGCGCAGGAAGAACTCCCGCTCGTAGAACGAGGGCTCCAGGTGCCGGCTCTCCGTGCCGACCTGGATGTCCGGATACCAGCCGCGCAAGAGCCCGGTCACGAGGGGGATGTCCTCTCTCGACAACTGTTCGAGGGAATGCCCCCCAGGCGCTTCGTGCTCGCCCAACATCTCTCGCAGATCCCGCCACTGCATGCTGTTCATGGTGGAAGATTTAATTTGGATGTGATTGGGCGGTAGTTGTCCTCTGGGACAGGCGCTCTGGATTGTCACTGTTGAGGCAATCCCAGACGTCCACCGTGATGTTCCCCACAGCCGACATGCCCCGGGCGCGTCCGGCGTCCGAGCCGGGCCTGGATTGGTGATTTGAAACACCCGCGCCCGGGGGGCGGGAGGCGGTTTCGGGGATGTCGCAATGCGGCATCCACCTGGGGTTCTCGGCTTCTCACGCCCTTGGAGCGGAGCACGCAACAAACAACGCCCTCCTGCGACAATGTAGGCACCTCCCTCGCTGCTCCTCTCGTTTCCCCCATCCGAGGTCCGCCCATGGCCCAGATCACGCGTCCTTCCAGCCTCACCTCGCCGCCCCAGACGCGGGTCGCTCCAGAGGCCTCCCTCCGGCCCAATGCAGCGCAGGGCCCCAAGGCCCTGGTGGTGAGCGACGGCTTCACGGCGGACGCTCCGGCGGGGGCGCAGCGGGGCCCTGAGCTTTCGCAGGTGAACAGCCTGCGCCTGCCCATCCCCTGGCCGGGGAGGGGGGAGGCGGACAAGATCGGCTGGATCCAGAAGGCGTATCCGCCGGCCAGGGACGCCACGCCGGAGTTCCAGAAGCTGAACCAGGCGGTGCGCGCGGGCCAGAACGTGCTGCCTCCCGAGGCCAAGGACTGCGTGTTCCTGGCGGTGGGCGGCCTGTTGTCGGAGGCGGCGCCCAAGGAGCTGTACTTCGACAAGAACCTGGACGCGCTCAAGGCCCAGGGGCTGCAGGTGGGCCGGGTGCCCGTGGACACGGACATGGGCGTGGAGCACAACGCGGCCATCGTCCGTCAGGCGGTGCTCGAGGCCGCCAAGAACGGCAAGCAGGTGGTGCTGATGGGCCACAGCAAGGGCGGCCTGGACTCCGCGGCGGCCCTGGCGATGTACCCGGAGCTCAAGGACCACGTGCGCGCCCTGGTCACCATCCAGTCGCCGTACGGCGGCTCCCCCATGGCGCAGGACCTGCTGGACAACCCGCTGGTGCGCTACGGGGTGGGCGGCGCCATCGAGGCGCTGGGGGGCAGCATCCAGGCCGGCGAGGACCTGACGTACGACTCGCGCAAGAAGTTCCTGGCGGAGCACCCGATGCCCGCGGGCATCCCCGCGGTGTGCATGGCCTCCACCACCGCCAACCCCACCTCGCCGCTGTTCGCCGCCGAGGAGTACATGCAGCAGCGCTACGGCGTGAAGTCAGACGGCCTGGTGCTGCCGCAGGACGCGTTCATCCCTGGCTCCAAGTCGGTGACCCTGCAAGGGCTGGATCACCTCGATTCGACCGGGACGACGCTCAACCCCTTCAAGCCCTACCACCCCGAGGACCTGACCCTCTCGCTGGTGGCGATGGCGTTGAACATGCCCAAGGGCGGCTGAGCGACAAGGCGTGGCCCGGCTCCGGCCGAAAAAACAGGCCCAGCAACCCGGTGGGGTTGCTGGGCCTTCGCGCGCGGAGGTCCCGGCTGTCCTCGTCCGTGAGGGCTACCGGACGATGTTCAACGCGGTGTCGTCGAGGAAGAAGCTCGTCTGCAGGGACGAGTCCTCCGTGCCGTTGAAGTAGAGGCGGATGGTCTGGCCCTTGTACGCGGCCAGGTCGAACGTCCGCTGCACGTAGGTCGTGCCCTTGTCCAGGTTGCTGTACGTGGCCAGCGTGGCGAGCACCGTACCCGCGCTGTTGCGGATCTGGACGGCCAGCTTGTCGTAGGCCGTCGTGGTCGTCGTCTCCGCCGTGGTGATGCGCGCCCAGAAGCTGAGCGTGGCGCTGCACGCCGTGGAAGGGATGGTGACGTCCTGGTAGGCGAACTCCGTGCTCGTGCTGCCGTAGCCGTTCATCCAGGCCTTGTAGGTGCCCGTGCGCGGCGCGCTGCCCGACGTGGTGCCGTCGATGACGCCCGACGAGGTGGTCCAGCCCGTGTTGCCGCTCTCGAAGCCCGGGTTGAGCAGGAGCTGCTCGTTGATGGAGCAGGAGCCCGTGCCGTTGTTCACCGTCACCGACACCGTGGCCGACGTGCCGACGTTGTTCGCCGCGTCATACGCCTTGGTGGTCAGCGAGTAGGTGCCGTTGGCCACCGTCGTCGTGTTCCAGGAGATGCTGTACGGCGAGGCCGTCGCCGTGCCCAGCAGCGCGGTGCCCGCGTAGAACTCCACGCGCGACACGCCCACGTTGTCGGTGGCGCTGGCGCTCAGGCTCGCGGTGCCGCTCAGCGTGGCGCCGCCCGCGGGAGAGGTGATGGACGTCGTGGGCGGGGTGGTGTCACCGCCGCCGCCGCCGGTGATGAAGAGCGTGTAGAGCAGCTTGTTGGGCGAGCCGGTCCCCGGGCTGGTGACCTTGTTCGGCGTGGCGTTGTTCACCAGCGCGTCGCGCACCTGCGCGGGCGTCGCGGTGGGGTTGGCGCTCAGGTAGAGCGCCGCGGCGCCGGCCACGTGCGGCGAGGCCATGGACGTGCCGCTCATCGAGGTGCTGGAGCTGTTGCCGGAGTTCGAGGCCGAGGTGATGCTCGAGCCCGGCGCGAAGATGTCCACGCACGTCCCGTAGTTGGAGAACGACGAGCGGGCGTCGGTGCTGGTGGTGGAGCCCACGGTGATGGCGTTGGGCGCACGGGCCGGCGAGTAGTTGCACGCGTTGGCGCTGTCGTTGCCGGCGGCGACCACCGTGGTGACGCCCGCGGCGATCAACCGCTCCGTCGCATCGTCGATGGCCTGGATGCCGACATCGCCCAGGCTCATGTTGGCGACCGCGGGCTTGATGTGGTTGGCCGCCACCCAGTCGATACCGCCGATGACCTGCGCGTCGTTTCCATAGCCCGTGCAGTCGAGCACCCGCACGCCGTGGAGGGTGACCTTCTTCGCCACGCCCCAGGTCGTGCCGCCCACCGTGCCAGACACATGCGTGCCATGGCCGTGGCAGTCCGTGGGGTCGCTGTCGTTGTCGATGAAGTCGTAGCCGTTGCCGGTGCGGCCGGTGAACTCGGTGTGGGTCAGCCGGATGCCGGTGTCGATGATGTACGCATGCACGCCGGTGCCGTCGACGTTGTAGGTGTAGGAGCTGTCGCGCGGCAGGTCCCGCTGGTCGATGCGGTCAATGCCCCAGGTCGCGTTGGTCTGCGTCGCCGACACGTGGATGAGGCCGTTCTCCTGCACATACGCCACGCGAGGGTCGGACAGGAGCCGGCGGGCCTCGGCCTCGCTCATGTTCGCCAGGAAACCGTGGATGGAGTGCTCGTAGGTCCGCAGCACCTTGCCACCGGCGAGGGACACCATGTCCTGGGCGATGTTCGCCGCCCCCTGCTGCCGGACCTCCGGCGTGGAGTCACGCAGGACGACGATGTACTCGCCAGGGATGGCCCGGTCGCGGCGGAGCAGCTGCGCCGAGTGACCGAACTGCTCGCTGTCGGACTCCTGGGCCTCTGGCATCGGGCCGCATGCCGCGGCCAGCAGGGAGATGACGCTCACCGCCTGGGTCAGTTTCAGTTTCATTCGGCCTCTCGGGGACGTGCGGGCACCGGGTCGGAAGCCCTCGCACAGGCAGTAAAATTAGCTATTCTTGATAAAGCGGTCAACGCGGTATTTCTGGGCATGTGGGTCCGCGAACGTTGACACCGCCCTTCCTGTGGGGCCGGGCTCGAACTCGGGTCACCAGCGGCGAAAGAACGTGTGAGGGCGGTGAGACACCGCCTCGTTTCGCTACCGGGAGAGGACCCATGACGTGCAGGCACTGGCGCTGGCGTGTCGCCACCACCCAGCGGGAGATGGATGACGCGGCCCGCATCCGCTGGGCTGTCTTCGGCGGAGAGTTGGGATTGCTGTCGGGGCGGGGGGCGCCGTCGAGGCGGGAGGTGACGTGCTTCGACACGCTCGACACCACGCTGCACCTGCTCGTCTATGCGGGCACCGAGCCCGTGGCGACCTTGCGGTTGTCGTTGCCCAACCCCGAGCTGGCGGCGAGCCTGGGCGGGAGGATGGGCCTTGAGCTGGAGCAGCGGGTGGACCTCTCGGGGTTGCCCGGGCCGGAGCGGGTGTTCGCGGAGCCCTCTCGCTTCTGCGTGCTGGAGCGGTGGCGGCGCTCGGAGGCCATCACGTGGTTGCAGGCCGGCATGTACGCGGAGAGCCGGCGGCGCGGGGTGACGCACTGGATTGGGTCCGCGAACCTGGAGACGGACTCGCGCGAGGACGCGCTGCTGTCGTGGCAGGTCGCGGCTCACCGGGGATGGCTGAGTCCGCGCTGGCGGGTGGAGGTCCCCGACCCGTGGCTGGCCCCGGCGCATCCTCGCAGCCCCTTCTACACGCCGGAGGAGTGGGCGAGGGCGGAGCAGGGGATGTTGGACGGGCTGCGGCTGCCCAAGGCGCCGCTGCTCTTCGCCAGGAAGCTGGGCGCGCGCTTCATCGCGGAGCCGCTCTACGACGCGTACTTTCAGTGGTTCACGCTGCCGCTCATCATCGCGCTCGATGAGATTCCGGCTGACACCCTGGCGCTCTTCCACGCGCTGGACCGCGGCGTGAGCCCCGCCGGCTAGGCCCGGGGCGGCTCTTCCTTTCCTTCCATCTTCAACACGCAGCAGTCGGGAGCCCCACGGCCCCGGACGGGAGACGTACGTGCAATCACAGACGGATTATCAGGCGGGGACTCAGTGGGTGGCGGCGCTGGATGAGGAGGCGCGAAGGCTGGTGGCGGCGGTGGATGCGCAGCCTGACGCCAGCCGCCTCCTCGACGGCACTCTCGATGATGTGGGCTACATCCATTACCTCACCCAGACGTATCACTATGCCCGCTGGAGCACGCCGCTCCTCGGGGAGGCGGGGCATCGGCTCAAGCGGTTGGGCCGGAACCCGGAGCTGGCGGAGTTGTTGATCCAGAAGTCGGAGGAGGAGCGGGGGCACGAGCGGTGGTTGCTGTCGGACTTGAAGAACCTGGGGTGCTCGGAGGGGCAGGTGGAGGCAACGGCGCGGAGCCCGGCGGTGGATGCCTATACGGGGTGGAACTTCTTCACGTCGCGCTCGGGCGTGCCGACGGCGGTGCTGGGGACCGCGTTCGTGCTGGAGTACCTGTCGCAGACGCGAGCCGGGGTGTGGGCCGAGCGGCTGCAGGCGGTGTCTTCCATTCCCAACATCCACAAGTCGGTGACGTTCCTGCGCAGCCATGGGGCGCTGGACGGAGACCATGTGGCGGAGATGGTGGAGATCCTGGGGCGGCTGACGGACCGGGAGGATCAGGCGGCGATCCTCCTCTCGGCCCGGGCCACCCGGAGCATCTACCCGGGCATCTTCCGTGAGGGCGGTGTCACCCTCGCGAGGTAGGGGGCTGCACGCAAGCAGGGTGCTCCCCTGTGGGAACACGGGGGAACTCCTGTTCCTCAGACGGGCTTGTTGAGGCGCGCGGCCTGATAGAGGAGGTCCGCGCGGCTGTCGATGCACAGCCTGTCGCGGATGTTTTTCCAGTGGGTGTCTACGGTCAGGATCGAGATTCGGAGTTCATCGGCGATCTGCTGAATGGGCCAGTTGCGGAGCAGATACATCGCGACGGTGATCTGGCGGCGGGTGAGCTTGCGCCTCATCTCCGTGGGAAGCGGGATGGAGGTGGGAATCTCGTTCAGCAGGAGGGCCCATCGCCGGGGGCCCTCGGAGGCGGGCAGCTCGATGAATCGAACCCGGCGGTAGCCATCGTCACGGAGGGACACCCAGACGTCCTTTTCGACCCGCGAATCCGGGTTCATGCGAACCAGGGCGTCCAACTGCTCCTTGAGTGGGAGGGGGAGTCCGGAGGAGTGGAGTTCAGAGGGGGCGAACCACCGCTCCAGGAGGACAGCGGCGTGCCGAGAGCGCATGACCTCCCGGTGGGGAAGCTCCACGACGAGGAACGCGGTGTCGGGGTTGCGGTAGTGCTCTTCGAGGAGGTGGCCGCCAGTGGTGAACGCCTGGACGTCATTGCAGTTGCGCAGCGTATTCACCAGGTGCGGGTTGAGGCTGGAGAGGGCGGCGGCGCACTGCGCGGAGAAGGGGCGCCGCTGGGTCCGGTAGAGTGCGACGGCACAGAGGAAGTCGGGGCGGATGGGGAGGAGGACGGCCATGACGTGCTCCAGGCCTAGATCCAGCTCCCGGCTGCGCTGGTAGAGGAGGTTCTGTTCATACTCCTCGCGGGAGAGCATCTCCGGATCGCGGAGGACCACACCCGGCTGGGCGAAGATGGGGGCCCGGACGAAGTCATGGCCAGCCAAGCCGAGATACTCATCGAGGACACGCAGTCGGTGGCCCGGGACATGCCATCGGAAGTCGAGTGAAGGCGTGGTGCGCATGAGGCACAAAGCCACGGAGTCAGCCTGTGCGAACTCAAGGAGGGGCGCTCGAGCGGCTTCAAGGACCTGGGTGAGGTCCAGCGAGCCATTGAGGGTCGAAATCACCCTGTCCCGAAGCATGAGCTCTTGGGTATCGAAAGTCATGAGGTTGGACATCCGCCCATCTTTAGGCGCGGACTGAAAACCTGTCCCTCACTCCCAAGGGGTATTGCGCGAAGGCGGCGAGCGTGATCCTCCTCATCCAAAAGGACCGCCCAACAAGACATTGGAGAACTGGACAAGAGGGGAGCGGGGATCGCCCTCGTTGTCAGGATCGCCCGACACCAGCTTGTTGCGGACCTTGAACTGCCAGGAGCCGGGCGTCGGCGAGGGGGTCGTGTTCGGCGGGCCGTAGCACTGTGAGGACGGGGGAGTGCCAGTGTCCCCGTCGGAGGCCGAGAAGAAGGCGATCCGCTTCCATGCCAGCACCTGGGGACGGTAGGCCAGGAGCTCGTCCACCGATCCGCAGATGGCATGTGCCACCGGTGCCGACTCCATGCCCACCTTGAGGCTGTTCAGGGTGAATTGGATGAGTGCGGTGTTCGTCGTGAAGCCCAGGTGCACGATGTATGAGGTGCCATTGAAGGACACCACCGCGTAATGCTGCGGGGTGCTGCCGCCCATCGCGACGATGTCTTGGGCCCGCCGAACCGCCAACTGGAAGCGCGTGAGACCGCTGGTCGTCGGGAGCGCCATGGACGCGCTTCGGTCCAGGAGAAGGACGGTGTGATCCTCGTATCTCTGCGCCGATGCGGTTCCTGGGCGCGCGATGACGAACGTTGCGAACACCAGGAGCAGACGCAGCATCACCTTGCCTGTCATCACGGATGATCTCCTCTCTTCAACGGAGCGACGTCGCGAGCGTGACCCGTGCCTCGGGAAATGACCGTCACGCGGTTTCATGGGAAATGATGGCGCGATCGGTTCAAACTGGAAATAGCGGAAAATCCATATGGGCCGCTACTCTCGGGCGACAAAGCCATCCAGACCGACAGCTCCGGTCCATCCCGGAGCCTCCGTCCCCACGTCGGGTCGGCGCGGTGGAGCCCCTCCCAACGGGCTGGAGCCTCTCACTCGACAACTTCCATGACGCTCGCCGCCAGCCGCTGGCTCCGGTGGCTCCTCCTCAGCGGTGCTGGACGACGAGCCGCGCCTCGTCCCAGACGAGTCCATGGGCGCGCAGGGTCTCCTCCAGATTTCCTCCCGAGGGCGGCGGGTGCACCAGGCTGTCGAAGTGGAGAAGACGGATGGTCCGGTCGGACGCCGCCGAAGCCAGGACGGACATGTCGGGTGAGAAGGCCACCGCCGAAAGGAAACCCTGCTGGCCCCGGACCCGCCCAATCAGGTCCCCGCCAGGCAGGCTCCAGACCTTCACCCGCATGTCCATTCCCCCCGAGGCCAGGAACCCGCCATCGGGTGACACACCCAGCGACAGCACGCCCACGGAGCCCTCGTCCATGCTCCTCAGCAGGCGACCGTCCTCGGCATCCCAGAGTCGGATGGGTTGGTTCATGCCCGCCGTCACCAGATGGTTGTCGCCGGGCGTGAAGGCCAACGCCCGGACGCGGTCGCCGACGTCCAGTTGGCGCAGGGGCTGGCGCCGCCCCAGGTCCCAGAGCCGCACGAGCTTGTCCGAGCCTCCGGAGGCCAGCCGGGTCCCCGCCGCGTTGATGGCCAGGGCCCAGACCTTCCCCGTGTGCCCCGCCAGCTGCCCGAGCGGCACGCCGTCTGGCACCGACCACAGGTAGACGTCCCGGTCGCCACCCGCGGCCAGGACCTTCCCGTCCGGGCTGAAGACAAGCCCGCGCACCGAGCCCTTCACGTCGGACAGCTCGCGCACCTGTTGGCCCGTGGCGGCTTCAAGCAGACGCACCTTCCCTTTCAATGTGCCTGCCGCGATGAACCGCCGGTCGGGGCTCGCCGCGAGCGACACGACCGCCTCCGTGCTCTCCGTCCGAGCCACGGGAGCACTCGTGTCCCCCAGGCACCAGCGGCGCATGCCGTCCTCCGCCCCGGTGACGAGCTCCTGCTCCTCGGAGAAGGCCAGCGCCTCCACCCAGGCCTCGTGTCCTCGGAGCAGCACCTCGGCGGGCGCGGAGGGCCGGGCCCAGACCTGCAGGGAGCCATCCATCCCTCCGGACGCGAAGGTGCGCCCATCCGGCGACAGGGCGATGCACATCACGAAGGCGTGGTGGGCATCCAGGCGCTCCAGGAGCTCGCCGCTGTGTGCATCGAAGAGCTGCACGCGCCCATCCCAACCCGCCTGGGCCACGAGCTGGAACCGGGGATCGATGGACGTGGCCGAGATGTCCGCCGGAATCTTCAAGACGTCGACGAGCTGCCCGGAGCGGGGATTCCAGAAGCGGATGGAGTGGTCCGCGGCCGCCGTCATCGCGAGGTTCCCATCCGAGGAGAAGGCGGTCGACTCCACCTTCTCTTCATGCCCGGTGAGGCGGTGGAGTTCCCTGCGGGCCTCCAGGTCCCAGACGCGGGCGGTCTTGTCCATGCTCGTCGACAACAGCCACCGGCCATCCGCCGAGAAGGCCACGGCGATCGCATACGCGTCGTGCTCGAAGCGCAGCCGCTCCGTGCCGGACTGCACGTCCCAGACGCGCACGGTGTTGTCCACGCCGCACGAGGCGAGCTGCTTCCCACTGGGAGAGAACGCCAGGCCCCGCACGACGTCCGTGTGGCCCTGGAGCACGGCCACACGGCGGCCCTGGCGCACATCCCAGACGCGGATCTCTCCCGGCCGGCCGGCGGAGGCCAGCAGCGCCCCGTCCGGGGAGAACGCGACGGCGTGCACCTCCGCCGGATGCTCCTTGAACGCCGCCACCGGTTCGCCGTTGCCCACGTTCCAGATGCGGACGACGGAGTCGAAGCCGGCGGAGGCCAGGAGCTTTCCGTCTGGCGAGAAGGCCACCGCGAGCACGGAACCCTCGAACTTCTTCGTCCATCGCTGGCGGGAGGCGCGGTCCGTCGCCCAGCCCTGTCCCCAGCGTGCAACGGCGGAGTCCTGCGACGCGCGCGCCACTGCGAAGTAGCCCGCGGCCAGCCCCCACTGCCGCGATTCGATGGCGGCATCCCCCTTCGCCAGGTACACGCGCGAGCGGAGCTCCTGCTCGAGCGAGGACGGCCGGAGTGCGTCGGACTCACGCTGGGCGGGGTGGGTCGCACAGGCGGCGAACAGCAACGCCAAGATCGGCAGACGCTTACAGAGTCCGTTCATGTCAGGGCCCCATCGAACGACTCGGAAACGAAGTGGAAGAAGAGAGAGATGCACGACTTGTCTGGCGCCAGGGTGTTGCGCCAGTGCGCGATCTCCCGCCCCTTGTAGAGAAACGCATCCCCAATCCCAAAGACGCACCCCCAGGCGATCCTTCCCCGCGCGAGAGAGCCAGAGTCGCCAGACGCACTTTCCCGCCGGGAATGGTCGAAAGTCCACCAGGAGCGAGAGGGTGAACTCGCACTGCGGCCGGTCCACGTGCCAGCGCAGTACCTCGCCCGGCATGTGCTCCGCGACGTGGCAATAGGAGGGCTTCACCTGTCGGCCGAACCGCGCGGAGACGAACGGTGAGAGCTGCCGGTGCAGGAACACAGACATCGCCTCGGTGGAGAGGACGTCGCGCAAGGGCACCAGGACATCGTCTGCCGTGCCGCGGATGCGCGCAGGGGCGACATGCCCGCTGTCCACTCATGTTCAGCGGACACGAGCGTGGCCCGTGCTCCGTGCGCCGTTGCAACGACAGCGGGAGCGGGGGCCAGACTGCTCAAGCGCTCCGCGACGCGATGAGCGCGAGGTTTCGCGGAGACAGGCGCGGATCGAAGAGCTGGAGGAGCTCGACCTGGAAGCCCAGCTCCTCCAGGAGGAGCGCGCGATCGAGGATGAGCACGACCTCCAACGCCCTCGCGAAGCGGTCCCTCAGCAGATGGCAGAGCAAGAGATCCCGCGTCTCGGCGCGAACGGACACCTCGAAGGCATCCAGCTCGGCGGCCGTCATGCCGGAATCAAGGCCGAGGCGCTCCATGCGGTCGAGCGCGTAGACGGAGAAAGGGCCGGCATAGAGCGCCCGGGGTGCGTCTCCCGCCCTCACGAAGCCGTGCTCGGGAAAGCACCGCCTTGATAAGAGATCGAACGCGAACCGCCACGCGTACACCCGCTTCATCCGCGCGAACTCCTCCTCGGTCTTGTGCTGCCGTCCCCGAGTCGTCAGCGCCAGGGCATGCGAGGTGAAGGGCAGCGGATTCACGCCCCCGAGGCGGGAGACGGGGTAGTCCCGCGGGGCCTCCAGCTTGTCGTAGCAGCAGCCGATGTTCAGGACGAAGCCCGCGTCCTGGCTCTTGCGGAGCTGCGTGAGGGCGAGCGGCCCGCAGGTATGCAGGCCGATGGAGGCCCGGTCCTGGCCGGAGAAGAGCGGATCGATCCGCGGTTGGAGTCCGTCCTCGACGGAGGCCTGGATGAAACACAGGGTGTCCCTGCCTGGGGGAGGGTTTCTCGTCAGCCACCGCCGGCCCTTGTCCTGCAGCGCGGCGTCCCGGTCGATGCTGTGGAAGGTCCACCCGAACGTCCGCGTACAGAGGCGGGCGAGATGTCCCATGCCGCCGCCGATATCGACCGCCTGGTGGATGAAGCGGGCTCTCGGCGCGAGCAGGGCGAGCACCCGCTCCAGCTCGTGGGTCTTCTTGACGCTGAGTCCCTGCGTCTCCGCGACCGTCAGCGCGTGAATGCCCTCGTGCCAGGGCAGCGCTGTCAGTTCTTGAAGCGCTCCAAGCAGGCGCGGTTGGCCGACCCCAACACTCCCCATGCGCTTGGAGACCTGAGGTTCGTCAGCCCTTGCGATGTGAAGCCGAGGCTGGCGTCCTGATAGGATATCCAGGAGGATCTGGCTCGCGCCAACTGGGAGCATTCGCGCCACCTCGATCAACTCCACGGACCTGGGTGAGGAAGTCATGCTGCCGCGCCACTCTTGAGTCCGTCATGGAACTCGCGCATGTACGACAGCCAGCAGCCCTTTAGGGAACTCCACCAATCCCTCCTTGAGTATGAGGGAACGCGCGTCTCAGACGAGGTGCTCGGCCCATGGCTCGCGCGGAACGGAGCGGAGCGCGTATGGCTCCGAGAGCTCGCGACCCGCCCGGGCAAGCCCTGGCCCGCCATGAGCAGCGAGGACCTCTGCCGCCTCTATGCGGTGTCGCGAGTCAACGACGTTCTGCTCCTGCATTTTCAGCCTCTCCGGCGTGGCGACTGGCACGGGCACGACCTCCAGCTCGCGGAGTACATCTCATTCCTGGAGACGCTCGGCTTCGTCCGCGTCGAGCACGGGAGCTTCCACCCGTTCTTCCATGAGATCGTTTCGGTGTTGGCCTCCGAGCCGCCAGTGAACGGAGTCGCTCTCGTGGAATCGTGGTGGCCCTGTTTCATGCTCGGCGAGCTGATGTTCTCGCGTGCCGGAGTGACGGTCCGGGCAGGCGCGAGGGAGCTCGTACCTGCCATCGCCGAGAACTCAACCCTCTACTGGGCGCATCGGAGATCCAACCGCCCCACCACCGACCTGGCCGTCGGCTGGGGCAGCAATTCGGCATGGCGCACTGGGTTTCGACGAGACTACCGGCGCGGGGATACGGTCTGCTTCAATGTGGACGGACGTCGCGCGCCGCATTCCCCCCCGACCCCTGAAGATGCTTCGGGGCAGGGAGGCCTGACCCCCGAGGAACAGGTGGAGCTGCTTACCCACCGATGCTTCGTCCGGACACGGAAGGCAGACGACGACCGCTGGCCCTACGATGACACGCTGACGCTGTCCCTCTGACGTGCCCGAAGAAGACGGCGCCGAGACGACGTTCCCCCTAGCGGGAGCGGAGGCGGCGAACAGGGCGCCTCAAGCCGCGGCGAGGCAGGGGCCCCTGGGACGGCCCCCAGCGAGTGCAAGGTGGGCGCGACTGGCCCTGCGGGCCCGGCACGTGCTCAAGCGCTCCGCGACGCGATGAGCGCGAGGTTTCGCGGAGACAGGCGCGGATCGAAGAGCTGGAGGAGCTCGACCTGGAAGCCCAGCTCCTCCAGGAGGAGCGCGCGATCGAGGATGAGCACGACCTCCAACGCCCTCGCGAAGCGGTCCCTCAGCAGATGGCAGAGCAAGAGATCCCGCGTCTCGGCGCGAACGGACACCTCGAAGGCATCCAGCTCGGCGGCCGTCATGCCGGAATCAAGGCCGAGGCGCTCCATGCGGTCGAGTGCGTAGACGGAGAAAGGGCCGGCATAGAGTGCCCGGGGTGCGTCTCCCGCCCTCACGAAGCCGTGCTCGGGAAAGCACCGCCTTGATAAGAGCTCGAACGCGAACCGCCACGCGTACACCCGCTTCATCCGCGCGAACTCCTCCTCGGTCTTGTGATGCCGTCCCCGCGTCGTCAGCGCCAGGGCATGCGAGGTGAAGGGCAGCGGATGCGTTCCCCCGAAGCGGGAGACGGGGTAGTCCCGAGGGGCCTCCAGCTTGTCGTAGCAGCAGCCGATGTTCAGGATGAAGCCCGCGCCCTGGCTCTTGCGGAGCTGCGTGAGGGCGAGCGGCCCGCAGGTGTGCAGGCCAATCGAGGCCCGGTCCTTGCCGGAGAAGAGCGGATCGATCCGCGGTTGGAGTCCGTCCTCGACGGAGGCCTGGATGAAACACAGGGTGTCCCTGCCTGAGGGAGGGTTTCTCGTCAGCCACCGCCGGCCCTTGTCCTGCAGCGCGGCGTCCCGGTCGATGCTGTGGAAGGTCCACCCGAACGTCCGCGTACAGAGGCGGGCGAGATGTCCCATGCCGCCGCCGATATCGACCGCCTGGTGGATGAAGCGGGCTCTCGGCGCGAGCAGGGCGAGCACCCGCTCCAGTTCGTGGGTCTTCTTGACGCTGAGCCCCTGCGTCTCCGCGACCGTCAGCGCGTGAATGCCCTCGTGCCAGGGCAGCGCCGTCAGTTCTTGGAGCGCCCCCAGGAGCGCGGACAGGGACGGCGGCGGGACGCCCACGAGCACTCCCTGGTCCAGTTGTCGCTCGCCCGCTTCATCGAGCGACCGGGCATAGGCCAGCCAGTCCTTGGGATAGGCGGCGCCGGACCCGGGCCAGCCCTGGAGGATGGAGCGGGACCAGAGCGGGGACCAGGGCCGGAGTTCGTGCGTGAGCGCCTCGAGTCGCGCCTGGAAGTCCATGTCGTCACATCCTATGCGCCGCCGCTCCGCCGGTTGGTGCGGATAGGGCCCCGAGGAGGTCGTCACGATCCAGGTCTCCGCTTCCATCGGGATGGCGGCTCCAACGCGTATCGAGGTCCACACCCCCGCCGACAGGGTCAACCCGGCATGGCGCTTGATCCATACCTTCGCCCAACTCACCAACATGCTGCGGACGTTCAGCGATGGAGCACCTCCAGGTCACGGGGAGCGCTCAATGGCGGGAGTCCGGGGCGGGCAGGGGGGCCACGTCGCGGCGGAAGGTCCCGGGGGCGACGCCGATGCAGCGCTTGAACGCGCGGCTGAACGCGGCCTCGGACTGGTAGCCGAGGCGGCTCGCCACGTCCGCCAGTCCCGCATCCTCTTCGCGGAGCAGCGACGCGGCGACCTGCATGCGCCAGTGCACCAGGTACTGCATTGCGGGCATGCCGACGCGCTGGGTGAAGCGCGCGGCGAAGGCGGAGCGTGACATGGCGGCCTCCTTCGCCAGCGTGCCGAGCGTCCAGGCGCGCGCGGGGTCGCGGTGGATGAGCACGATGGCGCGGCCCACCTGCCGGTCCTGGAGCGCGCCGAGCCAGCCGGTGCGCGCCTCCGGGTCGTGCTCCAGCCAGGCGCGGATCGTCTGGATGACCAGGATGTCGGCCAGCCGGGTGACGACCGTCTCACCGCCGGGCCGGAGGGCCTCGGCCTCCGCCGCCATGAAGCGCAGCGTGCTGTGCAGCCACTCCGGGTTCGGCGCTTGGGACGCAGCGACGCGGATGATGCGCGGCAGCAGGCTGACGAAGTGGCGCGCGGTCGGATGGTCGAAGCGGACCGCGCCGCAGACCATCTTCGTCACCGCGCCCGTGCCGCCATGCCGCAGGATTTCATAGCGCTCGCTGACGGCCTCGCGCGGTAGCTCGAACAGCGGGGCGGCGGTGGTGCCGGGATCGCTCACCAGGCGGTGTCCGGTGCCCTGCGGCACGAGCGCGAGGTCTCCGGGTTGGAGCAGGACGCTGTCACGCCCCTCGACCTCCAGCCAGGCCTGACCCGCCGTGACGACGTGGAACATCAGGCACTGTGGCATCGCCGGCAGCGCGAGGCCCCAGGGGGCGGAGAACTCAGAGCTGCAATAGAACGCCCCGCTCATGCGCAGCAGGTGCAGCGCCTCTCCGAGCGGATCCACCGAGCGCCAGACGTCCCGTTCATCCATGCCTGGAACTCTGCGGGGCCGGGGCGCGCGGCGTCCAGCGAGCTGGACGTTCGGGCATGAATCCTGGACCTGCTGTCATTGAGAGGCCGCCGCGTCGCGCCGATATTGGACGGCATGCAAGACACGAGGAGGCCGCGGATGATTGCCGTGATGGGAGCGACGGGTCGTACTGGGAAGCGGGTGGTGGAGTCCTTGTTGCGCGCGGGGCAGGCGGTGCGCGCCATCGGACGTTCGGAGCAGTCGTTGGCGGCGCTGGCCCGCGCCGGAGCGGAGGTCCGGGTCGGGGACCCCGGTGACGCGGGCTTCCTGACGGAAGCCTTCCGGGGCGCGGACGCGGCCTACACGCTGCTGCCCTATGACGTGCGGGTGCCGGACTACCGCGCGCAGCAGGACCGGATGGGCGAGGCCGTCGTCGCCGCCATCCGGGAGGCGGGCCTCCGTCACGTGGTCGCGCTGAGCAGCGTGGGCGCGGATCAGGGCGTGGGCACGGGCCCCATTGACAGCCTGCATGCGCAGGAGAAGCGCCTGCGCGCGCTCGCGGGGGTGAACGTGCTGGTGCTGCGAGCGGGCTCGTTCTTCGAGAACTTCTTCGAAGTGCTGCCGGTCATCCGGCACCAGGGGCTCAACGCGGACGTCGTCGAGCCCGAGCGCGCCATTCCAATGATTGGAACGCGCGACATCGCCGACGCGGCCGTGGCGGCGCTGCGAGCCCTGGACTGGACGGGGTTCGTGGTGCGTGAGCTGCTGGGCCCTCGCGACCTCAGCTACGCGGAGGCCACCCGCATCCTCGGAGCGCGCATCGGGCAGCCGGCGCTGCCGTACGTGCAGCTCCCTCCAGAGGACATGGCGGGAGCGCTCGTCGTCGGCGGCTTCTCCGAGGACCTGGCGCGGCTCTACGTGGAGCTGGGCCAGGCCATCAACGCCGGCCGTGTCCGCTCCCTGGAAGGCCGCACGCCTGCGAACACGACACCCACCCGCTTCGAGGACTTCGCCGACGAGCTGGCCCGCGCCTACGCGGCGGCATAGGGCGGCCAGGGAGATTCCCGAGGAGGTGAGGGGAGTGGGCCCTCCTGGATTCGAACCAGGGACCAATCGGTTATGAGCCGACAGCTCTAACCGCTGAGCTAAGGGCCCTCAGGCCCGGGACTATCTCCCCGCGCGCGCTGGCCTTGCAAGCGCCGCCGCGCGTCAGTCCTTGCTGTCTTTCTTCACCACCCGGAACACCTGCCCGCTTTCCTTCACGGTGACGCCCTCCGCGCGCAGCCTGCGCGCCTGCTCATGGGCCACCGGGGGCGCCAGCGTCCCGTCGGAGCGGATGACGCGCCACCAGGGCACCTGCGTGGCCTGTCCTGGCAGGTGCTTCAGCTCCCGCCCCACGCCGCGGGCCGCGCCGGGTCGGCCCGCGTAGACGGCCACCTGCGCGTAGGAGCGCACCTCCCCCCGGGGAATGGAGCGCACCTGGCGCATCACGCTCTCGGAGAAGGGCAGGGGGGCTTCGGGCTTCTTCGGAGGCATGGGGACTCGGGTGGGAAACGAGGAAGGCCCCCGGTCCACGACGCGCGGGAACGGGGGCCTTCGGAGATCCAATCCGCTCAGCGGAAAAAGCGAGCCGCGTCAGCTCTCCACGAAGGAGCGCAGGCGCTTGGAGCGGCTGGGGTGGCGCAGCTTGCGCAGCGCCTTGGCTTCAATCTGGCGGATGCGCTCGCGCGTCACCTCGAAGTCCTGGCCCACCTCTTCCAGCGTGTGGTCGCTCTTCTCGCCAATGCCGAAGCGCATGCGCAGGACCTTCTCCTCGCGCGGCGTGAGCGTGGCCAGCACCTTCCGGGTCTGCTCGGCCAGGTTCATGTTGATGACCGCGTCCGCCGGCGACACCAGGCTCTTGTCCTCGATGAAGTCGCCCAGGTGGCTGTCCTCTTCCTCGCCAATGGGCGTCTCCAGGGAGATGGGCTCCTTGGCGATCTTCAGGACCTTGCGCACCTTGTCGAGCGGCAGCTCCATCTTCTCCGCGATCTCTTCCGGCGTCGGCTCGCGGCCAATCTCCTGCACGAGGTAGCGGCTCGTGCGGATGAGCTTGTTGATGGTCTCGATCATGTGCACCGGGATGCGGATGGTGCGGGCCTGATCCGCGATGGCGCGGGTGATGGCCTGACGGATCCACCAGGTGGCGTACGTCGAGAACTTGTAGCCGCGCTTGTACTCGAACTTGTCCACCGCCTTCATCAGGCCGATGTTGCCCTCCTGGATGAGGTCCAGGAACTGCAGGCCGCGGTTCGTGTACTTCTTCGCGATGGAGACCACGAGGCGCAGGTTCGCCTCCACCAGCTCGCTCTTGGCGCGCTCGGCGCGCTTCTCACCCAGGCGGATGGCGTCGTAGTTGCGGCGCAGCGCGTCCACCGGGAGGTTGGCTTCCTCCTCCACGCGCTTGATCTTCCGCACCGCGGTGCGCACGTCGCGGTCCAGGACCTCCAGCTGCTCCGGCGTGAAGTTGAGCTGCTTCTGGAGCTTCTTGGCGATGTTCGGGTTCTCGCGCGACTCCTTGAGCTGCGGGCGCAGGTCCTTCATGGACACCGCGTACCGGCGCTCCAGGTCGCCCAGCTCCTCCTCCGCCTTCTCCACGCGCTCGATGAGGCCCTTGAGGTTCAGGACGATGCGGTCCACCTGCTTCTTGTTCAGCCGCATCTCCTCCAGGACCTCCATCATCTTGGTCCGAAGGTCCTTCACCTCCTGCTTCAGCTCCTTCTTGCGCACCTCCGTCAGCTTCTTCTTGCCGGAGAGCTCCTCCTCCAGGACCTCGCAGTCCTTGGCGAACTTGCGGAAGCGCTCGATCTGCTTGGAGATCTGCTCGATCTTGTTGAGCTCGCTCTGGGCCAGCTGCGCGGGGGCCTCGCCCTCGGCGGCCTCCTCGACCGGCTCCTCGGCGTTCTCCGACTGCGCCTCCTCCGGCGCGTCCTTGATGACGTCGCGCACGCGCAGCTTGCCGGTCTTCAGCCGGTTGCTGATGTCCAGGATGTCCGCCACCGCGACGCGGCAGGCCAGCAGCGCGCGCAGGACTTCCTTCTCACCCTCTTCGATGCGCTTGGCGATCTCCACCTCGCCCTCGCGGGTGAGGAGGCTGACGCTGCCCATCTTGCGCAGGTAGAGGCGGACGGGGTCGTTGGACTTGCCACCCGGCTCGTCGTCCTCGTCCTTCTCGTCCTCGTCCTGGTCTTCCTTCTCTTCTTCGACCGCGACGGTGGGCTTGATCTCGTTGGACTGCGCGGCCTTCTGCGCGTCGACGATCTCGATGTCGTTGTCGCCGAACATGCTCATCACGTCGTCGATCTGATCGGACGACACGATGTCGGCGGGCAGGGCGTCATTCACCTCGTCGTAGGTGAGGAAGCCCTTCTCGCGGCCCGCGGCCAGCAGGTCCTTCACTTCCTTGCGCTCGGCGACGGGATCCTCCTCCACGTCGTCTTCCACCGCGTCGGGATCCACCTGGACGGCGGCGGCGGCTTCCTCCGCGGCCTCCTCGGGGTCCACGTCGTCCGCGATCGCGGCCACGCCCTTCTTCTTCTTGATCTTCTCGGTCGCCTCGGAGGGGGCCTCCTTCGCCACCAGCTCCTTCTCCTCGGGCTCCGCTGCCTTCGTGACCTTCGCCGCAGGGCTGTCCGGGGCCTTCTTCTTGCGGATCACCGGATCCACCTTCTTCTTGGTGGGCTTCACGGATGCCTTGGGGGGCTTCTGCGTCGGCATTCGGGTACTTCTCCTTAAGAAAATCAGGTGCTTTGGCCTGGGCGAGCCGGCCGATCTACCGCAAAGTCGAGCTTTCTTACAAACGCGAACTCAAACCGGTTGCATTGGTGCCTTTGTTCCCGTTCCCGAGGTAGCGGGCCTCAGCTCATCCAGGACGCGCTTGCGGAGGGCCAGGAGTTCCTTTCGTTCGGACAGGAGCTGCCGCGTCTCCTCTGTCAAATCAAAAGCCCCCGGCGTCTGTTCCGTCGCCCGCTTTATATAAACGAGCCGCTCGTCGATACGCCGCACCATGATGTCGCGGCACGCGAGGATGAACTCCGTCTCCAGCTCCATTCCCCCGGGGGAAAGCCGCCGGCCGGCCTCCAGGAGCGCTCGCTTGACGACCTCCGTCGCCTCGAAGAGCGCCTCCTCCAGCCCCTGCCCGGACGTCGTCTGCGCCAGCACCATCCTCAAACCCATGTGGGACAACTCATCACACACGCGGAAGGTGTCCCGGGCGAGCAGGCGGGATTCCCGAAGAATGGCGGCCACATAGAGCGCCTCTGACTCCGGAGGAGGGCGCTCCGCCTGGGGCTTGGGCACCGGGCGAGGGACCGCCTGGGCGGCGACGGTGTTGGGCGCCGGGGCCGGGGGCCGGGGCGTGGGGGGCGGCTTGTACTGGAGCGAGGACTCGATCTGCGCCGGCATCCAGCCGAAGTGGCCGGCCAGCGCGCTGATGAGCGCCGAGCGCGTCAGGCCCGGCGGCACCTGCGAGGTGACGGGCTTGAGCCGTTCGAGGGCGGACATCTTGTCCTCGAAGCTCGCCTGCTTGCCCTGGGGGAGCAGGGTGGCGAAGAGGTAGGAGGTGAGGGGCTGGGCCCCTTCCAGGAGGCGCTCCACGCCGTCCGTGCCTTCCCGGCGGGCGAACACGTCCGGGTCGTCTCCCTGGGGCAGGAGCGCCACCCGGGTGGGCGCGCCCGCGGCGAGCAGGGGGCCGGCCAGGCGCTCCACGGCGGCGAGCCCCGCGGAGTCTCCGTCCAGGAGCAGCACCAGGTCGCGCGCCTCCGCGCGCTTGAGGACCTGGAGGTGGCCGGCGGTGAGGTTGGTGGAGCACAGGGCCACCGCGTGACGCACGCCCACCTGATGCAGGCCGATGCAGTCGAAGTAGCCCTCCACGAGCACCGCCGTCTTGCGCTTGTGGATGTCGTCGCGCGCCTGGTCCATGCCGAAGAGCGTCTCGCTCTTGTTGTAGAGCCGGGACTCCCGCGAGTTGAGGTACTTGGGCCCGTCCTCCGCCGCGACCAGCCGCCCGCCGAAGGCGATGGGCCGGCCCTCCGGCGCGCGGATGGGCACCATCAGCCGGCTGCGGAAGAAGTCGATGCAGCCATCCCCGCTGTTGCGCTTCGTGATGAGGCCCGCCTTCAGCCCCCACTCCAGCATGCCGTTCTTCTGGAAGCGGTCCGCGAGCAGGCTCCACTGCGCGGGGGCCCACCCCAGGCCGAAGCCCTGGGCGACTTCCTCGGAGACGCCGCGGCTGGCGAGGTAGGCGCGCGCGGCGCGGCCTTCATCCTCCTGCCAGAGCAGGGCGCGGAAGTGTTCAGCGGCGAAGTCCGTGGCCTCCTTGACCTGCTGGCGCTCCTTGAGGCCCGGGTCCTGCGCGGCCTCCAGGTCGATGCCTACTTCCTGGGCCAGGTCGCGCACCGCGTCCTGGAACGTCTTCCCCAGGTAGCGTTGGATGAAGGACACCGCGTCGCCGCTCGCCCGGCAGCCATGGCAGAAATAGAAGCGCTTCTCCGGCACCACGTAGAACGAAGGCGTCTTCTCCTGGTGGAAGGGGCAGCGGCCCTTGAACTCGCGCCCGGCCTTCTTGAGCTCCACGTGGCGGGACACCAGCGACACGATGTCCACGCGGTCGAGGACCTCCTGGATCTTGTGCTCCGGAATCACGATGCCCCTCCAGCCATCCTCATGCGCTCGGCCATCCGCCCGCCATCCTGACGGCTCTGTCTGACGCGTCCGGACCGGGCGCTCCGCCGGCGGCTCTCCCACGCGAAGCGGGACAGCGGACGCGGACGGGGCGCGGAATCGGACGGGGACTGGAACACGGCGCGCACTCCTGGAGGCTGCCCGCACGCCTCCCGGGGTGGGGGACGGGCGGAGGGCCTGTGGATCAGCGCTTAATGGGCGGCGGGCGAGGGATCAAAAAATCCGCTGCGAGCCCGGTCGGGGAGGGCCCCTGGGAGACATTCCCGGCGCCCGTTCCCCTGGAAACCACGGTGCGTCAGGACAGCTTGGCCAGCTGGGACTTCACTTCCTCGGAGATGGCCTTGCCTTCGGCGCGCCCCTGGAGCTTGGGGTTCACGTTCTTCATGACCGCGCCCATGTCCTTGGGGCCCTTGGCGCCGACCTCGGCGATGGCGGCCTGGATGGCGGCGGTGAGCTCCGCGGCGGTGAGCTGCTGGGGCAGGTAGTGCTGCAGGACGCCAATCTCCTGCTCTTCCTTCTCCGCCAGCTCCGGGCGGCCACCGGACTTGAACTGTTCGATGGAGTCGCGGCGCTGCTTGATGAGGCCGGTGATGACCTGCTGCACGCCCGCGTCGTCCAGCGCGGAGGCGCCCGGCTCGACTTCCTTGTACTTCACGGCGCTCTTGAGCATGCGCAGCACGCTCAGGGTCAGCTCGTTCTTGGACCGCATCGCGTCCTTCAGGTCCGCGTCGATGCGCTCTTTCAGGGTGGCCATGTCGGGATTCCTCACGGGCGGGAAATAGGGGTCGCCGCGCCAGGGCATGGGACGGCGGGAGCCAGGGCACCTGACTTCAGGTGGCGCCCCGGCTCCTCACTGCGGGCCTGCTAGTACGACTTGCGGGCCTTCTTCACAGCGCGCTTCTTGGCGGCGAGGGCCTTCTTCTTCCGCTTCACGGAAGGCTTCTCGTAGTGCTCGCGCTTGCGGATCTCGGAAAGGATTCCGGCCTTCTCGGTGGCCTTCTTGAAGCGCTTGAGGGCGCTTTCGATGGACTCACCTTCCTTCACTCGAATACCGGGCATGCAGTCACCTCCTTCCGCCTAAGCTGGATGCAATCTGAAAAATCTTTAGAGGGCCGGGGGGTATGGCGCAGCGGGCCGCAAAAGGCAAGGAGACCCGCACGGAAAGGATGGGCCCGGGGTGCGCTAAAGTCCGTCTTCGCGTGTTCCGCCTCCTTCTCCTGGTGCTCCTGCTGGCGGCCAGCCCTTCCCGGGCCGGCACGGCTGCTTCCGAGTGCTGGGCCGCCTGCCGCCGCCACGTCACCGAGCCCTCGCTGCGCGCGCGAACCTGTCCGGTCTGTGTCACCGGGGGGCGGGTGGACAGCTGGGTGCCCGCCTTGGGGACGGGGGGCGCGGACGCGCGGCTCGCCCTGGAGTCGGCCCTGAAGGACGCCCACTGGCGGGTGCGGTGGGCGGCGGTGCGGACGGAGGCCCGAAGCCGGGGGCTCACGGAGCGGCGGGCCCTGGCGGACTGGATCATGGACAGCCCTCCGGACGCGGACCTGGGGGCCTGTCTCACCGCGGTCCGGGCCGCGGCGGACGCGGGGCGGTCCACGGCGGACTTCCTGCGGGATGCCGGTGCGCGGGGCCCCTCCGCCGCCGCGCGGGTGTGGGAGCGGCGGGAGGACATCCGGCAGGCGCTGGCGCTGGAGATGTTCTCGCAGGAGCCGTCGGCGCGGCTGCCCGCGCTCCTTCACCTGGCCACCTTCCAGGGCCGCTCGGCGACGCGCGTGGTGCTGGACGCGGTGGCGTCGCGGCCCGTCGCGGGCGACGAGGTGATGGCGCAGCTGCTGTCCGCCGTCGCCGAACGCCAGCGCGCCTCGGTGGGGCGGCTGTTGCTGGTGGATGCGAAGCCTCCAGACGAGCCGGCCATCAACCGGCTCTTCGCGGTGTACTCGCGCGAACTGGACGCGCTGCGGCCGGAGCTGGCGTCGGCGGACGTGCAGCGGCGGCGCATCGCGGTGGCGGCGCTGCGCCGCTACGGCCCGCTGGCGTCGCGTGAGCTGGCGGGGGCGCTGGCGGACGAGGACGGGCGGATCCGCGAGATGGCGGCGCGGGGGCTGGCGGAGTCGGGCGGCAAGGCCCTGCGGGACGCCGCGCTCCAGGGCGTGAAGGACGCGGAGACGGTGGAGGCCGCCCGTCCGTGGCTGGGGGCCATGGCTCGCGAGAAGGGGTGCCTCGCCTTCCTGAGGGACGTGGCGGAGGGGCACCACGCGCGGACGCCGGAGATCCAGGGCGAAGCGGTGGCCCTGTTGGGCGACTGCGTGGAGGGGCCTCCGCCCACACGACGGCTGGCGCCGTTCCTGGTGTCGACTGTTCCCTCCGTGCGTGCGGGCGCGGTGCGCGCGCTCGGGTCACTTCCCCGGAATGGGGAGGCGCTGGCGCTGGCGACGAAGGGGCTGGAGGACGGGGCGCCGGAGGTGGTGGTGGCCGCGCTGGAGGTGCTGGCCTCCTATCGACAGCCCTCGCGAGGGGACGACGCGGCGGGGCTGCTGGATTCAGAACACCCGCTGGTGCGTGCGGCGGCGGCGAGGGCGCTGGAGTTCGTGGGACGCTCGCCGCACGTGCGCGTCCTCGCGGAGCGCCTGCGCGTGGATCCGGTGGCGGAGGTGCGCATCGCCGCGGCGAGGACACTGAGTACCCTGGGGGGCCCCCATGCCGTCGCGGCGCTGAGCGAGGCGGCGGCCCACGACGCGGACTCCCATGTGCAGCATGTGTCGGCGGAGGGGCTGCGCCGGCTGGGCTTCGGTCGCTGACGTCGAAGCCCCGAGGCGGGCCGTCGGCGTTAGCGCTCGAGGCGTGGGCTCCGAAGGGCCGGTGGTCCCCGGCCTCCATTGCTCAGGGGCCGCTGACGGCCTTGGCGTCCACTCGGTTCCGGCCCGCGTGCTTGGCCCGGTACAGGTACTTGTCCGCGGCGGAGATGAGGTCCTCCGGCTGGGAGAAGTCCGAGTCCAGCAGCGTCGCCACTCCCAGGCTGATGGTCACCTTGATGGGCGTGCCGCTGAAGATGAAGTCGGCGCGATCCACCGCCACGCGGCAGCGCTCCGCGCACGCCAGGGCCGCGTCCTCCGCGGACTCGCGCAGCATCAGCGCGAACTCCTCGCCGCCGTACCGCGCGAGCAGGTCCTCGGTTCGCACGGTGTCGCTCACCCGCTGCGCGATGCGCGTCAGCACGAAGTCGCCGGCCGGGTGGCCGTACACGTCGTTGATGCGCTTGAAGTGGTCCACGTCGAAGAGCACCAGCGACAGCGGCACGCGGTGGCGCAGGCAGTACGCGAACTCCTTGCGCACCGTCTCCATGAAGTACTTCTTGTTGTAGACGCGGGTGAGGCCGTCGCGGGTGGCCGACTCGTAGATGCTTCGCTGGTACTGCTCCTCCAGCGCATCCTGGATGCTGAACTTCAGCACCGTGTTGGAGCCGATCTGGATCTTGTCGCCGTCGTACAGCGGCGCCGCGCTCACCTTCAGGCCGTTCAGGTAGGTGCCGTTGGTGCTGCCCAGGTCCACCAGCTGGAAGCGGCCGTCGCCAATGGCGACCACCTTCGCGTGCTTGCGGGAGATGCCGTCGTCCTCCACCTGGAACTGGGCCTCCGAGCTGCGGCCCAGCACCACCTCCGAACGGTCCAGCTTGAACATCCGCCCGATACCGGCGGCGGACTTCGCGCTGATGACGATCAGATAGGCGCTCTGCTGCTGGGCACTGCCCAGCAGGTCCGAAATGGAATGGACGGAAGTTTTCTCCTCGGACATCGCGCCTCCCATCTTACGGGCCGCCTTTTCACGGCGGCAAGCACACCCACACTCCTTTCACGCACCCGGTGTCAGCCGACCCGCCCCACCCGCGTGGGCCGGCGGCGCTTTTTCTCCGGTGGAGGAACTGTCAAACGCCCGACGGACAGCTCGCCAGCCACGGGGGTCCGGAGGAAGCGCGCCAGCGCCTCGCCCCCCCGGGGATGCTCCGCCAGCCCCTGCATCAGCTTCACCAGCGCGGCCGAAGGGGTCATGTCCGCACCGCCCACGGCCCCCTGCTCCAACAGCTGGGCCCCGGACTCGTAGAGCGTGAGGTCCACCCCGTTGCGGTAGGCCTGGCTCACCACCAGCACCGGGATGCCCCGCTCGCGTGCCTGGACGAAGAGCGGCAGCAGCGAGCGCCCCAGCTCCGGCGCGATGGGCACGTTGCCCGCCCCGTACGCCTCCACCACCAGCCCCTTCACGTGGGGCAGCAGCTGGAGGGGCAGCGCGGGATCCAGCCCCGGGTACACCTTCAGGAGGAAGACGCGCGGATCCAACCTGTCGTGGAGCCGGAAGGGGCCGCGCGACGCGAGGCCCTTCTCGAAGGTGGCGTCCACGCCCAGCGTGCCCAGCACGGGGAAGTTGGGGCTCTCGAAGGCGTCGTACTCGGCCACCTTCACCTTGCGCGTGCGATTGCCCCGATACAGGTGCGAGTCGAAGCAGATGGTCACTTCGCGCGGGCCCTGGAGCGCGGAGAGCACCGCGTCGATGAGGTTGAGCCGCGCGTCGGAGCGGATCTCCCCCAGCGGCCGCTGCGAACCCGTCAGCACCACGGGGCAGGGCGGGTTGCGCAACATGAAGGACAGCGCGCTCGCCGTATACGCCAGCGTGTCCGTGCCGTGGGTCACGACAGCCCCGTCGAACTCAGGCAGGCGCCGGTGGAGGTGGGCGGCCATCCGGCTCCAGAGCTCGGGCTGCATCTCCGAGCTGTCGAGGTTGGAGAACAGCTCCAGCTCGATGTCGGCCAGCTGGAACAACTCCGGGGCGCGCTTGCGGAGGGTCTGGAAGAAGGCCGAGGGACGCAGGGCGGAGGGCCGGCCGCCGGCCATTCCGAGCGTGCCTCCGGTGTGCAGCATCAGGACTCTGGGCATGGGCGAGGGGCCTCCTGCCAAAGCCCGCCTTGCTTTACAAGCCCTGCGCGCGTGGCTAAACCCCGGGGCCGTGCTCCTCCCTCGATGGAAGCGTGTTGCTCCCGTGCTGGCCGCGGTGACCCTGATGGGCGCCGGCTGCACCAAGAGCGCGGAAGTCCCGGCCGCCCCCAAGGCGGCCCCCGTGGCCGCCGCCCCGGCCCCCACCCCGGCTCCGGCCCCCGCCGCCGAGGCGCCCTCCGCGGATCCGTCCCAGGCGCTCTCGGGCATCCCCGGCATGGACTTCTCCGCGCTGCCCCCGGCGGCGAAGCGCGAGCTGGCCACGGTGTTCAGCGACGAGTTCTGCTACTGCGGCTGCCCACATTCGCTGGGCGCGTGCCTCAAGCAGCACACGACCTGCCGGCACGCCAAGCGGATGGCCCGGCTGTCCGCCCGGCTGGTGGCCGAAGGCGGTCCCGCGAGCGAGGTCATCGTCACGCTGTCGAAGTACTACGCGTCCTTCCGCGAGCCGCGCACGCAGCTCAAGGTGGATCCGCGCATGTGCCAGGGCGACGCCAACGCGCCCGTGACGGTGACGGAGTTCTCCGACTTCGAGTGCCCCTTCTGCGGCAAGGCGCGGCCCATCCTGGAGGGCTTCGCGAAGAAGCACCCCACCGAGGTGCGCTTCTGCTACCTGCCGTTCCCGCTCTCCATCCACGCCAACGCCATTCCGGCGGCGCAGGCGGTGCTGTGGGCGCGCGACCAGGGGAAGTTCTGGCAGATGCACGACGCGCTCTTCGGCCAGCAGGAGAACCTCAAGCCGGAGGCGCTGCCCGCGCTGGCGAAGTCGGTGGGGCTGGACGGCGACAAGCTGGCCGCGGTGCTGAAGACGGAACAGTACAAGGACGAGATCGAGGGCTTCCGTTCACAGGGACGCGCGGCGGCCATCACCGGCACGCCCACGGTGTTCTTCAACGGACGCGCGTACGACCTGGGCTATCAGGAAGGGCAGCTCGAGCACAGCATGGAGGACGAGGTGGAGTGGCGCGCGAACAACAACGCGTGGGCCGCCGACTGACCCTTCGATGAACCAACGCTTCCGCATCGATGGCGCCGCGCAGCTGGTCCCCGAGGACCGGTCCGGCATCCCCGCGCTCGCGGGGCGCTCGGGCACGTACGCGCTGATGCCCACGGCGCCCGACCTGCTCGTCTTCTCCCGCACGCCGCCCGAAGGGGGCTCCATCCCCACGCCGCGCGTGGTGCTGGCCGGGGACGCGGGCGGCTTTCCGCTGTCGGACCTCATCGCGTTCCTCAGCCAGTCGCGCTGGAGCGGCGTCGTCCGCGTGCACACGCCGGGCGGCGAGCGCTCGCTGACCCTGCGCGACGGCGAGGTGCGCGGCGCCACCTCCGACGAGCCCGCCGACCGGCTGGGCGAGGTGCTGGTGCGGCTGGGCTACGCCGACCGGGCCCAGGTGGAGGCGGTGCTGCGCGAGCAGTCGCCATCGAAGATGGGCCGGGTGCTGGTGGAGAAGGGCGTGCTCCAGGCGCATGACCTGTTCAAGTGCGTCACCCACCAGGTGAGCGAGATCTTCCACGCCATCGTGCTGTGCCGCGAGGGCTCGTTCTTCCTCGTCGACCAGCCCCTGGACGAGAAGACGGGGCACTCCATCCAGCTGTCCACGCAGAGCCTGCTGATGGACAGCATCCGGAAGATCGACGAGCTGGCGCATTTCCGAAAGCGCATCCCCCACGGCCGGATGTACGTGGCGCGCAAGCGCCCCTCCGACGGCAAGCTGGAGGAGGACGAGGACCGGGTGCTCGCGATGCTGGACGGGCGGCGCACGGTGCTGGAGCTGGGGCACGCGGCACGGCTGTCCGAGTTCGACATCACCAAGGTCGTCTTCCGGCTCCTGGAGGGCGGCTTCGCGGGGCTGACGGACAAGCCGGTGGGCGCGCCCGTCGCCGCGGCGGTGCCGGAGAAGGTGGCCGCGCAGCGCGCGCGTCCGGCGGCGCGCACAGTGGCCCCGGTGGATGCCCGCCCGGTGGCGCGCGTCTTCAACTTCATCTTCCGGGAGATCCGCGACGAGGTGGCCCGCTCGGGCATGGATCGGCAGTTCATCGCCGCGGCCAACGCGGCGCTGTCCGGTCAGGCGCTGTCGTCGTCGCCGGTGCTGGAGGGGCTGGCGTTCGCGGCGGATGGCAGCCTTCCGGAGGGGCGGTTGATGGAGGCCTTCGACAAGCACCGCGCCCACCTGGGCAGCGAGCCGCTGGCCTCGTTCCGTCAGGCGCTGAGCGACGTGATGTTCTTCCTGCTGTTCCAGGTGGGGGAGCTGCTGGAGTCGCGCGCGGATGAGGACCTGGCCCGGCGGGTGAAGGAACTCCTGGCCACACTCGAGGCACCGTGACGGACACTGGATTCCCAAGGCTGACCTCGGGCGTGCCCGGGTGTGGCGGCGCGTTCAAGCTCACCCCCGAGGACTTCGAGGTGGAGGAGCTGCCCGCCTACCTGCCGTCCGGCGAGGGCACGCACCTGTACCTCTGGGTGGAGAAGCGCGGCCGGGACACGCGCGAGGTGGTGCGTGCGCTGGCGGCCACGTTGGCGGTGCGCGAGGACGACATCGGCGTGGCGGGCATGAAGGACCGGCAGGCGGTGACGCGGCAGTGGTTGTCCGTGCCCGCGATCGCCGAGCCGCGCCTGCCTGGATTCGCGCTGGAGGGCGTGCGCGTCCTGGAGGCGAAGCGGCACGGAAACAAGCTGCGCACCGGGCACCTCAAGGGGAACCGCTTCCGCCTGAGGCTGCGCGGCGTCCAGGACCTGGGCGCGGCGCGCGAGTCCTTCGCCCTGCTGTCCGCGCAGGGCGTGCCCAACTACTTCGGTGAGCAGCGCTTCGGCCGGGCCGGGGACAACGCGGACCTGGGCCGGATGCTCATCCTGGGGCAGCGGCTGCCGAAGCGGCCGGACCGCTTCCAGCGCAAGCTGTACCTGTCCGCCTTCCAGTCGCGCCTCTTCAACCAGGCCCTGGTCCAGCGGCTCACGGCGGGCACCTTCGCCACGGCGCTCGCGGGAGACGTGCTGCGCAAGGAGGAGACGGGCGGGCTCTTCGTCTGCGAGGCGCCAGAGGTGGACATGCCGCGCGTCGCCGCGTTCGAGGTGAGCCCGGCGGGCCCGATGTTCGGCCCGAAGATGACCGCATCGCGCGGGGAGGTCGCCGAGGCCGAGGCGCGGCTGCTCTCCGACGCGGGCGTCACGTTGGGGGACTTCCAGCGCGGCGGCGACGAGACGGAGGGCACGCGCCGGCCCTACCGCGTGCGCCTGGGCGCGCCAGACCTCGCCGTGGAGGGCGAGGACGCGCTGCTCACCTTCGAGCTGCCGCGCGGCGCCTACGCCACCGAAGTCCTGCACGAGCTGCTCAAGGACGGCTGAGGCATCCACGGGCCGCGCTGGCGTTCCCCCGCCGCGCGGTCACGGTGGAGGCCCCCTGCGCGGGACAGGGCCGGGGTGGCCCGCTGGCGGTGGATCCGACCTGCTCGCGGACGGGACGCCGCCCATTCCTCGCCGGCGCTTGCGTCCTGACTCCCATGACGGCTTCGTGTTTCCGCTGGAAATGACCGCGCCTCCCTGGGCGTGAGGCTTGGGGAGGCGCTGGGGACCGCGGGTCCCGCTCCGAGGTGGAGCGGGGTGGGGCGGACGTCACTGCCGGACGACGTTGAACTCCGTGCGGCGGTTGAGCGCGCGGCCCGTCTTGGTGTTGTTGGGCGCCACGGGCTGCGTCTCACCGAAGCCCACGGCCTCCATCCGGCCCGGGTCGATGCCGCGCTTGAGCAGCTGCGCCATCACCGCGTCCGCGCGCTTCTGCGACAGCTTCAGGTTCGCGGTGTCGTTGCCCATCGAGTCGGTGTGGCCCTCGATGCGCATCTTGCGGATCCACGGCGCGTCCCGCAGCGCCTGCGCTACGTCGTCGAGGATGGTGGTGCTCTGCTTGCCGATGATCTTCGCCGAGCCGGAACCGAAGAGGATCTGCTTCTTGATCTCGATGCGGTCCTTCTTGACGATGACCATCTTGTACTGCTTGGCGCACCCGCGCTCTTCCTTCACGCCCGGGTCGTCAGGGCACGCATCCAGCCGGTCCACCACGCCGTCGCCGTCGCGGTCCGGATCCGGGCAGCCGCCGTTCTCCGGCGGGCCCGACTCGTTGGGGCACTTGTCCTGCGCGTCCGGGACGCCGTCGCTGTCGTTGTCCAGGTCCGGGCAGCCGTCCTCGTCCTGGAAGCCGTCCTTGTCCTCCGGCTCGTCCGGGCACTTGTCGACGTTGTCGTTGATGCCGTCCCCGTCCCTGTCGACGATGGGGCAGCCCAGGTTCTGCAGCGGACCCGCCTCGTTGGGGCACTTGTCCGTGCCGTCCAGGATGCCGTCCTGGTCGTTGTCCGGATCCGGGCAGCCGTCCTCGTCCTCGAAGCCGTCCTTGTCCTCGGGCTGGTCCGGGCACTTGTCCACGTTGTCGAGGATGCCGTCGCCGTCGCGGTCCTTGGGGGCCTCCGGCGGGCAGCCGTTGTTCTCCGGCACGCCAGGGATGAGCGGGCACTTGTCCTGCGCGTCGAGCACGCCGTCGTTGTCGTTGTCCGGATCCGGGCAGCCGTCCTGGTCCTGGAAGCCGTCCACGTCCTCGGGCTGGTCGGGGCAGGGGTCGTCCTTGTCGAGGATGCCGTCGCCGTCGCGGTCCGTCTCCTCGATGCTCACCACCACCTGCGGCTGCTGCGGCTGGGCGGTCTGCTGCGGCTGGTCAGGCTGCTGAGGTGCTTCCGGGCGGTCCCGCACCAGCACCTGGCGCGGGGCGCAGCTCTTGGACAGCTCCAGGGCGCGCTTCACCGCGGTGTCGGCGGTGCGCACGTGCTGGGCGGCGCGCGTGCTGTTGCCCTGGCTCAGCTCTCCCCGGGCGAAGTCGAGGTTGGCCTCCGCGGTGGCCAGCTCCGCGGGCGCGCAACGCAGGGCGCCGCCCCGGCGGGCACGCTCCACGTCAGCGGTGAGGACCTCCGTGTCGGCGCGGATCTTGTTGCCGCTGACACAGGAGAGGGAGGCCAACAGCAGGGTGAAAAGCGCGGACTGGGTCAGACGCTTCATCGGAGAGCGCTCGGGCGTCACGGGTTCTGGGGGCGGCCCTGGGAGTCGCCGGAGTTGGCGGCGGACATGGCCTTCTCGCGCGCCTCATTGGCGAAGCGCGAGGCCTTCACCGCGAAGTCCACACCGGACTGGTAGTCCGAATAGCCGACCTCCTCGCGCGCCTTCTGGAGGTAGAGGTTCGCGGCCGTCCACTCGTAGGGGGCTTCCTTCTCCGCCCCGGCCGTGCGCGCGGCCTGGATCTGCACCTCGGCATCGAGGATGTTCGACGTGGACTTCACGGGGCCACATGCGGTCAGCACGCCCGCGACCGCCAACAGGAGCGACTGCTTCGTCATCACGGGGGCCTCGGTCCAGAAGCGGAGGGACTGGCGTCGGTCGTATCAATCGCCCTCGGGGGGGTCAAGAATCGGGCGGTTGGGGTGGGGCAGGGCGCCGGGCGCGCGGGGTGGACTTTGACGGCGGGGGCGGTGCTTGCCATCGTTCCGCCCCTGTGCGTGCTCCGTCCGTCCGTGCCCTGCTTGCCTTGCTGCTCCTGCCCCTGACCGCCCTGGGCGGCCCCGGTTCCGCGTCGAAGCGGGCCCAGAGCCGCGCGGAGGCGGACGTCGTGCTCGCCCAGGTGGCCAATGGCAGCCCCGTGCCGGCCGCCGCGTCGCGCCTGCACTTCCTGCGCGAGGAGGCCTACGCCGCCGAGGAGATTGGCCCGCTGCTGCGGACCGCCTTCGATGAGCGCACGCGCCGCAACCTGGCGGCCCTCCTGGCGTCGCTGGGCGCGCGCACGGGGGAGGCCACCCTGGTGAAGCTGGCGTCGGACGGGGACAGCACCGTGCGCATGTACGCGGCGCAAGGGCTCGCCCGCCTGGGCAGCCGCAACACCGGTGCGGTGCTGCCGCTCCTGGAGGACAAGAGCAGCGGCGTGCGCCGCGAGGCGGCCCGGGCCCTGGGCGCGTCGCGCAACCCCAAGATGGGCAAGCCGCTGATGGCCGCCGTGAAGGCCGAGCAGGACCTGGAGGTCCGCGCGGCGCTGCTGGAGGCCGTGGGCGCCTCCGGCGACCCGAAGCAGAAGGCCCCGCTCAAGGCCTACCTGGACAGCGATTCAGAGAGCACGCGCTTCGCCGCGGCGCGGGGGCTGTGCCGGCTGGGCGCGCCCGAGGGCTTCGCCTTCGCGCAGAAGCTGCTGGGCAACTCCGACAAGTTCGTGCGCCGCCAGGGACTCGTGCTCTTCGAGGGCGTGCCGGCGAAGAAGGCGGGCCCCGTGCTGTCCCCGCTGCTCCAGGACGCGGACCGCACCGTGGCCGCGACCGCCGCGCGCGTGCTGTCCCAGGGCGGGGATGCCGCGTCGCTCGACTGGCTGGTGCTCGCGTCCTGGAACGCCAAGGGCGAGGAGAAGCTCGTCTACGAGAAGGAGCTGGAGACGCTGCAACTGGCGGACGACCGGCGCAAGGCCATCCTGCGCAAGGCGGGGGTGGCGCCGTGAACCTCGCCGGGGTGTGCGCGCTCGCGCTCCTGGCGCAGGCGCCGGCCATGAGCCCGAGGACGCCCACGAAGGCGGTGCCCACCGCGCCCGCGCCGATGTCCCCCGTGCGGGAGAACGGTTGGACCCCGCTGACGCCCGAACAGCGCGCGGCCCTCATCGCGGACCCGGCCGAGGCGCCGCTCGCCGAGCGCCTGCTGGGGATGAGCGAGCGCTTCCTCAACACGCCCTACGTCCTCTCGCCTCTTGGTGAGGGCCAGGGCGTGGACCCCGACCCCCCCTTCCGCCTGGACGCGGTGGACTGCCTCACCTTCGTGGAGGAGACGCTGGCCCTGAGCATGGCCCACGCCGAGCCCGAGGTGCCGGCGCTGCTGGAGCGGATCCGCTACGCGAGCACGCCCTCCTACGAGGACCGCAACCACTTGATGGAAGCGCAGTGGCTGCCCAACAACATCAAGAAGGGCCTGCTGGTGGACGTGACGCGCCAGTACGCGAAGGACGACAGCGTCGCCGTCACCAAGACGCTCACCGCGCGCACCTGGCAGTCGAAGTCGTCCATGGCCTTGCAGCTGCCGCGCGAGCGCCAGCCCGTGGGCACCTTCACCCTCAACATGATTCCGCTGGAGAAGGTGCTCACCCACGCGCGTGAGGTGCCCTCCGGCACCATCCTCGTGGTGATGCGTGAGGACCTGCCCCAGAAGGCGACGCGCATCACGCACCTGGGCTTCGTGGTGCAGAAGAAGAAGCGCACGTACCTGCGCCACGCGTCCAAGGGCGGCTACAACCGCGTGGTGGACGAGGACCTGGAGACGTTCCTCGCCCGCAACGCGCGGTACGACAAGTGGCGGGTGACGGGCGTGAGCCTCTTCGAGGCCCGGCGTCCGCCCGCCACGCTCGCGTCACAGCCCGCGCCCGCCCGGGGCCGCGCGGACGTCGGCGCGCCCTGAGGCCCTGTCGCTGTCAGAGGGCTGGGGGCGCGGTGTCCACCGGCTGACGCGCCTGCTCTCCCTCGCGCTCCTCTTCCTCTGCGGCGCGGCCGGCCTCGGCCGCGGTGGCGAGCCCCTGCAGCTTCGTCTCCTCCAGCAGCGTGGCGGCGCGCGCCTGGAGCGTGTCCGGCACCAGCAGCTCCCACCAGGGCATCAGGTTGCCCGTGGTGATCTCGTCCACGACGCCCGAGCGGCCGGGCCTCACGATGCGCGGGATGCGGTGCTCGTCCAGCACCTCCGCGTAGACCTGGGCCGTCACCGGGTCGTCCGCGGTGCCCGCCCTCACGAAGCGGTGCTTGTCCAGTTCATGCGGGAGGGGAAGCCCCCGGTCGCGCATCTCCTCCGCCGACACGAGCGGCGGGTGGTTGGGGCAATCCGTGCAGTCCACGACACTGTCCTGATACTCCGAGCCACACCGTGCGCAGTACCTCATGGGGCCCTCCTGGGCGATGGCTGGAATGTTAGGAACGGATCGCGCGGATGGCAGGCGGTGCCCCGCGCGAATGTCCCTCAGTGCCGCGCGGCGTCTCCCAGCTCGCCCACCATCCGGCTCAGGCGCTCCACGTCGATGGGCTTGCGCAGCACGGCGTCGCAGTAGTCCGCGCCCTCCACCTGCGCGTAGCCGGAGACCAGGACGACGCGGGCCCTGGGCTCGCGCTCCTTCACCTGTTGGGCCAGCTCCGTGCCGTTCATTCCGGGCAGGGACTCGTCCGTCACCACGACGTCCGGGCGCGTGTCCTCGAACGCCTTCAGCCCCGCCACGCCGTCCACGGCGGTGGTCACGTCGAAGGCGTCCTCCAACAGCTCCGCCAGCAGCTCGCGGCTGTCCCCGTCGTCTTCCACCAGAAGGACCCTGATTCGCTCGCCATCCATGCGACTAGAGCAACCCGGTGCTGGGCGGGATTCGTCCACGGTGTCCCGGGCGCCATGCCGTCCGGACGGCTGCCTTGGGGGAGGGCAGGCGGGAGGGCTTGCGTCAGCCCCTCACGGGCGGGCGGGGGACTGCCCATGTTTGTGCCCGGAGGTGAATCCATGAAGGTGTTGTTGCGTGGAGTGCATCTGGGGCTGACGGACAACCTCAAGGCGTATGTGGACACGCACCTGGTGGCCCACATCGAGCGGTTCGCCGAGGACGAGGCGTCGGAGATCGACATCGCGCTCGTGGACATCAACGGGCCCAAGGGAGGCGTGGACAAGGAGTGCCGGGTGACGGTGCGCCTGCCTGGCATGGAGTCGGTGCACGTGACGGAGACGTCGGAGACGTTGTTCCAGGCCATCGACGCAACGCGTGACCGCCTGGAGAAGGCCATCAAGCGCGCGGTGGAGCGCCGTCGCGGCATCGCGACGAACGGGCTGCCGTACGACCTCAACGCGGACGCCTCGAACTACTAGGCGCCCCCCTTCGCGGCGCGGCGGGACGAAGGGCCCGGGAATTCCGGATGCCAGCCGGGCGTCCGGCCCCCGGGCTCCTTCGGGCCAGTTCCTTGCTGGGGTCGAACGGTGGACGCTATAAGCGGACCCCTCACCCCTGGGCTAAAGGACGGCGATGGTCCGCCTCAAGTTCCTGCTGTTCGCACTCCTGGTCCTCGGACTGGGTCTGGCTCACCTTCCGACGCTGTCGGCGCCTCAGCGCGCGCGCGCGGTGGACGGTGCCGCGCTCCAGGCCGCTTCGGGCATCGGCGAGGTGGCACGTCGCGTGGATGCTCGCCGCGCGGAAGTGCAGTCCCTGGCGCTGAAGCTGGCCGGCAGCCCCGAAGTGGCGGCCGCCGTGCACGCGCTGCGCCCCGCTCCCGTGGTGGCGAAGTCTTCGTATTCGTATTCGCGCGACCGCAACGCCGCGAAGGACGCGGAGGACGCGGGCGCGCTCCTGCCGCTGACCGCCGAGCGCTTCGGGGCCCTGCGCACCGCCGCGGAGGCCGGCCTGCCCAAGGAGCTCCAGGGCGCGGTGGTGGCGGTGGTGGCCGGTGACGCGAGCTTCCATGCGCGCGCCGGTGCCGAGCCGTCCTCCGACGCGGCCGCGCTGGATGTGGCGGCGCTCGCCAAGGCGGGCACGGCGCTGGTGGACGCCTTCGGGGCGCCTCACGTGTTCGCGTCCGTGCCGCTGGCGTGGAAGGGCGACGCGACCCCCGCTCCCGCCGTGACGCTGGTGGTGGGGGCGCCGCTGGGCGCGGACACCGCGCTGCAGGGCGCGCTGGACCTGTCGGCCGCGGCCGCGGTCGGGCTGGTGCAGGGCGACAAGGTGGTGGGAGGCGTCGGTCCGGAGAAGGCGCGGCTGGATGGCGCGCTGCCCCGGCTGAGCGTGGGCGCGAAGGACACGGTGCTGGAGTCGGGTTCGCTCGAAGCGCTGGGCCCCGTGCAGTTGCCCGCGTTCACCAACGGCGACGCGATGGGGGGCCAGGCCCCGCTGTTCATCGGCGCGCGCCGGGCGCTGGAGGGCACGCCCTACGAGGTCGTGGTCCTCGCCGGCACAGCGGCGACGCTGGCTCCGCTGGCCGCGTACCAGCACACCGCGCTCCTGGGGCTCGCGGGCCTGTTCGTGCTGAGCCTCGTCTGGACGGCGCTGATGGGCGGTGGCCAGAAGTCCTCTGGCGAGGAGACGGCGTCGGGCAACTCGGACACGCTGGGGTGGTCGGCGGCGCTCGCCGCGCAGTCCACTCCTCCCGCCGCGCAGCCCGTGGCCTCCTCGCCGCCGGCTCCGGCCGCCGTGGCGCCTGCCGCCGTGGCCGCGCCGCTGGCGGATCCGTTCGCGTCGAGCCTCCCCTCGGAGCCTGCCTCCAACCCGTTCGCGTCGAGCGTTTCCTCGGAGCCGGTGTCCAACCCGTTCGCCGCGGTCGCGCCGCCGCCCGTCAACCCAGCGGTGGATCCGTTCGCGGGCGCGGATGCGTTCCCGTTCCCGGGCAGCCCGGCGGCGGATCCGTTCGCGATGCCGGCTCCCCAGGCGGGTGCGCCGCTGGCGGATCCGTTCGCGATGCCGGCTCCGTCCGCCGCCGCGCCGATGCCGTTCGGGGGGCCGCCTCCGGTGGCCGCGCCGATGGCGGATCCGTTCGCGGGCGTGGAGTCGTTCCCGTTCCCGTCACCGCCCGCATCCTACCCGCCTCCCGCGGCGGAGCCGTTCGCGCCGCCCCCCGCGTACGGGCAGGGCGGGGCGATGCCCTTCGACCACTCGCCCCCGATGAGTGAGCCCCTCGCCCCGGCCGCGCCGCGCCATGGCGCGTTCGCCTTCGAGGATCAGCCCACGGCGGCGTACTCGCTCCAGCAGGCGGCCAACCCGTTCGCGCTGGCGGCGGCGCAGGCGTCGGATCCGGACTCGCCGGAGACGACGCGCGTGGCGGCGATTCCCCGGGAGCTGCTCCAGGCGAGCACCCGGCCCACGTCGGAGGCCATCCCGATGCCGCCTCCGCGCTCCAGCGGCGGCCAGGCGGTGCCGCTGCCCGGCGCGAACAGCGCGGCGGCGGTGGCGCTGTCGGAGGAGCAGCACTTCCAGGACGTCTTCCGCGAGTTCGTCACCACGCGCGAGCGCTGCGGCGAGCTGGCGGACGGCCTGACGTACGACAAGTTCGTGCAGAAGCTGCGCAAGAACAAGGAGCAGCTCGTCACGAAGTACGCGTGCAAGACGGTGCGCTTCCAGGTCTACGTGAAGGAAGGCAAGGCCGCTCTCAAGGCGACGCCCGTCAAGGACTGAGGTCCGGCGGGTTCCTCCGCCGCGTCGTGCCCGAAGGCCCGGGACCTCCTCGCGAGGTGCCGGGCCTTCCTGTTCATGGGGCGTGGGCGGTGTTCAGCTCGCGCGGGGGAGCACGACGCTGAAGCGGGCGCCCTGGCCCGGTTCTCCGCCGACCTCCAGCCGGCCGCCGTGCTCCTGGAGGATGCGCGAGGCGATGGCGAGCCCCAGGCCGGTGCCGCCGTCCTTGGTGGTGAAGTAGGGCTCGAAGATGCGGGCGCGGTTCTCTGGAGGGATGCCGGGCCCGTCGTCCTCCACCTCGACGATGGCGTCCGCGTCGGTGCCCTTCACTCGCACGCGGAGCGCGCCGCCCCTGCCCGTCATCGCCTCCTCGGCGTTCTTCACCAGGTTGACGAGCACCTGGGTGAGCTGGTCGCGGTCCGCCTGGGCCACCACGCCGGTCTGGAGCGCGGGCACCAACTGGATGCCCTCGGGGGGCGCGGCGTACAGCGAGAGGACGCCCTGGGCCAGCTCCCCCAGGTCCACGGGGGTGAGCTGGGGCTTGGGCAGGCGGGCGAACCGGCTGAACTCGTCCACGATGCGCCGCAGCCGCTCCACCTCCTCCAGCACCACGCGCGCGCTCTCCTTGAAGAGGACGGGGAAGCTGGGGTGGCGCGCCTCGTGCGCGGCCATCAGCGTCTCCAGCGACATGCGGATGGGGGTGAGGGGGTTCTTGATTTCGTGCGCCAGCCGCCGGGCGACCTCCTGCCACGCGGCGATGCGCTCGGTGGCCATCAGCCGTTCGGTGGTGTTCTTCAGTTCGGACGTCATGTGGTTGAACGTCCGGACCAGCTCGCCCACTTCGCCGGAGGCCCTCGACGTCACCTGCACGTCCAGCGCGCCTTCCGCCACGCGGCGCGCGCCGGAGGTGAGGGCCTCCACCGGCCGCGTCATCCACCGCGACACCAGCAGGCCCAGGAGCGCGGCGAAGCCCAGGCCCAGGCCGGCGAGGAGGAGGAACGCGCGCATGACGCCTTCTTCCGCTTCGCGCGCGGCGGCGCGGCTGAAGGTGAGGCGCACGGAGGCCACGTCGCCCAGGGGCAGCACGCGCGCGACGGTGGGCGGGGCCGCGCTGCCCGCGTGCGCGACCTGGGTATCGCCGGACAGGAGCGTCACGTCCGACTGGGTGAGGCGGGCCAGGTGTTGGGCGAGGCCGTCATCCAGCACCACGCCGCCCACGGCCCACAGGCGCACGTCTCCGTAGTCGACGGGCCGCGCGGTGACGAGCGCGGGGACCTGACGGAGGCCCGCGTCGCCCCGGACGTCCACTCGCACGGGGACGGGTTTGGGAGACGGCTCCTTCGTCACGGCGAAGAGCACGGGGTCGGGGTCTCCGCGGCGGGCGGGCAGGTGGCCAGAGGAGAGCACGGTGCCGTTGCGGTCGAAGATCGTGAGGACGGTGAGGCCCCGGCTCTTCATCAGGCCTTCGGCGGTGTTGGCCTGGATGACGCGCAAGGGGGCGGTGCGCGCCTCGCGCACGAGGTCCTCCATGGCGGGGCTCTCCACCAGCTCTTCCACGGCGCGGCGAGCGGTGGCGGCGGAGCGTTCCAGGGACTCCTGCGCGGAGGCGGTGGCGGCCGTCATGCGCGCGTCCAGTTCGCGCGACAGCGTGTCGCGCAGGCGCGTCACGGTGAGCGGGACGACGACCGCCAGCGGCACCAGCGCGAGCAGGGCGAAGGCGAGCGCGAGCCGGGTTCTCAGGCGCATGCGGGGTGTTCCTTCAGGATGGCAGGGCGCACGGGTCGCGTTGGCGCGTGTCCGCTGTCGCGTGCCGCCGCCGTGCGGCGGTTGATGCCGGCACGGTGATTGTGTCGGTCCGGCGCCTGGCGATTACCGTGTGCAGCCGTCGTGCGGCGGTTGACGTAAGCACGGTGCTCGTGTCGTTCCAGCGCTCGGCGATTACCGGGTGCCGCCGTCGTGTGGCGGTTGAACTCGGCTCGGCGCTCATGCCGCTCCGGCGCTCGGCGATTACCGGGTGCTGCCGTCGTGTGGCGGTTGAACTCGGCTCGGCGCTCATGCCGCTCCGGCGCTCGGCGATTACCGGGTGCCGCCGTCGTGTGGCGGTTGAACTCGGCTCGGCGCTCATGCCGCTCCGGCGCTCGGCCAATACCGTGTGCCGCCGTCGTGCGGAGGCTGCTGCCGGCGCGGCGCTCGTGAAGCTCCGACACTCGGCCCATGTCGTGTGCAGCTGTCTTGCGGCGATTGAACTCGGCGCGGGGCTCGTACAGCTCCAGCGCTCGTCCGCCGTCAATTGTCGCCACGCTACATCTGGACGTGGCGGCTCGGAGTTCACTGGGCTCCATCGCTTGTGGGCCGTCGCTTGCCGCTCCTGTGTGGGGCTCCACGTCGGCTTGATTCATGGCCGGCCTCCACCACCCGAGGCTTCGGCGGGGGCGAGCCACGCGCCCTCCAGCACGGGCAGGCCCTGGGCATCCAGCTCCAGGTCCGTCACCTCCGGCGCCGCACGCAGGCCCAGCCCTTGGGCGTACAGCGGGATGAGGGGCACGGAGGGGGCGAGCGCCAGGGCCCGCTCGCGGCTGCGCGCATCCCGGGCTCCGGCGTCCGTCAGCGCCCCGATGGGCGGCAGCTCCACGCCCAGCAGGTCGCGCCGCCCTCCTGCCTCCAACACCACCGCCAGCGCCGGCCCGGGAACAGGCGGCAGCAGCACGGCGCTCAGCATCAGCTCGAAGTCGCCTTTCGCCTGACGGCTTCGCAGGGCGGCACGCGACTGCGGCTCCAGCGCGACCGTGTAGCCCTGGTCGTGCAGCTTCACCTGGATGCGCTCCGCCACCGCGCGTTGATCCGCCAGCGCACCGTCGTAGACGAGCGTCACCTTGCGCGCCGCCCCCACCGGTGGGGCTCCGGGCCGGGGCCTTGCCCCTGGCGGCATCAGCGCGGGCGGCAACAGGTTCGCCATGGGCACGGCGGGCCCCTTCACGAACAGCCGCGTCAGGTCCTCGCGGTCGATGGCGCTCTCGACGGCCTGCCGGAAGTCCGTGGGCACCTTCCGTGGCGAATACGCCAGATAGGTCGCGTAGAGCGCCGCCCCCGTGAGCGTGTCCGTGTCCGGGGGCGTGCCCAACTCCACCTGCACCTGCCTCGCGGTCCACAGCCGCGTGAGGCCTCGTTCATCCGTGGCCGTGAGCGCCAGGCGGTCCAGGTACGGCCGCCCTTCGGGCCACGCCGTCTGTGCCTCCAGCACACCCCGCCCCGCGGCCTTGAAGGGCCCGGAGCCTGGCGCCGGCGGCGTCGCGAGCGCCGGGTGACAGAGCGAGCGCTCCAGGTCGGGCCACGGGAACGCCAGGGGCAGCTCCAGCGTGGCGCCCGTGGACGTCACCTGCCTGCCTTCGCCTCGCAACGGATACAGCAAGGCGCGGTACGGCGACTGCGCCTCCGGGGAGGACAGCCGCGTCAACGCCCGCGCCAGGGCGGTGGCGCTGGCGGCGGAGGCCAGCGTCACGCGCAGGGCCTGGGGCACCGGCCGCGCCAGCTCACGCGCGAGCGTCGGGTGCAGCCGGCCGTCGGCGTCCAGGCGACACACGGGCCGCGTCAACAGCCCCAACAGCGCGGCCTCCATCGGGGTGTCGGCGAGCGCGGGCTCCCCAATCTCGGGCGGGCCGGCGTGGGCCGCGCGCAGCTCGCCGCCGTAGCGGGGACGGCTGGCCGCCAGCGCTGGCGAGGAAGCGACGAGGACGAGGCCCACGAGGGCGGAGCGGATCATCACGGTGCACCCTGGCGCAGGAGGAACAGCTCGCTCGTGCCATCCGGCTTCCACGAACCGACGATGACTTCCCTGCGCTTGTCGCCATCCAGGTCCGCCGTCACCACGAACAGCGCGCGGCCCGAAGGAAGCGCGCCCTGCCACAGGGGCTCATGCGCCATCGGCGCGTCGGGCGTCAGCGACAGCACCCGCAGCGTGTCCGGGGCCGGCTGGAGCTGCGGCGACGTCGTGAGCAGCTCCGGCACGCCGTCCCCATCCAGGTCCGCCAGCGCGCTGCCCGCCCCCAACCCGGACAGCCTCGCCGGCGCGGACGTGGGACGCGCATAGAGGGCCGCCGTGCCATCCGCATGGACGAACAGCATGCGCGGCGGCGCGAAGCTCGCCGTGCCGAAGGGCGCGGGCACGGTGAGCCCCCGTCCATCCGCCAGCCGGAGCTCCGGGGCGAACACCGTCTGACCCGGCACGAACGCCCCACGCTCCGCCGACCCCAGCGGCGCGGCGTCCAGCGTCCCCGACGGCCTCAGCACGCCCTTCGCCCTGTCCAGCACGAGCACCTCGCCCCGGGCCAGTCGCGTGCTCCAGGCCGCCAGCCTCGGAGGCCCCGCGAGCACCGCCAGCGCCCCGAAGGGCTCGCGCGTCACCGCCGCCGAAGGCGCCCCCTCCAGCTCCCGGCGCGCGAGCACCCGTCCATCCGCCGCGAACACCACCACCTCGTGCTCGGTGAGCACGGCCACCTCGTCGCGGCCGTCCCCATCCAGGTCCCCCGAGGCCAGCGCGCCGAGCGGCGCCTCCAGCCTCGCGAACACCGCGCCCAACAGGCGCACCGGCCGCCGAGGCTGCGGTCCCGTCCCCGTCACGCCCGTGCCCTGCGGAGCCACCGAGGCCAGCGCCAGCACCGCGGCGTCCGCCTCCACGCCCTCGGCCACGGCCGCCGCGGGCTTCGGCGGGCGCGTGGGCGTACGGCCGGACCAGAAGTTGACCCACGTGCCCAGCACGTCGCCGCGCGCCACCAGCTCACCGCCCTCCACGTCCAGCCGGAGCCGTGCCAGCGAGCGGGCCCCCTGTTCACGGGCGGCGGCCTCGGCGCGCTCGGGCGGGACCTCCAGCACCACCGGCCCCAGTTGCAGGGCGGACAGCCGCGCGGCCAGCAGCGTCCCGAACGCCTGGCGCAGCTCGGCGGAGCTTCCCGTCAGGCAGAGGGCCACGGGCGCCTCCGCGGGCGCGTTGCGAATGGCGTCCGCCACGGCCAGGGCCAGCCGGGCGGAGGCAGGCGGCGCGGCTTCGTCCATGTCCGCCCGGGCGGGCACGGCGAAGGCAAGCGCCAGGAGCAGCGAAAGGAGCGAGCGACTCACAGCCCCCTTTTGCCACCTTCCTCGAGGAAGTAGTTGTCCGGCGTCACCTGTCCGGGGGGAGGCGCCTCGGCGGTGGGCTGCGTTCCTTCGAGGAAGGGCTCCAGGCGGCCCGGGACGGCGTTGCCCGCCAGCAGCCCGGTCGCCGGGTCGATTCGCACCTGCGTGATGCCCGGGGGCACCTCGAAGTCGCGCGCGGGCAGGCCGTCCTCCGCCACGCGCATGAAGTTGAGCCAGATGGGCAGCGCGGCCCGGCCCCCCGTCTCGCTGCTGCCCAGGGGCGAGTTGTCGTCGAAGCCCACCCAGGCGCTGGCCACCCAGTCCATTGTGTAGCCCGTGAACCACGTGTCCTTGGACTCGTTGGTGGTGCCCGTCTTGCCCGCGGCGGGGCGGTTCAGCTCCCGCACCGCGCGCGCCGAGCCGTCCTCCACCACGCTGCGCATCAGCGAGGTCGCCAGGTACGCCACCGCCGGGGGCAGCGTCTCCTCGAAGGCGGGCTGGTGCTCCTCCAGCACGGTGCCCTTCGCGTCGGTCACGCGCAGCAGCGTCAGGGGCTCCGCGTAGCGGCCGTTGGACTGGAGCGTGGCGTACGCGTTGACGGCCTCCAGCATCGTCACCTCGCCGGTGCCCAGCGCCAGCGTGAGGTTCTCCGGCATCGCGGAGCGGATGCCCGCCCGGCGCGCGAAGTCGATGGCGGTCGCCGGGGTGATGGCCTCGATGAGCCGCACGGACACCGTGTTCTTCGACTTGCTGAGCGCCGTGCGCAGCGTCATGGGGCCCTCGAACCGGGCGTCGAAGTTCTTCGGCTTCCACATCTTGCCCGTGTACGGGTCGCGGATGGACTCCGGCGCGTCGTTCACCATGGACAGGGGCGTGAAGCGGCCGCTGGCCAGCGCCGCCGCGTAGATGAAGGGCTTGAAGGACGAGCCCGGCTGGCGCTTGGCCTGCGTGGCGCGGTTGAACGACGAGCGCTCCGCGTCGTAGCCGCCCACCATCGCCACCACGTTGCGGTTGGCCGGGTTGATGACGACGAGGCCGCCCTGCACCACGGGCACCTGATCCAACGTGGCCTCCACGAAGGCCGGCGCCGGAGGGGCCTTGAGCACGCGCACGAACACCAGCTCCCCGGGCGTGAACACCTCCGAGATGTCCTTCGGTGCCTTCTTGCCCTTCTGCCGCGCCCAGTTGACGGACGCGAAGGGCACCTCCGCGGTGCGGCCCACCAGGTCCACGCGGGCCACGTCGCGCTTCACGTCCACCTCCGTGACGTAGCCGGCGAGGCGCAGGCCCTCCTCCATCGGACGGAGGATGACCTGCCCCGCGCGCTCGCGCTCCGGAGACTGGGGGGCCTCCTCCTCTTCCTCGTCGGCCGCCAGGGCCGCGGGGCGCTGCTCCTCGGCGCCCTCCGTCTCCGGCGCGAGCGCCTTGGACGGGGCGGCGGGCGCGGGGGCCAGTGCGAGCGGCGCCAGGTCCGCGACATAGCCCTGGTCCTTCTGCCGGCGGCCCGCCTCCTCGATGCGCTGGACGATGAGCGCGCGGTAGCGCTTCCACTGGGACTCGTCCAGCTTGCCCAGCGCGCCCCGGTAGCCCTGCCGCCGGTCCAGCGCCTCCAGGCCGTCGCGCACGGCCTGCTCGGCGGTGGCCTGGAGCTTGGGCAGCAGCGCGATGTCCACGCGCAGGCCGCCCTCCATGACCATCTTCTCACCGTAGCGTTCGATGAGCGCGCGGCGGATCTCCTCCGCGTAGTAGGCGCCCGCGCTCACCGCCTTGCGCGGCGCGAGCACGATGGGCTTCTCCTTCTCCACGTCCACCACCGCGCGCGGCACGAAGCCCTGCTTGGCCATCTGCTCCAGCACGTAGCGCTGGCGCGACTTGGCGCGGGTGATGTTCGTCACCGGGTTGATGCGATGGGGCTGCTGCACGGTGCCCGCGAGCACGGCGGCCTCGCCCACGGACAGGTCCTTCGCGTGCTTGCCGAAGTAGAAGAGCGCCGCCTCCTCCAGCCCGTAGCGGCGCTGCCCGAAGTACACGCCGTTGATGTAGAGGCTGAGGATCTGATCCTTCGTGAGGGCCTGCTCCAGCCGAGGGGTGAGGATCCACTCGCGGATCTTCCGGCCCAGGCTGCGCTCCGGCGTGAGCAGCATGTTCTTCACCACCTGCTGCGTGAGCGTGGACGCGCCGGACTTGCGGCTGCCCGGGATGAGGTTCTTCACGCCCGCGCGCAGGATGCCGAAGGGGTCCAGGCCTTCGTGCTTGTAGAAGTCCGCGTCCTCGGCGGCGAGGAACGCGTTGCGCACGTGAGGTGGCAGGTCCTCGATGCGGATGAGCGTGCGGCGCTCCAGCGCGAACTCGGCGCAGAGCGTGCCGTCCGCGCACGTCACCTTCGTCACCTGCGGCGGCCGGTAGTTGCGCAGCGACTCCACGGACGGCAGGTCGCGGCTGAAGTAGGCGTAGGCGCCCACGCACACGGCGATGACGAGCCCGAGCCCGACGACGCCCAGCACCATGAGCCGCTTCGTCCAGCGCCAGAGCGCGGCGCCGAAGCCGCCCTTCCGGGATGGCGGCGGGGCCCCGGTCGGGGCCGGGGGAAGGGGCTCGGGAGAGAGGGGCATCGGTCGGGCCGGAGTCATGAGGCTCTTGAAGGCAGAAGAAGGCTGCAAGGTTAGACCGGGGGAGGGGCGGGGTGAACCCGCGTGGGACCTCCCCCCGGTCTGGCGAGGTATCTCCTGGTCGCCCGCCCTACGGCACGACGGGCTCGGACGGCTCGGACGGGGCGCCCTGGGAGGTCGGGTCGGCGCGGGCCACGCGGCCCACCCGCTCCGCGTTGACGCGGGCCTGCACGTAGCGGGGCGACAGCCGGGTGGCGGCGGCGTACGCGGCGCGGGCCTCCTCCAGCCGCCCCAGGCGCTCGTTGGCGACGCCCAGGTTGTTCTGCACGTAGGCCACGTGGGGAAGCAGGGCGGCGGCCTGGGTGAGGACCTCCACGGCGCGGGCATTGTCATTGGCGCGCAGGTAGGCGAACCCCAGGTTGTTGAGCGCGTGGCCGTGCTCGGGCGCCAGGTGCACGGCCTGCTGGAAGCGCAGGATGGCGGAGCCCAGCTCGTTGGCGCCCAGGTGCGCGCGGCCGAGCACCTGGTACACCTCCGCGTCCTCCGGGTCGCGCAGGAGCGCCTCCTCGCCCACGCGGATGGCCTCCGCATGGCGGCCCTGCGACACCAGGAGCCGCGCCTGCTGCACGAGCGCCCCCGTTTCGGTGGGCTCCGCCTGCCCCAGCCGGGCGTACGCGTCGAGGGCGAGCGCCGTGTCTCCGGCGAGCCGCGCGGTGCGCGCCAGCTGGGCCAGGGTGTCCGTGTCGCCCGGGGCGTCGTGGAGCGCGCGGCGCAGCTCGGTCACCGCGCCGGACAGGTCGCCCAGGTCGCGCAGCCCCTGCGCGCGGGCCACGTGGTCCACGCGGCGGGCGTGCACATGCGGCAGCGCCAGGGCGTCGCCCGGGGCCGGGGCCTCCACCGGGGCGGCCTCGTCCAGGAGGCGCGGCGCGGCCATCAGCGACGGCTCCCCGGCGGGGAGGTCCCGCGGGAGGGGGGCGGCGGCGGGGGCCGAGCGGGCTTCGACGGCGTGGGCGAGCCAGGGCTTGAGCAGGCGGGGCAGGGGGACGTCCTCCCAGGCGGCGAGGCCCAGGGCGGCGAGCGCGGCGGGGACGAGGGCCTTGCGAAGCGCGGGCGGCACGGTGAAGCGCCGGGAGGAGGCGGGGTGGCGGGACCGGGTGCGCGTCTTCGGGTTCATGGCAATCCCCTCGGGGCTGCTCGTGCTGTCGCGTCGGGTCGCCTGGAGTGGCGTCCCGGGGCCGCGGTGGTGGCGGCCCAGGCCCTCCTAATGCGACCGGTGTGCCAACCGGCCTCCCCCCGGGGATGGGGGACGGGGTGTGTCCCTGGGGCCACACGCAGGGGGAAAAGCATGGCAGGGGCGTGGGCCGCGTGCGACGGTCGGCGGCGCATGCGAATCGCGACCTGGAACGTGAACTCGGTGAGGGCCCGGCAGCAGCGGTTGGTCAACTGGCTGAAGAGCGCCCAGCCAGACGTGCTGTGCCTGCAGGAACTCAAGTGCACCGATGCGGACTTCCCCTTCGAGGCGGTGAAGGAGGCGGGCTACTTCGCCGCGGTGCACGGGCAGAAGACGTACAACGGCGTGGCCATCCTGGCGAAGACGGAGCCGCTGGAGGTGGTGCGGGGCCTGTCGGACGGCGTGGATGACACGCACGCGCGCTTCATCTCCGCGACGGTGAACGGCATCCGTGTGGTGAGTGCCTACGCGCCCAACGGGCAGCAGGTGGACTCGCCCGCGTATGTCTACAAGCTGGAGTGGTTCCGGCGCCTGCGTCGCTACCTGGACGCGCGGCACAAGCCGGACGACCTGGTGGTGATGGGCGGAGACTGGAACATCGCGCCGGAGCCCATCGACGTGTACGACCCGGCGCAGTGGGAGGGCCAGACGCTGTTCACGCCGCGCGAGCGGGACGTGCTCCAGCAGGTGTGCACCTTCGGGCTGACGGATGCGTTCCGGAAGCTGCACCCGGACGTGCAGAAGTTCTCCTGGTGGGACTACCGGATGCTGATGTTTCCGAAGAACAAGGGGGTGCGCATCGACCACCTGTTCCTCACGGCGCCGCTGGTGCCCAGGCTGACGGCGTGTGACGTGGACCGCGAGGAGCGCAAGGGCCAGCAGCCGTCGGACCATGCCCCGGTGTGGCTGGAGTTGAAGGACTGAGTAGAGTCGGAGGCATGCCCGTCCTCCGACTCGAATGCACGAAGTGCGACCGGACGTACGCGCCGGGCGCGGTGTGGAACCTGTGCACGGCCTGTCAGGCGCCGCTCTTCGTGCGCTACGACCTGGAGCGCGCGGCGCGCACCCTGCGCAAGGAAGCGCTGCCCGGGCGCGAGCGTTCGATGTGGCGCTACCACGAGGTGCTGCCGGTGGACGACCCGGCGCACCGGCTGTCGCTGGGCGAGGGCTTCACGCCGCTGCTCCCCGCGCCCCGGCTGGGGGACTGGCTGGGATTGAAGCGGGTGCTCGTGAAGGATGAGAGCGGCAACCCGACGGGCTCGTTCAAGGCCCGAGGCCTCTCCGCGGCGGTCTCCATGGCGAAGGCGCTGGGCGCGAAGGCGGTGTGCCTGCCGTCGGCGGGCAACGCGGGCAGCGCGTTGGCGGCGTACGCGGCGCGGGGCGGGTTGGAGGCGCACGTCTTCGTGCCGAAGGACATCGCGTCCTTGTTCCTGATGGAGACGCGGGCGTACGGCGCGCACGTGGAGACGGTGGAGGGGTTGATCTCCGACGCGGGGCGTGTGTGCGCGGGGCTCGCGAAGGAGCACGGCTGGTACGAGTGCGCGACGCTGAAGGAGCCCTACCGCGTGGAGGGCAAGAAGACGATGGGCTACGAGCTGGCGGAGCAGCTCGGGTGGACGGTGCCGGACGTCATCCTGTACCCGACGGGCGGCGGCACGGGGCTCATCGGGATGTGGAAGGCCTTCGAGGAGCTGGAGGCGATGGGGCTCATCGGCGCGAAGCGGCCGCGGATGGTGGCGGTGCAGGCGGAGGGCTGCGCGCCCATCGTGAAGGCACACGCGGAAGGCAAGCCGGACGCGCCGATGTGGCAGGGCGCGACGACGCACGCGCATGGCCTGCGGGTGCCCAGGGCGTTGGGGGACTTCCTCATCCTGCGCGCGGTGAAGGACAGCCACGGCACGGCGGTGTCGGTGACGGAGGAGGAGATCGTCCAGGGCACGAAGGACATCGCCGCCGCGGAGGGGCTGTTCGTGGCGCCCGAGGGCGGCGCGTGCGTGGCGGCGCTCAAGAAGCTGCACGCCGCCGGGGACGTGACGCCCGAGGAGACCGTGGTCGTGTTCAACACGGGCACGGGCTTCAAGTACGTGGAGAACATGGCGCCGCTGTGGTGAGGGCGGCCTTCACGGTGCTGTTGGCCGGAGCCATCGCGGGGTGCGCGGTGGCGCCGGTGCCCGCCATCGAGGACTGGAGTCGTGCGGAGCATGAGGACGGGGCCTCCTGCGAAGGCGCCGATAGGTGTGTGGCGCTCGTTTGCGCCGACGACCTGTGCGGGCTCTACTTTTGCGAGGACACCGGCGCGCTGCTGGCACGGGGAGGTATCCGGCCCCCCGTATCGGCGGCCGCGCCCGGCTCGGGGCCTCGGCGCAACTGGGGCAGCGCTCAGCCTCTCCCTGGAGATCGGGAAGCCATCTTCGTCATCCGTTGGTACGACCACCCGGCCCCCACGCCGACGGATGGTCGGAAGCCTTCAGGTTCCGGCTGGGTTCGTCACCATCTCTATCCACAGGATCCAAACCTCGCGAAGTTCTTTCTGCGGCAGGGGAATATCAACGTGCATGATTTCACGATGGTCATCCCTCGCGCTGAACATGTGAGGCTGCATGGCGCGGGCGGAAGGGGCGGTCCTTGGAATCAGGCGTGGCGCGACTTCGCTCGCAACCACCCGAGTGCGACTCCGAAGGAAATCCAAGATGAGTTGGCCCGGATGATTGTTCAATTCGACATCATGGGCCCCATCGTCCCCTACTACCACCTGCGCTAGGCCCGGGAGGATTCGTGAAGTTCTTTGAGCTGCATCCCGCGGACGGCCCTCGTTTCACTGGCTACATCAACGGGGTGCACAAGTGGGGGCTGCCGGGAGGCCTCTGCCCGGTTTGTCATGCAAGCCCTGGTGGCCTGGGGGAGGCATATCCTTCCGTGGACTTGTCGGGGTGGGCTCACCGGCAGGAACTCGCCGAGGCAAGGCAGGTGCCGCTTGAAGAATACGAGCGGTTGCGTGACCTGCTTCGGTCCCAGGTGCCGTTCGAAGCGCCGTTGCTCCCCGGAGCTGAGTTCGGGACTCTGAGCGGAAAGGCTTCCGGCAAATGGGGGGACCTCCATCTGCCAGACCCATGGATGCTGGTGATGCGACGTGATGCCCTGAAGCGGATGCGTGATGACCAGGGCATTTCGCTCCATGCGAGCAACATAGACCTGCGCTTCCTGGGCCGGGAGGAGGTGGACTTGCTGGAGCTCGAGCTCCACTGCCAGGGGCGCCTGCACGACAGCTGCTTCCCAGGTGGGCGCGAGCCGCCCTGTGAACGGTGTGGCCGCCAGGGAGGCCGCCTCCCGGATGCGCCCATGCTGGATGGGCGCACCCTGACGACCGACTCGGACCTGTTCCGGCTGCGGGACTACACGACCGTCATCATCGCATCCGAACGGTTCGTGGATGCTGTTGCTCGCCTTGGGTTGGAAGGCGTTGTGTTCAAGGAAGTCCCTGTCGTCGGGCCCGTGTGAGCGTCCCCGTCTCGTTCCGCTCCAGCCGCAGCCGCGAGGGTTCGACGAGGCCGTCCGTGGCGTGCATTCCGTGCAGCCCAGGAGTCACACCGCGCCCGCACCCGTCCTTCCCCGCCCCTCCGTGCGATGCTGGCCACTGCCATGACGCCGCCCCCCGACCCACTGCCGTTTCCGGACAGCCTCTGCCACCGCTGCGCCGCGCCTCCTCGCTACGTCCAGTCGCGGACCTCCACGTTCATCCTCTGTCCGCTCCTGCCCCAGAAGTACGCGCCCCAGCCGGTGCGCGCGTGCTCGCTCTTCCGTCCCCAGCCCCCCGGCACCGAAGCGACCTGAGCGCCGCCCGGGCGGCGGACGGCACGGCGGAAGCCCGGGCCCTGGCCCATCCCGCTCGGGGCATCCCTATCCTTGCCTGAAGCAGGGGTGGCGCCGTCGCCGCGCGGCGGGCGAGGAAGCGGGCCCCGAGGCGCCGGCCCGTGTTGCCCTCCACGCACCGGTGTCACGCCACCCGGGACGGCCCGCGCGGGTGGCATACAGTGCGGGCCTCCTGGGTGGCGCGCGCCCTGGATGGGAGGACGTCATGGATTGCGACTGGCTCATCATCGGCTCGGGGTTTGGCGGCAGCGTCAGCGCGTTGCGGCTCGTCGAGAAGGGCTATCGCGTGGTGATGCTGGAGAAGGGCCGGCGCCTCCAGGGGAAGGACTTTCCCAAGACGAACTGGAACCTGAAGCGCTGGCTGTGGATGCCCCAGCTCGGGTGGCGCGGCCTGTTCAAGATGACCTTCTTCCGCCACGTCACCGTGCTGTCCGGCGTGGGCGTGGGGGGCGGCTCGCTCGTCTACGCCAACACGCTGCCCATCCCGAAGGACGACTTCTTCGACGCGGCCTCGTGGGGCCACCTGGCCGCGTGGAAGGAGGAGCTCGCGCCGCACTACGCGACGGCGCGACACATGCTGGGCGCCACCGTCAATCCGCTCCAGACCTTCCCGGATCAGGTGCTCCAGGAGGTGGGCCAGGAGCTGGGCCGCCCCGACTTCCAGCCCGCCACGGTGGCCGTCTACTTCGGCGAGCCCGGCGTCACGGTGAAGGACCCCTACTTCAACGGCGAGGGCCCGGACCGCACCGGCTGCATCGCGTGCGGCGGCTGCATGCTGGGCTGCCGCAACAACGCCAAGAACACGCTCGACAAGAACTACCTCCACTTCGCGGAGAAGCGCGGCCTCACCCTCCACGCGGACACGGAGGTGACGTGGGTGCGCCCCCTGCCCGGTGGCGACGGCTACGAAGTCACCGCGAAGGAGGGCACGGGCTTCTTCAAGAGGACGCGCCGCTTCACCGCGAAGCACGTCATCTTCGCGGGCGGCGTGCTGGGCACGATGGACCTCCTGCTCAAGCTCAAGGACGCGCCGGACGGCCTGCCGAACCTCTCCGAGCGCGTGGGCGACGGCGTGCGCACCAACTCCGAGGCCCTGATCGGCATCGTCAGCGGCAAGCAGCAGAAGGACCGGGACCTGTCCCGGGGCATCGCCATCGGGTCCATCCTCCACACCGACTCGCACTCGCACCTGGAGCCGGTGCGCTACCCGGCGGGCTCCGGCTTCTTCCGCCTGCTGATGGCCCCCCACGTCCCCGGCGCCACCGCGTGGACGCGCGTGGCCCGGCTGGTGGGCCTGCTCGCCCGGCGCCCCCTGCGCTTCCTCCAGGCGTGGTTCGTCCCGGACTTCGCGCGCCGCACGATGATCCTCCTCTACATGCGCACCATGGAGGGCCACCTGCGCATGCGCCGGGGCCGCGCGCTCACCACGGGCTTCCGCTCGGGCCTCACCACCGGCCTGCAGGAGGGCCCCGCGCCCACCGCCAACATGCCGGAGGCCTTCGACCTGGCGGAGCGCGTGGCCGGCAAGCTGGACGGCTACCCCATGACCATGGTCAGCGAGACGCTCATGGGCATCCCCACCACCGCGCACATCCTGGGCGGCGCGTGCATGGGGGACTCCCCCAGGACCGGCGCCATCGATGCCCGCCATCGCTTGTATGGCTATGAAGGGCTGTACGTGGTGGATGGCGCGGCCATCTCCGCCAACCCGGGCGTCAATCCCTCGCTCACCATCACCGCCCTCGCCGAGCGCGCGATGACGTTCATCCCGGCCGCCCGCGAACGGCCCCGCGGCGACACCGACGCCGCGCTCGATTCCCTCGCGTCCCCGTCCCACGCCGCCGCCTCCTGAGTGGGGCCGCCCCCGCGCACGCACTTGCCCCACGGGGCGTGTGCGCCGCCCTCGCTTGTGCCCCCTTGCGACCCTGGGACGAGCCTCAGTGGCCAGCCGTGATCGACGGCCTCGTACTCCGGTCCCGGATGCGGCTTGTCGCATGGACGCGGGGATGGCGAGGATGTCAATGTTGGCTATGAATGAAAGGGCCCGGTCCGTGTCGGATCGGTCTCACACCGCCGGCGGGGTGGGGGCCGGCAGTGTTCATGCTCAGGCACTCCCCGTGCCCCCAGGCAGCATGGTTGGCTCCGTGAATTCAATGTAGTTCTTAATTTACAGGGTTAATCGCTTCCGCCACCTTTCCGGTCGGGTGAAGAGATGGCTTCGTCCATGTCAGCCTTTTCCATTCGTGCTCCGGTGAGTGTCTGTCAGCGTCTGGAGGGGCGGGCCGCGGCGTTGCTGTCATTGCAGATGCGAGACTCCCGCCGGCGCGTGGACGCGCTGTTCACCTGGCTGATGTTGGGGCAGTGGGGGGCCGCGGTGCTGGTGGCGGTGTTCATCTCTCCCTATGGGTGGGAGGGCAAGGTGCGCGCGCTGCACCTGCACGTGCAGAGCGCGGTGTTGCTGGGGGCGGCGCTGAGCGTGTTCCCGGTGATGCTCACTCGCATGCGCCCCGGGGAGGAGAGCACGCGCCACGTGGTGGCGGTGAGTCAGATGCTCTGGTCCGCGCTGCTCATCCACCTGACGGGGGGGCGCATCGAGACGCACTTCCACATCTTCGGTTCGCTGGCGGTGCTGTCGTTCTACCGGGACCCGAAGGTGCTGCTCACCGCGACGCTGGCCATCGTCGTGGACCACTGCCTGCGGGGCGCGCTGTGGCCGGAGTCCATCTACGGCCAGCTCCACCCGGAGTGGTGGCGCTTCCTGGAGCACGCCTTCTGGGTGGCGGTCATCGACGCGGTGCTCCTGGTCGCGTGCCGGGACGCGCTGCGCGAGGTGGGGGAGCGGGCCTGCCGGCAGGCCCTGGCGGAGGAGGCGAGCGAACAGGAGCTGGCGCTGCGGGCGGGGCAGCTGGACGCCGCCGTGCGCGAGGTGCACGCCTTCCGCGACCACGTGGAGCGGCTGGAGCGCCTGGCGTCGCTGGGGCAGCTGACGGCCAGCGTGAGCCACGAGCTGCGCAACCCGCTGGCGGCCGCGCGCACCGCGCACGCGTTCGTCCTGCGCCGCATGCGCAAGCTCCAGGATGCCTCTACCGACCCGCGCATCCCTCGCTTCCTGGACATCATCGACCGGGAGCTGCAGGCGTGCTCGGTCATCATCTCCGACCTGCTGGACTACGCGAAGGGCCGGCCGCCGCGCCGCATGCCGTGTCCGCTCAAGCCGCTGGTGGAGGAGGCCCTCAGCGTGGTGCCCGTGCGCGAGGGGGTGCACGTGAGCATCGAGGTGCCGGAGGGGTTGCCGGTGCCGCACCTGGATCGCGAACAGTTCCGGCAGGTGCTCGTCAACCTCATCCAGAACGCGGTGGAGGCCATTCCCCCGGAGCGCACCGGCGAGGTCCGCGTGCACGCGGACGCCGGGCGGGACGGCGGCTGGAGCCTGCGGGTGACGGACGACGGGCCGGGCATCCCCGCGCCGCTGCTGGAGCGCATCTTCGAGCCCATGTTCACCACCAAGCTGCGCGGGACCGGCCTGGGGCTCGCCATCGTGAAGCGCCTGGTGCAGGGGCATGGTGCCCGCATCCAGGCGGAGAGCGACTTCGGCCATGGCTCGCGCTTCACCGTCCTCTTCCCCGACGTGCGCGGGCCAGCGGGGGCGGTGCCGGTGCATCCCTGAAGAGGTCGCGGTGGGTTGGCTTCATGCAAACCGGGCGTGTGGGCCCGTGCGGTCACGGAGGTAGGCATGCAGGCACAGGGGAAGCCGTCGAAGGAGGCGGGCTCGGTGGAAGCGGACTGGGCGGTGCGGCGCATGGCTGCGACGGAGCTGGACACCGCCCGAGGCATGTTCTTCCTCGGGGTGCTGGAGTCGGTGCGCACCGGGGTGGGCGAGGACGCGGTGGCGGCGTGCCGCGCCGCCACGGAGGAGCGCCGCTTCGTGGGCTTCTTCAACTACCCGGTGGCCAGCTTCCTCAAGCTGGCCCAGGCGGCGTCGCGCGTGCTCGCGCCACGGTGGGGGGGAGACGACGAAGCGCTGCGGCAGATGGGGATGCAGGCCACGCGCAGCTTCCTGGAGTCCGCGGTGGGGCGCACCTTCCTGCTGCTGGCGGCGGGCGACCCGCGCAAGCTCGTGACCAACCTGCCGTCCGGCTACCAGATGGCGGTGAGCTACGGGGACCGGTCCGTGGAGTGGAAGGGGGAGGTGGACGCGCTGTTCGTCATGCGGCGCGACTTCATGCCGGCGCCCTACCATGAAGGCGTGCTGCGCGAGGTGCTCACGATGGTGGGCGCGCGCAACCCGACGGTCCACGGCCGGAAGCTCGGCCTGCTGGACACCGAATACCTCATCTCGTGGGACTCGCCCGTCGTGGTGCCGACGGGCATCGTGAAGGAGACGGGCTGGCGGATGTTCCAGTAGGGCTTCTGGCGGGGGCCGGGGGCGTGGTCCCGGTCCCCGGCGCCGCCGCGTCAGAACGCGATGCCCGTCTGCACCTGCGGCGAGAAGCTGACGCCGCCGTGGCCCGGCCTGCCGGTGATGAAGAAGGGCAGGTCCAACTCCACGAACCACTTCAGGCCGTCCTGGATGGGGAAGCCCTTGTTGATGATGGGCACCAGGCCCAGGTTGAACGGCACGCCGGAGCCCACCTGCACGGCGGTGCGCAGGCCGCCGGAGAACTCGCCAAAGTCATACACGACGCCCGGATCCACCACGATGCTGGTGCTGGCGCTCGCGGGCGTCCCGTCATCCGAGAACCGCCAGCGCGTGAACCCGATGAACTCGAAGTCGATGGACCACTTCTTGTTGAGCTTCACCGTCACGCCGGGCGCGATGCCCACCTGGATGAAGTCCGCGAAGATGACCGTGGTGTCCTCGTCGGTGAAGCTCACGATGGGCACCACGATTCCCCAGTGGCCGCCCAGCTTGGGCCAGGCTTCCTCCGCGCCGGAGCCGCCCGTGCCCGCCTCCGCGTGATGGCGGCCGTGGTGCCGGCCCTGGGAGCTGTCGAGCAGATGGACTCCGGGCCGCTCCTCCGGATCCACCTGCGCGTCCGAGTCCGAGTCCGCGTTCGCCACCTGGGGGGAGATTGCCGCCATCAGCGCGACCAGTCCCCCCAGCCCCATCCGTCCCCTCCACCCCATGTCGCTGTCCCCTTCGTGTGGGCCGTGCCCGTGAGCTCCTGCGGACGGCACCGTGGCTTGAGGGGGGATGTTGGGAAGCGCCCCGGGCCCCGCCAACCCTGAACGGACCGGGGGGCTGGAGCGCGTCGGGTTCCGGATGGCGAGGGAACTTGCGCAGGCGGTGCGGGGGGGCACGATGCCGGGGCTCCCCTCGCACCGTGAGGTCCCCCGCGTGAGCCGCAGTGAAAGCCTGGAACGGACGGACCGCTGGCGTCGGCTCCTGTCGGACGCCCGCATCGGCTCCGAGCCGCGCGCCGCGCCGCACGAGGAGCAGGAGGCCGCGCACCGGCAGCTGGATGAGCGCAGCGACTACTACCGGGACTATGATCGCATCGTCTTCTCCAGCGAGTTCCGCTGCCTGCACGACAAGACGCAGGTGTTTCCGCTGTCGACGAGCGACTACACGCGCACACGGCTCACGCACAGCATCGAGGCGTCCTGCGTGGGCCGCTCCCTGGGACATCAGGCCGGCCTGGGCTTGAAGGCGCAGGGCGTGGCGCTGGACCCCGCGGACCTGGGGACCGTCGTGGCGGCGGCGTGCCTGGCGCACGACATCGGCAATCCGCCCTTCGGTCACTCGGGGGAGGCGGCCATCCAGCACTGGGTGGCGCAGCGGCTGTCGCCGCCGGGGGAGGGGCGCAAGAGCCCCTTCGCGACGGAGGCCGAGTGGTGCGACCTGCGCGACTTCGAGGGCAACGCGCAGGGCTTCCGCATCCTGAACCGCCTCCAGTCGCGCGAGCGCCGGGGCGGCCTGCGCTACACCGCCGCGACGCTGGGCGCGATGAGCAAGTACCCGCGCCCGTCGGTGCTCCCCGGCTCGCGCCCGAAGGCGAAGGGCGTCGTGTCGGAGAAGAAGTTCGGTTACTTCCAGGACGACCTGGACCTGGCGCTGGAGGCCTACCGCGCCACGGGCCTGCGGGAGCGCGAGCCCGGGGTGTTCAGCCGCCACCCGCTGGCCTTCCTCGTCGAGGCGGCGGATGACATCTGCTACGCGGTCATCGACCTGGAGGACTCCGCGAAGCTGGGGCTCGTGCCCATGGCGCGGGCCTGTGAGCTGCTGGAGTCCGTGCTGCCGGAGTCCGGAGGCCGTGCGCCGCCCCGGCACCTGGAGACGCGCATGGCGCAGGCGCGGGCGCGGGCCATCGGGAAGCTCATCCCGAAGTGCGTGGAGGCCTTCCTGGAGCACGCGCGCGACCTGGAGGCGGGGCGGACGGAGACGCCGCTCACCGCCCTGCGGGCCGACGTGCGCACGCCCTTGGAGGAGATCACCGACTTCACCCGCGAGCACGGCTACGAGAGCGAGCGCGTGCTCCAGATTGAGAGCGCGGGCTTCAAGACGCTGGGGGGCCTGCTGGACATGTTCGCCTTCGCGGTCGTGGCGGAGGCGCCCAACCGCGAGGAGAAGAAGCTGCGGCAGCTGCTGCCCCTGGAGTGTTTCCAGCGTCCGGAGTTCGCGGCGGCGGACGCGGCGGCGCGCAAGCCCCCTCGGCGGGACGAGGCCATCCTCCGGCTCACGCCCTATCAACGCCTCCTGTGCGTGACGGACTACATCTCCGGGCTGTCCGACAGCCGCGCGGTGGAGCTGTTCCAGCGCCTGTCGGGCATCCAGCTGCCCACGTAACGCGTCGTCCGGTTCCCCACCGGACGAGCACGGGGCGCGTGCGAGACCGGGCGCCGGGCGCTACGCTCCCTTCCCATGTGTGGCCGAGTCACCGTCCGGACCTCCCCCGCGCAGCTCGTCGCCGAGCTGGAGCTCGCGGGCGCGCGCGCGACGCTGGAGCGCGAGCGCTTCAACCTCTGTCCCACGCAGCTGCTGCCCGTGGTGCCCAACGACGGCGCGCGACTGCTGGACGTGTTCCGCTGGGGGCTCATCCCCTCGTGGGCGAAGGACGCGTCCATTGGCAACAAGCTGATCAACGCGCGCGCGGAGACGGTGGCGGAGAAGCCCAGCTTCCGCTCGGCGCTGAAGCGCAGGCGGTGCCTGGTGGTGGTGGACGGCTGGTATGAATGGAAGCAGTCCACGAAGCCCAAGACGCCGTACCTCTTCCACCGCCGCGACGGGAAGCCGCTGGCGCTGGCGGGCCTCTGGGAGGAGTGGACGGCGCCGGACACCGGCGAGGTGCTGCGCACCTGCACCCTCATCACCACCGGGCCGAACGCGTTGATGGCGCCCATCCACGACCGGATGCCCGTCATCCTGTCGCCGGAAGCCCAGGCCGTGTGGCTGCGCCCGGAGCCGCAGGAGGCCTCCGTGCTCCTGCCGCTGCTCGTCCCCGCGCCGGAGGCTCCGTTGGAGGCCTATGAGGTCGCGCGCGTCGTGAACTCGCCCGCCAACGACGGGCCCGAGTGCGTGGCCCGCGTGGCGGCCTGACTCAGGCCTTCTTGCGGAACAGGCGCGCGTCCAGGCTGAAGGGGCCCCCGCCGATGATGAGCGCCGCGATCATCACCGTCAGGTAGAGCAGGGCCATCTCCGCCTTGGCGAACGGATCCACGCGGTGGCGGAAGAGCGCCACCAGCATGGTGAACCCGGCGAACATCGCCGCGGGGCGGGTGAAGAGGCCCAGCGCCACCAGCAGCCCGCCCAGGAACTCCGCGAGCGCCGCGCACCACGCGAAGAAGAGGGGCGCGGGAAAGCCCAGCTTCGCCACGCCTTCCGCGAAGCCGGACAGGTCTCCCGTCACCTTGCCCAGGCCATGGCCCAGGGCCAGCGTCATCCCGAAGACCACCCGCACCAGCGTCCAGCCCACCGCGCTTCGTTCCGCCATGATCCATGTCCTTCGTGAAGACCCGCGTCGCGGCGCATCCTGTCATGGCGCGCCCGCGTGGAACGGGACACCCGCGGCCCGCCGTGTCGCTCGGCCGACGGGGTGGGGGGCTCGGGAGCGGCGCGCCGCCGTCCTGGTCGCGCTGAAACATCACGCGGGGCCCGGACACGGTGGATTCACCGTCGCGGGATGCGTGTTCCGCCAATCCCTGCCCCATCGCACCAGGGGCCTCCGGTGTTTCATCCTCCTCCCGGGCCATGAAACATGCCCGGCACCCCTCCAAGTCAGCTCCGAGGCGAGTCCTTGTTTTCATCTGAAGACTTGAAATACGGTGCTACAGCCTCCAGCAGGGGGCTCCCGAGGAGCCCCACCGCGTCACGCGGAGGGCGCAGGGGGCCCGCTCGGCGGCACTGGCGCCGGCCGGGTCTGGAGCGGCCCTCCCGGACGCCCGCCACGAAACTGCGACTGGCGCCCCCAAACACTTCCTGGGAGCGTCTTCGGAAGCGCCCTAGACTCCCGCGGGCCACTGGAAGGACGGGAAGGGACTGGCGCCTACCCACCTCCATGGTTTTCCATGGATGACATGGAACTGGCGCCTCGACTGACCTACAGTTCTTGAACGGAGGGGGAAGGTTGCCCGAACTGCCACCCAGCGCGTATCCGGCCTTGTTCGAGCACACGCGAGACGGTGTGCTCGTGCTCGACGCGACCCTGCGGGTCGTGGCCGTGAACCGCGCCGCGGAGGCGCTGCTGGGTCCCCGTGACGCGCTGGTCGGGCAGTCCGCGGCGGGTGTGCTGCCAGGCTGGACGCCCCCCCAGGTCTCCTCCGAGGGAGGCGCTCCGCCGGAGACGGAGTGGCGCGCCGGCCTGGGGTACCCGGTGCGGGTGCTGGCGCTGCCGCAGGACGGCGGCTGGATGTTGCTGCTCCGGGGCCTGGACGCCGCGCTGGAGGCCGAGTCCAGCCTCCGGCAGCAGAAGGAGTTCTTCGAGGCGGTGGTGCGCCACAGCCCGGTGGCCATCGTCACCATCAGCCGCGACTTCGAGGTCCTCACCTGGAATCCCGCGGCGGAGCGGCTCTTCGGCTACACGCCGCAGGAGTCCCTGGGGAAGAACATCCTCAAGCTGGTGGCCAACGTGGACGACATCCGTCCAGAGGCCGAGGAGACGTCGCGCGAGGTGCTGCGCAAGGACCGCGTGCACGTCGTCACCAAGCGCGTGCGCAAGGACGGCACGGTGGTGGACGTGGAGCTGCGCGCCCTGCCGGTGACGGTGGCGGGCCAGTCGCTGGGCTTCATCGCCATCTACCACGACGTCACCGACCTCCAGCGCGCGCGCCAGTCCGCCGAGGACGCCAACCAGGCCAAGAGCCTGTTCCTGGCCACCGTGAGCCATGAGATCCGCACGCCGATGAACGCCATCATCGGCATGGCGGGGCTGTTGATGGACACGGCGCTGACGCCCGAGCAGCGCGACTTCGCGTCCACCATCCGCCAGAGCGGGGACGCGCTGCTGGGGCTGCTCAACGACATGCTGGACTTCTCCAAGATCGAAGCCGGCCGGGTCGAGCTGGAGCAGCAGCCCTTCAACCTGCGCCAGTGCGTGGAGTCCGTGTTGGACCTGCTCGCGATGCGCGCGAGCGAGAAGTCCCTGGACCTGGGCTACCACGTCACCGACGAGACGCCCGTCAGCGTGGTGGGCGACGGCGCGCGCCTGCGGCAGGTGCTGCTCAACCTGGTGGGCAACGCGGTGAAGTTCACGGAGCGCGGCGGGGTGTCCATCTCCGTGGACACGCCCCGTCAGCCGCTCGCGCCGGGCGGCTTGTTCGAGCTGCACTTCGCGGTCCAGGACACCGGCCTGGGCATCACCGAGGCCGCGCGCGGCGGCCTGTTCCAGCCCTTCAACCAGTTGGATGAGTCCGTGTCGCGCCGCTACGGGGGCACCGGCCTGGGGCTCGCCATCAGCAAGCGGCTGGTGGAGGCGATGGGCGGGCGGTTGTGGATGGAGAGCGAGGGCGTGCCGGGCCGGGGCGCCACGTTCCACTTCACCTTCCAGGCGCGCGAGGCCCCGCGCAGCGCGGACGCCCTCCGCCCGGACGCGCTGAAGCTCCAGGGCCGGCGCGTGCTGGTGGTGGACGACAACGCCATCAACCGCAAGCTGCTGGGCCGGCAGCTGGCCGCGTGGGGCATGGCCATCGTGGAGGTGGGGTCCGGCGCGGAGGCGCTGTCCCGCCTGGAGTCGGGGGCCCGGTTCGACCTGGCCATCCTGGACCACCGCATGCCGCTGATGGACGGCCCGTCGCTGGCGGCGCACATCCGTCAGCAGCGCGACGCGCGCGAGCTGCCCCTCTTGCTGCTCACTTCGTATGATCAGCGCGACGCGCAGCCGCCCGGCCTGTTCACGTCGGTGCTGCCTCGGCCGGTGAAGGCGTCGCAGCTCCACGACGCGTTGATGACGTGCCTGGCGCAGGACCTCATCTCCGCCCGGCCCCTGCCAACGGTGCCCGCGCCCGCCACGCGCGAGCGCTCCGTGTTCAACTCGCGCCCCGGCGAACAGATGCCGCTGCGCATCCTGCTGGTGGAGGACAACCCCACCAACCAGAAGCTGGCGCTGCTGGTGCTGGACCGGCTGGGCTACCCGGCGGAGACCGCGAGCAACGGCCGCGAGGGCCTGCACCTCATGGCGCGCACGCGCTACGACGTCGTGCTGATGGACGTCCAGATGCCGGAGATGGACGGCCTGGAGACGACGCGCCAGCTGCGCAAGGACGTGCCCGTCCGCGAGCAGCCGTGGGTCATCGCGATGACGGCCAACGCGATGACGGCGGACCGGCGCGAGTGCCTGGACGCGGGCATGGACGACTTCCTCAGCAAGCCCATCCGCGTGGAGGAGCTCATCTCCGCGTTGCGCCGCGCCTGGGAGCGTCTGCCGCGCGAGCCCGGTGCCGCCCCCGTCGCACGCGCCCTGGAGGCTCCCCGCGTGGGCGCCCCGCGCATCCGGGGGCTGGACTCCGGCGCGCTGGAGCGGCTGTGGCAGTCGCTGGACGGGCAGGTGGAGCGGATGCTCCCGGAGCTCATCGACACCGCGCTGGACAGCATGCCCCGGCTGATGGACGACGCGCGGGGGGCGCTCGCGCGCGGGGAGCTGGAGAACCTGGCCCGCGCGGCCCACACCCTCAAGTCCAACGCGGCCTACTTCGGGGCGGCCACCCTGGAGTCGCTCTGCTGGGACATCGAGCAGCGCGCGGATGCCCGGGTGTTGGAAGGGCTGGAGCCGCTGGTCGCCCACTGCCAGCAGGCGCTGGAGGAGAGCCGGCGGCTGCTGGAGGAGCTGAAGGGCACCGTGACGGCCCACGCTCGGGGCTGAGGCCTCAGGCGGGTTGGGGCGCGTTCGGGTCGCTGATGGTGAGGGGCTGGCGCTGTCCGCCCGGGGCGACGAGGCTGGCGGTGAGGGCGAAGTCCGGCCCCATGCGCAGCTCCAGCGTGGTGGGGCCCGGGTGGGCCACGCGCCAGTCCGGCTCGATGCGCACCGTGCCCAGCAGCTCGCGCTCCACGGTGGTGCGGTCCAGGGCCTCGAAGAGGGCGATGGGCACGGGGCCGGGCCAGGGCGGCAGCTCCAGGTCCACGCTGCGCACCCCGGGCACGGGGGTATTGGCGGGGAGCACCTCGTGCTGGCCTCCGCCGGGCACCATGGCGCCAATGGGCATGGGCACCACGTCCGACAGGCCGCTGATGCCGCGCGCCAGGTTGCGCCCCAGGATGGCCGCGCCCACGGCCACGCCCAGCTCCGGGTGCACCTCCTTGTCGGACGACAGCTTCTTGAAGTGGGACAGGCGCTTGCGGATGGCGGGCATGCGCGTCTGGCCGCCCACCAGCACCAGCTCGTCGATGGCGTCCGGCTTCAGGCCCGCCTTCTCCAGCACGTCGTCGCACGCGGCGGCGGTGCGCTCGATGAGCTGGAACACCATGGCCTCCATCCGCTCGCGGGTGAGCGTGACGTTGAAGTCCACGAAGGCGCCGTTCTTCTGCGTGATGCACGGGATGCGCAGGGGGACGGACGGGTGGCTGCTCAGCGCCATCTTCGCGGACTCGGCGGCGAAGACGAGCCGCTGCATCACGACCTTGTTGTCCCGCAGGTCGACGCCGTGTTGCTTCTGGAAGTCGTCCACCAGCGCTTCGACGATGGCCTCGTCGAAGTTCGCGCCGCCGAGGAACGCGTCGCCGCCGGTGGCCAGCACCTTCACCACGCGGTTGCGCACCGACATGAGGGTGACGTCGAAGGTGCCGCCGCCCAGGTCGAACACCATCACCGTCTGCTCGGGGTTGCGCAGGTTGGCGTAGTAGAGCGCCGCGGCGGTGGGCTCGTTGACGATGGCGCGCACGCGCAGGCCGGCCTTCTCCGCCGCGCGGCGGATGGCCTCGCGCTGGCGGATGTTGGCGTGCGCGGGCACGGTGAGGACGCACTCCTCGAACTTCATCCCCGCCGCGTGCGTGGCCAGCGTGTTCAGGTGCTTGAGGATGAAGTGGGCCACGTCGATGAGCGGCGTCACCTTGCCGTACACCTCCACGGCGGTGTAGCCGTCCGGGCCCTCCACCAGCTCGAAGGCGAAGCGGCCCCGGTGGCGGGCCACGTACTCGGACTGGAAGCGGCGGCCCAGGAAGCGCTTGGCGCCGAAGACGGTGTGTCGCGGGTCGTCGATGATCTGCCGCCGCGCCGCGGGGCCGACGATGGCCTTGTCCCCCGCGTGGAACCACGCGATGGAGGGCAGGGTGAGGCTCTTCTCCGCGATGGGCACCACGCGCAGCTTGCCCGCCTTGTCGAAGTACGCCGCCGCGGTGTTGGTGGTCCCGAAGTCGATGCCGAGGATGGGGGCCGCGCTCGTGCTCATGAGAGGCGCCCATCCTCGCACGTCCCGGCGAGTCAGGGCACCCGGCCCGGCGGTGTGACGGGAGTCCTCCCGTCACGGGCCTGGGGCTCACGACCTGGGAGGTGGGTTGTAGCCGGCGTCACCGTAGGGCTTCAGGCGCTCCAGCCACATCTCCTCCAGCACCTTCAGCTCCTCCAGGGGTGGGGGCCCCCCGGACTCCTCGCGGGGCGGGAGCGTGTCCAGCACCTCGAAGGAGAAGGCCGCCTCGCCGAAGTGCTCCCAGTCCGCCTGGAGTTCCGGGATGCGGTGCATGCGCTGGGCGAACTCGAAGCGAGCGCGGTTGAACACAGCGGGCAGGTTGAGGCTGTGTCCCACGAACACCTTGCCGTTGGCGCGGTTGCGGATGGCGTAGATGCCCATGGGCACCTCCGCCTCCTTGTAGGCGCGCTTGCGTTCGGCGCGAGACGCCCGCGAGTCGTCACCGCTGGACATGGGCGCCTCCGTAGCCGAGCGAGACGAGCTTCGCCTCCAGCCGCTCCTTCGCGGCGCGGTCGAGGGGGCGCACCCAGTCGCGCCCCAGCCGGTCCCAGTCCGCGTCCTGCGCGTCGATGCCCAGCGCCTGGAGGAAGTCGGCCTCGCAGATGAAGCACTGGTGGCGGAAGGGGAAGAGGAAGCCCCCTTGCGTCTTCAAGGACAGCGCGGCCTCCGCGTAGGTGGAGAACCACCGGTTGAGGAAGACGCCCCGGCTCTGCTGGAAGAAGGCGCGGGTGTCCAGGCCGGGCAGGGGTGCGTCGCTGTCCTCCAGCGCGTGTTTCAGCTCCGTCCAGGTGGGGTGGCCCGCCTCCCGGGCGATGACGGTGAGCCCATGCTTGTGCTTCACGGTGTCCCGGCGCGCGAGCACCTCGCCCAGGGACAGGCTGGCGAAGAAGGGCAGGGCGCGCATCCGCTCCGCGGCGCGCGTGGCGCGGGCGGTTTCGGGCGAGCCCAGGTCCTTGAGCAGGAGCGACGCTCGGACCTTGTAATCATGCAGCGAGGTGGGGCGGGTGCTGCCGGTTCCCATGACGAATCCTCCGGTGCTGGCCCTCACCCGTTGGGGGACCGTGGAAGGACTTCATCGGGAGTCTGTCGACAGCGGGTGAAGCGAGGGTGACGTCGTCTTTCCGGGTGGCGGGCGCCCCTCGGCACCCGTGGCGGCAATAGACCAGACCCCTTCCGGGGCCGTCAACGCGCCTGGAAGCACGCGGCCGGGCGGGCGCCTCACGCCTCGGATTGTCCCCGGCGCAGGCCCAGGGCCTTCATCTTCTTGTAGAAGTGCCCCCGCTCCAGATCGAGGATCCGCGCCGCCTCCGTCACGTTGTCATGCGTGTGGGCGAGCACCCGCTGGATGATCTCCCGCTCCGCGTCCTCCACCTGCTCGCGGAAGGTCTGGTCCACGCGGGGCCGCCAGCCGCCCGGGCCTGATGGGGCGGCGGGCTCGGACGCCGCGGGCAGGGCCGCCGCCGGCGCTTGGAGCGACGCCGCGTCCCCGCCGACGGTGGGCTCGGGCATGGGGGGCAGCGGCCGGCCCCTGGGCAGCAGCTCCAGCGCGTCCGTGCGCGACACGACCGGGCCTTCGCAGAGGATGGCCAGCCGCTCCACCAGGTTGCGCAGCTCGCGCACGTTGCCCGGGTAGTCATACGCGCTCATCACCGCGAGCGCGTCCGGGGACAGCGCCAGCGGCCGCCGCCCGTTCTTCGCGCACGCCTCGCGCAGGAACGTGTCGATGAGGTCCGGCAGGTCCTCCCGGCGCTCGCGCAGCGGCGGGGAGTGAATCTGCACCACGTTGATGCGGTAGTAGAGGTCCTCGCGGAAGCGCCCGGCGGCGATCTCCTTCTCCAGGTTCTTGTTCGTCGCCGCGATGACGCGCACGTCCACCTTGAGCGTCTCCGCGCCGCCCACGCGCTCCAGCTCTCCCTCCTGGAGCACGCGCAGGAGCTTCGACTGCATCGCGGCCGGCATGTCGCCGATCTCATCCAGGAAGAGCGTGCCCTCGTGCGCCAGCTCGAACTTGCCGCGCCGCACGCTCACCGCGCCGGTGAACGCGCCCTTCTCATGGCCGAACAGCTCGCTCTCGATGAGGTCGTGCGGCACCGCGGCGCAGTTGAGCTTCACGAACGGCCCGCCCTTGCGCCGGGAGTGCTGGTGCAGCGCGCGGGCGATGAGCTCCTTGCCGGTGCCGTTCTCCCCGGTGATGAGCACGCGGCCCTCGCTGGGCGCCGCGCGCTGGATGAGGGAGAAGATGCGCTGCATGGCGGGCCCTCCGCCCACCATGTCGAAGCGGCCCAGCTGCGCGCGCAACTCCTGCAACTCCTCCATCGCCGCCTGGTGCTTGAGCGCGTTGCGCAGCGCCACCAGCAGCCGGTCGCGCGCCAGGGGCTTCTCCAGGAAGTCGCGCGCGCCCAGCTGCGTCGCCTTCACCGCCGTGTCGATGGTGCCGTGGCCCGACATCATGATGACCGGCAGGTCCGGCTTGAGCTCCGTGAGCCGGGCCAGCACCGTCAGTCCGTCCATGTCCGGCATCTTCACGTCCATCAAGACCGCATCCACCGGGCGTGCGCTCACCACGTCCAGGGCCACCTGGCCGCTGCTGGCCAGCTCCGTGCGGTAGCCCGCCAGCTGCAACGACTGGCTGAGGGTCAGGAGGATGTTCTTTTCGTCATCGACGATGAGGACGGCGGCGGGCATGGGCAAACCGCTCACACTCTCACGGAAATAATCGGGGCATCAAGGGTCTCGTGCCATCCCCAAGGGCAGGGAAAAGACAAATCTTTTGACTCTCCCCGGCGGGTCCGACTACACGCGACAGCCTTGGCCCGCGCGCGCGTGGGTCCCCTTTTTCCCGTGGTTGCTGTCGGAGGAATGATGCGTCGGATTTCGCTTTGGGCCGGGTTGGCCCTCGCCGTGGCCGTGATGACCGGGTGCCCGCCCACCTACCCCAAGTGCAACAACGACGATAACTGCAAGGAGAAGGGCGAAGTCTGCGTCCAGGGCCAGTGCCAGGAGTGCGCCACGGACGCCAACTGCCGTGAGGGTTTCACCTGCCAGGCCAACAAGTGCGCCCCCAAGCCCCCTGAGTGCACCACGGACGCGGCCTGTGGCTCCGGCCGCATCTGCGAGGCCGGCAAGTGCGCCGAGGCCCAGTGCAAGGACGACTCTTCCTGCAACGGCGGCAAGTGCCAGGCCGGCCGCTGCCAGGCCCCCAAGGACACCTGCTCCGCCAGCACCGACTGCGCCGAGGGCCAGGAGTGCGAGTCCGGCCGCTGCGTGGCGGCGAACACCAGCTCGCGCTGCGACTACTCGCCGGTGCGCTTCGGCTTCAATGAGTCCACCCTGGACTCCAGCGCGCAGTCGCGCCTGAGCGACCTGGCGGCCTGCATCAAGGCGAGCCAGGGGAAGATCACCCTGGGCGGCCACGCCGACGAGCGCGGCACGGAAGAGTACAACCTCCAGCTGTCCAACCGCCGCGCCGCCGCGGTCAAGCGTTACCTGGTGGACCTGGGCGTGCCGTCCAACCGGCTGTCCACGGTGGGCTACGGCGAGACCCGCCCGGTGTCCAACGCGTCCACCGAGGAAGGCTGGGCGGAGAACCGCCGCGTGGAGTTCCAGCGCTAGTTCTGAGGTAGGCTCTGGCGCGAATGGCCGCTCTTGAGTCGGAAACGCGTCAGTCCTACCTCGTCTTCGCGTGTGGAAGCAGTTGGTACGCGGTGCCCGCGGAAGCCGCGGCGGAGGTTGTCACCTTCCCCGAGCTGACGCGGGTACCGGGTTCCCCGCCCCACCTGCTGGGCGTGTTCGCGCACCGGGGTGAAGTCATCCCCGTCGTGGACATGAGCCTCCTGGTGGGCGGGGCCACCGCCGGGTCCCGCCGCGCAGTGCTGGTGCGGCTGACCCGAGGCACCCTGGCCCTCACCGCCAGCACCGTCGCGGGCGTGTCCGCCCTGATGGGCGCGCTGGAGCCCCTGGGCCCCTCGGGCGTCCACGTCCACCTGCGCGGCCCCGTCAAGAGCGGCGCGCGCGACGTGGCGGTCATCGACCCGGAAGGTCTCTTCGACCACCTCAGCCAGGGCGGCTAGCCCCATGGCTCCCGCGGGCCGGGTCGAGGGGACGCTCCTGTGCCACGTAGGGCCCCACCGCATCGCCTTCGAGGCGGGCGAGGTGGCCTCCATCGCGGCGCCCGACAGCGCGTCGCTGTCCGCCCATCGGGCCTTCCGGGAGGAGGGCTGTGCCCAGCGCGTGCTCCTGACGGCCCTGGGCGAGGCCGTGGGCGTGGACGGTCTGGAGATCGACGCGGAGGTCCTGTCGGTGCTGCCGCCATCCCCGCTCGTGGCCGGCGCCTCCGGGGGCAGCCTGCGCGGCTTCGTGCTCACGCGCGGGGTGCTCTGGCCGCTCTTGCACCTGGACACCTTCCAGCGCTACCTGCGCGGCCTGGCGCGGGAGGGCGCATGAGTCCGCTTCCGGAGCTGCGCTCGCTGGGCCGGTGGACGACGCGGCCGCGCATCACGGGCAGCTGCGTTGGCGTGGTGCTGGCGCTGCTGCACATCCACGTGCCGCGCACGCTGCCGGAGGCGGCGCGCACGCCCTTGTCGGGGCTGATGCTGTGCGCGCTCGTGCTGTTCGTCAGCGTGGGGTTCGCGCGCGACAACCGGGCCCTGCGCACGCTGTTCGCGCTGAGCGACGGGCGGCTGCCCGTCCAGTCCGAGCACCTGCGCGTGGCGCTCCAGGAGGTGGCGGCCATCCCCGGCCGCAGCTTCGGCTTCGTGATGCAGGGGTGGCTGGGCGGGACGTTGATGGTGTCGCTCGCCCTGCCCCTGCTGGCGCACGTGTCGTGGACGGAGGGCCTGCGGGTGATGGTGCTGGGGATGTCCATCGGCCCCCTGAGCGGGATGTTCGTCTACCTGATGATGGTGCGCCGGGCGCGGGTCACGCTGGAGCGGCTGGTGGCGCTGGGGCCGTCGCCGCTGGAGGTGCTGGCGGCGCTGCCGCCCCGGCGCATGCACATCCGCCGGCGGCTGGTGCTGTTCACCGCCATCGCCGTCGTGAGTCCGTCGCTCTTCATCCTGGACGTGGCCTTCACGCGGACGGTGACGGTGGTGGACGCATGGGCGCGGGCCTCCACGCCCGAGGCGCGGGCGGAGGTGGTGGCGCGGGCGCGCGAGGGCGGGGGGCCTCCCCTGGGGCTCGTCCCGGGGCTCGTCACGCTATTCATCCTGGGCACCGCGGCGCTCGCGGGCACGGCGCTGTCGGAGCCCCTGCGCGCCATCACGGAGGACGCGACGCGCATCGCGAGCGGCGAGGTGCGTCCCCCGCGCGTCATCCACGCGGAGGACGAGGTGTGGGCCACGTCCGCGGCCTTCACCCAGATGCAGGTGCAGCTGGTGCAGGCGCTGTCGCAGCTGCGGCGCGCGGGCATCCAGATCTCCACCACCACCGAGCAGCTGGTGGCCACCAGCACGGGCCAGGAGGTCGGCGCGGACGAGCAGGCCGGGGCGCTCAACGCCACCAGCGCCACCACGGAGGAGCTGGCGCGGTCGGCGCAGCAGATCGCGGACAACGCGGAGTCGGTGTCCGCCATCGCGGAGACGACCTTTGGCGCGGCGCAGTCCGGCCAGCGCGGCGCCACCGCCTTCCTGGGCTCCATGCAGCGGATGAAGGAGGACAACGAGGCCATCGCGGACGCGGTGGTGCGCCTCAACAAGCGCGTGCAGCAGATTGGCAAGGTGGTGGAGTTCATCAACGAGATCGCCGACAAGTCGGACCTGCTGGCGCTCAACGCGGAGCTGGAGGGGACGAAGGCGGGCGAGGTGGGGCGGGGCTTCTCGCTGGTGGCGGCGGAGATGCGCCGGCTGGCGGAGAACGTCATCCGCTCCACGAAGGAGATCGAAGGGCTCATCGGGGAGATCCGCGACGCGACGAACGCGGCGGTGATGGCCACCGAGGCGGGCCTGAAGACGACGGAGCTGGGCACGCTCCTGGCGGCGCAGGTGGACGACAGCCTGGGGCTCATCCTGGAGCTGGCGCGGCAGACGTCGCACGCGGTGCGCAGCATCTCGCTGGCCACGCTCCAGCAGCAGACGGGCACGGATCAGCTCGCGGCGGCCATGGGCGACATCCTGCGCGTCACCGAACAGAACGCCGCGGCCACCAAGCAGATGGTGGCGGCCAACGCGGACCTGTCCACCCTGGCGCACGACCTGCAACACGTGGTGCGGCGCTTCCACATCGAGTCGCCCGGTGGCTCTGGAGAAGGGTGAGATGGCCATGGCCTCGCGAGCGGGTCCCCGGCGGGCTTCCTTCAGCCGGCACCTGATGTTCCCCATCCCGTTGGCGAACCTGGTGGGCTCCACGCTGGGGCTGCACTTCGCGTCGCTCGTGATGGGCCGGCCGGTGGTGGAGCGCCTGGGCACGCTCGTCATCCTGGTGGTGGGGGTGAGCGCGCTGCACATGCTCCTGGGCGTGGGCGTGTCGCTGCGCCGCTTCCCCACGCTGCGGGCCCTGGAGCGGGGCGACCTGCCGCCCACGCCCGAGCACCTGTCGGTGGCGGTGGGCGAGGTGGCGCGGGCTCCGGGCGAGGCGTTCTTCCGCTCGCTGGGGCTGTGGGGGCTGACCACGGGCGTGGTGGCGCTGGCGCTCTGGACGGTGATGGAGCTGCCGGGGGACGTCACCCTGCGGGTCGCGGGGCTGGGGGCGCTGTTCGGTCCGCTCACGTCGCTGCTCGTGTACGGGCTCGTCACGCTGCGGGCCCGGCGGGGCGTGCTGTGGGTGGTGGAGCAGGGGCTGACGCACGCGCAGGTCATCGCCGCGTTGCCTCGGCGGGCGCGGATCCGCGCGCGGCTCGTGGCCTTCACCGCCATCTGCGTGGTGACGCCCGCCGTCCTGTGCTCCCAGGTCGTCACGGCGCTGTCGGACCGCGTCTTCATGCGCCTGCTGGACGCGGGCAGCCCGGACGTGCAGGGCGTGCTGGTGGAGGCGCTGCGCGTGGAGGCGTTCACGTCCAGCGTGTTGCTGGGCGCGGTGGTGTTCGGGCTGGCGCTCGCCACGGCGTACCTGGGGGGCACGTTGTTGGGCCGGCCCATGCGGGAGCTGTCCGGGGAGGCGCGCCGCATCGCCGGGGGCGACCTGGCCAGTCCCCGGCTCGTGCCCGCGGAGGACGAGGTGTGGGCGGTGTCTGCGGCCTTCACCACGATGCGCGCGCACCTGGCGGACGTGCTCGCGCAGCTGAAGCGCGCGGGCGCCCAGATTTCGGCCACCACCGAGGAGATCCTCAGCACCTCCGGGCGCTACGAGGCGGGCGCCGCGGAGCAGGCCAGCAGCCTGGATGAGACGAGCGCGACCACGGAGGAGCTGGCGCGCTCGGCGAAGCAGATCGCGGAGAACGCGGGGTCGGTGGCGGAGATCGCCCAGCGCACGCTGGCGGCGGCCCAGGGGGGACAGCGCAGCGCGGAGTCATTCCTGGGCGCCATGTCGCGCATGCGCCAGGACAACCGGGCCATTGGTTCGGCGGTGGCGCGGCTCAACAAGCGCGTGCAGCAGATCGGGAAGATCGTCGAGTTCATCAACGGCGTCGCGGACAAGTCGGACCTGCTGGCGCTCAACGCGGAGCTGGAGGGGACGAAGGCGGGCGAGGTGGGGCGGGGCTTCTCGCTGGTGGCGGCGGAGATGCGCCGGCTGGCGGAGAACGTGCTGGAGTCCACGAAGGAGATTGAAGGGCTCATCGAGGAGGTGCGCGAGGCGTCCGCCGCGGCGGTGATGGTGACGGGGGGCGGCGTGCGCGCGGTGGAGACGGGGACGGGGCTCGCGGAGCAGGTGTCGGAGTCGCTCCGGCAGATCGTGAGCCTGGCGGGGCAGACGTCGGACGCGGTGCGGATCATCTCCCGGTCCACGCAGCAGCAGCAGGCGGGAACGGATCAGCTCGCGGACACGATGGCGGACATCCTGCGCATCACGCAGCAGAGCCTCAACGCGACGAAGCAGGTGGGCGCCGCGAACGGGGACCTGCTGGGGTTGGCGCAGGATCTGCGAGGGGTGGTGGAGCGCTTCCAGATCCACCATGAGACGCTGCGCAAGGGGGACGGCGGGTGAACCCCAGCGAACGGCTCCTCAAGCAGTTCCGAGACCTGGTCACGGTGCGCCTGGAGCGCATCAACCGCTCCCTGATGGAGCTGGAGACCGGGGGCAGCCTGGAGGCCGGGCAGCGGGTGCTGCGCGAGCTGCATGGGCTCAAGGGCGAGGCCCGGATGATGGGCTTCGATGAGATCAACACGCTCGTGCACCAGATGGAGGAGCTGGTCCGCTGCGCGGAGCCCCACCGCTACCGGCTGTCGCCGGAGTCCACGGACGCGCTGCTGGCCACGGCGGACACGGTGCTCGCGCTGTCGGGCGCGATGCAGGCTGGGGAGCCCCTGCTCGCGGTGGAGACACTGGTGGCGACGCTCCAGCAGCGGGCCATCGTGGAGGCCGCGCGCCCTCCGGCGGCTCCCCGTCCGGAGGAGAGCGGCTGGATGGGGCAGGGCCTCGGGCGTGCCACGGGTCCCGTGGCCAGGGGAGAAGGCGCGTCGCCTGTCGTGTCTCACCTGCTCGTGGCGGCCCGTCCGGAGCCGCCGGGGGGCTCGGGGGGGCGCGCGCATTGGGGCGCGGGGGCGCCGCGCCCGGAGGTCTCCCCGCCCGGAGGAACGTCGGCGACCGGTGGAGCGTCGCAGTTCCTGACGGCGGCCCTCCGGTCGGAGTCCGCTGGGGCGAGCCCTGATGGGCTTGTCGCTGGTGCCGTGCCGGGGACGTACGCGCTGCCTTCGGGTGCTGCTGTTCCGCAGGGGGCGCCGGCGTCGTCTGCTGGCCCCGGTGCCGTGCCGGGGGCTCACGCTCCGACCGCGGGTTCCGGAGCCGCGCCGGGTGCGCACGCGCCGGCTGTCGGTGCGGGAGTTTCGCCGGGTGCGCACGCGCCGGTTGCCAGCCCCGGTGTCGTGCCGGGCTCGCACCTGGGAGGCCTCGGCGCTGGTGGCTCGGGGGGCGCGTTCCTCGTGGGCCCCGCCACTGGAAGCGTTGTGAGCGGGCACCTCTCGACGACTGGCGCGCTGCCGGGCCCGCGGATGGGCGAGCCCTCCGCGCGCGCTCGCTCCGGGGCCTCGTCGAAGCATGGCGCCAGCCCGGTGCGGACCGGGGACGTCCGCATGGACACCGCCGTGCGCATCGGCGTGGCCAGCCTGGACATGCTCACCAGCGCGGTGACCAACCTGGGACAGGTCGCGCGCCGCCGAGAGCTGGCCACCGCCCGTCGCCTGGAGCTCGTGCGCGAGCTGAGCGACCTGGCCCGCGCCGCGGAGGACCTGGGCCCCGCCGGCATGCCGCTCGCGGAGCGGCTGGGGCGCGCCAAGGAGCTGGCCGCCACCCTGCACCGCGAGGCCAAGCTGCTCGCCAACGCGGAGCTCCGCGACCTGGGGCAGGTGTCGGAGGAGATCCAGGGCCTGCGCATGCTGCCCCTGTCCGTCCTCTTCGAACCCTACCCCCGCATGGTGCGGGACCTGGCCCGGGAGCTGGGCCGGGAGGTGGAGCTGGTCGTGGACGGTGAGGACACCCGCGCGGACCGCGCCGTCGTGGAGGCCCTGCGCGAACCGCTCATGCACCTGGTTCGCAACGCCCTGGACCACGGCCTGGAGACGCGCGTGGACCGGGTCGCCTCCGGCAAGCACCCCCGGGGCTGCCTCACCTTGCGCGCCGCGCGCGAGGGCAGCCGGATCATCCTCCGCGTGGAGGACGACGGCGCGGGCATGGACCCCGTCCTCCTCCGGCGCGTGGCCGTGCGCAGGGGCATGCTCGACGAGGCCGCCGCCCACGCGCTGTCCGACGCCGCCGCGCGCGACCTGGTCTTCCTGCCCGGCTTCACCTCCCGTGAAGTGGTGACCGACCTGTCAGGTCGGGGCGTGGGCCTGGATGCGGTGCGCACCTCCCTCCAGGCCCTGGGCGGCGACGTGGGCGTGGAGTCCGCGCCCGGCTGGGGCACCATCTTCACCCTGCGCGTGCCGGTGTCCCTCACCGTGGCGCCCCTGCTCTTCGTCCAGGTGGGCGACGAAACCCTCGCCCTCAGCGCCGTCCACGTCTCCCGCGCCCTCAAGGTGGACGCCTCCGACGTGGGCGAGGTCGCTGGCAGGCCCACCCTCCGGATGGAGGGCCGCGTGCTGCCCTTCGCCTCGCTGGCGTCGCTGCTCGGGATGGGCCCCGAGCGCCCTGCCCGTGAGGGTGAGCTGGTGCTGGTGGTGAAGGGCCAGGGCATGGAGGCCGCACTGGCGGTGGATCGCGTGCTGGAGGAGCGGGTCCAGGCCATCCTCCCGCTGAAGGGCATCCTCGCGCGCTTCACCCACCTCACCGGGGCCACGTCGCTCGCGGACGGGCGTCTGGCCATGGTGCTGTCGGCGGCCGCGCTGGCCGCGGGGGTGCATGGCACCGCGCCCCTGAAGCTCGCCCGTCCCTCCCTCCGCACGCCCGCGCCGCGCCGCCGCCGCATCCTCGTGGTGGACGACTCGCCCCTCACCCGCGAGCTGGTGGCGAACCTGCTGGAGGCGGTGGGGTACGACACCCTCCGCGCGCCGGATGGGCCCTCGGCGCTGGAGCGGCTGGAGGAGGGGCCCCCGGTGGAGCTGGTCGTCACCGACCTGGAGATGCCGGAGATGGACGGCGTGGAGCTCACCCGGCGCCTCAAGGCGGCCCCCGCCCATGGCCAGCTGCCCGTCGTCATCCTGACCACCCGGGGAGGGGAGGAGGACCGGGCGCGTGGGTTGGCGGCCGGGGCGGACGGCTACATCACGAAGGGCGATCTCGTCCGGCAGGACCTGGTGGATGTCGTGGGGCGGCTCCTGGGCACAAGTCCCTGAAGGCCGGGCCACGCGCATTGCTATACTCCCGGAGCGCGTACGGGGTATGGAACGTCCATGGGCAAGAAAGTGTCGGTGCTGGTGGTCGATGACTCGGTCATCTGCCGACAGCTCATCAGCGCGGCGTTGAGCGACGACCCGGATGTCGAGGTCGTTGGCACCGCTTCGAACGGCCAGGAGGCCGTTGCCCTCACCAAGGAGCTGCGCCCCCACGTCATCACCATGGACGTGGACATGCCCGTCATGGACGGGCTCACCGCCGTGGAGCACATCATGGCGGAGGTCCCCACGCCCATCCTGGTGCTGACGGGTGACCCTCGCTCCCAGGCCCCCGCGCTGACCTACCGCGCGCTGGAGCTGGGCGCGCTGGCGCTGCAGATCAAGCCCTCCATCGACGCGGGCCCGGAGGCGTGGAACCTCACCAAGGAGGTGAAGCTCATCTCCTCCGTGCGCGTCATCCGCCACGTCCGCGGCCAGAAGCGCGGGCACGCCGGGACGCCGCACCCCGCGGCGGTCCTGCCCGCGGCCTCCATGGGCATCGTGGCGGTGGCCGCCAGCACCGGGGGCCCGCAGGTGCTCTACCGGATGCTGTCGGAGCTGCCCGCGGACTTCCCGGCGCCCATCGTCATCGTCCAGCACATCAACGCGGCCTTCTCCGAGTCGCTGGCCAGCTGGCTCGCCAACGCGAGCAAGCTCAAGGTGCGGCTGGCGCAGGACGGAGACACCCTGGTGGCCGGTCAGGTGCTGGTGGCGCCGCCGGATCAGCACCTGGTGGTGCCCCTGCGCGGGCGGGTGGCGCTCAAGCCGGGGGTGGAGCGCGACGGGCACATGCCCAGCGGCACCGTGCTGCTGGAGAGCGTGGCGAAGGCCTACGGCCGGCGCGCGGTGGGCGTGGTGCTCACGGGCATGGGCGCGGACGGGGCGGATGGGCTCCTGGCCATCAAGCAGGCCGGAGGCCTGGCCCTGGCCCAGAACGAGGAGTCCTGCGTGGTGTTCGGCATGCCGGGCGCGGCGGTGGAGCGCAAGGCGGTGGATCACCTCATCCACGGCGATGACGTCGCCGCCACGCTGGCGCGGCTGGCGCGCGGAGAGTCGCTGGCCGCGAGCCGTTGACCGCGCGCGATGACGCCTCCTTCCGAGCGCTGGGCCCCCGTCCACGCGTGGCTCCAGGCGCACACGGGCATGGCCCTGAGCGGTGCCCAGCGGCGCAGGCTGGACGCGCGCCTGGAGGCGCTGGGCCTGGAGGGCCCCGCCGCGCAGGTGCTCAAACACCTGCGCTCGCCGGCGGGCGCGGCGGACCTGACGCGGCTGGTGGACGCGGCGGCCGTGCACACGTCGGAGGTGTTCCGGGACGAGGTGCAGCTGGCCGCCTTCCGCGAGCACGTGCTGTCGCCCCGGGTGCAGCGCTCGAAGGCGCCGCTGCGCGTGTGGAGCGCCGGCTGCGCCGCGGGCGAGGAGGTGGCCACGCTGCTCATGCTGATGGCGCAGGAGGGCGCGGATCCCGCCAGCCGCGTGCTGGGCACGGACATCTCCGAACAGGTGCTGACCCGGGCACGTGAGCTGAGCTTCCCGGCGGAGGCGCTGCGGCGGGTTCCGGACGGCCCTCGCGCGCGCTACCTCGAGCCCCGGGGCCGGCGCCACGCGCTGGTGGAGGCTTTGCGCACGCAGGCCGATTTCCGGCGCCACAACCTGATGGAGACGCCCTACCCGGAGCCGGTGGGGGGCGGCGGCTTCGACATCATCTTCTGCCGCAACGTCCTCATCTACTTCACCCCGGAGGCCTTCCACCGCACCGTGTGGAACCTGGGGGAGCGGCTCGTCCCCGGCGGCGTGCTGGTGCTGTCCGCCGCGGAGCCCCTGCTCCAGGTGCCCCGGATGCTGCGGCTGCTGCCGTTCGAGCACGCGTTCTTCTACGTGCGCCTGGATGACGTGTCAGCTCCCGCGCCGAAGCGGGGCTCCGGTCGCTTCCCGGCGCTCCCCGTGGAGGGGCCGCCGAAGCGGGACCCCGGCCCGGTGCCCTCGGAGGTCGCGGCGCCCGAAGCGCTCGCGTCCCGGATGGCGGAGGCGGACTGGCTCTTCTCCTGCGTGCTCGATGGCGCCTCCACCGGCGTCTCCGACGCGGAGTCGGAGCGCGACCTGCGCCGGTGCCTGGAGCTGGATCCAGACCACGTCGCCGCCCGCTACCTGCTGGGGCTCCTGTTGGAGCAGTGCGGCCAGCCCGGCGCGGCCGTGGACGCGTACCGCCGGGCGCTCGCCGCGGTGGACTCCGGGCGGGCCCGGCCCGTGCCCTTCTTCCTCAACCTGTCCCGGCTCCGGGTGGCCTGCGCGCGGGCGGTGGAGCGGCTGGAGGTCGAAGGCCCGCGCTGAGGTCCGGGGGGCCTGCCTGCCTGGCCGGTGCGGCCGGGCGCCCCTGGAAACAGAAGCGGCGCGCGGAGCGCTTTGGACCTAGGATGCCGGGCCCATGCGCAGGCTCGTGCTCTTCGCCTTGTTGACCGCCGCCGTCCCCGGATGTTTCTACCCCGCCGACCGGGGTCGTGCCCTTGAAGCCAAGGTGGACCGCCTGGGAGCGGACAACGCCCGGCTCGCCGAGGAGCTGAAGGAGGCGCGTGAGCAGCTCGCCGCCACCCAGCCGAAGATCGACGAGAAGGTCGCCCAGGTGACCCAGGCCCTGCAGAGCCTGGACACCGCCGCGCGCCGCAAGGACGCGGACATCGGCGTGCAGTTCCAGAAGACGGTGGAGGACCTGGCGCAGCTGCGCGGCCAGGTGGAGACTTACCTCTACAAGATCGGGGAGCTGGAGGCGGCGCTCGGCAAGAGCACGGAGGAGACCAACCAGCGGCTCCTGGCGCTCCAGGGCACGGAGGCGGTGAAGGAGGCCGAGGCGAAGAAGAAGGCCGAGGAGCTCCAGCGCCCCGCGGACAAGAAGGACTTCCTCGCGCTCGCGCAGGACAAGGCGAAGGCGGGCGACGCGCTGGTGGCGCGCCAGCTCTACAACGAGTTCGTGAAGAAGTGGCCCAAGGACCCGCTCGTCGGCGAGGCGCACTTCGGCCTGGGGGAGACGTACTTCACCGAGGGCAAGTGCCGCGAGGCCCTCTTCGAGTACGGCAAGGTGGTGCAGGACTTCGCGAAGACGGCCTCCGCGCCGGACGCGTACCTGCGCTCCTCCGAGTGCTTCCAGAAGCTGAAGATGAAGGAAGAGTCGAAGCTCGCGCTGGAGGAGCTGGTGAAGAGCTACCCCAAGTCGGAGGCGGCCAAGACGGCGAAGACGAAGCTGGCGGAGCTGGACAAGAAGCCCGCCCCCGCCCCTGCCGCCCCCGCTCCGAAGAAGGCGAAGAAGTGAGCCCGCGCGCGCCCCGGCTCGCCGCGCTGGCGCTGCTGCTGCTCCTGCCGCTCATCGCGGGGGCCGCGCCGAAGAAGCTCGTGCTGCTCTTCACCGGAGACAATGGGGGCGAAATCGCCCCCTGTGGTTGACGCTACAACCCGTCTGGCGGTCTGGCCAGACGAACGACGGTCCTGAACCAGGAGCGCGCGAAGGGCGTGCCGGTGCTCGTACTGGACGCGGGCAACGCGCTCTTCAAGACCCTGGCGGATGGCCAGGATGCGACGGCGAAGCTGCGCGCGGGGCTCCTGCTGGAGCAGATGGGCGCGCAGGGCTACACGGCGATGGCCGTGGGCCAGCGCGACCTCGTGCTGGGCGTGGACTTCCTGAAGAAGAAGACGAAGGGGGCGAAGCTCAAGCTGCTGTCCGCGAACCTCGTGGACGCGAAGGGCCAGCCCCTGTTCCCCGCGTCCGTGGTGACGTCCGTGGGCGGGCTGAAGGTGGGCATCATCGGCGTGTCGCCCGCGTCGCCGGACCCCCAGGCTCCGGCGGGAGGCTCGGACGGCTCGGCCTTCCTGCCCCCAGGGGTCCGGGGCCTGCCGGTGGGGCCCGCGGTGGCCGCGGAGGTGAAGCGCCTGCGCCAGACGGCCCCGGTGGACCTGGTGGTGGTGCTGGCCGCGGTGCCCTACGTGGAGTCCGTGCGACTGGCCCAGGGGGCCGAGGGCGTGGACTTCGTGGTGCAGTCGCACGACGGCCGGGGCGTGGGCATGGCGCAGCGCCAGGGCGTGTCCACGCTGGTGCCGCCCGGTGAGCGGGGCCGGCAGCTGGCGAAGCTGGAGGTGTCCCTGGAGGGCACCGGTCCCTTCAGCGACCTGGGCGAAGCGAACCGCGCCCGGGAGAGCCAGCGCATGGTGGAGGCGAACATCGCGCGGGTGAACGAGCGGCTCAAGACGGAGAAGAACGAGGACGCGCGCCGCTCCCTCCAGGAGACGCTGGCCTCCTTCGAGTCCCGGCGCGATGCCCTGGCCCGCACCGCGGCGGCCAGTGGTCCGGCGACCGGGCGCACCTACCTGCTGACGTACCTGCAGCTGGGACCGGACGTGGCCTCCGACGCCACCGTCCAGCAGCAGGTGGAGCGCATCGAGCCGCCCGGCTCCACGGGGCACTGATCCGCTTCGCGCGGGCCCGACCTCATCCGTTCTGCGACGCTGCGTGAAACACGTGTTTCACGTACCTGTCGCGTCATGTCTCACGAGGGCCTGGCCCGCCGCAGAGCAGGCGAGCCACGTTACGTGGTTCGCATGGCAGGCGGGTTGCTGAGCGAATAATGTGAGCACCTGGATTCCGGCCCTCCACACCGCTCTCGCAGGAGCGGTGGGCCGTGCGTGATCGATAACGGGTGGCACTGCCTCGAGGGCCCGCGTCCGGAGTTCCGGGCGCCCGTCACGGGCCGGCTCCCGTCCAGAGTGCGGAGTCAATTCGATGAGCAGCAGCAGCGATCTGTCGAAGCGAATCGCGAATCTGTCGCCAGAGAAGCGCTCGGAGTTGCTGAAGAAGCTGGCGGCGCAGAAGCAGGCCGGCGGCGACGCGGGGGGGCATGGGGCGTTCCCCCGGAGGAATCGAGCACTTCCGGCGGAGCTCTCGTTCGCGCAGCAGCGGCTGTGGATCCTGGATCAGCTCGAGTCGGGCACCGCGCTCTACAACGTCCCGGTCGCGGTCCGGCTGGAGGGCGTGCTGGACGTGGGCGTGCTGGAGCGAGCGCTGCGCGAGGTGGTGCGCCGACATGAATCGCTGCGCACGACGTTCCACGCGGACGATGCGGGGCCGGTGCAGCGCTTCAGCGACGACGGGGTGCTGGAACTGGAGCATGGCGATGTGACGGCGGAGCCCGCCGACGCGCGCGAGGCGGAGGCCTGGCGTCGGGTGGAGGCCGGTGCACGGCAGCCGTTCGACCTGGCTCGGGGCCCGCTGATGCGCGCGCTGCTGGTGAAGCTGGGGGAGATGGACCACCTCCTGATGGTGGTGCTGCACCACATCGTGTCGGACGGGTGGTCGGTGGGGGTGTTGGTGCGGGAAGTGGCGGTGCTCTACGGGGTGTTCGCGCAGGGACAGCCGTCGCCGCTGCCAGAGCTGCCCATCCAGTACGCGGACTACGCGGTTTGGCAGCGCGAGCAACTGCGCGGCGCGGTGCTGGACAAGCAGCTGGGGTACTGGCGCGAGCAGTTGCGGGGCGCGCCGCCCGCGCTGGAGTTGATGACGGACATGCCCCGGCCCGCGGTGAGTGCCTTCCGGGGGGCTCGCAAGCCTGTCCAGTGGCCCCGGCCGCTGACGGAGGCGTTGAAGGTCCTGGCGCAGCAGGAAGGCGCGACGCTCTTCACCGTGCTGCTGGCGGGCTGGCAGACAGTGCTCGCGCGCTACTCCGGTCAGGATGACGTGAGCGTGGGCTCGCCCATGGCGGGCCGGACGCGCTCGGAGTTGGAAGGCCTCATCGGCGTGTTCGTGAACACGCTGGTGCTGCGCGC
>NZ_VKLU01000015.1:0-227003 GCF_007352635.1 Corallococcus sp. Z5C101001
CGCTCCTCGCGGTGCTCGCCGAGCACGGTCCGCGTCTGTCATCAAGCCTCCCGGCACGACGTCCACCGGACGGTTACCCCTCCTCGAAGAAGTGAAGGCAAAGCACTACGCGGCAAACGCGGCATTGCCCATACCTCCCAAAGGGGATTGACGGCATGCCTCACGTATGGGCGGTGCTCCGTCGAATCCATAAGCCGCCCCTCGCAGAACTCGCCCCCATTGAATAGGGGTGAGTCCAGCCCCCGAAACACCGGAGTCCCACGCCGTTGAAGACGGCGTCCTCCGCCACCTGTCCGTCTCGCAGTTGCGGCGGTTCGCCCTCTGCGAGCGCGCGTGGTTCTTCTCCAAGGTGCTCCGACTTCCCGAGCGGCCCTCCAAGGCTCGGGAAGTCGGCACCGCCACGCACGCGCAACTGGAGCACTACCTGCGCACGGGCGCGGACGTGCTGGGGCCCATCGCGGCGGCGGGCAAGCACCTGTTGCCCGCGCCAGGGGCGGACCTGCTGGTGGAGGAGCACTTCGGCGAACCCTCGCCCCTCTTCGCGGATGGCGTCCCGCTCACCGGATTCATCGACCTCGTCAACCCACGGCAGCTCGCCGAGGGCGTGCTGCGCGTCACGGACCACAAGACGACGTCGTCCATCACCCGCTACGCCGCGACGCCCGAGCAGCTCGCCTCAGCTGGGCATGACGCCGGCATCCAGATGGTCGGCTACGGGTACTGGGCCGTGCTCGCCGCCGAGCGCTTCCCGGGGCTGAAGTGGCTGGAGCTGGAGCACCTCTACTTCCAGACGCGCGGCACACGGGAGGCCCGCTCCGTCGTCACCACGGTCAGCGCCGAGCACGTCCGCGACGAGTGGCGCGCCCGAATCGACCCGATGGCGCGCCGCATGCGCGACGTCGCGCGGGCCACGTCCCCCAACCAGGTGAAGCCCAGTTGGAGCGCCTGCCAGAAGTACGGCGGGTGCCCCTTCCAGACGCAGTGTCTCAACGCGCAGTCCCAAGGAAAGCCGCCCATGTCCCTCGTCAACCGCATTACGAAGTCCGCCACGTCCACCATGGCGCCCACGCCGGCCCCGGCCGCCCCCGAGCAAGAGCTGGCCGCCGTGCTGCCGCCCGATGCGCCCCAGAGCGACCCGGCGCTCGCGTCCGCGCCGGCCAGCGACGAGGCCCCGCGCCGCAAGCGCCGGACGAAGGCGGAGATGGAGGCTGCGCACGGCCTGTCCCTGTTCGTGGACTGCGTGCCCAACTGCCCCGCCGAGCCGCTGGCGGGCTACGTCGGCCGCATGGTGGCGAAGATTGAGCAGGAGTGCGGCGTCGTGGACATCCGCGTCGCCCCCAACGACTCGCCCCTGGCCTACGGGAAGTGGAAGGGCGTCCTGGCCGCCACCATCCGCGCCGAGCCTCCCGAGCCCGGCACCTACGCCGCGCTGGGCGTGGCGGGCAGCGAGTTGATGCAGGTGGCCGTGGAAGCCCTGGAGCCTCTCTGCGGCGCGGGACACTTCGTCCGGGGCGTGCGGTAGCCGTGGGCCTCCTCCAGCGCTTCGGCGTCACGCCACGTCCGTCCACGCCCCAGGACGGCGCATCCGTCGCGGTGGACTTCTCGCGCACTGGCCGCTCGCCCGTGGGTTGGTCGTCGGACCTCTCGCGCATTCTAGCGCTGCCGCGCCGCGACCTCGCCACGTCCTACGCGGCGGCGGACCTCGAAGCGCTGGAGTCCCAGTTGCGCGCGCCCCCGGGGCCGTGCAACTGCGCGCCGCGTCCGTGCCCCTCGCGGCTCCGGCGCGTCCAGGCCCTGGCCCTGCTGGAGGCTTCGCGAGTGGGCGGGCTGCTGGGCCCCATCGGCACCGACCACGGAAAGGAGCTGACCACCTTCCTCATGCCCATGGTGGTGCCGGCCTGCCGCGTGGCCTGCCTCTTCATCCCCGCCAGCCTCCTGCCGCAGTTCAACGCGGAATGGGACTACTACGGCGCGCACTGGCGCCTTCCCAACCTCGCGGGCGGGCGGTGGTTTAGGCCCGGCCTGCCGGTGCTGCACGTCATCACCTACAACAAGCTCTCCAGCCAGGAAGCCACGAACCTCCTGGAGCGCATCCGCCCGGACCTCGTCATTCTCAACGAGGCGCACAACCTCAAAGCCGTGAAGGCCTCGCGCACCGGCCGCTTCCTCCGCTACTTCGAGAAGCGCCCGGAGACGCGGCTCGTGGCCCTGTCCGGCACGTTCGCGTCCAAGAGCATCAAGGACTACGCGCACCTGTCGCGGCTGGCGCTGCGCGAGGGCTCGCCCCTACCGCTCGCGCACCACGTCGTGGAGGAGTGGGGCACGGCGCTGGACCCGGCCAAGGTGGTAGCCCCACCCGGCGCGCTGGAGCGACTGTGCGAGCCTGGGGAGCACGTCCGCGAGGGCTTCGGACGCCGCCGCAACGATACGCGCGGTGTGGTGGCGACGGAGGAGAGCGCCCTGGACAAGCCCCTCGTCATCCGCCCCCGCTACCCGGGCCCAGTGCCGGCCGAGGTGCTGGCCTTCATCGAGTTGGCGCACGCGGGCGAGCGTCCGGACGGCGAGCAATTCCAGGAGCAGCTCCAGGCCATGGCGTGCGCGCGGCAACTGTCGGCCGGCTTCTTCCACCGCTGGCGCTACCCGAGGGGCGAGCCACCGGAACTGGTGGAGAAGTGGTTCGCGCGGCGGAAGGCGTGGAACAAGGAAGTGTGGGAGGAGCTGAAGGGCAAGCGGCGCGAGCACCTGGACTCACCGGGGTTGCTCACGAAGGCTGCCATCCGTGCGCACCTATCCCCGCCCTACGAGGGAGACAAGCCCGTCTGGGAAGCGGAGACATGGCGGAACTGGGCGGAGATTCACGATGCGGTCCAGCCCGAGCCCGAGGCCGTCTGGGTGTCAGACTTCCTGGTGCAGGACGCGGGGGAGTGGGCGCGCTCGCGGGTGGGCATCGTCTGGGTGGAGTTCCCGGAACTGGGGGAGCGCATTGCCCGCGCTGCTGGAGTGCCGTACTACGGCGGAGGCCGGGCCGCGTCCGAGGCCATTCTCATGGAGAGCGGCCGGCGCTCCATCGTCGCCAGCATCAAGGCGCATGCGACAGGGAAGAACCTCCAGCAGTTCTCCCGAAACCTCGTGGTGACGCCGCCTTCGGATGGCGCCCTCTGGGAACAACTCCTCGCGCGCACGCATCGCCCTGGGCAGCAGGCGGGGTGCGTCGAAGTGGAGGTGTGCCTCCACACGGAGGACTACGCGGAGGCCTTCGCCACCGCTCGGGAGCGAGCGCTGTTCATCCAGCAGACGGATGGGCAGCCACAGAAGCTGATCGTATCGCCCGAGATGGCAGGAGAAAGACCGCTTCCCTAATCCATGACAGCTGTCAATAGCACTACAGGGCCCCATCTATTGAACACCAAGTTCGAATAGGCTGTAAGGGTCAGTGTTCATCCGGGAGGGGTCAGCCATGCATTTCAAACCGAGAGGTATTCTTATCCTCGCTGCATGCGCCATCTTCACAGTAAATTGCGCCAGCAAAAAAGAAAATGTAGTCATCACGGATCCAGACAAAATAGCCATCGCCGTCGATCCGCAACTGGCATGCATTCAGCAAATGAGTGCATTCCGATGTCCAGTCGGATCAGACCCCACCCTTGGCGCGGACGATGGTTTCAACTGCGCGGGAGAGCTGGGCGCATCCGTGAAAGATGAGGAAGGAAAAATCAAAGGCGCTTGCGGAACCAAAAACAACTGCAAGTACACATGTGCCGCCCGCTCAGACTACTGTAAATGCGGAATCCAGAGAGCAACGCTCGCGGAAATAACCTGCATGGCATGCCCTGAGACACCCAAGTCCGCCAGCACAACCATCAATGTCGACGCAGGCATGAATTACTCCGCCGTGGTGGGCGAAAATAGCGGCACAATTGTCAACAATAACAACGGAACAGTGGTCAACAACAATAGCGGAACCATAAACAACGCAAGCTACTATCCGCCATCTTGCCCGCCATGCCAACGGACTGTCGGTGGAAGCTGCGTTCAACCAGAGGCTTGCCAAGTCGGAACCAAGCGAAACACGGACAGCTGTGAGTGCGATCCCATCGTCTGTCCTCAAGGAGAAAGACTCAAAATCGAAACAAACCAAGCCACCTGTGTCCCACTGCCTTCCGTCACACTCAAGTCGGCTGTAATTAAATTTCAACAAACATCTAACGACAAAGACTGGAACACCCAGGTTTTCGCCTATCTGAAGTGCCCCAATACTGTCGCGAGTCTTGAGTGTTGCAGTTCTGATAAGCGCGGCGATTACTGGCCCGACCCTGGCGTTCAGACAAAAATGATGACTGTCTCCGAAGGCGCCATCCGAAAGGAGTCGATTGGAGCATGCACTCTTTCAGTTGGCTCCCGCGCAAGCGGCAATGACAAGTGGGAGTTTATCCCATCCCTTCATCTTGAGTTCTCTGACAACAGCACGCGCGACTTCACCTTCGGCCAAATGTCCCTCAATTCCCGTGGTGGCAATTACGCAGGAGGCGACCACAAACTCTAGCAGGGTGTTGAAAAAGGCCCGAGACCTCTCTGGACCTGCGACCTATGGGGCGGTCGCCCAAGGCCATATCCATCCGGTAGTGGGGCGCTGGAGCCGCTGAAGAATTTTTCAACAGCCTGCTAGGCCAAGCGTCTCCGCCTTTTGCTCCGCGCGTAGTCTACTCCTCAATGTTTTAGACGACCGCACCCAGAAATTGCCCCCATTGAAGCAGGTGAGGACGTCCTTCAGACGTCCCACCCCAATGGGAGCAACGGAACATGAACAACGCAGCCCTCGCACGCATCGTCAGCGCCCAGGCGCAGCTCGGCGCGCAATACCTCAAGGCCGGCCGCTACCGCCTGGAGGTGCAGTCCATCCGCACCAAGGACGGCTTCAAGGGCCTGTCCGCCATCGCCGAGCTGAAGGTGGTGTCCGCCGAGCGGACGCAGCCCGACACCGAGCCCAACCGCGTCGGGGCCGTCGTCTCCTACGTGGAGAACCTCTCCGACGTGAAGAAGAACGGTGGAGGGCGCTTCAAGGCCTTCGTCATGGCCCTGGCTGGCGCCGAGGAGGCGGAGCTTTCCTTGGAGCAGCTCGCCAAGTTCACGGGCGACTTGCAGGCCGGCGCCTTCCTGCCCATCGACTGCGAAGTCTTCCCCAAGGTGCTGCCCGAGAAGGACGGCAAGCCCGGGAAGGTCATCGAGGGCTACCGCTGGAGCACCGTCACGCCCACCGACGCGGAGCTGTCCGCCCTCGATGGCAAGCGCGCCGCCGCGAAGCTGCCGCCCCTCGCGAACGCCCTGGCGTAGTCCGCCGCTTTCCCTCCATCGCTGACACGTTTGGCGCGTCCCCCAACGCGCCACGGCTGGCCCACGACACGGGCCTTTCGGTGTTGTGCCCACCCTCCTCAGCTTCGACACCGAGACGCACCTGATTCAACCCGGCCTCCTCGCCCCGCCGCTCGTCTGCGCCTCCGTCGCGGACGCGGCCCCTGGGAGCGAGCGTCTCCTCTCCGCTGCCCAGGCTCGCGAGTGGTTCCGCGAGGCCATCGCCACGCCGGGCGTCCACCTCACGGGCGCGAACCTCGCCTACGACCTGGGCGTCATGTGCGCGGACGACGCGCGGCTCGTGGACGCCGTCTTCGACGCGGCCGACACCGGGCGCCTGCATGACGTCGCCATTCGCGAGGCCCTCATGGACATTGCCCGAGGCCTCCACGGCGTTGACCCCGAGACAGGCCGCCCCCTGGACGACGAAGAGGGAGCCCGCTACCCGCTGGCCCTCCTGGTGAAGCGCCACCTGGGCCTGGACATCAGCGCGGAGAAGAAGGCCCCGGACGCATGGCGCTTGCGGTACGCGCAGCTCGACGGCGTCCCCTTGGAGGAGTGGCCCACCGCCGCCGTGGACTACCCGAAGCGCGACGCCCGCTTCACGCTCGACGTCCACCACGCCCAGGAGCGCGCCGCCGCCAACGTGCCCAATGGCGGCAACCTCCACGCCGAGGGGCACCAGGTCCGCGCAGCCCTGGCGCTGCACTTCGCCTCCCTCTGGGGCCTGCGCACCCACGGTGGGCGCGTCGCCCAGCTGCGCCAGCGCGTGGAGGCGGAGTGGAGTGCCAACCGCGTCCGCTTCCTCGCGGCGGGCATCTTCCGGCCCGACGGCACCAAGGACTCGAAGCGCCTCTCCGCGCTCGTCTCCGCCGCCTACAACGGCCTGCCGCCCGTCACCTCGCCCACGGAGCGCTTCCCGGACGGGCAGGTGGCCACCGACAGGGACACGCTCATCGACTCGGGGGATCCGCTGCTGGAGGAGCTGGGCAAGGCAGGCAAGGTGGACAAGTACCGCTCCACCTACCTGGGCAAGCTTGAGGCCGGCGTCACGCGCCCCCTCAACCCGCGCTTCAACGTGCTGGTGTCCACGACGCGCGTCTCCAGCGACTACCAGCAGCTGCCCCAGCGCGGCGGCGTCCGGGAGTGCCACGAGGCCCGCCCTGGCTTCGTCTTCTGCTCCGTGGACTACGCCGGCCTGGAGCTGCGCACCATGGCCCAGCGCGCCCTCTGGGAGGTGGGGTGGTCGCGCATGGCCGAGGCACTGCTGGCGAAGGAGGACGTCCACACGTCTGCCGCCGCGACGTTCCTCGGGGAGAGCTACGCGGCCCTGCTGCCTCGCGTGAAGGCGAAGGAGGCCACGGCCACGTCCTTCCGCTCCCTCGCGAAAATCTTCAACTTCGGCAAGGGCGGCGGGCTGGGCGCGGGCGGCATGGCGTACCACGCGCGGGCGAAGGACGGCGTCCGCTTCTGCCAGTTGGCGAAGGCTGCGGAGGCATGCGGAGTCGAGCGCGTGCCCGTGCGAGTCCAGGGCAAGGTGAAGGTGGTCTGCGCCGCGTGCGTGAACGTCTCCCGGTACTACGGCGATAGGTGGATGCAGGCATGGCCCGAGCAGCGGGAGCTATTCTCCCGCGCCAGTCGTCTCACCCACGGCGGGCGGCTCGTGGACGTGGTGATTCCCGGGGCCAACATCCTCCGGGGCGGGTGTGGCTACACGCAGTGGCTCAACACCCCCTTCCAGGGCTTGGGCGCCGTGGGCGCGAAGCTGGCGACGTGGCGCGTGTCCCGGGAGATGTACACGGACAGGCGCTCGCCCCTCTGGGGCTCGCGACTCGTCCTCATGGTGCATGACGAGCTGGTGGCGGAGCTGCGCGCGGACTGCCCCAACCGCCTCCACGACGCGGCCGAGCGCATGGCGGAACTCATGCGGCAGGCCATGAGGGAGACAACACCGGACCTCTCGGACGCCATCGAGGCCGAGCCCGCCCTCTCGCGCGTGCTGTCGAAGGACGCGGCCACGGTGCGCGACACCTCGGGGCGCCTTCAGGTGTGGGAGCCGGCGGAGAAGGCAGCCGCGTAAGCCACGCCCGGAAAGTGCCCCCATTGGAAGGGAGTGAACCCAGCATCCGCCCCTACCAGCGGCGAGCCCTGCACGCGGCTCGTCTCCATCGACCCGGGGCTACGCCACTGCGGTGTGGCCCTCTTCGACGTCCCCTCTGGCGCGCTTCTCTGCGCCGGGCTGCCGAGGAACCCCGCGCCCGCCCACGGCGAGCTGTCCCTGTCCTCCTGGGCCTCAATGGCCAGCGCCGTCCAGGAGTGGCTCCGGCCCCGTGTCGGCGACATGGCCTTCCACCTCGTCATCGAGCTGCCGCGCGTCTACGCCGCCGCGCACCAGAAGGGCGATCAGAACGACCTCATCCAGCTTGCCGGCGTCGTCGGCACGCTGGGCGGGGCCCTGGCGCCCGTCGCGAGCCGCCGCAGCGTTTACCCGCGAGACTGGAAGGGCACCCTCGACGCGGACGCCTTCATCGAGCGCATCAAACAGCGCCTCGACGCGGGCGAGCACTTGCGCGTGGAACTGCCCGCCGCGCGTGACCTCCACCACAACGTCTGGGACGCCATCGGCATCGGACTGCACGCCCTTGGCCGGCTCGCCCCCCGTCGCGTCCTCCCGAGGTAATCATGTCCGAGCCCACTTCTTGTGCCCCGGAAGCCATGCCCGTCTTCCTCACGGTGGACGAGGCCGCAACGCTGCTGCGCGTGAACCGGAAGACGCTCTACGAGGCTATCCGCCTCGGGCAGGTGCCCGGCGTCGTTCGGCTCGGAAAGGCCCTCCGCATCCGCCGTGACGTCCTGGTAGGGTCGTCCGTGGGTAAGGGCCGTGATTCTGCGCTTGGGAGTCGACGATGAGCGTCAGGTTGCGGCAGTGGAAGAACAAGGCAGGGAAGGTCGAGGAGGCTTGGCAAGTGGACTTCGTGTTCCAGCACTCTGACGGGAGACGACAGCGAGTCGTGAAGTTCTCGCCCGTCCAGACCCGTCGCGGCGCTGAGCAATACGAACGCGAGCTGCGCAACGCCCTCCTGAATGGGACCTTCGGAAAGGAGAAGAAGAGCGAGGAACAAGCCCACACGCTGGCGAAGTTTGCCGAGCGATTCCTCACCTACAGCGAGAACAACAACAAACACTCTAGCGTCGACAGCAAGCGGCAGATTCTCAGGGACCATCTACTCCCATTCTTCGGGACGATGGCTCTTGCGAACATTTCCCCGGCTGAGATTGAGGACTTCAAGGCGCTCATGCGCAAGAAGAAGTCGGCAGCTCACAAGCGGAAGGAGTCTGCGTCAAGGCGCGCCATCCGGAAGAGGCAGAACAGCGAGCCCAAGCCCCTGAGCTTGAAGACCATCAACAACGTTCTGACCGTGCTTCAAAAGCTGCTGGCGCTCGCGGAAGAGCAAGGGGTCATCTCGCAGGCGACGCGCGTGAAGATCTTCAGGAAGCTACCGAAGCCTCCCTTCGACTTCCTGTCGTTTGAGGAAGCCGAACTTCTTCTAGCTGTCGCTGAGCCGGAATGGCGCGCCCTGCTGTTCGTCGCAATCAAGGCAGGGCTTCGGCAGGGAGAGCTGATTGGGCTCCAGTGGAACGACCTGGACTTGCCGCGCAGCACACTCCACGTCCGCCGAACCATCTGGCGAGGAGTGGAGGACTTGCCAAAGGGCGGGCGCGAGCGGTCGGTCGAGCTGCCTGCATCCGTGGTGGATGCGCTCAAGGCCCACCGGCACCTTCGGGGTCGATTCGTCTTCTGCCAAGAGGACGGACAACCACTCACCAAAGGCAAGATGTCAGCACCGCTTAGTCGTGCCCTCCGAGCGGCGGGGATCACTCGCGACGTGGGAATCATCGGCTGGCATGACCTGCGACACACCTACGGAAGCCACCTCGCGATGCGGGGTATTCCGTTGAAGGTCATCCAAGAACTGATGGGACACGCCACCATCGAAATGACGGAGCGGTATGCCCATCTCAGCCCCGACACCAGGAGGAATGCGGTCAACGTCCTCGACCGTCCTCTTGCTCCGACGTGCGACATACATGCAACACGGATGGAGGCCGATGCTAACCACGCGTAACGACTAAGCAGTTTTGTGCACGAGCCGGGGATCGAACCCGGACGACCCTTGCGAGTCAGCGGATTTTAAGTCCGCTGCGTCTGCCAGTTCCGCCACTCGTGCGCCTGCGAGGTGTGGACCTTAGTTCACCCGCGCAGGCTTTGCACTCATCGAGAGGCGGGGGGCCACCGCACGCGCTCCCAGCGAAGAAAGCGCTGTCAGAAGCAACAGCGCGTGAACCGAGGCCGACAGGTCCCGGCTGAAGGCAGACAGCACCCCGGAGGCCACGGCCCGCCCGCCGTCCGACATGGCTTGACTCGGCACGTCCTTCACAGGAGTCCGGTCTCCCGGGCATCTTCGCCTTCGCGTCAGGCCCCCGGAACGTGGCGGAGAGGGGGCCGACGGGGATGCCCCCCCGCCGAGCGCCCGGACCAAGGGGTGGCACGGTCGCGGCCGGCCTCCATGAAGGCGAACAACACATGATGGCGCCACTCCAGGGATTCGTCGTGTTGACCCTCCCGGCGCTCGCGCTGCTGTTGGCGCGATACTTCAAGCCGGTGGCCTGGGTGGGACCGGTGGTCGTGTGCTACCTGGCCGGCATCCTCCTGGGCAACCTGCCGGGGCTGGGACTCCAGCCAGCCGTGAGCCTGTCGGTGGGCGAGGCCGCCGTGCCCCTGGCGATCCCGCTGCTCCTCTTCGCCACGGACATGCCCCGGTGGATGCGTCTGGCGCGCTCCACCTTGCTCTCCTTCGTCCTGGCCTGCGTGGCTGCCATGGTGAGCGCCGCGCTGGTGGGGCTCGCCTTCGCGAGCCGTTCAGACGAGTGGTGGAAGATGGCTGGCATGCTGGTGGGCGTGTACACGGGCGGCACCGCCAACATGAATGCCGTGGGGCTTGCGCTCCAGGTGCGGGAGGAGACCTTCGTGCTCCTCAACACGGCGGACATCGTCGTCGGGACCGCGTATTTCCTCTTCCTCGTGACCGTGGCGCAGCGGCTGGTGCTCCTCTTCCTGCCGCGCTTCACGAACCCCACTCCGTGGAGTGAGCCGCAAGAGGGAGACGCGGTGCAGGCGGCCTTCTTCACCCGGGCCCGCGTGCGCGGCATGGGGCTGTCGCTCCTGCTGGCCGTCGCCATCTGCGCCCTCTCCGCCGGAGCGGCGTACGGGGTGCTGGGCCGGCTGGACGTGGCCGCGGCGCTGCTGCTCATCACCACGCTGTCGCTGGCCGCATCCCTCATCCGGGCCGTGCGCACGCTGCCAGGCAGCGCCGAGCTGGGAGACTACGCGCTGCTCGTCTTCTGCGTGGCCTTTGGCACGCTGGCGGATGTCCGTCAGCTCCAGCAGGCAGGCATCTCCGTCTTCGCCTTCTGCTTCTGCGTGCAGATGCTGGCGGTGGTCCTCCACTTCGGCCTCGCGGCCCTGTTCCGCATCGACGCGGACACCGTCCTCATCACCTCCACCGCCACCATCTTCGGCCCGGCCTTCATCGGCCCGGTGGCTCGCGCGCTGCGCAACCGTGAGCTGTTGGTCTCTGGCATGACCACCGGCCTCATGGGGATCGCGCTGGGGACCTACCTGGGGCTGGCCGTTTCCTGGCTCCTGCGCCCCTGACACCCGGAGAGACAAGCCCAGGGACTCGTGGAGGACTCCCCGCGCGACGGGCGGCGAGGGTTAAGGTGGAGGCGTGCGGCAGCGGACGCTTCTCATCGACAACCACGACTCGTTCACGTTCAACCTCTTCCATCTGCTAGCGAGGGTCAGCGGCACGGAGCCCCTCGTCGTGCGCAACGACGCGCTGGGCTGGCGGGAGCTGCGAGGGCTCGGGTTCGACAACATCGTCATCTCCCCCGGCCCCGGCCGGCCGGACCGTCCCGCGGACTTCGGCGTCTGCCACGACGCACTGCGGGAAGCGGAGGTCCCCATCCTGGGCGTGTGCCTGGGCCACCAGGGCCTGGGGTACTTCCACGGCGCCCGGCTCCAGCACGCCCCGGAGGTCATGCACGGGCGGATGGTTCGCGCGCACCACACGGAAACGGACCTCTTCCTGGGCATCCCGAACGACGTCCAGGTGATGCGCTACCACTCCCTCTGCCTCGCCCGGCCGCTACCGGAGGACTTGGAGGAGACGGCCTGGGCGCCCGACGGCGTCCTGATGGCGCTGCGTCACCGCCGCCTCCCACGGTGGGGCGTCCAGTTCCATCCGGAATCCATCGGCACGATGCACGGCGGCAGGCTGCTCACCAACTTCGTGCGGCTGAGCCAGGAACACCACGCCCGCGCGCCCCACTCACGCCCGGTTCCGCTCTCGGAGGCGCCGCGTCCAAGCCCCGCCCCTCCGCGCGCCGAGTTCCGTGTCCACCACCGGAAGCTGGCGCTCGACATCGACGCGGAGCAGGCCTTCATCGCGCTCCATGGAGGAAAGGACCACGCCTTCTGGCTGGACAGCAGCCGCGTCGAGCCCCGCCTGTCGCGCTTCTCTTTCATGGGGGACGCCACCGGTCCGCACAGCGCCGTCATCCGCTACCGCGTGAATCCAAGCCGCCTCTCCGTGACCCGGCAGGGCGTCACGGAGGAGCACTCCACGGAGCTGTTCGCGTTCCTCCAGTCCGAGCTGGCACGGCTGCGTCCAGCGCCCTCGGGACTGCCCTTCGACTTCCAGGGAGGGTTCGTGGGCTATCTCGGCTACGAGCTGAAGCATGACTGCGGCGCGAGCGCCCCCCACGCCTCACCGGCTCCGGACGCCGGACTGGTATTGGCGGACCGGCTGCTGGCATGGGACCACCTCGAGCACGCGGTGTACCTGGTGGCGCTCGCCCCCGAGCATGAAGCCGCGCAGGTCCAGGCGTGGTTCGACACCACCGAATCCACCCTGCGCACCCTGCCCCCGCTGGCGCCGCCCAGGACCGAGGCGAGAGGCCCCTTCCCGGTCCGCCTCGCGAGGGACCGCGCCACGTACCTGTCGGACATCGCCCACTGCATGGAGCAGCTCCACGAAGGCGAGACGTACGAGGTCTGCCTCACCAACAAGGTGGTGGCCCGGACCCAGGTGGATGCCCTGGAGCTGTACCGGGTCCTCCGGCGGCTGAACCCGGCTCCCCATGCGGCCTACCTCCGGATGGGAGCGCTGGGCATCGCGTGCTCGTCCCCCGAGCGCTTCCTCCGAGTGGACGCCAAGGGCCTGGCGGAATCCAAGCCCATCAAGGGCACCGTGCGGCGGGGCGCCACCCCCGAAGAGGACGACCGGCTGAGAGAGGAGCTGCGGTCAGGGGAGAAGGACCGCGCGGAGAACCTGATGATCGTGGACCTGGTGCGAAACGATCTCGGGAGGGTGTGTGACGTGGGCTCGGTCCACGTCCACCGGCTCATGGACGTGGAGACGTATGCCACGGTGCACCAACTGGTGAGCACCATCCGGGGCCAGCTGCGCGAGGGCTACACCGCCGTGGACGCGGTGCGCGCCGCCTTCCCGGGGGGCTCCATGACGGGAGCGCCCAAGGAGCGCACGATGGAGCTCATCGACCGGCTGGAGGGGGAGGCCCGCGGCGTCTATTCGGGGGCAATCGGCTTCTTCTCCACCACCGGCGCGGCGGACCTGAACGTCGTCATCCGGACCGCGGTGGTCCGCCCTGGAGAGGTGAGCATCGGCGCGGGAGGGGCCATCGTGGCCCTGTCGGACCCGGCGGCGGAGCTGGACGAGATGCGCCTCAAGTCACGGGTGCTCCTGGAGGCGCTGTGCACGGCGCTCGGGCGCCCGGGCGCGCTTCCGGACGTCGACGGTGCGGAGGGGGCCTCCTTGGGGCCGCCTCCAGCCATGGCGGACTGAGCCAGGAGGGGGGGAGGGCCTTCCGGGGTGGGGTCCCTGGGGCGGCGGCGTCCCGGGTGGCGAGCAAAGACCCTCGATTCCTCCACTGCTGGACGGCCAGGGCTTCCGAGGGCGTCGCATCCGGCGAGCCCCTGTTATAAAGCGCCCCCCATGCTTGAGACCGTCACCAAGGGCTTCCGAGCCGCCAAGAACCGCCTCGCCGGCAAGAGCGAACTCACCCCCGAGCTGGTGGACGAGTCGCTGCGAGACATTCGCGTTTCCCTGCTGGAGGCGGACGTCGCCTTCGACGTGGTGAAGAAGTTCGTCGCCCGCGTCCGCGAGAAGGCGGTGGGCGAGGTGGTGCAGACGACCGTCACGGACGCGGGGGGCCAGAAGCGCCGCGTGAGCGCGATGGACCACTTCATCAAGATCTGCCACGACGAGCTGGAGGCCCTGATGGGTCCGGTGGACACGAGCCTCCACCTGAAGCCCAAGGGCCAGCTGTCGGGCATCATGATGGTGGGCCTCCAGGGCTCCGGTAAGACGACGACCACGGGCAAGCTCGCCAGCCGGCTGCTCCAGGAGGGGCGCAAGCCGCTGCTGGTCGCGGCGGACATCTACCGTCCGGCCGCCGTGGATCAGCTCAAGGTGCTGGGGGAGCGGCTGAAGGTCCCCGTCTACCACGAGCCCGGCGTGCAGCCGCCGGAGCTGGCGAAGCGGGGCTACGCCGCCGCGCGCGAGCAGAAGTGCGACGTGGTGCTCATCGACACGGCGGGCCGGCTCGCCATCGACGAGACGCTGATGACGGAGCTGGAGTCCATCAAGGCCAACGTGCAGCCGGACACCATCCTCCTGGTGTGCGACGCGATGATTGGCCAGGACTCGGTGCGCACGGCGGCCGAGTTCGACCGGCGCCTGACGCTGGACGGCTTCATCCTGACGAAGCTGGACGGTGACGCGAGAGGTGGCGCGGCGCTGTCCATCAAGGAAGTGACGGGCAAGCCCATCAAGTTCCTCGGCATGGGCGAGTCGATGGACAAGCTGGAGGAGTTCCGTCCGGACGGCCTCGCGGGCCGCATCCTGGGCTTCGGCGACATCGTCGGCCTGATGAAGGACTTCGAGAAGGTCGTCGACGAGAAGAAGGCCGAGGACGACGCGCGCAAGCTGCTCTCCGGCCAGTTCTCGATGAAGGACTTCGTCGAGCAGATCCGCATGGTCCGCAAGATGGGGCCGCTGAAGGACCTGCTGGAGAAGTTCCCGCTCTTCGGCGACCTCACCGAGCACCTGAACCCGGACGAGAAGGAGCTCACGAAGATCGAGGCGATGTACGACTCGATGACGCAGAAGGAGCGCCTGCGTCCGGACATCATCAACGGCAGCCGCATCAACCGCATCTCGAAGGGCAGCGGACGCAAGCCGGAGGAGGTGCGGGAGCTGCTGCAGAAGTTCGGGATGATGCAGCAGGTGATGGGGACCATCGGCCAGAACCCGGGCCTGCTGGGGCGCATCCCGGGCTTCAAGCAGTTGGGGCAGCTGGGCCAGATGAAGAACATGGACCTGGGCAGCATGTTCGGGAAGGACCCGAAGGCGCTGGAGAAGGCCATGGCGGGGATGGGCGGAGGCATGGGGGGGATGCCCATGCAGCTGCCGCAGATCGCCCCGGGCTACACGCCGCCCATGGGCCAGGCCGCGATGGCCAAGGCCCGCCTGATGGGCTACGCGCCGCCGTCCGTGAGCAAGCCGGACGACCGCGACGCCATCAAGGAGCGGCGCAAGAAGGAGAAGGAGAACAAGAAGAAGAACCGCAAGAAGAAGTAGCCCCTCACCGCGTCACGCGGTGTCCAAGGCACCCTCCCCTGCCCGCGCGTCCCTCCTGAAGAAGGGGGGCGGCGGGCAGGCGTGTTTCAGGAGCCTCGATGTCCGGACGCAGGTCCCGTCTCGCGGACGCCCATGGCAATGTTCTTCCTCGGGACCGAACGGACCTGTCCTTGCAGAACGCGCCCCCATGACCAAGCTGAGACTCTTGCTGCTGTTGAGCTGCGTAGGCCTGAGCCCCGCATGCATCGAAGTTCCGCCTCTGGAGGGCCCGCCCGTGGAGAAGCCTCCGGCGGATCCCGACGCGGACTTCACCTTCACGGTGGTGCCCGCGCAGGAGCAGGTCCTTCCGGGGGGAAGTCTGGACTGCGGCGTCCGGCTCGCCTGGACCCAGGCCACAGGGGGCGACGTGACCTGGAACCTCGTGTCGCCACCCGCGGGAATCGAACTCCAGCCATTCACCCTGTCCGCCGGAGAGACACGCGGGACGCTGCGCATCCGGATCGGGGGAGGCACGGCCCCCGGGAGCTACTCGCTGACGCTGCAGGGCCGGAGCGGATCCGTCACGAAGCAGGTGACGCTGGCGGTGACGGTCGGGAAGCCGGGGGACCTGGTGGTGAACTGGGTCGTGCCGACGCCCGGCAAGGCCTACACCCGAGGTCCGCTCCTCCTCCAGTTCACGGTGGAAGGAGGCGCCGCGGACGCGGTGGAGATCCTGAAGGGCTCGAGTGTCCTGGTGAAGCCCACGGGCTCCCCGTACTCGTTCACCTGGGACACGACCCAAGAAGCGGAGGGCAGCTACGAGTTGTCCATTCGTGCGACCCGGGGTGGCGTGCTCTTCGCGAGTGCCCCCCGCACCGTCATTGTCGACAGGACGGCGCCCATCGTGACGACCTATCTCCCGGCCAGCAACGCCGCGACGGTCGGGGTCCACGACGCCATCCAGGTGACGTTCAGCGAGCCGATGAATCCGCACTCGGTGACAGAGGCGGCCGTGGGGCTCAAGACTGGCGCGGGTATCGCCATCTCCAAGTCAGTTGCGCTCTCCGTGGATGGGAAGACCCTCACGGTCACTCCGCGCAATCCGCTGGTGGCGCCTGACACCGTCTCCGTGGATCTCGCGGCCCTGGTGGGCACCCTCACGGACCTGGCCGGTAATGGAGTGCCTACCGCACCGGCATGGACATTCACGGTCCCTACCTGGCTACCGCTCGGAGGCGCCATCAGCGCCGTGGAAGGAAAGACGTCCGCGGAGGATGTTGTGCTGAAGATGGACCGCAATGACCAGCCAGTGATTGCCTGGACGGAATCGGATGGCGTGGCCAAGAACATCTATGTGGCGCGCTGGACGGGAACAACTTGGGTCATGCTTGGCGGAGGACTGAGTGGATCTTCCGGCTTGGGAACGGACGCCGCGAACCCCAGCATTGCCATCAACTCCAACAACCAGCCACTCGTCGCATGGGACGAAGCTACTGGCAACGGCATGGGGCGAATCATTTTCACCAGACAATGGACCGGGAGCACATGGGATACGCTACCTGCCCTTCCACTCGTCTCATCTCAAGAACAATATTCACAGCAGCCCCAAATCACCTTCGATCAAGAAAACAACATAATCATTCACGCCCTCGACAGCGACCCCAACAATTCGACTGTTCGCGGATTCAAATTTTCCCCACCCAACTCAACCTGGATTGACCTTCACCCGGCTCAACCGTCCAGTCACTTTCATGCTGGAAGTATCGCCACTGCGCGCTCGGGCCCCAGTATCTTCACTGCATACACAGCCTACGACGACGCTACCTCAAAGAGGTCTGTCGCAGTTCTCCCCAATGACGCCGCCCCACTTGGAGGAACGACTTTCGGAGTGTTCGCCGGCGCATTGTCAATGGATGTGGATGCAACACTCCGTCCATGGGTCTCATGGGTTCAATCTGAATCAATTGATGCCAACACCGATGGAGCGGTCTATTGGTCGCACTGGGAAGGGAGCAAGTGGACGTCACCAGCTATTATCAGTCCAACATCCACAGGAAACAACACACCCAGCATTGCCCTTGGGACTGGCACACCGCATATCCTCGCATGGAGTGGGGTGACAGGAACTGAGCGCAGCATTCTCATCAGCCAATGGCTGGGCTCTTCCTGGACGCCCTTGGGCTCCCCTCTGAGCGCACTGTCATCCGCAGGGACCCCCGCATACGGTCCTTCTGTTTCAATGGATGCCCATGGCCAACCTCTTGTTGCCTGGACGGAAGCAGACTCGACATCGGCAAGCGTCTATGTGTTCCACTTCAATTATTGACGCTTGACCAGTCTGCGGACGCCGGGAGACGTCAACCCTGCTTCTTGGGAACAACGAGCCCACGGCTCAACCGGTTGAGAACCCGTCGCTTCTGACGGCGCTTGTAGCTCTCGTGAGCATTGTCCCCAAGTTCGTTGCGCCGAGCTGTTTCTTCATCCGCGATCTGGAACTCAACAAGAGCAAAGGTAACCCGCCCCTTTCGAGGGCGGGTATCACTCTCAGGCGGAGGTAGATACGGGTCCATTCGCAAGGGGAGATCTACAACAAAGTTGAGGACCCGGTAGGAGCTGCCAGAAAAGGAATTTCCTGTCCGATCTTCGCGGGCTTCAAAATCCCGATCCAGATGGAGCTGCGGGATGAACTGTTCGAAGTGCGGGTTCTCCTCAAGGAGTCCCTTGAACGGCAGAAGTGTATTCTCCGTCTGCCCCGGAACGACGAAGTTGAACGGAAACAAGCGCTGAGCGAGGAAATAGAGGACGGGTAGCAAGTCTTCCCGCGTGCGAGTAATCACCCGAAACCGAGTTCGGTCATACACTTGGGCCGCGACGGTCTCTTTCTTCGCGATGAGCTTCGTCACCAGGGAATCGCGCGTCTTGATGGAGTGGGCGAATTCGACGATGGGCAGGCCCATCTCCTTCATTTCACGGGCAACCCCCAGCACCTTCTCCGTGACCATCTCCGCCAATTCAGCCTCAGATGCAGCCAAGCGGAAGAGCAGGTCTCGGCCCTCGATGTGCTGGATGACGTGCATCACCTTGAGCACGATGCAGGCAATGCGACGATAGCGGGCCAGCCCCTTCGCTCCAGAAGCGAAGAGAAACAGATCGTGGAGTTCCTCCGGCTCAGCCACCGCCTCCGCGACGCGGTAGTCGAAGGTCTTCCGTAGGTACTCCACTGCATCCGCCAGGACCGTGCGTCCCCACGCATCGTCGTAGGGCCGGGACACATCAAGCTGACACAGCCGCAGGAAACGGTCCACTTCGTCCCGCGTCTGAAAATGCATGCGGCGCCAATCAATGACGGACCCGCCACGCAGGATGAGCCGGATGCGTTCAAGCTCTCGGAGCCCCATCTGAGCAACGGTGCAGATGGGAACGAAGGGCAGTACGGGTGCGAGAGAAGGTGCCTTCACAGGCATCGTTCCTAGTCGGCCCAGGCGCGGAGGGAAAGAGCCTCATTGACCCTCAAGGCTCTCCCCATCTAGCCGCTGCTCGAGGCCACAGTCGGCAACCGCGTACCTGCAAGCCAAGCAGGCTGCTTGCCGGACGGAAGCTATCGCGAGGCGACTTCGTGCCCGTCCGTGAACTGCGCCTGGCGGACCACTTGCCCGTCCTCGCTCAGTTCCTGGACCGTGCCATTCCGGAATCCCTTCTGGTACTGCTCGATCATCTTCGGCTTACCGTTGGCGAAGAACTGTACGCGGGTACCGTGATAATCGCCTGAGGCGAATTCGGTTTCACCGGTCTTCACTCCATTGGCGTCCCAGAACGTCCAATGACCCGTGCGGAAGCCGTTCAGATACTGCCCTTCCGACTGCTTCTGCCCATTGGGCCAGTAGTCCACGTAGGTGCCGTGGATCACCGGCTCGCCCACCTTCTGGTTCGCCTTGACGCAGTAGACGGCCTCATCCTTGCCCGCCTTGCCCTTCAAAGAGGTACCTGCGGGGCAGGACAGTTGCACTTCCGCAGCGAGGCTCGTCGCGGAAAAGACCAGTACAGACGCGACGAGGAGTTGGGGAGCCTGCTTCAGAAACATGGATGCTTCCTTTCCTTGCGAGACAGCCAGAGGGCCCACTCAGGGCCACCACCGTCAAGAACGCACGAGCGCTCGGCAAATTCATCCACGGCTATCGGCGAGCGCCATCCTATTCAAACAGAAAGCCCCGTCCCAATCTGCTGGGACGAGGCCTGACAGCTCGAACGAGGCCTATACAGCGAGGCTCGCTAGGCCCTACTTCGACAGCTGGCTGCAGATCTCGTTGCCACCCGTGAAGTACAGGCCCAGCGAGATGGTGGAGATGCTGCCCGGGCAGAAGTTCATCGTGAACGTCGCGCTCTTGCCGTCCGCCGAAGCAGAGTAGCCAGAAGGACGAATCAGGGTCACGCCGTCCTGCTGGTTACCATTCACCGTCACATAGAAGAGGCCCTGGAGCGCGGACTTCTGCGGGGGGAAGGTCCCCGCCGTCTTCGCATAGGCCTTGACCTCGGCCCGAAGCGTGTCGCCGGTGCAGAAAGCCGGAGAAACGACATCCGCGCCCCAAGACAGCTTGGTGATGCTGTAGATGACCGGGCCCGTTGAGGACGACGCGCTCCACACCGGCGTCTTGCCACCCTTGGAAGGATTGAAGTTGTCGCACGAAGGGGCCGGCACGGCAGTGCAGGTGCTGGCGCTGCAGAAGCTGCCGTACGCGCAGGTCGCCTGGCCCTCACCCGTGCAGGTGGTCGCGGCCGGGCTGCACACGCCCGTGGAGATGTTGCAGGTGTTGCCGGTGGCGCAGTCCGTGTCCTTGGTGCAACCCGTGGTGGAGCCGGGCTCCTCGCAGATCTTGGACACGGTGCCGCAGACGAGGCTCGTGGAGCTGTCCTTGTTGCACAGCTGGTTCGTCTGGCACTGGCAGACCTTCTGCGGGCTCGTGGACCCGGCCAGCACGGCGCAGTTCTTCTCCGTGTCGGGGCAGTCCGACCCGCTGTCGCACGTGGTCATACAGACGCTCGCGGCCGTGTTGCAGTAGCCGGTGGAGCAGTCGGTGTCCGCCTTACAGGACTCGACGCCCGGCGTCGTGTCGTCGCCACAGGCCGTCAGCGCCAGGCTCATCGTGCTCAGTGCGGCGAGCATCACCATCATCTTGCGAAGCTGCATTCGGGACTTCCTCCTGGATGGGTTACGTCGCCCGGTGTCTCCGGCCACCTGACTCCAGACACCGGGGTTCAAGTCGAGCGGGCTTTAGTCCTCTCGCTCCAGACGTGTCAACGAGTGTCGACCCTCGTTCCAACGCCTCAAGCCCTGGGAAATTCACTGTTCACGAAAGCACACAGTCCAGACGCACGGCACAACGACATCGCCGTCATACGTGACGGCGATGTCGCTCCTGGCTCTCAGAACGTGAAAGGGAAATCGATGGGGTCGCCCTGCTTCTGGTGCTTCGGGAAGGCCCATCCCTTGATGAGGCCCGTGATGCACGTGGCCATGTAGCTCGTGCGGAACTCGTCCGTGCGGCACGACACGCCCGTCGTCTTGCCGCTCGTCTGGACCGTCCAGCGCATCACCAGCTTGCCGCTGAGCGACGGATCCTTCTGCTTCTGCTCGTTCACACACTTCACGATGGCGGGCTTGTTGTTCAGCACCACCTGCATGATGTCCGACTGCTGCAAGCGCTCCGGCGTGCCGCCTCCAGGCTCGGGCGGGATGTACGCCGTCGCCGTCGGCTTGCCCGCCGGCTTCGCGCTGGACGCGGCCTTCTTCGTGCCGAACAGCTCGTCGAAGTCATCGTCCCCGCCCCCCGAGTTCGACGCGGACGACGACGATGACGAACTCGAAGGCTTCGACACCGTGATCGCGTCGCCATCGTCCTCATCACGCTGGGAGCCACGGCTGCTGCCGGAACCCGTCTTGCGATGGTTGCGCGAGTCCACCCGCGCGACCGCCGTGCCCATGTTCGGCGCCACCGCGGGCTGCACCGCCGCGACGGGCGGAGGCGGAGTCGCGGCCGGAGCCACCGCCACGGCCGGTGCGGTCGCGGGAGGTGTGGCCGCGGCGACAGGGACGGTGCCAGCGGTAGCGGCAGCAGGTGTCACCGCCGCGGTCGCCGGAGCACCCTCGCCAGGCGCCGGGGCCGGAGGGGTCGCCTGCGCCGTGGGCTGCACCGCCGCGGGCGGAGGCTGTACGGCCGCGGGAGGAGGCGGCATGGGAGGCAGCTCCACCTTGGGAGTCGGTGCGGTCGCCACCTGGGCCGGCGGCTCCACGGGGCGCTCGGACGAGTTGCCGCGCGCCACGACGACGACCGCGGCACCGGCCATCACCAGCACCCCGGCGGTCACCGCGATCAGCATGACCGTGCGACCCTTACCACCCGTAGGTGCCGCCGCGGGCGGAGGATAGGCCGCGGGATACCCCTGAGGTGGGTAGCCCTGCGGCTGCTGTCCGTAGGGCATCTGCGCCTGCTGCGGGGGATAGGCCACCGGCTGCGGCTGCGCGTACGGCTGCACCGGCTGCGGTGCATACCCCTGCGGCGGCTGCGGTGCGTAGGCCGAGGGAGCGGCCATTCCCGGCGAGCCTCCCATCATGGCCCCGGCCATCGCGGGCGACGACACCGGCTCCGGCGGCGGCATGGGCACATCCAGCAGACGCGCCTGCGACACCGGCTCGCGCTCCAGCGAGGGCGCCGGACGCGGCGGCGGCTTGGTGAGGGCGTCGTTCTCCTCCTTCACCAGCGAGGCCAGCACGCTCGCGGCTGAGGGCTTCCAGCCGACCGGCTCCTCGGCCACGGCCGAACTGCCACCCAGGCCCGGACGGGAGCTGCCCGCGCTGAAGGCGGACTCCACCGGCCCCGCGGGAATCACCGGCGACGACGTGGAGACCGGCGCGGGCGCGACGATGACCGGCTTGGCCGGCCGCGGCGCCAGCACCGACGCCAGCTCCGCCGTCTCCGACAGCGGAATCCAGTCACTGAAGCCCGAACGCCAGCAGAGGTTGTCCGGGCCCACTTCGCCTCGGTCCCAGGCGTCCTTCACCTTCTCCACCGACCAGGGGCCCACCTGCTTCTCGTCGATGGCGACGTACCACTCATGCGACGAGGCGGCCTTCGCGTCCTCGGGCGACGGCTCCGCGGACTCGGCTTCGGCGAGCTTGCGCACCGCCTCCGCCTTCGCGGCCTTGGCCTCCGCCTCCGCTTCCGCGGCCTTGATCTTCTGCGAGCCGGTGCTCAGCACCTGGTCGAAGACCGCTCCAATCTCGTCCTCTTCCACGTCGGTGAAGAGGCCGCCCTCCGGCGGCGTGCCCAGCGTGGCGGGCAGCCCCGTGCCGGACGACTCCACGATGCGCGGAGCATTCGCATCCGCCCCGCCGCTCTTGGCCTCCGGCGACGCGGCAGCCTCCGCCCCTCCCTCCTTCGCCGCCGATGCTCCTGCGGGCCTCACCAGGATGGTGTGACCACACTTCTTGCAACGAAGCTTGACCCCCTTGGGGCCAACCTTGTCGTCGCTGATCATGTACTGGGCGCGGCAGCTGTCGCAGACGAAACGCATCGTTCCCGTAAGCCTCAGAAATGACGGGCGAAATCCCGTCGGAATCGTAGAAGTGGCCACCGGGTGAGATCAAGGACGCCGGCCTCGAACGCCCGCCTGCTTTCAACGCGTGAACCCTCGCCCCGGTCTGAGGGCCCTACTTTCGCACCTGGACTTCCACGTGTGTGCCAACGGCCACACGCAGCTCGTGGAGGTCCTCGGAGGTGGCGAACACCAGCAACTCCCGCAGCTTGGTGCGCGGGACGACCCGGAACGACGAGCCCGTCTCACCCTGCACCATGCGGCGCACGGGCTCCAGTTCGCCCGCGGCGAAGAGGCCCGCGCGCGACGCGGTGAGCTCCGCGCCCTCCAGCCACGTGCGCACATCCTGCGGCGTCGCCGTGGGCAGGTAGGCCCGCGCGACCTTCGCCAGGGCGGCCCGGTCCGGCTCGCTCAGGCTCTTCTGGAGCAGCTGCCGTTCGGCGTCCACCAGGCGCGGATCCACCGTGAAGCGCACGTTGCCCACCACCAGGCTGAGCGCCGCCTGCACCACGGCCTCCAGCCGCTCGGGCGCGACGCGCTGGCTGAACGCCAGCTCCGGACGGGCCAGGGCCAGCGTACGACCCAGGAGGTAGTACACCTCCTTCTGCCCCTGTTCCGCGAAGTACTTGCCGCCCACACGCACGCACGCGGGATGCGTCTGGAGCAAGTCCACGTTGACGAGCGGTTCGGGCGCCGGTTCGTTGGAGCGCTTCGCCAACCGCTCGCGCGTGGCCACGAGGAAGGGCGAGTACAGCTCCACCGCCTCCATGCCGAAGAGCCGCGCGACGTAGCGGTAGTGGTTGACGTGGTACTCCTGCGCCGTCGCCACGTCGATGCGGTGGCGCTTGGGGACCAGCTGGTACTGCGGGAAGGGCACCGCGTACAGGTGCCCCGCCTTCTCGAAGAGCAGGCCCAGGAGCTCCGACAGCGGCCCGCGCACCTTCGGGTGGAAGAGCGCGGTCTGCCACAGCCGGTCCGTCAGCGGGCGCTGCGCCAGTTCCTTCTTCTTCGCGTAGGGCCCCAGCTTGGTGAGGATCTCCTGCTCGTCCTCGCCTGCCTCGCCCAGCAGGCCTGACACCGCCTGCGCTGCGAGCCACGCGGCGTCGTAGTCCTTGCGCACCGCGGACAGCCGCACCAGGTGCCCCACCACCTTGCGAGCGTTCTCCGTGTGCGGCAGCGCGCGGCGCAGCGCCACGATGGCCTCTTCTTCACGGCCCGGCATCTGCCCCGCGACTTCCGCGAACAACTCCTGGATGGACGCGTCGTCCGGCAGCCCCTTCGCCGCGACGCCATAGGCGGCCACCGCGCCTTCCGGGTGCTTGAGCACCTGGAGGTACAGGTCGCCCAGCGCGCGCCACAGCGTCATGCGCGCCGGGTGCGTATCCGGCGTCTTGGGCAGGCGCGCGAGCATGCGCGTGTAGTTCTCCTCCAGCACCTTCCACTGGCGCGCGCCGCCGAGCATCGCCTCCAGCGCGCTGAAGGCCTCCACGAAGCGGTGGTCCAGGTCGAGCGCGGCGTTGAAGGCCTGCGTCGCGCCCTCCACGTCCTTCAGCTCGTCGCGGCGGATCTCACCGAGCGCGAACCACACGCGCTTGGCCTTGTGCGGTTCGGAGGTGAGTGCGGACAGGGACAGCATGCGGCCCAGCACGTCCGCGGCCTTCTGGCCCTGACGCGTCTCGCGCAGCAGGCGGTAGAGCGCGTCCATCACCTCCGGCGCTTCCGGCTGCACCTTGAGGGCGCCCGTGAACGCGTCGATGGCCATGTACGGGTCGTGCAGCTCGTCGCGCGCGATGCGGCCCAGCTCCAGGTAGACCTTGACCTTGGCCTCGCCCTCCAGGCTTTTGACGAGATCCTGGCGCAGCTCCGCGGACTTCTCGTAGCGGCCCGCCTTGTCCATCAGCGTCACCAACGCGCGCAGCGTCGGTTCGTGCTGCGGGTCGATGGCGAGCGCCTTCTCGAAGTGGTTCTGCGCGCGGTCCGTCTGGCCGAGCGCGGCGTGCACGTCCCCCAGCTGCCAGTAGACCTCCACCACCTCCAGGTCGGTCAGCTCCTCGCGGTGGTGGATGAGGATGGTCTGGAAGACCTTGAGCGCGTCCTCGTACCGCTTCGCCTGCACCAGCAGGTTGCCGTAGCCCTCCAGCGAGGGGAGGTAGGTGGCATCCAGGCCATAGGCCTTCTCATACGAGGCCAGGGCCTTGTCGCGCCGGCCCAGCTTCTCCGTCACGTAGCCCAGCCGGTAGAGCTGGCGGCAGAGGTCCTGCGCGATGGCGGCGTCCTTCTCCGCCATGGCCTTCTCCGCCATCTTGCGCGTGACGATGTCGAGCATCCGCTCCGCGGACGACCAGTCCTCGCGCGCGATGTAGACGTCCGCCAGCGGGCGCGCGGCCTCCAGGCTGTCCGGGACGTGCTTGAGCGTCTCCTCCCAGTAGGGCGTGGCCGTCTCGCGGTCCTCACGCGTCTCCGCGTGGTAGCGCGCGACATCCAGCAGCGCGCGCGCCTTGGCCGCCGGATCATCCGTCTGCTGCGCCTCCTGCAAGAGCGTCTGCTCGTAACCGCCCCAGTCCTTCTCCTGCTCCTGGATGCCCTTGAGGGCGCGGATGGTGGGCAGGTGGCCCGGGTCGATGGCGAGCGCCTGCTGGTACGCGTTCCGCGCGCTCGACATGTCCGACAGCATGTCCTCGTTGATCTTCCCCAGCCGGTGCCACAGCTCCACCGCCGCGGGGTTGCTGCCCACGACCTCCGCTTCCTTCTGGAGCATCTCCAGCGCGAAGGGCCAGTTGCCGCTGCGCTCGTAGAGGTTGCCCAGGGCGTGCAGCGCCTGACGGGACTCCGGGTCCGTGGCGAGCGCCGCGTGGTAGCTGTTCACCGCGCGGTCCACCACCTTGAGCTGCTGGTACTGGACGTTGCCGATCTCCACGTACAGCTCCGCCTGCTCCTGCGGGCTGGTGGCGAGCGCGAGCTGCCGCTCGTACGCGAGGATGAGGTCCTCCCACCGGGCCTGCGCGCGGCGCAGCCGGATGAGGGACTTGATGGCCGGCACGTTCTGCGGGTCGATGGAGAGCACGCCCTCCACGCATGCGTCCGCGTTGGCCGGGTTCTGGTACGTGTCCTCCCAGATGGTCGCGCTGCGGAAGAGGACGCGGACCTTCTCGCGGTAGTCCTGGCTCAGCTCCAGCATCCGCTCGTAGATGGCGAGCAGGTCCGCCGGCTGATCCAACCGCGTGTGCAGCCGCTCCAGTGACTCCAGCGCCTCACGGTTGACGGGGTCGAACTCCAAGGCCATGCGGAACGCGGAGACTGCGGACTCATCATCCTTGAGGTCGCGCTCGTAGACGGTCGCCACCTCCACCTGGATGCGCGCACGCTCTTCGTTGGAGGCCGCGAGATCGCGGGCCCGGAGCAGCGTGGTGGTCACGTCGCGGAACGCGTTTCCACGCCGGTACAGGCGCGTCAGGACGCCCAGCGTCTCCAGGTCCGGCTCCAGCTCCAGCGCGCGAAGCAGGGCGCTGGCCGCCTCGGTGGGATCCTCCAACGTCTCGTCCCAGACCCGGGCGATCTCCTTGAGGATGCCCTTGCGCGCCTCGATGGAGCCCGCGGCCTCCAGCTTCTGCTCCAGCGCGACGACGTACTCCCGGTCCCGCCCACGCCGCTGGAACACCGCGGCCAGACCATCCAGCGCGGTGGCGTTGGTGGGGTCGAACTCGAGGATCTTGCGGAACGCGGCCTCCGCGGCCTGCGGATCATCCAGGCGCGTGTCATGGATGCGCGCGAGCGTGGCGTACAGACGCTCCGCGAGCGGGCCCCTCGGCAGTTCGTCCGCGACCTCCTCGTAGACCGCCGCCAGCTCCTCGTGGCTGCCCGTCTCATCCGCGAGGCGCTCCACCTCTTCGCGAAGCGCGTCCTCCGTCGCGTCCAGCTGCAGCGCACGGCACAGCGCCAGGAAGGCCACGTCCTTCTGGCCCAGACGCTCCTCCTGCACCCGCGCGATTTCGCGCAGGGCCGCCAGCTTCTCCTCGTCGGTGACGAGGTTGGGCATGTAGCGGTCCATCACCGTGGCGTACGCGCGCCAGTCGTTGTGCGTCCGGTACAGCGTGCACACGCGCTCGTAGGCGGTGCGGTTGGCCGGGTCGAGCTCCAGCACCTTCTCCAGCGCGCCCGCGGACAGCTCGGGCTTGCCGCCCTGCCCTTCCCACAGCTCCGCGACGGTGAAGTACGCGGCGATGGCGGGGTCGCGCTCCTCTGTCGCCAGGTGCACCTGGACCTTGAGCTCCAGGGCCCGCACGGCGTCGTTCCACGCGCGCAGCGACACGGACAGCGCGTACACGCGCTCCAGGTCGGAGACGACGTGCGGCTCCACTTCCAGCGCGCGGCGGGCCGCGTCCAGCGACTCCTCGCGCCGGCCCATGCCCGCGAGCACCTCCGCCATCCGCAGGCGCAGCGCCTTCACCCCGTCGCTGTTCTCCTGCAGCGGGATGAGGCGACGCAGCACGCCCACCAACTCCTCGCGCTGGCCCGTCTCGTCGTACAGCTCGCGCAGCGTGTCCAGCACGCCGCGGTGTCGCGCGTCGCGGTCCAGCGCCGCCTTGAAGTACGGCACCGCCGCGTCCGGCTGCTTGAGCAGGCGGTACACCACGCGGCCCAGCCGCTCGTTGAGCCGCACCACCTCGCGCGGGTCCAACGTGTGGGCCAGACGGCCCTCGAGCAGTTCGCGCAATTCCTGCGGACGGTCGGCGCGCTCGTACAGCGACTCCAGCGCGGAGAAGACCTGCTCGTTGCGCGGGTTCTTCGCCAGCAGCTCGCGGTACAGCTCGATGGAGCGGCCCAGGTCGGACAGCCCCTCGGCGGACACCTGCGCCATCTTCCCGAGCACGCGGTCGCGCTCGCTGCCGGACACCTTGTCCGCCTGGAGCTTCAGGATGCCGTACAGCTTCTCAGAGGCACCCGCGCCCTCGTAGATGCCCTCCAGGAGCCGCGCCGAGGCGAGGTGCCCCGGATCCAGCGCGAGGATGGCCTCGTAGGCCCCCGCCGCGCGATCCGGGCTGTCCATCCGCTCCTGGTAGAGCTGCCCCAGGCGGAAGAGGAAGCCAATCTTGTCCACCGGGTTGGCCGCGCCGGTCGCCAGCGCCTCCATCACGCCGGCCAGCTCCGGCCACGCCTCCAGGTGCAGGTAGAGGCGATCCAACGCGACGAGCGACCGCTCCTGCACCGACGCGTGCAACGTGCGCGCACGCTCGAAGTAGGACACCGCGCGGTCCGGATCGCGGAGGCGCGTCTCCAGGACCTGCCCCAGCTTGAGGCACACCTGGGCCGCGTCGGCGGCCTCGGCGATGCGCGGGAGGGCTTCTTCGTAGAGCACCACCAGTTCGTCGTAGCTGCCCGCGACGTCGGTGGCGTTCTCCAGGCGGCGGCGGACCTCGCTGTCGTTCGGGTCCTCCTTGAAGCCGCGGTAGAGCGCGAGGAAGGCCAGCTCCCCCTCGCCCTGCGTCTCGCGCAGCGTGGCCAGCTCGCCGAGCAGCTGCTTGCGCTCGATGGCGTCCGGCGACACGCCCACGCGCGTTTCAATCAGCTGCGCCAGCCGCATGACGTCGCCGCTCGCGCGGAAGGCGCGCAGCAGCGTCTCCACCGCGAGCAGGTTCTGGGGCTCGCGCGCCACCAGCGCTTCCATGCGACCCACCGCGCCCGGGTGGTTGGGCTGCACGGCCAGCACCTCGCCGTACAGCGACAGCGCGCCCGTCTTGTCGAGCAGCTTGGACTCGCGCACCGTCGCGAGGCGGAACTTCAGCTCCAGGCCCTCCTCCGGCGGCATCAGCGCGATGCGCCGAGCGAGGACGTCCGCGAGCTCGGGCCAACGCTCCTGCTTCTGGCAGAGCCCGTCCATCCGCGACAGCGCCACCGCGTCGTCCGGCTGAAGCTCCAGCAGCCGCCGGAAGGTGGCCAGCGCGCCCAGCGGATCCTTGAGCTGCTCCTCCTGCAACGCGCCGATCTGGTGCAGCACCGCCGCGCGCCGCGACGGATCCTCCGACAGCGCGAGCTGACGGCGCAGCACCTCCAGCAGCTCCGACGGACGGCCCTGCGAGGCCACCAGCCGCGCGGTGCCATCCAGCGCCTCGTTGTCCGTGGGCTTGAGCTCCAGCACGCGCTTCCACGACTGCAGCGCCTCCGCCGGCTCGCCCAGGTCCACCTGCAGCCGCGCGAGCGCGCGGTACAGCTCCGCGCGGGCCGCGTCGCTGGCCTTGGGGGCCACCTCCGCCAGCACCGCGCACAGCTCCTCGGGCGCTTCCGCCTTGTCCACCAGCGACACGCAGAGCTCCAGCGAGCGCGGATCCTCCGGCAGCTCGCGCAGCGCGCGCGTGGCGGAGAGGAACGCCATCTCCGCGTTCTCCAGCGCGGAGGCGTAGATCTCCGCGATGCGGCGCAGGAGCGCGGCCCGCTCCTGGGGCACGGCCTCCGCGGAGGCGCGCGACTCCAGCATCTCCACCTGCTTCAGGTGGTTGCCCACCGACGCGAAGATCGGCTCCAGGGCGCTCGCCGCGGCGCCACGCAGCGGGCTGTCCGAGCGCGCCAGCTCCTCCAACGCCCCCACCGCGCCCGGGTGGCCCGCGCGCCGCGCGAGCACCGCCTGATACAGCTCCAGGGCGCCACGCGGATCATCCAGGCGAGACACCTTCAGGCGCCCCAGGCGCACCCGCAGGTCGGAGGCCTCTTCCTGCGCGTCGCGCGCATCCGCCATCTGGATTTCGCGCTCGACGTGCTGCGCGAGCTCCGCCCAGCGCTCCATGTCCGCGAGCACGCGGCCCAGCAGCTTCAGCGCGTTGGCGTTCTCCGGGCGGCGCTCCAGGACCTCACGGTACGCCTGCGCCGCGAGCGACTTGTCCGCCAGCGTCTCCTCGGCCAGATGCGCCAGCTCGAAGAGCAGGTTGATCTGCGAGGAGGGGTTCACTTCCGCGGCCACCTGCCGGCGCATGACGAGCGCCAGCTCCCGGTGCGCGCCCGTGCGACGGTGCACGCGGGCGATGGCCTCCAACACCGGCTTGTTCATCGGGTCGCGCCGGCTCACCTGCTCCAGCGCGCGCACGGCCAGGTCATAGCGCTTCAGGCGGTTGTCATAGATGGCCGCCAGACGCCGCCACAGGTCGCCCGCCAGGGGCTCCGCGGGGTCGCGCTCCAGCTGATCCTCGTAGGCCGCCGCCACTTCCTCGAAGGAGCCCGAGTCCGCAGCGAGCCGCTCCAGTTCGTCACGAACCCCCGCCTCCGACGGCTGCTCGTTGAACGCTCGCAGGCGCGCGACGAAGGCCAGCGACGTCTGGCCCAGTCCCTCGCGCAGGATGGCGATCTCCTGCAGCCGCTCCAGGCGCTTCTCCGGCGGGACACCCGGCAGGAGCACTTCCAGCACGTCCACCAGCTTCCGCGTGTCGTTGAGGCCGCGGTAGACGGGCTCCAGCAGCCGCGCCGCCTCCAGCCGGGGACTGTCGTGCGCGAGCAGGCGCTCCAGGCCCGCCACCACCTGATTGTCGCCCGGCGACAGCTCCAGCAGCCGGCGGTACACCGGCAGCGCTTCGGAGGGACCGACTTCCTTCTCCAGCAGCTGCGCGCGGCGAAGCAGGTACGCGCGCCGGCCGGGTTCATCCGGCGCGAGCTCCGCGAGCTGATCCAACACGTCCGCCTGCTCCACGAAGCGGCGCGTCTTCGCGTACAGCTTGTCGAGCGCCAGCAGCCCTTCCGGCACCTTGCTGAGAGCCAGCGCGGAGCGAAGGACTTCGATGGCCTTCGCGTCCTCCCCCGCGCTCGCGTAGGCCTCGCCCGCCTTGAGCAGCAGGCCCAGCCGTGTCTCCGGATCCGTGGCGAGCTGCGACTGGCGGGCGTACACCTCCGACAGGCTCTTCGCGTTCTGGCCCTTCTCGTACAGCCGGGACAGCGCCTCCAGCGCCTGACGGTCCTGCGGCGCGTCCGCCAACAGGTTCTTCCAGAGGCGCGTGGCCTCCTCGGGCTGATCCAGTCCCTCGCGCAGCTCCGCCGCGCGGCGCAGCAGATCCAACGCCACCGGGTCACCGGAGGTGAGGTCCACCGCGGCGCTCTCGTAGATCTCCGCCAGCACCTCGTGGCTGCCCGTCTCGCGCGCCAGCCGCTCCAGGTCCGGACGCACGCCCTCGCGGTCCAGGCCGTTGGCGAACGCCTTCACCGACGCCATGAACGCGAGCGACGGCTGCTGCATGTCGCGCTCGTAGATGCGGCGAATCTCCCCGGCGAGGATGATCTTCTCCACCGTGAGCGCGGACTCCATCCGCGTCTCGCGCAGCGCCACCCGGCGGGCATGGTCGCCCACCTGCGCCAGCACCTTGTCCAGCACCTCCAGCGCCGCGCCGCTGGTCGGCACCGCCGCCTTCACCCAAGCCTCCAGCGCGGCCCTCGCGCCCGGGTGGCCGGGGTCCTCGGTCAGGATGCGCTTGTAGAGCCCCAGCGCCGCGTTGGCGTCGTCCAGCACCGTGCGCAACAGCTCCGCCAGGCGGAAGGACACCTCACGCCCCTGCGGGCTCTGGCCCTCCTGGTTGCGCCGCAGCGCGAGCGTCCACGCCAGGTCCTTGGGACGGTTGAGGTCCGTGTAGAGACGGTCCAGCGCCGTCGCGGCCTCGCGCTGCGCGGGGTCGCGCTCCGCGATGGCACGCCACGCGGAAGCGGCGCTCTCCTTGTCGGTGAGCTTCGCCTCGTGCAGGAGCGCGGCCTCGCGCAGGCACACCAGCTGATCCGCAGGCTCTTGCGTGGCAGCGGCCAGCTTCTCCAGCACCTCCGCCAGCGCCGCCCACTCCTCACCCGCGCGGTGCAGCCGCTGCAGTGCCCGCAGGCTGTCGAGGTTGCCCGGCTCCAGCTCCAGCAACGCGCGCAGGGCCTTCACCGCCCCGGGCCGGTCATCGAGCTTCTTCTCCTGCACCTCCGCCAGCTCGCGCAGCAGCGCCGCGCGCGACTGACCGATGTCGCCCTCCTCCGTCAGCTCGACGAGGATCTCCGCGAAGCTGTCGACCGAATCCGCGTCCTCCGCGGCCTGTCGCGCGGCGGCCCGCAGGCCCGCGTCCGCCGGGGCCAGACGCATCGCCCGCGCGAGCGACGCGAAGGCCAGCTCCGGCTGCCGCAGGTGCGCCAGGTGCACCTGGGCCGCGTAGCGCAGCGCCTGCACCCGCCCCGCGTCATCGCGCGCCACTTCGGAGAGCACGTCCAGCGTCGCCACCAGCTTGCGGTGCTCCTTGGTGCGCTCGTACGCGGGAATCAGCGCGCGCGCCGCCGCCTCGCGCGACGGGCCCGAGGCCAGCATCGCCTCAAGCGCCGCGAGCGCGTCCGGATCCGACGGACGCTGCCGCAGCAGGTCCGCGTAGCTCTGCACCGCCTCCGCGCTGCCGTCCTGCGACCCCTGCAACAGCTGCGCGCGGCGCAGCTTCAGCCGCGACACGTGGTCCGCGTCCCCCGCCGTCTCCGCCAGGCCAATCATCCGCGCCAGGGTGTCCCCCAGCTCGCGGCTCATGCCCGCCTTCTCGTAGAGCTCCGCCAGGCGCGACAGGTGCCGGCCCTCCTCGCCACCGTGGGTGATGGCGGACTGGAGCGCTTCCGCGGCCTGCTGCGGCCGGCCCAGCTCGACGTTGAGGTCCACGAGGCGCAGGAGCAGCTCCAACCGCTCCGGGCCCCGCGTGGCGTGGATGCGCTTGCGCAGCAGCGTCTCCGCGTCCGCCGACCGGCCCGCGCGCCCATACAGCCGCACGAGGCGCTGGAGCACCTGCGGCGACTCGGGCGAGCGCGACAGCGCGGCCTCCAGCGCGGTGATGGCCTCCGCCGCCATCCCGCCCTCCTCCGCCAGCACCGACGCCTCGGAGAGCAGCTGCACGGCCAGGACCGGATCCTCGGACTCCGTGGCGAGCGTGCGCAGCACCCGGCCCAGCTCGGCGTGCGCGGACAGGTCGCGCGCGAGGCGCGCCGTCTCCGCGCGGCCCGACTCATCCTTGGGCTCCTCGCGCACCATGCGCAGCCGCGTATCGAACGCGGCGCGGCTGTCCGCGAGCTGCTTCTCGTGGATGCCGGCCAGCACGGTCAGCAAGCGCTTGCGCGTCGGCGCGTCCGTCGTGGAGTCCAGCTGCTGCTGGAGCGCGGCCACCTGCCGCTGATGATCACCCGTGCGACCGTAGTGGTTCGCCAGCGCCTCGGTCAGCTCGGGCGTGCGCACGCCGCCAGCCGCGAGCCGCTCCAGCCCCCCCACCACCACGCCGGTGGACACGTTCTCCGCCAGCAGCGCCAGGAACAGGTCCGCCGCGTCCTCCTGGCGGTTCAGGCGCTCCGCGTACAGCTTCGCCTGCCGCGCGGTCCACTCGTTGCGCTCCAGCTGCGACTCGGACAGCGTCGACAGCTTGCCCGCCAGGGTCGCCGCCTCGTCGAACTTCGACAGCGCCACGCACAGCGCCTGCAACCGCTGCAAGGCCTGGGTGTCCTCGGGGGCCAGCTGCACCCACTGGCGCACCAGCGGCTCCAGCTCCACGGGCGACGCACCGGACGCTTCACGCCGCGCGATGTCCGTCTCCAGCCGCGTCTTCGGATCATCCGCGAGCGCGGCGACCGCCTGCAGCGACTTCACCGCTTCGCTCGCCGCGGAGTCTCCCGGCACGCGCGAGAGCACCTCGCGCCACGCGGCCTCCGCGCGCACGGGATCCGCCAGCGGCCCCTGGAGCAGCTGCGCCAGGTGCCGCCACAGCGCCACCGCCACGGCCGGGGGCGTCGCCCCCTGCGCGGCACGCAGCAGCGCGTGCGCCAGCGCTGGCTGGGCGTTGGCCTTCTCCGCGTGCTCCACCACCGTGTTGAGCAGCAGCGGCCGTCCCGGCTCCAGCTCCAGCGCGCGCGCCAGCACCTCGAAGGCACCGCGCGCGTTCTCCTGCTCCTCGAACATCAGCGCCAGCGCCTCACAGAACGCCACGCGCTCGGCGCGCGGACGCGGCGCGAGCATGGCCAGCTCCAGGAGCGGCAGCACTTCGTCCAACTTCTCGTCCTCCGCCAGCAGGCGCGACAGTTGGAAGGCCGCGAGCGCGTTGGTGGGCTCCAGCTTCAGCGCCGCCTCCAGGTGCGCGCGCGACGCGTCCGCGTCCTGCAGCTGCTGCATGCACAGGTCCGCCAACCGCAGGCGCAGGCTCGCCTGCTGCGAGCGGTCCTTCACCGTTCCCAGGTAGCGCTCCAGCGTGGCCACCGCGTCCGCGTAGCGCTCCTGGCCCAGCATCAGCTCCGCGGCGAGGCTGGCCGCGTCCGCACGCGACGCGTCCGCCGCCACGGCCCTCTCGAAGGCGGCCAGCGCCCCGGCGGAGTCGTTCATCCGCCCCAGCTTCAGCGTGCCCACGCGCAGCCACAGGTCCACCTGCGCCGTGCGGTCCTTCGCCTCGCCCGCCATCGCCTCCAGCTGCGCGATGGCCGGCCCGTGGTCACCCGCGCGCGCCGCCATCCGCTCGATGAGCGTGAGCGCTTCGGGCATGCCCGGCCACAACAGGAAGCAGCGGTCCAACGCCTCCTTCACCTTCGCGGTGGACCCCGGGTCGTACCAGGCGAACAGCTTCGCCACGAGCAGCGACAGGCGCGCGGCGCTCTTGCGGTCGCGCTCCTCCAGCGACATGCCGCGCAGCATGCGCACCTTGTCGCGCCACACCTGCTCGAAGCGCTGCATCGCCCGCGTGGCCTTCTCCGCGCGCGCGTTCTGCGGGTCCAGCTCGCGCGCCACGTCCAGCACCTGCTGCGCCAGCGCGTGCTCGGTGGGGTCATCCACCAGCCGCTCCGCGAGCGCGGCGTACTCCTCCGCCATCCCCGCGTCGCCCAGCGCCGCGCGCTCGCGCTGCAGCGCCTCGAAGGCCGGCTGGAAGCGCTCCTCGGACAACAACAGCTGGCGCACCCGCCGGAACGTCGCGCGGTCCGGCTTCACCCGCGCCGCGCGCTGCAGGCACAGCACCGCGCGATCTCGACGGAAGAGCTTCTGCTCGTACAGGTCCGCGGCCTTCAGGTAGTGGCCCGCGCTCTCCTCCCCCTGCGTGGCGGCGCCCAGCCGCTCCAGCACGTCCACCAGCGACGACGAGTCCTGGCGGATCTCATGCAGTCGCTTGAGACCTCGCAACGCGGGCATCGGGTCCCTGGCCACCAGCAGCGCCCGCTTGAGCAGATCCTCCGCGCGCGGCGCGTTGCGCTGCCGCTCGTGAGCGAGCTCCGCCGCGCGGCAGAGCAGGCGAGTCGCCTCGTCCGTGGGCACGTCCCGCGAGCGCCCCTCGTACAGACGGATCAGCTCCTCGACCCGGCCCGTCTTCTCCAGGGCCGCTTCGGTCTCGACGAAGGAACGGTCATCGGTCACACGCAGCGTGGGACGCGCAGGGGTGGAAGGCTGTTCCATGATGCTCGTTGGCCAAGGGGGGGAATGAAACGAGGGCGCCAGCGGCCGGAGTGTACCGGCCGCGGGCGCCCCCGGGCAATCAAGCAAAACCCGTCAAACGGCGGGAATTATTGGCTTTCTTGCTCGCCAGCCGAGGAGGCATTTTCCGTCGGCGTCGCCGCGGAGTCCGCGTCGTCACCGGCGTCCGACTTGCTGTCCGCGGGGGGCGTGGCGGGGGCTTCCGGAAGGGCCTTGGCCCGCTCCAGGCCCGCGCTGTCGTTGAGCTGCGTGTACAGGGCGACGGCCTTGTCCCGCTGCTGCAGCTCCTCCGCGAGCTGCGCGGCGCGGGGCAGGTCCCCGAGCTTCTCGTACAGGGGAAGCGCCTTGTCCTTGCGGCCCGCCTGCGTCCACGTCTCCGCGGCGGCGGCGGTGTCGCCCAGCAGCTCCAGCCAGCGGGCGCGGCCAGCCGGCTTCTGCTCCTGTTCGGCGCGGGCCAGCTCGCGCTGCGCGAGCTCCTTGGCCTCGTCCTCCAGCGTGAGCCGCTGCATGAAGTGGAACGCCTTGGGCGGCGGCAGGGGGCTTAGCACCTCCACGGCCTCGCGCCGCTGGCCCACGGCCACCAGCAGGGTCGCCGCGCCCAGCCGGTCGCCACGCTCCACCAGGGCCTTCACCTCCATGCCCCGGATGCGGTTGGCGCTGGCCATGTCCCGGGCACGCTCGTACGCCTTGCGCGCCAGGGTCAGCTTGTTCGCGCGCTCGTACGCGAGCGCCGCCTGGTCGAACTGACGCGCGCGCTCGTACAGGCGGGCGACGTTCTCGAAGTCGGCCTTGGCGACGTAGTGCTCCATGAGCAGCTCGTACGCACCGGCCTTCTCCAGCGTGGGGCCGATCTGCTCCGCGGGCAGCGTGCCCACGAGCCGGCGGGCCGCGTCGTTGTCCTGGCCGGACAGCGCCGTGCGCAGCGCGCTCTTCAGGTCCCCGCCCGCCTCGAACAGGCGGGTGGCGTCGGCGAAGCCGTTGTTGCGCTCGTGCAGCCGCGCCGCGTCGCGCGTGCGGCCCATGGCCTCCAGCTGCGTCGCCTGCTCCTTCCAGTCGCCCGTCAGCTCCGGCATCGGCGCGCGCTCGGGGCGCTCACCGCGAGGAGGACGCTCGCCACGCTCCGGACGGTCGCCCCGGGGCGGACGCTCGCGCCGCTCACCGGCCGCGCCCGCTTCCGAGCGCTCGCCGCGAGGAGGACGCTCCCCGCGGGGAGGACGCTCGCCACGCTCCCGGCGCTCGCCAGGACCGCCGCGCTCCGGACGGTCGGAGCGCTCGCGGCGCTCCTCGCTCCGGGCAGGCGCCTCGGGCTCCGGCGACGGCTCGCGACCGCTCAGGGCGAAGGCCGACTGGGAACGCTCGGAGTCGCCAGCGGCGCGCCAGACGCGGCCCACCAGCGCCATCACGTCCACCCAGGCCGCGTGCTTCTCCTTCGCGGGATCCACGGCCGGAGCCGCGGGGGCGGCCTCGGCGGGCGCACCCCCTTCGGCCGGCGCGGCGCCCTCGCCAGCACCTTCCGCGGCCGGAGCCTCGGAGGGAGCGGCGGCTTCCGTCGATGCGGCGGCTTCCGGAGCCGCGGCCTCGGCGCCCGCTTCCGGCAGGGCCGGCTTCGGCTGGCGCTGCACGCGAAGGAGCGTGGTGATGAGGCGACCGCGCGTGTTGAGGTCCAGGTCGTCCAGCGACTTGAGGTTCATGGGCCGCAGCGAGCGGACGATGGCCTCCAGCGGACCCTTTTCGGCGGGGAAGTCGTTCTTGGAGAGCGCCTTCTCCAGCACGCTCAACTCGGCGATGACGCGCTGGCCGGGCCCCACCGGGCCCGCGTCGCGATCACGGCCACGGCCTTCTCCCCGGCCGCGTCCTTCACCCCGGCCACCGCCAGGGCCACCCCGGCCACCGAAGCCGCCCGGTCCATCACGGCGAGGCCCCTGGCCCGGCGCGCCCCCATTCGGACCGCGTCCACCCGGACGCGATCCACCGCTTCCATTCTCCTGAGCCACGTGAATCTCCCGCTAGAACGCGTAGCGAATGTTGGGCGCCACCGCGAACCCGAAGGCGCCCTTGGAGGCGAGGTAGTTCCCCGTGACCTCCAGCCCCACCGAGAAGTGGCGCAGCCGCGTGTAGTACTCCACTCCGGGCCCGGCAAACACAAGAATGTCGGAATCCGGAAGGAGCTTCTTGGGAGAGAACATCGCGTACCCCGCACCCACGCGGGCGTAGATCCAGGTGCGCTTGACCTCCTGGCTGTCGGCGAAGCCCACCAGGCGGGCGCGCAGCACGGCGCCAGGCACCAGCATGGAGAAGTCACCGGAGGCCGCACCCTGCGAATAACCGACATAGTCGGACCCCGCGCGGTTCACGGCCCCCATGAAGAAGACGCCCAGCGACAGGCGCTCCCCCAGGTCGACGCCCAGCTCCACCTGGGCCATCTGTCCGGAGGAGAAGGGCCGAGGCCCCTGGGAAGCAGGCGGGTTGGCGATCCACGACGGGCCGCCGTACACGCCGAAGTACACACCGCGCTCGACCTCGTTGAAGGTCACCGCGGGCCGGTCCTGTGTCGCATTGGAACCGGCACTGGGGGTGTCCTGCGCGCCCGCCATCGCGGGAAGGAGGAACGCGGCGCACAGGGCGAGAGGAGCAAGGACTTTCTGCATGGAAGGCGGCCTGGGGGATGGCGGGAATCCCGCGGGGACGGGAGGCTGAAGTGAAGAAGCGGGCAGCCCTGTCGCCAGGACCGCCCGCGAGAAACTCGGATGTGTTGATTCTAGGTCAGTCACCGGCCTGCTTGAAGATGAACGGATAGGTGACGATCACGGAGCCGCCACCCTTGGGCTCCGGGAACTTCCAGGTGCGCACGCGGCCCGCGACGCAGGTCTCCAGGTCCGAGTTGCCCGCCGTGGACTGCGCGACGTTGGACGTGGCCACCGAGCCGTTGGCGCTGATGATGAACTTCACGGACACCTTGCCGCCCAGCTTGGGGAAGCGGTTGAGCAGGCTCTCGTAGCAGTAGCGGATCTGCCCGCGGTTGCGCTGGATGACCTGGCGGATGAGCTCCTTGTCCAGCGAGCCCATGACCTCCGGATCCGAGGACGTGATGCCCACGTCCACGCTCTGCTTGCCGCCCAGCGTGCCCACGCCGGTGCCGTAGCTGCCGCTGCCGCCACCGCGGCCCTTGGTGCCGATGCCGCCGATGCCAATGCTGTCACCGGTGCCGCCACCGCCGCCGCCGCTGCCGCGCAGCCCCAGGCCGCCGAAGCCGCCCGCGTCGCCCGTCTTGGCGCCGAACATGTTGCCCATGGCGCTCTTGAGCTCGCCGCCCAGGCCCGCCTTGCCGAAGATGGTGGAGATGCCTCCCTTGCCGCCGCCGAAGATCTTGGCGGTCAGGGCGCGCGCCTCGTCCTTCTTGTTCGGGTCGCCCTTGGTCACGGTGCGGGTGTTCGCCTTGGCCGCGTCCTTCTTGCCCATCTGGCCTTCGTCGTTGCGCGACTTCTGGGCGATCTCGCCGGACTTCTTCTCCTTCTGCTGGTTCAGCTTCTCCAGGAACTTGTTCTTCTGGGTCTCGGGGGGCTTGATGATCAGCTTCGCGATGCGCGCGTCATTGCCCGCGAGTTCGTCCGCGTACTCGTCCCCTTCCCCGCTCCGGTTCATGGAGTGGATGACGAACGCGGTGGCGATGAAGAACATCACCAGGAAGATGTTGAGCGCCGTGTAGTCGATGTTCTCGCCCACCGGCACGACGACGCGCTTGGGCACCGGCTGGAACTGCGCCTCCAGCGTGAGGCCGCCCAGGTCCACCCAGAAGAAGTCGTCCGCCTCGAGCGTCAGCGCGTAGGCGTCCCCATCCTGCGAAGCCTTGCCGGACTCCATGACGGCTTCCAGGTCCAGCGTCTCGCCCTTGCGGGTGAGCTCGCCCTTCATCTTGCGCGCGAAGCGCACGCTGAAGCCCTGGCCGTCGGTGCGCAGCACTTCGAACGCGGGGCCGCCCAGCTTGGCGTCGCCCATCACGAAGTCCACGCCCTTGGCGCTGCCCACCGTGAAGCCCTTCTTCGCGCCGGGGGGCACGAAGAACTCGCCCACGCGCTGGTCGCCCCAGAGCAGGCGCAGCGACACGCCCTGCGGGCCGCTGGACTTGGTGCGGCGCACGGTGCGCACGCGCGGCGAGGCCTCCGCTTCCTCCGCGGGGGCCTCCGGCGCACGGGCGGTGGGCGCCACGGCGTTCTTCTGCGTGGGCGCGACGGACGCATCCATCGCCGCGGCGGGCGCGGGCGGCGCGGCGACGGGCGCCGTCACGGCGGGCGCGACCGGAGCGGCCACGGCCTGCGCGATGGCGGCGGCGGGGACCACGGGCGCGACGGTGGGGTTCTTGTCCGTGGGCGCGTCCGCCTGCGCGACGGCGGCGGCCAGGTTCACCGCGGCCACGGCGGCCGGGTTCTCCAGGCGGATGGTGGTGCCGCCCACGCGGATCTCGTCACCGAAGGAGACCTGCCCCTTGTTGACGCGCTTGCCGTTGACGTAGGTGCCTTCGACGCTGCCCATGTCGATGATGGACATGGAGCCGTCGGCCGCGACCTCGATGACGGAGTGGATGCGGCTGACCTTCTCATCCTCCAGGCACAGGTGCGCGGAGGACAGACGGCCAATCTTGATGATGTCGCGCTCGTAGTCCTTGGAGGCGACCAGCGTGTCGCCCTTGAAGACCTTGAGTGTCAGGGGTACGGCCATGGACGGCTCCCGGTAGGCTTTGGCGCTCTTGGACAACGGTGCCGGCGGGAGGTTCCCACCGTCAGTGCGTGGTGGCGGATTACAGCTCGCCCACGGACTGCATCACCTTGTCCTCGAAGTCTTCGCGGATGCGGATGAGGTTGGAGTGCTTCACGGTCTTGCGCGCCTCGACGTACTCGCCATCCGGCTTCGTGAGGTCACCCTCGATGGTGTCGTCCTCGAAGTCGACGTTGGTCGTCTTCTGCATCTTGGCGCCACCACCCGCACCACCGCCCTGCGCCTTGCCGCCCTCGTCCTGGGCGAAAGCCGGGGCCACCGACAGCGTCACGCACAGCATCAGCCACTTCCGCATCCTGCCTCCACGTGGGGCCACGTCCCGGGCCCACTGGTGTTTCCGCATGGCGGCCCCCGCATGACGCGCGAGGGGACCGCAAGGTTCGCATCTTCCCGAGCCGCACCGCCAGCGTGAAGCCACTGGCGGGCGTCTCCCACATCACAGCAGGTCGTCCGAAGGTTCCTCGGAGTCCGCCGGCGCTGCATTCTTCTGGGCAGGCGCCGTCTGGGTGCCGCCCGCGGGGGTGGCCTGCGGCTGCTTGCCGGTGGCGGCCGCCGGGGTGGCCTGCGGAGCGGTGCCGGTCCCCGTGCCGGAAGCGGGCGTCGCGGCGTTGGGCGCGGGCGCGCCCTTCTGCTTCGCCTCCTCGGCCTTCATCGCGGCCTGCTGCTGGGCCTGAAGCGCCTCCATCTGCTTGGCCTGGTCCTCCGCGGCCTTCGCCTCGCGCTTGGCCTGCACGATGCTGTCCGCCTCGCGCATCAGGCCAAAGACAGGGGCCTCCGCGTGGAGCGCGACCTCGCCGCCCGCCAGGGCGATGTACTTCTTGTACAGCTCCACCGCGCGCTCGGGGGCGTCCTTCACCTTGTGCAGGATGATGCCGCGGTTGAGGTACGTGGCGCCCAGGTCCGGGTTGAGCTTCTCCGCCTCGTCGTACTCCTGCATGGCCTTGTCGAACTGGCCCTGGCCCTTGAGCGCGATGCCCAGGTCCACGTGCGCGGCGGCGTTCTTGCCATCCGCCTGGAGGATGCGGCGCAGGTGCTCCTCCGCGCCGGGGAAGTCCTCCGCGTTGAGCGCCAGCTGGGCCAGCTCCACGTGCGACGGCACGTAGTCCGCCTTCGCCTCCAGCGCGCTCTTGAACTGCAGGCGCGCGCCCTCGGTGTCGCCCTCCTTCAGCAGGATGAGGCCCACGGCGTGGTGCAGCTCCGGATCCGCGCCGTCCAGCTTCACCGCGCGCAGCGCGACCAGCTTCGCCATCGCCAGCTGCTTGCGCTCCAGGTAGCTGCGGATCATCACCTTCAAGGCGTTGGTGTTCATCGGGTCGCGCATGAGCGCGGCGCGAGACAGCTCCATCGCCTTGTCGTGGTCGTTGTTCTGCCGGTAGATCTCCGCCAGGCGCGCGCGCGAGCCGGCGTCGTCCGGGTAGCGGGTGAGCACGTCCTGGTAGAGCGCCACCGCGCCGGCCACGTCGCCGCCGTTCTGGCGCATGATGGCCAGGTTGTCCGACGCCTGCCGCAGGGACGGCTTCTTGGTGAGCGCGGACGCGTAGCGCGCCTTCGCCTCGTCGGGCTTGCCCATGCGCTCGGCGATGACGCCCAGGTTGTACTCGGCCTCCGCGAGGTTCTGGTCCGCCTCCAGGGCGGCCTTGAACTTGCGCTCCAGCGACGGGTAGTCGAACGCCTTGGCCTTCTTCTGCGCGTCGAAGGACTTCACCGCGTCATCGAACAGCAGCATGGCGCGGTTGGAGATGGACACCGGGCCCGTGGGGGCGGCGACGGGCTTCGCCACCGGCGGCGGGGCCGCGGTCTGGGTGGTGGAGCAGCCGACGGCGGTCAGCGCCAACGTGGCCAGCAGGAGGGGGCGGAACGAGTGCGTGCGGTTCATTAGAGGAAGTCCTCCGGCTCCTGATCATCAACGGTCTTCTTGGGGGCGTTGCCGTCCTTGGCCGCGGCGGCGGGCTTGGCCAGCTCGGACTCGGTCTGCTGGCGCAGCTGATTGGTGAGCGCCGACAGGTCCTCGTTGAGCGCCTCGCTCTTGGCCAGCTTCTCCGGTTCGGCCTTGGCGACCGGGGGCGGGATGTCCTGCACGGCGGCCAGCACGTCCCCCCCCAGCACCAGCTGCTTGTTCTTCAGCGCCACCTTCTCCTCCAGCACCTCCGGGTACCGGTCCGGCGCGTAGGTGTTGCGGAGGATCTTCAGGCTCGCCGCGGCGCAGTCGTTGAACACGCCCAGCTCACGGCTCTTGGCCACCGCGCCGGAGAAGGCCTCCGTGGCCTTGTCCTTGAGCGGCTGCGCCTGGTTGCTGAACTCGTCGCGCAGCGCCTGCTGCGACTCCTCGTCCAGGCCGCGCGGCATGGGCGCGTTCACCACCAGGTCGGCCATGTGGTCGTACGCGAGGCCAATGCGCTGCAGCGCGCAGATGGCCGGATCCGGGGCGCCCAGGGCCACCGTCTGCACGTACTTCTTCTGCACGACCTCCAGCGCGCGGCCCTTGTCGGCCAGCGAGCCCTTGAAGCGCTCCGGCGACGGCGGCACGCCCCAGTACAGCTTCAGGCGCTTGAACTCGTTCCAGTCCGGCTCGATGGCCAGCAGGTTCGCCTGCGCGGCGGCGGCCAGCGCGGGCTTCTCCAGCGTGGTCTGCTGCCGGCGGGGCAGCTGGTCGAAGTAGTCGAAGATGCGCTTGTTCATGCGCCGCACGTCGTTCGTCTTCTTCATCTTCGCGTAGATGTCGACGATGCGGCCCTCCGCCATCAGGAACTTGCTGGAGGAGCGCATGTTGTCGCGCTCGTACTCCTCCAGCAGCTTGATGGCCTTCATGTAGACGCCCTGCTTCACGTGCAGGTCCACGATGGAGAGGAACACGTCCTCGGCGTCCTTCGACTTGGGCCACAGCTCCAGGTAGTGCTCGCGGTTCTTGAGCGCGGCCTTCAGCTGGCCCAGGCCCTCGCGGTAGGTGGCCGCGTTGAACAGGGCGATCTGCGCCTTGGACTCGTCCCACTTCTGCACCACGCCGGGCTTCGCGGGCGCGTCGTCGTTGGCGGCCTGCTTCGCCTTGGCGTGCTTGCCGCCCTTCGCCTTGGACTTCGCCGCGGGGGCGCCGCCCTTCTCGCTCAGGTTGCGCTCATAGCCGCGCACGTAGAGTTCGTAGGTGCCCGCCGCGTCCTCGAAGTCACCGATGGCCTCCAGCGCCTCCGCGTTCGCGTAGATGGAGTCCGGCACGTACTTGGACCGGGGGTACTCCGCGAACAGGCGCTTGCGGACCTCGATGGCCTTGTCCAGGCTCTTCGCCTTGTAATAGTCGACGGACGCGTTGTAGAGCGCCAGGTCCGCGATCTCCGTCTGCGGGAAGTCATGGACGAAGTTCAGGTATGCCTCGGCCGCCTTGGAGAACTCCTTCTTCTCCTCCAGTTGGCTGACCAGCTTGAACGACGACTGCTCGATGAGCTTCGCCAGGTCGTCGCGGAACTTGCCGGTGGCCAGCTTGTCGTTGGCGTAGAAGCGGCGGGCCCACTCGTTCACCTTCGCGAAGTCGCCCAGCAGGTTGTACGAGTCCAGGATGAGGTTGGCGGCGATCTCCCCGGCGCGCTGGCCGTCCTCGAACTTGTACTCGGGGTAGCCGAGCGCGATCTCGCTGAAGCGCAGCACCGCTTCGTCGAAGTGGTTGTGGCGGTAGTAGATGTTGGCCGCCTTGAAGGCGATCTCCACGCGCTTGTCGCCCTTGGGGACGTACTTGAGGTAGCGCTCGCACGCGTCGAGCAGCGACTTCTTCAGCGTGGGGATGGCGATCTTCTTGGTGATGTCCGTGCCCGCCGACTCGCTCTTGGCCTCGCCGCGCGCCTCGGCCGCCTTGACGACTTCGTCATAGGCGAGGACGGCGTTGTAGGAGGCGTTGGTCAGCCACTTGCCCGGCTTGCCCGGCTTGGGCTTGCCCTTGTCGTCCTTGGCCTCCAGCACCTTGGCGTCCTGGAGGACGACGAGCGTGTAGTTGGCGGCCGCCTTGTCGAAGTTCTGGAGGCTGTCGTTGAGGAGCTCCGCCCAGAAGAAGCGCAGGTCGTACGCCTTGGGGTTCTCCGGGAAGAGCGTGAGGTAGTCGCTGTACACGGCGTCCGCGTACTTGAACGTCTCCTCGTTGCGCGTCTTCTTGCCCTCGTTGTGCCAGGTGACGGCGAGGTTGGAGAGCGTGCGCTCGGACAGCTCCTTCGCCTCGTCGAGCGCCTTCTTGTCCTTGTCGTCCTTGATGACGCCAGAGGACTCCACGTCCTTCATGATCTTCACGAGCCGGCGCACCTGGGCCACGGTGCGCTCCTTGTTGCCCATGCGCAGGATGCAGTCGACGATCTTCCCCTGGAAGCCCGGGGCCTCCGGCGACAGCGGCTTCTCCTTGATCAGCGCGTTGAAGGTGATGGCCGCTTCGCGGTCCTTGCCGTCGCCGTAGTAGAGGTTCGCGAGCTGCTTCATCATCGCGAAGCGGTCCTCTGGATTGGTGGCGACCTTGCTGAAGTCCGCGCGGGCCTGCGTCACGTCACCCTCGCGGGCGAACGCGCGCACGTAGTCCGCGCGCGCTTCACGCACGAGCGACCCCTTCGCCTTGGACTTGCCGTCCTTCTCCACGGCGGCGGCGCCCGCCAGTTCGCCGTAGAGGACCACGGTCTTGTACTTGTCCTTCGCGGACTCGTACTCGCCCATGTTGAAGTAGCACCAGCCCTGCTTGTAGAGGGCGAAGGCGTAGACCTGATTCTCCGGGTACTCGGCCGCCTTCTTGTACGCGGCGAGCGCCTTCTCCAGCTCCGGGCGCTTGCCCTTGGAGTTGTTGAAGTAGTACTCGCCGAAGGCGAAGTACGCGTCCGGGAGGTACTTGGACTGCGGGTACTTCTCCACGAGGCGCTTGAACGCGACGAGCGCCTTCTTGTCCTGGCCGTCCTCCATCAGGTACTGGCCGAGGAAGAAGAGCACTTCGTCCGTGCGCTCGAACTTCGGGTACTCCTGGACGATCTTCGTGTACTGCTCCACGGCGTACTTGCCGTTCTCCTTCACCTTCGCCATCAACTCCGCCTTCTCCGCCTTGGCCTTCTGCTGGCCCGCGGCGTCGTTGCGGTTCATGGCGACGATGAGCTCGTCATCCTTCCGGTTGGCTTCGAAGAAGAAGAACTTCGACTCCTCCCAGTAGAGCTCGCCCAGGCGGAACAGCAGGCTGGGGGCTTCCTTCTGATCCGGAGACAGCGAGATGATCTTCTTCAGCGATTCGATCTGCTCGCGGCGCTTCGAGGCGACCTGCACCTCCACGCCCAGGCGGAACTGATCATACTGAAGCGCGGGAGCGGCCTGCTGGGCTTCCTTCGGGCGCGTGATGTCGCCAGCGAGGGACTTGTCCACGGTGGTGGTGGACTTCTTGCCCAGGTCAGCGTCGCGCAGTGCTTTCTTCTCCTGGGCCGAAGCCATGGAAGTCAGGAGAACGAGGCAAACGAGTAGCGAGCGGCGCATGGTCTTCCTAGGAGCGAGGAACCGGCGTCCACGGATGCCTGCTTGCTTGGCAAGTGTCCGGGAATCTTCGGGAATTTCCATGAGGGGACCCGCACTATGCGCGGTTTCCGCAAGGCGGGTCAACTTGGACGGACGGACGTTTGGTCCGTTGGAAAGCAAGCGGGAAAACTTCAATTTCGCTGTGCGCCCGAGGGCACTCCGGCCAGCGAGAGGAAGGTTGCACTGTTGGACCCAGGGGGTATGGGAGGCTGACGGCCGGATGTCTGGCCGCCCTGTCTGGAGCTTTCGCGGATCATGAGCCTTCTGCCGGAGAGCGCCAGCTTCGCGGAGCTGGTGCAGGACTACTTCCTCGCGGTGCGCGGCGCGGGGCTGATGCTGTCCGCGCTGGACACGGAGCTGGTCATCGCGTGGGCGCAGGAGGGCGTGCCCTTCGAGGTGGTGGCGCGGGGCATCTCGCGCTCGGCGGAGAAGGCGCTGTGGGACGCGCGTCCCGGTGAGCCGGTGCTGCGTTCGCTGCGTTCATGCCGGCGGCAGGTGGAGACGGAGATCCGCAAGTACCGCGACCTGTCCGCGGGCCAGGGTGAAGAGCCCCCCTCCACCGCCGCGAAGAAGCGCCCCGCGCGGTCGTGGGAGGAGGTCCGCCACGCGCGCCTGTGCTCGGCGCTCCGTGCCTTGACGGAGCGTGAGGCCGCCCTCGCGCCCCGGGTGCACCGGCTGCTGGACACGGTGCTCGGGAGCGTGCCGCGCGAGCCCGCGGCGATGGATCAGCAGGAGACCTGGGCGCTGCTGGCGCTCCTGCGCGCCCTGCCCTTCGCGGAGCGACGCACGGTGTGGCGCGATGCGCGCACCGGTGAACAGCAGCTGATGACGGCGCGGGCGCGGCGCGTGGCCCGGCGTTTCCGGCTGCAGGCGGCCGTCAGACGGCGGCTGGACATGAAGGAGACCTGAGGGGTTGGCCGAACCCCGGACGCCTGAACGAAAGAGCAGCATACTGACGGCCACGGGGCGCGGTGGTATGGCTGGGCTTGCGATGGCTGCCAAGGCGAACGGCGAGGCGTGTGGGCAGTGCGGCGGGCGGACGTACCTCATCGAGCGGCGCGGGGAGCTTGCGTCGGCGCGGGTGTGTACGTGCTCGGAGGACTGCCCGGTGTGCGGCGGGCGCGGCCACATCCTGGTGCAGAAGGAAGGGACCTTCAGCACGAAGGTGGGCGCCCGGACGTACGAAGTGCTGGAGCCGTGCGTGTGCACGCTGCGGCGCACGCGGGTCGCGCTCTACAACGACGTGCAGATGCCGGGGGTCATGGCGCACGCGTCGTTCGACAACTACCGCCCCTTCAACGAGGCCCAGGACCGGGGCCGGGGCGTGGCGATGCACTTCGCTCACCAGTACGTGAAGGGCGCCACCAACAAGGGCTACGTGCTGAGCGGGCCGGTGGGGACGGGCAAGACGCACCTGCTGGCGGCGACGCTCGCGCACCTGGTGCTGGAGATGGGCGTGCGGGCCCGGTACGTGGAGATCTCCCTCCTGTACGCGACCATCCGGCGCGGCTTCCAGGACGGCAAGAGCGGCGGAGAGATCATCGGGCCGCTGTCGGAGGTCGAGGTGCTGGCCATCGACGAGCTGGGCAAGGGGCGTGGCAGTCCGTTCGAGATGGAGACGCTCGATGAGCTGATCGCCCGGCGCTACAACGCGGGGCGCACGACGCTCTTCGCGACGAACTACTCGCTGGAGCCCGAGCGCAAGGGCACGCGGAGCAGCGCGCCCACGGGCTACCGCACCACGGATGACGCGAGGTCCGCGATGAAGGACGCGGAGCTGCTGCGCGAGCGCGTGGGCGAGCGCATCTACAGCCGGCTGTGCGAGATGTGCACCTTCGTGGAGCTGCCGCGCGACACCCCGGACCGGCGGCGCACGCGGCAGGAGATGGACGCCCCGCCGCCGCTGGGCGGGATGCGCAACCCGGGGCGTTGATCCGCGGCGTCCGCCGTGGAGCCGCGTCCTTTCGGGCGGACACCTCAGCGCTTGATGGCGCGGATCAGCGAGTTGCCGGCGTCCGCCACGTAGAGGGTGCCCTCCGGCCCCACCGCGAGCCCCGCGGGGAGCACCAGCTGGGCCTCCTTGCCTGCGCCATCCTCGGCGCCATAACGGCCGCTGCCCGCGAGCGTGGTCAGCTTCCGCGGCTCACCCGCCGCGTCGAAGACGAGCCGGCGCACGCGGTAGTTGCCGGGGTCGGAGATCGCGAGCGAACCATCCGTCAGCAGCGCCAGGCCCAGATACGGCATGAGCTGGGCGTCCCTCGCGTCTCCGTCGCTGAAGCCGGGCGTCGAGCCCGTCATCACGCGGGTGACGCCGTCGCGCACGCGCACCACCCGGGCCATCCCGCTCTCCACCACGTACGTGGTGCCATCCGCCGCCTGCGCCACCGCGGAGGGCCGGTAGAGCCAGTCGCCGGGGAGGGTCGTCACCGGATTGCCGGGCGTCACCATGTCGATGCGGCGGATGACGCCGTTGTTCAGGTCCGCCACGAGCAGCGCCGTGCCATCCGCGGTGAAGGACAGGCCCGCGGGCTGGTTGAAGGTCGCGTCGTGCGCGGGGCCATCCTGATAGCCAGGGGTGCTGCCCGCGAACACGTCCGCCCGGCCCTCGGGGGTGATGCGCCGGATGAGCGCATTCTCCGTGTCGGACACGTAGAGGTTGCCCAGCGCGTCCGCGGCGAGGCCCATGGGGCCGGAGAGCCCGGTGAGGATCGTGCGGACCTGTCCGCCCACAGCCACGCGCTTGACGGCGTTGCCCAGCGCGTCCGCCACCGCCCAGCCGCCGTCCGGCAACACGGCGACCGCGAGCGGTGCGCCCAGCGCATCCGGCGCCACCTTGCTGTCCGAGTAGCAGCGCTTGCCAGGGGTCCCCGCCACCGTCTGCACGGACTGCGCGAAGGGCCCCTGGGCCGCGGAGGCCGCGGGGGGCTGGAACCGCACCAGGTCCGCCGGCACCTTCTGGCCCAGCGCCTTGTAGAGCACGTTGGCCACGATACGGGCCGCGCGTGGATCCGCCTCGCGCTCCGTCACCCCGGCCAGCTTCTGCACGAAGTCGATGCCGCCCGCCGAGAACACGTACGCGTCCCCCTGCTTGCGCACGACCATGTGAGAGAAGCCAAAGCCACCCTGGAGCGAGAGCGCCGGGGACTCGGCGAGCACGTCCACGCCAGCGGGCTGGCGGCCGTTGTCCACCAGTTGGTCCATCTCGTAGCCGTTCGCCATCCACAGCGTGTCCCCTGCCTTGAGGCCCGTGCCCGCGAGGGCCCAGTGGTCCGGGCGGGTGATGACGGAGGGAAAGGGCCACTGGTGCCAGCGCGCCGCGAACTGCACGCCCAGCAGCGCGTTCTCCGGACGGGGCGCGGGCAGGTCGCGGAACTTCACCGTCCTGCGCTGGTCCTTGTAGGGGTCCTCGGGCGCGCCCTTGTAGCAGGTGACGATCCGGCGCGGCCGTCCGTCCGCCGAGGGCTCGAAGCGCACCTGCCAGTAGGCGTTGTTCGCGCCCAGATTGAGGACGGACCGGCCCTCGGAGAGCGCGCGGTCCGCGAAGTCGCGCTGTCGGGATGACCAGTACTCATCGTGGCCGGACATCACGAACACCTTCGCGCCCCGCAGGACATCGTAGGTTTCGTCCAGGTCCTCGTCGGTGAAGTAGCCCACGTCCAGGTCCTGGGACTCCAGCCACGTCACGAGGCTGAGGTCGTCCGTCATCAGGTGCCCTGCCCCCTGCCCCCGGTAGAAGGGCCGGTCATACGAGGACTGGAAGGCGCGCGAGACACCATGCGCCTTCATCACGCCCTGCTGATCATCGTAGAGGCTGGTGCCGCCCCAGGTGTTGTAGGCCGCCCAGGTGGCGGTGGGGATGAGCACCGCCACTTCCGAGCGAGGGTTGGCGTCGCGAACGAAGAAGGGCACGTAGCGTGAGGGCCGGTCGTCACGCACGAGCTTCACCACGTACACGCCGCGGACCCAGTCCTCCCGGATGGGGATGTCGAGCGTGGGCGACCAGCCACAGGCGATGATGCCCGTCGTCGGATCCACCGGACAGTCCGGCTGCCGGGTGCCTTGCACCGGGCCGCCGCGCGCGACCTCGCGGGCTCCCGTGCCGCCGTAGTAGCCCATGCGGTAGACGAACCAGGAGAACTTCCGCGCCTCCGACAAGGAAACCGCCACCCGCAGCGACTCACCCGGCTTCACGGTGGACTGGAGGGCGTAGCCTTCAATCTCCCGGCTGTTGGCGTTCTTGTCGATGCGCCAGCTGGGGGTGCCCTTCCTCTGGTTCTCCCGGCGCACCGCGTCCGCGTCACGCGCGGGCAGCGCCAAGCCCCCGTCCGGCAGCGTGCCAGCATCCGGTTCGTCTTCCGGCATGCCCGCGTCGTATTCGGGAACGACGACGCCACCGTCAGAGCCGGCCCACACACCCCCGCCGTCATGGCTGAGGGGTGGCTCATCGTGGCGGTCGCCGGGCGGAGGCGTTCCAGGCGCCGGGCCGGAGTCCTTGCATCCGGTGGCGCCCGTCGCCAGGAGCGCCAACACCACCCCCAGCCCCATCCACCCATGCCCGTGTCGCATGCCCGACCCTCCCCGGTGTTCAGGAACGGAGGGTAGGCATCGACTTCAGGGAGGGAAGCGCCCTCCCCTGATAGGGAACCGGCGTTCGACAGTTGATGGCCGCCTGCCCCCCAGTGCGGCGCGCAAGTCACCGGATCAACGAAGGTCCGGCGGCGCCGCGGATGTCAGCTGCCCAGCAGTTCGCGGTGCAGGCGGGCCGTCAACGTCTTGAGGTGGGTCTTGTCGACCAGGAGCGTCACCTGGAGCGGCGAGGTGCTCACGGCGTGCACCTGGGCGGACAGGTCCTCGGCCGCGGACAGGGCCTTGCGCAGCGGCACCCAGTCCGCGTTGAGCCCCACGCCCACGCAGGTGACGGTGCCCCATGTGTCCCGCCACTCCACCGCCGCGCCGAACCGCGTGGCCAGCTCGCGCTGGAGCGCCTCCGGGCCGTGCACATCCGCGAGCGGCACCGCGAGGAACGCGCGCCCCTGCGCACCCGGCAGGGCGTCATGGGCCAGCGTGCGGCCGCGCACCGCGCGCGCGTCCAGGAACTCCAGCAGCTCTTGCAAGGGCACGCTGGCGTGGGCGACGAGCACGGCCATCTCCGCGTCGGCCGTCACGCCCTTGACGCGGCTGTCGGTGGGCACGGCCAGCTCCTGCACGCGGGTGCCGGTGCCCTGGCCGTGCGCGGTGCGCGCGAGGATGGTGATGCCGCGCGACTTGGCCCACTCCACGGCCTGGGCGTTGAGCACCTTGGCTCCGGCGCTCGCCAGCTCCTGCATCTCGTCGTAGCTCAGCGACTCCAGCTTGCGCGCGTCCGGCACGACGCGCGGATCCGCGCTGAAGACGCCGTCCACGTCCGAGTAGATTTCACAGGCCTCCGCCTCCAGCGCCGCCGCCAGCGCGACCGCGGTGGTGTCCGAGCCGCCGCGTCCCAGCGTCGTCACCTCCTTCTTGTAGGAGACGCCCTGGTAGCCCGCGACGATGACGACCTTGCCGTTGGCCAGCTCGTCCTGGATGCGGTACGGCCGCACCTCCACGATGCGCGCCTGCGCGTGCGCGTCGTTGGTGATGATGCCGCTCTGGCTGCCGGTGAAGCTGATGGCCGGCACGCCCTGCTCCTGGAGCGCCATGGACAGGAGCGCCATGGAGATGCGCTCGCCGCAGGTCAGGAGCATGTCCAGTTCACGCCGGGGCGGATCCTGGGACACGCCCTTGGCCAGCGCCAGCAGGTCGTCCGTGGTGTCGCCCATGGCGCTGACCACGACCACGACCTGGTACCCCGCGTCCCGCTTCTGCTTCACGCGACGGGCGACCTTGCCCAGCTTCTCCGCATCAGCGACCGATGAGCCGCCGTACTTCTGCACCACGATTGGCATCCACGCCTCGCTTCCCGGGCAGTGTAGAGTTCACCCCCGCGCATGCCAATCACCGAGAAGCCCATCATCGAGGTGCGCAACCTCACCCGGCGCTACCGCGATCGCGTGGCCATCGAGGACCTGTCCTTCACCGTGGGTGAGGGGGAGCTGCTGGGCTTCCTCGGGCCCAACGGCGCGGGCAAGTCCACCACGATGAAGATCCTCACCGGCTTCCTGCCGCCCTCCGAGGGCAGCGCGAAGGTGGCGGGCTTCGACGTGTCCACGCACCCGATGGAGGTCAAACGGCGCATCGGGTACCTGCCAGAGACACCCCCGCTGTATCCGGAGCTGACGGTGCACGGCTACCTGGCGTTCGTGGCCGCGCTCAAGCAGCTGCCCGGCCGCGCCGTGAAGGCGGAGGTGGAGCGGGTGGCGGGGCTCACCGGCGTGAGCGACGTGCTGGGCCGCGTGCTCCAGAACCTGTCCAAGGGCTTCCAGCAGCGCGTGGGCATCGCGCAGGCGCTCATCGGGTCACCGCCGGTGCTCATCCTCGACGAGCCCACAGAGGGCCTGGATCCCGCGCAGCGCGCGGACCTGCGGGCACTGATTCGCGGCCTGTCGGGGAAGCACACGGTGCTGCTCTCCACGCACATCCTCCCGGAGGTGACCGTGACGTGCGAGAAGGTGCTCATCCTCCACCAGGGCCGCGTGGTGGCCCATGACGCCATCGACCGGCTGGCGAAGTCCCATGGCCAGGCGGAGCACGCGTCGCTGGAAGAAGTCTTCATCAAGCTGACCGCCGCCTGACGGCCGCGCCCTCCCCTTCCCCAAGGAACCTCCGCGCATGCGCACCGCCCTGGCCATTGCCCGCAAGGAACTGGCCGTCGCCTTCACCACCCCGTGGGCCTATGCCGTGTTCACGGCCATGGCGGCGCTGTCGTCGTTCTTCTTCGTCAGCCTGCTGGAGCAGTTCCAGCAGGTGCAGTCCCTGGCGCGCGAGCACGGCTGGAGCCGGCTGCCTCCGGACTCCATCGTCTATCGCAACCTCACCGACGGCGTGGTGGTGCAGCTGTGGGGCGTGGTGCTGATCATCACGCTCTTCGTCGCGCCCTTCCTGTCCATGCGCCTGTTCGCGGAGGAGAAGCGCCAGAAGACGTTCGCGCTGCTCCTGACGACGCCGGTGCGGCCGGTGGACATCGTGCTGGGCAAGTACCTGGGCGGGCTGGGGCTCATCTTCGTGACGCTGGGGCTGACGCTGGTGTTCCCGGTGCTCCTGTCCGTGGTGGGCTCGGGCGTATCCGGGCCCGCGCTCGAGTGGCCCACGGTGCTCCTGGGCTACGGCGCGGTGTTGCTCTGGGGCGCCACCTGCATGGCGGTGGGGCTGTTCATCTCCGCGCTCACGGAGAGCCAGATGCTGGCGGCCTTCCTCACCTTCACCGTGCTGCTGCCGTGGATGCTCCTGCGGGGCGTGGCCCAGTCCACCGCGGAGCCCCTGCGCTCGTTCCTGAGCTACCTGTCCTTCGATACCCAGTTGCAGGGCATGATCCAGGGCGTCCTGGAAGTGCAGGCGCTGGTGTTCTTCGCGTCCGTCATCCTGTTCTCGCTGCTGCTCACCCACCGCGCGGTGGAAGCGCAGCGCTACGCGTGACCATGAGAGCGACCCACGTCACCCGGGTGCTGGGGGCCTTTGGCCTGCTGCTCCTGCTGTCCAGCCCGTTCACGCTGTTCCTCACCTCCGGCAGCGTGGCGCTCGCGGGTGGCAAGGCCGTGCTGGGCGCGGCGATGCTCGCGGCGTACGTCGTCACGCACCGCCAGGAGCTGAGGCGCGCGGGCTCGCGCCGCACGGGCCGGTTCCTCGCGTCCACGGTGCTCACCACGCTGGGCGTGCTGGGCGTGCTGGTGGCGCTCAACGTCATCGCCTTCCAGAAGAACCGGCGGTGGGACCTGACGCGGGAGCGCATCTTCTCGCTCGCGCCCCAGACGCTCCAGACGCTCGCGGGCCTGAAGGAGCGGGCGCACGCGCTGGCGCTCATCCCGCCCACGCACCCGTCCTATGGCGAGTTGGAGGAGCTGTTCCGGCGCTACCACGAGGCGGCACCGGACACGTTCGACTTCGCCTTCGTGGATCCGCGCCGCGAGCCGTCCCTGGCCGCGAAGTACCAGCTCAAGGAAGGCCAGACGCTGGTCGTCGTGTCCCGCGGCGAGGGTGACGCCGCGCCGCACACCCCGCTGCCGATTCCTTCCGAGCAGGAGCTGACCAACGCCCTGATCCAGCTGGGCGCGGCGGGCACGCAGAAGGTGTACTTCGTCGAGGGGCACGGCGAGTGGCCCCTGGAGACACCGCAGGGCCCCCAGGGTCCTGGCGACGGACTGTCGGAGCTCCGGCGCCAGTTGCTGCGTGAAGGCTATCGCCCCGAACCCCTCAACCTCCTGGGCCTGAAGGAGGTGCCTCGCGACGCGGGGCTGCTGGTCATCGCGGGAGCGAAGGAGGACTACACGGCGCCGGAGGTGGCGGCCCTCCGCACCTACCTGGGAGAGGGCGGCCGGCTGCTGTACTTCACCGACGTGAACACGGCGGACGGCCTGGGCCTGTTCCTCGCGGACTACGGCATCCAGGTGGACGAAGGCGTGGCGGCGGACTCGCAGTTCAACTCGGGCAACCCGTTCGTCCTCGTGTCCAACTTCTACGGCAAGCACGTCATCACCCGCCCCCTCCAGGAGCGCGGGTTCAACGTGCAGCTGCCCACCGTGCGCAGCTTCACGCTGTTCCGCGAGGGCTTCCTGCCCGGGGTGGCGGTGGAGCCCGTGCTCCTGAGCTCGCCCTACGCCTGGGTGGAGACGAAGCCCCAGGAGGACACCACGCCGTCCGACGGCGAGAAGATGGGGCAGCTCACGCTCGTGGCCGCCGCGACCCGGGACACGCGCGGCGCGGAAGCCCGACGCTTCGACGAGGCACGGCTGGTGGCGGTGGGGGATTCGGAGCTGCTGCTGGATCCGAACTGGGGCCATGAGGCCAACCGCAACCTGGTGATGAATGCCCTGGGCTGGGCCTCCCATCAGGTGGAGAAGATCACCCTGCGCCCGCCCGACCGGGAGACCTCCACCCTGGAGCTGAGCGAGGACCAGATGCGGACGCTGCGCTTCGTCTCCACCGACCTGCTCCCGCTGTCGCTGCTGGGGGTGGGGCTGGCCGTCTGGCTGTCGCGGAGGAACCGGTGAGGCCCTTCGCCGGGGTGCTGCTGGGCTTCGTGGCCGTGTGGCCCCTGGCGTGTTCACGCGAAGCGGAGAAGCCCCCACCACCGCCCAGGCTCTTCGCGACGGAGCCCGTGGAAGCAGTGCGCGGCCCGGCGCCTTCGGCGGCGCCCGTCTTCACCCACCTGACGGTGAAGGCCCGGGGCGCCACCACGGAGCTGGAACACACCCCGGAGGGCTGGCGGCTCGTGGCCCCCGTGGAGGCGAAGGCGGATCCGTACGCGGTGGAGGCCCTGGTTCAACAGCTCACCTCGGCGAAGTTCAAGGCCACGGTGAATGCCTCGCCGTCGGACGCGGACCTGAGGAAGTACGGCCTTGCGTCGCCGGCCTTCACCGTGACCGCGCGGGCCTACCTTCCGGACTCGAACGGCGAAGGCGCGGACACCCCAGCCCGGCAGCGCACGGTGACGTTGGCTGGCGGGGATGAGAACCCCTTCGATGGCTCCGTCTACGTGCGCCGTGAGGGAGATGCGACCGTCTACGCGGCGGACGGCGCCGTGCGGTACTCGCTCGACAAGGGCCCCTTCGAGCTGCGCGCCAAGGAGTTCCTGGGGCCGCTGGACGTCGCGTCGCTCCAGTCCATCGAGGTCACGGCGAAGGGCCACGCGTACGTGCTGACGCGCGAAGTGGACGGCAAGGCGTGGCGGATGGACAAGCCGGAGAAGACCCGCGCGAACGCCGGCCGCCTGGCGGAGCTGCTCAAGGAGTTCGCGGGCCAGCAGGCCCTGTCGTTCCCCGAGGACACCGCCGCCCAGCGCAAGGCCCTGGGCCTGGACACCCCGGTCGTGGATGCGCGCTTCGTCCCCTCTTCCGGCGAGCCCATCCGCGTGCGGCTGGCCCAGGGGACGCGAGAGGGAACTCCCACGGTCCATGCCCTGCGCGAGCAGGGCACGCAGGCCACGCTGGCGGAGGTGGATGCGCGCGCGCTGACGACGCTGGATGTTGGCGTGCAGGAGCTGAAGGACCGGCGCGTGCTCGCGTTCCCACGCGAGGCCGTGCGGCGCATGGAGTTCCACCCCGGGGGCAAGGCGGCCCCCGTGGTGGTGTCTCGCGGCGCGGAAGGCGGCGATGCGTGGAAGGTGGAGGGGCCTGACGGAGGCCGCGCCCTGCACTTCCGCGTGGTGAAGCTCCTGGGCCGGCTGGAGACCTTGAGAGCCGCCGCGTTTGGCGAAGCGAATGTGAAGCGCTGGGAGCGCTACGGCATCCGCGACGCGTTCCGGGGCGTCGTGCTCCGGGACGCGGAGGGGCGCGAGCTGGCGCGGCTGTGGCTGGGCGACGCGGTCCCCGGCGAGGAAGAACGGCTCTACGCGCGCGGCTCCGGCCCGGACCTGGTGGAGCTGTCCGCGAGCGCGGTCGAGGATCTGCCCACGCACGCCGCGGATCTTCAGGAGGCGCCGCCCGGGGGCCCCGACGCCGGAGCCCCCGCGCCCTGAAGGAGCGCTACACCTCCAACAGGGCGAAGCGCTGCTCGGGCGTGAACTTGGTGAGCAGCGGCATGGCCACGTTGAGCACCGGGATGCCGCTCTTCGTCTTGCCTTCGCGCGCGCCGTGGTGCGCGTGGCCGTGGAAGACGTAGGCCGCGCCATAGTGGTCGATGGGCATCGACAGGCGGCTCGTCCCCAGGAAGGGGCGGATCTCGATGTTCTCCCCCTCCAGCGTCTCCGGGATGGGGGCGTAGTGCATGATCACGACCTTCTTGGGCGTGTCCAGGTGGCTGAGCGCCGCCTCCAGCTTGAGCGACTCCGTGACGGCCTCCTGCACGAAGGACTTCGTCTGCCCCTCGCCGAACGCCTGCAACGTCGCGTTGCCGAAGCCACCGCCGAAGCCCTTCACGCCCGCGACGCCCAGCACCTTCTCGAAGATGAAGTGGTCGCCGTCGAGGATGTGCACACCGACCTTGGAGAGCTCCGAGCAGATGTCCTTCACCTGCCCGTGGTCGTAGTCGTGGTTGCCCAGCACCGCCGCGCACGGGACTCGCAGGGCCGACAGCTCCTCGGCCAGCACCTTCCCTTCTTCAATCATCCCGCGATCCGTCAGGTCCCCGCACAGCAACAGCAGGTCCGCCGAGGCGTTCACCTGCTTGATGAGCTGACGGAAGCGCCCGTGCTGGTCGTCCCGGCAATGCAGGTCACCGACCGCCGCCAGCCGTATCTTCGAGCTCGGATCTCGCGCCACGTGTTCCCCCCTCGGGTCTTTCCTGCTCGTCCCACGCCCGGCCGTCCCCAAATCCCCAGTGGTGGATGTCCACGTGGTAGTTCACCTTGGACACGAGGTTGCCGCGGCACAGGCGCTCATCCCAACCGCCGTCGCGCACGGTCTGGAGCGTGCGCCCCATCAGCTCCGTCATCACGAAGTTGGGCACGATGTCGCGCTCGCTGGGATAGGCGAAGCGGAACATCATCAGGTGGCTGAGGAGCACCTCCCAATAGCGGTCGAACCGCCGGAGGATGCGCTCCCAGTCCATCTCCCGCCCCGCCTTGAGGATGAGGTGGTTGATGTCCGCGCCGTCGTAGCGCTCCCGCTCGGTGACGAAGGCCTTGGACCAGATCATCTCCTCGGCCGGCGCGATGAGGCACTCGTAGCCGAAGATGGTGGCCTTCTTCGCGTGGGTGAACCACTCGTCGTCCACCGTCGCCACGCCGTTGCCGGAGGAGAAGATGAAGTCGACGAAGTAGTCGCCCTTGAAGGCCTTGTAGAGCCACACCTCGTCGGGGCGCTCGGTGCGCCACCCATCCTTCTCCAGCACGGCCAGGGCCCGGATGGCGTCCCGCTTGCGGGGGAACAGGTCCAGGTCCTTCGTGTCGCGATAGATGCCGGTATAGGTGGCGTAGGCATACGCCCCCCCCACCACGAACGGGATCCCGGCCTCATGGAGCAGGCCGACGGCTCTGGCCCGGGCGTTGATCTCGTCCGGAGCACGCTCCCGCTCGGCCAGCGTGGCGTCCGTACCCATCTCCCCGGGATGGTTCGGGTGTCGTTTTTCCATGGGCGAAAGGTAGGGACGGCCCATTTCGACCGTCGGGCAGGCGGCCGAGGGCGGCCGGAGAGCAGCCAGCCAGCCGCCAAGCCCCTGGTTTCATTGGGCGTTTCCAAGCCAAGCGAGCCCCTTTTCTGTTTTTCGGCGGGCCTGTGTCCATAGGAGCGAATTCCCTGCCGCACGGCCCGCATGACGGGCCCCGAAAGGACACGACGCCATGCTGCGCAAGAGCCTGCTGTGTGCCTCCCTGCTGTTCGCCGGCTGCAACGATGCCCAGAGCACCGACGCCGACACGTTCCGCGATGGCCTGCCCTCCAAGGAGATGACGCAGGTGAAGGCGCCGAAGCAGAACGGCCAGGGCCTGACGGCGGAGGGGCCGTCCGCGATGTACGGACAAGGGCAGAAGGCCGAGTACTACCAGGCCACGGTGGCGGCCACGCTGGCGGTGAACGGCGGCACGCTGTGGGTGCTCGGCCTCATCGAGCAGATCACCAAGTATCCGCCGACGACGCTGGAGGAGAACAAGGCGGTGTGGGGTCCGAGCACGGAGGCCCTGAGCCCCACGACGTGGCGGCTGACGGTGACGAAGTCCGGGGACGCGTCGTTCTCGTGGGTGCTGGAGGGCAAGGCGAAGGCGGCGGACGACAGCGCGTTCCGCGCGGTGCTGTCCGGCACGCAGGTGGTGGCGGTGGACGCGAACGGCGAGCGCATGAAGGGCTTCGGCTCCGGCGAGCTGCTCATCGACTGGGACGCGTCGCGCACCCTGCCGGACGCCGACGACAACGTGGGCACGGTGGAGATCCGCTACGCGCGCCCGAGCGCCACGGCGGAGGCCACGGTGGACGCGGACTTCCACCAGGTGCGTGACGAGAACGACGCCAGCAAGCGCGTGGACGGGAACTACCACTACAAGGCGTCCGCGACGGCGGGCGGCGAGTTCGAGTTCGCGACGTACAAGGACATCGACAACGGCAACCCGCTGCGCGCGAAGCTGGAGAAGCTGTCCATCAAGAGCCGTTGGGCGGCGACGGGCGTGGGCCGCTCGGACGTGAAGGTGACGGGGGGCGACCTGGTGGGCGAGGCCACGCTGAACGAGTGCTGGGATGCCAACTTCCTCAGCACCTACTTCCGCGTCAGCCTGGACCCCCGCCTGGGCTACGGCGAAGTGGAGGCCGCCTGCGGTGGCTTCAACGCGGCGGTGTACTCGTCGCTGTGAGGTTCCTCGCGGTAGGCTGAGCCGCGCGTGACCGGACCGACCCCGCTGGCCCTGAAGGTGGTGCCTCCCCGTCCCACCGAGGACCGGCGGGCCGTCCTGCGCGAGCTGTATGTGAAGTACGGCGGCAGCGTGCGTGAGCGCTGCCGTTATCTGCTGAAGGACGCGAGCCGGGCGGAGGACGCGATGCACGACGTCTTCGCCCGCGCGCTGGTGCACGGGGATTCGTTCCGGGCGGAGGCCTCTCCGCTCACGTGGCTGATGAAGATCGCCACGCACCACTGCCTCAACCAGCTGCGCTCGGAAGGGGCGGCGTGGCGCCGGTGGTTCGCGAGGGACGCGGCGGCCCGCTCGGAGGGCCACGGCGGAGCGGAGGAGATGGAGACGCGGGACCTGGTGCGCAAGCTGCTGGCCCGGGTGGACCCAGAGACGCAGGCCGCGGCGATCCACTACCACGTGGATGGAATGACCCTGGAAGAGGTGGCCGGGGTGCTGGGGCGGTCGGTGCCCACGGTGAGGAAGCGGTTGGAGCATTTCGCGGAGCTGGGTGGAGAGGAGCTGAGCGTCCGATGAGCGCGCACGAGTCGACCTGGACATTGCGTCGCCTGCACGCCGGCGAGCTGCCCGCCCTGGAAGCCACCCGCGCCCGGGAGCACGCCGACGCGTGCGAGAGGTGTGGCGCGACGCTCCGCTCGTTCGCGGAGGCGCAGGCCGCCTTCGAGGCGGAGGTGCCCTTCGAACGCTTCGAGGCGGGCGTGGAGCAGGCCCGCGAGAAGCAGCCCCAGGCACGGAGTGAGCCGGCGCCCAGCACGCGCTGGGTCCGGCCGCTGATGGCGGTGGCGGCGTCGGTGGGGGTGCTGGTGTTGGCGCGGCCGATGCTGGAGCGCGGCGGGGTTTCGGATCCGGTGGCGGGCAACCGGCTCAAGGGCGGCGCGAGCGCGGAGCTGCGCATCGGTGGCGGCGGGGAACCACAGCGCGTGGCGAGCGTGGACGCGCCGGAGGGGCTGCGGCCCGGGGAGCGGGTGCGGCTGGGCTATTCAGCGGAGGCGTTCCGCTACGTGGCGGCGCTGTCGGTGGATGCGCAGGGTGAGGTGACGCCGCTGTATCCCGAGTCCGGCGACAGCCTGTCGGTCGAGCCGGGCGCCGGACAGCACTGGCTGCCAGAGAGCGTGGAGTTCACCGGCGCGGGCGCGGAGCGCGTGGTGCTGGTCCTGACGGACACGCCCGTGTCGATGGACACGTTGAGCGACGCGGCCCGGAAGGCCTTCGCGGCGGCGGGGCGGGACGTCACGCGCATGGCCCCGCTGGATGTGGCGGGAGCGCAGACGCAGTGGGTCCTGCTGAAGCCATGAGCAACGGCCCCGTCAGACACCGCGCGCCGGGACGGACACCGCCTGTCCAGCTCCGCCGGACGCGAGCCGTGGTGGTCTCCATCCCCGCGTGGGTGTCGGCCGTCGTGCGGGGCCTTCGCGCGCCAGGACAAAGAGCGGCCCCCTTTATCGCGAGCGCGCGCGCATGGCTTCCCCTGCTCGTGGTCGCCTGGGTGTCCACCGCCCACGCGGACACGCTGCACCGCTTCGCGCTCATCGCGGGCAACGACGCAGGCGGAGCGGACACGCGGCCCTTGAGCTACGCGCGCGGCGATGCGCGCAAGATGCACGACCTGCTCACGCGGCTGGGCGGTGTCGCGCCGTCCGACGCGAAGCTCCTGCTGAACAACGACGCGAAGGACTTCCTCCTCGCGCTGTCGGAGCTGGAGCAACGGGCGCGCGCGGCGCAGGCGCGAGGCGAGCGCACCGCGCTGTTCGTCTACTACTCCGGACATGCGAAGGACGGCGCGCTGCGCCTGGGTGACTCCCGGCTGGCCTTCGACGCGCTCAAGCGCCGGTTGGCCGACGCCCCCGTGGACATCCGCATCGCCATCCTGGACTCGTGCCGCTCCGGCGCGCTCACGCGCACCAAGGGCGCGCGCAAGGCCCCCGCCTTCGACGTGGAGTCCGGCGCGGCGCGCGATGCCCGCGGCGTCGTCATCCTCACCTCCAGCGCCGCGGACGAGGACTCCCAGGAGTCGGACGCGCTGGGTGGCAGCTACTTCTCCCACCACCTGGCGAGCGGGCTGCTGGGCGACGCGGACCGCAGCGGCGATGGGCGCGTGACGCTCTTCGAGGCCTATTCGCACGCCTACGCGCGCACCGTCGCGGACACCGCCGACAGCAGCGCGGGCCCCCAGCACCCCACCTTCAGCTACGACCTCGCGGGCAACGGCGACCTCGTCCTCACCGACCTGCGCGCGAGCGCCGAGGGGCTGGTCGTGCCCGGCAGCGCCCCGGCGGGCTCGTACTACTTCGTGGATCCAGGCGGCCTCGTCGTCGCGGAGCTGGACAAGGCCGAGGACGCGGAGCGCCGCGTGGCCCTGGCTCCCGGCACGTACCGCGTGAAGCGCCGGCTCAGTGACCGGCTGCGCATTGGCGAGGTGGAGGTCACTCGCGGCCGGACCACCGTGTTGCAGGAGCCGCGGCTGAAGGACGCCCCCTTCTCCGACGATCCCGTGAAGGGCGCGGCGCGGGACCGGGGCTCCTGGTGGGCCTTCGGGCTCACCGGAGGCCTCCAGTCCTTCTTCGACCCGGAAGTGCGCCAGTCGCTCTTCCTCTCCGTGCCCCTCTTCGGCGCGGAGGCCGAGCTGCACGACTACTTCAGACGCGACTGGATCTGGGGCTTCGACGCGGTGGTGGGCGGCACGAAGAGCGTGCTGGCGCTGCCCACGCTCGCGGGGCCGGCCTACCGGTACTCCGTGGTGAACGTGGGCACCAGCCTCACCGCCGAGTGGCCCCTGGGCCGCGTCGCGCCCTTCGTGGGCGCGCGGGTCGCGTACCTGGTCATGAACCGCCGGTTCGACGACGCGGCGTTCCCGGATCAGCACTTCGCCATGGTGTCGCCGGGACTGGTGACCGGAGCGCGCTTCCGGCTCACGCCCCGCGTGCAGCTCACCGCGCGAAGCCGCCTGCAGTACCTCCAATACACGGTCGATGCGCAGCGCTCCCTGGGGTACTGGGAGCTGGCGGCGCTCCTCACGTACGAGCCATGAGGGAGCACGTGATGCGAAACCTGGCCCTGGCCCTGACCAGCCTCCTCGCGGTCGCGTGCGGCGGCGACTTCTCCAACGACGACCTGGAGTTCCGGAACGCCCTTCCCCAGCGCGAGGACCTGGCCGCGAAGCTGCCGGCCTCCGCCCGCGCCAGCCAGGGCCTGGGCACGCGCACCCAGCGGCTGGGCCTCCAGGTGCTGGGGGGCACGTCGGGCCTGGCGCTCCAGGCGTACACGGCGGGCTCGCAGTTCAACGCGAGCGTGGACGGCCTGCTCGCGCTGCTGGAGCTGTTCCGCAACGCCCCGCCCACCACGCGAGAGACGGACCGGCGCATCTGGGGTCCCTTCCCCGCGGACGACCACCCGGGCCACGAGCTGCGCTTCGTGATGGAGCGCACCGGCGCGGAGTTCAACTACCTCCTCCAGTTCCGTCCCCGGGGCGCGGGCGAAGGCGATTGGTGGACGTACCTGCCTGGCAGCTTCAAGGCGGACGGTGGCATCCGCAAGGGCGAGGGGACGCTCGCGCTGGACTTCAAGGCGGCCCGCGCGAAGGGCTTCGACACGAAGGGCGCGGAGGGGGTGGACCGGCTGGACATCGCCTACCAGACGAAGACGCCGCCCACGAGCGTGCTGCTGCTGTTCACCGCCAAGGGCGCCGCGCTCCCCGACACGCGCTATGCGTCGCGTCAGACGCCGGAGGGGCTGGGGGAGATGGCCTTCCGGCTGCCAGGGGAGGACCTGGTGCCCGGCGGGCTCCTGGAGACGCTGGACATCGTGGCGCGCTGGACGCCGGACGGCCGGGGCGTGCTGGTGCTCACCATCCTGGAGGGGGACGCGAAGGGCGCGAAGTACACCGAGTGCTGGGACGCCCGGACGCGAATCACCTTCATGCAGCGCAACTGGGACTTCCTCAATCCCACCGAAGGCAACCGAAGCACCTGCCCGGATGTGTCCGCGCTGGACCTCTGAGCCCCGGAAGCGGCCCGGGTTTCGGCCCGGTGGGCAGCCGGGCGGACAGTCCCTGCCCCATGGAAGGTGACGCGCCGGGTGGATTCTCTATGCTGGCGGCTGTTCTCCCGCGCCCTCCATGCCCAATTCCTCGCTTCTCACCGTCTTGAAGAGCCGGCGCATCTGGCTCCTGATGGCCGTCGGCTTCGCGTCCGGCCTCCCCCTGTGGTTGACCGGCGTCACGCTGTCCGCGTGGATGAAGAACGAGGGGGTGAACCTCAAGACCATCGGCATCTTCAGCCTGGTGGCGCTGCCCTACACCTTCAAGGTGCTGTGGGCGCCGCTGATGGACCGCTACACCCTGCCCTTCCTGGGCCGCCGCCGCGGCTGGATGCTGCTCACGCAGGTGCTGCTCATGGGCGCCATCGCGGCCATGGGGCTCGTCAACCCGAAGGACGCGCCGGTGGCCATGGCGTGCATGGCCGTGGTGGTGACGTTCCTGTCCGCCAGCCAGGACATCGTCGCGGACGCGTGGCGCACGGACAGCCTCACGATGGAGGAGCGCGGGCTCGGCAACTCGATCTACGTCACCGGCTACCGGCTGGGCATGCTCGTCGCGGGCGGGCTCGCGTTCATCCTGTCGGACCACCTGGGCTGGTCCCGGACGTACTACGTGATGGGCGTGCTCATGGGCGTGGGCGTGTTGGCCACGCTGATGGCCCCGGAGCCGCAGAGCGTCCGGCCCCCGCGCAACCTGGCGGACGCGGTGGTGCGACCCTTCGTGGACTACTTCCGCCGCAAGTACGCGCTGGGGGTGCTGGCGTTCCTGGTGCTCTACAAGCTGGGAGACGCCATCGCCGCCAGCATGGTGACGCCGTTCTACATCGAGCTGGGCTTCTCCAACACGGAGATTGGCGCGCTCAGCAAGACGCTGGGGATGTTGGCCACCATCGGAGGCGGCCTGATAGGCGGACTGCTGATGGTGAAGCTCAGCATGCGCCGCGCGCTCTTCATCTTCGGCGCCGCGCAGGGCATCACCAACCTGGCCTTCATGGCGCTGGCGCTGGTGGGCAAGAACGACGTGATGCTCGCGAGCACCATCGCCGTGGACAACGTGTGCACGGGCCTGGGCGTGACCGCGTTCGCGGCGTTCTTGATGTCGCTGTGCCACAAGAGCTTCAGCGCCACGCAGTACGCGCTGCTGTCCGCGCTGGGCACCATCGCCAACCGGCTCATCGGCTCCGTGTCCGGCTACCTGGCGACGTGGATGGGCTGGCCCACCTTCTTCGGCTTCACCGCCGTGGCGGCCATCCCCGCGCTGGTGCTGCTGATGTTCCTGCCCGAGAACGCGGCCCAACCCGTGGAGGAGGAGCCCCCCTCCGCGCCAGAGGCCATGCCGCCCACGGCGCCCTCCGTCGCCGCCGCGCGCTGACGGCTTCCGGACACGCGCCCCTACCCGCCCGGTCCGCGCTCCCGCCCGCTACTGGACGGAGCGCGTCATGACCGGTGCGGCGCCCGACAGGGACCGCGACTTCGGCTCCCCTCCGTCAGCGCGCGCGACTAGGGTGGCTCCGTCATGGCCCACCCCTCCGCTGGCAAGCCCCTTTCGCGCGACCTGCTCATCGACCCCGAGAAGCTGCGCGCGCAGTACTACGACGACACGCCCGACGCGTCCGTGGCCGAGCACCGCGTCGCCTTCGGCACCTCCGGGCACCGCGGGAGCGCCGCGCGCCGCAGCTTCAACGAGCCGCACATCCTCGCGGTGGTGCAGGCCCTGTGCGAGTACCGCAAGCAGCAGGGCTATGACGGTCCGCTGTTCCTGGGCATGGACACCCACGCATTGTCGGAGCCCGCCCAGCGCACCACGCTGGAGGTGCTGGCCGCCCACGGCGTCGAGGTCCGCTACACGGACGGCGCCACGCCCACGCCGGTCGTCTCCCACGCCATCCTCACGTACAACCGGGGTCGAACGAGCGGGCTCGCGGACGGCATCGTCATCACCCCGTCCCACAACCCGCCGGAGGACGGCGGCATCAAGTACAACCCGCCCAACGGCGGCCCCGCGGACACCCAGGTCACCTCGCGGGTGGAGAAGCGCGCCAACGAGCTGATGGCCGCGGGCAACCAGGGCGTCCAGCGCGTCCCCTACGAGCGGGCGCGCGCCAGCGCCACGGTGAAGGCCTACGACTTCATCACCCCGTACGTGGCGGACCTGGCGAACGTGGTGGACCTGGAGGCCATCCGGGGCGCGAAGCTCCACCTGGGCGCGGATCCGCTGGGGGGCTCCAACCTGGACTACTGGGCGCCGCTCGCGCGGAAGTACGGCCTGGACCTGACGGTGGTGAACCCCACGGTGGACCCCACCTTCGGCTTCATGCCCGCGGACCACGACGGGAAGATCCGCATGGACTGCTCGTCGCCGTACGCGATGGCGAACCTGGTGAAGCTCAAGGACCAGTACGCGCTCGCCTTCGGCAATGACACGGACTCCGACCGCCACGGCATCGTCACCCGCAGCCAGGGGCTGATGAACCCCAACCACTACCTCGCCGTCGCCATCAGCTACCTGTTCCGCAACCGACCGGGCTGGAAGGCGGACGCGGCGGTGGGCAAGACGCTGGTGAGCAGCAGCCTCATCGACCGCGTGGCGAAGGACCTGGGCCGCCGCGTGGTGGAGGTGCCGGTGGGCTTCAAGTGGTTCGTGGACGGGCTGCTGGACGGGTCGCTGGGCTTCGGCGGCGAGGAGAGCGCCGGCGCGTCCTTCCTGCGCCGCGACGGCACCGTGTGGACCACCGACAAGGACGGCATCATCCTGGACCTGCTCGCGGCGGAGATCCTCGCGCGCACCGGCAAGGACCCCGGCCAGCACTACCAGGACCTGGCGAAGAAGTTCGGCGCGCCGCTGTACACGCGCATCGATCAGCCGGCCACGTCCGCGCAGAAGGCCGCGCTGAAGAAGCTGACGCCGGAGGCCGTGAAGGCCACGTCGCTCGCGGGGGAGCCCATCCTCCAGCGCCTCACCCGCGCGCCGGGAAACAACGCGGAGCTGGGCGGGCTCAAGGTGACGACGGAGAACGGCTGGTTCGCCGCGCGCCCGTCCGGCACGGAGGACGTCTACAAGATCTACGCGGAGAGCTTCCGCGACCAGGCGCACCTGGACACCATCGTCCAGGAGGCGCGCGCCATCGTCGGAGAGGCGTTCGCCGGAAAGTAGGCGTGGACGGGGCGCCCCGCCCAGGCTTCGATGCCGCCGCGAGGAGCCCCACCCCCATGGATGTGAAGACAGTCCTGCAGTACCTGCTCGCGGTGTCCATGGTCGGCGCGGGGGTGAACCACTTCCTCAACCCCCGCGTGTACATGCGCATGATGCCGGCGTACCTGCCCCGCCCGAAGGAGCTGGTGCTGCTCAGCGGCGTGGCGGAGGTGCTGCTGGGCGTGTTCCTGGTGGTGCCCGCCACGACGCGGCTGGCGGCCTGGGGGCTGGTGGCGCTCTTCGTGGCGGTGTTCCCCGCGAACCTCCACATGGCCCTGCACCCGGAGCGGTTCCGGAAGCTTCCCCCGGCCCTGCTCTGGCTGCGGCTGCCGCTGCAGGGGGTGCTCATCCTGTGGGCGCTCTGGTACGTCTGAGGACGGTCAGCGCCAGAGCGGCGCGTGGTCCTCGATGTACTGGCGCACCGTGCGCGTGGGGCGGCCCAGGAGGTTGGTGAGCGTGGGGTCCACCTGCTCCGCCTTCCCGAACCGCAGGCCCACGTGCATGAGGGTCTGCATGCCCAGCTGTCCCCACGACAGCCGGCGCTGGTGCAGGTGGTGCACGTAGCCAGGCACCGAAGCGGGCACGTAGCGGATGGGCCGGCCCAGCACCTCCGACAGCACCGACGCCACCTCGCCGAACGTGACCGCCTCCTGCCCAGTGAGGGTGAAGGCGCGGTCGCGCAGGGATGTGTCCAGCAGCGCCCGCGCAGCCACCTCGCCCACGTCGCGCACGTCCACGAAGGCCACCTTGCCGTGGCCCGCGGGCATGTAGAGCCGGCCGTCCTGCCGGATGTCCTCGCGGTACGCGTCCCCCAGGTTCTGAGCGAAGAACGCCGGACGCAGCAGCGTCCACCCGACGGACGCGCGCTTCAGGTGCTCCTCCACCGCGCGGTGCGGCGCCCATGAGCGCTTCTCCGCGCCCGCCATGGACAGGAACACCACCTGCTTCACGCCCTGCGCCGCGGCCGCGTCGATGAACGCGTTGAGCGCCCCTTCCGCGTGGGAGATGGCCGGCGGCCGCATCAGGAACACGCCCCGCACGCCCTCCAGCGCGGGAAGGAACGTCTCCGGCCGCAGGAAATCCAGCGGGACCGGCGCCACGTCCCCGTCCATCTCCTTGAGCAGCGACGTGGCGTGCTCCGGCGACTTCACCGCCGCGCGCACCGCCACCCCTTCCGCCAGCAGCGCCCGCACCACCGCGCGCCCCACGTTGCCCGTGGGCCCGGTCACCAGCACCGGCCCGCTCACGGACGCCCCTCCCATGGCCCGCCCCTCCCACCCGACATGCACCCGGCACGGCCGGCGCCGCGCGACGCCACTGCGCTCATGCGGAAGACTCCTCATGCGAACCCGCAGCGCCGGACATCCTCCGGCGCGGGGTGATTTAGACCCACCTTCACATCCCATTCCCACCTCGGAAAAACGCACCCCTCCTGATCCGTTGAGGCCACCCGCTCTTGAATTCCGGAGGATGAGAACCCGGTGTGCGACACCCAACACGGGAGGCCTGGGAGCAGGCGTGGGGAGGAGCAGGGGGCGGACGGGCAGGCGAAGCCCGGCCGGGCTTCAGGCGGGGCGTGCGGCCCGCCATCCTTCCTTGACTGATCCAACCCTGCTCTTTAGGTTGAGAGGCTTCCACCGGCTCACCAGAGCCAAGAAGGATGTTCCATGGCCCGCGTTACCGTTGAAGACTGCCTCCCCTACGTGGACAACCGGTTCGCGCTGGTGCTGCTGGGCGCCAAGCGCGCGCGCCAGCTGATGGCCGGCGCCCGGCCCATCCTGGAGACCTCCAAGAACAAGCCGCCCGTGCTCGCCCTGCGCGAGGTCGCCACCCAGCGCGTGAAGTTCGACCGCGACGTGCGCGAGGCGCTCTCCGGCAAGTACGTGGGCGAGGAAGCCAAGAAGTAGCCTCCCCCGCTTGCCGCTACGCCGGCTCCTTCCCTTCCACGGGGGGAGGAGCCCCGGGCGCCAGGCCCTGGGCGCGCATCCACCGCAGCGCCCGGCCGGCGACGGCCTTCTCACCCTTGTACCCCAGCGCCGGAATCAGCCCTTCCAAGGGCAGCCAGCGCACCTCGTCCACCTCCACGCGCGGCCCCGGCAGCGGCCCCAGCTCTCCCGCCTCGTAGCGGAAGAGGAAGAAGTGGACGCGCTTGAAGATGCGCTGCCCGCGGAACTGGTAGACGTAGCGGATCTCCCCCAGCGGCGCGAGCAGCGCCACGGAGAGCCCCGTCTCCTCCCGCACTTCGCGGCGCGCAGTCTGCTCCGGCGTCTCTCCCGGATCCACGTGCCCCTTGGGCAGCGCCCACAGGTGCCGCCCGTGCGGACGGATGACCGCCACCTCCCAGGCGCCCTCCTGGAAGCGAATGACGATGCCTCCTGAGGACGCCTCGCGCGGCATGGCTCCACCCTACCCGAAGCGAGGGGCGGCCGGGCCATCAACCGCCGTGCGCGAAGTGCCGCAGCTTGGCTTCCGCCCCCAGGCGGTAGGCATAACGCAGGTCGCCGAGGAGCTTGTCCAACCGCCGGCTCGCGACGTGCCCCATGAGCCGCACGCAGAAGCGGCGGGAGAGCCGGTTCGCCTCCTCGTAGCGCCAGCGCTCCTCCACCGACAGCCGGGGCTGGTACGCCACGCGGTCGAAGAGGCGGCCCAACAGCTCGCGGGACCACCCGGCGACCCCCTCGCCCCAGCGGTGCAGCAGGCACACCACGAACTTGTCCACCTCCGCCTGGGCCTCCAACTCCAGCAGCGACACCGTGCGCTCGTAGTGCGCCGTGTGCGCGACGTAGAGGAAGTGGCTGACGCCCTCGGTCACCTGGCAGTAGCCATCCAGGTCGCCCTCCAGCACGGAGCCTAGGGGGCTGGTGTCATAGCGCTCCATGCGCTCGCGCAGCGCCGGGGCCAGGTAGAGCGCCAGCTCCAGTCCGCCCCGGGCCTCCAGCACCAGCAGTTCCTCCGGCGCGCGGCCGGTGCCGCCCAGGAGCGCGGCCACCTCCGCGTCCACCACCACGAAGGCCTCCGCGCGCGCCTCGCAGCGGAAGCCGTAGATGGCCTCCAGGTGGGCCTGGAGCCGCCCCACGAGCGGGAAGTCCGCGGCGTCAGTTGGCAAGGGAGCTCTTGCGCGGAACCCACCCGGCGTCCACCAGCACGCGCTCCAGTGTGTCGCTGCCGGTGCGCGCCCAGGACTCGTAGACGCGCAGCGCGCCAGCGGGCCCCGCGCTCACCAGCCCGCGCGCGCTGATCTCCTCCAGCACCTCCACCAGCGACCGGAACTTGTCGCACAGCTCGCGGTACACGCCGGTGAAGCCCCCCGGGGGCACCAGCTCCGCGACCTGGCCGTACGCCGCTCCGCCCATCTGGATGTAGTAGTCCGGGCCCACCATCCCCTGCTGCAGCGCGCCAGAGAAGAAGCCCACTTTGTAGAGCGACACGTCGCCCAGCCGCCGCAGCGTGCGGATGCGCTCGTCGCGCTCCTGCTGCAGCGCCCGGTGGTACAGCTCCGCCAGCGGCTCGTGGTCGCGCCGGCCTTCCGCGTCCCGGCTGAACAGCTTGTCCGTGGCCGCGAACTCCGCCAGCAGGTTCACCAGGTAGAACTCGGTGGACTCTCCCAGCGCCACCCGCTGCCGGGCCGCGGCCTCCAGGAGCAGTTCGCGGAAGAACTCCTTCAGCGAGGAAGAGGACGTCACCAGTCCGCTCATCGAGCACACCTCCCGAGGGGTCCCTGGAAGGCGCCATGGCCTCCAGGAGACGCTTCGGGCAAGCGTAGCCATGTCGCACGGCGTCGGCAAAAGGGACTCAAGTCTTATCAAGGACTTACGTTGGCACTCGGAATGGACGAGTGCCAACGGGCCGACACCTGGGACGGCCTGGCGGGCAGGCGTGGCCCAGGGGGAATCTTCCAGGAAAAGCGCAGGCGGGACGGGTGTTTAGCCGCGTACGGACGGATGCCCCGACGTCGCTTGACGAGGTGAAGTCCCTGGTTATTATCCGCCGCGCCTAGGCGTTAGCACTCAGCAGGTGCGAGTGCCAACGCCGGGGCCCACAGGCCCTTTTCAACCCCCAGCGGCGTCCCGGTCCGGACCCTTCCGTCCGCCTCCGGCAGCCGCGGTTCACAGGAGCAAGCCATGAAGATTCGTCCCCTGCAGGATCGGCTCATCATCAAGCGCGTCGCCGAGGAGAACAAGACCAAGGGCGGCCTCTTCATCCCCGACACGGCGAAGGAGAAGCCGCTCGAGGGCAAGGTCGTGGCGGTCGGCAACGGCAAGGTGCTGGAGGACGGCAAGGTGCGCGCCATGGACATCAAGGCGGGCGACACCATCCTGTTCAGCAAGTACGCGGGCACGGAGATCAAGCTGGACGGCGAGGATCACCTGATCCTCCGCGAAGAGGACGTGCTGGGCATCATCGAGAAGTGAAGCCCGCCGTTCGTCTTCCCACCCACAACTTCTAGAGGATTCAGACCATGGCGAAGGACATCATTTTCGAAGTGCGCGCGCGCGACGCCATCCTGCGCGGCGTGAACATCCTGGCCGACGCGGTCAAGGTGACCCTGGGGCCCAAGGGCCGCAACGTCGTCATCGAGAAGAGCTTCGGCTCCCCCACCATCACGAAGGACGGCGTGACGGTGGCGAAGGAAATCGAACTGGAGAACAAGTTCGAGAACATGGGCGCCCAGATGGTCAAGGAGGTCGCCTCCAAGACGTCGGACGTCGCCGGTGACGGCACCACCACGGCCACCGTGCTGGCGCAGGCCATCTTCCGCGAGGGCGCGAAGCTGGTCGCCGCGGGCCACAACCCGATGGACATCAAGCGCGGCATCGACAAGGCCGTCGCCGCCATCACCGCCGAGCTGAAGACGCTGGCGAAGCCGACCAAGGGCAACAAGGAGATCGCCCAGGTTGGCACCATCTCCGCCAACGGCGACACCACCATCGGCCAGATCATCGCGGACGCGATGGAGAAGGTCGGCAAGGAGGGCGTCATCACGGTGGAAGAGGCCAAGGGCCTGGACACCACCCTGGACGTCGTCGAGGGCATGCAGTTCGACCGCGGCTACCTGTCCCCGTACTTCGTGACGGATCCGGAGCGCATGGAGGTCGTGCTGAACGACCCCCTCATCCTCATCAACGAGAAGAAGATCTCGTCGATGAAGGACCTGCTGCCCATCCTGGAGCAGGTGGCGCGCGCCGGGAAGCCGCTGCTCATCATCGCGGAGGAGGTCGAGGGCGAGGCCCTGGCCACCCTGGTGGTGAACAAGATCCGCGGCGTGCTGAACGTGGCCGCGGTGAAGGCGCCGGGTTTCGGCGACCGCCGCAAGGCCATGCTCGAGGACATCGCGACCCTCACCGGCGGCCGGATGATCGCCGAGGACCTGGGCATCAAGCTGGACACGCTGACGCTCCAGGACCTGGGCCGCGCGAAGCGCGTGACCATCGACAAGGACAACACGACCATCGTCGATGGCGCGGGCAGCCAGTCCGAAATCGAGGCGCGCGTGAAGCAGATCCGCGCGCAGGTGGAGGACACCACCAGCGACTACGACCGTGAGAAGCTCCAGGAGCGCCTCGCGAAGCTCGTGGGCGGCGTGGCCGTCATCAACGTGGGCGCCGCGACCGAGACGGAGATGAAGGAGAAGAAGGCCCGCGTGGAGGACGCGCTCAACGCGACCCGCGCGGCCGTCGAGGAGGGCGTGGTGCCCGGCGGCGGCGTCGCCTACATCCGCTGCCTCAAGGCGCTGGACACCCTGAAGGTCGGCGACGGCGAGAAGTCCGGCGTGGACATCATCCGCCGCTCCGTCGAGGAGCCGCTGCGTCAGATCGTCGGCAACGGCGGCCTGGAGGGCAGCGTGGTGGTGAACAAGGTCAAGGAGGGCACGGGCGCCTACGGCTTCAACGCCGCGACCGGGACCTACGAGGACCTTCTGGCCGCCGGCGTCATCGACCCGGCCAAGGTGAGCCGCACCGCGCTGCAGAACGCCGCGTCGGTCGCCTCGCTGATGCTCACCACGGAGGCCATGGTCGCCGAGCGCCCGAAGGCGGACGACGACAAGGGCGCCGCGGGCGGTGGCATGGGCGGCATGGGTGGCATGGGCGGTATGGGCGGCATGGGCATGTAGTCGCCCCCCGTCCCCGCGCGACACAGGGGATGGACCTGACGGCCTCCGGCGCCCCCACGGGCTCCGGGGGCCGTCGTGTTTCAAGCGACCCGGCACCCGGCCCCCCTTGGCCCCGCGTGCAACGGGCCCCAGGGTCTGGCATCAGGAACTCCAGGAGGAATCGAATCCATGAAACCCGTGAAGATCTACACGACGACCTACTGTGGCTTTTGCGTGCGCGCCAAGGACCTGCTCAAGCGCAAGGGCGTGGCGTACGAGGAGGTCGACGTCACCGGCGACGACGACGCCCGCGAGAAGCTGGTGGAGATGAGCAACGGCCAGCGCACCGTGCCGCAGATCTTCATCGGCGACACGCACGTGGGCGGCTATTCGGACCTGGCGCAGCTGGACAAGGAGCAGCGGCTGGACCCCCTGCTCCAGGGCTAGAAGCAGGCAGGCGTCCGGGCCCCGGGTCCGGACGCCACCCGCGCCCGCCGTGCCTACCTTCTCTCCAGCGGAATTCACCCCTTTGACGGGAGGAACACCATGGCGGGCGGACAGGCAACGGCGGGGACCCGGGACGAACACCACGCCCTCATCAGCACGCTCTACCACCTGCTCAAGGGCGCGTCGGCAAGCGAGCAGTACCTGCGCGAAGCCGAAGCCTCCGGAGACCCGGAGCTGGCGCAGCTCTTCCGCGACTGGCGGGACGAACAGCGAAACCTGGCCGAGCGCGCCAAGAACCTGCTGGGCGCGCGCATGGTGAACGCGCAGGCCGCCCCCCGCCGCCCCCCCTCCCCGGCCCCGTCCAAGCGCCCCAGGGGCAAGGCGAACGCCTCCAGCGAGGCGTCAGCGGGCGAGGTGCGGGAGCCCACCAACGCCAGCGTGCGCTCCGGGGGGAGCCCCGGGGATGACTCCGTGGATGAGCAGTCCAAGGAGTCGTTCCCCGCGAGCGACGCCCCAGGGACGTACTGACGCGCGAAGACACGCCCGGAAACGAGCCCGACGTCCCCGGTAGGGGCGCGCGGGCTCCATCTGTCTTCACCTTCAACGGACGTTTCCGAGTCCACTTCTTCCGCTTGCCCCCTGTGTGCAGTCCCCCCTAAACAGGCGGGATTCAGGGCGGGGAGGGGTCCTTTCGCCCCCCGCGACCCGGTGCGACCAGGGGTCCGTGATCATGATTGACAGACCGGATGTCACCGAAACCGTGCAGGCGGAGCGCGAGGGGCAGTCCACCCGCGTCCCCCTCCACGAGTGGACGGTGGAAGTCGTGGGGGGTCCGGACAAGGGGAAGAAGGTCACCACGCGGGATTCGCTGGTGCGTGTGGGTTCCGACAGCGCGGGGGACCTGGTGCTGAGCGACCCGACGGTGAGCCGCCGCCACCTGGAGGTGGAGCGGCTGCCGCAGGGCCTGCTGCTGCGCGATACCGGCAGCCGCAACGGCACGTTCATCGACGGCCGCCGCATCCTCCAGGCCTTCGTCTCCAGCGGCGACAAGGTGGAGCTGGGCAAGACGAAGCTCGCGGTGAAGGTGGCCGCCCGCGCGACGGAGGTGGAGGTCGCCGGCACGGAGTCCTTCGGGCAGCTCGTGGGCAGCTCGGAGAAGATGCGCTGGGTCTTCACGGAGCTGCGCCGCATCGCCCGCGAGGACATGAACCTGCTCGTCGAGGGTGAGACGGGCACCGGCAAGGAGCTGGCCGCGCGCGCGGTGCATCAGCACTCGCTGCGCCGCCACGGCGCCTTCAAGGTCGTGGACTGCAACCTCATCTCCGAGGAGAAGGCGGAGCGCGAGCTGTTCGGCGGGCTGCGCGCCGGGGAGAACGAGGACAAGGGCGCGCGCGGCATCTTCGAGGCGGCGCGCGGCGGCACCCTCTTCCTGGACGAGGTGGGCGAGCTGCCCATGTCCGTGCAGGGCAAGCTCCTGCGCGTGCTGGAGACGCGGGAGGTGCCGTCCCTGGACGGGCAGCCGGTGGCGGTGGACGTGCGCGTCATCGCCTCCACGCACCGCAACCTGGAGGAGGACGTGCGCCAGGGCCGCTTCCGCGCGGACCTCTACTTCCGGCTCGCGGTGGCGCGCGTGCGGCTGCCGCCCCTGCGCACCCGCCGAGACGACATCCCCACGCTCTCGCAGGCGCTGTCGCGCGGGATGAAGGCCGCCCTGGAATTGACGCCGCAGACGCTGGCCCTCTTCGAGGGCTACGACTGGCCGGGCAACGTGCGGGAGCTGCGCAACGTGCTGGAGCGCGGCGCCCTGATGCAGGAGACGGGCAACACCAGCTGGCTGGACTTCCTGGCGCACACGCCCAAGCGCGCGGAGGGCAGCGAGCCCGCCACCAACGTGGCCGCCATCGTCTCCGGCATGCCGTACCACGAGGCCAAGGACCGCGTGCTCGCGGACTTCGAGCGACTGTACTTCGCGGAGATCATGCGCGAGGTGGCCTTCGACATGAAGGCCGCGGAGCAGCGCACCGGCCTGTCCATGCAGAGCCTCTATCGCCTGTTGAAGAAGAACGGACTCCGCCTCAAGGACCTCAAGAACGCCGAGGGACTGGAGAAGTGAGAGCCCGACCGCAGCACCCACCCACCCCACCGGGAGAAAGCCTCACCATGCTGAGACGTCTCGCCGTCGCCTCCGTCATCCTCACCGCCGCCTGTGCCGGTCAGCAGAAGACCGGCGACGCCACCGAAGGTCAGAAGGAGATGACCAAGGAAGAGCGGCTGCGCATCACCAACCAGCCGCCCTTCGACCTGGCCTCCTGCTTCCCGCATGAGCGGACCCTGCCCGCCCCCGCCAACCAGGGCATCCTCGTGGGCGCGCTCCTGAGCGTCCGTCCGGACGTGCTGGAGTGCCTGGTGGATCCGGCGAACCGCGGCCCCGCTGCCAACACCAAGGTGGTGGTGAAGACGACCGTCAGCGCCCAGGGCACCACGCACGCCGTCTCCGGGGAGAACCTCACCCCGGCGGGCACCCAGTGCGTCCAGAAGGTGGTGGACACGTACGTGAAGCCCGCGGCGCTGGCGGCGAACGCCCAGCCGGTGGAGTCCACGTACGAGTACGAACACGCCACGGCCAACAACCCCTCCGTCACCCTGGGCATCAACGAGGGTTCGGACTTCTCCGGCGCGGTGCGCCTTGCGGAGAAGGACTGGTGTGAGTGCTTCGCCGGCTACAAGGCGTCCACGCCGCCGGTGCTGGCCTTCGACATCCACATCATGAAGGGCCAGCCGAACCCCACGGAGGTCACCTTCAAGCCCACCGGAAGCACGGAGGGCGACCAGCTCGCGTCCTGCCTGAAGGCGAAGGTCGCGGCGATGCCCACCAAGGCGACGGGCGAGCTGAAGTTCCCCTTCCGCTTCGTGTACTTCAACTCGCAGGCCCCGCTGGAGGCCTCCGCGGACATGCCGCCGGAGCTGCGCTTCTTCCAGCTGGAGCTGGCGCGCACCCAGACGGCCGCCGCGTCCGCCATCGCCTACGGCGAGCGCAGCAACGCGGCGGAGACGTATGACGCCGTCGTTCAGAAGTACACCAAGACGAAGGACTACAAGCTCGCCAGCGAGCTGTCCTCCAAGTGCAACGCGCTGGTGGAGTCCGCCACTGCGTGGGTGAACGCCCTCAAGGCGCAGGAGACGGTGGACCAGACCACGCTCACCCTGGTGCAGGGCCTGAAGGCCAAGGAGGAGAACTGGGCCCCCGTGGAGACCGCCAGCCAGGAGGCGCTCGCCAACACCCAGAAGGACGTCGCCGGCGCCCAGCAGCGTCTGGCCGCGGACCAGAGCGCCTGCCCGAAGGTGAACTACACCGCGCCCAAGAAGAAGTAGGCACGCGGGCCACCGGGAGTCCTCCCGGCGGTCGAAAGAGAACGGGCGCTCCGGGAGACTTCCCGGGGCGCCCGTCGTCTTTTCTGGAGCCTCTGGAGAGGCCCCGGAGTCCCTGCCCTGCCGCGCTACGACGCGGCGGGGACCTTGTCGTCGTTGTGCGCGGCGGCCTCGCGCATCTTCACGCTGACCAGCTTGGAGATGCCGGGCTCCTCCATGGTGACGCCGTAGAGCGTGTCGGCGACCTCCATGGTGCGCTTGTTGTGGGTGATGAGGATGAACTGCGACTGGCGGCTCATCTCCTTCACCATGTCGTTGTAGCGGCCCACGTTGCCCTCATCCAGCGGGGCGTCGACCTCGTCCAGGAGGCAGAAGGGGGTGGGCTTGATGAGGAAGATGCCGAAGATGAGCGCCACGGCGGTGAGCGCCTTCTCGCCGCCGGACAGCAGGTTGACGCTCTGGAGCTTCTTGCCCGGCGGCTGGGCCACGATCTCCACGCCCGGCTCGCCGTTGGGGCCTTCCTGCGTCAGCACCAGGCTGGCGCGGCCACCGCCGAACAGGCGCGGGAAGATGGCCTGGAACTTGTCGTTCACCACGTCGAAGGTCTGCTTGAAGCGCTCGCGGCTCGTCGCGTCGATGCGGACGATGGCTTCCTTCAGCTGGCTGATGGACGCCTGGAGGTCCTGGCGCTGCGTGGAGAGGAACTCGTAGCGCTTGGACAGCTCCGCGTGCTCGTCGATGGCGGTGAGGTTGATCTCCCCCATCTTCTCCACCTGCGCGCGCAGGTCCTTGAGCTCCCCCTCCACCTCGTCCGAGAGCGGCGGCAGCAGGTGGTACTGGTGCAGCTCCGCGGCCAGCTCCAGCTGGTAGCGCTCGCGGATGCCGGAGGCCAGGTGCTCCATCTCCAGGGCGATCTCCTTCTCGCGCAGCGAAATCTGGGACAGGCCCTGCATGAGCTCATCCAGCCGGCCGCGCAGCTCGCGGAAGGCGGTGTCCTGCTCACGCACCTCGGTGGTGGCCGCGGTGTGCGCGGCGCGGCGCGCCTCCAGGGTCTCCGCCGCCCCGCGGTGCGCCTCCGCGCGCTGCTCCCGGGTGGACTCCAGCTCCGCGAGCCGGCCCTGGAGCGTCTCCACCTTGGCCCGGCCCTCCGTCACGGTGCCCTGCAGCCGGCCGACGCGCGCCTCCATGTCCCGGCGCTGGGACACCAGGCTCTCCAGCTCCTTGCGCGCGGACTCGCCGCGCTCGCTGCCGGCGGCCACCTTCACGCGCAGGCCCATCAGGTCCGAGGACGCCATGTCCGCGCGCTGGCGCAGCCCCTCCAGCTCCCCGGCGTACTGGCGCACGCGCTCCTCGCGCGCCTCGCGGTCCGCCTGGCCGTGGGCCACCTCGCCCCGGCTGGACTCCTCCTCGTTGGCGAGCGCGGTGTGGCTCTGCGACAGCTGCCCCGCCTCGCCCTCCAGCGAGCGCAGCCGCTCGCGCACCCGGGCCAGGTCCTCGCTCGCCTTGTGGAGGTCCTTCTCCTGGCTGGCCAGGTTGACCTCCTCCGCGTGCTGCTCCTTGCCCAGGCCCTTGAGGACGGCCTCCGCCTGCCCCATCTGCTTCTGGAGCGTGTAGTGGCGGGTGAGGATCTCGTTGTAGCGCTCCTCCACCCGCGCCACTTCCGACGCCAGCTCGGCGATCTCCCGCTTCTTCTGGAGCGCGCCCACCGCCGCGCCCTCGCGCTCACCGCCGGTGATGGAGCCGTCGGTGCGGAAGACCTCGCCCTCCAGCGTGACGAGCGTGCACGGGACGGGGCTGGCTTCGGCGTACTCGCGGGCGGCGAGCAGGTCCTGGACGATGACCACGTCGCCCAGCAAGAGCCGCAGCACCGGCTCCAGCGCGGGCTCGCAGGACACCTCGCGCAGCGCGTGGGCGAGGACGCCCGGGCGCGTGAGGTCCGGTTCCACGAGGCCCCGGCCCTGCTCCCCGCTGGGCACCGGCAGGAAGGTGCCGCGCCCTTCCGCGTGGCCCTTCAGGTACTCCACCAGCTCCACGCCCTTCTCGCGGCTGTCCACGATGACGTGCTGGAGCCGCTCGCCCAGGGCGGCCTCCACCGCGCGCTCATAGCGCGGCGAGTTCACCGTGAGCACGTCCGCCACCAGGCCGAAGATGCCCTGCTCCCGCGCCGCCTCCGCCGCCCGCACCATCACGGCGCGCACGCCCCGGTCGAAGCCGTCGTAGTTCTTCTGGATGTCCTCCAGCGAGGACAGGCGGCTGCGCTTGTCGCTCAGCTCCTCGCGCAGCGCGATGACCTGGACCTCGTTCTCCGTGAAGGCCTCGCGCGTGCGGGTGAGGGCCTCCTCCTCCTGGCCCCGGCGCTCGGCCAGCTCGGAGGCCAGGTGGCGGGTGTCCTCCACGTGCTTCGCCGCCTGGGTGCGCACGCCGTCCAGCGCCTGCTCCTGGGCGTGCAGCGTCTCCAGTTCGGCGGACAGCTTCGCGCGGCGGGCCTCCAGGTCGGTGCGCTGCCGCGCCAGGTTGACCAGGTTGCTCTCGTGGTTCGCCAGCCGCGTGGCCACGGCGACCAGGCCCGCCCGCTCCTGCTCCAGGCGCAGGGAGATCTCCGTCTGGAGCACGGAGACGCGGCGCTGCTCCTCCAGGGCCACCTGCATGGCCACTTCGTCTTCCTTGTACGAGCCGGCGATGCCCGACAGCTCCGCCTCGCGGGCCGTCATGGTCTCCACGACCTCCGCCTGCCGCGCGAGCAGCGCGTCCAGCTCCGCCTGCGCCGCGTCCACGCGCGTGCCGGTCTCCTCGAAGTCGCGCCGGCCGTACGCCAGCTCCTGCGCGTCGCGCTGCAGGGCGCTCTCCAGCCCGTGGACCTCTCCCGCGAACTGCTGGAGCGCGGCGCCTTCCGCGTCCAGCTCCGCGCGGCGCCGGGTGATGACCTCCTCCAGCTCCTTCACCCGGTCCAGGCCCTCGCGCTCCTCGCCGCCCAGGTTCTCCAGGCGCGACTGGAGCACGCGCTTCTCCGCCATCAGCTCCAGCGAGCGGTGGCTGGCCGAGTGCAGGTCGATCTCCCGCATGCGCGCCTTGAGCTTGCGGTACTTCTCCGCCTTCTTCGCCTGACGCGACAGCGTGTCGAGCCGCTTCTCCAGCTCGCCCGTGATGTCGTTGACGCGCAGGAGGTTGGCCTCGGTGGCCTCCATCTTGCGCTCGGCGGCCTTGCGGCGGGCCTTGTACTTGGTGACGCCCGCGGCCTCCTCCAAGAGGTGCCGGCGGTCCTCCGGCTTGCTGGAGACGATGAGGCCCACGCGGCCCTGCTCGATGATGGAGTAGGCCTTGGTGCCCACGCCCGTGCCGAGGAACAGCTCGGTGATGTCCAGCAGGCGGCAGAGCGTCTTGTTGATGAGGTACTCGGAGTCGCCGTTGCGGAACAGGCGCCGGGTCACGGTGATCTCGCTGAAGCCCTGGTACTGCGGCGCCAGCGTGTCCGTGTCGTCCACCAGGAAGGTGAGCGACACCTCCGCCATGGACAGGGGCGGCTTGTTCTCCGAGCCGTTGAAGATGACGTCTTCCATGCCGCGGCCGCGCAGGTTCTTCGCGCTCTGCTCGCCCATCACCCAGCGGATGGCGTCCACGACGTTGGATTTGCCACACCCGTTGGGGCCGACGACGCCGGTGACGCCCTCGTCGAAGGAGAAGACGCTCCGCTCCATGAACGACTTGAAGCCGGTGATGTCCAGGCGCTTGATTCGCATGCCAGCGGGCTCCCTACAGGCCGACGGTGAGACGGGATGAAAACGCGCGCGAGGCCGGAAAATCGGCTCCGCAGCGTCCGGCAGGAGTACCAAGCACCCCACCGGTGATCAAGCGTGACCATGCCACGCATGACCCTACGTCCAGTGCTACAGGATGGAGGGCAGGCGGCCTCGCATCACCCTTGCAAAGCAGCCGACCCACCCTACCTTCCTCTTGATCTTTCTGGAGGCGTCCTACGTTCCAGCCCTTGCTCGCCCTGTCACTCCTCGTAGGTGCGTCCCCGACGTCCCAGGTAGCACCCCGGTCTGACATGGTGGTGGCGGCGGCGCCGGCCCCCTGTCCGAACCCCTGGTTTCCCATGGAGGACGGCCTGACGCTGACGTACCGGGCGGGCCACGCGTCGGAGCTGGTGCTGGCGACGAAGGACGTCGTGCCCGCGCCGGATGGCACGGTGAAGGCGACGCTGGCGGTGAGCCTCAAGGGCCGGAGCGGCCAGACGGAGCTGACCTGCGACGCGCAGGGCGTGCGCACGGGCCTGGGCGGCCTGGAGGGCACGCTCCTGTCCGCGTCCGGTATGGACGTGCAGGTGGTCAGCGCGGAGGGCGCGGCCGTGCCGGCCCCTTCCGTGATGGTCCCCGGGGGCACCTGGAAGAACAGCCTGTCGGTGAAGCTCCAGCCGCCGGCGAGGAAGGGCGGCCTGCGCCCCATCATCGCCACGACCTTCGACAAGGAGGCCACGGTGGTGGGCGAGGAGGAGATCACCGTGCAGGCGGGCACCTTCAAGGCCCTGAAGATCCGCAACATCACCACGGCCCGCGCCAGCCGCCCCGGTTCGGAGGGGCGGTCCATGGAGAGCTACATGTGGTTCGCGCCGGACGTGGGCATCCTCAAGCTGACCACCGACGGGGAGACGCACCTGGAGCTGCTCAAGGTGGAGCGGCCCGCCGCCAAGGTGAAGCCGGCCTCCATCCAGGGGGGCGCGAAGAAGAAGACGCGGGCCACCAAGGGCTGACGCCTCCTGGGGGCGCTCGGCTTGGAGCGGGGCCCTACCCCGTCTCGCCGGACGACGCGGGAGGCTCCGGCGGGCGGCCCGTCCCGGGGGCCTGCGCGCCGGCGCGCGACTGGGGCTCCACGGTCACGCGCACCACGCGCGGGCCGTCCACCTCGTCCACGAGGATGCGCCACATGTCGAGCTTGAGGCTGTCGCCCTTCTCCGGCACCCGGCCCAGCTTCGTCATCAGGTAGCCGGCGATGGTGGTGACCTCGCCCTTCTCGTCGTCGCTCAGGTCGAAGGTCACGTCCAGCTGCGCTTCCAGGTCGTCCAGTTGGGCGGTGCCCGGCAGCTCGAAGCGGCCTCCCGGCAGCGCCCGGACCTCCTCCACGCGCCGGCCCAGCTCCGCCACGTCGCCCACCACCTCCGCCACCACGTCCGCGATGGTGACGAGGCCGGACGTGCCGCCGTGCTCGTCCACCACCATGGCGATCTGCCGCCGGCGCCGGCGGAACTCCGTGAGCAGCTGCTCCAGCGTCGCGTTCTCCGGGATGAAGAGCACCGGCCGCTGCACCTGGGACAGGCTGCGCAGCTCACCGCGCGACAGGAGGAAGAACAGGTCCTTCACGTTGACCACGCCCTCGAGCTCGTCGAGGTTGCCCCGACACACCGGCAGCCACGTGTGCCCGGACGCCCGCGCGTCGATGACGTTCTTGTCCAGCGTCTCCTCCACGTCCAGGTAGCGCATCTGGTTGCGGGGCACCATCACCTGACGCGCGGTCTTCTGCGCCATCTCCAGCGCGCGCTCCAGGAGCTCCGCGCGCGCCGTGGTGATGGCGCCCGCCTGCGCGGAGCTGTGCAGGATGACGCGCAGCTCCTCTTCGTTCGTCGCCTCGTGCGACTCGCTGGCCGAGTGCAGCCCGAACGCCTTGAGCACCAGCGCCGCCAACCCGTTGAGCAGCCGGATGGCCGGGTAGAAGAGGAAGTAGAACACGCGCATGGGCAGCGCGACCGCCAGCGTCGTCTGCTCCGCGCGCTGGATGGCGAGGCTCTTGGGCGCCAGCTCCCCCAGCACGATGTGCAGGAACGTGATGATGCTGAACGAGATGACCACCGCCACGCTGTGGGCGACCGTGGTCGCGGAGCCCTCCGGCACCAGCCGCGTCAGCACCGGCTCCAGCAGGTGCGCGAACGCGGGCTCTCCCAGCCAGCCCAGCCCCAGCGACGCGAGCGTGATGCCGAACTGCGTGGCGGACAGGTACGCGTCCAGCTCGCCCACCATCTTCAGGGCCATGTTCGCGCCGGGCGTGCCTTCATCCGCCAGGGACTGCAGGCGCGTGGCGCGGATCTTCACGATGGCGAACTCCGTCGCCACGAAGAAGCCGTTCGCGACGACCAGCAGCAGCGCCAGCCCCAGGAAAACCCATTCCATTGCGTGATTCCCTCAGAAGAGGGCTTCGAAGTCCGGATCGCCCTTGAGCACGTCGAACATGGGGTCCGCGGACAGCCACCCCAGGACCTTCTGCCGGTCCGCCGCCAGCGCCTTCTGCAGGTACTGGACGGCGTCCTTCGGACGGCCCCACAGCGCGTACAGCGCCGCCAGGTTGTAGTTGAGAAGCAGGTCGTCCGGATTGAGCGCCCGGGCGCGCTCGTAGGCGCGCTCGGCTTCCGCGTAGAAGCCCTTCTGGGCGTAGCAGATGCCCAGGTCCAGCTGCGCCTCGAAGTTGTCCGGCTCCAGCCGCACCACTTCCTTCAGCTGGGTGATGGAGGAGCGGTAGTCGCCCTCGTCCATCATCAGCGCCGCCAGCTCGTGCCGGGGGAAGGCGTCCTGCGGATCCAGCTCGATGGCGGATTGCAGCTCGCGCATCGCCTCCTCCACCCGCCCCTGGTCCGCGTACGTGAGGCCCAGGTTGAGGTGGGCGTCCGGGTACTCCGGATCCAGCTCGATGGCTTCCTTGTACTCCTCCACCGCCATCTCGCTGGCGTGCGTGGAGAGGAAGCAGGCCAGGTTGTAGTGCGCGGTGGCGCTCTCCGGCTCCAGCTTGAGCGCGGTGAGGTACTCCGCCAGCGCCTCGCGGAACTGCTTCTTCTCCGCGTAGACCGTGGCCAGGTTGTCGTGCGCGTGCGCCGACGTGGGGTCCAGGTCGATGGCCTTGCGGAACTCCTTGATGGCCTCGTCCAGCCAGCCGCGATCCGCCAGCTCGATGCCGCGGGTGTTGTGCTCATCGGACAGAGCGATGTTGTCCTTTTCCCGGGCCATGGAGCGCGCGGCAATCTACGCGTCGCGCGTTTCCCGGTGCAAGGTAGAGTTTCCCCTTGCCCATGCGCCACGCCGCCTTGCTGCTCCTGCTGTCGCTCGCCGCCTGCCATCCCCGCCCCGCGACGCCCGCGCCTCCACCCCCAGGGCTGACGACGCCCCCGCCCGGGACGGAGCCGGCTCCAGGGGGCACCCAGGGCGCCCCGGGCGGGTCCACTACCGGACACCCGGACGGTCCCCCGGACGGCCAGTCCCCCGCGAGCGCCTCCGGACGGCCTGCCGGGCCCGCACCCGCCCGCCCGGTGACGCTGGTGGTGGGCGGCGACGTGACGGTGGGGTACCACTACGAGGAATACTTCGACGCGCAGGTGGCCCAGGGCCGCTCGCGCGAGGAGATGTTCGCGTACGGCCTGCGCGAGGTGATGCCCATCGTGGACTCCGGCGACCTGTTCGTCGTGAACCTGGAGTGCCCGTACACGGACAGCACGCAGAAGCTGCCCAAGAACTTCAACTTCAAGGCGCGGCCGGAGCTGGTGAACGTGCTCACCGCGGGGCGCGTGGGCGTGGTCAGCCTGGCCAACAACCACATGATGGACTACGGCGCGCAGGGGCTCCTGGACACCCTCACCGCACTGGAGGCCGCGCGCATCCCCTATTTCGGCGCGGGGCGCACCCTCGCGGAGGCCCGCCGCCCCGCCCTCCTCGACGTGGGGGGCCAGCGCATCGCGTTCCTGGGCTACTTCTTCCTGGGCTCGCGCAACATCGAGCCGCCCCAGGTCTACGCCACGGACACCACGCCGGGCGTGGCCGGGCACTTCTCCGACGTGGAGGTGATGGAGCGGATGCTGCGCGAGGACATCGCCGCGGCGAAGGCCCGGGCGGACCTGGTGCTGCCCTTCTTCCACTGGGGCATCGAGGGCAACACCACCCCGGAGCCGTACCAGGTGCGGCTGGCGCACGCGGCCATCGACGCGGGCGCCGCGGGCGTGCTCGGCAGCCACCCCCACGTGCTCCAGTCCATGGAGCTCTACCGGGGCAGGCCGGTGCTCTACTCGCTGGGCAACTTCGTGTTCGGCGGGAACTGGAATCCCCGGGACAAGCGCAGCGTCCTGTGGCGGGCGCGCTTCGATTCCACGGGTTATCTCTCCAGTGACGTGCTGCCCCTCAGGACCGACCGCTATCCCGAGTTCCCCGTCCAGCCGGTGCCCGTGACGGGTGCCGAGGCCGAAGGGGTGATGACGCTGCTGCGCACCGCGTCGCAGGCCCCCGGCCTGGAGCGGATGCTTCCGGCCCTGGAGGCGGGGGAGCCTGGGGCCCGGCCGCTCCCCTCCTCCAGTGTCCGAGGGGGGGAGTAGCCTTCGTGCCTACTTGTTGTTGCGCTGGCCGCGCTTGAAGCGCGTGCGGCGGCGCTTCAGCTGCGCCTTCCGGGTCTTGGCGCGGTTCTTGAGCTTCTTCTTGGAACGATTTCCCTTCTGTGCGGCCATGTTGAAGGACTCCGTGTTGAGCGTGAATCGAGCCGCACCGGGCGGCGACGGGGGGCGTTCTTACATGCCACTGCCCGCACGGCCAAGGTTTTCCTTGACGCCCTCGGCCCTTGCCACGGGGCGGCCAAAGGGGCAAGACGCCCCGGGACCCACGCATGATTGACAAATTGGAAGAGGTCGAGCGCCGCTTCGAGCGGCTCACGGCCGACCTGTCGAACCCCGATATCCTCGCCGATACGGCGAAGCTCCAGAAGGTGTCCAAGGAGCGCGCCGGGCTGGAGCGGCTCGTCGAGACCTTCCGGAGCTACCGCAAGGTGCTGGCGGACCTGGGCGAGGTGGAGGCGTGGCTGTCCAGCGCCGACCCCGACGAGAAGGCCTACGCGAAGGAGGCCCTGCCCGGCCTGAAGGCGCAGCGCGAGGAGCTGGAGGCGTCGCTCAAGATCCTGCTGCTGCCCAAGGACCCCAATGACGACAAGAACGTCATCCTGGAGATCCGCGCGGGCGCGGGCGGCGACGAGGCCGCGCTCTTCGCGGAGGAAGTGATGCAGATGTACCTGCGCTACGCGGACCGCCGGGGCTGGAAGGCGGACATCGTGGACATGAGCGCGGGCAACGCCGGCGGCGTGAAGGACGCCACGGTGACGCTGTCCGGCGACGCGGTGTTCAGCAACCTGAAGTACGAGTCCGGGGTGCACCGCGTGCAGCGCGTGCCGGCCACGGAGACGCAGGGACGCATCCACACCTCCACCATCACCGTGTCGGTGATGCCGGAGGCGGAGGACGTGGACGTGCAGGTGAACCCGGCGGACATCGAGATGCAGGTGATGCGCTCCACGGGCTCCGGCGGCCAGAGCGTCAACACCACGGACTCCGCGGTGCGCCTCATCCACAAGCCGTCCGGCATCGTGGTGAAGTGCCAGCAGGAGAAGAGCCAGGGGAAGAACCGCGCCATGGCCATGCGCATGCTGCGCGCGAAGCTCTACGAAATCGAGCAGGAGCGCATCCGCAACGAGCGCGACTCCATGCGCCGCGGCCAGGTGGGCACGGGCGACCGCAGCGAGAAGATCCGCACGTACAACTTCCCGCAGGACCGGCTCACCGACCACCGCATCGGCCTCACGGTGCACAACCTGCCGGCCATCATGGTGGGCAACGTGGACGAGGTCATCACCGCCTGCCGCACCCACTACCAGGCCGAAGCCCTCAAGGCGCAGACGGGCGGCGGGCGGCCCCCCAGCGAAGCATGAGCGACGTCTGGACGATCCGCCGGGTCCTCACCTGGACGACGCAGCACTTCGAGAAGCGCCAGGTGGACGCCCCCCGTCTCACGACGGAGATCCTGCTGGCGCACGTGCTCAAGACGGGCCGGGTGCGCCTCTACGTGGACCTGGACCGCCCCCTGACGAAGGACGAGCTGGGGGCCTTCCGCGCGCTCATCGAGCGCAGGCTCGCGGGCGAGCCCACCAACTACCTGACGGGCGCGAAGGAGTTCTACAACCGCCCCTTCAAGGTGGACGCGCGCGTGCTCATCCCCCGGCCGGAGACGGAGCTGCTGGTGGAGGCCGTGCTGCACGCGGTGCCCAAGGACGCGCCGTCGCGCGTGCTGGACGTGTGCACGGGCTCCGGCTGCATCGCCATCAGCGTGGCGGCGGAGCGGCCCCAGGCCACGGTGCTCGCCACCGACCTGTCGAAGGACGCGTGCGCGCTGGCGCGTGAGAACGCCCAGGCCCTGGGCGTGGGCGAGCGCGTCCGCGTGCTGGAGGGCGACCTGTTCGCGCCCCTGCCCCCGGACGCGACGTTCCGGGTGGTGGTGTCCAACCCGCCGTACATCGACTCCGGGGACATCGCCGGGCTGTCGGCGGAGGTGCGGCGCGAGCCCCGGCTGGCGCTGGATGGCGGACCGGATGGCCTGGCCGCGCTCCGGCGGGTGATTCAGGGCGCCCGGCGGGTGCTGGAACCTGGCGGGCTGCTTGCATTGGAGATGGGGGAGACCCAGGGCAGCGCCGTCCTGGAGCTCCTGCGGGCCGCGGGGTACGCGGACGCGAGAGTGGAGAAGGACCTGGAGCGGCGCGAACGCATGGCGTTCGGGACACAGCCCGCGGCCTGAGGGCCACGGCCGTGAGGCCCGGAAGCAGCACGGAAGAAGGCACGCAAAGACATGGACAAGATCGTCATGAAGGGCGGCACCGCGCTGCACGGCGAGGTGGAGGTCTCCGGCGCGAAGAACGCGGCGCTGCCCATCCTGGCCTCCGCGCTGCTGGCGGACGGCACGAACACCTTCCGCAACGTGCCGGACCTGGCGGACGTGGCCACGATGCTGGAGGTGCTCCGCACGATGGGGTGCGAGGCCGCGCGGCTGACGGGCAAGAAGGCGGACACGTGTGAGATCAGCATCGCCGGGGAGATCACCCCGGAGGCCCCCTATGAGCTGGTGAAGACCATGCGCGCCAGCGTCCTGGTGCTGGGGCCGCTGGTGGCGCGCTTCGGGCGGGCGCGCGTGTCCATGCCGGGCGGGTGCGCCATTGGCGCGCGCCCCATCGACCAGCACCTGAAGGGCCTCAAGGCGCTGGGCGCGGACATCCACCTGACCGAAGGCTACGTGGAGGCCCGGGCGAAGCAGCTCAAGGGCGGCATGGTCAACTTCGACGTCATCACCGTCACCGGCACGGAGAACGTGATGATGGCGGCGGTGCTCGCGAAGGGCCGCACGGTGATGGAGAACTGCGCGCGCGAGCCGGAGGTGGAGGAGCTGGCGCGGGTGCTCAACAAGATGGGCGCGAAGGTGGAGGGCGCGGGGACGTCCGTCATCACCATCGAGGGCGTGGAGTCGCTCAACCCGGTGGACCACGCCATCCTGCCGGACCGCATCGAGGCGGGCACGCTGCTGGTGGCGGCGGCCATCAGCGGGGGCAACGTGCTGGTGAAGCACGCGCGGCCGGAGCACCTGGACGCGGTCATCGACAAGCTGCGTGAGGCCGGCTGCACCCTCACCGCCGAGGGTGGCGGCCTGCGCTGCAAGGCGCCGAAGACGCTCAAGTCGGTGAACATCACCACCACGGAGCACCCGGGCTTCCCCACGGACATGCAGGCGCAGTTGATGGCGCTGATGACGGTGAGCCACGGCACGTCGGTCATCTCCGAGAACATCTTCGAGAACCGCTTCATGCATGTGCCCGAGCTGCACCGGCTGGGCGCGGACATCACCATCCAGGGGCACACCGCGGTGGTGAAGGGCGTGAAGGCGCTGAGCGGGGCGCCGGTGATGGCCACCGACCTGCGCGCCAGCGCGTCGCTCATCCTGGCCGGCCTGCGGGCCGACGGGCACACCGAGGTCAGCCGCGTGTACCACCTGGACCGCGGGTACGAACGCCTGGAGCGCAAGCTGCGGGGCCTGGGCGCAGACATCCGCCGCGTGAAGGAGCGTGCCTGAGCCCTGGGGGCTGCCTGACGGCACGTTGACAACAGAAGCTGCGGCCCGGGTTGCATCCCAATTTTTGGGCGACCTATCATTCTCCATTCACCGGGGAGCACCATTGCTCCCCCCTTCAGGAGAACGAGCCGCCCCATGAATTGCCCCGGTTGCAACGCCGAAATGACTGATCTCGAAGGAGATCACGAGACGTTGCGGGAATGTAAAGAGTGCGGCGGGTTGTGGATCGATGTCGCGGATCTGAATCGGATCCTCCTTCACAACAACCTTCCGGGGCTGGAGGGCCAGGGCGGGAAGATGGACGCCGAGGCCCTGACCGGTCAGTGCCCCGACTGCCAGGTCGACCTGGTGCGCTACGTCGGCGGCGACCGGCAGCACCCCTTGCAGTTCGACACCTGCGAGTCGTGCGGCGGCATCTTCCTGGAGTCCGAGTTCGCGGACGCGGCGGACACCGAGGCGGCGGAGAAGAAGATCATCGAATTCTTCCGCGCCTTCAGCGCCAAGCTGAAAGCCAAGGCCGCCATCTAGGCGTCAGCCGGGCCCCTCGAGCGCCCGGACGCCCTCACGGCTGGCCGCGGAAGGTGCTCCCCCACTCCTCGGGGAGCGTCCCGTCCAGCGACAGCGCGGCGGCCGCCTTCGGCCCCTCGCCGGCGGGCGTCCGCTCGAAGCGGGCCGCCACCTTGCCCTTCTTGGGGATGTCCAGCGTCACGCGGTTGCCCGTCACGGTGTAGGTGCCGGTGACGACCGTGGTGGGCTCGGGCGTCTCCAAGGGCTCCAGCGAGAAGCGCCAGGTGCCATCCACGAAGAAGGACAGGAAGCGCTCCGGGGCGCCCTCGTGGCCGCCGAACCAGGTGCCCACGAGCGGGGCCACGCGCGCGTCGTACTTGAAGCGGGTGGCGAGCGCGGGGCCGTTGAGCGGCTTGCCGCCCGAGTAGAGGATGAGGTCGGTGATGCACACCGGGGCGTCGTCCTTCGCGCCTGGGAAGCGGTCCGCCACCTCCAGGGTGAAGCGCGCGCCGAACAGCGGTTGGGACAAGGGCACGGCCTGCAGGCCGCGCTTGTCCTGCACGGTGACGCTGCGGGAGGCGTCCACGCTGGTGAGCGTGAACTTGCGCACCCGGCCGTTGGCCTTGAAGGCGTCGCGGGACGTGCCGTCGCCCGTGTAGACGCGCACCTCGTCCAGGGTGACGGGCTCCTTGAAGCCGATGAAGACGTGCGCGGGCTTCGCCCCTTCCACGCACCACGCGGTGGTGTCCCGGCCGTCCAGCAGGTTCAGGGGCACGTAGTGCTCCGGGTGCGCTTCCTGGTCCACCCAGGTCTCCGCCTGGGCGTAGCCGGGCGCGGCCGGCGCGGCGGCGAGGACGGACGGGGACACGAGGAGCAGGGAGGCCAGGGACAGGCGTCGCATGGGTGCATCTTGGATCGTCCCCGGCCCGGGGCTCCAGTCCGGGTGCGCACCTTCCGCCGCCACCGGACCCGGGGCCCGGCCATGTCGGAGAGGGCTCCGGATGAAAGAGGCCCGGCGCGGGTTGGGGTGCTTGACACCCGGACACGCCCAGGCCGACAAGGCGGACCGACCGAGGAGGAAGACGTGATGCGACGTTGGGGCTGGGTCTGTGTGCTGGGGCTGGGGATGGCCGCATGCAAGAAGGACGTGCCGCCGGAGCCGCCGGACGCGGGCGCGGTGGAGACGGGCCCCACCGCCCTCACGGAGCAGGAGCCCAACGAGCGGCCCGACCAGGCGCTGGCCCTCACGCGCGACAGCGTGGTGACGGCGGGGCTGGCGGCGGAGCCCAACAAGCTGGACGAGGACTGGTACCGGCTGGCCCCTGGCACCCCGCGCATCGCGGACGTGACGGTGTCCGGCCTGCCGGGCGGGGACATCAAGCTGGACGTCTACGACCAGGACCGCAACCGGCTGGTGGGCGTCAACAGCGAGGGCGAGGGCAAGGGCGAGCGCCTCCCCAACCTCTATGTGGAGAAGGAGCGCTGGGTGGTGGTGTCGCCCGCGCGCAAGGGCATGGGCGGCGCCTACACGTTGGAGGTGAAGTACCGCCAGCCCAACGATGGCGAGGAGCGGGAGCCCAATGACCGCGCCGTGGACGCCGCGGCCCTGCCGCTGGGGCAGACGGTGACGGCGTACCTGGGGCACTCGGGGGACGAGGACTGGTACCGGGTGGAGCTGCCCGGCCCGGGCGAGCCCCCCGCCCAGGACAGCGGGGCGCAGGCCCCGGGCACGACGCCCGCGGCCCCGGGGGCGCCGACGCCGGCTCCCACGGGCGCGGCCATCCCGCCCCCGTCCGTGCCGGACGAGACGCCGGTCATCGATGACAGCACGGCCCCCTCCCCTGCCCCGGAGGGCACCTTCGCGGGTGGGGAGCCGCCGGCGGCGAAGCCGGAGCACGCGGGAGAGCTCGCCGGTGAGCTGGCCGCCGCGGCGGTGGATGCGGGCGTACCGCCCGAGCCCGAGGTCCCCTCGGTGGCGCTGAAGATCGAGCTGTCCGCCGTGGAGGGCGTGCGGCCGGAGATCTCCGTCCTGTCCGCCGCGGAGGCGCCGCTGTTCACCCTTCAGGGCAAGGAGGGCGAGCCGCTCGCGCTGCGCAACATCGGCGTGAGGGCCACGGACCGGGTCGTCTACGTGGTGGTGAAGGGCGGCTGGGTGGGGACGGGCAAGGCGCAGCGGCGCACGTACAACGCGCAGGTGCCGTACACGCTGACCGTGTCGCAGGAGGAGGCGGGGGCGCACGCGGAGCTGGAGCCCAACGACGAGCTGTTGAAGGCCACGCCGCTGACGGGCGCAGGCTACCGCGAGGGCTTCCTGTCGCCCAAGTCGGACGTGGACAACTACGTGCTGACGACGCGCGAGCCGGTGCTGGCGAAGGTGGAGCTGTCGGGCGTGGACCGCCTGGACCTGACGTTGTCCATGGTGGAGCCGCCGCAGGGGGACGGGCAGAAGGAGACGGTGCTGCTGAAGGCGAACGACGGCGCCATCAAGGAGCCGGAGCGGCTCAACAACGTCGCCTGCAACGGCACCTGCTACTTCCGGGTGGAGGGGTCGTTCCGCAAGGTGAACGGCAAGTTCGTGAAGGACTTCGAGAACGCGGACCAGCCCTACCGCATCACCGTCACCACGGTTCCGGACAACGGGAGCGAGGAGCGCGAGCCCAACAACACGCCGGACCGCGCGCAGGACCTGACGCTGGGCAAGGCGGTGCGCGGCACGGTGTATCCGGCGAAGGACGTGGACTACTTCCGGGTGGACCTGTCCGACCGGCCGGTGCGCACGGCCATCACCGCGACGCTGCTGGGCATCCTCAAGGTGGACGTGGGGCTGTACCTGCACCGCGTGCAGCCGGACGGGAAGCTGACGCTGGTGCAGACGTCCGACCGCGCCAAGGGCGACCAGCCGGAGACCATCCGCTACAGCGCGGAGCCCGGCGTCTACGTCTTCGAGGTGCGCGACTCGCGCAACCGCGAGGCCAACTTCCAGGACTCGTACCAGCTCACCGTCGAGGAGGGGGAGTAGCGCCCGCGGGGCGGCGAAGCCTGGGTCGCCCCGCGCCCTGCCTCGGATTCGAAGCGATGGCAGGGTGGAGGACACCGCCACTTCTTCCGGTTGACAAGGCCAGGCCTCGCCCCTACTTTGGGCCCTGCTTCGCGCGTCGCCTGCGGTGGTAGCTCAGTTGGTAGAGCACGAGCTTCCCAAGCTCGGGGTCGAGGGTTCGAATCCCTTCCGCCGCTCACTCATCAAGGCCGGTAGTTCTTGAGGAAACTCAGGGCTACCGGCCTTCGTGTTTCCGGGCCCCGCGAATGCTCCAAATCCAGGCGCCGTGAGCGGGAATGGTATGTGGCCCGCGCCAGCGTGTTCGATGGCTGGCGCGAGAGGTGCGGCATGGGCAAGACAGCGCAGAGCAACGAATCCCCATTCGGGCTCCAGAAGCTCCTCCCGCGGATGATGACCGAACCCGGAGCTCCCGCTCGTGCCATCACGGCGGCTCGGGAGCTCCTTGAACTGGATGAGCGGCTCGATCACTGGTTCCTGACCGTGGCCAAGCCGACACTGGGTCCCGAGAGGCTCCTCGCGGTGCTGGAGGAGTCCGAGCAGGTGGAAGACGCGATCCAACGGGCCTGGGATGCCCGGCAGGTGGCGGGCTGGGAGCCCGTCTGTCTTTCTCTGGAGTCCGGGCTGGAGAAATTCAGCGCGACCCTGAAGTCCGCCCCCAATCCAGGCCCCGTTTGACGCGGGCCCCCAGCGTCTGCCGTGGGGGCCGCGCTCAGGGCAGCAGCGTCTTCGCGAGCCGGTGCAGTGAGCCCTGGCACGGGATGACCGTGTCAGAGGGGATGGGGACCACCTTCACCGCGCCTGGACCGAAGTCGCGATCCAGCGCCCACTGATAGGTGGCGAGCGCCTCCTGCTCCTGTCCCTGGAGGCGGTGCGCCTGGGAGGCCGGCGCCCAACGGTAGACGGGCACCGCCATCACATCCCCCAGACGGATGGAGTTGAGATACGTGGCCCAGACGCGGGTGTTGGTGCCGTCGCACTCCCGGACGCGCCCGGGTTCTCCCAGGCAGGAGTCGCCGACGTCCTGGCAGTAGGGCGTAGGCATGGGGATGCGTACGACGTCGTAGCCCAGGTCCGCCAGCCGCCGCGCGTTGCGGTCCAGGATGGCCGCGTTGACGGCGTCGTCGCGGACGTCGTAGCGGCCGACGAGCACCGTCCTGGCGGACAGCACCGCCATCCACATATCGATGTGGTCGATGACGCCTCCCGCCAGCGACTCCAAGGTGACGACGTCGCAGCCGTGCGCGCGGCCGATGACTTCATTCGTCTCCTCCTCCGAGTAGCACCATTGCGTGAAGCAGTTGCTCGCATTGGTGTCACGCCGGGCGCGGAAGCACCGGCCCGCGCCGTCCGTCAGCAGGTTGCTGCCCGACAGCACCACGGCGGGCCGGTCCACGGGGATGCTCCTGTACCAACCCAGGTCGCCTGGGATTCGGTCTGCATGCTCGTAGAGCACGAAGCTGAAGCACTGGAAGGCCTGCATGGGACGAAGGACGTTGTCCACGTAGCGCTGCTTCCCATCCGGGCCCACCACGACATCCGGCCCGAAGTCGCGGATCCACGCAGTGTCCACCTTGAAGGGGATCAAGTCGACCGCCCAAACCTGCGCCGGGCTCGCGCCCGCTTGTGAAAGGCATTGGCGAATCCCCGCGTGGAGCGACTCCGCCGCGACCACATGCACCGGGATGCGCCCCAGCGCGGCGAAGATGAGCGCGAGCTGTTCCGGACGGTCGCAGCCCTGCCCCTCCCAGCTCAGGAGCAGTGAGCCGGGGAGTTCGTGCTCGGCCGGGAAGCGCAGGCCCGCGGGAGATGGGGTGAAGCCATAGCGCTCCGGGTAGCACTCCCACTGGTATGGGGCGGCGACTCCGTCCAGGGCCTCCCCTTGGCCGTGCGACGCCGGGTCCCCCGCGGGCAGGGGCGCCTCCTCCACGACCTGTTCGCAGCCAAGGCTCAACCCCAGCCAGGCACAGAGCATCCAGACGTTCCTCTTCGTCATGTCCACCCTCGAGTCATGAAGAGGCCGTGCCCAGACCCCATCATGGGGCCGGCACTCCCCTCCACAGGGGGTTCGCCGTGACACGTCGGCCCGGGTCCAATGAGCAGTCAATTGATTGCCGGAAGCAATCACTCATCCACGAGGAAGCCGCCTGGACTGACAGCGCGGACCGCTGGCCTTTGACATGCAATGAATGCCAGTCATGGACAATGCCTGACGCGCCGTGGGCTTTTCACCGGCGCGTGAGGCTCAACGTTCGGCTTCCATGCGCGCCTTCTCGCGGACGATGAGGTCGCGCACGTGGTCGCGCAGGGCGTGGACGTCCCCAGCGAAGCCCTCCGGGTCGATGGGCTCCAGCACGCGCACGCGGGCGTGGACCGCCTGCTGAAGGATGAGCCCGTGCTTGGGCATGGTCCGCGCGGTTCCGGTGAGGACCACGGGGATGATGGGGCAGCGCTGCTGGATGGACAGCGTGAAGGCGCCGTCCTTGAAGGCCTTCACCTCTCCGTCCTGGGAGCGGGTGCCTTCGGGAAACATCAGGATGGGGACGCCGCGCGACAGCCAATACTCACACCCGGCCATCATCTGGATGATGCTCGCGCGGTCCCCGCGGATGAGCGGCACATAGCGGTTGAGGCGCATGTTCCAGCCGATGAGCGGCAGCTTGAAGTTCTCCGCCTTGGAGACCCACTTGAAGGGCCGGTAGAGGCCGAAGAGGACCAGGATGTCCCCCAGCGACTCGTGGTTGGAGACCAGCACCGCCGCGCCCTTCCAGGGCAGGCGTTCGCGGCCCTCCACCCGCAGGTGCCACATCGGGTTCACGTAGAAGTACAGCTGTGCCCAGAAGCACGAGTACAGGTGAAGCACGCGCCCATTCGCGTCAAACGGGCGGGTGAGCGCCCACAGCAGGAGCGCTCCAAGGAACAACACCCCGCTGGACAGCGCGAGGAAGGTCCAGAACGCAATCGAGATGAGGATTCGGATAGCCCCCACTCTGTCATGGATGTGCGGCTCCACACCCCGTAGGTGAGCATTCGTGACGCCCGGCGCACGACAAGGGCTTGCTTCGTGCACGAATCCAGCCCGGGGCCGCGCAGCGAATCGTCGGAAGGCATCCGGCCCTCTGGCTGTCCCTCCCGGATCGCCCGTGATGTCGCGCACGTCCCTCGCCCCGGGCTGACGAGCGAGGCGCCCGCCGCCCTCCTCCCCTGGCGTGACTCGGGGCCGGCCCCCTACCCTGGAATTCTGAGATAATCCGGCCAGCCCCTGCTCCGAGCCATCATGCTCCCCATCGCCCGCAACCCGTCTCCCGCCATCTCCGCCCGCCCGGTCCCCCGGGAGCCCGCGCCTGCCTACGTGCAGCAGTCCACGCCGGCCCCCACCCGGACGCCGGGGTACTCCTCGGAGAGCCGCTTCGAGGACGCCCGCGCGCGGCCGGTGGCGCTGGACCTCCAGTCGCTCCCCGGCGCCGCGTGGGTGAACCGGACGCTGGACAGCTACAACCGCGTCCAGGAGATGCGGAGCACCGGTGTCCAGCCGCGCTCCGCCTTCCCCTTCTATGGGCCCACGCGCCAGGCGGAGCTGCGCACCGTTCCTCCGGAGCGGCAGGCCGACGTCAACGCGCGGGTCCGGGGCATGCTCGATGAGCAGCTCTCGCGGCTGCGCCCCGAGGACCAGCAGCGGCTGCGCCCGCTGGTGGACGCGGTGGGCACGCCCGGGTTCTACGAACGGGTCGCGGAGTTGGACACGGGCAACGCCGGTGCCTGGCGGCAGATGGCCGGCGTGCAGCGGTCCTTCGCGGCGGGGGAGGCGAATGAGTCCCCCACCACGCGCGCCTACAGCGAGTCCATGCGCCTGACGCTCCACGCGACGGCGGTGCTCCAGTTCGCCGGGGCCACCGGCCGGGTGCTCCCGCGCGACGAGTACACGCAGTTCATCCGCAACCACGCGACCGCCTTCCATGAGAACGGCGGCTCCTTCACCAACCTCCCCATCGGCGTCTCCGGCGCGGTGGAGATCCTCCGCAACACGCCCCTGGAGATGGCACCTCACCTCCCCTCCCTCCTGGGAGCGGCCATCGACCCGCTGGGTGACCGCGACACCCGCACCGCCGCGGAGATGGTGCGCCGGGCCCGCGCGCAGGTCATCGACGGCCGCCAGCCCCTTGACTGAACAGGCATTCAGCCGCACCGTTGCTGGGTGAAGGCACGCCCCGTCGACAATCCGCCCAACCCCTGGGCCAGCACCGCGGTGGAGTACCTGGATGAGATTCCTCCCGCGAAGCTGGAGGTCTGGGAGGACCACAGCCGCTCCATCGTGGCGAGCAACGACAGCCCGGACGTGTGCTTCAGCTGGAGCGTCAACCCGTACCGGGGCTGCCTCCACGCCTGCGCCTACTGCTACGCGCGCCCCACGCACCAGTACCTGGACTTCGGCGCGGGCACGGACTTCGAGACCCGCCTCGTCGTCAAGCCCCAGGCCCCGGAGCTGCTGCGTGAGGCCTTCAACCGCCCGTCGTGGAAGGGCGAGACCGTCGTCTTCAGCGGCGTCACCGACTGCTACCAGCCCCTGGAGGCCTCGCTCCGGCTCACCCGGCAGTGCCTGGAGGTCTGCGCCGAGTACCGCAACCCCGTGGGCATCATCACCAAGGGCGTGCTGATCGAGCGCGACCTGGACGTCCTCCAGCGCCTCGCGACCGAGGCCCGCCTGTTCGTGAGCATCAGCCTCCCCTTCCACAACGAGGAGCTGGCGCGCGCCATGGAGCCCGTCGTCGCCACCCCGAAGCGACGCCTGGGCACCATCCGCAAGCTCACGGAGGCCGGCATCGACGTGGCGGTGTCCGTGGCGCCCATCATCCCCGGCCTCAACGACGAGGACATCGCCCGGGTCCTCGCGGCGGCCAGGGAGGCCGGGGCCACGCGCGCGCACTACACGCTGCTGCGGCTTCCCGGGCCGGTGCAGGCCGTCTTCGAGGAGCGCCTTCGCGCGAAGCTGCCCCTGCGCGCGGAGCGGGTGCTGCACCGCATCCGCGAGACGCGCGGCGGGGAGCTCACCGACAACCGCTTCAAGCACCGCATGCGCGGCGAGGGCCTGTACGCCCAGACCATCCACCAGCTCTTCGCGACGGCGGCGCGCAAGGTGGGCATGCGCGCCTCGTCCGTCACGGAGGCCGCGCCGGACACCTTCCGGCGTCCCGCGCGGCCGTCCACCTCGCCCCAGCTGTCGCTCTTCTAGGCGACGCCGGGGCGCGGGGGCCGCCTCAGGCTATTTCCGGAGGGCTTGCAGGACGGACAGCAGGATGACCGCGCCCACGGTGGCCACCAGCAGCGAGTACACGTTGAAGCCCGTCACGCCCCGGCCACCGAAGAAGCTGAACACCCACCCGCCCACCATCGCGCCGACGATGCCGGCGATGATGTTGGCGAACATCCCCATGCGGGCGTTGGTGCCCTTGATGATGCTGGCCAGCCAGCCCGCGATACCGCCCAACACCAGCCACGAGCAGAGTCCCATGCCGTCCTCCCACAGGTAGGGCCGGAGCCTTACCAGACCTCACAGCGGTTCGCAGCGGGCGCCACCATCTTGGCCCCCTCCTGGCAGGAGAAGGCCTGCTGGAACTGCGGCAGGTTCGTCACCGGCCCGTTGACGCGCAGGAAGGCGGGCGAATGCGAATCCGTCAGCGCCCGCTGCCTCGCCGCTTCATTACGAATCTTCGAGCACCACGATTGCGCGTGCGCGAGGAAGAACTGCTGCCCCGGCGTGAAGCGGTAGGACTCCACCTTCGCCTGCTGGTCCGGGTGCTTCACCAGGTAGGCCTCCATCGCCGCGTACGCCAGCTTGAGGCCGCCCAGGTCCGCCACGTTCTCGCCCAGGGTGAGCTTGCCGTTCACCTTCACGTCGTCCACCGCCGTGTACTGGTCGAACTGGTTGCGCACGCACGCCACGCGCTCGCGGAAGGCCTTGTCGGACGCCGGGGTCCACCACGTGCGCAGGTTGCCGTCCGCGTCGAACTGGCGGCCCTCGTCGTCGAAGCCGTGGGTGATTTCGTGGCCCACCACCATGCCCATCGCGCCGAAGTTCACCGCCGCGGAGGCGTCCCGCCCGAAGAAGGGCGGCTGGAGGATGCCCGCCGGGAAGACAATCTCGTTGGTCGCCGCGTTGTAGTAGGCGTTCACCGTGGGCGGCGACATGAACCACTCGCTCTTGTCCACCGGCTGCCCCACCTTGCGCAGCTGGCGGGCCTGCTCGAACGCGTCCGCCGCCAGCAGGTTGTCCAGGAACGAGTCGCGCTTCAGCGCCAGCCCGTCATAGCGGCGCCACTGGTCCGGGTAGCCAATCTTGTTGGTGATCTGCTTCACCTTCACCAGGGCCTGCGCCTTGGTGGCGGCGTCCATCCACGTGAGCGTGTCCAGGTTGCGCTCGAAGGACTGCTCGATCTGCTGGACCATGTCCAGCGTGGTGGCCTTGCCGTCCGCGCCGAAGGTGCGCGCGATGAAGGGCCGCGCGAGCGCGTGCGGCAGCGCTTCGTCGGTGGCCTCCACGCACTTCTTCCAGCGCGTCAGGTCCGCCTTCGCGCCGGTGAGCACCGTCGACTCGAAGCGGAAGAACTCGTCGCGCACCGCCTTGGGCAGCGACTCCCGCACCGCGCTCACCAGGTGGAAGGAGAGGTACGGCCCCATGTCGGGCGGGCGCTGCTGACGCACCAGCGCGGAGACCTCCGCGAAGAACTTCGGCTGCGTCACGTTGAGCGCTTCGCCCGCGGGCAGGCCCACCTCCGCGAAGTAGGTGTCCCACTGGAAGGCGGGCGCCAGCTGCTTCAGGCCCTTGCGCTCCAGCCGGTGGTAGACCTTCTCCGGCTCGCGCGTCTCCTCCTTGGGCATCCGCGCGGTGGCGAGCCGGGTCTCGATGGCGAGGATGCCCGTGGCCTTGCGGCTGGCGACGAAGGGCGCGTCGCCCAACAGCTCGAACACCTTCTGCACGTGCGCCTGATAGGCCGCGCGCGCCTCGCGCATCTTCACGTCCGGCTTCAGGTAGTAGTCGCGGTCCGGCAGCCCCAGCCCGCCCGCGTCCACCACGGCGATGACCTGCGTGGCGTCCTTCTGGTCCTGATCCGACGCCACATGGAAGAGCGCGTTCACGTCGCGCGCGTGCAGCCACGCCACCGCCTTCGCCACGTCCTGCGGGGTCTTCAGCGCGGTGAGCTTCTTCAGGTACGCGCGCAGCACGGGCAGCGACTGCTCCAGCTTCGCCTCGTCCATGCAGGCGCCGTAGTAGTCGCCCAGCAGCTTGTCGTCCGGCGTGTTCTCCCCCTGCCCTTCCGCGGCGCGCGTGAGGATGTCGCGCAGCACGGTCTGGTTGCGCTCGGCCACGGTCTCGAAGCCGCGGCTCCAGCGCGCGCGCTCGGCGGGGATCTCCGTGGCCTTCAGCCAGCCGCCGCACGCGTACTTGTAGAAGTCGTCACAGGGGTTCACCGACGGATCCATCACCGCGGCGTCCAGCCCGGGAGGCACGGGACGCTCCGCCATGGGCACGGAGGCCTGCGCGGAGGCCGGTTCGACTGGAGCGGCGGCGGCCACGGGGGCCGGGGGGGTGGCCCGGGGCGGCTCGGGGGTGGGCTCCGCCGTCTTGCAGGCGGCGCCAAGGACACAGGAGGCGGCGAACAGGGCCAATCGCTTCAAAGCAGTCTCCAAGCACGAGCGAGGGGTGGGTGCAACTCGGCGCGCATCAACGCCCGATGCGCCAGGGCATTCCAGGGGCAGCTCACGCGCGTCTGACAGGGGCGCCGTGGGCTGTCCACCATTGAAGCAGGGACGACGTCACCGTTAAAACAGCGGCGCCCCTCGCGACGACCCTCCGTGAAGGAGGGACGCCCTCGGGGCGCGACACCGCTTCCAGGGACGCGGCCTCGTCAGTCTTCCTTGCCCAGCATCCCGTCCTTCAGTCCGCCATCCACGGGCTCCTTGCCCAGCCACACGGAGAAGAGCGCGTCCGCGAAGTCCTTGCCCTCCACGTCGATGGACTTGCCATCGCTGGTGTGCACGTTCGTGCCCTTGCCAGGGATGTACGTGAGGACCAGCTCCTCCCCCTCCTTCACCTCCGCCGGGATGGCGTTCTTGAAGGTCTCCAGTCGCGCCTGGAGCTTGGGCAGGTTCGCGCCGGCGTTCTTCTTGAAGCCGTTCTCGATGGCCTCGGTGATCTGCTCCTTCTTGAGGTCGCGCTTCATGAACATGCGCACGCGCTTGATCTCATCCGCGTTGAGCAGCGCCGTGGCGTCCTTCGTGGGGTTCTCCACGTAGAGGCCGACGGTGTAGACCTTGAAGATGGCCTTCTTGCGCAGGCCGACACCGTTGAGCTTCAGCTCCTTGCCGTCAACGGTGGCGGTGTCGGGGTACTTCACCCCCGCGATCTCCTTGGCCATGACAGGCGCGGCGAGGGTCAGCGACAGCAGCACGGCGGTCAGCGTCTTCTTCACGAAATGCCTCCAGGTGGGTACGCGCAATGTCGACGTGAGCCTAGCCGTGCATCTTCACGAAGTGATCCATGAAGGACGTCAGTGTTTTGACGTCCTGCGGCGAAACCGCGTTGTAGAGCGACACGCGGATGCCGCCCGCGGTGCGGTGGCCCTTGAGGCCCACCATCTGCGCCTGCTTCGCCTCGGCGACAAAGGCCGCATCCAGCTCCTCCGTGGGGAGGTGGAAGACGACGTTCATCACTGAACGGGACTCGCGCTCCACCGGGGCCCGGTAGAACCCCGGATTCCGGTCGATGGCGGCGTACAAGTCTTCCGCCTTCTCCCGGTTGCGCCGCTCCAGCGCGGGCAGGCCGCCCAACCCCTTCACCCACGCGAGCACGTTGCGCACCAGGTAGATGGCCAGGGTGGGGGGCGTGTTGTAGAGCGAGTTGTTCTCCGCGTGCGTGCTGTAGCGGAAGTACTTGGGGATGTCCTTGCGCCCCTTCGCGATGAAGTCCTTCGCGGCGATGATCAGCGTGACGCCGGAGGGCCCCAGGTTCTTCTGCGCGCCCGCGTAGATGAGCGCGAAGCGGCTCACGTCGGTGGGCTTCCAGAGGAAGTCGGAGCTCATGTCCGCCACCAGCGGCACGCGGCCCACGTCCGGGAAGGTGTGCCACTGCGAGCCGAAGATGGTGTTGTTGCTCGTCAGGTGCACGTACGCGGCCTGGGGGTCGAGCTGGAGCTCGGCCTGCCTGGGGACGCGCTGGTAGCGCTTGTCCGCCTGCACGGTGGTGGCCGCGACGCGCGGCGCGCCGAAGTACCTGGCCTCGTCGAAGGCCTTCTCGCTCCACACCCCGGTCATCAGGTAGTCGGCGGAGGCCCCCTGCGTGAGGAAGTTCATGGGCACCTGGGCGAACTGCTGCGACGCGCCGCCGGTGAGGAACAGCACCTGGTGCGTGGCCGGGATGCCCAGCAGCTCCGTCAGCAGCGCGACGGCCTCGTCGTGGACGCCCTCGTAGTCCTTGCCACGGTGGCTGTGCTCCATCACGGACATGCCCGTGCCGTGGAAGTCGAGCAGCTCATCCCGGGCCTGCTCCAGGGCCGGCAGGGGCAGACCGGCGGGGCCGGCGTTGAAGTTGATGACGCGCATGGCGGGGACCTCACGGTGGGGAACGACGTCCCCCCATTCTTCCCCCCGACCGGCCCCTGGAGGCCAGCGCGAAGCGTCGCGCCCGTCCGCCTCCTGTCAGGAGCGCGCCGCCGGCGTCAGCACCAACCCGTCCTTCGCGAAGCGCCCCACCTCCGCGAGGACGTCCGGGGCCGCCATCCCGGTGGCCTGGGAGACGGCCTCCGCGGACAGCCCCTCCACCGCCATCTTCAGCACCAGCAGCGCGGGCGGCGTGGCCTCCATGTAGAAGGTCACCAGCCGCTCCGGGTGGCGCCAGAGCAGCGCCAGCTCGCTCCCCTCCGCCGGACGGGCCTCCTCGCCGCGGCTCCGCACGAACGCGCAGAGGCGGTAGGGGTGCTCCAGCACCGCGAGCGTCGGGTTGGGCGTCAGGCGCTCCACGCGCTCGGGCACGACCTCCTCGGAGGCGAACACCGCGAAGTCCGTCCACTCGAAGCGCGCCAGCGCGGGCAGGAACGCGGGCAGCCCCCGCGCGCCGGTGACGTCCGAGACGAAGGGCGCGAAGCCCTCGCCCAGCCGGTTGAGCTCGTGGTGACGCGCGGGCCGCGTGCGGGTGTAGCCCTCCACCAGCCCGTCCCAGGCGTCGGCGGACACGGCCTTGCGCGTCAGCGGGAAGAGCTTCTCCAGCGTGGAGCGCACGTGGCCGCGCACGAACTGGCCATAGAGCGCCATGCGCTCCGGGTCCACGACCCAGCCCGGATGCGTCGCGGCCAGCGCCGACACGCCCTCCGCGCCCGGTGGCCCCGCGAGGTACGTCTCCATGCTGTCGAAGAAATGCTTCAGCGAGGCCTTCATCGCGTCACCTCCGCGAGCACGCCCCGCGCCAGGTCCGCCTCGTCCAGGACCGCGTCCAGGGAGGGGATGGACTGATCCCACTCCACCAGCGTGGACACCGGGCCGGTGCGCTCCAGCGTGTAGCGGTACAGCGCCCACACGTCGTCGCAGACGCGGTCGCCGTGCGTGTCGATGAGCACCGTCTCCCCCACGTCGTGCCCGGCCAGGTGCACCTGCACCACGCGCTCCAGGGGCAGCGCGTCCACGAAGGCGCGCGGGTCGTAGCCGTGGTTCTTCGCGTTGACCCAGACGTTGTTCACGTCCAGCAGCAGGCCGCAGTCCGCGGCCTCCACCACCTGGCGCAGGAAGTCCGCCTCCTTCAGCGTGCCGCCGGGCATGGCCGCGTAGTAGCTGGGGTTCTCCAGGAGGAAGGGCCGCTCCACGCGCGCCATCACCTCGCGCACGCGCGGCACCACGTGCTCCACCGCGGCCTCCGTGAAGGGCAGCGGCAGCAGGTCATGCAGGTACACCCCGCCCAGCCGCGAGTAGCACAGGTGGTCGGAGAAGAACGGCGAGTCCAGGCGCTTCACCAGCGCGGCCAGCCGGGTCACGTAGTCGTCGTCCAGCGCGTCCGGCCCGCCAATGTCCAGCCCCACCCCGTGCGGCAGGAGCGTCCAGCGCTCACGGCACGCATCCAGGGCGCGCTGGGAGCGCCCGCCCAGCGTGAGGAAGTTCTCCGGGATGATCTCCACCCAGTCCAGGGCGCGCGGCGTGCGCGGCAGCGCTTCGTAGAAGTCGCGGCGCAGCCCGATGCCCGCCCCCAGCGGCTTCAACCCATGGCGGTCTGCGTAGCGGGGCGACATGCGGCACTCCTCCTGGAACTCGGAGCTCGAAGACGGCTCTGGCGGGGGTGGAAACAACACGGGCGGCAGGAAGAACCCTTCCCACCGCCCGCGAGCCTGGGAGGAGGCCTGTCACCCAGGCCCTCCCGAGGGGCTGACTACTTCTTGCCGCCGCAGGAACCGGAGCCGCAGGAGCCCGCGCCACAGCTGCCCTCGGCGCCCTTCTCCGGGGTCGCGGCCGGCTTCGTGCCGCAGCTGCCCTCGGCGCCCTTCGCATCCGCGGGCTTCGCGCTGCAGTTGGCCTCGGCGGCCTTCTCGGACGAAGCGGCCTGCGAGCCCTCCGCCGCCTTCGTGGACGCACAGCCGGTGGCCAGCGCGCCGAGGGACAGGGTGCCGACAACCGCCGCAAGAGCCTTGACGTTCATGTGTTGCTTCCTTTCGTACCGCGTGGGGGGTGTGACTACAGGGAGGATCATCAACTACGGCTTGAACTGCGTGGAGCCCCAGGCGTCGACGGTGACCTCCGCCTTCTCGCCCACCTTCAGCAGCAGCGCCTCGGTGCGCTGGATGCCGTAGGCCTCCAGGGGAATCTGGAACTTCGCGCGCACGCGCAAGAGCTCGCCCGCGGCGCGGTTCTTCGTCTCGGCCGTCTCCTGGAGGTACGTCGCCGTCACCTCCACGGGCTCCTCGCGCGTGACGCCATGGATGGAGAACGTGCCCTTCGTCTTCACCACCACCGGCTTCGCGTTGGCGAGCGGCGCGGGCAGGGCCACGTCCTTGAACTCGAAGACGATGGCCGGGAACTTCGCCGCATCCAGCCAGCGGTCGTTCTGCAGGTGGCCGTCACGCGTCTCGTTGCCCGTCTTGATGGAGCTCACCGGGACCTGGAAGCGGCCACTGGCCTTCTGGCCCTTCACCTCCACCTGCCCCCGCACCTGGTTGGAGAGGCCGTTGATGACCTCCAGCGGCGCGTCCAGCACGAACATCACCGTGTCCCGGCTGTTCGGGTCGTTGAAGACGAAGCGCTTCTCGGCGGTGGCGGGCGCGGGAGCAGGCTCGGCGGCGGACGCGGACAGCGACAGGGCGGCGGCGAGCATCAGGACGCTGCGGAACATGGCGGACCTCATCTACGGAAGCCGCGGACCTCGCGGATGCATGCCATACGCGCCATCCGAAACACCGGTTACAGCCCTTTCCCTTTCCGGGTGTTCACCCCCCGTCATCCGGGGACCGCTCACCGTCCATCGCCTCACGCAGCCGGCTGCCGGGCGCAGCATGGAGCTTGACGCCACCCGGGTCAATTCGGACGCCAAGATTATCCAACAAGGCATCTAATTCTGAGAAGGCGGGAGTCGTGAGGTGGCGGGCGAGCAGCGCGTCGAAGAGCGGCTGGCCGGCGACGGTGTCCACGGCGGCGCCGAAGCTCCCGAGCGAGGACGTGGGCCCGCGAGTGGCGAGCAGCTCCAGCACGTCCTCCAGGCGGGCCCGGCCGTGCGTCACGCGCCGCAGCTCGACGTCCAGGTGGAGCGCGAAGAACGCGCCGGTCCAGTAGATGCCCTGCCACTCGCCCTCGCGCGCGACGACCTCCGCCATGGTGCGGGAGCGGGCGGCGGACCGGCCGCGCGCGAAGCCCGACGTCAGCTCCTTCCATGCCTGCTCCGCCGTCTGGCGCCCGGAGCGGGCGCGGGCGACCTCCGTGTAGTAGGTGGCCAGCCCTTCCGTGAGCCAGGCCACGCGGGGCAGCAGCGTCGGGTGCGCCAGGTGCAGCATCTCGTGGAGGGCGACCCAGTCCCCCGCGAAGGACGCGGCGGTGGCGTCCTGGCCCACGAGGATGGAGATGCTGGGCGGGGAGCTCCACTGGACCATGCCGAAGAGCGCGGGCGAGTCCTCGCCGGGCACGGGCACGACGCGCACGGTGATGCGCGGGTGTGGGAAGGCCTTGCGGATGGTGCCCACTTCACGAGCGGCCTGCTGGAGCCACGCGCAGAGGTCCGCGTCCGACAGGTGCGTGAAGGAGCCCAGCAGCGCGACCTCCAGCACGGAGGCGCCGACGCGCGCCTCGCACCTGCGGCCCCCGAAGCCGTGGAAGCCCGAGTCCACCAGGTCCTCGCCGCGCAGGTGGTACACGCCGCCGTCATCCGCGCGCCAGGGGAGGAGCGCGGACGTGCCGGACACGGTGAGGTCCACGCGCAGGCGGGGCGTCACCGTGCGCGGGCGCAGGAGGTAGGCCTTTCCGGCGACGTGCCAGGAGTCCTGGTCCCCCATGCCGAAGAAGAAGGACCAGCCGCCTCCGCGCGAGGGAGCCAGCGGGTAGTGGTAGCGAAGGAAGCGCGTCCCCGGGGGCACGTGCACCGCGCCGTCACGCAGGCGCAGGGCGTCCGAGGAGCCGTCCTCGCGCCAGGCCCACACCGTGTCCACGCGCTCCGGCTGCCGGAAGAGGAAGTCGCTCGGGGACGACGGCAGGAGGACGATCTCCACGTCCAGGGCCGGCTGGGGCTGGCGCGTGTACGCGATGTTGTAGCGAAGGGACGCGGAGTCCTTCGAGGGCAGCGCGGGTGGAACCACCGCGCACGCGTTCAGCATGAGCGCGAGGCCCAGGAGCCAGGCGCGAGGCCCCGTCGTCATCCCGTGACTCATCAGCCCCCCACGCATCGCGGTCCGGCGACAAGAACCCCACGGCGCCCCCCATGCCGTCCAGTCCCGAGTGACGCCTCGCGAGGACGAGCGTCGGAAGGTGGGCGGCCGCCAGGGAGCAGGGCCGGGGCTCAGTGGGGCTTCGGCTTCCGTGCGGGCGGGGAGCGACGCGGGCCACTGGCCCCCCGGGAACGACCGGCGCGCGGCGTCCGGACCGAGGCCTTCTTCCGCGAGGAGGACGCCCTGGCGTCGTCCTGCCCCGAGCGCAGCCGCGGGCCCGCCTCCCCGGCCCCTGGCACCGGTGGGCCCGCGAGCAGCAGCGCTCGCGCCGCGTCGAGGATCTCCCCCGACAAGGCCCGCGACCCCGAGGCCCTCGCGAGCGTCATCGCGCCGAAACACAGCGCCACCGTGGCCAGCATCTGCTGCCGGGGCGTCGCGCCTTCGCGGGCCGGGAGCTGCTCCTGTCCCGCGGACGTCAGGTCCTCCAGCCCCTGGACGAACGCGGCCTGCACCCGGGGCGTCGCGCGCGTCAGGTCCGACAGGAGCGACGGCATCATGCAGCTCGTCTGCCCCGTGTCCCGGTTGTAGAGGCTCAGGTAGCGCCGCGCGAAGTGCTCCAGGAACGCCGGGCCCTTCAGCCCCTCCAGCCCCGAGAGCCAGAGCGACCTGCGCTCCTCCATGAACGCGCGCAGCGACTCCGCGAGCAGCGCCTCCTTGGACGCGAAGTGGGCGTAGAAGCCGCCCACCGTCAGGCCCGCGGCGCGCATCACCCGCTCCACGCTCGCCCCGCTGAAGCCCTCCGCGCGGAACAGCTTCTCCGCGGCCGCGAGGATGCGCGCGTGCGTGGCATGCTTGTGTTCGGCGGTGTAGCGCATCGCGGGCTCCTACTCCTTGCCGCCCGGAGCCGGCGGCCGGAACACCATGCACGTCGTGGTGCCGTGCGCGTAGAGCGTCCCCTTCTCGTCCACCAGCCGTCCCTGCGCCGTCGCCACGCGCCCCCCCAGGTGGATGACCTCCCCCTTGCAGAGCAGCGGCCCGGTGTCATGCGCGATGCCCTTCACGTAGTTCACGTGGAGCTCCAGCGTCGTGTAGCCCGCGCCCACCGGCAGCAGCGAGTGGATGGCGCACCCCATGGCGGAGTCCATCAGCGTGGCCGCCAGCCCGCCGTGCACCATGCCGATGGGGTTGTAGTGGTACTCCCCGGGCTTCACCGAGAACACCACCCGCCCCTCCTCCACCTCCACCGGCGCGAAGCCCATCAGCTCCGCGATGGGCGGCCCCGGCAGCTCGCCGCGCTGGATGGCGCGCAGGTACTCCAACCCGGACAGCGTCTTCGCCGCCGCGGCGCCCTCCCGGGGGTCCTTCCACGTCACCGTCCGCGTGCGCGGGTTCACGGGCTGCTCGCTCATCAGGGGGCTCCTCTTCCGGTTGAATGACCCACATCATTCCATCCGCCGCTTGAATGCCCGGACGCCTGCTCCGTCCGTGAGTCTCAGGCTTGAATGGATGGAAGGATGGTCATAATACCATCCCGTTCAATGACCGGGGTCAAGGAGGCTTCCATGGGGCAGCGACGCGTCGTGGTGACGGGAATGGGGCTCATCAGCCCGTGTGGCACCGGCGTGGAGAAGAGCTGGGAGTCGCTGGTGAACGGCCGGAGCGGCGTGGGGCCCATCACCCTCTTCGACGCCAGCCCGCTGGACTGCCGCTTCGCGGGCGAGGTGAAGGACTTCGACCCGGAGGCGTACATCGAGCGGCGCGAGGCGCGGCGCATGGATCGCTTCGCGCAATTCGCGGTGGTGGCGGCGGACATGGCCATCGCGGACGCGGGGCTCGTCATCACCCCGGAGAACGCCGAGCGCGTGGCGGCCATCATCGGCTCCGGCATTGGCGGCATCTCCAGCCTGGAGGAGACGTACAAGAAGGCGCTGGAGAAGGGCCCGGACCGCATCAGCCCCTTCTTCATCCTCCAGATGATCATCAACATGGCGCCCGGCTACGTCTCCATGCGCCACGGCCTCAAGGGCCCGTCCTGGTCCACCAACTCCGCGTGCTCCACCAGCGCCCACGCCATCGGCGAGGCCCTGCGCGGCATCCAGCGCGGCGAGTTCGACGTGGCGGTGGCCGGCGGCGCGGAGGCGCCCATCTCCCTGCTGGGCGTGGGCGGCTTCGCCGCGATGAAGGCGCTGTCCACCCGCAATGACGCCCCCCAGGCCGCCAGCCGCCCGTTCGACCGGGACCGCGACGGCTTCGTGCTCGCGGAAGGGGCGGGCATCCTCGTCCTGGAGGAGTACGAATTCGCCCGCGCCCGGGGGGCCCGCATCCTCGCGGAGCTGACGGGCTACGGCGCCAGCTCCGACGCCCACCATGTCACCGCCCCCGCGCCCGAACACGAGGGCGCCCAGCGCGCGATGAGGGCGGCCCTGAAGGACGCGCGCCTCGCCCCCGCCGACATCGGCTACCTCAACGCGCACGGCACCTCGACGGACATCGGCGACCTGCTGGAGATGGAGGGCGTCGCCCGCGTCTTCGGCGACGCGGCGAAGACGCTGGCCATCTCCTCCACCAAGTCCATGACGGGCCACATGAACGGCGCGGCCGGGGCCGCGGAGGCCGTCATCAGCATCCTCGCCCTCACCCGGGGCGTCCTGCCCCCCACCATCAACCTGGACCACCAGGACCCGCGCATCCCGCTCGACTGCGTGCCCAACACCGCCCGCGAGACGCGCGTGAACGCCGTGATGAGCAACTCCTTCGGCTTCGGCGGCACCAACGTCGCCCTCGTCTTCCAACGGGCCCCGGGGGCTCGGTAGCGCGTTGTAAAAAATCTGGCGCCCGTTTACTGACTTTTTCCCAGTCCTGCCGCACCGCGTTGGTCAAGGGTTGACAGCGCGGCCTCCCGGCGCGCCCGCCGCACACCGGGGCCGACTGAAAGCGCTGTGATTACATGCAATTACGTGAACCTGAGTCCAGGGTGGGGGCAGTCAACCCTTCGCGCGTCGCCTGCGGGACAGCGCTGCGGTGGATCGAAAACGTTGATTGCAAATCGGTAAATCGATTTGCAGAGTGGATCCAGAGACCCGGTGTCGGAACACGTCGCCTGACGGGGCCCGCCGGGGGTTGGAGCCATGAACAACGACAACGCTCTGAACGCGAACGTGGGGCTGAAGCTTCGAGGCCTGCGTTTGCAGCGGAACATCAAGCAGGCGGACGCCGCCAAGGACCTGGGCGTGTCGCCCGCGTACCTGAACCTCATCGAGAAGGGCAAGCGCGTGATGCCCTTCCCGCTGCTCTGGAAGGCGCTGCGCTACTTCGAGCAGGACCCTGAACAGTTCATGTCCACGCTGGGTGAGGGCCGCGTGGACGAGGCCCTGGCGAAGCTGTTGGACGAACCGCTGCTCAAGAGCCTGGACATCGACTCGGAGTCGCTCCAGTCGCTGTCCGCCGAACCGAAGCTGGCGGGCACCGTCGCGGCGCTCTTCAACCTCTACAAGAACACGCGCACGCAGCTGGAGAACGTGCTCGCGCAGCTCAACGTGGAGGAGCGCACGCGCACGCAGGGCTCGCCCTCCGGGGTGGGCAACACGCCGGGCGTGCGCTTCGACTACTCGCCCTTCGACGAGGTCAGCGACTTCCTGGAGAAGCACCGCAACTACTTCCCGGAGCTGGAGGAGCAGGCGGAAGGGCTGCGCCGCGACTTCCGCCTGGAGCAGCAGCTCACCAGCAGCCAGCTCATCCGGATGCTGGAGGAGCGCTTCGACTTCCGGGTGCAGATCGAGCGCGCCGCCAGCGGCTCATCCGTGGTGCGCCGGCTGGACCTGGACGCGCGCACGCTCACGCTGTCGCCGGACCTCACCGAGCAGCCCCTGAAGTTCCAGGTGGCGGCCTCCATTGGCCTGATGGTGATGGACCGCGAGAAGCTGGTGGAGCGCATCCTGGGCGCCGGGCGCATGCGGCACGGTGAGACGGAGCGGCTCATCAAGGTGAACCTGGCGAACTACTTCGCCGGCGCGCTGATGCTGCCCTACGGCGAGTTCTTCAAGGAGGTGCAGCGCACGCGCTACGACGTGGAGCTGCTCTCCAACGTCTTCGGCACCACCTACGAGACGGTGGCCCACCGCATCTGCAACCTGTCCGACCCCAAGCGCCAGGGGCTGCCGTTCCACTTCCTGCGCGCGGACATCGCGGGGAACATCTCCAAGCGCTACAGCGGCACCGGCATCCGCTTCGCGTCGGGCGGCGGCTCGTGCGCGAAGTGGGCGGTGCACCTGGCGTTCCTCAACCCGTCGCAGATCACCCGGCAGTACTCCATCATGCCGGATGGCACGACGTACTTCTGCTTCGCCAAGGTGCAGCTGCAGCCCATCGAGGGCTCCATCGTGAAGGGCACGGCGTACTCCATCGGCCTGGGCACGCACGCGGAGAACGCGAAGTACCTGGCGTACGGCCTGCCCACCAACGACCTGCGCAAGGACGCCATCCCCAGCGGCATCTCCTGCCGCTTCTGCGAGCGCACGGACTGCAACCAGCGCGCGGCCGCCAGCTACCGCTTCGCGTTCGCGTTCGACGAATACACGAAGAAGGACTGCTTCTTCTCCCCGCTGCTGGTCCACGAGAAGGAGAAGGGCGAGCGCAACGGGCACCACGAGCCGGCTGGAAACGGGGCTGAAGGCGGCGAGAAGCACGATTCGCTGGACAGGGGCGCCCGCCGCCGCAAGGTTCACGAGAACTGACATGCACCCGTCCGACACCGAACGCGCCCACATCACCGACGCCATCCAGAAGCAGAAGAACGCGCTCGCCACCCTGCGCATCACCGGCGCCCCCACGGAGGTGGGCCAGGGGCTGGTGGCGCTCGCGGAGCTGCACGGGATGTTGGAAGACCACGCGCAGAGCCGTGAGCACTACGAGGAGGCCCTGGGCTTCTTCAAGACCGCGGGCAACAAGCCCGGCCAGGCGCAGGCCCTCTTCGGCCTGGGCGTGGTGAAGGCCCACTTCGAGGACCACAAGGGCGCCATCGAGCAGATGGCCACCGCCGCCCTGCTCTTCAACGAGTCGCGCGACCGCGAGGGCGAGGCCCTCACCCGCGCCTGCATCGGCGAGTCCCTGCGCGCCCTGGGCCAGGCGGACGCCGCCGAGGAGAAGTACCAGGAGGCGCTCATCCTCTTCCGCCAGACGCGCAACACGGAGCGGATGGCGCGGCTGCTCCTGGACATTGGCGACCTGCGCATGGCCAAGGGCGAGTACGAGCCCGCGCGGAAGCGCTTCCTGGAAGCGGTGCCGCTCCTGGAGCAGGGGGAGGACCCGGAGGCGCTCGCGCTGGGCCACCTCCTGCTGGGCGAATCCGAAGGGCTGCTGGGCCACCACGACAACGCCCGGCCGCACCTGCTGCGCGCGGTGGACGTGTACGGCGAGCTGCACGACCACGTCTACGAGGCCCGCGCCCGGTGGGACCTGGGGCTGTCCTGCTACTACCTCCAGGACTTCCCAGCGGCCCGCGAGCAGTTCGAGGCGGTGCTGCCGATGTACGAGGACCTCCAGCAGCACGACGAGGTGGCGAAGGTGAAGAACGTGCTCGCGCACTTCACCGCGCGCGGCGTGTAGCCCGCGCGCGGTCCGGTGCGTGCGCCTCCAACGTCAGGCCTGGAAGCCCGCGCCCACCGCGATCGCCAGCAGACTGATGACGCCCGCGGCGATGGCGGCGTAGCGCCACTCGCCGCGCAAGCCCAGCAGCGTTCCCGCCATCGCCAGCCGCGCCACCGGCGTCACCAGGAGCATGGACGCCGCTGCCTTGCGCAGCAGGTCGATGGCCACGTGCACGGACTCGTCGCGCGGCAGCAGCTCCAGCACGAGCGACGCGATGAACAGCCCGCCGCTGATGACCGCCCCGGTGCGCAGCATGCGCGCGATCCACCGCTCACCGGCGGCGAGCCGCCCCTCCCCCCGCCGGACGCGGGTGTGCGTCTCCGGTTGGGTGATGGGCTCTTGCTGGAGCTCTCGATGGAGCGCGCCTCCCAGCGCCACCGACGTCGCCTGGGCGCCGCGCGGTGGCGGCCCTGCGTCCGGCACCCTCATCGACGGGGGGATACCGCGTAGCTCAGGCTCCGTTTCACTCATTTCCATAGACTCGGCCACAACCCCTCCCCTCCCTTCCACAACATCTGTCCGGCCACCGCGAGCAGCACGACGGCGAAGAGCTTCTTCAGCACCGCGGTGGGCAGCTTCAGCATCAGCCGGCTGCCCACGGACGCGCCGCCCAGCACGCCCACCACCAACGGGGCCACGAGCCCCAGGTTCAGCTGGCCGCGCCACGCGTAGGCCGCCACGCTCGCGGCGCCGGTGACGCCCACCATCAGGTTGCTGGTGGCGCTGGCGACCTTGAAGGGCACGCGCATCCCGTAGGTCATCAGCGGCACCTTCAGCGGTCCCCCGCCCACCCCCAGCAGCGCGGACAGGCCGCCCGCCACGAAGGAGCCGGAGATGCCCAACGGGTAGTTGCGCGGCAGGTAGTTGGCCGCCGTCGCCGGCTCCTGGACGGGCTTGCGCAAGAGCATCATCTGCAGCGCGACGAAGAGGGTGAAGAGGCCGAAGACCACCGCCACCATCGCCTCCGCGACGAAGGCCGCGACCAGCCCTCCCACGATGGCCCCCATCACCGTGGCGAGCTCGAGTGTCAGCCCCAGCCGTAAGTCGCTGAGCTTGTTCTCCACGTAGCTGGCGGCGGCGGCGCAGGAGTTGGCCACCACGCACATCAAGCTCGCGGGCACGGCCTGCTCCAGGGGGATTCCGAATCCCAACACCAGGACCGGCACCAGGACGATGCCGCCCCCGATGCCCAGGAGCGCCCCCAGCCCACCCGCCAACACACCCGCCGCCATGAGGAGGAATACCGTCATTCCCTATCGAGGATAGGAGGCACTCCGCGCTTCGGATAGCGCTACGCCCCGGAGGGCAGCGGGCTTGACTGGCCGGATGCCCGGCACCCGGACACGGCCTCGGACTCGGGCCGTGATTGCACGTTCACTGCGAGGCGGTGGCGCCCAGCGTGCCCTCTGGAAACTCCTCCAGGAAGCGCGCGCGCGTACGCGGCGTATAGGTGCCGCGCGCCATGTAGCCGTGCAGCCTCTTGAGCAGCCCGCGCGTCACCTCCAGCGCGGCGTCCACCTCCGCCGTGAAGTCGAAGTGATCATTGCGGTACAGCTCCTGGAAGGAGAGCTGCGAGTACGCCGGCAGTGCGCGCACGCGCCCCAGCGGGCTCGCGAGGAAGAGGCCGGAGACATAGAGACCGCGCACCCAGCCATCCACCTCCGCCTTGGTGGGCGCCTGCCCCACGCGCTCCTGCGACGCCAGCCGCACCAGCTCGTAGATGCCCCGGCCAATGCCGCGCAGCGGGATGCCCTCGCTCTTCACCACCTGGAAGTGCTCGCGCATGCGGGCGGTGCCAACACCGTCCGTGCCATCCTGTTCACGCAGGAAGAAGAGCGACTGGGCCCACTCCACCTGGCGGCGCGCATCCCAGGCCCGCTCGCCCTTGCGGCGGTGGCGGATGACCAGCTGGTCCACCAGGGGGTGGAGCCGCCGGTCCAGGCTCAGGTGCATGAAGTAGCCCGCGAGGATGGCCAGGCCCGCCTCGGTGCCCACCAGGGCCCCTGACGCGACGAGCTCCGCCATCTTCAGGCCCAGGCCCACCGGCGCGCGCTCGTGGTACAGCCGCGCGAAGGGGGGCCAGCCGGCCTCTGGGAGCATCAGGCCCAGCCCCCCGCGCACGCCCGCGCACAGCGGCAGGTCCGGCAGCGCCGCGCCGAAGCGTGCGTACGGCAGGTCCTCGGACAACGCGCGCACCCAGTCGGCGGGGAGCCCGTCCGGGCGGGCCGCCAACCGTTCGATGGCCGTCAGATGGAGCAGCAGGGTGGGCATTGGGAGTGCACAGCTATCCAGCGCGCCGGGGCATTGCAATGCCGGAGTGGCAACCAGCGCTTTGCGAGCAACACGCCCCGCGTCTACAGTCGCGCCCCTCGGATCATCGCCTTCCCCCCTCTTTGCGTCCAGGAGTCCAAGTCGCCATGCAATTCAGTCTCGTCTCCGGTGAAGCCGCGCCGGTGAGCGGTGAGCTGCTCGTCATCCCCCTCTTCGAGGGCGAGCTGGGTGATTCCGCCCCCGCGCCGCTGGCCGCCGCGGACTCGGCCCTGGATGGCAAGCTGCGCGCCGCCGCCACCCAGGAGGGCTTCAAGGGAAAGGTGGACCAATCCTTCCTGATGCACACCCTGGGGCGCCTGGGCTCCGACCGCGTCCTGCTGCTGGGCCTGGGCAACCGCGCGCGCTTCCAGCCGGAGGTGCTGCGGCTCGCCGCGGGCCGCGCGGCGAAGACGGCGCAGCGGCTGAAGTCCACCGCCATCGGCTTCCGCGTGCCCGCCACGGACAACGCGGAGGGCGCCGTGCGCGCGGTGGTGGAGGGCCTGGAGCTGGGCGTCTACCGCTTCGACAAGTACAAGTCCGCCGCGCGCGAGGACAAGGGCGCCCCGAAGCTCACCCGCGCCACGCTGTCGCTGCCCGCGGGCACGGAGAAGTCGCGCGCGCTCGAGGACGCGCTGGCGCTGGGCCTGAAGCTGGCGGAGGCCGTCAACTGGGCGCGTGACCTGGTCAACGAGCCCCCCAACGTCGTGACGCCCACGCGGCTCGCGCAGGCCGCGCAGCAGGCCGCCAAGGAGGGCGGGCTCCAGGCGGAGATCGGCGGGCGCAAGGAGATCGAGCGCCTGAACATGGGCATGTTCCTGGGCGTCACCGCCGGCAGCGTGCAGGAGCCCCGGCTCATCCACCTGGTCTACACGCCGAAGAACGCGAAGGACGCGAAGCGCGCGCCGCTGGCGCTGGTGGGCAAGGCCATCACGTTCGACTCGGGCGGCCTGTCGCTCAAGCCCACCGAGGGCATGGTGGAGATGAAGACGGACATGGCGGGGTCCGCCGCCGTGCTGGCCGCCATGAAGGTGATTGGCTCCGTCGTGAAGCCGCCCTTCCCGGTGCATGCCTTCATCGGCGCGTGCGAGAACATGCCGTCCGGCACGGCGTACAAGCCGGGCGACATCCTCACCGCGCGCTCGGGCAAGACGGTGGAGATCACCAACACGGACGCGGAAGGCCGCCTCGTGCTGGGCGACATGCTCACCTGGGCCGGCGAGCACGAGCCGTCCGCCATCATCGACCTGGCGACGCTCACGGGCGCGTGCATGGTGGCGCTGGGCAACTACATCGTGGGCGCCTTCGGCGACGACGATGACACGGTGAACAGCGTGCTGACGGCCGCGCGCACCGCGGGCGAGGAGATGTGGCGCCTGCCGGTCAGCGACCTGCAGAAGGACGCGCTGCGCTCGGAAGTGGCGGACATGAAGAACTCCGGCGAGCGCTGGGGCGGCGCCATCAACGCGGCGCTCTTCCTCAAGGAGTTCGTCGGCGACACGCCTTGGGTGCACCTGGACATCGCGGGGCCGTCCAACAGCCCCAAGGAGCGCGGCTACCTCAACAAGGGCGGCACCGGCGTCGGCGCGCGCACGTTGGTGGAGCTGGTGCGCCAGCAGGCCGCGCGCATCGCCGCGCAGCCGGAGCCCACCCCGCCGGCCCCCGCGAAGGCCGCGAAGCGCGCCAAGGGCAAGGCGGCCCGCGGGTAGTGCTCAGGGGCTCCGGGCCCGGAGCCCCGCTCCGCCGCTAACGCGGATCGCCGGGTTCGGGCTCCGGCGCACCGGGCGTGGCTCGCACGGCCACGCTCGGCTCGGGCAGCGGACGGACGCCCGCCATCAGGGCGTCCACGCTCGCCGTGATGTCGGCGGAGGCCTCCGTGGGCCAGGTGGCCAGCATCATCAGGACGCGGCCGGAGTTGCCCTCGCGCACGGCCACCTTGCCGCGCACGCCCTCCCCCACCTGGAAGTCGAACCCCACCGCGCTGTCCGACAGCGCGATGGGCTGGGGATCCGTGGTGGTGAAGCCCGGCTGCTGGCGCAGCCCCTGCGTCAGCCGCTCCGCGAACTGGGTGGGCGTCGCCACGCCGGGCGCCACCTGCAGCACGACCTGGGCCCCCGTCACGCGGTGGCGCAGGACGACGGGAATCGCGAGCCCCTCCGGGGTGCGCTCGTTCGTCTCGTCCAGCGACCACTCCGCCGTGGGCCGGACGATTTCAAACCCCAGGTCCTCGTCCACGTAGCGCCGCGTGGTGGACGCGACGGCTGAATCGTCATGGCCGGAGCCGGAGCCGCCCGTGCCGGGCTCCCCCTTCGTCACCGCGGTCCGGGACGCGCCGCACGCCGTGCTCAGCAGAAGCACTCCCCACCCCAACATCCGCATCGCGCCCATGTCGCTCGTCCCCCGCCAGCCACCAACCGTGGCGACGAACGTGGCCACCCGGGCCAGGGGCCGCCAGGGGCACATGGGGGGGCTCCGGGGGCGGTGTCCGACGGCGGAAACTCCCGCGGCGGCGCGCTACGACAGTCCCCCCTGGAGGGTGCGGTAGGTGTTGGCCAGGCGCTCCGCCACGTCCGCCGGCAGCACGTTGCGCGCGGAGAAAAGGGCGTAGGACACGAACGCGTCCAGCGCCTCCAACGCCATGGCGCGGCCCACCGCCTCGCCGCCGCTGGTGGACACGTTGGCGCGCAGGCGGGCCACGTCCACGCGCCCGTCCGGCCCCACCGTGACGCCCTGGTAGGCGTTCTCCAGGCCCGGGGGCGGCGCATCCACGAAGCCACGCAACAGGTCCACGTCGCGGCCCGCCTCGCGCAGCGCGCGGTGCACCAGCGACAGGAGGAGGTTGTAGCGCTCCTCCGCGGACAGCAGCTCCCAGGCCATGCCCTCCACCGCGGGGCCCGGAGTGGGCACCACCTCCGCGGCCCGGACGGACAGGTGGCCGCCGCGCACCGCCTCCTCCACGCCGCTGTAGAAGGCGTACTGGCTGCCCGCGTACGCGGCCCGCAGCGTCCCCAGCGACGTGCCGCCGCCCAGCTTCGCGAACAGGGCCTCCTCGCCAGGCAGCGCGCCCTGGAGGCCGGGCGTCACGTGCATGTCGTCCGGGAAGCGGCGGCGCAGCCGGCCCGTCTCCTCCGCGCGCTTGATGCCGGTGAGCACCAGGTCGCGCGTGCGCTCCGGCAGCTTCACCGCGTCCACCGCCGGGGCCTTGGCCTCCAGGAAGAGGAAGCTGCCCTCCACCATCTCGAAGAGGTTGAGCACCACCTCGCGCACCACGAACGTCATCGCGCTGTAGAGGCTGGCCTCGGTGACGATGCCCTGCGACGTGAGCACCTGGCCAATGCGGCGCGCGGGCGTCACCTGCGCGAGCGCCTGGGTGAGGCGCCCTTCCGTGATGAGCCCCAGCCGCACCATCACCGCGCCCAGCCGCTCCCACCGCTCGCTGGAGGTGGCGAACACCACCTGGCCGTCGCGGAAGGCCACCGTGCGGCGCACGGCGCCGTGCTGCACGACGAGCTGGCCGGTGCGGATGCCCGAGAGAATCTGGGCGAACACCTCCTCGACCGAGAGCGTCCCCAGGCTGCCGGCGAAGAAGCCGGACGCGCCGTGGGACTCCGGGAGGAGCACCAGCCCCTCCGGCGCGAGGAAGTGCGCCGAAAGGGGCCGGGTGGGAGAAACGACAGCGGCGAGCGGCCGCTCCAATTCGAGCGAAGCCGCCTCACCGCTCACGCGGGGCGTGGCCCTGGGTTTGGACGCCACCGCATCCCTCCCTCGATGCGCGCTGGAAGCTACTTCGCGCCCTTCAGCTCCGCATCGATGACGCTCTGGAACTCGCTGAAGGGCTGCGCGCCCGACAGCATGATGCCGTTGATGAAGAACGCCGGCGTGCCGTTGACGCCCACCTTGGAGCCGTCCGCCTGGTCCGCCTTCACCGTCGCGGCCTTCTCGCCGGAGTCGAGGCAGGCGTTGAACTTGGCGGTGTCCAGCTTCAGCTCGCCCGCGTACTTCTTCAGGTCATCCACGCCCAGCGCCGACTGGTTGGCGAAGAGCTTGTCGTGCATGTCCCAGAACTTGCCCTGGTCGTTGGCGCACAGCGAGGCCTCGGCGGCCTTCTGCGCCTGCTTGTGGAAGTCCAGGGGGAACTGGCGGAACACCAGGCGCACCTTGTCGCCGTAGGTCTTCGTCACCTCGTCCACCGTGCCGATGGCGCGGCTGCAGAACGGGCACTGGAAGTCGCTGAACTCCACGATGGTGACCGGCGCGTTCTCCGGGCCCTTGGCCGGGCCGGTGGCGGCGACCTGCTTGCGCTCCACCGGGCCGCGCGGGGGCTCCGGCAGCTCGTACTTCACGTTCGCGTTCTGGCGCAGGGACTCGAAGAACTTCTGGGCCACGTCCTGCTTCTGCTGGCCGGAGAGGAAGTCCACGATCTGCGGCTTCATCTGCTCGTAGGTCGCGCCCGGGGGCAGCTGGCCCTTGGCGCCCTCGAAGACCTCCTTGATCTTCTCTTCCGGAGGCGCGGGGATCTTGTCGTCGATCTCCGCCTTGAGCAGCTGGTCTTCGGTGATGTTGCGCTTCGCCGCCTCTTCCTTCACCAGGCGCTCGGTGACGAGCCCCTCCAGGCCGCGCTTGCGCAGCTGGTACTTCTGCTTGTCCAGGTTCGCCAGCGGCTCCTTGATGCGCTCGTTGAGCTCACCAAACGTCACCTTCTGACCGTTGCCGAAGGTCGCCACCACCGTGTCCGGTGCGGGCTCCGCGGCATTGCCGGCCTGGGCCTGTGCCGCGGGCGCCTGGGCATTGGCCGGTGCCTTCTCCTTGTTGCAGCCGGCGGTGAGGGATGCCGCGAGGAGAGCGGCCAGGGCGATGCGAGTAGAGCGCATGGACATAGGCCGCCGACTTAATAGAGGTCCCCGGGGCTGGCAAGCAATTGCCAACCGGTCGCTCAGGCGACCAGGGGCTCCAGCTCCAACGCACCCGCGAGGCTCGGGCGACCCGGCTCGCGGCCTTCCACCACCCGGCGGCTCGCGACGACGATGTCGAAGCAGGACGGGTCCGCCAGCACCTTGCGCACCAGCTTGTGATTGAGCGCGTGGCCCGTCTTGAACGCCGTCATGTGCCCGATGACGGGCCGGCCAAACAGGGACACGTCGCCGATGGCGTCGAGGATCTTGTGGCGGACGAACTCGTCCGGGAAGCGCAGGCCGTCCGGATTGAGGATGGCGGCCTCGTCCACGACGACGGCGTTCTCCAGCGACCCCCCGCGCGCCAGGCCCAGCGTCTTCAGCTTCTCCACGTCGCGAAGGAAGCCGAAGGTGCGCGCGCGGGAGATCTCCCGCGAGAAGCCGCGGTCGTTCACGTCCACGTCGAAGGACTGGCCCTGGATGACCGGGTGCTCGAAGTCGATGGTGCAGCTGATGCGGAAGCGGCGGGCCGGGGTGAGCGAGGCCTGCTTGTCGCCGTCCGTCACCGCCACGCTCTTCTTGATGACCAGGTACTCGCGCGGCGCGTCCAGCTCACGCGACCCGGCCTCCATGATGGCGTGGGTGAAGGGCTGGGCGCTGCCGTCCATGATGGGCACTTCCGGCCCGTCCAGCTCCGCGCGCACGTTGTCGATGCCCATGCCCGCCAGGGCCGACATCAGGTGCTCCACCGTGCCGACCTTCACGCCGTCGCGGCCCAGGGTGGTGGCCAGCGACGTGTCCACCACGTACTCCGCCAGCGCGGGGATGCTCACCGGCCGCTCCAGGTCCGTGCGCACGAAGACGATGCCGTGCCCCGCGGGCGCGGGCTTCAGGGTCAGCGTCACGGGAGCCCCGGAGTGGAGCCCCACGCCCCGGCAGATGGCCGGCTGGGAGAGGGTGCGCTGGAAGTCGGTGAACTGGAGCATGTCGGTGTCGCCTCTAGGAACTGCTTCGAACTGACGCACGCAGGGTACGGACCCGTCAGACCGTTCCGCGGCGGTCTGACGCGTTGCACATCGCAGCAATCAACATGCCACCAGCCCGTGACACAAGAACTGCCTCGCGAGACCGCCCCATCCGACCCAACCCCTTGGAACTGCTGGTGATCCCAGGGTCCAGAGACAGGACCGCGCGGACCGGGGCACGGACACCCCTCTTGGGAAACCCAGCACCGCTCCGCCCACCGTGACAGCGATGTCCGGAATTCATCCTTCAAACCCCGGCGCTCCCGGAAGCTCTCACGCCAACCGGGAGTGCGTGTCACCCACGCGACAGCGGCGCGTCTCTATCGCAGGCGAGTGCCTGGAAGCAAACGCACTCACGGGCTTCACGGGGAGTACCGGGCTTGACGGGAATCGCGCCGCCCCTGGGGGGTCAGCGGGCCGCGGGCGGCAGGAAGCGGTCGCGAAGGGCTTCGGCGTCCGGGCGATCAAACCCGCGGCCCTGGAGGAGGGAGCGGCGGCTGACGGCGTGGAAGGTGGTCTCCAGCGTCTGCGAGAAGCGCCGGAGGTCCTCCGCCAGGCGGCTGCGGATGCCGGGGCCCTCCGGCGGCCAGGGCAGCTCCACCAGCAGCGAGGTGAAGCGGTCGAAGGCGTCGTAGTCCGCGTAGCGCAGCAGCTGGTAGCCGCCGTCGTGGAAGTAGTCGAGGAACGACTTGAGGGCGTCCAGCACGCGCTCCGCGGCGGTGACGTCGTCGGCGCGCAGGTGGCCCTCGGCGGCGCGGCACAGCTGGGCGTAGACCCACAGGTCCTTGCGCAGACGCAGCGCGGCGTCCTGGGCGCTGGTGAGGTGGGCGAAGGCCTCTTCCCCCAGGGCGCCGTTGGGGGCCAGGGCGTCCACCAGCGCGACGATCTGCTGGCGCAGCAGCGTGGTGAAGGCCTCCGCGGCGCGCAGCGGGGCGGCGGGGTCGCGGTCCAGGTCCACCATCACCTCGCGGGCGATGCGGTCCGTCTCGCGGGCCAGGTCGCGCGCGGCGCGCAGCGTGGCGGCCTGGAGCGGCTTCGTGCCGGCCTTGGGGGACAGCTCCGTGTGCAGGTAGCTGGCGACGGCGGAGACCTCACCTCGCACCAGCGACAGGAGGACGCGCACGCGGCGGGGCGCGGGCGGCTGCATCTCCGGGTCCACGTGCGACAGGTAGTGCAGCACGCGGAAGAGGCCCAGGAAGGCGGTGGTGAAGAGGGGCCGCGTGTCGTGGGGCAGCGCGCCCAGCACGTCCAGCAGCCGCACGGAGCGAAGCCGGTCGTATTCGACGCGGAACTCCAGCGGGCGGAACGGGCGGAAGTAGCGGTTGAGGACGATCTCCCGGAGCGTCAGCTTGCCCACGTCCTGGAACAGCGACAGGCCGATGAGCGGCAGCTGGAGGAGGTTGTCGAGCAGGTTCTTGAGCGCGTCGAACGCCTCGCGCACGACGAAGAGGCTCTCCGGGGGGGTCTCCTGGTCCAGCTCCTCTTCAATCAGCAGCCGGCGCACGCGGTCGTCCGCGAGCTGGGTCTCCACGTACTTGCGGAAGACCATCTTCGGGTCGCTGTCCGGGTCCTGCAGGTGCCGGGCGACGCGCACGGCGCGGTCCATGGCGTCGCGCACGTCCACCAGCTCCTCGTGGAAGTCGCGGGTGACGAGCGGCCGCGCGCGGGCGTCCACCACGGCGTTGTGGAGGTTCAGGTAGCGCTCCACGGCGCGCAGCCACATCTCGAACTCGAAGAGCAGCTCCTCGCGGCCCTCCACCGGGACGCCCCGGAGCCAGCGCTCGCGCTCCGCGAGGAAGCCCGCGCGCGTGGCCTGCGAGGCGCGCATCAGGTCACCGTAGAAGTCGCGGGGACTGGAGAGGACCGTGGGCACGGCGGGCGCGGGGGCTTGGCTCATGGCGGAGGGCGGGGGCTAGAAGAGGGTCCCCTGGGGTGAGCTGGGGGGCGGTGTCTTCTTGAAGTACTGGTAGGTGCGCAGCGTGGCGGTGCGGCCCCGGGGCGTGCGCATGAGGAAGCCCTCCTGCATGAGGAAGGGCTCGTAGACGTCCTCGAGCGTGTCGCGCTGTTCGCCCACGCTCGCGGCGATGGTCTCCACGCCCACCGGGCCGCCGCCGAACTTCTCCACGATGGTCAGGAGGATCTTCCGGTCCATCGCGTCCAGGCCGCTGGCGTCCACGCCCAGGCGGCTCAGCGAGTCGTGCGCCAGCTCGTAGGTGATGCGGCCGTTGCCCTCCACCTGGGCGAAGTCGCGAAGGCGGCGCAGGAGGCGGTTGGCGATGCGGGGCGTGCCGCGCGAGCGGGTGGAGATTTCACGGCTGGCGGCGCGGTCCAGGGGCACGCCGAGGATGCGCGCGGAGCGGTCGAGGATCTGCTCCAGGAACTTCGGCTCGTAGTACTCCAGCCGCTCTTGAATCTGGAAGCGGTCGCGCAGCGGCGACGTGAGCAGGCCCGTGCGCGTGGTGGCGCCCACCAGCGTGAAGGGCGGCAGGTCGATCTTCATCGCGCGGGCCGCGGGCCCGGTGTCGATGGTGATGTCCAGCCGGAAGTCCTCCATCGCCGGGTAGAGGTATTCCTCCACGGCGGCGTTGAGGCGGTGGATTTCGTCGATGAAGAGGATGTCCCGCTCGTTGAGGTTGGTGAGCAGGCCCGCCAGGTCGCCCTTGCGCTCCAGCGCGGGGCCGCTGGTGACGTGGATGCCCACGCCCAGCTCGTTCGCGATGAGGTGCGCGAGCGACGTCTTGCCCAGGCCGGGGGGCCCGGAGAACAGGCAGTGGTCCAGCGCCTCGCCCCGGCTCTTCGCCGCGGCCACGTAGACCTTGAGCTTCTCGACGACCGCGCCCTGTCCCACGTACTCGTCGAAGGTGCGCGGGCGCAGGGAGGCCTCCAGCCGGATGTCTTCCGGCTGAACATCTCCCGAGAGGGTGTCGTCAGACTTCCTCGCCATCGCCATTCCGACCCTATACAGCGAAGGGGGCGCGTGTCGCTGCCCTTCTGGCGGCGCTAGACTCGGAGCGGCACGCCGACCGGCCAACCAGGGGGCCCGCTGCCCTGCTCGAAGGGAGTCGCGTCCATGATTTCCTCTTCCTCCCCGTTCCGTCCCCTGCCCCTCTTGACGGAGGCCCGCGCCGAGCGCTCACCCGGGGCCCGCCTGCAGAAGCTTCGCCGCGCCGCGCTGGAGGCCCGCGAGGCCTTCGTGCGCGACGGGCCGGTGGCGGCGGTGGCCACGTGCGACCTCATCACGTTCCCCTACCCCACGCTGTTCGCCTTCAGCGGGGCGGCGCTGTCCCCGGCGCCGTACGTGATGATGACGAACCGCATGCAGGTGGTGCAGTTCGCGGAGGCCGGCACGGGCCTGCGGCGCACGCTGCTCTTCAACCCCACCGACTACGAGCGGGGCTACGCGGCCCCCTTCTACCGCGCGCTGCGCGAGCGCTACGGCGCGTTCCTCTCCGACAAGGTGATGTCCACCCGCCACGGCACGGTGCAGGGACACCTGGAGCAGCTGGGGCTGACCACGTCGGACGTGGACTACCTGGCCTTCGACCACCTGCACATCCAGGACCTGCGAGGCTGGCTGGGCGGCGCGGGCGCCCCGCCCGTCTTCCCGCGCGCGAAGCTCCTGGTGCAGCGCGCCGAGTGGACCCTGGTGAAGCACCTGCACCCCATGCAGCAGGTGTGGTTCGTGCCCGGGGGCACGGAGATTCCCGAGGACCGCGTGGTGCTGCTGGACGGGGACGCGTGGCTGGGCCAGGGCGCGGCGCTGCTCAGCACGCCCGGGCACACCCAGGGCAACATGTCCCTGGCGGTGGCCACCGCCAACGAGGTCTTCGTGGTGAGCGAGAACGGCGTGAGCACGGAGAGCTACACGCCGCTGCTGTCGCGCATCCCCGGCGTGCGCCGCTTCGCGGAGCAGATGGGCTGGGAGGTGGTGCTCAACGGCAACACGCGCGAGGACTCGCTGGAGCAGTACGCGTCCATGGTGGTGGAGAAGCTCTTCGCCGGCCCCTCCGCGCACGACGCGTCGTTCGTGAACTTCCACCCGTCCTCGCTGCTCACCGCGCACCTGCTGGCCCCCGGCCTGGGCCCCACCGTGGTGCTGCCCGCGCCGAACACGGGCGGACTGCACCCCACGCCCGCGCTGCGGCGCGCGGCCTGAAGCCGGGCGCGCGCGCCTACTGCCGCGAGCAGCGGGCCGCGGGGAGGAAGGGCAGCGCCCAGGGCTCCTCGCCCCGCTCCGGGTCGGTGGCGACGAAGAAGACGTAGCCGCCCGCGCGCACGAAGCCGCGGGGGTCGGCGCTCAGTCCGGCGGGCGCGATGTCGCGCATCGGCTCCGCGCGATCCAGGGCGCCATTGGAGAACCAGGCCTCGCGGCCCCGCCCCGCCGTCGTCGCGGAGAAGAAGAGCCACCCGTCCTCCACCGCGAGGGACGTGGGGGCGCTGCCCTCGGGGCCCGGCTCCAGGTCCTGCACCAGCACCGTGCCCTGCGCCGTGCCGTCGGAGCGCCACAGCTCGCGGCCGTGCACGCCGTCATCCGCCGCGAAGTACAGCTGTCCGTCCATCGCGGTCAGTCCCGACGGCAGCGAGCCCAGCGGCCCCGGCCGCACATCCTTCACCAGGCGGGTGCCCACCAGCGTGCCGTCGCTCTTCCACAGCTCCCCGCCGTGGAGCAGGTCCCCGGGCTCGCCGAAGAAGCCCTCCGCGCCGGCCATGAAGTACACGGTGTCGCCCAGCGGCGTGAGCGCCACCGGGTAGTCCCCCGGGAAGTGGAGCAGCGGGAGGGTGAGCAGGGGCAGGCCCCACGTCACCCAGAGGTCCGCCTCCCCCCGGCCCTGGTCCACGAGGAAGTAGAGGCGGTCGCGCCCCGCCGGCGTCAGGGAGAAGAGCACCGTCTGCGCCGGGCCCCGGTAGAACACGCGCGCGGTGCCGGTGTCCCCCTCCGTCACCCACAGCGTCACCGAGTCCGCGCCGTACGCCACCAGCGCCAGCCGTCCGTCCCACTCCGTCAGGTCATCCAGGACGAACGAGTCCGGCCCGGGCGCGAACTCCTGCGTGAGCTGCGTGCCCTTGAGGGTCCCGTCGGAGCTCCACAGCTCGCGGCCATGCACGCCGTCATCCGCGGTGAAGTACAGCCGCCCGCCCACCGCCGTCAGCCCATCCGGCGCGCTGCCCTGCGCCCCCGGCCGGATGTCCGCCACCAGCACCGTCCCCTGCTCCGTGCCATCCGACAGCCACAGCTCCGGCCCGTGCACGCCGTCGTCCGCGACGAAGAACAGCCGCCCTCCCACCCGCGTGAGGAAGCGCGGCGTGCCGCCCTGCGCCCCGGGCCGCAGGTCCTTCACCCGCCCCGACGCCATGCTCCCCGCATCCGTCACCCACAGCTCCCGGCCCGAGACGCCGTCATCCGCCGCGTAGAAGACCTGCTCGCCCACCACCACCATCGGCTCCGGGCTCGAGCCCTCCTCGCCAGGATGGAGGTCGCCCACGGGCCACGGAGATCGACCGCAGGGCTGGGGGTCCCCTCCCGTGAGCGCCGCCTCCCGCACCGCCCCCGACACTCCGCCCCACGCCTCCACGCCCTCACCGTCGACCGCGCCACACCCCACCCCGACGACACCGGAGAGCATCAGCACGAGGACCGCGACACCACGCCACGCCGCCATCACACACGCCTCCTGAGGGCGGCGCGATCCCCATGGGACCACCGCACCCGCACTGCAAATTGATGTTTTCAGCGGAATGAGCCAGCTCGCCACCGGCTGCGATTGCACAGCTGTGTCAGCCCGTGAGCGCGGTGGATCGACGTATGACTTTGAACCAACGGCAAATTCGTTGGTCGGACAACGCCAGCGGATTCGTACGGGAATAAGCCTTGCGCCTCGATTCCAAGGACTTCTTGTTATCGGAGACACCGCGACTCACCCCCTGGATCGAGGGGGTGTTGTCTGGCTTACGAACCGGAGCGCAGGACCTTCAGGGCTTCGCGGAAGAGCACCTGGAAGGAGGCATCCGGGCCCAGCCGCTCGGTGGCCACGTCCGCGGCCTTCTCCGCCTGGGGCGGCTTGTAGCCCAGGTTGAGCAGCGCGGAGACGAGGTCGGACTTCGTGCCGGACGAAGCGGGCGCCGGGGCGGCGGTGCCGCGCGCGACGGCCTCCGCGTGGAGGTTCTTCACCTTGTCCTTGAGCTCCAGGACGAGCCGTTCAGCGGTCTTCTTGCCCACGCCGTGAATCTTGGCGAGCCGGGCCACCTCACCGCGTGACAGCGCCGCGATGAGCTCCCCCACCTCCATGCCAGACAGCACGCCCAGGGCCATGCGCGGGCCAATGCGAGACACGCTGTTGAGCAACTGGAAGAGGTCTTCCTCCTGTGGGCTGAGGAAGCCGAACAGCTCGAAGGCGTCCTCGCGCACCACGGTGCGGATGCGGATGTCCACGGGCTGGCCATCCGCGGGCAGCTTGCCCAGGGCAATCGTGGAGAGGTTCACGCGGTAGCCCACGCCGTGCACGTCGATGACGGCGTCCTCCGCGCCCTTCTCCAACACGTTTCCACGCAACCGGGCGATCATCGGGCCTCCGGGCGCTTGTAGGCGGACGACAGGCGATCCGCGAGCACCGACGCGGCGCCCTTGCGCTTGCCCTTCGCGGGCGCGCTCGCGCGGGGCATGCCCACGCGGAACTGGTTCAGGTGGCACAGCGCGACGGCGAGCGCGTCGCTGGCATCCGCGCGCTCCAGCGTGGCTTCATCCACGCCCAGCAGCGTGCGCACCATGCGCGCCACCGCGTCCTTGCCGCCCGCGCCGCTGGCGCCCACGGACTTCTTCACGCTCGCGGGGGCGTATTCGTGCACCGGCAGGCCGGCCTGCGCCGCGGCGAGCAGCGCCACGCCTCGCGCATGCCCCAGCACCAGGGCGCTCCGGGCGTTGCGGAAGGTGAACAGGCCCTCCACCGCCACGGCCTCCGGCTTGTAGCGCTGGAGCGCGGCGCCGAGCGCGGCGTGCAGGTCCTTCAAGCGCTCCGCCAGGGGCGCGGACTCCACGACCTTGATGACGCCGTGCCCCAGGTGCACGAGCCGGCCCTTCTTCTCCTCCACCACCCCGAAGCCCATGAAGCGGCTGCCGGGGTCCACGCCGAGCACACGCACCCGCCCGTTCCTTTCCCACGCGCCCTGGAAGGGCCTCACGCGGACAGCGACTCCATCAGGGATTCGTCGATCTCGAAGTTGGCGTGCACGTGCTGCACGTCGTCGTTCTCATCGAGCGCGTCCATCAGCTTCAACAGGCGCTTCGCGTTGTCGCCCTCCACCTTCACGGTGTTCTGCGGCACGAAGGTCCACTTCTGCTCGCCCAGGGAAAGGCCCGCGGCCTCCAGCTTCGCGCCCACCGCGTGCAGGTCCGCGGGCGCGGTGCGCACCTCGAAGCCGTCCGGCCCCTGGTCCACGACATCCTCCGCGCCGGCATCCAGGGCCTGCTCCATCACCTGGTCCTCGCTGGGGCCGGGCTTGACGGTGATGACGCCCTTTCGGTGGAACATCCAGCCCACCGCGCCCTCGGAGCCCAGGTTGCCGCCGGAGTTGCCCAGCAGGTTGCGCACGTCGCTGGCGGAGCGGTTCCGGTTGTCCGTGAGGCACTCGATGATGAGCGCGACGCCGCCGGGCCCGTAGCCCTCGTACGTCACCTCCTCGTACGACTCGCCGGCGAGCTCGCCCGTGCCCTTCTTGACGGCGCGCTCGATGGTGTCGCGGGGGATGTTCGCCTCGCGCGCCAGGCCCATGGCCACGCGCAGCCGGGCGTTGCCGGAGGGCTCACCTCCGCCCAGGCGCGCGGCGACGGTCAGCTCCTTGATGAGCTTCGAGTAGAGCTTGCCCTTGGTCGCGCCCATCGCGGCCTTCTGGCGCTTGATCTTCGACCATCGGTTGTGACCGGACATGGCGGCGGCTTCGGCGTGGGGTGGACGGGCGTTCAGCCCGGGGCGTCTCCGGCCTTGTGCCCCGAGCAGGCCGCCCGAGTCAAACCCTCACGACGCGTCCGGGCCGGGCTCGGTGGCGGGCCTCCCGGCCGGCTCCGGCTGCTGCTCGGGGTCGGGAGCCGTGTCCGGCGCGGCGGCGGGCTCGAACAGGCGCGGCGGCCCCGCGGACTCCCGGGCGCGCTCGCGCTCCTCCACCAGGATGGCGGGCACCAGCACGCCCAGCATGAACAGCCGGGTCGCCGCCTCGTAGGCCAGGGCCTCCGGGAAGCGGCACTCCAGCAGCATCGCGCGCACCGTGCGCCGTCCGTCGAAGAGGCGCACCACCTGTTCGACGTCCTCGGGCAGCGAGGGCAGCTCGCGCGCCAACCGGTTGAAGTCCACCGTGAGCCGCGCCGCCAGGGGCAGGCCCCGGATGCGCAGCGCCTCGAAGCGCTCCAGGCCCGGCACCACCTGTTCACACAGGAAGGAGCGGTCCATGGTGAAGGTGCCCCGCTGGAGCTCCGGGCCGAACGTCACCGTGTACGCGCCCGCGCCGAAGAAGAGCAGGCGCCGGAACGCGAGGCTGCCGCGCTCACCATGGAAGGTCGCGTCCACCACCAGGCCATGGCGGAAGGTGAAGGCCCCCGTGTCCTCCGTCAGCGTCACCCGGCCCGAGCGGACCCCCGACAGGAGCGCGCGCACCAGATCCACCCAGGGCAGCGTCCCGCTGTGCGCGTCGTAGACGTCCTCCTCGGCGCGCCGGCCGACCTTCAGCCGCGCGAGCACCGCCACGTCGCGCGCGTCCACCGGCTCCACCAGGTATTCGTCCGCGCCCACGCCCGCCGCGAGGTCGCGGTGGAACTCCTCCTGATGGCGGGCCACCAGCAGCACCGGCAGGTGCGCCACCTTCGCGTCCGCCCGGAGCGCGCCGCAGAGGCTGAAGCCGTCTCCGTCCGGAAGGTCCGCGTCGATGATGACCAGCCGGGGCAGCTCCGCCCGCGAGCCCAGCCACGCCAGCGCGTCACCCATGCCCTCCACGCGCACGGGCTCGAAGCCTTCCGCGACGAGCGCCTCCGTCACCGCCGGACGCGCCTCCGCGCCCACCAACAACACCGAACTCCCGACCCCACCCGACGGGTCGAGTGCCGGGCGACCTCCTGGGGGCGTGGCGGATTCAGGCGGCGGTGCTGCGTGCAGGTAGGCAACCATGGAAACCGTATTCTTCCAGTGAACTGGAGTGAATGCGCAACCCTCCCCCAAGTCCCTGGATTCGTTGGGTTTTGGCCATCGCGCATCCCACGCTAGGGTGCGCCCATGATGCGCCTCGCCCTTCTGCTGACCGTCCTCGTGATGCCCGCCCTGGCGGCCGCCCAGGATGCCGACGTCTCCTTCTCCAACGAGGACCCGCTGGGCTCGGTGGTCGCGCCGGTGATGCTGCCGGCGGGGGCGACGGCGCTCTACGGCTACACGGGCGCTCCCGAGGTGGGGGTGGGGTTCCGGCAGGGACTGGGTGCGCTGGAGGTGGAGGCGCGGGCGCGCTTCGACTGGTTCAAGCTGGGCGTGGCGTTGGAGTTCCTGGGCCGCAAGGAGGTGGTGCGGCGGGGGGCGTTCCAGCTCGCGCCGACGCTGGGCCTGGGCCTGGTGCTCAACTCGGGCTCCACGTACATGGACTCCCGCAACTTCTCCGGCGTGCTGGTGCGCATCCTGCCGGGGATGGTCGCGGGCTACCGGGTGGCGGACACCGTGGAGCTGCTGGGGCTGGTGGACCTGCCCATCGACCTGGGGCTCACCGGTGACAAGCAGCGCCGCTTCCAGGCGCTGGGGGGCCTGGGCGTGGAGGTGTACCTGGGCGGAAACCTGTCGCTGCTCGCGGCGGGACAGGTGGGCGTGGAGACGTTCCAGGAGCGCGCGGGCGCGGGCCATACCCGCCTGGGCCTCACCGGGCGCGTGGGCCTGGGCACGCGGTTGTTCTAGAAGTCGGGCGGAGGGCTCTGGCGCGGCGTGCCCATCAGCTCGAGCGTGCGCAGGGCGACGCGGATGAGCGTCTGGGCGCACGGCTCACAACCGCCACCGCAGCAGTGGGGCCAGCGCCCTTCCGGGTCGCGCAGGAGCGGGCGCACACTGGACTGGTAGTAGCTGGGGAACTGGTGCTCCTCGCTCGCGAGCAGGAGCGCGTCTTCGAGGGACAGGGGCGAAGGAGAGGGACCGTCGGACACGGCCCTGTTCATACCAGCCCCCCGGTCGCGGCAGCGAGCCCCGCGTGGGCCGCAGCCGCGGGCGCCGCGTCCGCCCGCCGTGCATCCCGCCGGACCAGGGACGCGGGCCCGCCGCGCTTCAGCCGCGCACCGTCACCTCGTGCACGTCGCGCTCCACCGCTTGCACGTCCACCTTCACGTCGAGGAAGTGCGCCATCGTCTCGCGCTGCGTGTGCGCATGGCTGTCCAACGCCAGCGTGCGGAAGCGTCCGCCCTTCGCCAGGGCGAGCAGCAGCAGGAGCTGATCACACAGGTGCTCGCCCACCGGGACCCCCGCGTCCAGGTAGCGCTTCACTTCGGAGGCGACGTCCTCCGCCACCACCTCGGCGCGCTTGCCTCGCTCGCCGAAGCCGGTGAACACCTCCGTGACGTGCTCGCTCTCCACCTCCACGCGCAGCACGTTGCCCGGACCGAAGGCGCGCTTGAGCTCTTCGGGCCGCTGCTGGTCGGGCCGCAGCTTCAGCACCTGGGCCACGGTCTCCAACTCGCGCCTCGCCACGTCGAAGGGAATGGAGGCCACCTGGGCCACGGCCTCCGTGCGCAGCACCCGCCCCCGCTCCATCAACTGGAGCGGCTGGAGCTTCGCCGGGTGGATGTCCACGCGGAAGCGCCCACCTCCGGCCGGGTAGAAGCCGGGCCGCTCCAGCGTCACGTCCACGCGCGGGCCCATGCGGCGCAGCAGCGGAAGGTAGGTCTTCTCCAGGAATTCGAACGGCGGCGCGGCCGGGTTGTGCGTTCCGCCCTCCAGCATCAACGTGGACGGGCCTTCGGCGTGCAGGAGCGCGGGCAGCACCGTCTGGAGCACCAGCGTCGCGCTGCCCGCCGTCCCCACCGCGAAGTGATAATTGCCCGCCGTCAACGCTCGCGGGCGGAAGGTCAACCGCTGGGAGCGCAGCTCCGCGCCCGTCACCTCCGCGGCCCCCACGGCCTCCGCGGCCTTGAGCCCGGTGAGGTGCTGCCGGAGCAGGCCCGGCTTCGCGCGGCCGGCACGCACGTTGATCATCTCGAACGGCGTCCCCGTCACCAGCGACAGCGCCAGCGCGGTGCGCAGCACCTGGCCGCCCCCTTCTCCCTGTGAACCATCAATGCGGACCATGTGCGTCGTGCTCCTTTGCGCGCTCGCGGACGGATGCAGCATCCCATCCCTGATTAAAAAATAGCGGCGCCCGCTCCCCCGCCATCACGGCCGCTTGCGCGGACCTCCGTGGGGGAACGGGCGCCTCGATGGATTCATCCCGGCATGGGCACCTCCGCGGGGTGGCGGGTGGGAAGGACTTCGGGGGGGGCTATCCCTTCACGCACACCACCTGCTTGAGCGTGTGGACGACCTCCACCAGGTCCGCCTGCGCGGCCATCACGGCGTCGATGGGCTTGTACGCGGCGGGCGTCTCGTCAATCACATCCACGTCCTTGCGGCACTCCACGCCCGCCGTCGCCTTCGCGTGGTCCTCCAGCGTGAAGCGCTTCTTCGCCGCTTCCCGCGACATCACGCGGCCCGCGCCATGGCTGCACGAATGGAACGCATCCGCGTTTCCCTTCCCGCGGACGATGTAGGAACGGGCCCCCATGCTTCCGGGGATGATTCCCATGTCGCCCTCGCGCGCCCGCACCGCGCCCTTGCGGGTCACGAAGCAGTTCTTTCCGAAGTGGTGCTCACGCGAGATGTAGTTGTGGTGGCAGTTCACCGCCGACTCGGAGAGCTCGAACGGAGGCAGCTCACGGCTCGCCTTCAGGGCATCCACCGCCGAGCGCAGCATGAGCTCGCGGTTCATCGCCGCGTAGTCCTGCGCCCAGCTCACCGCGAACACGTAGTCATCGAAGTGCTCCGTCCCCTCCGGCAGGTACGCCAGGTCCGCGTCCGGCAGGTGGACATAGAAGCGGCGCATGTCCTCCTTCGCCAGCTCGATGAAGTGGCTTCCGATGCGGTTACCCACCCCGCGCGACCCGGAGTGCAGCATCAGCCACACGCCGTCCGACTCATCGAGGCACAGCTCGATGAAGTGGTTCCCCGTCCCCAGCGTCCCCAGGTGCGCGAGCTCCGGCCCACGGCCGATGCGCGGGTGCTTGGCGATGATCTGCGCGTACCCCTTCGCGAGCGCCGCCCACGCATCCGTATGCGTCACGGGCGAGTCCTTCCACGCCCCGCGGTCATTGCGGCCGCCGTTGTCCGTCCGGCCGTGCGGCACCGCCGCTTCGATGGCGGAGCGCACCCCGCGCAGCGAGTCCGGCAGCTGCGACGCGCGCAGCGTCGTGCGCACGGCGATCATCCCGCATCCGATGTCCACGCCCACCGCCGCCGGAACCACCGCGCCCACCGTGGGCACCACGCTCCCGACCGTCGCGCCGTAACCGCGGTGCACGTCCGGCATCACCGCGACCCACTTGTGGATGAAGGGCAGGCCCCGGAGGTTGCGAAGCTGCTTCTTCGCCTCGTCCTCGAACGGCACCCCCACCGTCCACGCCTTGATGGGGCGGCCCGCCTCGTCCGACAGCACCTCGTAGTTCGTGTTCACGCGGTCCATGGTCTGCACCTTTCGGTCGTTCGACTCGGGCTTGCTGTCCCGGTCACGTGGGGGAGCTAGAGCACCCGCCGTGCCAACGCCGTCTCCGAGGGAGCCCCTGTTCGGGGATGGAAATCCATATCCCATGGGATAAATACCTATCCTGATGGCTCAAAAAGGCAGGGCGCGGCGGACCGTCGTCATCGGGATGCTGGGGACGACGCTGGACACGGGGATGGGGGCGCAGCGCTGGGCGCGGTGGCGGCCCACGGTGGCGCTGTGCCAGCAGGAGGACCTGCTGGTGCACCGGCTGGAGCTGCTGCATCCGCCCCAGGCGTCAGCGCTGGCCGCGCTGCTCCAGGAGGACATCGCGCAGGTGTCCCCGGAGACGCAGGTGCGGCTGACGCCGCTGCCCCTCCGCGACCCATGGAACCTGGAGGAGACGTACGGCGCGCTCCTGGACCACGTGCGCGCGCACGCCTTCCATCCGGAGGAAGAGGAATACCTGGTGCACATCACCACGGGGACGCACATCGCGCAGATCTGCATGTTCCTGCTGGTGGAGAGCCGGCTGATTCCGGGCCGGCTGGTGCAGACGGCGCCGGGCCGGGGCCGTGAGCACGGCACCGTGGGCACGCACGCGCTCATCGACCTGGACCTGTCGAACTACGACACGCTGGCGGCGCGCTTCCAGCAGCAGCAGCGCGAGGGCCTGTCGTTCCTCAAGTCCGGCATCGACACGCACAACGCCGCGTTCAACCGCCTCATCGAACGGATCGAGCAGGTGGCCGTGCAGTCCCGCGCGCCGCTGCTGCTGACAGGGCCCACGGGCGCGGGCAAGTCGCAGCTCGCCAGGCGCATCTACGCGTTGAAGAAGGCGCGCAACCAGGTGGCGGGACCATTCGTGGATCTCAACTGCGCCACGCTGCGCGGCGACGGCGCGATGTCCACGCTCTTCGGCCACGTGAAGGGCGCGTTCACGGGCGCGGCCGGAGACCGGCCCGGGCTGATGCGACAGGCGCACGGGGGCGTGCTGTTCCTGGATGAGATTGGAGAGCTGGGCCCGGACGAGCAGGCCATGCTCCTGCGCGCGCTGGAGGACAAGCGGTTCCTGCCCGTGGGCGCGGACAAGGAAGCGGAGAGCGACTTCCAGCTCATCGCGGGCACGAACCGCGACCTCCAACTGGACGTGGAGCGGGGACGCTTCCGCGAGGACCTGCTCGCGCGCATCAACCTGTGGACCTTCCGGCTGCCCGCGCTGCGCGAGCGTCCGGAGGACATCGCGCCCAACCTGCTCTACGAGCTGGACCAGGCCTCCCAGGCGCTCGGCACGCGGGTGACGATGAGCCGCGAGGCCCAGGAGCACTTCCTGCGCTTCGCCACCTCCCCCGAGGCCCGCTGGAGCGGCAACTTCCGGGACCTCAACGCCGCCGTGCTGCGCATGTCCACGCTGGCGGCCGGCGGGAGGATGACGCGCGAGGTGGTGGACGAGGAGCTGGAGCGGCTGCGCGCGCAGTGGCGGCCCGCGGGGGCGGCTGCTTCAGGGAATGAGTCCGTGTTGATGGAGGTGCTGGGCCCCGAGCGCGCGGCGGAGCTGGATCGCTTCGACCGTGTGCAGCTCGCGGACGTGGTCAGCGTGTGCCGCGCCGCGCGCTCCTTGTCGGACGCGGGCCGGACGCTGTTCGCCCAGTCCCGCGCGCAGAAGAAGAGCGTCAACGACGCGGACCGGCTGCGAAAATACCTGGCGCGCTTCGGACTGACCTGGGCGGAGGTGAGCGGACGCGACGCGGAGTGACGCGGCCCGCCCCCGTGAGCCCTTCCGGACGGGCCCACGGGGTCAGGCGCGGCTCAGCGCAAGGCGTCCGCCATGGCCTGACATTGCGGCGTGGCCAGTGCAGTATCGAGCACTCGGACCGGCATCTCTTCTGGTTCGGACGCGACGGGGGTCGGCGGCGGTGCCCCTTGCGCGCCCGCTCCGTTCAACCACTCGGGTGGCACCCAGCATTCGAGCGTGAGGGGACCCTCGAACGTCGCGAACTCGCTCCCGGACTTCGGCCGCGCCGTGCCTCGGACCTCCTGACCGGTGGCGGTCAGCTCCAGGGTCCCGTCCGCGAACACCATCCAGGGCCCTGAGCCAGACTGGAACTCCACCAACGCGAGCCCCGGACCCAACCCCTGCGCGGGGATGAGCCGCGCGGTGGCTCGCTTCGTCTTCAGGAACGTCTCATCCACCCCCATGACGATGTGCCATTTCGCCCCGCTCCCTGACTCCGCGCGCACCGAAACCAAGAGGAGGCGCATGGGAGGACTCGCCAGGAACGTGGCGACGAGCATCACGGATGGGGCCGCGTAGGTGCCCTCGTGCGTGCGTACCGTGACCGGGCCAGGAGGCTGGGGACGCTCGGCGGCGGCCGTTGACTCAGGCGTGGCCCTGAGCGCGTCGCGTGACGACGCCTGCTCCTGCCTGGGCGTCGCGCAGGCGCCCAGGAGCAGGCTCCCCATCAGGGCCATGGCTCGCAAGCTCAGCACCCCACCCGCAGGAGCATCGCGCTGACGGTGGAGTTGTCGTTCTCACGCAGCTCGTCCACCGCCCCCTCCGGATCCATGTCCAGGTAGATGTAATACGTGTTGAAGGGCAGCCCGGCGGGCACCGTGAACCCCAGCGAATAGGTGCCCTCCGCGAACGCGCCCAGCGAGTGGTTGTACGTGGCCACGGTGGTGCTGGACTCGTAGTAGCCAGTCGGAGGGGCCGTCGGGCTCAGGCGCACGCGCAGCGTGTACGAAGACACCGCCGCGTTGCCCATGTTGCCCACGTAGAACTTCACGCTCTGCGCCGAGCCCCGGCACACGGCCCGGGTGCCCGCGGGATCCAGCGTCTGCGCCACATCCCCCACCACGCCCATCGAGGAGGGCAGCAGGTTCGGCTTCGACTGCGCATAGCCATACAGCGTGTTCATGCCCTGCGCGTTCGTGGGCCACAGCGTGGAGGACTCATAGCCTCCCGTCACCAGGTGCGGCGGGGACGTGCGCAGGATGCTGTGCCCGCCCTCGTGCTTGAAGCCGAAGAAGTGTCCCGCCTCATGCACGAACGTGCTCCGGCCCGACGTGCCGAACGCATTCCCGGTGCGCGGCGTGAAGTCCAGGTCGCTGGCGATGCAGACGTCCGCTTCGTCGATGCCGTTGCTCCCGATGAAGCACAGTCCCACCGTGGAGTACGTCACGCCGTTGTTCCCGTCGATCGCCGCCCTGTCGCACAGGCCGATCTCGTTCTGCCCGTCGCTGTGGTCCAGCGAGCAGTCCGTCACCGGGTTCACGTTGAAGGCGCTGACGATGCGCGACAGGTCATCCCACTGCCGCAGGCCGTTCCAGTACGCCGTGTTGACGTTGCCGGAGTCCGGGATGCTGCACCGGTTGCGATACACGGCCGGCCCGGCGTACCACTTCACCGGCAGCCCGTTGCACGTGTCCCAGGCGGCGGCTTCCGCCTCCATGCCGGCCAGCGCCAGCGCCGCGACGATGCCCGCGAGTTGCGTTGTCCTCATGGCGAACCTCATCACGGCTGGCCGGGCGGGACGTCCCGCTCGGGCTGAAGGGGAACGATGCCGGACGCGGGACCCCGCGCCGGCGCGGGCGCCACCGCCACGGACAGGGACGACGCGGCGGTGACGGGCTCCGCTCGGAACGTCCCCTCCACGGTGAGCCCCCGCGCGCGCAGGTGGTTCTGGAGCAGCGACAGGAAGGCCTCACGCCCCAGTGCCTCCGGCGCCTTCCGGCCCTCCGCCCCCGCGCGCAGCGCCGGCCGCACGCCCATCAGCTCCACGGTCTCGAACACCGGCGCCGTCTGCCGCACGCCCTCGGAGTCCATGCCGGACACGAGTCCGCCTTCGGCTCCGACGAGCACCTCCCGGCCCGCCACCGTCTCCACGCGGAAGGCATGCTCATCCAGGACGGGAGACAGGCTCCAACCGGTGTTGCGCAGGAAGACGACGTAGCGCGCCCCCTGGACGAAGCGGGGCACGTGGCTGATCACCAGCCGCCGTCCGTCCGGGAGCAGCCCTCCGGCCTGCTTGAGCTGGACCTCCCGGGGGGCTGTGCCCAGGTGCGCCCGCACGTTGCCCAGCGTCACCACCGTCCACGGGCCCGTGCGCGGTGAGTACTCCGAGCGGATGTCCGTGACTTCGCCCTCCACCACCGAGGCCGTCTGGTCGAACAGGCTCAACAGGCTGTCCACCCTGCGCGGAGGACGCAGCGTGGCCTCCGCGGCCAGGGGGCGCTCCTGACGCTGGGGGGCTTCCGAGGAGGCTTCATCGGCGGCGGAGGCGGTGCAGCCCGCGCCCCCCGCCATGCCCCACAGGAGCGCCAGCGCGAACCGCGCGCGGCCCTCCCTCCTGTTGATTGACGTCCATGGCCTGTCCACGCGCATCGCTTCCGCTCCCTTCGTGTCCTCAGTGGATGAGATAGAAGGCGTCCTGCCGCGGCACGAAGAACCTCCAGCCCTCGTCCGTCAGGTACGCCGGATCTTCCTGCATCACCGCCACCTGCTGGCCGCCCCACTCTGGCACGGCGGTGACGGTGTTGAGCTCGACCGCGAGATAGGAGCCCTTGCGCAGCAACCGGGGCGCTTCCTGACGCGAGGCCGCGCGGAAGTCGATGGAGGCCCCCAGCGCGTGGCCCTGCGCGCCCAGCGGGTGGCTGTACACCTTCGCCTCGATGCCCTTCGCCTTCATCTCCGCCAGGGTGTCGTCGTAGACATCCGCCGACGAGCGCCCCGGCCGCGACGCCCGCAGCATCAGCGCGTCCTGGAGCGCCTGGGTGTTGGCCAGCGCGCGCTTCAGCCCCTCCGGCGCGTCCTGTTCCCCCTCCTTGAGCACGTAGGCCATCTTCTGCCAGTCCGTGCTCAAGCCCAACGCCGTGATGCCGAAGTCCACGTGCACCAGGTCCCCGCGCTGGATGACCACCGCCTCGTCCGCGACGGCCAGGAACCCGCGCGAGAAGCCGTCCTTCATGCCCTGCCGCTGCACGCGCAGGTCCGGCTCGAACCACGTGCCCACACGCGCCTCCCACAGCGCGTCGTACAGCCAGCGGCGCACGTCCCCCACCGTCGTCTCCCCAGGCACCACCACTTCGTTGGAGAGCGCGCGCTTCACCAGCGACTCCGTCAGCGCCACCAGGTCGCGGTACGGCGCGAACTCGCCGGGCAGCCGCGTGTCCAGGTACTCCTCGATGAGCGGCGCCGCGCTCACGAAGCGGGCTTCCGCGGACGCGCCCAGCGCCTCCACCAGCCACCGGTAGCTGGCGTGCGTCAGGCTGCGCGTCACCCCGCGCCGGCCATCCATGCCCAGCGCGATGGTGCGCGGGCGGTAGCGCGCGTCCAGCTCCGCGAGCGCCTCCTCCTGCTTGCGCTCCACGGCGGGCATCTCGAAGAACCGCGTCACGGCCTCCGTGGCGTAGCCCGTCAGCGCGATTCTCTTGAGCCCCGCGTCGCCCGCGTCCACGAAGACGAACACGTCGCGGTTGCCCGCGTAGGGCAGCGGCGGCGCGACCCAGGCCGTCAGCGGGTCATCGTGGAACTCCTCGTTGATGACCACCCACATGCCCACGCCGTGCCGCCGCATCATGTCGAGCAGCAGCGCGTGCCGCCCCGCCAGCCAGGACTCGCGAAGCGCCAGCGCCTGGGACGGAGGAGGCACACGGGTGGAGGCAGCAACGGGGGTGTCACGCACGGGCGCGGTGGCACAGGCCACCAGACACCCCAGGCTCAAGGCGGACAGGACTGCCGCGGGCCAACGCATCATGTCGGGAACTCCAGGTCGGGAAGGAGGCCGGGAGCTTAGCGCGCGAAAAACCGAAGCCCCCCGCTCCCGGAACCCTGAAGGATCCGGGAGCAGAGGGCCTGGGGCGCATCCCACCTGCTCACCCGCTCGGACGACCTCGCTCCTGCTCGCTTCCGGGCCCCGTCCCCCCCGGTCCGGAACTCCGGGACCCAACCCGGCCTTCACGGCCGGTGGATCCACTGGAAGCGGGCGGCCTTCCCCCGAAAGCCGCATGGAGCGCGGACACCCAACCGCGCGCGCCGTCACGTCAGTAGCTGGCGACCCCGTCCAGGTCGCTTTCATCGAACTCGAAGAGCGACGCCTCCCCTTCCTGCTGGGAGACCGCTTCCCCGTCCCCCTCATCCTCGGTCCGGTCGTTCCCCGGCTCCCGGACCGCGTCCTCCGTCCGCACACCCGCGCCCCCGTTGGAACCGGGCGCCCACATCGCGCCGTCCCCCTGGCTCCACGCATCGATGCGGTACATCGCGTCCCCCTGGGTGCGGTGTTTCCATCCCGCCACCGTCGCCACCGCCACGCCGCGCCTCGATAATTAGACGCCGACCGCCAGAATCCTTGGGTCGCGGCGACCTCAATTCAGGAAGTGGCCCGCCTGCCGCAGGGCGCGGGCCCGGATTCCGGCTTCCTCGCTCCACCCGGGCTCCCCCCGGCGGGCCACGGATTCGAAGGCCTCCGCCGCCTGAAGGGGCAGGCCCATCGCCCGGAGCACCAACGCCCGGTTCCACAGGGCCTGGGGATGGTCGGGTGCCTGACGCAACACGCCCTCCAGCAGCTCCAGCGCCCCCCGCAGGTCGCCGGCCGCCATCGCCACCACGGCGCGGTCGCTGTCCCGGTCCACCGAGGGCGCGCTGCGCGCCAGGAAGTCCGCGGCCTGACGCAGCTCGCCGCGCACCAGGTATGCCGCCGCGATGCCGTGCAGGTCCCCCTGCTCCTCCAGCGCGGCCAGGGTGCGCAGGGGCACGGGAGGTTCGGCGGGCAGCCCGGTCCGGTCCCCCACCGCCCCCGTCCGGACGGGGACGTAGGGCAGGTACCGGTCCGCGGCCGGGTAGGCGATGCGCGCCTCCAGCTCCCGGCCCGACGCATCCGCCCGCCACGCATCCGCCATCCGGGAGGGGAAGCCCGTGAACAGCGCGGCGGCCGCCCCCAACCCCATCGCCAGCAGCGCCCCCAGCGTCCGCCCCCGCCAACCGCGCAGCAGGCCGAGGCGGAGCGCGACCCGTTGGCGGGCAGGGGCCGGAGGCGGGGGCGCGTCGTTGTGGGCCACGGCGCCGCAGAGGGCCTGGACGCTGAGCATCTCCAGCTGCATGGCGTCATGCAGCCCGCTGGCGCACGCGCGGCAGAGGGCCAGGTGGAGCCGGAAGTGCTCCTCGTCGCCTGACTCCAGCTCGCCATCCAGGAACCGGTAGAGCTTCTTGCACCAGAGATCCATTGTGCGCCAGGCCCCGTCCCGGGCAGCCGCCTCCCGTCCCTGTCGAAACGCGGGCGGAATCAATCCTTGGGGCTTCTTCCCCGAAGGTCCGCCGCGCGTCCCTCCGCCTGCCCCACGGGGAGGAGCAGGCAGACCTCCGCGGCTTCAGCGGCGCGAGCGGGGCCGCAGGAGCGTCCCCCCGGACCGGCTCGCGCGAGGACAGGGCCAACGCGGGGCGCTGACCGCCTCCACGTCCTCCTCCCGTGCGAACCAGGGGCAGCAGGAGGCGCACCCCGGACACCGGCGGCGGAAGCGGCGCGCGCCCTGGTGCCAGGCCCGGCCCTCGCGGTCCGGAGGCGGCGGGGCGTGCTCCGGGAGGACGCCCCCGGGCCAGTGCGCCGGGACCTCGTCGTCCCAGGAGCCCGGCACCGTGTCACGGGCCTGCCGGGCGGACACCCAGCGCTCGCTCTCCGCGGCGTCCTCCAGCGCCAGCCGCGCGAGCATCTCCAGTTGCAACAGGTCATGGAAGCGCCCGGCGCAGACGTCGCAGCGGGCCAGGTGGCCCCGGACGCGGCGCTGGTCCTCCGCGGACAGCTCGCCGTCCAGGAAGGGCCGCAGGTCCTCACACGCGGTGCTCATCGTTCCCTCTCCTGCCGGCGGCGTTCCGCGGTGTCGTGGAGCATGACCTTGAGGCGGCGGCGGGCGTGGAAGAGCCACGTGCCCACCGTTCCCGCGCTGGGGGTGTTCATCCGCCGGGCGATCTCCGCGTGGCGCAGGCCGCGCGCGTGCAGTTCGAACGCCTGGCGAAGCTTCTCGTTGAGCCGGGCCACCGCCTGGCGCAATTCGTCCTCCGTGACGCACTCCCACTGCTCGGGCTCCGGCGCGTCCTCCGGATCCTCGAAGAGCATGTGCACGTTGTGCAGGTCCACCCGCCGGTCCGTCTCCGCGCCCTGGCGCCGGCACTGATCCAGGAACCGGTTGTGCAGCACGCGCACCAGCCACGCGCGACGCGCGGGCTCCGGCCAGCGCTTGAGCCGCTCCCATTGCAACAACGCCCGCAGCAGCACGTCCTGCACCAGGTCGTCGCAATCGCTGGCACTCTTGCCACAGACGTTGCGCGCGATGGCGACCAGCACCGGCTGATGGCGGATCGCGAAAGCGGCGAATTCCCCTCCAGAGCCCTCCCTGACCGGCGGCTCCTCCCTCCCTGGCACCATGCGACCGCCTCCCTTCCCTCAGAGAACGCCGAGGGTCGGATTCTTTTTTTCTCACGGATGCGACAAACGCGCGCGCGATTCACCCGGCGTCACATCTGGCAGTGCGACTGGAACACTTCAAGCAGACGCCAATTCATTGCATGGAATAGACAGACATCCAGGCACTCCCGGATCAATTCCTCTCCATGGGTGTGTATTGCCTCCGGGTGGCGCGCGCCCCGCCCGGCGTGAAAAAGGGCGTCCAGCCTGCCCCAGCCGTTCGCTGGCTCCGGAGGATATTCGCGCCGGGTGGATCCGCGCCGGGCGCGCGGCCCGCGCATGCCCCTTCTGGTGCGTCAGCCTTGGGTGACACCTCCCGCTGGGTCGCTTCGCGGCGCGGCCCGTGCCCCCTTGCCGAGGCTCAACGGCCTTGGGGAGCGAGGGAGCGGGCCGGGACCGTCGCTCATGGTGGGGGCGGCCGAGGGAAGCGCCCCGGGGCTGAAACTCCCCCTTGCGTGCCTGGGGAGTCATTTGGTCCTCTTGGGCACCGCCGTATGCCCATGGAAACCGCCGCCGACAGCCGAGAGTACCGCGTGGTCTTCTTCTGCCCCGCGTCGAACGCCCGGCTCGAGCGGCTGGAGGTCCCCGTGCGCCGGCTCTTGTCGCGCATCCAGGCCCCCCCGGCGGAGCTGGCCCCGCTGAGCGAGGCCGGGGCGCTGACGGAGGCCGGGTGGCAGGTGTACCTGGTGCGTTCGCTGACGGAGCGCTCGGCGGCGCAGGCCATGGCGGCCTACGTCAGCGAGGCCACCTGCGCGCTGGCGGCGGAGGTGGACGCGGAGGTGCTGGGCCTCTACGTGGACGTGTCGGGGGACTCGGCGCGCATCTGCCGGTGTGGGCCGGAGGACGGACCGGAGACCTTCGCCGGGCGCCGCCAGGCCGCGCTGAACCGCACCTCCGAGTGGCTGGAGGTCGCCCCCGCCAGCCTGTCCGCCCTCTTCCAGCTGGACCCTCCGGACGCGGAATACGAACCGGACGCGGACGACCGCTTCGTCGAGGAGAAGCTGCGGGAGGCGCGGACCCTGATGGAGCGCTACCGCACCGCGACGAAATGAGGTCGCGCACCCCGGAGGACCTCGCCGGCCGCTGTGAGCGGTGCTACCTGCCCACGGCGTGGTGCCTGTGCGCGGACGTGCCCGTGGTCCCCACGCGCACGGAGCTGCTCGTCATCCGGCACCACAAGGAGTCGCAGAAGAGCACCAACACCGCGCGCATCGCGGCGCTGGCCCTGCCCCGCTGCGGCATCGTCTCCTATGGCGCGCCCGGGTCGCCGTTCGACGCGGCGGTGCTGGACACCCCGGACACCTGGCTGCTGTTCCCCGACGCGCCGGAGGCGGAGGGCCCTCCGCCCAAGCGGCTCATCGTCATCGACGGGAGCTGGGCCCAGGCGCGGCGCATGATGCAGCGGGTGCCCGCCCTGCGCCGGCTGCCGGGCCTGAGGCTGCCGCCCCCGGGGCCGGACACGCGCCGCCTGCGACGGCCGCCGCACCCCGACGGGATGTCCACGCTGGAGGCCATGGCCGGCGCGCTCGCGCGGCTGGAGGGCGCGGACGTGGCGAAGCCGCTCCTCACGCTGCACGAGCTGATGATCGAGCGCGTGCTGGCGAGCCGGGGGCGGCTGGGCTGGGAGAACTACCGCTGAGCGGCGGCCAGCGGTGGCCTCCTACTGCACCGCCTTCTGCATCTCCGCCGCGAAGGGCACGGGCTCCAGGAACCCCGTCACGCGCGGGTTCTTCAGCACCGTGCCATCCGGGTTCACGAACGCCACCGTGGGCAGGCCCTCCACGCCCAGCTGCTCCATCAGCGCGTCCAGGCGGTCCTCGCTGTTCGTCGCGTCGATCTTGATGGTGAGGAAGTGCCCGTCCTCCGCCTGGGAGATGACCTCGCTCGACGGGTAGGTGTGCCGGTCCAGCTCCTTGCAGGCCGCGCACCAGTCCGCGAAGAAGTCGATGAGCACCGGGCGGCCTTCCTTCTTCGCGGCCGCGAGCACCCGCTCGAACTGGCCCGCGTCGAACGTGGCCGACTTCGGCGGCATCACGTGGTGCCACTGCCAGGCCGGCGCGGCCGGAGGCGCCACGAGCCCCATGCGCACCCAGAGCTCCCCCGTGGGCCGCGCGTCCAGCGCGCCGCCGCGCACCACCAGCGCGCCCACCACCAGCGCCACGCCCAGCGCCTTGAAGCCGAAGTCGCGCGCGCCCTCCTTGAACGAGCGGTGCACCGCGCCCAGGAGGACGCCCACCGTCACCAGCAGCGCGGCGATGACCGCGCCGGGCACCTGCCCCACCTCCGCCCCCAGCGCCTTCACCGTGTCGCGTGCCCAGGGGAAGGCATCCTTCACGTACGAGAACGCGAGCGCCACCAGCATGATGCCCAGCACGCTCTTCACCCACTCCATCCACACGCCACCGCGCGGCAGCCGCACCGTGAACACGCCGATGAGGAAGAACGGCACGCCGATGCCCAGCGCGTAGATGAACAGCAGCGCCGCGCCCAGCGTCGTGTTGGCGGACTTCGCCACGAAGGCCAGCAGGCCCGTGAGCACGGGGCCCGTGCAAGGCGCCGCGAGGAACCCGGACACGCTGCCCATGATGAACGCGCCCGCGAGGCCGGTGCCGCCCACGTTGCTCAGCTTCGTCTGCATCGCCGACGGCAGCGCCAGCTCGAACGCGCCGAACATGGACGAGGCCAGCAGCAGGAGGAACAGCGCCAGCCCCATCACCACCGCGGGGCTGCCCAGCATGGAGCCGAAGGCCTGGCCCGTCTTCGCCGCCAGGATGCCCAGCGCGCTGAACACGACGCCCATGCCCACGATGTACGCGGAGGTCAGCGCCAGCGAGCGGCCCCGCCCTTCCGCCTTGCGCGCGCCGAACACCGACACGGTGATGGGGATGAGCGGGTACACGCACGGCGTCATCGCGGTGAGCAGGCCGCCGGCGAACACCACCAGCGCGCCCCAGGCCAGGCTGCCCGACTCCAGGAACCGGGCCGCGTCCAGGCCGGCGCTCGGGCCGGTGGGCAGGAACCACGGCACCACGGCCACCACCACGCCCGCCAGCACCGCCGCCACCGTCAGCTTCTTCATGTCCATGCGTGCCTCGACTCCCCGCGCATCCCGGACCGGGAGGCTCCCTTCTATATGCGGAGGCCGGGGACGCGGCTACCCCACCGGCACCCGCGGCGGGGAGGCAGGCACGTTCAAGCCCGCGGAGCGGGCCAGCCTCATCACGCCCTCCACGGCGGCGGCGATGTAGCCAAAGGGGTTCGCTCCATCCACCGCCGTCACGTGGACCTCCCCCATCCGCTGCTGGAAGGCCGCCGCCACCTGTGGGAGCTGCCGGGCCACGGTCAGCTGGATGACCTCCGGACTCACCGTGTTCTCAATCTCACGCAGCGCCTTCGCGCGCTCCATCTCCAGGCCTTGCTGCGCCCGCGTGCGCCGCAGCTCCAGCTCCGCGATGCCGGCCTCCGCCTCCGCGATGGACTGCTTCGCCAGGAGCACCTGGAGCCGGGCGGACAGCTGCTCGGCTTCCTGCCGGGCCTCCTCGACCCGCAGCGCGTGCAGGGTGGCCTCGGCCTCCTGCTGGCGGCGCATGCGCTCCAGCTCCACCTGGGCCTTGGCGGCCTCCGCCTCCTGCTCCCAGCGAAGCTGCTCCAGCGCGCCCTGCGCGCGGTTGTACGTGAGCTGACGTTCGCTGGTGAGCCGCGCTTCCTCCAGCCGCGCGTCGGTGGCCAGCGCCTCCAGGCGGGCCTGCTCCGCCAGGGACTGGGTCCGCTGGCGCACCTCCTCGTCGGCGCCCAGCTTCGCGAGCGCCATCTCGCGCTCCACCGCCGTGCGCTCCTGCTGCTGTTGGCGCACCTGCTCCATCTTCGCCTGCGCGAGGCGCGCCTCCACCGCCAGCTGCTCCAGCCGCGCCTGTTCGTCGGTGGCCTGCGTGCGCTGGCGCACCTCCTCGCGCGCGGCGAGCTTCTGGAGGTTGAGCACGCGCTCGGCCTCCGTCTCCTCGCGCCGGACGAAGCGCTCCTTGGCGAGCTCCGCCTCGCGCGCCTGCCGCTCCTGTTCGCGGCGGAAGCGCGCCTGCATGTGTTCGAAGACGGCGGCGGACAGCACGCGCACGTCCTGGATCTCAATCGTGTCCAGCAGCACGCCCCAGCCCGAGTCGGTGCGGTCCTCCAGCCGGCCCCGGCCGGAGAGCACGGGGGCGATCTCCCGCATCAGCTCCTCCGCGATGCCCTCCTTGCGCCGAGACAGGCACTCCTCCACGGCGAGGTTGGCCACCAGCCTGCGCGCCGCGCCCACGAACATCTCCCGGAGCAGCTCCGCCAGCTTCTCCTGCGCCCGCTCCGGGTAGCTGAAGTTGAGCATCCGGAAGGCCACCAGCGGATCCGCGATGCGGTACACCGCGAGCCCCGTCACCGCCACGCCCACCTTCTCGCTCGTCACCTGCTCCGCGGTGAACTGGAGCCGCTGGATGCTGGTGGGCACGATGGCCACCGAGTCCCCCGGCAGCTTGAAGCAGCTGGCGCCCTGCCCGCTCACCTCGCGCACCCGGCCCCGGCGCATGTGGATGAGGAACTCGCTGGGCCGCGCGGTGATGAGCCCCCAGCGCTTCACCTTCTCCGGGTCCTCCGCCGGCTTGCCCGCCCGCCACCCGTCCGCGTAGCGGGAGCGCTCCAGGCCCCCCTCCAGGCGGATCAACGACGGCCGCCCCGTCCCCTCCAGCTGCGGCTCCTGACCGTTGCCCCGGGCGTGTGACTTCGCGTTGGCGCTCATGTGCGTACCCTCCGCGGCCGCTCCAGTGCAGGCGCCCGGCCATGCCTCGCGGGGCCACGAAACGGGCACTTATGGGCGCGCGAAGCACCGTTTCGGATCAGCCCGCCCCAGGACGGCGCGGTCCGAGCGCGCCACTCCGGCGAGGTGTTGAACCACGACCCGGCGCGTCGCGGATGGGGGCTCCTCGCCTTATGTTCCCTTGACCCGAGGGGGGTCGATTTTATAATTGACCAGTCCGGTCCACATTCGTGTGGGCCCATGTAGACCCTGCCGCTGCGCGCGGACCCACCGCGTCGCCGGGGAGCGGAGGGATGTTCCACCCTCCCGCGTCACTTCTTCCGAGGAAGCCATGCTGAACCTGCCCATCTACATGGACAACCACGCGACCACCCCGCTCGACCCGCGGGTGCTGGAAGCGATGTTGCCCTACCTCCGCGAGGACTTTGGCAACGCGGCCAGCCGCAACCACGCGTTCGGCTGGAAGGCCGAGGCCGCGGTGGAGAAGGCGCGCCGGCAGGTGGCGGAGCTGATTGGCGCGTCGGAGAAGGAGATCGTCTTCACCTCCGGCGCCACGGAGTCCGACAACCTGGCCATCAAGGGCGTCATCGAATTCTACAAGTCCAAGGGCGACCACATCATCACCCTGAAGACGGAGCACAAGGCGGTCCTGGACACCTGCAAGCGCCTGGAGCGCGTGCGCCAGGAGCGGCTGGATGAGCTCAAGCTGCTGCGGCTGGGCCAGCTGGCGGAGCGCGACGTGTCCCCCGAGGAGCTGGCGGAGCTGTCCGCGAAGTTCAACATCGAGGCGGACGACACGTACAAGAAGTGGGCGGAGCTGCCGACGGGCGGCGCGCGCGTCACCTACCTGGACGTGGAGGCGGATGGCCGCGTGAGCCTGGAGAAGCTGGCCGCCGCGATGACGCCGAAGACGGTGCTCGTCTCCATCATGTTCGCCAACAACGAGATCGGCGTGCTCCAGCCGGTGGCGGAGATTGGCAGGCTGTGCCGGCAGCGGGGCGTGCTCTTCCACTGCGACGCGGTGCAGGGCGTGGGCAAGGTGCCCTTCGACGTGGAGGCCATGCAGGTGGACCTGGCGTCCATCAGCGCCCACAAGATGTACGGCCCCAAGGGCGTGGGCGCGCTGTACGTGCGCCGCAAGCCGCGCGTGCGCATCGCCCCCATGGTGGATGGCGGCGGCCACGAGCGCGGCATGCGCAGCGGCACGCTGAACGTGGCGTCCATCGTCGGCTTCGGCGCGGCGGCGGAGGTGGCCAGGAAGGACCTGCCCGAGGAGGCCGCGCGGCTGCTGCGCCTGCGCGAGCGGCTGCGCACCGGCATCATGGAGCAGCTGGACATGGTCACGGTGAACGGCAGCCTGGAGCACCGCATGCCGGGCAGCCTGAACCTGTCGTTCTCCTACGTGGAGGGCGAGGCGATGATGATGTCCATCAAGGACGTCGCGGTGTCGTCCGGGTCCGCGTGCACCTCCGCGTCCCTGGAGCCCTCCTACGTGCTGCGCGCCCTGGGCGTGGAGGAGGACATGGCGCACAGCTCCATCCGCTTCGGCCTGGGCCGCTTCAACACGGAGGAGGAGGTCGACTTCGTCATCCGCCTGGTGGTGGACAAAGTCCGCAAGTTGCGAGACATGAGCCCCCTGTACGAGATGGCCAAGGAAGGCATCGACCTGAAGAGCATCGAGTGGACGGCGCACTAGGCGCCCGGCTCCTCCCTGGATTTCCGGCCCGGCGGAAAGAGCCCCCGCCCGCCTGGCCGCGCATCGGTTGCCCGCGAAGCGCATCAGTTCAAGCGTTGTGGATGTGAAGGAGCGTTAGACGCATGGCTTACAGCGAGAAGGTCATCGAGCACTACGAGAACCCCCGCAACGTGGGGACGCTCGACAAGAACGACCCGAACGTCGGCACCGGCCTCGTGGGCGCGCCCGCCTGCGGTGACGTGATGCGCCTCCAGCTGAAGATCAGCGACTCGGGCGTCATCGAGGACGCGCGCTTCAAGACCTTCGGCTGTGGCTCCGCCATCGCGTCCAGCTCGCTCGTCACCGAGTGGGTGAAGGGCAAGACGGTGGATCAGGCCATGACCATCTCCAACAAGGACGTGGCCCGGGAGTTGGCGCTGCCCCCGGTGAAGATCCACTGCTCCGTGCTGGCCGAGGACGCCATCAAGGCGGCCATCGAGGATTTCAAGAAGAAGCGCGCGTCGCGTCAGGCGTAAGGCAGCGGCACGCGGTTCTTCCAGGAGTGAGGACACCATGAACGAGCAGGCCCAGACGACCCAGGCCCCTCAGACGCCTCCCAAGCCGGCCCCCAAGGGCATTGGCCTGGCGGACAGCGCGGTGGCGCGCCTCAGGGAGCTCCTGGCGGAGCGCCAGACGCCGGACGCCGGCTTGCGCATCGCCGTGAAGGGCGGCGGGTGCTCCGGCCTCCAGTACTCCATGGAGTGGTCGGAGAAGTCCCGCGAGCGCGACAAGGTCTTCGAGCGGGACGGCGTGCGCGTCTTCGTGGATCCGAAGAGCTACCTGTACCTCATCGGCACGGAGCTGGTGTTCGAGCAGACGCTGATGGCGTCCGGCTTCAAGCTGAACAATCCCAACGTGAAGGCGGCCTGCGGCTGCGGAGAGAGCTTCTCCGTCTGAGTCGCGACGCCTTGCCCGCCCGCCCCGTCGGTCAGGGAGCGGGCTTCATGGGGTCCGGCCCGGCGCCGGGCCCCATTTCGTTTTCCCCCCTGATTCGGACGAGGACTTCCCCCACCGTGAGGACCCACTTCGACGTGTTCGGGCTGCCCCGCGCCCACGCCGTGGATGTGCCGGCCCTGGAGAAGCAGTACCGGGAGCTGTCGCTCCAACTGCACCCGGACCGCGTCGCCCCCGGCAACACCCGCGAGCGGCTCCAGGCCCTGGAGGGCACCACCGCCCTCAACGAGGCCTACAAGACGCTCAAGGACCCGGTGCGCCGGGCCTTCTACCTGCTCAAGCTCCACGGCGTGGACCTGGACCGCGAGGACGCGGGCGCGCAGAAGGACATGCCCCTGGAGTTCCTGGAGGAGGTCATGACCCTGCGCGAGGAGCTGGACGACGCCATCGCGGCGAGGGACCTGCCTCGGGCCCAGGTCATGGCGAAGGACGTGGCGGTCCGCAAGGCGGCCGCGCTCCAGGAGGCCGTGGCGGCGCTCGGGACCCTGGAGGGGTCGGGTGATTCTCCGGACGGGGTGAGAAAGGCATCGCACGCGCTGGGGCGGGTGCGCTACTTCACGCGCTTCCTCGAGCAGGTGGACGCGTTCGAGGAGGAGGTGCTCGCGTGAGCAACAACGGCTATCTGCAGATCCACGACCCGCTCAAGCCGAAGGGGCACGTGGTGGGCATCGACCTGGGGACCACCCACTCGCTGGTGGCGTCCGTCACCCAGGGCAAGCCCCGCTGCGTCCCGGTGGACGAGGGCGACTCGCTGCTGCTGCCCTCCGTGGTGCACTACGGCAAGGACGGCGGCGTGGTGGTGGGCGCCCGCGCGCGCAGGCTCGCGGCCGAGGCCCCCACGGACACCATCGTGTCGGTGAAGCGCTTCATGGGCCGGGGCCCGGACGACGCGGAGACGCGCAAGCTGGGCCACTACCGCTTCGCGCCCAGCGCGCAGGTGGTCCGCTTCGACGTGGCCGGTGGCCAGCCGGTGACGCCCATCGAGGTGTCCGGCGAAATCCTGCGCGCGCTGAAGCGCCGCGCGGAGGCGCACTTCTCCGGCAAGGTGGAGCAGGCCGTCATCACCGTGCCCGCCTACTTCGACGACGCGCAGCGCCAGGCCACTCGCGACGCGGGGAAGCTCGCCGGCCTGGAGGTCCTGCGGCTGCTCAACGAGCCCACCGCGGCGGCGCTGGCCTACGGCCTGGACAAGGGCAGCCAGGGCCTGTTCGCCGTCTATGACCTGGGCGGCGGCACGTTCGACATCTCCATCCTCAAGCTGGAGGACGGCGTGTTCGAGGTGAAGTCCACCGGCGGCGACTCCGCGCTGGGAGGCGACGACTTCGACCGGGCCATCGCGGAGCGCGTGCTCCAGAAGATGGGCGTGGGCACCCCCTCCCCCGAGCAGGTCGCGGAGGTGCTGGGCTCCGCGCGCCGCGCGAAGGAGGCGCTCACCGACGCGGCGGAGGTGACGCTCACCGTCGGCGGGCATTCGCAGCCGGTGACGCGCGCGGACTTCGAGGCGTGGATCCAACCGCTCGTGGCGAAGACGGGCGCGGTGTGCCGGCGGGCCCTCAAGGACGCGGGCGCGGCGCCGGGCGAGCTGGACGGCGTCATCCTGGTGGGCGGCTCCACGCGCGTGCCCGCGGTGCGCCGCTTCGTGGCGGAGCTGTTCGGCCGCGAGCCCCTGGGCGACATCGATCCGGATCAGGTCGTCGCGCTGGGCGCGGCGGTGCAGGCCAGCCTGCTCACCGACGGCAACCGCCAGGACGAGGTGCTGCTGCTGGACGTCATCCCCCTGTCGCTGGGCCTGGAGACGATGGGCGGCATCACGGAGAAGCTCATCCCGCGCAACTCCACCATCCCCACGGCGGCGGCGCAGGTGTTCACCACGTTCAAGGACCACCAGACGGGCCTGGACGTGCACGTGGTGCAGGGCGAGCGGGAGCTGGTGCAGGACAACCGCAGCCTCGCGCGCTTCACCCTCTCCGGCATTCCCCCCCTGGCGGCCGGCATGGCCCGCGTGGAGGTGCGCTTCCAGGTGGACGCGGACGGCATCCTCTCCGTCACCGCGAAGGAGCAGAGCACCGGCGTCGCGCAGGCCATCACGGTGAAGCCCAGCCACGGCCTGTCGGAGGAGGAGATCGAGAAGATGCTCCTCGACTCCATCGACTTCGCGGAGGACGACATCCAGGCCCGCCAGCTGCGCGAGCAGCAGGTCGACGCCGAGCGCGTCCTGGCCGAAGCGGACCGCCAGCTGCGCGAGAACGCGGCCCTGCTGGAGGCCGGCGAGCCGGAGGCCATCCAGGCCGCCATGGACCGCGTGCGCGAGGCCGCGCGGGGCAAGGACTACCTGGCCGTGAAGGAGGCCCTGCACGCGCTGGATGAAGCGTCCCGGGCCTTCATCGAACGGGTCATGAACCGCGCCATCACCCAGGTGGTGTCCGGCCATTCCGTGGAGGAGTACTGAGCCGTGCCCAAGGTCACCTTCAAGAGCCCCCTGGCGGAGGTCGCCGTGGACGTGCCCCCGGGCACCACCCTGCTGGACGCCGCGGAGAAGGGCGAGGCCCAGGTGGGCCACAGCTGCGGCGGCGTGTGCGGGTGCTCCACCTGCCACGTCTGGGTCCGCAAGGGCCTGGACTCGCTGAGCGAGCAGCGGGACGACGAGATGGACCGCCTGGACATGGGCTTCGACGTGCGGCCCTACTCCCGCCTCTCCTGCCAGACGGAGGTCGGCGGCGAGGACGTCACGGTGGAGATCACCGAGGAGTCGCTGGTCGCCTTCATGGACGAGAACCCGGCCATCCGCCGGCAGCTCGAGTCCGAGGGGAAATGGCCCCTGAAGAAGTAGGGTGAAAAAGGGTGCTTGACCGGGCGGAAGAGGTTCTTTATACGTCTCGCCCGTCGCACCGCAGCGCCCCACCCGCCCAGGTGGTGGAATTGGTAGACACACTAGATTCAGGGTCTAGCGCCTGCAAGGGCATGGAGGTTCGAGTCCTCTCCTGGGCATGAAGTTAAAGAAGGGCCCCGACCACAAGTCGGGGCCCTTTTTGTTTTCCGGCCCTGCCCTTTCGCGGCTCAGGGCGGCGCGGGTTCCACGGCCTCGTGCGCCACGTGGTGCGCGGCGGCGTTGGCCAGCCGGCCGCCCTTGCGCAGGTCGCGGATCCGCAGCTTGGAGCGGTACACGGACCACGCGCCCACGGACACCAGGCTGAGCACGGTGCCCAGGTGGGTCAGCGTGGCGAAGGCGGCCGCGTCCTCAGGGTTGGCCCCCAGCGAGCGCGCCGCCCAGCTCGTCACGAAGTAGTAGATGCCCATGCCCGCGGGGACGCCCGGCAGCGCCTGCCCCAGGGAGATGGCGCCCAGGACGACGGCGCCCGCGAAGAGGCCCCCGGGGATGTGCACGCCGCGCAGCGCGAGCCCGTACGCCAGCGCGGAGGCGAACACCGGGAAGATGGAGAAGAAGAACACCTTCGCCATGCCCCTGAAGGAGCGCGCGGTGCCCAGGCCCTCGCCCACGTGGGAGAGGAAGCTGTCCACGCGGGGCAGGCTGTGGCGCTGGTGCAGCCAGCGGCCCAGCGGGGCCGCCCAGTGGGCCAGCAGCACCACCAGCGCCACCAGGCCGATGCACAGCGACAGGGCCACCTTCATCTCCCCGCGGAAGTGGGCCATCGTCTCGCCGAAGGGGCCCAGGAAGGACAGGGCCACGAGCAGCATCAGGCAGGCGAACTCCATCAGCTTGCACACGCCCACGGTGCCCAGGCCCCGGATGAAGGGCACGTGCTGCGTGCGCGACAGGAGGAAGGCCCGCGTCACCTCCCCCAGCTTCCCGGGCAGCGCGTTGTGCACGAAGACGCCAATGCCCACCAGGTGGTAGCGGTCGCGGAACGGGATGGGCCTGCGCAGCGTGGCCTGCCACTGCACCGCCCGCAGCGGCACGAGCGACGCCTGGAGCAGCAGGAAGGGCACCAGCCACACCAGGTGCCCCGGCAGGTCGTCCACGAACTTGCGCAGCGGGAAGCGCGGGATGAACAGCTCGCCCTGCCCGCTCAGGTTCCACTTGAAGAAGGCGGTGGACAGCAGCAACACGGACAGGGCGAGCCCCACCACCGCCCCCAGCACCTTGAGCCACGTGCGTCCGCCGGCATTGGGAAGCCGCATGGTCCACCCTTCCGAGGAATCAATGGAGGCTCCGGGGTGAGCCGGTGTCCAGGTACGCCTCAGCCAGCCGCTCGTGCAGCCGCGAGCAGTGGCTCAGGCCGGACAGGTCCACGGGGCCGTGCGCGGGCCACATCACCAGGCTGTCGGACTCCACGCGCGTGAGGCCCCCGTGCGAACCGAACTCCCACGCGAAGCCCACCGTGCCGCCCTTCCGGACGGCCGCGCCGAAGAGCACCAGGTCTCCCGCCGTGTCCATGCGCGGCAACCCGTGGAGGAAGTCCGCCACGGCGTGCCGGCTGTACTCGGAGGTCAGCGGCGCGCGGTCCAGGTCCGCCGGGCCGTAGACACCGCCGCCCATCACCACCACCGCCTCGGTGCCCCGGCGCATCGCCAGCATGCCGATGTCCGGATTGTCCAGGGCGCGCGCCAGCACCTCCGGGTAGCGCGACAGCAGCTCGCGCGCCTCCAGCGGCGCCGGGCGCCCGCTCAGGTAGACGTGGGCGAAGTTGCCGGCCTCCACCACCACCGGACGGAAGGGCTCGCGCACGGACGTGTCCGGCGCCGGGGGGGCCCTGCCGTCCAGCAGCCCGCGCCACACGTCGTCATGCAGCGGCGGCGTGGGGCCCTCGAAGAGCACGGCCTCCAGGCGCCGGCCCTGGCGCTGCTCCAGGGGCAGGCTGTCCACGTGCCCGTGGTCCGACAGGAGGATGACGTCGTAGGGCTCCGGCGCGGCGCGGGCCACGGCGAACAGCTCCGCCAGCGACGCGTCCACGCGGTGCAGCTCCGACAGCGCCAGCGCCGAGCGCGGCCCCCGGCGGTGCGCGACCTCGTCGTAGTTCCCGTACACCAGGTAGATGAGCGGCACACCGCGCACCATGTCCACCAGGGACTTGGTGTACGCGAAGCTCCAGCCCAACCGCTGGAGGAGGATGCGGCTCAGGAGGAACCCCTGCTCATGGCGCCAGTCGTTGAGCGAGCGCGCCCACTGGTTCACCTCGTGCACGGCGTGCCAGGACTCCATGCCGAGCGAACACAGGAACTCCCACGCGCCGCGAGTGCGCGCCGAGCCCAGGCCCTGCATCTCGTAGGAGAGCGAGCGCGCCATCAGCTTGAAGCTCGACAGCGTGCTCATGCACATGTGGTTGCGGGCGCCCGCGTGGAAGAGCGAGAAGTAGGTGTGGCCGCCGTGGTCCAGCAGGCTCATGCGGCCGTGCCCCCGCAGGCGCGCGTCGATGGCCATCGCGTCCGCCGGGGCATTCATCTGCACCTTGCGGCCGAGCGTCCGGTCGAACCAGCTGTAGCCCGGCAGGTTGGGGTGCTGGAGCCCGTAGAGCAGCCCTGCCTGGAAGAACGGCGTGGAGGTCGGCGCGCCCCAGAATGCGTTCTCCAGGTGATACGCGCCAGACCTGACCAGATGTGAAACAAAGGGCATCTGGCCTGAAACAATGGCTTCGTCCAGGAGGGCCTTGGGAACCCCGTCCAGATGGACGAGCAATGCGTTCCGGGGCCGACGCGCCGCCACGGGCGGAACTTTCGACCCGATCCTCCGGACCAAGCGGTTGGCCCAGTTCCGTGAATTTTCGCTGACGAGCTCGTTGAGACTTTCGCGCACGTTGACGGCTCCCCCATCCGGCAAGGCAAAATGGGCATTCAGGGGGACAGGTGCTTCCGGGGCCGTGTTGCTCTCTTGGAGGGCAGGCGGGCGGAAAGGGCATCTTGTCCCGGGCTGGAATCGACGCGCCCCCCTGGGGCTTCACGGGGTTTCGATGCTGGCTCCTGTCGTCTTCCTCTTCTTCCTGCTGCTGTCGCTCAGCGCCGTGGCGGCCGGACGGACCGCGCCCGGGCTCGTGCCCGTGAAGCAGACGCCGACGATGGATGGCATCGCCCTGCCCCTGTTGAGCTTCAGCTCGGATCAAGGCTTCGGGTACGGCGCCGTGGGCGGCATGTATCTGTACGGGCCGGGCAAGTCGCCCTATGCGCACGCCCTGGCCGCGCAGGTGTTCTTCAGCTCACGCGGCGCCATGAATCATTACCTCCGCTACGACGGCCCGCAGCTGCTGGGGCCCCTTCGGTTGGAGGCACGGCTGGAGTACCGGCAGGAGAAGAGCAGCCCCTTCTTCGGCGCGGGCAACCTGTCCGCCCCGGACTTCCGCGGCGACGTGGACGACCAGAAGTACAACTTCGACAAGGGCTCGCCGGGCCTCTGGGTGCGCCTGCGCGGCCGGCCCTTTGGTGAGAACCACCCGTTCCAGTCGTACGTGGGCTACGGCTGGCGCTACACGCGCGTGTCCCCCTACGCGACGTCCATCCTGGCGCAGGAGAAGCCCATCGGCATCGAGGGTGGGCCCAGCGGGCAGCTGCTGGCGGGCGCGCTCTGGGACACGCGCGACGACGAGTCCGACCCCACCTCCGGCGGCGTGGAGGAGGTCGCGCTGCGGGTGTCCGGCCTGGCCACCTTCAGCCGCTACCAGTACGCGGGCGTGACGCTGAGCGAGCGCCGCTACATCAAGCTCACGCCGCGGCTGGTGTTCGCGCAGCGGCTCACGCTGGACATGCTGTTCGGCGAGGTGCCGTTCTTCGAGTGGATGACGACGGGCGGCGTCAACGTCTCCGAGGGCATTGGCGGCATGAGCAGCGTGCGCGGCATCGAGCGCAACCGCTTCGCCGGCAACGTGAAGGCGTTCAGCAATTCGGAGCTGCGCTTCCAGGCGGCGCGCATGAGTGTCTTCGGCCAGCCGCTCGCGCTGGGCGCGGTGGTGTTCCTGGACCTGGGCCGCGTGTGGCACCCGGGCGTGTCGGATGGCAAGTGGCATGAGTGGCACCCGGGCATCGGCGGCGGGTTGCGCTTCTCGCGCCGCGCGGCGGTGGTGCGCATGGACTACGCGCGCTCCACCGAGACGGGCCGCCAGCGCTTCTACATCACGTTCGGTCACATGTTCTAACGGCGCGCCCGGGCGCGCGCCGCGACATTTCAGACGAGCGAATCCACCCAGCCGCGAAGCCGCGCGTCCGCCTGCGCCTCGCCGCGCACGCCCTGCTCCACGTCCAGCGTCAGCGTGAGGAAGCCGCGCGACTCCAGGCCCTGGCGCAGCGCGTCCCGCGCCTGCGCGTCCGGGGCGAAGAGGATGCAGCCGTCGCCACCGCCCGCGCCGGACAGCTTGCCCGCGCAGCCGTAGGACGCCGCGAGCGCCAGCACCCGGCGCATGCCCTCGGTCTCCAGCGGGCCCAGTTCCAGGAGCAGCGCGTGCTGGGCCTTCACGGCGTCGCTGAAGGCGCGGAAGTCGCCGCCGCCCAGGCCGTCCTCGATGGCGTGGCCGAGCGCGTCCGAGCGCTCCACGAAGGCCGCGCGGCCCGCCTCCGCGAGCCGTGCCTCCACCTGGGCGATGAGCAGCTTGGTGGACGCGCTCTCACCCGTGAAGGCGTAGAGCATGGCCACGCGAGGCACGGGCATGCGCCAGAGGTCCACCGGCGGAGACTCCGCGAGCGCGGCGTTGAAGCGGCCGGTGTTGGCGGCGTCCGCGAGCGCGGTGACGTCATAGCGGCGGTAGCGCGCGAGTCCGCCCGCGAAGCTGGCCGCCACGTCACCGCCGCTGCCCTTGCCGCCCTGCCCCAGCGTGTGCGCGACGAGCGCGAGCTTCAGCACGTCGAACTTCTCTTCCAGCACGAAGCGCGCGGCCTCCGCGGCGAGCACCGTCGCGGAGGCGCTGCCGCCGATGCCCAGCTTGTGGCCGCCCGGGCCCAGCGCGCCCGGCGCCACCGCGACGTCGAAGCCCACGCTCGCGCGGCCGTGCGCGCGCAGGGCTTCATCCAGGGTGCGGGCGACGAACGAGAAGCCGGCGGGCACCTCGCGCTCCCACTTCACGCCCCGGGGCGTGGTCAGGCCCTGGAGCGTGCCCTCCTCCAGGCAGATGTGGACGCGCGAGTCGTTGCGCCTGCGCACGAAGGCGGCCGTGCGGGGCGCGACCGCGGCCACCCGCGAGACGCCTCCCCACAGCACGGCGTACTCGCCGGAGACGAACAGCTTGCCCGGGGCGGAGAGCGCTCGCTCCATCAGACCGTCACCTCGGCTCCGGGCGCCCCGGAGCATCCGTCGCGCCCGGGCCACCGCCACGGGGCCGCCGCCGCGCGCTTCATCGGGACGCGACGCGCGACGCGCGCCCCCAGGCACGGCGCGTCCACGGGAGCCTCGACCCCAGCCCGGGTGCGACGCGCGAGGCCCATCAGAACAGGTGCTCCGCCAGGAGCGTCGCGTCCCCGCCGGGCACGCAGCGCACCACGTCCACGGCCCCGCAGGCGCGGGCCAGGGCCTCCGCCGCGACCTCGTGCGCCGCGTCCGTCAGCAGCACCGGGTTCGGGCCCGCGTCGAGCGTGAACCACACGGGCACGCCCTTCTTGCGCTGCTCGCGCAGGTGCTGGATGAGCCCCAGCGTCGCTGGGCTCAGGTAGCAGAGCGGGGGATCGGCCGCGAGCGAGGTGCAGTGCATCCGCCACGCGTTGCGCTCGCACAGCTCGCCCAGCGCCTCCAGGTCCTTGCTCGCGATGAGCTCCCGGGCGCGGGGCACCTCCGCCTCCGCGTCCTTCACCCACGCCGGGTAGTACGGGCTCGTCTCCACCGTGCCCTTCATCCCGTCCCGCGACTTCACCTCTTTCTCGCCGCGGTCGAGGATGGCCACCACCATGCGCAGGTCCGCCCAGTGGCCCGCGTCGAAGCGCTGCACGGCGTAGCTGTCCTCGCCGTCCGCGCGCTCGCCACGCAGCCACTCGCAGAAGCCGCCCTGCACGCTGCGGCACGCGGAGCCGCTGCCCCGGCGGGCCAGGATGCTGGAGGCCCGCGTGTCCTCCGGCAGGCCCGCCGCCGCGCGTCCCGCCACCGCCAGCGCCGCGAACCCCGCCGCGCTGCTCGCGAGCCCGGCCGCCATCGGGAAGTCCCCGCGCGACACCACCTTCGCGGGCCCCAGGTCGCGCCCCGCCTGCACGCGCACGGCGTCCAGGAGGCGCAGCACGCGGTCGCGCTCGCTGCCCTTGGCCACGTGGCCATGCAGCTCCACCGAATCCGCCGCCGCGCCGAACTCCACCGTCGTCGTCACGTGGATGGGCGCCAGCGTGAGCGACAGGCTGGACTGGTGCGGGAGGATGAGCGCGTCGTCGCGCTTCCCCCAGTACTTCACGAGGGCGATGTTGGGATGCGCCCGGACCGTTGCCTTCATGGAATGTCTCCCTGGGCCCGCGGCCCCGCGAGCTGGCTCGCGAAGCAGCGCACGCCGTCGCGAGTCAGGCGCGCGACCACGGGCTCCGGTTCGAGGAAGAGGCCGATGACCGCGCCACCGTCACCTCCCGCCCCGGTGAATTTGGCGCCCAGCGCGCCCAGACCGCGCAGCCGGTACACCATGTCCTCCAACGCGGGCGAAGACAGGCCCAGGGCGCTCAGGAGGCCCTGGTTGACGTTCATCGCGTCCCCCAGCCCCTCCAGGTCCCCCGCCTCCACCGCCTTCGACGCCTCGGTGACGAGCTTCCCCACCTGCGCGAACAGCCGGCGGTAGCGCTCCGGCCACCGCGCCTGCCGCTCGCGCAGCGCGCCCACCGTCACCTTCGTGGGGCTGCGCGCGCCCGCCAGCGCCACCACCACCGACACCGCGCGCGGGCTCTTCACCTCGCGCGCCCGGCCGGTGACGCCCGACGGCGTCTGGATCCGCCGGTAGAGGATGAGCTTCTCCTCCGCGCTCGTGGTGTGGTCCACGCCCGACGGGGTGCCGTGGAACTCCTGCTCCATCTCCCACGCCAGCAGCGCCGTCGCCTTCGGCGTGGGCACCTGCCCCGCCGCCTGCAACAGCACCCGCGCCGTGGCCACCGCCAGCGCCGCGGAGCTGCCCAGCCCCGCGGACAGGGGCAGCTGCGGCTCCAGCGTCACCTTCACCTTCGGCTCGCCCACCCGCTGGGCCGCGCGCGCGAAGGCCTTGCGCATCATGCGCTTCTGCCCGGCGTCCGCCGTCACCGGCACGTCGAGGGTGCAGGAGCGCGCCGGCACGCCGCGCGCCGTCACGCCGATGCTCAGCGGACCCGCGAGCGCGGGGTAGCCGTACACCACGCTGTGCTCACCCAGCAGGATGACCTTGCCGGCACCAAAGGCGACCAGGGGATTCTTTGCGGGAGTCATGGCACCGGGAACACACGAGGGGGCGGGCGCTTTCTCGGGCGCCCTGCCCGGCTCCGTCAAGCGCCCCGCGTCGGGTACGCGGGGCTGGACGTCAGCCGTTGGTCACCGTGGCGGCGATCACCGGGGCCTCCGGGGGCAGGTTCGCGAGGATCTCCCGCGCCTTCTCCACCTTCACGTGCCCGGCCTTCACCAGCAGGTTGGCGACCTTCTCCACGTCCCCGCCGCGCGCGCCCGCCGTCACCGCGACGCAGCGGGCGTGCATGGCCATGTGGCCCTTCTGGATGCCCACCGAGCCCAGGGCCCGGAGCGCCGCGAAGTTCTGCGCGAGGCCCACCGCCGCGAACACCATGGACAGCTCGCGCACGCCCGACACGCGCATCAGCTTGAGCGCCATCTGCACGCCCGGGTGGACCTTGATGGGGCCACCCACCGTGCCCAGCGCCAGCGGCAGCTCGATGCGGCCCACCAGGTGCCCCTCTTCCAGGTACCAGGTGGACAGCGGCCGGTACTGCCCGCCGCGGCACGCGAACGCATGCGCACCCGCCTCGATGGAGCGCCAGTCCTGGCCCGTGGCGATGGCCACCGCGTCGATGCCGTTCATCACGCCCTTGTTGTGCGTGGCGGCGCGGTACGGGTCCGCCTCCGCGAAGCGGCTGGCCTGGGCGATGCCTTCGGCGATCTCCTCGCCCGGCAGGTCGAAGTCCGCCAGCAGCGGCAGCGGGATGCGGCACGTCGCCCGCGACAGCCGGCGGTCCGCCAGGTTGGACAGGATGCGCAGGTACACGCGGCCCCCCGTCACCTGTTCGATGAGCGGCGCCACGCCCTCCGCGACGGTGTTGATGAGGTTCGCCCCCATCGCCTCCTGCGTGTCGATGAGGATGTGGACGATGAGCAGCGGCTCGCCACGCGGGCCTTCCGGCGCGGGCAACAGGCGCACCTCCACGTCCCGCGCGCCGCCGCCCCGGGCGACCATGGCCGGGTGGAAGCTGTTGGCCAGGGCGAGGATCTGCTCCTTCGCGTCCAGGATCTTCTCGGTGGCCCGGCCGGGGTCGCCGTAGTTGGACACCTGCACCTGGCCGATCATCATCGACTCGTCGGCCTCCGCGACGAACCCGCCCGCCTCGCGGACGATCTTCGACGCGAACGACACCGCGGCGACGACGGAGGGCTCCTCCACCGCCATGGGCACCAGGTAGTCGCGCCCGTTGACGTTGAGGTTGAGGCCCAGGCCCAGCGGCAGGGAGAACGTCCCCACCGCGTTCTCGATCATCTGGTTCGCCAGCGTGAGGTCCAGCGTGCCCTCGCCGCGAAGCTGCTCCAGCTCCGTCTCCGTCAGCCGGAACATCCGGCCAATCTGCGCGAGGCGCTCCTCCAGGGGCAGCTTGTGGAATCCGGCGAGCCGGGACGTCACGGTGTCAGACATTGTCTTCCTTCCCAACCTGGGATCCACGCTGCATCACAGCGCCGCCAACCAATCCTTCAACGCTCCGGACACCACGCGAGGGCGCTGCCGCAGCGCCGCGACGGTCCGGCTCCCCGTCAGGACCAGCGCCTGCCGGAGCGACGTCAGGATGACCTGGAGCGCGTCCTCCGCGCCCGCGAGCCCGCCCTGCTGCTGGGCCCGGAACAGCGGCAGCGCCATGCCCGCCAGGTCCGCGCCCAGCGCCAGCACCTTCGCCGCGTCCAACCCGCCCCGCACGCCACCGCTCGCGACGAGCCGCACGTCCGGCCCCACCGCCCCGCGCACGCTGGCGATGGCCGCCGCGGTCGGGATGCCCCAGCCGCTGAACTCCGCGCCCACCTGCGCCTGCGAGCCCGCCGCGCGAAGCTGCTCCACCCGCACCCACGACGTGCCGCCCAGCCCGGAGACGTCCACGTTGCGCACGCCCAGCTCCACCAGGCGCCGCGCCACGTCCGGACCAATGCCGCACCCGGTCTCCTTCACCAGCAGCCGGTCGCCAAAGGCCCGCGCCAGCTCCTCCACCACCCGGTAGCCGCCCCGGAAGTCCCGGTCGCCCTCGGGCTGCGTCAGCTCCTGGCCGGCGTTGAGGTGCAGCGCCATGCCGTCCGCGCCAATGGCGTCCGACAGCCGCCGCACGCCGTCCACGCCCAGCCCGATGGCCTGATAGAGGCCGATGTTGCCCAGCAGCGCCACCGTGGGCGCCACGTCCCGCACCGCGTACGACGCCGTGCGCGAGGTGTCCTCCGCCATGGCGCGCTGGCTGCCCACGCCGAAGGCCAGCCCGTGGCGCTCGGCGAGCAGCGCCAGGTCCCGGTTGACGGCACCCGCACGCTCGGTGCCACCCGTCATCCCGGTGACGAGCAGCGGCGCCTTCAGCCGCCGGCCCAGGAACGGCGTGGACAGGTCCACGTCGTCCACCGCCATCTCCGGCATGGCGCAGTGGACGAGGTGCACGTGCTCCAGCAGGGTGGAGTTCTGCGCGGGCTCCACATCGCCGGTCGCGCACAAGTCGAGGTGGGCATCCTTCCGCCTGGCTGTCGTCTCATCGCCCATGTCGCTGAATGCCACCCGCTCTGGCGCTGCAAAAAACGTGTAAGACTGGAAGGTCCTTTGGTTCCTAGCAAGCGGCGGGGCCGGGGTGCAAGCCAAAGGGCCCGGCCGGTCGCGCTCGGGGCGTGAATGGACGTGGTGGCTTCTGGACGGTATGAGCCACCGCGTGAGCGCGTCGGACAACAGGGTCGTCGTCTTCCTGCACAGTGGCGAATACGACCGGGTCCACCAGGGCTTCTCCATCGCGGCGGCGGCAGTGGCGGCCGGGCGGCGCGCGGAGGTGTACCTGTTCTGGTGGGCCCTGGAACGCTTCCTACTGGACCGCCTGGACGACCCGGACTTCACCGGCCGTGAGGACGTGGCGGACCGCTTCGAGGCCCGCCGCATGCCCTCCATCCGCGCGCTGTGGGAGCACGTGCGGGAGTCGGGGCTGGGCACGGTGGCGGGCTGTACGGGCTCGCTCGGTGCCCTGGGGAGCGAGTCGAAGGCGGGCGACAGTGGCATCGACGTGTGGCTCGGTTGGAGCGCCATCCTCCAGCGTACGGCGGGCGTGACGGATCGTTTCTACCTTTGAGGCGGACGGTGGCTGGTGCCGTGGGCCTCCGGGGCGGCTTGGACCCGCCACGTTGACGCCTCCCTGCGCCTGCTTACGTTTCGTGTGGCCCCCTCGCGGGGCGAAAGGCACGGAACGAGGACCATGGCGCAGCGTGCCCCCCAGATGACAACCCGAGGACCGGCCACCCCGGCGCTCAAGGGCGGCGGGTGGCACCGGCTGGGCAACGCATTGAAGACGACCGTGCTGCTGGCGGGACTGACGGCGCTGGTGCTCGTCATCGGTCAGCGGCTGGGCGGCGCGCAGGGGCTCGCGATGGCGGGCGTCTTCGCGGTGGTGATGAACTTCGGCTCGTACTGGTTCAGCGACCGCATCGCGCTGGCCATCCACGGCGCGCAGCCCCTGAGCTACGAACAGGCACCGTGGCTGCATGAGATGGTGGCGCGGCTGGCCGCGCGGGCGGGGATGCCGAAGCCCAAGGTCTACCTGCTGCCCACGGCGCAACCCAACGCGTTCGCCACGGGCCGCAACCCGAGCCACGCGGCGGTCGCGGTGACGGCGGGCATCATGGACATCCTGGACCGGCGGGAGCTGGAGGGCGTGCTGGCGCACGAGATTGGCCACGTTCGAAACCGGGACACGCTCATTGGCACGGTGGCGGCGACGCTCGCGGGCATCATCAGCTACGCGGCGCAGATGCTCTTCTGGTTCGGCGGCAGCATGCTCAGCCGGAGCGACGACGACGAGGGGGGCGGCATCGCGGGAGCGCTGTCCAACCTGGGCCTGCTGCTGGTGGCGCCCATCGCGGCCACGCTGCTGCAGCTGGCCGTGAGCCGCTCGCGCGAGTACGGCGCGGACGCCACCGGCGCGGAGCTGTGCGGGGACCCGGACGCGCTGGCGAGCGCGCTCCTGAAGATGGAGCGCGGCGCGGAGGCCATCCCGTATGACCGGGCTCCGGCCACGTCGCACCTGTTCATCGTCAACCCGCTGCACCATGGCGGGGTGATGTCGCTGTTCTCCACGCACCCGCCCATCCCGGAGCGCGTGCGCCGGCTGCGCGAGATGAGCGCGCGCATGGGCGGCGGGAGCCGGGCCCGCGGCGGCTGGGAGTACGCGTACTAGGGCGTGGCACCGGGAGCATCCGGCGGCGGTCCGAAGGACTCCACCGGGTGCTCCAGCATCTCGCGCAGCGTGTTGGCGATGACGCCCGCGTGGTAGCCGTCAATGAAGCGGTGGTCGAAGGACGCGTTGATGTTCATCACGCGGCCGGGCACCACCCTCCCCTCCTCCACCACCGCCACCTCCCGGATCGAACCGGGCGCGAGGAACACCGGCACGCGGGTGAAGGGCGCCAGCGGCAGGTACGCCGTGTCCAGCCCCAGCGCGCCCACGTCCACCACGACCGCGCCGCCGAACGGATCCCGGGGCAGCCCCATCCACGACGGGTCCACGTTCAGCGTGTACGTGAGGAACGACATGAGCCCGGTGAAGCGCTGCAGCAGCAGGTTCGGCACGCGCTCCAGCAGGCGGCGGCCCTGCTCCATCCGGGGGTCGCGGCCTCCGCGCGCACGCGCCACCGCGGCCTCCACCTCCAGCGCGAGCTCCCGCACGGGCTTCTGGTCCACGTCCTCGATCCGCACGGGCGTGGGGCCCGCCCCGTCCTCCTCCCGCCCGGGGAGGACCCCGCACACGGTGATGCGCTGGCGCAGGTAGATGCGCTGGTAGCGCAGGAGCGCGTTGGCGTCCGGGCACCGGCGCAGCGCTTCCCCCGTGGCCTTGAGGACCAGGTGCGTCGTGGTGAGCCGCACGCCGGTGCGCTGGCGGAAGGCCTCCAGGTATTCGAGCGCCGCGTCCATCCGCACCGTCAGCGTGCCGTAGACGGTGGGGTCGTACGCGGTCGTCCAGCTGCCGATGGCGAGCTTGCGGAAGCTCGACACGTCACGCTTCGGCTTCAGCTCCAGGTGCGCCATGCCCCCCAGCGTGCACCAGGATGGCCCTCATGGGGGACGGAAAGCAGGCGGGCGGCTGCGCCGGGCCGGCGCGGTGGGCGGGGCCCGGCGGGTCGCCTGCCAGTGAAGCCTTGACGCGCCATGTCCGGGCGGTAGGCTGCCCCGCTTTTTGCATCCTTCTGTGGAGGTCGTTCCCTTGCTGTTTGCACTCATCCTCGTATCGGTCGGGTTCGCGGTGACGCTCGGCCTGCTGCTCTTCAGAGACACGAGCGGCACCGGCGCCAACGCCGGCCGGCCCTCGCTTTCGACGTCCTCGTCGCCCTCCGTCCGGGGCGAGCTGGAATCGGAGACCAAGGCGCGCGCGAAGGCGGAATCGGAGGTCCAGCGCAAGCAGAAGGAGCTGGACGAACAGCGCGCGCAGCTCCAGGAGGTCAAGGAGCAGCTCAAGCAGGCCAAGCGCAAACTCTTCGAGCAGAAGGAAGGCGACAAGGGCTCCAACGACCTGGTGAAGGCCCGCGCCGAGGTGGAGCGCAACGCCAGCGTCCAGTTGGAGCAGACCCGCTCGGAGCTGGCACAGGCCCTGACGGAGAACGCCCGGCTGCGCGCGGACAGCGAGTCGCGCGGTGGCGCCCGTCGCCGTGAGGCCCCCGCCGCCGCCCCGGCGCAGACGCCCGCCGCCGCCCCCGCCGAGCAGATCGCCGCGCCCGCGAGCGAGCCCGTGGTGAGCGCGGCGGTGTCGGTGACGCCCGTCCCCGTGGCCCCGGCGGAGCCCGTGCGCCGCTACCGCGAGCTGAACGACGCGGACCGCGAGAAGATGGACCGCCTGGAGCAGGCGGCGAACAAGGACCGCGCCCGCGCCGTGGAGCTGGAGAAGGACCTGCGCCGGGTGAAGGGCCGCGCCGACACGCAGGCGCGCATCCTGGCCGTGACCAAGTCCGAGGCCGACCTGGGCAAGGACAAGTACAAGGCGCTGGAGAAGCGCCTCAACCGGACGCTGCTGGAGCGCGACCTGCTTCGCCGGGCCATCAAGGACCTGGAGAAGAAGACGGGCATGCTCGCCGAGCGCACGGAGCTGACGCCGGACGAGGTCGCCGCCAGCGACCAGCGCAGCGACGAGATGGCCCGCGTCCGCGCGGAGGCGGAGGCCCGCGCCGCCGCCCCGGCCACGCCGACCGAGTCCGCGCCCTCCGAGACGGCCGCCGCCCCGGCGTCCGCCGAGGCCGAGGCGAAGCCCTCCGAGGCCTCTTCGTCCAACGCCTGAGCCGCGCTCCCGCGTGAACCACCGAGGCCCCGCCGTCCCCTCTCCGGGACGCGGGGCCTCCGTGTTTCTCGCTCCGCCCCATTTCAGTCGCGAGGCGGGGGCATCATCACCAGGGCCTCGACGGGGGCACGGATCTCCTCGGTGCTGTCGTCCACGCCGCCCACCACCAGCACGGAGCCATCCGGGAGCGCCGAGCACGTGTGCCACGCGTGAGGCTGCGGCAGCAGCTTCAGGCCCAGCACGGTGGGCCGCGCGCCCGGATGCGGGGTGATCAACTCCGCCCAGGCCGTCGCGGACGTCGCGCCGGAGTCCGTCCCCCGCCCGCCCAGCACCATCACCCGACCGTCCGGCAGCGACACCGCGCACGGTTGGCTCCGGGGCAGCAGCGAGGGGCCGTCACTCACGGTCCTCACGTCCTCCAGGAGCTCGGAGGCCCCCACCGCCCGCGCGCCCCGGGCCGGGTCCACACCGTCGAAGCCGCCCATCAGCAACGGGCGCGGGGATTCCTCCGGCCGCCCCAGCACCGCCACGGTCGCGCCCACCCGAGGCACCCGCAGCCTTGGCGGCACGTGGGCCAGCCACTGGAGGTCCGTTCCGGCGAACCCGACGGCCAGCACCTCCGGGACAGGCCCTGCCGTGTCCGCGCCGCCCGCGACCAGGAAGGTCCTCCCGTCCTCCAGCACGGCCAGCGACGTGTCGACACGCCGCACCTCTCCGGCCACGTCGACGAAGCGACCCGAGGCCATGTCGAAGGCTTCCGCCGTGAACACCGGGCTCCCATCCGCCGTGCGTCCGCCCACCAGCAGCACGTGCCCGTCCACGTCCACCGCCGCCGCGTGCTGGTAGCGCGCCACCTTCGGCGCGAGCTCGCTCACGGTGCCCGCCCCCAGGTCCACGAAGCGCGACGTGCGCTGCAGCGACACCGGGGCGAACGACTCCGCGCCTCCCGTCAGCAGCACCTTGCCATCTGGCAGCAGCGACGCCGTGTGGAACGCCCTCGGCCCCACGTCGGGCCCGGGCAGGAACGTCCCGTCCGCCGGATCGAACACCTCCGTGGACCCAGACACCGGCCGCGCCCCATCCACCCGGGGCGCGAAGCCCCCGGCGATCAACACCCGTCCGTCCGGCAGCGTCGTGGCCGTGTGCCCGGCGCGCACCTCCGCGGGCACCGAGCACGTGCCGGGGCTCGACGCCAGGTTCACGGGCACGAAGGCCCCCAGCCGCCGCAGGAACACGCGCACCGGCGCGGCCTGCCCCTCCGCCACGTCGAAGGGCCTGGAGCGCCCCAGCGACACCAGCTGCCCGCCCTGATCCGGGGCGCCCGCGTAGGCGCGCACCTCCAGCACCCGGGCGCGACCCACCGGCAGGGCCGGCACGGCCTCCGCCATCCAGTCCACCGTCGACACCCGCTCGAGGGGCGCGTCGAGCCCCGGGCCCGTCACGCGGAAGCGCAGGTGCGTCGCGCCCTCCAGGGGCGGCGTCCCGGCGCAGGCCACCGTGATGAGGTCCAGGGAGGGACGGACCTCCTTCTGTCCGCAGGCGGGGACCAGGGCCAGGAGGGAGGCGGCCAGGAGCGTGGAGCGGACGAAGCGCGGAGCCATGGGCGGACGCTACCAGCCCCCTCCCCGGAAGGGCGGAGTCTGGACGGCCGGGCGGGGCGGAAGCAGGCGTGCCGGCGGGGATTGCGCTGTAATGCACCCGCCCCAGGACGTATGTCCTGTCCCCTCCGCCATGAAGCTCTCGCTCGCCACCCGCATCTTCCTGGGCTACGCGCTGGTGCTGCTGACGTTCGGGACGGTGTCCCTCTTCAGCGTGGCGGAGCTGCACCGCAACCGGTTGGAGATCCGGCTCGTCAGCCAGGGCTACCTCCAGCTGTCCCAGGACGCCGCGGCGCTGGAGACCTTCCAGACCAGCCAGGAGAAGGACACCGAACGGGTCCTGGAGCAGAACAGCGTGGAGACGCGCCGCGCGCTCATCCGGCTGGCGAGCCTCTACTACGCGCCCCAGATGGCCCAGCGGCTGGAGGCCGCCCGCGGCAAGGCCCGCGAGGTGCTCACCTTCGCCCCTGGCGGCGAGGTGCCCTTCGTGATGGAGCTGGACTCTCGCTTCGCGGAGCTGTCGCGCAACTCCCAGGCCTACGGCCGCGCGGTGGAGGCCGTGTTCACCGCGCTCTCCTCCGAATCCCCCGAGAGCCAGGACGTGGCGCGCGCCACCGCCGAGCTGCGGCAGCTGGAGAGCGCCATTGGCCGGGAGCTGCGCGTGCTGCGCGCCACGCTGGGCAACCGCATCCGCGAGCGCGTGGATGGCGCCGAGGAGCGCGAGCGCCGCACCGGGCTCACCATCATCGCGCTGTCCATCATGGCCATTGGCGTGGGCGTGGGCGTCACCGCGTGGAGCGCCCGCACGCTGCGCCCGGTGCGCACCCTCATCGAGGGCGTGTCCCGCATTGGCCGGGGTGACTACTCCGCCCAGCTGGGCGTGCGCGGCGAGGACGAGGTCGCCTTGCTCGCGCGCGAGTTCGACCAGATGGCCCGCTCGCTCCAGGCGCGCGAGGCGCAGCTCAAGTCCCAGGCCGAGGCGCTGATGCGCGCCGAACAGCTGGCCGCCGTGGGCCGCATCTCCGCGCAGATCGTCCACGAGGTGCGCAACCCGCTGTCCTCCATTGGCCTCAACGTGGAGCTGCTCCAGGACGCCGTGGACAGCGCGGCGTTCGACTCCGCCGACACCGCCGCCGAGGCGCGGGAGCTGCTCTCCGCCGTCACCCACGAGGTGGACCGCCTCACCGACGTCACCGAACAGTACCTGCGCATGGCCCGCCCGGCCCGGCCGGACCTGGAGCCCGAGGACATCATCGCGGTGCTCGACGGCGTGCTCGACTTCACCCGCGAGGAGCTGGTGCGCGCGGGCGTGGAGGTGGTGCGCGACTTCGCGCCCGACACGCCCCGGGTGCTCGCGGACCAGGGCCAGCTGCGGCAGGTGTTCCTCAACCTCCTGCGCAACAGCCGGGAGGCCATGCCCACCGGAGGCAGGCTCACCGTGGCCACCGCGCCGCGCGACGCCGACGTGGAGGTCACCGTGCGCGACACCGGCGACGGCATGACGGAGGAGGTCCGCCGCCACCTCTTCGAGCCCTTCTTCACCACCAAGGAGGGCGGCACGGGCCTGGGGCTCGCGGTGAGCCAACAAATCCTCCAGGCCCACGGGGGCTCGCTCTCCTGCCAGAGTATTCCCGGCCAGGGGACGACCTTCGTGTTAAGGCTTCCCCGCGCATGAGCTTTACACCGTACCGGGACGTGCTGCCCTCCGGGCTGCGCGTCGTCACCGTCGAAACGCCCCACCTGCACACCGCCCTCCTGGCCGTCTACGTGCGGACCGGCAGCCGCCACGAAACGGTGGAGAACAACGGCGTCAGCCACTTCCTGGAGCACCTCTTCTTCCGGGGGAGCGAGGGCTGGCCGGACACGGTGAAGATGAACGCGGCGGTGGAGGAGGTGGGCGGCAACCTCAACGGCGCCACCACCCGCGACCACGGCTACTACTACACCCCGCTGCACCCGGCCCACCTGCGCGTGGGCCTGGACGTCATCGGCGACATGCTCACCCGCCCCCGCCTCACCGACATGGAGGTGGAGCGGCAGATCATCCTGGAGGAGATGCTCGACGAGGTGGACGACAAGGGGCGCGACATCGACCTGGACAACCTGTCCAAGCGCCTGCTGTTCCCCGGCCACCCGCTGGCCTTGAAGATCGCCGGCACCCGAGAGTCCGTGCAGGCCCTCACCCACGCCCAGGTGCTCGAACACTTCGCCCGGCACTACGTGGCCGGCAACCTGGTGGTGTCCGCCGCGGGCAGCGTGAAGCACTCGGAGGTGCTGGCGCTGGCCGAGCGCGCCTTCGCCCACCTGCCCCAGGGCGTCGCCTCCACGGAGAGCGCGCCCCCCGCCCTGGGCCCGGGCCCGCACTTCCACTTCGTCTCGCATGACGAGTCGCAGACGGAGTTCAAGCTCACCTTCCGCGCCGTGCCGGAGCAGCACGAGGACTTCCCCGCGCTCCAGATCCTCCGGCGCCTGCTGGACGACGGGCTGTCGTCGCGGCTGCCCTTTGAGATCGTGGAGAAGCGCGGCCTGGCCTACTCCGTCCAGGCCGGGCTGGACACGTACCACGACATCAGCCTCTTCGAGATTGAAGCGGCCAGCGCGCCGGAGAAGGCGTCGCTGGTGGTGGCCGAGGCGCTGCGCGTCCTCTCCGCGCTCTGCGAGGAGGAGGCGAGCGAGGAGGAGCTGAACCGCGCCAAGCGCCGCCACCGCATGCTGCTGGAGTTCTCGCAGGACTCGCCGGGTGAGCTGGCCGGGTGGTTCGGCGGCGTGGAGCTGTTCCGCACGCCGGAGACGTTCAGCCACCGCGCGGATCAGGTGGACCGCCAGACGGCCGCGAGGGTGCGGGAGGTGGCCCGTCGCTACTTCACCCGCGAGAACCTGCTCGTCGTGGCGGTGGGCCAGCGCAAGGGCCTCAAGGCGCTGGAGCAGGTGGTGGCGGACGCGGAGGGCCTTCCCTCCTCCGCGGGGGTCAGCGCCGGCCGCCGCGGATGATGAGGGGCCCCGTGGGGGCCTTCTTCTTCTGCGGTGTCGCCTTGTCGATGGCCTTCTGGATGCGCAGGTACTCGGGGTTCTGCGGCTCGCGCTTCAGGGCCTCGTCGATGAGCTTCCTGCCGCGCGGCAGCTGGGTTTCGAACTGCGCGTAGAGGTTCGCGAGCGCGGCCTTCTCCTCCACCGACGCCTCGCCCAGGCCCATCAGCCGCTCCAGGACGGTCTGCGCGTCCGGCTTGCGGCCCGCCTTCAGGTGCAGCCGCCACATGCGCGACAGCGCGGGCGAGAAGCCGGGCTCCGCCTTGAGGGCGAAGCGGTAGCTGTCCTCCGCGGCGCGGGCGTCGTCCTGGTCCTCCAGCACGCGGCCGCGCACGTACAGCGCGCGGGCCAGGCGCGGACGCAGGTGCAGCGCGCGGTCCACCAGCTGCTGGGCCTCCGACGCGCGGCCCTGGGCCCGGACGATCTCCGCCAGCCACGCCAGCGCCTCCGCGTTGTCCGCGTCATCCTCCAGCAGCTTCTTGAGGGCGCCCTCGGCCTCCGCCGGGCGGTTCAACGCCATCCACACCCGGGCCTTCATGGCCACGACGTCGGTGGTGTCCGCGTCGGCCGGGGGCACGGACTGGAGGTCCGCGTCCGCCAGGTCGGAGAAGCCGCTCATCAGGAAGTAGCGCGCGCGCAGGAGGCGGGCGGGCGTGAAGCTGGGCGAGGCCTGGAGCACGCGGTCCATCAAGTTGGCCGCGAGCAGCTCCTCGCCCTTCATGAGCAATATCTCCGCCTCCACCGTCTTCGTCGCGGCGTCATCCGGGTTCTCCCGGAGGATGCGCTCCAGCGTGGTGAAGGCCTCGTCCGCGTGGCCCTGCCGGGCCTGGAGGCGGGCCAGGAACAGGATGTCGTCGTTGGTCAGCTTGCCCTCGTCCCTCAGGCTGACGAGCGTGGAGATGGCCTGGGCGCTCTGCCCCTCCCCCAGGTACAGGTCCGCCAGCTGCTTTTGGATGACGGGGTCGGTGCCGGGCAGGAGCCCCTCCGCCTGCTTGAGCGTGAGGATGGCCGCGCCTGGATTGCCGGCGCCCTGGTGGGCCTTCGCGAGGAGCAGCAGCGGCTCCACGCTCTCCGGCGCCGCGTTGGCGGCCTTCTGGAGCGCGGCGATGGCGCGGCTGTAGCTGCCCTGGGTCAGCGCCTCCCGGCCCTCGGACAGGGAGGATTGGACCTGGACGGCCTGCTTCTGGGCGGCCGCCGTCTCCGGGTCCTTGCAGGCAAGCGGAAGGAGCAGGACGAGCGTCCAGGGACGGGGCAAAAATCGAGGGGGCATCGCTGAGGGACAGGGTAGCGGATGTTATCCTCCCCCGTCGATGGACCCTTTCGTGCGCCGCCTCGTGGAGAGGCTTCATGATCCCAGCCGGCCGCTGTCGCGGAACCGGCACTTCCACACGTTCGACACCCCCGAGGGTCGGATGGCGCTGAAGGTCTTCCGTCGGCTGCGCAGCCTCCAGCAGGACATCCTCGCCTGCCACCAGGAAGGCCGCCGCGCCCGCATCTCGCGTCAGGTCAGCCCGAACGGGGACCACCGCATCGAGCTGTGGATGGAGCGCGTCGCCGGACGCCGCGTGTCCATGCTCCAGCCCGCGGAGTATGAGCTGCTCGCCCGGCTGCCGGGCGTGCGGGACGCGCTGGAGGTCCTGGAAGAAGCCGCCTGAAGCGCCGCGCCCCAGCCCCGGGCGCCGAGGCTCAGGGGGGTGTCACGACGGCGGCGCGCTGCACCTGGGAGACGCCGGGCAGCGTGGGCGCGGGGTTGAGCGCCTGGACGAGCATGGCGCGCAGGGCGTCCGTCAGGTCCTCGCCCGGGGCGCTCGCTCCCGCGGGAGCACCCTGCAAGGGCGCGGGGATCTCCGTGCCCACCACGACGATGGGGATGCGGACCTCCCACGCCAGATAGTGCGCCAGCCGCACCGCCGGCTCCGAGGTGTCCATCAGCAGCGCGCCAATGGACCCCGCGCTGAACGGGCGCCACAGGGGGCGCGCGGCCTCCGCGGGCGGCAGCACGCAGAAGTCCACGTTCAGCACGTCGCTCAGCGCCAGGCGCCCCAGCGTCCCGAAGCCGCTCTTCACCGCCGTGGGGTCCGCCGACAGCGCCTCCAGCCCCGGCACCCGCGCCAGGATGCGCCGCGCCGCGGACGAACCACTGCCGCACACGAACACCTTCGCCGTCGCCACCTTCGCCAGGGTCCGCGTGCGCAGCAGGCGCCCGCGCAGCGCGTGCACCTCCGCCGCGCCGATGAGGTCCCCCGCGCCCAGGTTCTGGCCTTCGCTCTCCGTGGGCCGCGCCACGCCCTTCTGGAGCAGCGTGGACAGCACGCCCAGCACCTCCATGTCCGTGGCGGGCGCCAGGTCCAGCACCTCGCCCAGCGCGCGCGGCTGGCGGAGCAGCTCCATCACCTGCGCCGTCACCGGGTGCTGCTCCTCGGAGAGGTCCACCTCCGGCGCCAGCATCAGCCGCGTGTGGCGCGGCGGCAGGCCCGGCAGCAGGCGGTTCACCTCGTCCGACTGACGCATGCCCTCCAGGAGCGCGTCGTCCATCGCGCGGTTGATGCGCGGGCGCGCGGCGCTGGTGCCCGGCGTGAAGGTGAAGTTGCCTTCGGTCCACGACAGGAGCCGGAACAGCGCCTTCTCCCCCTCCACCCTCCCGAGCCGCGCGTTCACCGTGCGCCCATCGGAGACGGTGATCTCCCCGCGCTCCGAGCCGCGCTCCAGCGCCAGCCGGCCGTTGCGCTTGTTCATGCCCAGGATCTGCATCAGGTCCGGGATGCTGAGCTGGCTGAGCGACCCTTCGATCTCCTGCTGCTCGCTCTTGAGGTCCTTGGCCGCTTCATTGCGCCGGAAGATGTGCTCGATGCGGCTGAGCACCTCGTCCAGGTTGAACGGCTTGCGCAGCGTGCCGTCCCGCATGCCCCGCGCCCGGTCCGTGTCCAGGCTGGACGTGGTGAGGACCACCGGGATGTCCTCGGTGCGCGGGTTGGTGCGCAGGATTTGAACGAACGTGCGCGCGTCCAGCAGCCGGCACGCCTCGTCGAAGAGCGTCAGGTCCGGGTGCCGCAGCACCGCGACCTCCAGCGCCCGCGAGCCATCCGGCGCGTAGTGCACCTGATAGCCCTTGGTGCGCAGCGCCCTCGACAGGGCGCGCACCGAGTCGAGGTCGGGGTCGGCGATGAGGATCTTCCGCACCTGGGCCAAGGTCGCTTGCTCCGCTTCGTGAGGTCAGTAGGGCTGCAGGTCGTATTCGGCCTGCAGCTTGGAGATGAGCCCGTCCACCACCGCGGTGTCCGAGGTGTGGAACCCCCACGTCGCGCCCCGGCCGCGCCGCTGGATGAGCGCGTACGAGGCGCTCTCCGACAGCCAGAGGATGAACTCGTGGCGCGCCACGCGGTCATCCCCTTCCAGGAACACCGGCGTGAGCGCCGCGTGCGACTCCAGGTCCACGCGCCGGCCCAGCAGGTAGATGCGCGACGACAGGTCCGGAGGCGCCTGCTCCAGGCCCACCGCCAGCGGGAGGTCCGCGCGGATCTCCGGGCCGCCCACGTACAGCAGCCCGCGCGAGCCGGGGTCGCGCACCAGCTCGCGCGCGATCTCCACCTGGAGCTCGTCGAAGAGCACGTCCGCCACCTTGCCCCGGCGGCTGGGCTCGGCGCGGTCGTCCGTGGGCAGGCGCGGGCTGTTGGGCGTGCCCAGCAGCAGGTCCACCTCGTCCCAGAACGGCAGCCCGTCCAACATCAGCCGGCGCTGGAGCGACGCGCGGCGCTCGTCCATGCGGCGGCGGCAGCGGTGCACCAGCTCGTCGAAGTCCTCGCCGTCCTTGGGGAAGGTGCTGGCCCCGCCCACCAGCGCCAGGGGCAGGCGCTGCTCCACGTCCTGGACCTCCGGCTCGTCGCGCACCGCGGCCACCGCGCGGCGCACGAACATCATCGCGCCGAAGAAGTCCGTCTCTGGCAGGAGGAGGTAGAACTCCTGGTCGCTCGCCTTCGCGATGACGTCCGAGTCGCGGATGATCTTGCTGAGCGCCTTGATGATGCCGCGCACGGCCTTCTTCGCGTCCTGCGCGCCCAGCCGCACGCGCACCAGCGGCAGGTTGTCGATGCTGAAGGTGAGCAGCGAGAACGTGCGCCCGTACCGCCGCGCCTTGTAGATCTCCTTGGAGGCGTAGTCGGTGAAGTAGCTGAGGTTGTACGCGGCGGTGTCGCGGTCGCGCAGGCCCAGGCGCTGGAGCGCCATCAGCTTGCGGCCGTTCTTCACGCCCACCGCGGCGAAGTCCGCCAGCACCTTCGCGTCGCGCGTGTGCTCCGAACGGAAGTCGCCCGTGAGCGGGTCGGACAGCTGCGCGAGCCCCATCACCTCGCCCGCGGCCACCAGCGGGACGTACAGCACCGGCGAGCGCTCATCGCGCGCGAGCCACGGCGCCGCTTCCCGCAGGCGCAGCGACAGCGGGCCCTCCGGGCTCATCTTCTCCGGCAGGAACTGCTTGTCGAGCAGGCCCCGGTACGCGCGCAGCGCCAGGTCTCCCCGGTCGTCCACCACCCACAGCGCGGCGCTCTGCGCGTCGCACACCGCGCCCAGGTCCGCGATGACGCGCTCCTGGAGCCACTCCAGGTCCGGATGGGAGAGCAGCTCCAGGCAGCGCTGCTGGAGGTTGTGGAAGCGGGCGAACTCCAGGTTCTCGTCCTGGAGCCGCGCGCGCTCGTGGCGCAGCTGCGCGCGCTCCATGGCGCGGTCCACCGCGAGCTGCAGGTCCGCCTCTTCGATGGGCTTGGTGAGGCAGTCCGCCACGCCCAGCCGCAGCGCGACCTCCGACCCCTGCACGTCGTCGCGGTGGCTGACGAGGATGACCTCCTGCTCCGGGTCCCGCTCGCGCAGGCGCGAGGTGAGCGCGAAGCCGTCCACGCCGGGCATCACCACGTCGGTGAGGACCACGTCGAACGTCGCCCGCGCCACCTCCTCCAGGGCGAGGGTGGCGTTCTCCACCGCCACCACGCGGTGCCCGCGGCGCGACAGCAGGTCCGTGGCGAGTTGTCGGAAGAACAGGTCGTCGTCGACGACGAGGATGGGACCGGCCACGGCGCTCGGGGGAAGGAGGGAGGAAAGGCGAAGGCTATCGGGCCCTTGGAAGCGCGACAACGCCTTCGAAGACGAAGGACACGGGCCCCCGGAGTCGGATGTCGGACAGATCCTCCGGAACGCGGATGCGCAGGTCGCCGCCCGGCAGGGTGACGCGGAGCCAGGCATCCGAGGGCAAGCGCTTCGCCAAGACCGCCGCCACGGCCGAGGCGCACGCCCCCGTGCCACAGGCCTGGGTGAGGCCGCAGCCCCGCTCCCAGACGACGACGGTGAGGCCGTCCTCGTCCACGCGGACGAACTCCACGTTGGTGCGGTCCGGGAAGGCCGGGTGCCGCTCCAGGCCGGGGCCCAGGCGCTCGGCGGCTTCCAGGGGTTGATCCAGGAGGACCAGGTGCGGGTTGCCCATGTTCACGGCCGTGCCGCGCAGGTCCGCATGGCCGGGCACGGGGGCATTCACGAAGGGCTGGCCCGTCGCCCCCGACGGCAGGTTCGCGGCCACCAGCCGCGCCGGCCCCATGGAGATGTCCACGCGCACCACGCCGCCGTCGCCGTAGCCGGGTTCGCAGGTGAGGACGCCCGCCCCGGTCTCCACGTCGATGAGCGCGGGGCGCCGCGGGGCCTGATCCACCAGATACTTCACCGCACAGCGCAGGCCGTTGCCGCACATCTCCGCGATGCTGCCGTCGGCGTTGTGGACGACCATGCGGGCGAGGCCGCGAGACGACGGGAGGATGGCGAGCACCCCGTCCGCGCCAATGCCACGGCGGCGGTCGCACAGCCAGCGTGACTGCTCCGCGTCGATGTCCAGGCCCGTGCCACGGCGGTCCATGACGACGAAGTCATTGCCCAGGCCGTGGTACTTGAAGATGCGTTCGCTTGCGTCCACGGGGGCAAGTGTAGACGGCGCCCGCTATTCGCGCTCGCCGACCTTCTTGGGAGCGGACGGAACGTCCAGGGCGGGCATGGCCCGGCGTGAAGCCCCGGGGGCGGCGGGTGCACTGCCGCGGCGCAGCTCGGCCAGCTCGGCCTCTCGGGCGGCGAGCTGGTCCTGCATGGTCTCGACGTGGGCCTGGAGGACCTCCATCTCCGCGGCCATCTCCAGCACGGCCTCCGGGGGCTGGGCGGCGGAGGCCTTCGCCTCCTCGAGGGCCTGGACCAGCGCCTCGCGCTCCGTCTCCAGGGCCTCCAGCCGAGCCTGCTGTTCGCGGATCCGGGTGGTGAGCCCGTCGCGTTCGGCGCGCTCGGCGTCCAGCAGGCGCGCGGCGTCCGTGGCGGCGGTCTCCAGCGAGTTGGTGCGGCCCTCCAGCCGGACGCGGGCGGCGCGGGCGACCGTCAGGTCCGACTGGAGACGCTCGCGTTCGGAGGCCATCGCGGTGCGCTCGGCGTCGGCGCGGCGGGCCTGGGCTTCGGCGTCAGCCACGGACTGGGACAGGGCGGCCACACGGGCCTCCAGCGCGGCCTGTCCGGCCCGAGCGTCCTCGAGCGCGGTGGCGAGGCGGCCCTCCAGCGCGGAGAGCGCGTCGCGCGTCTGACCGGCGGACTGGGTGAGGCGGGTTTCCAGTTCGGCCTGTTCGGCCGCGGCGCGAGCCTGGGCCTCCGCGAGCCGGGCGTCGTGCTCTGCCAGCACGGCCTGCGCCTGGGCGGACAGGTCCAGGATCCGGGCTTCGAGTGTGGCCTTCTCCTCCGATGCCCGAGCGGTGACGTCCGCGAGACGCGCTTCGATGGCGGTCCGCTCCGAGCCAGCCTGTTCGGTGAGTTCGGCGAGGCGCGCTTCGAGCTCCGCCCGGTCCGTGCCGGCCTGCGCGGTGACCTCCGCGAGACGGACTTCGAGTTCGGCCTTCTCCGTCCCCGACCGCGCCAGGGCCTCGTTGAGGCGCGCTTCGAGTTCGGCCTTCTCCGTCCCCGACCGCGCCAGGGCCTCGTTCAGGCGCGCTTCGATCTCGGCCTTCTCCAGGCCGGCCCGCGCGAGGGCCTCGTTGAGGCGCAGCTCCAGCGAGGCCTTGTCGGTGCCAGCGCTGCTCAGCGCCTCCGTGAGGCGCAGCTCCAGCTCCGCCTGCTCGGTGCCGGCCTGGGCCGTCATCTCCGCGAGACGAACCTCCAGCTCCGCCTTCTCCGCGGCGAACCGGGCCTCGACCTCGGAGAGCCGGGCGTCGCGTCGGGAGAGCTGTTCCTCGAGCGAGGAGGCGTGTTCGCTCCCGGCCCGAACGGCGTCCGTGAGGCGGGCCGTCTCCGCGCGAGCCGTCTCCAGCTCGGAGCGCAGTCCTTCGAGCGAGGACTCCAGGTTCGTGGCCTTGCCCGCGAAGCGACGCGCGGTCTCGAGCTGCACCACGAGCACTTCGGCGTGCTCCCGCGTGGCGGCGAGCCGGTCGCTGGCGTCGACCAGCTCCGCTTCCAACCGGCCGACCTGCTGGCTCCGCTCATGCAGCGCGCCGTGCGCGCGTTGCAGTTCGGACCCCAGCCGCAGCAGCTCCTGGTGCGCGGCGGCGAGCTGAGCCGACTCCGCGCGCAGGGCCGTCAACTCCTGCGCCTTCAGCTCCAGGTGCTCGCGCAGTTCGTCCAGGTCCTGCTGCTGACGCTCACTTCGAGAGTGGGCGCCTTCCAGCTGCGCCTCCATGGACACACGCAGGGCACTGGCTTCACGCAGCTCCTGCTCGCGCGCGGTCAGGGTCTCCGTGAGGCGCGTCGCCCGGGCTTCGGCCTCACGGGCCGCGTCTTGCGATTGGGAGCCCGCTTCGAGGCGGGCTTCGGCGCTCTTTCGCGCGGCCTCGGCCTGCGCGAGCGAATCCTCGAGCGCGCTCAGGTTCGCCGTCTCCGCGGCGAGCCGGAACTCCACCTCCGTCAACGAGGCTTCCAACTGGGCGCGGCGGGAAGTCTCGGAAGCAGAGCGCTTCTCCGCGTCCGCCAGCGACTGTTCGAAGGTCGCGAGCCGGGACTCCGACTCCTTGAAGGATGCTTCCAGCTCGGCACGGCGCGTGGACTCGGAGGTCCACCGCGATTCGGCCTCCGCGAGCGACTGTTCCACCGAAGCCAGTCGCGAGGCCACGGCGGCATGCCGGGCTTCCGCCTCCGACAGCGCCGTCTCCAGCGCGGCGAAGCGAGTGGACTCCTCGGCCCGCTGAGACTCCGCCGCCGCGAGCGTCTCTTCCAGCGAGATCCGTCGAGCGGTTTCGGAGGTGAGTCGGGCTTCGGAGTCCGCGAGCGCCTGCTGCATCGCGGGGAGGCGCGCGGCCTCCTCGGTGAACCGGGTCTGGCTGTCCGCGAGCTCCGCTTCCAGCTCCGCGAGCCGGGACTCCTGCTGACGAAGGGTGAGCCGCTCGGACTCCAGGCTCGCGCGAAGGGCCTCCTCACGGGCTCGGGACTCCTGCTCAGCCTCGGCCAGACGCGCACCCTGGGCCGTGGACTCCCCACGCAGCGCGTCCCACTCCGAGCGGAGCGCGGCCAGGGCCTCGCGAGCCTCCGCGAGCGCCACCTCGTCCTTCGCGCGCGACTCGCGCTCGAGCGACGCCTGCGTTCGGGCTTCATCCAGCGACGAAAGGGCCTCGACCTCGGACCGCTGGGCCTCGGTGAGCTCCGCGCGCAGCTCGCGCACCGCCGCATCCTGGGCGGCCTGCGCCTGCTTCGCATCCGACAGCGCGATACGGGCCTCTTCCAGCTCCCGGGCGTGTCCTTGAGCCACGTCCGACACGGCCGCGTTCGACTGCCGCAGCTCCAGCAACGCGGCTTCATGCCCACGCTGCGCTTCCGCGAAGGCGGCCTGGACCTCTGAAAGGGTCTGCCGCGTCTGTTCGAGCGCGACCTCGGTGGACAGCCGCGCCGCACGCGTCGCCGTCAGGTCCGCTTCGAGTTCGGCGCGGGCGTCACGCATCGTGCCCAACGTGGCTTCGGCCCGCGCACGCTCTTGCTCAAGCTCCGAGGCGGAGTCCACTCGGAGCTGGGCGAATGACGCCTCCAGCCTGACGCGTCGCGCGCGCTCCTCTTCCAGGACCGTTCGCGCGACGCCCAGCGCGGCATCCAACCGGAGCCGATCCGCCTCCAGCGCGCCCTGGGCCTCGTTCCACGAGGACTCGGAACCCTCCAGCCGGGTGCGCAGGGCCCGCTCAGCGTCAAGGGACTCCTGGAGGTTCGCGAGCGCCACCTGCGCGCGGGCCTGCTGTTCGCGCTCCGACAGCAACTGAGCCTGGGTGTCGGCAAGCAGCGCCTCCCAGCGAGCCCCCCGCTCCTGTTCGGTGAGCAGGGACTCACGCACCACACGCAGGTCTTCCTCCGCGGAGGCCAGCGCCGCGTCCACTTGCCGCCGTTGGGTGCGCTCGGTCGCGAGGACCTGCTCGGCCGCGTCCAGCTTCTCCTGGGTCGTGCGTCCGGACTGCTGCTCCCGCGTGAGGTCGTCCTGGATGAGCGTCGCCAGGGCTTCCGCGTCGGTCAGCTCCTGCCGCAGTGAACGGAGCGTGGCTTCCAGTTCCACGCCACGAGCCTCGGCGGCCTCGCGCGCCTGGTTCGCCTCCGCGAGCCGCGCCCCGTGCTCCCACACCTCGCGGGCCAGGGCGTCGCGGGCCTCGGAGCGGACCTGCTCGAGCCGTTCATCCGCTTCGTCACGTGCTTGCTGGAGGCTCCGAGCCGCCTCGGCGCGCACGTCCGTGAGCACCTGCTCCGTCTGACCGCTCGACTCGGCCAGGGCGCGAGCCTCCCGCGCCTCCGCGTCGGCGCGAGCCTCGGTGAGCGCGAGTGCATGCTGGGCTTCCAGGGCCGCGACGGCGCTGGCCGCGCGAGCCTCCGCCGCCTCCAACTGACGAGCCAGCTCCGCTTCCGCCTCGGCACGCACCTGCGCGAGCATCCGAGCGGACCGGACCTCTGCCTCCTCCAACTGCCGGACCCGCTCCGACTCCGCCTCGGCGCGGGCTTCCGCCAGCTCCCGTGCGCGCAAGGACTCCGTGTCCGCACGCGCGTCGGAGAGTGCCTGCGCCGAGCGGGCCTCGAACTCCGCGAGCTGACGGGCCCGCTGGGCCGCCGCACTGGCCCGGACCTCGGCGAGCGCCTGCTCCCGACGAAGCTCCGCTTCCGCCAGCGCCCGCTCCTGATCCGCAGCGGCATCCGCCAGTGCCTTGGCGAGTCCCGCCTCCGCGCTCGCCTGAGCCTCCGCCAGCGCCGCGTCGCGCGCGGCCGAAGCCTCCGCCAGCGCCTTCGCGAGCTCCGCCTCCGCGCTCGCCTGAGCCTCCACCAGCGCCGCGTCGCGCTCCGCCTCCACGGCTTCACGCGCGTCCGCCAGGGCCCGCTCGAGTCGCGCCTCCTCCTCCGCGCGGGCTTCCCCCAACGCGCGAGCGAGCCGCGACGCCTCCTGCTCGCGAGCCTCCTCCAGCGCGCGCTCCTGCCGCGAATCCGCGTCGGAGTGCGCGACAGCCAGCGCGTTCGTCACCCGCTCGTCGGCCTCGGCGCGAGCCTGCGCCAGCGCCTCCTCCAACCGCGCCTGGGCCTGGGCGCGCTCCGCGTCGATGGCCTGGACGAGCGCGGCCTCCACCCGGACGCGCTCCGTCTCCGCCGCCACCAGCCGCTGTCCCGCGACGTGCTGCGCGGACTCCACCCGCTGCTGCTCCGCCTCCAGCGCCTCCACGCGAAGCCCGGCCGCATGGAGCTCCTCCTCCAGCCGCGCCGCCAGCGCCCGCGCCGCGGACTCTCCCTGCGCGCGCCCGTCCAGCTCCCGCCGCAGCCGCGCTTCGGCCTCCCGGGCCGCGGCCAGCTCCGTCTCCAACCCGCGAAGCGCCACCTCGCGCTCCGAGAGCCGCCCTTCCGCGTCCTTTCGCGCCCCTTCGGCGGAGTGCATCCGCTGCTGCGCCTCGGCGAGCTCCCGGCGAGCGCGCGCCAGCTCCGCCTCCTTCACCGGCACCGCGTCGCCCGCCGTCCGCGCGGAGTCCTGCGCGCGCGCCAGCTCCGCCTTCAGGTGCTCCACCGCCGCGAGCGCCGTCGAATACTGCTCCGCGATGCGCAGCTCCCGCTCGCGGGCCGCCTCCGCCTGCCGGCGCCGGTCCTCGGCTCCGTCCTGGGCGCGCTCCGCCGCCAGCCGGTCCCGCTCGCGGTCGATGCGCAGCGCCCCCAGCTCGTCCTGGAGCGTGCGCAGCTCCGTGTACGCCTGCGTCAGCCGCTCGCGGGACTCGTCCAGCGACGCCGCCGTCTCCTCGCGCCGCGCCCGCTCCAGCCGCAGCGACTCCTGGGCCGCCAGCACCTGCACGCCCGCGTCCGCCTGCGCGCGCTGCGACGCCTCCACCTCCAGCCGCTGCGCCGTCAGCCTCCGGTCCGCGTCCGCGATCCGCTCGGTCGCGACCTGCAACTCCAGCTCACGGCGCCGCAGGCGGCTGCTCAGGTCATCCCGCTCGCGCGCGGACTCCACCGTGCCCCGGGCGTGCTCCAGCTGCGCGGTCAGCCGCGCCATGTCCTGCCGCGCGCCCTCCAGCGCCGGCTTGAGCGCCACCACCTCCGCCTCGCGGTCGCCCACCTCCGCGCGCAGCCGGGAGACGACCTCCTTCAGCCGCTCCGTCCGCTCCTCCCACGCCTTCGCCCGAGCAGCGACCGCGTCCAGCTTGCCGCGCGTGTAGGCCAGCGGCTCCGGCGGCAGCTGCACCCACGTGGGGTCCACCACCCGCGCCGGCTCCAGGCCCGCCATCACCACGAAGTACGCCGCCTCGCTGTGCCGCACCAGCGAGCCGTCCACCTGCAGCCCCTCCCCGCGCTCGAACGCCAGCTGGTAGCCCAGCACCGGCGACTGCGTGGCCACCTCCACATGAGGGAAGTGCGCCGACAGCGCGTCCAGGAGCTGCCCGTACGTGGGCGGCACCGGCTCATCGGGATCCACCAGCTGCGGCAGCGCCAGCCCCGCGATGTTGCGCAGGCCGCCCACCAGGAAGCCCTGCCGCGCCACCAGCCGCGCCAGCTCCGCCAGGAGCTCCGGCGCGCGCACGTAGGGCGCCAGGTCCGTCACCAGCACCAGGTCGAAGCTCGCCGGCTCCAGGTCGTCGTAGACGTTGGCGCGGAAGCGCAGCTGCGGGTGCGCGTGGGCCTTCTGCGCCGCCTCCACCGCCTCCACGTCCGCGTCGCACGCCACCACGGTGCGCGCGCCGCGCTCCACCAGGAAGCGGGCGCTCTCGCCCCCCGTGGACGCCACGGCATCGACCTCGAGCACGCGACGTCGCGCGAACAGGCTCTCCGCGAAGATGTAGCGGGGCAGCAGTTCGCTGGGCCCCATGCGACGAAATGTGGATTGCAAGAGTCTGTTCCGGGCACGGGAGTATACCGTCGCCCCAGGAGGCCCCAAGTTAAGGGCCAGCAACCAGGACGGGCGCACCGCCCGTCCGACCGGAGGGCAGGCGACATGACCACCCATTCACCGCAGGGATTCGGCTACCGGGCCCGCCGCACCTTCACCCGCCTGCTCGTCTTCCTCGTCATCCTCGGCCTGGGCGGCGGCGTCGTCTTCCTCCTGGGCCAGCTCAACGCGCGCACGTTCACCGTCGTGCAGGAGAACGGCGAGCTCGCGGTGATGAAGGGCCGCGCCCTGCCCACCGGGGCCGCCGCCTACCGCCCCGGCGACCCGCGCCTCGCGGACGCCTATGCCCCCATTCCCCTGGAAGGCCAGGACGTCACCCTGCTGACGCAGCAGAAGTTCACCGACCGCGACGACCTGGACCGCGCCCTCTTCCCCCTCCTGGAGACCCTGGCCCGCCCGCGCATCGCCTCCGGCGAGCCCGCCAAGGTGGAGCGCGGCCTCTATTACCTGCGCCGCGCGGAGAAGCTCTCCGGCATCACCGAAGAGCAGCGCCGCAGCCTCCAGTCCATGCTCACCGACGTCGCCTTCTACCAGGCCCGCCAGAAGCTGGAGGACGCCCGCCGCCTCGTGTCCGAGGGGCTCGCCCAGCTCAAGCTCGCCTCGGAGACCGAGAACCGCCACGCGCGCGCCGCCAACCAGATGCTCACCACCGTGGGCCCCTCCGCCCGCGACCTGGAAGAGGCCCTGCGCCGCGCCGTCCATACCGACAGCGCCCCGGACAACAGCCCTGTAGCACCCGCCCCCCCGCAGCGCCCCTCGTCACCCTCCGGTGACACCGCGGCGCAGCCCCCGGCGGCCGGCCCAACCCCCGATGCGGGGCCCCTGCCCTGATCTTGAGGGGTTGGATGACCCCATGAAAAACACGCGGCTGGACCCCCCTTTCGTGACACGGAAATGTCCGCCGCCAAACGTCGAAAACCGTCCCCGTACGTGATCATAGATTGCAAGCATCGATCCGACGGTTCAGGCAGCCGCCCACAGGATCTAGCGTTGACACACTGGATGCCCCCCCATAGCTTGTGGGCCGCCGAGCGGTCACCCGGGGTTCCGGGGGGCCGCACCCAAGACCTGGAGGCAGTGTGGTTTTCTTGCGCGACACACACTTTTGCCTCACAAATCACTACATGTCGGACTGTTGTCGCCAAGCCCTCGGGCCCTGATCGCCCGTCAGTCCCCATCCCCACACCGCCAAGTCATGCCAACGGGGGCTGTCCGCCCCGACCAGGACGGTCTGATTCGTCCTGATGGCTACGCCATTGCCTTGCTTTGGAAGTGAGACGCCCGTGACCGTCCAGACGCCCTTGAAGCCGACCGCCGTTGCCTCGCCGCCCCCCGACTCCGTCACCGTGGCGCCCGCCACGCAGGCCGCGGCGGCCGTGAGCGACTTCGCCACCACGATGCGGGTGAAGAAGCGCAACGGCACGGCGGAGTCGGTGGACCTGAACAAGATCGTCCGCGCGGTGGGCAAGTCCTGCGTGGGTCTGTCGCGCGTGGACGTGATGCGCGTGGCCACGAAGACCATCAGCGGCCTGTATGACGGCGCCACCACGCGCGAGCTGGACAGCCTGTCCATCCAGACCGCGGCGGCCCTCATCGTGGAGGAGCCCGAGTACGCCCGGCTCTCCGCGCGCCTGCTCTCCACCTTCATCCAGAAGGAGGTCAGCAACCAGGACATCCAGTCCTTCAGCCAGTCCGTCGCCGCGGGCCACAAGCACGGCCTCATCGCGGACCGCCTGCTCACCTTCGTCCAGGCCAACGCGCGCAAGCTCAACGCCGCCATCGATCCGGTCCGCAACGACCTCTTCGAGTACTTCGGCCTGCGCACCGTCTACGACCGCTACCTGCTCAAGAACCCGCAGACCCGCGAGGTCATCGAGACGCCGCAGGACTTCTTCCTCCGCGTGGCGTGCGCGCTCTCCGGCGACAACGCGCGCGAGGCCATCGAGCTCTACCGCCTGTTCAGCTCGCTGGAGTACCTGCCCAGCTCCCCCACCCTGTTCAACTCCGGCACGCGCCACGAGCAGCTCTCCAGCTGCTTCCTGCTGGACTCGCCGGCGGATGAGCTGGACGCCATCTACAAGAAGTATTCGGACATCGCGATGCTGTCGAAGTTCTCCGGCGGCATCGGCGTGGCGTACCACCGCGTGCGCGCGCGCGGCTCGCTGATCAAGTCCACCAACGGCCACTCCAACGGCATCGTCCCGTGGCTCAAGACGCTGGACGCGTCCGTGGCGGCGGTGAACCAGGGCGGCAAGCGCAAGGGCGCGTGCTGCGTGTACCTGGAGACGTGGCACGCGGACATCGAGGACTTCCTCGAGCTGCGCGACAACACCGGTGACGAGGCCCGCCGCGCGCACAACCTGAACCTGGCCAACTGGGTGCCGGACCTGTTCATGCGCCGCGTGGAGGCCGACCAGGAGTGGAGCCTCTTCGACCCGAAGGGCGTGCCCCACCTCACCGACCTCTTCGGCGACGCCTTCGAGAAGGCCTACGCGGAGGCCGAGGCGCAGGGTCAGGCCGTGCGCAAGGTGAAGGCGCGCGACCTGTACGCGCGGATGATGAAGGTGCTGGCCCAGACGGGCAACGGCTGGATGACCTTCAAGGACATCTCCAACCGCAAGAGCAACCAGACGGGCCAGCCGGGCAACGTCATCCACCTGTCCAACCTCTGCACCGAAATCCTGGAGGTCACGAGCCAGGGTGAGACGGCGGTGTGCAACCTGGGGTCGCTCAACCTGGGCCGCATGGTGAAGGACGGGAGGTTCGACTTCGACCTGCTGCGCTCCAACGCGATGCTCGCGCTCAAGCAGTTGGACCGCGTCATCGACCTCAACTACTACCCCATCCCCACCGCCGCGGACTCCAACCGCCGCTGGCGCCCGGTGGGCCTGGGCCTGATGGGCCTCCAGGACGTCTTCTTCCAGCTGCGCCTGCCCTTCGACTCCGTGGAGGCGCGCAACCTGTCCAAGAAGATCTCCGAGGAGATCTACTACGCGGCGCTCGTCACCTCTTCCGACCTGGCGGAGCAGTTCGGCGCGCACCCGGCCTTCCCGGAGACGCGCGCGGCCAAGGGCGAGCTCCAGTTCGACAGCTGGGGCATCGTGCCGGAGGACACCCTGCGCTGGGACGCCCTGCGCTCGCGCATCATGAAGGTGGGCCTGCGCAACTCGCTGATGATCGCCATCGCGCCCACGGCCACCATCGCGTCCATCGCCGGCTGCTACGAGTGCATCGAGCCGCAGGTGTCCAACCTCTTCAAGCGCGAGACGCTCTCCGGCGACTTCCTCCAGGTGAACCGCTACCTGGTGCGCGACCTCCAGCAGCTGGGCCTCTGGAACGAGAGCACGCGCAACCGCATCAAGATGGCCGAAGGCAGCGTGCAGGACCTGACGGAGCTGCCGGAGGAGCTGCGCGCCATCTACCGCACCGCGTGGGAGGTCCCCATGCGCTCGCTGCTGGACATGGGCGCGGACCGGGGCGCCTTCATCGACCAGAGCCAGTCGCTCAACCTGTTCGTGGAGACGCCGAACATCGGGAAGCTGTCCTCGATGTACTTCTACGCGTGGCAGAAGGGGCTGAAGACGACGTACTACCTGCGCTCGCGCCCGGCGACCCGCATCGCCAAGGCCACCGTGGGACAGGGCGGCCCGACGATTGCCGCCGCGCCCGCGCCGGTGGTGTCGCAGGTCGTCACCGCGGAGGCCGAGGCCGTGGCGTGCTCGCTGGAGAACCCCGAGGCGTGCGAGGCGTGCCAGTAGCCGCGCGCCCCGCCCTCCTTCCGCCCCATCCGTCCTTCGTAAGGGAGTCGCCGAAGCCATGCTGCTCGACCCGGGAATGAACCTGACGCTGCGCCCCATGGCGTATCCCGTCTTCTTCGAGATGTACCGCAACGCCATCAAGAACACCTGGACCGTGGAGGAGATCGACTTCTCCACGGACCTGGTGGACCTGCGCTCGAAGATGACGGACGCGGAGCGTCACCTCATCCACCGGCTGGTGGCCTTCTTCGCCACGGGCGACTCCATCGTCGGCAACAACCTGGTGCTCAACCTCTACAAGCACCTGAACGCGCCCGAAGCGCGCATGTACCTGTCGCGCCAGCTCTACGAGGAGGCCCTGCACGTCCAGTTCTACCTGACGCTGCTGGACAGCTACGTGCCGGACCCGGCCGAGCGCGCCAAGGCCTTCGCCGCGGTGGACAACATCCCGTCCATCCAGCGCAAGGCGCGCTTCTGCATGAAGTGGATGGACAGCATCCAGGCGTTGGATCAGGTGCGCTCGCGCTCGGACCGCAAGCAGTTCCTGCTGAACCTCATCTGCTTCGCGGGCTGCATCGAAGGCCTCTTCTTCTTCGCGGCCTTCGCGTACGTGTACTTCCTGCGCAGCAAGGGGCTGCTCAACGGGCTGGCCGCGGGCACCAACTGGGTGTTCCGCGACGAGAGCGCCCACATGGCCTTCGCCTTCGAGGCCATCCAGACCGCGCGCAAGGAGGAGCCGGAGCTCTTCGACGCGGGCCTGGAGAAGGACGTGGTGCAGATGCTGCGCGAGGCCGTGGAGTGCGAGACGCAGTTCGCCCAGGACCTGCTGAGCGGCGGCGTCGCCGGCCTCTCCGTGCAGGAGATGCGCGGCTACCTGGAGTACGTGGCCGACCAGCGCCTCCAGATGCTGGGCATGAGCCCCGTCTTCCACACCAAGAACCCGCTGCACTTCATGGACCTGCAGGACGTGCAGGAGCTCACCAACTTCTTCGAGCGCCGCGTGTCCTCCTACCAGGTGGCCGTGGGCGTGGGCGCCGCGAACGACGTCGTCTTCGACGCCGCCTTCTAGGCCTCCCCTCCCCCGCGACAAGACAAGGGCCGTGCCCCGCGAGAACAGCGCGAGGCACGGCCTTCGTGCTTCAGCGCTCCACGATGCGCCCTAGACGGGGTGCTCGACGTCGCGCCGGCCCAGCCGCTCCCTGCGCTCCTCCAGGGTCGCCTGCTCCGCGCGCGTGGTGGTGATCTCCACCGCCGGGCGGTTCACCAGGCGGTACACCGCCGACGCGAAGGCCGCGCCCAAGAGGGGCGCGATGATGAACATCCACAACTGCCCCAACGCGGCGCCTCCCGCGAAGAGGGCCGGGCCCAGGCTGCGGGCGGGGTTCACCGAGGTGTTGGTGATGGGGATGCCCACCAGGTGGATGAGCGTCAGCACCAGACCGATGGCCAGGCCCGCGAAGCCCACGGGCGCGCGCGAATCCGTGGCCCCCAGCACCGTCAGCACCAGCAGGAAGGTGAGCGCCACCTCCGCCAGGAAGGCCGCGCCGCCGCCGTACCCCTCGGGCGACGCCGCCCCATAGCCGTTGCTGCCCAGCCCCTGCGCGCTCGCGGAGTATCCCCCCGGCGCGCCCTTCGCAATGAGCAGCACCAGGCCCGCCGCGAGGATGGCCCCCACGCACTGCGCGATGATGTAGCCCGCGGCATGACGCCGGTCGAACTTGCCCGCCATCAGCAGGCCCACCGTCACCGCGGGGTTCACGTGGCAGCCGGAGATGGGGCCAATGGTGTAGACCATCGCCAGCAGCGACAGGCCGAAGGCGAAGGACACGCCCAGGAAGCCGATGCGGTCGCCCGCCAGCACCGCCGCCCCGACGCCGCCGAGCACCAGCACGAAGGTACCCACCAGCTCCGCCAGGTACTTCTGCATCGCATCGCCACTCGAGGGCGCCGTCCGGGCGACCCTCACTTTCTCCTCTTGCATGCACAGCCTCCTCACGCAGTCAGGGGCTGTGCGCTTCCGGGACCGTCCCGGACGGGCGCAAGCCGTCCCTCGGCGTCATGGATGTCCGAAGGAGATGCTGCGCACCCGTCTGTCGTGAATCATGCATGGGCCTTCGACACGGCCGCACTGCGGCGCGTGGACAAGGCCCTCGGAGTCTCAAGGCCCCCACCCCTCGGGGAGGGACGCCCAGGCAGCCAACGGCCCCTTGCGCTGGCCCCGCGCGAAGGCGGGACACGGCGCATTCAGGGGCCCGGGCGGCTCAGGGGTTCTTCCAGATGCCGATGAAGGGCAGGTTCCGGTACTTCTCGCCGTAGTCCAGGCCGTACCCGACGACGAAGTGGTCGTCGATGACGAAGCCCTTGTAGTCGATGTGCACCTGGGTCCGGGCGCGCGAGGGCTTCTCCAGCAACGAGCACAGCTTGAGCGACGCGGGGTGGCGCGCCTGGAGGTTCTCCAGGAGGAAGCTCATGGTGAGCCCCGTGTCGATGATGTCCTCGATGATGAGCAGGTGCTTGCCCGCCATGGGCTTGGACACGTCCGTGGTGATGCGCACCTCGCCCGTGGTCTCCGTGCCGCCGTGGTAGCTGGACACGCCCAGGAACTCCAGCGTGAGCGGCAGGTCGATGGCGCGCGCCAGGTCGATGGCGAAGAACGCGGAGCCCTTGAGCACGCAGATGAGCGTCAGCTCCTTGCCCTGGTAGTCGCGGGTGATCTGCGCGCCCAGCTCCTTCACGCGCGTTTGCACGGCCTCCTCGGAAATCAGGACACCGACATCCTTCTCGTGGAACGTCACCGGGAACTCCCTCTCTACACGTAGGCGTTGTTCATGATCTCCCCGAAGCCGCCGCCGCCGGGGACGATGTACTGCCGGTCATCCAGGCCCCGCTCCTTGTCCCAGAGCAGGCCCGGCGCGGTGCCGAACACCTCCGGAGGGGACAGGCCGCGGTCCAGCCGGAGCGCGTAGATGATGACGTCCGGGTGCTCCGTCGTCATCCGGCGCAGGTACTCCGGCGTGACGATGAGGTGGAGCGTGATGATGCGCCGGGCCCGCCCGGGCACCTTCGTCTTGTAGAGCTGGATGGCCGTGGACAGGCTGCCACCCGTGGCGCCCATGGGGTCCGGGAAGAGCACGAACGCGTCATCCACGTCCCCGCCAATCTTCGCGCCCCCAATCTCCGACCCCACCACGGACTGGGCCGCGTCGATCATCCGGCTCATGATGATGTGGTCCTGGCGCACCAGGGAGGGGTCCACCGTGAAGTTGAGCAGGTCGTACGTCACCTGCGACGGCAGCGTGCCCGCCCGCGCGATGTTCACCGTCACCACGCGCAGCTGGGGATCCACCACCTCGCCCTGGTAGATGCCCAGGGGCGTGGAGTCGATCATCCGCGTGGGGATCGTCACCATCTTGCGCGGGAACTCCGCGTTGATGACCGTCTTCACCAGGTCCGCGTAGAGCTGCTCCACCAGCCGGTTGATCTGTGGCTGGAGCGTGCCCTTGGCGCACAGCGTGGCCAGCTGGGAGAGGAGGAACGGGTTCCCCACCAGGTGCACGTGCGGCCCATAGTGGTGGGTCATCTCATTCAGCTTGAAGGGTACGTTCGCGTACAGGGTGTCCCGCATCGGAAGGCTCCGGCGTCTGGCGGAAGGGGGCTTTCAGTCGAACAGCTTCAGCGTCTGGGGAGGGCTCGCCTCCGCGGGTTCCGCCACATGACACTTGCGGCAGCGCGGCTCGTAGGCGCCCGAGGCGCCCACCACCACCCGCTCCTCGCTTCCAATGATGCGCTGTGAACGGTTGGCGGGATTGCCGCAGACCGCGCAGATGGCCAGCTCCTTCGTCACGTACTCCGCCACCGCCATCAGCTGCGGCATCGGTTCGAAGGGGCGGCCCTGGTAGTCCTGGTCCAGTCCCGCGCAGATGACGCGCAGGCCCCGCTGGGCGAGCGCCTCGCACACCTGCACCACCTCGCCGCCCAGGAACTGCACCTCGTCAATGCCCACCACCTGCGTGTCGGGGGACAGGTGTCGGAAAATTTCTTCAGCCCTCTCGATGGGCAGGGACGTCAATTTCAACTGGGAGTGGCTCACCACCTGCGTTTCGTCATAGCGGGTGTCGATGCGGGGTTTGAACACCCGCACCTTCTGCCGGCCGTACAGCGCGCGCTTGACGCGGCGGATCAACTCCTCCGTCTTGCCGGAGAACATCGAACCGCAAATAACCTCTATCCACCCGATATCTTTGGGGAATTGATGCAAGGGACGCTCGTCGGGGAGGGGCGGAATCGGGGCCAATCTCGGCCACGGCCTTCATCCCGTCAATTTCGTTTCCCGCCCGGCAAGCCCCCCGGCCCCCCCGCCTGCCCGGCTGCTCCCGGACAACCCCGGAAGTGCTGGCAAGGGATTTGTATAGCCCTTCCCCCGGGCAGCACGGACGGGAACAAGGGGGTCGGGCGTGGCGGCGACGGCGGAAGAGGTTCAGGCAGGCACTTGGTCGCAGGGGGCTTCTTTCTACACCTCACCAGCGTCGGTGGCGCTGCTGATGCTGAACCTGATGGATGGGCTCTTCACCCTGCTCTTCCTCCAGCTGGGGGTGGCGGAGGAGCTCAACCCGGTGATGCGCGTGGCGTACGAGCAGTCACCGCTGCTCTTCATGTTCTCCAAGCTGCTCATCGTGAACGCGGGGCTGTGCCTGCTGTGCCTGCACCGCCGGCTCAAGGCCAGCCGCTTCGCCATCCGCGCGGGCGCCGTCGTCTACGCCATCATCGTCGTCTACCATCTGGCGTTCCTTGCCCACCTGGTGAGTCATTGGCCCTCCGGGGCATAGCGGCAGGGTGGCCAGTGAACGGTCACCCGGTGCATCAGGTAGGGGGTGCTTGCTTTTCACCGTCGGTCTGTCCCAGGCTTCCCCGTAGCTCCGGCCTTCCAGGTTCGGGGGGGGACCATGAACATCACCGACGTCCGGGTGTTTCCGGTCGAAGAGGATAAGCTCAAGGCGTACGTCACCATCACCTTGGATCACTGCTTCGTCGTGCGCGACTTGAAGGTGATCCACGGCTCCACCGGGCTTTTCATCGCGATGCCCGCGAAAAAGCGGAAGGACGGGACGTACAAGGACATCGCCCATCCGCTGAACGCGGACACCCGCAGCCAGATGGAGCGGGTCATCCTCATTGAGTACGAGAAACACCTTCACCAGGCGCAGAGCGGGACGCTCGGCCCGGTGGCAGCGGAACTCGACTAACGATCTTCCCTTCGAGGCTCGCACGGGTTAGTCAGCGCCCCCATGCAGCAGCCGCGTGACTTCAAGGTGTTCGCCGGGAACTCCAACCCGGCGTTGGCGCAGCGCATCTGCGAGTACCTCCAGCGCCCGTTGGGCAAGGCGACGGTGGACTCCTTCTCCGACGGGGAGATCCACGTCGAGATCGGCGAGAACGTACGGGGACAGGACGTGTTCATCGTCCAGTCCACCTGCCCTCCGACGAACCATCACCTGATGGAGCTGTTGATCATGTGCGACGCCCTCAAGCGGGCGAGCGCTGGCTCCATCACCGCCGTGATGCCGTACTACGGGTACGCGCGGCAGGACCGGAAGGTGGCGGCCCGCACGCCCATCACCGCCAAGCTGGTGGCGGACCTGCTGGAGGTCGCGGGGGTCAACCGGGTGGTGTCCATGGACATGCACGCTGGGCAGATCCAGGGCTTCTTCAACATGCCCTCGGACCACCTCTACGGTTCGCCGGTGTTCCTGGAGGACATGCGCAAGCGCTTCCCGGAGCCCAACGACGTCGTCATCGTGAGCCCGGACGCGGGGGGCGTGGAGCGCGCGCGCGCCTACTCCAAGCGGCTGAACACGGGGCTGGCCATCATCGACAAGCGCCGGCCGCGCCCCAACGCGTCGGAGGTGATGAACCTCATTGGCGACGTGAAGGGCAAGGACGCCATCCTGGTGGACGACATGGTGGACACCGCGGGCACGCTCGCCCAGGCGGCCGCCGCGCTGAAGGACAAGGGCGCGCGCCGGGTGCTCGCCTACGCCGTGCACCCCATCCTGTCCGGCCCGGCCATCCAGCGCATCACCGACTCCGTGCTGGAGGAGGTCGTCTTCACGGACACGGTGCCGCTGGCGCCCGCCGCGAAGGCCTGCCCGAAGATCCGCGCCCTCCAGACCGACGCCCTCTTCGGCGAGGCCATCGCGCGCATCCACCGCGCGGACTCGCTGAGCTCGCTGTTCGTCTAGCGGCGGGGCCGCCCGTTCGCCGGGCGGCTTGACGGCACACCCCGGGGGCTGGCATGTCCGGCCCCCTCCACCGGTTCCACGGGCTTCGCAGGCCCGGGCATCGTCTTCGGGGCCCACCATGGGGGTGGGATGCCGAGGATGCCCGACGGGCCGGTGACACCGCAGTCCCCACTGAAAAGAGAGATTCTCCATGGCCACCGACAAGAGCTCCCTCGAAGCCAAGGCGCGTGAAGGTTCCGGCAAGGGCGTTGCCCGCCGCCTGCGCGCCTCGGGTCAGGTTCCCGCGGTCGTCTACGGCAAGCACCTGAAGGCGCCGCTGCACATCTCCGTGGACCCGAAGGCCATCCGCACGGCCATCAACACCCCGCACAAGCTGAACACGCTCATCCAGCTGAAGCTGGCCGGCAATGATCAGCAGGTCCTGCTGAAGGACTACCAGATGGACCCGCTCACCCGGGACATCCTGCACGCGGACTTCATCGCCGTGCGCGACAACGACCAGGTGAAGGTGAACCTGCCCGTCGTCCTCACCGGCAAGGCCGCGGGCGTGGCGGACGGCGGTCTGCTCACGCAGATCCGCCGCAACCTGGAGGTCTGGGCGCTCCCCGGCGCCATCCCGCTCCAGATTGAAGTGGACGTCACCAACCTGAAGATCGCGGAAGCCATCCACGTGAACGACGTGAAGCTCCCCGACGGCGTGTCGGTGAAGACGCACGTCAACTACACCATCGCCGTCCTCTCCGCGCCGGAAGCGGCGGAGGCGGCCCCGGCGGCTGCCGCCGCGGCGGCCCCTGCGGCGGCCAAGGCGGGCGACGCGAAGGCGGGCGACGCGAAGGCCCCCGCGGCGGCCGCGGCCAAGGCCCCGGCGAAGAAGTAGTCCTCTTCCGCCGTTTCTTGTCTCATCGCGGGGCGGGCCTCTTCCAGGGCCTGCCCCGCCGTCTTTTCCGGGCCCGGGCCATGAAGCCAGGGCCCCTCCTCGGAGCCTTCCATGAAGCTCATCTGCGGGCTGGGCAACCCCGGGCGCGAGTACGAGCGCCACCGGCACAACATCGGGTTCATGGTGGTGGACGCGCTGCTCGCGCGCGCCCGCGCGGAGCTCACCCAGGACAAGTTCCAGGCGCGGGTGGGCCAGGGCGCGCTGGGCGGCGAGCGCATCCTCTTCGTGGAGCCGCAGACGTACATGAACCTGTCGGGCCGCTCCGTCGCGGAGGCCGCGCGCTTCTACAAGGTCCCCGTCCAGGACGTGCTCGTCATCCACGACGAGCTGGACCTGCCCTTCGGGCGGCTGCAGCTCAAGGCGGGCGGCGGCGCGGGCGGGCACAACGGCCTCAAGAGCATGGTGACGTGCCTGGGCGAGGACGCCTTCATCCGCGTGCGGGTGGGCATTGGCAAGCCGGAGGGCCCCAACGCCAAGGAGCGCGTGGCGGGCTACGTGCTGTCCAACTTCGACGACGGCGAGCGCCGCCAGTTGGAGGAGCTCATCGCCCGGGCGGCGGACATGGCGGAGAGCTGGGTGCGCGACGGGCTGGCCACGGCGATGAACCGCCACAACCGCCGGGCCTGAGAAAGCCCCGGAGCGGCGCCGAGACCTCCGGGAGCCACCGGACGGACGGCCGCCCCCCTGGCTCCGCTTGACTTTGCGAGGGGGGTCCTCTTAGAAGCCCCTTCCCCCTCGTCCGTCCCGTGTGGGGGATGTTCTTTCAAAGCTTCCCGCGCTTCGGCGCGGGCCAAGGCGCGGTGGTGACGGGCGCGCGAAGATTCCCCGTCCCCGGTGATGGCCTTCGAGGGCTTTCAACCGTTTCCCCGCTCCCCGGATGGTCCGGGGGGCACTCGACCCCAAGGGGAGAGAAACATGGCAGAGACGCAGGCCGCCAAGCGGCTTCGTGAGTACGAGACCATCTTCCTGGTCAAGCCGGACCTCACCGACGACAACGTGGACAAGCTGAAGGAGCGCGTCCGCGGCATCGTTTCGCGCGAGGGCGGCAAGGTCCTCCGCTTCACGGTGTGGGGGAAGAAGAAGACGCTGTTCCCCGTGGCCAAGCAGCCGCGCGCCATCTACGTCCACACGAGCTTCCTGGGTGACGGCAAGCTGGTGGCGGAGATCGAGCGCAACCTGCGCAACCTCGACGAGGTCACCCGCTACATCTCCGTGAAGGTGGCGGACGAGGTGGACCCCGAGACGCGTCCGGTGCTCGAGGACCTCAAGCTGGCCGGCGACGTCGAGGAGACCCGTCCGGGCGCCCCCGCCGAGCGCGAGGGTGGCTTCCGGTCCGAGGCCCCCGAGTTCGCCGGTGGCGACTCGGAAGAGGAGTCCGCCGAGGAGGCGTGAGCCTCCTGACGGGATCTTCCCCCAACCTTCCAGGAAACGAGAACGTTCATGAGCAACGGCATGGATAGCAAGCAGGGCACGGGCGCCTCCCGCGGCCCCGGTGGTGGCGGTGGCTACGGCGGCGGTTCGCGCGGTGGCGACCGGGGTGGTGATCGCGGTGGCGACCGCGACCGCGGTGGTGATCGCGGCGACCGCGGTGGCATGGGCGGCGACGACGACAAGCGCGGCGGCCGCGGCTTCGGCCGCAAGAAGGTCTGCCGCTTCTGCGCGGAGAAGAACGCGTCGGTGGACTTCAAGGACCAGGCGACGCTGAAGTACTTCGTCACCGAGCGCGGCAAGATCATCCCCCGCCGCATCTCCGGCAACTGCGCGAAGCACCAGCGTGAGGTGGCGGTCGCCATCAAGCGCGCCCGTGGCATCGCGCTCCTCCCCTACAACGCGGTGGTCGGCTAGCCGCCGGGTCCGCATCAGGAGACTGAACATGAAGGTCATTCTGCGTGAGGACATCGACAACCTCGGCAAGTCCGGCGAGCTCGTCACGGTGAAGGACGGCTTCGGCCGCAACTTCCTTCTGCCGCGCAAGAAGGCGGTTCTGGCCAGCGAGCAGAACCTGCGCCAGCTGGAGCACGAGAAGGCCGTGCAGACCGCTCGGAGCGCCAAGCTGAAGGGCGCCGCCGACGAGCAGGCCAAGAAGCTGGGCAACGTCAAGGTCACCATCAAGCGCAAGGTGGGTGAGCAGGACAAGCTGTTCGGCTCCGTGACGGTGCTGGACATCGCCGAGGCGCTCGCGTCCCAGGGCCAGCAGGTGGATCGCCGCCAGCTGCACCTGGCCGACCCCATCAAGTCGCTGGGCAGCTACGACGTGGAGCTGCGCCTGCACCGCGAGGTGACGGCGAAGATCAAGGTCGAAGTGGTGGCCGAGTAGTCCACCGCATCACCTGAAGCGCTCCGCTTCACGGGAAGGGCCGTCCGGGCAACCGGGCGGCCCTTTTCGCGTCTGGCCTCCCCGCGGACGCGCGCGCGAGTCCGGCTGGCGCCGTCGCCGGTCCGCCCCACGGCATCCGCGTGGAATCATGGGTCCGGGCATGCGTACTTCACCGGAGCCAACCCCCTGGAGGCCCCTTCGCATGACAGCATCCACCCGCCCCGTTGACGCGCACCACGCCGACCTGGACTGGCTCCGGGTGCTGGCCATCGTGGTGCTGCATGTGTTCCACACCGGGATGATGTTCAACACCTGGGACTGGCACATCAAGAGCCCCCAGGCGCTGCCGGTCCTGGAGCCCGTCATGGGGGTGCTGCACCTGGTGCGCATGCCGTTGTTGATGGTCATCTCCGGCGCGGGCACGGCGCTCGCCCTGCGCCGCCGCACGCTGGGGGCCTTCGCGAAGGACCGGGCGAAGCGGCTGCTGGGGCCGCTGGTGTTCGGCATGCTCGTGGTGGTGCCGCCGCAGATCTACGTGGAGCGGCTGTTTCGCGGGCAGTTCCAGGGCAGCTACGCGGAGTTCTACCCGTCGGTGTTCGGCTTCGTGCCCTACCCCGCGGGCAGCCTCAGCTGGCACCACCTGTGGTTCGTGGCCTACCTGTTCGTCTACTGCCTGATGGCCCTGCCCCTCTTCGCGGCGCTGCGCACGGCGCGAGGGGAGCGGTTCCTCGCATGGGTGGACGCCTGGCTGTCGCGGGGCTGGAACGTGCTCTGGCTCTTCGTGCCGCTGGCGCTCACCCGGGTGCTGCTGCGCGACTTCCCGGAGACGCACGCGCTGCTGGATGATCCGCGCACCTTCCTCCTCTACGGCCTGCTGTTCCTGGACGGACACCTGCTGGGCCGCTGCCCTCGCGTGTGGGCCCGACTGGTGGAGCTGCGCCACGGGCTGCTGGCCCTGGCGGTGGCGGCGCTCGTCGTGGAGCTGGTGTGGCCGTGGCCGGTGCTGCCGCTGGTGCCGGCGATCCTGGGGGGAACCCTGCTGCTCTGGAGCGGCCTGCTGGTGGCGCTGGCCTACGCCCGGCACCACGTGCGCGCATCCCCGGCGTGGCTGCCCCGGGCGCAGGAGCTGTCGTACCCGTTCTACATCCTCCACCAGACGGTCATCGTCTGCGTGGGCTACGCCTGCCTGCGGCTGCCCGTGGGTCCCTGGATGATGCTGCTCGCGGTGCTCACGGGGTCGTTCGTCCTCACCCTGGCGTTGTGCGAGACCGTCTCCCGCGTGTCGTGGCTGCGGCCCTGCTTCGGAATGAAGGCCCGGGCCGCGCGTCCGGCCGTCCTGGCCCCGGAGGCCGTGGGGTGAGCGCTTGGGATGAAGCTCCGTCCGGGCGGTGGCGCTGGCCCGCGCTGCGGTGGCGGACGGCGCTGCGGGTGTTCGGGTTCTGTCTGGCCCTGGGCGTGTGGCAGGGCAGCGCCGTGCGGCTGACCCAGCTCATGCGGCCGCGCCCCGGCCCCTGGGAGGAGGCGTTCATCTGGGAGGTGACGAGCGCGGTGACGGTGGGCCTGCTGCTCCCCATCTTGATGACGGCGGTGCTCAACGCGCCCACGCCGCGCGGGAGCTGGGCGCGGTTCGTGGGCATCCACACGGCGGCCTTCGCCCTCTTCTCCTCGCTGCACATCGCGGGGATGGCGGGGCTGCGGCACGCGGTCTACGCCCTCCTGGAGCTGGGCGACTACGACCTGGGCCCGCCGGTCTACGCGCTCCCCATGGAGGCCCAGAAGGACCTGATCACCTATGGCCTGGTCTGCGCGGTCATCGCGCTCCTGTATGCGTGGCGGGAGCGGCAGGCCCGGGCCCTGCGCGCCGCGGAGCTGGAGGGCGAGCTGCGGGCCGCGCAGCTCCAGTCGCTCACCGGGCAGTTGCACCCGCACTTCCTCTTCAACGCGCTGCACACCATCGGGGCGGTGATGTACGAGGACCTGGCGCGCACGGATCAGCTCCTGAGCGACCTGGGGCAGCTCCTCCGGGCGAGCCTGGAGCGCACCGAGCCCACCTGGACGCTGACGGAGGAGCGGGGGCACACCGAGCGCTTCGTCGCGCTGCTGCGAGCGCGCTTCGGCGACCGGCTGGAGGTGCGCTGGGAGGTGGACACGGAGCTGGAGGCCCAGCGCGTGCCGTGCTTCGCGCTTCAAACGCTGGTGGAGAACGCGGTGAAGCACAACCAGGACCAGCGCAGCCCGCTGGAGGTGCGCATCCGCGCGCGCGGCGAAGCGGACCGCTGGGCGTTGGAGGTGGAGGACACCGGGCGCGGCTTCGGGGCACGCTCCCCCGTGGCGGGCCCCAGCGTGGGGCTCTCCCAGTTGGAGCGCGTGCTCAGGCTGCTGCACGCGAGCGGGGGCCGGCTGGAGCGCGGCGCGGGGCCGGAGGGCGGCGCGCGGGTGACGGTGTGGCAGCCCTGGAGGAAGGCCCCATGACGGTGCTCCGCGTGCTGGTGGTGGACGACGAGGCACCTGCCCGGGCGAAGGCGCGGCGGCTGCTGGAACAGGACGCGCGCTTCACCTGCGTGGGCGAGGCCTCGGATGGGCAGGAGGCGCTCGCGCGCATCGAAGCGCTGCGGCCGGACCTGGTGGTGCTCGACGTGCAGATGCCCGGCCTCACCGGCTTCGAGGTCCTGGAGACCCTGGGCCCGGAGGCCTGTCCCCTGGTCATCTTCTCCACCGCGTACGAGCGCTTCGCGCTCCAGGCCTTCGAAGCGCACGCGGCGGACTACCTGCTCAAGCCCTATGACGCCGGCCGCTTCACCAAGGCCCTGGACCGGGCGCATGCGCTGCTGGGCGCGGGGACGCGTGGCGCCGCCGCGCTGGACGCCCTGCTGGCCACGGTGGCCCAGGCACGGCCGGAGCGTCCCCTGGAGCGGCTGGTGGTGAAGGTGGGCGAAGGCTGGGTCCCGCTGCGCCTGGACACCGTGTGGCGCCTGTCCTCGGAGGACAAGTACGTGCGGCTCCACACGGAGCAGGGGCAGCACCTCGTGCGGCGGACGCTGCGCGCCCTGGAGGAGCGCCTGGACCCCACCCGCTTCGTGCGTGTGCACCGGGGCGACCTGGTGAACCTGGACGCCGTGGCCCGCCTGGAGCCGTGGACGCACGGCGACGGCATCCTCGTGCTGAAGGACGGCTCCACGGTGGTGCTGAGTCGCACCTATCGGGAGGCCTTCCTCCAGCAGTGGGGCGCGGCCGAATAGCGCTCGCGCGGGCGGCGGTTCACCCGGGGTCTGGCCCCGTGGGCCACGGCGGGTCGCGGCATCCGACCCCGACCTCCCGGGTGCTACAGGGTTGTTGCCTGGAAACTGGACGTTCGCTGGAACGTGTCAGACGCTGCCTGTAGAGGTTCCAAGCAGCCATGTTGAACGTCCTGGACGGTAGGGAAGGTCGGCGGGTCCACGAGGATCTCGCCGCGGAGCGCGCGGTGCTCGGCGCCGTGCTGGCGGACAACGGGCTCATCACGCCCGTGGCGGAGGTCGTGCACGCCGACGACTTCGCCAGTCCCTCCCATTCGCAGATCTTCGCCGCGATGATGCGGCTGGACGCGCAGAGCAAGCAGGTCGACCACCTGACGCTCGCGGAGGAGCTGAAGATCCTCGGGCAGCTCGTCGCGGTGGGCGGTCCCGCCTACCTGATGGGCCTGGACCAGGTCGTCCCGCTGGCGGCCAACGCCGTGCAGTACGCCCACATCGTCAAGGACCAGGCGCTGCGCCGGCGCCTGGCCAACGTGGGCCGGGAGATCCAGGACCTCGCCAGCCAGGAGACCGGAGAGCTGGAGGTCCTGCTCGACGAGGCCGAGCGCAAGGTCTTCCTCCTCGCGGAGAAGAAGCGCGAAGGCGACCTGCGGCCGGTCAGCGAGCTGATGGAGCAGACGCTCGACCTCTTGGACAAGATGAAGACCGCGTCCACGGGCGTGACCGGTCTGTCCACGGGCTACATCGACCTGGACATGCAGCTGACCGGCCTGCACGCCGGCGAGCTCATCATCCTCGCGGCGCGCCCCGGCGTCGGCAAGACGTCCTTCGCGATGAACATCGCGGTGCACGCGGCGCTCAAGGAGAACAAGGCGGTCGGCATCTTCAGCCTGGAAATGCCCGCGGATCAGCTGCTCATGCGTCTGCTCGCGTCCACGGCGCGCGTGGACATGAAGAAGCTGCGCGGCGGCCGGCTGTCGCCGCACGACGAGGAGAAGTTCCAGGAGATGGCGGGCGCGCTCTACAACGCGCCCATCTACATCGACGACTCGGGCGGCCTGTCCCCGTTCGACCTGCGCGCGAAGGCGCGGCGCGTGAAGCAGAAGGATCCGCGCCTGTCCCTGCTGGTCATCGACTACCTCCAGCTGATGCACCAGAAGGGCAAGGTGGAGAGCCGCCAGTTGGAAGTGGCGGAGATCTCCCGCGCGCTCAAGCAGCTGGCCAAGGAACTGGAGGTGCCCATCATCGCGCTCAGCCAGCTCAGCCGTAAGGTGGAGGAGCGCAAGGGCGGCAAGCCCATGCTGTCGGACCTGCGTGAGTCCGGCTCCATCGAACAGGACGCCGACGTGGTGATGTTCATCCACCGCGAGCAGGAGGAAGAGGGCGGCGAAGGCGGAGGAGGAGGAGGAGGCGGCGGGGGTGGAGGCGGCGGAGGCCAGAGCAACACCGTCATCCCCGTGGAGCTCATCGTCGCCAAGCAGCGCAACGGCCCCATTGGCTCCGTGGAGCTGGTGTTCCTGGCGGAGTACACCCGCTTCGAGAGCCGCGCCCGGAGCGAGTAACCCCCAGGCGGGGACGTCCGGGCCCGCGCGCGTCAGTCCCGGCCGGTGCGCAGGTAGCGCGTGACGTGCTCCCGGGCCGCGCGCACCGCGGCTTCAGGCCCCGAGCCCCGGCCCAGCTCCGCCGCCAGCGCGGACGCCAGCCGGCAGCCCGTGCCCCGGCGCTCCGGGGGCCGCTTCAGCCTGCGCCCCCGCATCACCACCGTGCGCCCGGAGTACGCCAGCACGTCCGCCAGGCCCTGCCCTTCTGGCAGGTGCCCGCCCTTCACCAGCACCGCGCCGAAGCCGCGCTGACAGAGGGCCTCCGCCGCCGCCTGGGCCTCCTCCACCGTGCCCAGCGCCGGCCGGCCCAGCAGCCACGCGGCCTCCTCCAGGTTGGGCGTCACCAGCACGCGCGGGCCCGTCAGCGCCAGGTAGTGCCGGGGCGACAGGCGCGACAGGGCCTGTCCGCGCGACGAGCGCACCACCGGATCCACCACCCACCACGCGTCCGCGCCCTTGAGCGCCGCCCGCGCCGCGGAGAGCTGCGACGGGCCGGGCACCACGCCCCACTTCACCGCGTGCACGGGTCCCCACTCGCGCGCGGCGGTCACCTGCGCGGCCAGCATGCGCGGAGACGCCGGCACCACGGCGAAGGTGTGCGTGCCCTGCGCGGTCTGCGCCGTGGGCACCGCCACCGCGTCGCCTCCGCGCGCCCGTACCGCGGCGACGTCCGCCAGGAGCCCCGCCCTGCCCGTGGGCTCCAGGCCCGCCAGCAGCAGGACGCGCGGCCTCACCTCCGGTGCTCTCGTGCCTTCTGCACCAGCGCCTTGTAGACGCCCAGGTGCACCGGGATGGTGCCCAGCATCAGCTCCGGGTGCCATTGCACGCCCAGCGCGAACGCATGCGCGGTGGACTCGATGGCCTCCACCACGCCGTCCGGCGACAGCGCGCTCACTGTCACGTCCGTGCCCGGCTTGTTCACCGCCTGGTGGTGCGTGGAGTTCACCATCAGCTGCCCGTGCCCCACGGCCTCCGCCAGCAGCGTGCCGTTCTTCACCTCCACCGGGTGCTGCGGCTGGGTGCGGTCGTGCTTCTGCTCGTGGTCGCGCGCGCCCGGCACCTCGCGCAGGATGTCCTGGAACAGCGTGCCGCCCAGCACCACGGCGAGCAGCTGCATGCCGCCGCACACGCCCAGCACCGGCAGGTTGCGCTTGAGCGCCCCCCGGATGAGCTGGGCCTCGAAGGCGGTCCTCCCCTCCTTCAGCGGCCCCATGCCGTCGCGCGCCTCCTCCCCGTACGCGGACGGGGGGATGTCGAACGCGCCGCCCGTCACCACCAGCCCCGACACCCGCTCCAGGTAGGCGTCCACGCACGAAGCGTCGTCCGTGTAGGGCAACACGAAGGGCAGGCCCCCCGCGCGCAGCACCGCCTCCGCGTAGGGCACCTTCAGCTCGTAGCGGGGGAAGGCCGAGTCGGCCGGCTGGACCCAGTCCGGGCTGAGGCCGATGTTGGGACGGCGCGGCGTCGTCCCGTGATGGCGCGAAGGGGGATGGTTCATGGTGGCGTCAGTGCCCTGCATCGAGGCTAGTCCCCCGTGCGCCCCTGTCAAACGCGGCCGTCAGCCGCCGCACCTGCTCGGCGATGTCCTGGGCGAGCAGCGCGTCGGACACCACCGCCGCGCCATGCGCCCCCGTCGCGGCGACCTGGGCGATGTTCCCAAGGCCCACCCCGCCAATGCCCACCACCGGCAGCGGGCTCTCCGCCACCACCCGGGCGAACGCCTCCAGCCCCAGCACCGGCGCCTGGACCACCTTCGTGGTGGTGCCGAACAGGGGCCCCACGCCCACGTAGTCCGCCCCGGCCGCCCGGGCCACCCGGGCCCCTTCCGCCCCCCGCGCGGTGACCCCCACCCACCGGCCGGGGCCCAACAGCTCTCGCGCCGCCTCCGGGGGCAGGTCCTCGTCCCCCACGTGCACCCCGTGCGCGTCGGACAGGAGCGCCAGGTCCACCCGGTCGTTGAGCAGACAGAGGGCGCCCGCCTGTCGGCAGCGGGCCACCACCGCGCGCGCCGCGGCCAGCGCCTCTCGGGGCGGGGTGTGTTTCATGCGAAGCTGGAGGATGCGGGCGCCCCCCAGGAGCAGGCGCTCGGCCTTGTCCACCAGGGACAGCTCCGGACGGACGCTGTCATCGCACAGCAGGTAGGGGCCTTGGGGAAGCGGGGGGCGGGGCGAGACGTTCATCGGTTCCAGGTGCCCGGGACAGCGGCGTTGACAGGCGCCCCTCCTGCTATAAGGTGCCGCGCTGTTTTCCAAGCAATTCCGAGGATTTGAATCATGGCGGATGGCATCAACCCGAAGCACCTCGACAAGCGGACCGCGGATCGCTACCAGCGCGGCGGCCAGGTGGACGAGGAAGCCTACAAGAAGCACCTCGAGGAGCTGCCGGACGTGGCCGACAAGGCCGTCCCCATCGAAACGCTGATGGGCGATGAGTTCGACGACGAAGAGGATGACGAGGACGACGACGACATCGACGACGACGACGACGCGGAAGACGACGCGGACGACGACGCCGAGGAAGAGGACAAGGCGTCCGAATGAGCCCTTCGGAGAAGCGGGGTGAGACCTTCGTGATGACGGGGGAAGCGAGCCCCGCCTCCGAGGAGTCCCTGTCGTTCAGCACCTTCATCGTCGGCCTGGGTTCCGCCGTCCTCATCCACCTGGGGGGGGCGCCGAACCCGGAGACGGGCCGCATGGAGAAGGACCTGCCGTCGGCCCGGCAGAACCTGGACCTCCTGGCGATGCTCCGCGAGAAGACGCGCGGAAACCTCACCGCCGAGGAGGAGAAGCTGGTGGACAATCTCCTGTCCGACCTGCGCCTGCGCTACGTGGAGGCGACCCGGAAGTGAAGCCCCTTGAAGTCACCCGCCCAGGGGCGCTGCCCCGGGGCGTGCGGATCGCCGCGGCGCTGTGCCTGGTCCTCTCCACCCTGACGGGGATGCTCGCCTGCAGCGAAGCCTCCGTCATGATGAACTTCGAGGCGCACCGTCAGGCCCAGCGGGACAATCCCCCCACCGTGTCCCTCTTGGGCAAGGACCCCGCCGTCACCCAGGCCCTGGTGGAGGCGCAGATGTCCGCGCTGTCCCCGATGCGCGAGTCGCGCGCCCTGGTGCTGTGCGGATTGACGGTGGCCTGCACCCTGCTCTTCTTCGCCTCCAGCCGCATGCTGCGCTCCCCGGAGGGCATGCCCCGGGACGGCTTCCGGCAGCTCTTGGGCGGCGCGGGCATCTTCGCCGCGCTGATGCGCACCATCGACGGGGCCCAATGGACCGTGGTGGCCCGCCACTCCAGCCAGGCCATGGTGGAGGGCCTCAAGGGCCTGCCGGAGTTCAAGGACCCGGCCGCCGCCGAACAGCTCTACGCGCTCGTCCCGTCCCTGATGACGGCCAGCGCGGTGCTCCCCACGGTGCTCGTGGCCGGCGGCTTCGCCCTGCTCGCCCAGTACTTCCGCAGCGAGGGCGTCCGCGCGGCCATCGTCACGCTCGACGGGCCCACCGAGGAGCCCTGAAGGCGGCGAAGTCGGCCGCGACTCCATCTCTAGCAGTGACGCGGCGCGGCGCGAAGGCCGGCCGTCCGCTTCAGCCGGCGTCCGTCACCGCGCGGGGCGACGTGGGGCCCAGCAGGAGCGCCTCCAGCGAGGCCATGGCGTCGGACTCCGGGCCGGCGGCCGTGCCCTCCAGCGGCAGCACCTGGGCCAGCGCGGCGCGGGGCATGCGCAGCAGCTCGTCCCGGGTGAGGCCGAACACGTACGCCAGGTGCCCCATGGGCCAGCGGGACTGGAGCCGGCTGAAGGCCGCGTCGTCCAGCTCCTCCAGGGGACACGGCAGCTCCGCGTCCTCGTACACCACCTTCTCTCCCCCTACGCGCCGGCCATTGCCGTAGGCGATGACCTCTTCGCCCTCGTCCGCGTCGTACACGTAGGCGTGCACGGTGGCGTTGGCGGCGGCGGACAGCAGGCGGGCCAGGGCGTGGTGCGCCGCGTACCAATGCGCACCCTGCCGCCCCTGGGAGAAGGGCCCCAGGAAGGCCAGCCGCACCACCTTGCGGCGGCGGTTGATGGTGACGCGCAGCGCCGTGGCGGCCGGGGCTCTGTCCATCGACAGCGCCTCCCGGGCCAGACGCACCAGCGCCAACCCGGAAAAGGTGTCGAGTCGAACGAGATAGCCGCCGTGTGCGTCCAGAGTGAAGCCCCCGAGGATGGGCGCCGCCTATAACCGAGCCCCCCACCCCCTGGCAACTGCGCCACCACGAATACCCGGCTGCTTCCAGCGGCTCAAAGTATTCCGGGGAAATCGCAAGGCATACAGGCAGTGTCGTCTTGCCAAGGGGGCCTCGGCTCTTACGTTCAAGGCATGCGACTCGACAAATATACGGTGAAGGCGCAGGAGGCGATCCAGGAGGGTCAGTCCCTGGCCCGCCGGGCCGACAATCCCCACTACGAGCCGGAGCACCTGGCCACGGCGTTGCTGGGTCAGAAGGACGGCCTCGTCGAACCCCTGCTGCGCAAGATTGGCGTGGACGTGAAGCTGTTCGCGGGCCGGCTGGGGGAGGCGCTCCAGAAGCTGCCGCGCATGCAGGGCGGCGAGAGCGCCATGCTCAGCCAGCGCCTGATGAAGACCTTCGACAAGGCCGAGGACGAGGCCAAGGCGCTGAAGGACGAGTTCACCTCCTCCGAACACCTGCTGCTGGCGCTGACCCAGGACAAGGGCGCGGTCGGCGAGGCGATGAAGTCCTCCGGCGTGACGCGCGAGCGCGTGCAGGCGGGCCTCAAGGAGGTCCGCGGCTCCGGGCGCGTCACCAGCGCGGACGCGGAGTCCACCTACCAGGCCCTGGAGAAGTACGGGCGCGACCTCACGGAGGCCGCGCGGAGCGGGAAGCTGGACCCGGTCATCGGCCGCGACGAGGAGATCCGCCGCTGCATCCAGGTGCTCAGCCGCCGCACCAAGAACAACCCCGTCCTCATCGGTGAGCCGGGCGTGGGCAAGACGGCCATCGCGGAGGGGCTGGCGCGCCGCATCGTGGACGGCGACGTGCCGGAGGGCCTGAAGAACAAGCGCCTCATCACCCTGGACCTGGGGGCCATGGTGGCCGGCGCGAAGTACCGCGGCGAGTTCGAGGAGCGCCTCAAGGCGGTCCTCAAGGAGGTCGCGGACGCGTCCGGGGAGATCATCCTCTTCATCGACGAGATGCACACGCTCGTGGGTGCCGGGAAGGCCGAGGGCGCCATGGACGCGGGCAACATGCTCAAGCCGGCGCTCGCGCGCGGCGAGCTGCACTGCATTGGCGCGACGACGCTGGACGAGTACCGCAAGCACATCGAGAAGGACGCCGCGCTGGAGCGCCGCTTCCAGCCGGTGTTCGTGGGCGAGCCGTCGGTGCACGACACCATCAGCATCCTGCGCGGCCTCAAGGAGCGCTACGAGGTCCACCACGGCGTGCGCATCCAGGACTCCGCGCTCGTCGCGGCGGCCACGCTCAGCCACCGCTACATCTCCGACCGCTTCCTGCCGGACAAGGCCATCGACCTGGTGGACGAGGCCTCCAGCCGCCTGCGCATCGAAATCGACTCCATGCCCACGGAGATCGACGACATCCGCCGCAAGGTGACGCAGCTGGAGATTGAGCGCGAGGGCCTGCGCAAGGAGACGGACCCGCACTCGCGCGAGCGCCTGGCCACCATCGAGAAGGAGCTGGCGAACCTGAACGAGAAGTTCAACTCGCTCAAGGCCCACTGGGACGAGGAGAAGAAGGCCATCGCGGCGCTGCGCACGCTCAAGGAGAAGCAGGAGAAGGCGCGCAACGACCAGGCGGCGGCGGAGCGCCAGGGCGACCTGAACCGCGCCGCGGAGCTGAAGTTCGGCGTCATCCCCTCGCTGGAGAAGGACGTCGCCGCGCAGAACGCGAAGCTGGCGGAGCTGCAGAAGAACCAGAAGTTCCTCAAGGAGGAGGTGGACTCCGAGGACATCGCCTCTGTCGTGGCCAAGTGGACGGGCATCCCCGTCTCCAAGCTGCTGGAAGGCGAAATGCAGAAGCTGGTCCACATGGAGGACCGGCTCGCCGACCGCGTGATTGGGCAGCGCAGCGCCATTGAAGCCGTGTCCAACGCCGTGCGCCGCGCGCGCAGCGGGCTGCAGGACCCGAACCGGCCCATCGGCTCGTTCATCTTCCTGGGCCCCACGGGCGTGGGCAAGACGGAGACGGCGAAGGCGCTGGCGGAGTTCCTCTTCGACGACGACACGGCCATGGTCCGCATCGACATGTCCGAGTACATGGAGAAGCACGCCGTGTCGCGGCTGGTGGGCGCGCCCCCGGGCTACGTGGGCTACGAGGAGGGCGGCCAGCTCACGGAGGCCGTGCGCCGCAGGCCGTACACGGTGGTCCTCTTTGACGAAATCGAGAAGGCCCACCACGACGTGTTCAACATCCTGCTCCAGATCCTCGACGAGGGCCGGGTGACGGACAGCCAGGGCCGCACGGTGGACTTCCGCAACACCGTGCTCATCCTCACGTCCAACATCGGCTCGCAGGCCATCCAGGAAGGCATGGCGGGCACGGACACGCTCAACGACAAGACGCGCGGCGAGGTGATGGAGGCCCTGCGCGCGCACTTCCGCCCGGAGTTCCTCAACCGCGTGGACGAGGTGGTCGTCTTCGAGCCGCTGCGCCGCAAGGACATCTACCGCATCGTCGACATCCAGCTGGGGAAGCTCCAGAAGCTGCTCCAGGCCAAGCGCCTCACGCTGGACCTGACGGACGCCGCGCGGGAGCTCCTCGCGGAGCGCGGGTATGACCCCACGTACGGCGCCCGGCCCCTGAAGCGGGCCGTGCAGAAGTACCTGTTGGATCCGCTCGCCCTCAAGGTCCTGAGCGGCGAGTTCGCCCCGGGCGAGCACATCCAGGCGGACGCGGGCCCCGACGGGCTCACCTTCGCCAAGGTGCTGGTGGACAACTCGAAGGGCGTGAAGAAGACGGCGTAACAGGCTTCACCCCAGGCAGCACACGGCGGGCCGCTTCCCCATGGGAGGCGGCCCGTCGCCGTGTGAGGGCCTCAGGTGCGCCGGTGCTTGTCGTAGAGCGCGTCGCGCCACGCGAGGAGGTCCGGGAAGCGGGAGGCGAGCCCCGCGTGCGTCCACACCTCGCGCGTGCCCGGGCCCATGGGCAGGTGCCGGTCCGCCACCGGGCCCAGCAGCACCAGCATCGCCGCGGCGGTGATGTCCGCGTAGGTGAAGGCGTCTCCCTCCAGGTAGGCGCGGCCGTCGCCCAGCGCCGAGCGCAGGCGCTCGTAGGCGGGGGTGACGGCGGCCTCGATGGCCTCCTCCGTGGAGACCGGCACCTGGTGCTTCTTCATGATGTAGCGCATGCCCATGCGCGCGGACGGCGCGCTCAGCTGGCGCAGCCAGAGGGGAAGGAACTTGGGCAGCGATTCCGCCTGGGCACGGGAGTTCGCGAGCATGCGCGGCATCGCGTAGACGCGCGCCGTGTCCAGCACCTGCTCGCTGGTGTCGTTCCACCGCGTGATGGCCGCGACGTGCTCCGCGGGGAAGAGCGGGCGGCCCTGCCCCAGCTCCTCGGCGCGCTTCGCGATGGCGAACGAGCCCTGCGTGGCCGCGCCGGGCGGGTCGACGAGCAGCGGCACCGTGCCCTTCACGCCGGGCGGCACCTGCTTGCGCAGCCAGCGCTCCTGGAGGAGGGGGACGTAGTCCTGGAAGCGGTAGGCGACGCGGTGGTGGTCCAACGCCCACCGGGCCTTCTCCGTCCAGCCCGATGCCGTCAGTCCGACGAGGGTTCGCATAGGGGCCGTGACCCTAGCAGGCCTTCCCGGGGGACTTCAGTTTCCACGCGGGGACGCGCATCCCGAAGGGCTTCAGCGACCGAGGCTCGGACCTGGGCAACACGGCATCGAATGCGGGGGATGTGTAGCGCCGCCGGTGCGCTCCAGCACCGCCCGGGCCTGCATGGAGCGAGGACCGCGGCCTGCTTCCCCGCGGACAGCCTCCCAGAGGTCCCGGCCTGCCCCCGGGGTGGGAAATCCGACAGCGCGGAGCGACCCGAGAACGCGTGGTGCGGGCGCGGCCCGGGAGTTATTCGAGCCGTCGACGGGCGCGGCGCGACCGCTGCGGGACCGCACGCGAACGGCGCGCCCCCTCACGGAGGACTCCGGACATGAAGATTGGAATCATCGGCGCTGGCTTCATTGGTGGGACGCTCGCCCAGCACTGGGTCAGGCTGGGCCACGAGGTCCTGATCGCGAACTCACGCGGGCCTGAGACGCTTCGAGAGGTCGCGGCGCGGACGGGCGCGAAGGCCGCCACGATCTCCGACACGGTGAAGGGCGCCGAGGTCGTCGTCGTGTCCATCCCCGAGAAGGCGGTCCGCGACCTGCCGAAGGACCTCTTCGCGAACGTGCCCAAGGACGTCGTCGTCATCGACACGGGCAACTACTACCCCATTCGAGACGGCGGCATCCCGGAGCTCGAAGCCGGCCAGGTCGAGAGCGAATGGGTCGCCGCGCAGCTGGGCCGGCCGGTCATCAAGGCCTTCAACAACATCTACGCCAAGAGCCTCCTGGAGAAGGGCAAGGCGAAGGGCACCCCGGACAGGCTCGCGCTTTCAGTCGCGGGAGATCCCCCCGAGGCACGCGCGAAGGTGCTCCGGCTCGTGGACGAGCTCGGCTTCGATCCCGTCGACGCCGGGGGACTGGCGGAGTCCTGGCGTCAACAGCCGGGCACCCCGTGCTACTGCCATGACTTCAGCGCGGCGCGCATGAAGCAGGCGCTCGCGGAGGCCGAGCGCGGCAAGCTCCCGAGCTACCGGGCCGCGGCCAATGACTCGGTGAAGCACTTCTTCGCGGCGCCGAAGCCAGGCTGAGCCCTCCGTCTCCGGGAAGGCGCACGCCGCGGCTCCACGCGCGCCTTCAGGCCAGCATCTTGAAGATGTCGTAGTCGAACCGCTCGTACGGGGGCGTCACCCGCTGCCGGCGCGAGTCGTACCGCTCCAGCGAGTACGCCACGCCCGGCCCGTCCGCCATGCCGTGGACGCCGAACCGCTGACCGCTCGTCCGCTCCCAGTCGAAGAGCGCCAGGTAGGCCGGGGCAATGGCCTCGTGCGTCCCCACCACCCGCGTCGTCGCATGGGACGCGGCGGGAACGCGGAGCAGCTCCATTCCCGAGGGGACCACCGGGCACTCGGACACCTGCTTCCCCACCCAATAGGTGTACTCCATGCCCGGCGACTCCTCGGTCTGGAGGGACACGCCATGGAACACCTCGGGCTCCACCCGGTGGCCCATCTCCGGCAGACGCGCCATGAGCGCCAGCCACGCGGACGGCACGCGCTCCTGCAATCGCGCGAACGTCCCGGTCACCCTCAGCGCGACCACGAGGAGCTCAGGCAGCTTCACCACGGACACTGGCGTCAACGAGGGCCCCCTTCGATGAGACAGCTGCTTCCGCGGAACCATGCCTCACTCGGGCACAGGACGAAAAGGACGGTCCAACCACCGCGCCCCGCTCACGGACCGCGCTGGATGAGCTGCTCCACCGTCGCGCGCACGTCCTGCAGCAGCGAGGGGTCCTTCACCGCGATGAAGATGGTGTCGTCGCCCGCCACCGTGCCCGCCAGCCCCTCCACCTCCTCGCGGTCCAGCGCCAGCCCGAAGATCTGCGCGTAGCCAGGCGCCGTCTTCAGCACCAGCATGTTGGGCGGCGCCTCGATGATGGACACGCGCGGAGCGGCCGCCGGCGCCGGCGCCGGGACCTCCATGCGCTGGTAGCGCCCGTTCACCTTCTGCACGCTCAGCTTCCGCAGCCGCCGCGACAGCGTGGACTGACTGGGCGCGTGCCCCGCCTCCTCCAGCAGTGTCTGCAGCACGGCCTGATCCGGAACGTCCTGCTGGGAGATGAGCTGAAGGATGGCCTCGTCCAGGTTCATTCACCCTCACCATGCATGCGGCTGAATACGCACGCAAGGCGCATGAAAAATCCCCAAGAATCTTCTTGTGCACTGCGCCGTTCTGCATAATATCCGCGCCTCCTCAACGAATATGCACGAATTCCAATGCATATTCAGCAGTCCCCATCCATCCGGCGCGGCCGGGGGAGCACGAAGCCCATGAAGCATGTGACCCGCATCCAGGACCTGGGGCCGGAAGGCGTCGAGGCGGTCCTTTCGCAGGCGGCCGCGTGGAAGCAGAAGGATCCGGGGGCCCTCTTCCCGGGGAAGCTCCTGGGCATGGTGTTCTTCAACCCGTCGCTGCGCACGCGGACCTCTTTCGAGGCGGTGATGCTGCGCGCGGGTGGGCACGCCATCGTGCTCGACGTGGGCTCCGGCGTGTGGAAGCTGGAGGACCGGCCGGGCGCGGTGATGAACGCGGACCGCGCGGAGCACATCAAGGAAGCATCCCCGGTGCTGTCGCGTTTCGTGGACATGCTGGGCATCCGCACCTTCTCCCAGGGTGGCGGTGACGAGGAGGACGAGGCCGACCCCGTCATCAACGCCTTCCGCAAGTGGGCCACCGTGCCGGTGGTGAGCATGGAGTCCGCGCGCGAGCACCCGTGCCAGGGCCTGGCGGACGCGCTCACCCTGCGCGAGACGTTCGGCACCACGAAGAAGCTGCCGGTGACGCTCACCTGGGCGCCGCACATCAAGCCGCTGCCCAAGGCCGTGCCCAACTCCTTCCTGCTGTCCGCGGCGGCGGCGGGCTGCGAGGTGCGCGTGGCGCATCCCCCTGGCTTCGACCTGCACCCTGCGGTGCGCGCGGAGGCGGAGGCGTACGCGAAGGCCACCGGCGGCAGCATCACCTACACCCACGACCAGGACGAGGCGCTGGTGGGCAGCCGCGCCGTGTACGCGAAGTCCTGGGGCCCCACCGCGCAGACGGCGAACTCGCCCGCGGACGTGGCGGCGCTGCTGGCGTCGTATTCGGGGTGGATGCCCACGCGCCGGCACATGGCGAAGGCCGCGAAGGACGCGGCGTTCCTGCACTGCCTGCCCGTGCGCCGCAACGTGGAGGTCGCCGACGAGGTGCTGGACCACGCGAGCAGCCGCGTCGTGGACGAGGCGGGCAACCGCTACCACGTGCAGCGCTCCCTCCTGGCCTGGATGCGCGGCGGCTGAAGCCCGCGGCCCGCCGCCCCACCCTTCTTCGTTCCTTTTCGCCTTTCCGAGGTCCACCGTGCCCCTGTCTCCCGACCCGTACGCCGCCCTTCGCAACGCCGCGAAGTACGTGAAGCAGTTCCGCAGCAAGACGTTCGTGGTGAAGCTGGGCGGCGCGGTGCTGACGGACCCGCGCACCCGCAAGACGGCGTGCGAGCAGATCGCCCTCTTGTGGGCCTTCTCCATCCGCCCCGTGGTCGTGCACGGCGGCGGGCCGGAGCTGGACGCGCTCTGCGACGCGCTGCACCTGCCCATCGAGAAGGTGGCCGGCCGCCGCGTCACCTCCGCGCCCGTGCTGGACGCGGCGAAGATGGTGCTCGCGGGCAAGCTGCACACGGACCTGCTGGCGGACCTCCAGGCCGCGGGCGTCCCCGCGGTGGGCCTGTCCGGCGTGGACGCGGGCCTCATCAAGGCGCGCAAGCGTCCGCCCGTGCTCGTCACGGAGCCCGGTGAGACGCAGGGCCGCATGGTGGACTACGGCCTCGTGGGCGACATCGAGTCGGTGGACACGCGCGTGGTGGAGCACCTGCGCAGCGCGGACTTCGTGCCCGTCATCGCCCCGCTGTCCGGCGGCCAGGACGGCGCGGTCTACAACACCAACGCGGACACGGTGGCGGCGGCGCTCGCGGCGGCGCTGCACGCGGAGAAGCTCTTCTTCATGGTGGAGGTGCCGGGGCTCCTCAAGGACGTGTCGGATCCGTCGTCGCTCATCTCGCTCGCCACGCTGTCGGACCTGGCCTCGCTGGAGGCGGAGGGCCGGCTGACGGGCGGCATGCGCCCCAAGGCGCACGCCATGCGCCATGCGCTCGTGGGCGGCGTGGGCAGCGTGCACCTGGTGAGCGGCAAGCAGTCCGACGCGCTCCTGGAGGAGGTCTTCACCAACGAGGGCAGCGGCACCATGGTCGTGCGCGAGCACCCGGTGAAGCACGGCGAGGCCAAGGGTTGAACCCCTCCGAGCTGCTCACCGCGCTGGTCGCCACGCCCAGCGTCTCCGGCGACGAGGCCCGCATCGCGGACCTCGTGGCCAGCCATGCGGAAGGCTGGGGTGCCCGCGTGCACCGCCAGGGCCACAACGTCTGGTTCAGCGTGGGCAGCGGGCCGAAGCGCCTGCTCGTCAACTCGCACCTGGACACGGTGAAGCCGTGCGCCGGGTGGAACACCGAGCCGCACGAGGCCGTGTGGAAGGACGACACCCTCTACGGCCTGGGCGCCAACGACGCCAAGGGCTGCGTCACCGCCATGCTCCTCGCCGCGAAGGCGCTCCTGGAGGAAGGCGCGCCCCAGGGTGTGGAGTACGTCTTCGCGCTCACCGCCGAGGAGGAGACGGGCGGCAAGGGCCTGGGGCCGCTCCTGTCCGAGCTGGGGCCGCTGGACGCCGCCGTCGTGGGCGAGCCCACGTCGCTCAAGCCCTGCACGGCGCAGCGGGGCATGCTGCTGCTGCGCTGCGTGGCGCACGGCAAGAGCGGCCACGTCGCGCACGCGCACACGGGCGGGCTGGACAACGCCATCCTCAAGGCGGCCCGGGACATCCAGGCCGTGTCCGCCCTGCGCTTCCCCGCGCACCCGCTGCTGGGTGAGGCGCGGGCGCAGGTGACGCAGGTGTCCGGGGGCCTGGCGCGCAACCAGGTGCCGGACCGGTGCGAGTTCTTCGTCGACCTGCGCACCACGCCGGGCATGGACCACGCGGCGGTGGCGCGGGACGTGGGCGCGGCGCTGGAGAGCGAGGTGGTGGTGCACTCCGCGCGCTACCTGCCCAAGGGCACGGACGCGGCGCACCCGCTGGTGCGCGCGGCGGTGGCGGCGTCCGGACAGGCGACGGTCGGCTCCAGCACCACGTCCGACTGGGCCTTCCTGGGCGACGTGCCGGCGGTGAAGGTGGGGCCGGGAGACACGCTGCGCAGCCACCAGGCGAACGAGTACCTCACGCGCGCGGAGCTGGAGGCGGGGCTCGCGTTCTATCGACGATTGCTGCACGGCTATGCCGGGGAGGTGGCGCGTGGCTGAGACTTTGTGGGGCAAGGGCCAGCCGCTGGACGCGGCCATCCACGCCTTCACCGTGGGCGACGACCCGGTGGTGGACCTGTCGCTCGTGCCGCACGACGCGCTGGGCAGCGCCGCGCACGCGCGCATGCTCGCGCACGTGGGGCTGCTCACGCCGGAGGCCGCCACGTCGCTGGGGGCCGCGCTGCACGCGCTGCACGACGAGGCCCGCCAGGGCCGCTTCACCATCCGCCCGGAGCAGGAGGACGGCCACACCGCGTTGGAGGCGGCGCTCGTGGAGCGCACGGGCGAGGCGGGCAAGCGCATCCACCTGGCGCGCTCGCGGAATGACCAGGTCCTGCTGGCCCTGCGCCTGTACCTGCGCGAGGAGCTGCTGGCGCTGGGGGCGCGCACGGCGGAGCTGGCCGGGACGTTCCTCGACTTCGCGCAAGCGCACGCGGACCTGCCCCTGCCCGGCTACACGCACCTGCGCCGCGCGATGCCGTCCACCTTCGGCCTGTGGGGCATGGCGTTCGCGGAGGGGCTGCTGGAGGAGCTGGAGGCGCTGAAGGGCGTGTGGGGCCGGCTGGACCGGTGCCCGCTGGGCGCCGCGGCGGGCTTCGGCGTGCCGCTGCCCATCGACCGTGAATATGTCGCGCGGTTGCTCGGTTTCAGTCGGGTTCAACGCAGCCCCATCGACGCGCAGGACAGCCGGGGGCGGCATGAGGCGGCGCTGCTCACCTGGGCGTGCTCGATGGCGGGCACTCTGGAGAAGTGGCTGTGGGACGTGCAGCTCTACAGCATGGACGAGTTCGGCTTCCTGGCCCTGCCGGACGCCTTCACCACGGGCTCGTCCATCATGCCGCAGAAGAAGAACCCGGACGTGGTGGAGCTGGCCCGGGGCCGCTGCCGCGAGCTGCGCGGACTCGCGCACCAGGTGGAGGCGGTCGCGGGCGGCCTGCCGTCCAGCTACCACCGTGACTTCCAGCTGCTGAAGCGCCCCACGTTCCAGGCGCTCGCCAGCACGAAGGCGCTGCTGGAGGTGCTGTCGCGGCTGGTGCCCGCGCTGAAGGTGAACGCGGACAAGGCCCGCGCGGCGTGCGACGACACGCTCTACGCCGCGCACCACGCCTACGCGCTCGTGGCCCAGGGCCAGCCCTTCCGCGACGCGTACCGGGAGGTGGGCCGCCAGCTCAACGAGGGCACCTTCCAGCCGGACCGCGGCGCGCTGACGGCCACCCACCTGGGGGGCGCCGGCAACCTGGGCCTCGCCACCGCGCGCGAGGAGCTGGCGCAAGCGCGCGACTGGCTCACGCGCACCCACGCGCAGCAGTCCCAGGCCGCGGCCCGCGTCTGGGCCCCCTGAAGAATCCCCACCCTTTTCGCAGCAACAGGAGTCCTGAAGATGAGCAAGAAGTCCGTGGTGCTGGCGTTCTCCGGTGGCCTCGATACCGCCTTCTGCACGGTGTACCTGCGCGAGCAGGGCTGGGACGTCACCACCGTCACCGTGGACACGGGCGGCTTCCCGCCCGAGCAGCTGGAGCGCATCCAGGCCCTGTCCCAGAAGCTGGGCGCGGTGGCGCACCACACGGTGGACGCGCGCGACACCCTCTTCCAGGGCTACCTGCGCTTCCTCGTCGCGGGCAACGTGCTGCGCGGTCAGCTCTACCCCCTGAGCGTCTCCGCCGAGCGCGCCTGCCAGGCCGTGGAGGCGGTGCGCATGGCGGAGAAGCTGGGCGTGCAGGCCGTGGCCCACGGCAGCACCGGCGCGGGGAATGATCAGGTCCGCTTCGACGTGGCCTTCCGCACGCTCGCGCCCCAGCTGCAGCTCATCACGCCCATCCGCGACCTGGCGCTCTCGCGTCAGCAGGAGCTGACCTTCCTCGCGGAGCGCGGCTTCCACCTGCCGGCGAAGACGGGCGCGTACTCCGTCAACGAGGGCATGTGGGGCACGTCCGTGGGCGGCCGCGAGACGCTGGACTCGTGGAGCACCCTGCCCGAGGCGGCCTTCCCCGGCGGGGAGATCCCCGCCGACCTGAAGCCCCTGCCGCTGGTCATCTCCTACGACAAGGGCGTGCCGGTGGCGCTGGACGGCCACGCGCTGTCGGCGGTGGCGGTGGTGGAGAAGCTCAACGCCCTGGGGCGGCCGTACGGCATTGGCCGGGGCGTGCACCTGGGCGACACCATCCTGGGCATCAAGGGCCGGGTGGGCTTCGAGGCGCCCGCGGCGCACCTGCTCATCGCGTCGCACCGCGAGCTGGAGAAGCTGGTGCTGTCGGGCAAGCAGCTCTTCTGGAAGGAGACGGTGGGCAACCTGTACGGGTCGCTGCTCCACGAGGGGCACTTCTTCGACCCGCTGGTGAAGGACCTGGAGGCGTTCCTGGCCTCCTCGCAGGACCGCGTGACGGGCGAGGTGAAGCTGGTGCTCACCCCGCGCGCCCACGTCGTGGAAGGCGTGCGTTCGCCGCACTCGCTGATGGACGCGAAGGTGGCCACGTACGGAGAGGCCAACGTGTTGTGGACGGGGACGGAAGCGGCGGGGTTCGCCAAGCTCTACGGCGTCGCGCAGATGCTCTCGCAGAAAGCGAAGTGACGACATGAAGATCCACGTCGACAAGGTGGGCAGTGTCACGCGCAACCTCCAGGTGGGCCGCACGGTCCACCTCACGGACGAGGTGAAGTGCGAGGAGGGCGCCGTCATCGCGGTGCGCATCCACGGGGAGAAGAGCGTCTACAACCAGTTGGAGGACGTGAACGGCCGGCTCGTCACGCTCCACGCGGGCGACATCGTCGTGGGCGCGCTGGGTCATCGCAACGCCCTGCACGGCTACGAGGGCGTGGTGCCCGCGTCCGTCGCGGTGGGCGACCGGCTGAACATCCTCAACATGGGCGGCGTCATCGGCAAGTGCACGTCGCACAACCCGGGCGTGGGCGCGCCGTTCGAGGCGGAGGTGCTGGGCCAGGTCCTCACCTTCCCGGAGTTCCAGTCGCGCGCGGGCCAGCACGCGCACATCTCCACCGGCGCGCTCAAGGGCACGGCGAAGGCGGTGACGTGCCCGGTGGTGTACGTGGTGGGCACGTGCATGAACGCGGGCAAGACGTACGCGGCCAGCGTCGTGGTGCGCAAGCTGACCCAGGCGGGCTACCGCGTGGGCGGCGCGAAGCTCACGGGCGTGTCGCTGATGCGCGACACGCTGTCCATGCAGGACAGCGGCGCGGACGTGGTGATGGACTTCACCGACGCGGGCGTCGTGTGCACCGGGGCGCGCACGGCGTCCAAGGTGGCGCGCATCGTCTTCTCGGAGATGGCGGCCCAGGACGTGGATGTCATCGTCGCGGAGACGGGCGACGGCATCATGGGCGAGTACGGCGTGCAGGCCATCCTGGCGGACCCGGAGCTCAAGGCGCTGGGCGGCGCGTTCATCCTCTGCGCGAACGACCCCGTGGGGGCGGCCGGCGGCGTGCGGCACCTGCGCGAGGTGTACGGCATCGAGATGGACATGGTTGCGGGGCCCGCCACGGACAACGCGGTGGGCGTGCGCTTCGTGGAGCAGGTGGTGGGGCTGCCCGCCCGCAACGCGCGCGCGGATCCGAACGCGCTGGGAAATCTCATCGTGGACAAGCTCGCGCCGAAGCTGGGCGCGGGGAGGAAGTCATGACGTCACCGGCGCACATCTACATCCTGGGGGCCTCCGGTTTTGGTGGAGGCGAGCTGTTGCGGCTGCTCGCGGGGCATCCCGGCGTGGCCGGCGTCCGCGCGGTGTCGCGGCACCACGCGGGTTCCCCCATCCACAAGGTGCACCCGCACCTGCGCGGGCTGGTGGACGCGCGCTTCGAGGCGGAGCCGGACTGGCGCTGGCTGGCGGACTCGCCCCGGCCGGTGGTGTTCAGTGCGCTGGGGCACGGCGAGCTGGCGTCGCAGTTCGCGGGCCTGGAGAAGCAGTGGGCGGACGTGGGGCTCACGGAGCGGATGCTGCTCGTGGACCTGTCGTCGGACTTCCGGCTGGACCACCCGGGGCGCTACGCGGGCGCGTATGGCCGTCCGCACCCGGCGCCGGAGCTGCTGGGCACGTTCACCTACGGCCTCACCGAGTGGAAGCGCGAGCAGGTGAAGACGGCGAAGCGCATCGCCAACCCGGGCTGCTTCGCGACGGCGGTGCAGCTGGCGCTGTTGCCCATCGCGGCCACGCCGGGGCTGGGGCTGCTGGCCGTGTCGGGCGTGACGGGCTCGTCCGGCTCCGGTTCGCTGCCGGGCGAGGGCACGCACCACCCGACGCGCGCGCATGACTTCCGCGCGTACAAGCCGCTGGAGCACCAGCACGAAGCGGAGGTGGAGGTGATGCTGGTGGCGCACGGCGCGCAGCGGCACCGACTGGCCTTCGTGCCGCACTCGGCGCCCATGGTGCGCGGCATCTTCGCCACGGTGCAGTTCGAGTGGCCGGAGCACGGCGGCGCGGTGGTGACGCAGTCGCTGACGGAGAAGTACCGCCGCTACTACGAGGGCTCGAAGTTCGTGCGCATCGTGGAGGGCACGCCGCGCGTGGCGGCCGTCACGGGCAGCAACTTCTGCGACATCTCCGTGGCGACGAAGGGCCGCTCGGTGGCGGTGATGGCCGCGCTGGACAACCTGGTGAAGGGCATGGCCGGGCAGGCGATCCAGAACTTCAACGTCGCGCTCGGCTTCCCCGAGGACACCGGCCTGCGTCAGGCGGCCTGCTACCCGTAGGACCTCGCGCCCCGGGCGTCCGCCGCATCGCGCCCGGGGCCAGCATCGCGTCACGCCTGGATCGAGCGGACGGCCCCGGCCCCACTCGAGGCACTGGCGTCTTTGTTCCGTGCCACGCTCGGGGCCAACGGACGCTCCCGCTCAAGTCACGGGCGTCTTCGCTCCGCTTCACGCTCGCGGCCAGCAAACGGATCAGGCTCCACGCAGGCCGTGGGCGCCTTCGTTCACGTCACGTCCGGGCCAGCGGATGCCCCATGCCCCCACTCAGGCCGCGGGCGTCTTCGGCACGTCATCCGAGGGAGAAGCACTCGCCTCGGACGAGGCGGGGGACTCAGCGGCGGCGGCAGGCGCCCCCTCGGAAGCAGCCGTCTCGGCGGCAGGCCTCGCCTCGGGAGTCACCGGCGCCTCGGCACCAGCGGACGCGCCTTCGCGCTGCTCCAGGCGCGCGCCGCCCGCCTCGGCGGCCTTGAGGAACTCGTCGTACTCCGACTTGCGCGCCGCGGCCTTCTCCTGAGCGGCGGAGGAGCCGCGCTCGGCGGCGGCGCGGCCCGCGCGGATGGCCCGGGCGCTCAGCAACGTGCCTCCGATGAAGGCCACGATGCGCAGCACCGACGCGAGCCCCCACCCTTGCGTCATCCCCTCCGCGCCGCCGCGCACGAAGTTGAGCGCGAGCACGAACACGCCCCCCGACGCCGCGGCCCCCACCGCCGTGCTCCAGGGGCGGAGGGCGACGATGCGAGCGCCGCCGTAGCAGAGCACCGGCAGCACCGCGAGCACCCACAGGTCCTCCAGCACCACCGCCACGACGATGCGCACGAGGTCGAAGGGGATTGCGCTCACCCGCTCGTGCAGGCGCAGCACCAGCGACACGCTGAGCATGGCCCCCAGCACCAACGACAGGAAGCCCAGCCCGACGATGAACTGGAAGCGGCGGATGCGGACGCGCAGGGGCTCGAGGACACCGGGTTTGGGACTCACGGTCCGAAAGCCTAGCGCACTCTCACCCTTCGTCCTCTTCCCCGACGGCCGCTTCCCCCGCCGAGCGAGGGGGCGGGCCATCGCCGTAGAAGACCTCCTCCAGCACCAGCCCCTGCGGCGGCGCGGTGGCCCCGGCCTGCTTGCGGTCGCGGGACGCCAACACCTCGCCCACCCAGGCCTCGGGGCGGCGCCCCTTCCCCACCTCCACCAGCGTGCCCACCAGGTTGCGCACCATGTGCTTGAGGAAGGCGGTGCCCTCCACCACCACGTCCACCCTGTCGCCGGAGGCGCCCTCCACCCGGACCTGCCGCAGCTCGCGCACCGCGTGCTTCGCCTGGCAGTCCGCGGCCCGGAAGGCGGAGAAGTCGTGCCGGCCCAGCAGCACCTGGGACGCGCGGCGCATGGCCTCCACGTCCAGCGGGGCGAACACCTCCCAGTGCGTCGTGCGCAGCAGGGGTGAGCGCATGCGCCGGTTGCTCAGGCGGTAGCGGTAGCGCTTGCCACGGGACCAGCGGCGGGGGTCGAACTCCGGCGCCACCTCCTCCGCGGCCACCACCGCGATGTCCGGCGGGAGGATGCCGTTGAGCCCCATCGTGTACGCCTTCATGGGCAGGATGCGGGACGCGTCGAAGCACGCGACCTGCCCCGAGGCATGCACCCCCGCGTCGGTGCGGCCAGCGGAGGCCGCGAACACGCGCTCGCCCAGGAGCTTGTGGAGCGCGTCCTGGAGGGTGGACTGGATGGACGGGCCGTTGGGCTGCACCTGCCAGCCCACGTACCGGGTGCCTTCGTATTCGAGCGTCAGCTTGAGCCGGGGCATGGGCGCGGCGCCGGGACGTGCGCGTCAGCGCGTCTTCAGCCAGCCCTCCAACAGGTCCGCCACCAGCTTCGCGGGGGAGACATGGGCCTTGCGGGCCTGGGCCTCCAGCTTCTCGTACAGCGCGGGGTCCAGCGGCAGCGCGAGCAGGCGCGGCTCGGTGCTGGTGCCCTCATCCAGGCGCATCGCCTCCGTGGGGGGGCCGTCCACGGAGGCCGCCACCTCCGCGACCTCCAGGGCCATCTCGGACGTGGGCGCGGAGGACTGACGGGTGGAGAGGCGGCGCAGCTCCTGCGGGCGCTCGTCCTCGAAGAGCTGCTTGACGAAGTTGGCCAGGTGCAGCGGCGTGGGCGTGAAGTCATACGCGGCCAGGAAGGCGTCCAGGTCGCGCTGCATCTCCAGCGCGGTCTGGTAGCGGCGCTCGCGGTCGCGGGCGAGCGCGCGCATCAGGATGGCCTCCACGCGCTCCGGCAGGTCCTCGCGGAAGTAGGACGGCGCGTAGATCTTCGCCTCGGTGATGCTGCGCATGACGGCGACGTCGGAGTCACCGGTGAAGAGCTTGAAGCCGGTGAGCCATTCGTAGAGGACGGTGCCCAGCGAGAAGATGTCGCTGCGGCAGTCCAGCGGCCGGCCCAGGCACTGCTCCGGGGAGAGGTAGCTGAGCTTGCCCTTGATCTCCCCCGAGCGCGTCTCCTCCACCTGGTTGGCGGCCTTGGCGATGCCGAAGTCGAGCACCTTCACCGAGCCGTCGAACGCGACGATGATGTTCTCCGGCGTCACGTCGCGGTGGACGATGTTGAGCGGATTGCCGTGCCGGTCCTTCTTCTGGTGCGCGTAGTGCAGGCCGGCGCAGACGCAGGAGGCGATCTTCAGCGCGTACACCATGGGGAAGGGGATCCCCAGCGCCTCCGCCTTGGGCACGACGCGGCGCATGTCGCGACCGGACACGTACTCCATGGCGATGAAGTAGCTGTCGACGATCTTCCCCAGGTCGTGGATCTGCACGATGTTGGGGTGATTGAGCTGGGAGGCGAGCCGCGCCTCGTTGAGGAACATCTTCACGAAGGCGGCGTGCTTGGACAGATGCGGGCGGATACGCTTGATGACGATGGGCGTCTCGTCGCCGCGGTCATCCACCTGATGCGCGAGGAAGATCTCCGCCATGCCTCCCACGGCGATCCGGTCGATGAGCCGGTAGTTGCCGAAGCGGAACGCGTCGCGCGGGGGTGAAGAGGCGGCGGGAGCCATGGGGGCAATGTAGCCGCGCCTCCGCCAGCAGCGCTAACGAAGTTGGACGACGTGGACCTTGAGCGCCGGCTCCTCGCCGGAAGGTGTTGGAAAGTCGAGCCCCGAGGGGCCGAGCGACCCCACCGTCCGCCCCACCCTGCCCGCCCGCGTCACGCCCTCCAGCACCATCGTCTCGAACCGGCGCACGGGCAGTCCCGCGAGGTTGCAGCAGGCGACCAGGCGGCCTCCGGGGGCCACCACCCTGGCGGCGGCCTCCGCCAGCCGCGCGTAGTCGCGAGCCGCGGAGAAGCGCGTCGACTTCGTGGTGGAGAAGGACGGCGGGTCGGCGACCACGACATCGAAGCCTTCCCCTTTCTTCGCGAGCCGCCCGAGCCAGTCGAAGACATCGCCAGCCACGTAGTCGTAGCGCTCCACGGATTGGCCGTTGAGGCGCGCGTTCTCCTCGCCCCATTCGAGCACGCGGCGGCTGGCGTCCATGTTGAGCACGCGCTTCGCGCCGCCCGCGGTCGCGGCGACACCGAAGGCGCAGGTGTAAGCGAAGAGGTTGAGCACGGTGAGGCCCCGGGCCTGGGCCTGGAGCCACGCGCGGGTGTCGCGCATGTCCAGGTAGAGGCCCACGGAGAGGCCCTGGCCGGGGCGGATGTGGAAGGACAGGCCGTTCTCCTTCGCGGCGAAGTCCTCCACGGGCGCGCCCCGCGCGGCGGACTCCGGAGCGAGCGCGTCCTTGGCCACGTTGGCGAGCACGCGGGCCTCACGGGGGCGGCGCTTCAGGTAGACGCTCTGGGGCGCCCAGGCGGAGACGGCGGCGTCGAGCAGGGTGGCCTCCTCCGCGTCGGACAGGTCGCGGTAGAGGCTCACGACGACGACGTCGCCGAAGACGTCCGCGGTCACCTCGGGCACGCCGTCAGCGGCGCCGTTCAGCAGGCGGAAGGCGGAGGTGCGGGGGTCGGCGAGCAGCGGGCCCCGGCGGTCGCGGGAGACGCGCAGGGTGTCCACGAGGCGGGGAGGCAGGGCACTCACGCGCCCCTTCTACCCTACGAACCCAGCCGCGCGCGGGACCAGACGCGGGCGAGCGCGGCGGCGGCGTCGCGGGCCAGCTCCACGTAGTCACTGCCCAGGAGCTGCCCCTCGCGAACGCAGACGCGGCCACCGACAATGGTCCAGGCCACGCGGGAGGCGACGAGCTGGCCCAGGAGGAAGGGCGCGTAGCCCGTCTCCGGGTCGGCGGCGGGGACGGCGTCGTAGACGACGAGGTCGGCGAGGCTGCCCTCGTCCACGCCCCCGGAGGGACGGCCGAACAGGCGGGTGCAGAGCTCCGCGGGGCCGCTGACGAACAGGTGCGCCAGCGAGTCATCCAGGTCGGGCATGCGGCCGGAGCGGGCCAGTTGGAGCATGCCGACCAGGGCGCCGGCCAGTTCCTCCTGGAGGGTGCCGTGGCCACCGGTGCCCAGGCCCACGAGGTGGAGGCTGGACAAGGCGCCGTCGGTCGACTCCCCGGCGCGCTCCAGCGACCGGGTGGCGCGAGGCGTGAGGGCGACGAAGGTGCCGGAGGTGGCCAGCCGTTCGGCCTCGGAGCGCTCCACGGCGCGAGGGTAGCCGGCGATGGCATGGGGGCCCAGGAGGCCCAGGGCATCCAGGCGGGGCACGACGCGGCGGCCGTGCGCGGCGTAGGTGGTGGAGAGGTCGTCCTCGCTCTCCGCGAGGTGGAAGACGACGGAGGCGTTCAGCTCCTCGCGCAGGCGCGAGATGCGGGACAGGAGGGCGTCCTCGCAGGTGTAGGACGCATGGAAGCCCAGGGCGCCGCGCACGCGCGGGTGTTCCCGGTAGCGGCGGACGAAGTCGGCGTTGGCGTCCGCCTGGGCTTCAGCGGCGGCGGAGCCGTCCAGGCTGTGGGTGGAGTGGGACGCGACGAGGCGAAGGCCAAGCCGGTCCGCGGCGCGGGCCTGGGCCTCCAGGGAGCCCGCGACATCCGTGGGGCTCGACAGGTGGTCGACGACGAGGGAGACGCCGTCCAGCAGCGCGCGAGCGGCGGCGAAGCGGGTCAGGACCTCGACGTCCTCGGGGGTGAGGAGGTTGGCCACCTGGCGCATGCGATCCAGGCGGGAGCGAGGCTGGCGCAGGAGGAAGTCGCCATTGGGCGGCAGGAGCTGCCCGTTGACCATGTGCGAGTGACAATCCACGAGGCCCGGAGCGACGAGGCGGCCACGACACGCCACCTCCCAGTCACCGGGCAGCACGGGCACCTCCGCGTCGGGAGCGACGCGGCGGATGAGGCCCTCTTCGACGACGACGGCCATGCCGTGGCGGACGCGACCGTCCGCACGGAACACGGCGCAGTTCTTCAGAAGCAGTCGGCCTTCCATGGACATCCCCGTTTTAGCACGGGGTGGGTGGAGGATGAACCCCGTCTCCACCTAGAGACGCGCCGGGGCGGTTCCATGCAGGGGGACGGGCGTGGGGACTGCCACTCCAAGCGGCCCCGGATCTGGGACTCGGAGCAAACCCACGCCAGGAGCAGGGGCTTGCACGCCGCGAGGTCGACGCCCCAGCGGTGCAGTTCCGCCAATCTCAGGTGTGAAATCTAGGATTGTTTCGCCAGTCGCCTCCAGCCCCAGGCCGCGAGGAGTGCGCCCAAAGTCGCACACGTCAGCCATACCGGCACGATCAATGGAAAGCCACCGGGCCCCCAGGGGACGTCCACCTCAGTCAACCACTGGCTCCATCTCCGAGGAAGAAGGAGCAGGAGCAGCAGGAGCGCCTGGAGCCCCAGGAATGCCCCCACGAAGACCCAGATGAACCGGACGAACTGCATGGGAACCTCACTGGAGGTCCGCCGCTGGTGGATCCCCAGTTAAGAGCGTGGACTCGGCTGTCACCCCATAAAAAACGCTGCAACTCCCTTGCAACAGCGCAACACAACGGGAGAGCACAAGTCACAACCTCAACAATACCTGTCACAAGAGTCGGTCCGTGGAAGTGCGCAATTGGGCATTCACGATTTCCTTTTCTCACGCACGAGCAGCCGGGACCCCACAGTCGTAACCTGCGCGTTCTACCGCCGAATCAAACCTGCCACGGGGAGCAACACGGCAACAACTGACATCGTCAGGATCTCCAGGTCCGCCACCGCATACCGATGCAAGGCCAGCTCTCTCTTGCCGCTTCCACAGCGCTCGCTTGTGCCATCGGGTGTTCCATGCTCATCGCTCGTCCAGCGGCCACGGGGCTTGAGTCAGAGCTTCGCTCAAGATGAAAGTCCGCCATCCTCCATCAGGGGGCCCTGGTTGAGTAACGTCCAGAGCGCGGGGACCAGGGGTGCCCCCACCAATTCGTGCGTCTCCCTCCCCCGCCGCGCTGGGGCACCCGGGAGCCCCTGGAAGAAACGCTCCGAACCCCAGACCGCGCCGAACCCTTCGTGACTGCAAACAAACAACTTCAACCTCGGCCCCTCAAACAACTGCAAGTCATCCCACCCCTCCACGCCCTTCCACAGCAGCGCATCCCCCAGCGGGAGCACACCTCGTCCCTCGACGCGGCATTTCGCCCACAAGACGGCGGAGGAACCTGAAGACGTGCCAGGCCACGACGAGACCCCACAATGCCTCCTCGGCCACGGAACGGAGCAACTCGAAGTCCTTTTGGAGCCGCTTCAGCTCAGGCGTGGGCACCACCACGTCCGCGCCGTCAACTGGCATCCGACCACGTCGGACGAGCGCGAAGTGAGTTGAGGACCGCCAAGCGCTCGCCAGGACATTCTCATGGTTTTGACGCTTGTCCAGGTGCAGGCAGAAATCCCCCGCCACGCCCAGAACGGTTCTTCGCAATGATCCCATGTCCAGCACCTCCCCTGAGAATCCGTGTCCAACCATAACATGAAGGCTCAGGACCCCTGCGCCTCAATCCAGACTTGGAGCTCGCCATCATCCGCCAAACCCAGCCAAGAACAGCAGAGCAAGCCCCAAGACCATCAGACACATGACCGACCCTCCCGAACACACAGCCCATCATCGCTACGATCAGCATCCATCCGACCGCCACGACAGGCGAGGCCAGGGACGTCCACCAGTGCCCAAACGGTGCTTCGCGCCAATCCTTAGACCGGAAGAAAGCTGATGCGCAGGCCACCAAGTACTACCCGACACAAGGAGATACGAACAAGCCGAACAATCAAAGTTGAAGCGACCGGCAAGAGCAACACTGAAAGCGCAGACGCACCGGGGACGCGAATCGGTACGGGTGATGCGACGAGCCAAGCTACTGCAAGTGCCTGCTACAGATTGGACGGCGGAGGGGAGTCGGGGCGGAGGGCGTCACTGCGACCACCATGCGCGCTGTCCGTCGTCGCTACCTACAAGAGGCACTCGGACGCGGACACCATCCTCTTGGTGAACGACAACCTCGGCTGACTCAATCAGGTCGAAGTGGAAATTTCTCTTCTCTCACGCCAGCGTCTGGGCAAGCGGCACATCCCCACTCCCGACAAACTCCGCCACGAAACGAGCGCATGGGTAATGTAGGTCAAATGGGCGAATCACCAGCGGGTTCAAATCCGCCAGCGAGTCACCCTGCCGACGGCCAGAGCGAAGTCCCGCTACGCCCCACCACACCTCACCCAGTCAAGTGATTAGCCAAAGCAACGTGCGCTCCATCGAGTAGCGCCATCCCATCAGGCGCGAGACCTGCTAACACGGGCCTGCTGACGCCAGAACGACCCACTACTTGTCGGCTATTAATAATGTAGGCGGACACACTGGAGCGTTCGGGGGGATGCAGGCTTGAGAATGCTGTACTGCGGCATGCTCTCAAAGTACTGCTTGATGGCCTCATAGGTGGCCTGCCCACCGTTTCCTTCTGTCACGTGCCAGCCATCAGCCGCTTTCTCGAGCTCGTACCCTAGGGAGTCGACCTCGACTTTTCCTGGAAGAGGGCGTGCAAAAAAGAGAAACGCACGCCGACCATTCCTCGCAACAAAAGCAACGTTTCTCACATCGTCACCTTCAAGCCCGCCGCTCGTCCCACTGATCGGCCCCATGCCCACGCGAACGGTGACCCTGCCTGCCTTGCCGAAAATCTCGGACTGTATGTCCTTGGGTGCAAGTGCCTTCACACAGCTGACGATGCGCTTCACATCGGCTGGCACACTGTCGTCCTGGGCTGCGGCGGAGAGAGGCAGCACCAGTACCGACCAAACAAGAGCAAACTTAACGATGACAGACACGCGCATGGCAGGAGTTTCCGGGGCAATCCACGACAAAGAAAGTGGCATCAAATGATCCGACGACAGCTGTCAGGCAAGTGTTCGATCATCTTAAAGCGGTGCCGCATCCTGGCGGTGGCCAATAGCGCGGAGTTCCGTGACGCCCCGCCCAAGCAGATTGTCCCCAGGCTGGCGGACCGGGGCAAGTACGTGGCCAGCGAGGCGAGTTTCTGCCGGGTGCTGCGCGAAGCCGGGCAGTTGGCCCACCGAGGCCATGCCAAGGCGCCCACGCCCAGGCCTCGGGCCAAGCACACCACGACCGGGCCCAACCAGGTGTGGAGTCAGGACATCACCTCCGTGAAGGGCCCGGTGGAGGGCGCCTTCCTCTACCTGTACCTGGTGGTGGACGTCTTCAGCCGGCGCATCATGGGCTTCGAGGTGCACGAGGAGGAGTCGTCCGAGCATGCTGCGGCCCTCATCCGTCGCGCCTGGCAAGAGGCGGGCTGCCCCGAGGGACTCGTGCTGCACTCGGACAACAGCGGCCCGATGAAGGGCTCCACGCTGCGGGATACCTTGCAGTGGCTGGACGTCAAACCGTCCTTCAGCCGTCATCGCTACCAACAAGAGGTACTCGGACGCGGACTGAAGTTGCCCCGGTTTCGTGGAGTCCCACCCGCTGTGCGAAAAGGGTTCCACAATGCCGAAGTCACGCCCCCCATACCCGCCGGAGTTCCGTGAGCGGGTCGTCGAACTGCTGAAGGCCGGCAGGTCTGGCAAGAGTCTCGCCAGAGAGTTCGGCTGCACAGAGCAGAGCATCCGCAACTGGAAGAAGCAGTTGGAGGGGAGCGGCAGTGATGCCCCCAGCAACAAGGAGGAGAGCAGACCAGCTCCGAGGGTGAGCAGTACCGCCTCGGATGATCGCGCCGAGCTTGAGCGCCTGCGGCGCGAGGTGCGGGTGCTGCGCGAGGAGCGTGACATCCTAAAAAAACTACGCCGGCAAATATGGCCTGAGCTCCTCTTCGATGCCTCGGAGGTAGCCGTCCGGATCGGCGCGAAAGCGTCGGCCCATGATGCGGGGGACGCGCCGGGCTTCGAGCTGAGCGCGTAATTGGCGCCAGTCGTCGAGGTCCCCAGGTGCCAGGAGGGTTGCGTCGAGTTCAGGCAGCAGGTGGGCGGCGGCGATAGCTGGCAGCCGGACTGCGCCGCGCACGACGAGGCCCGCGCTGCCTCGGACCCGGCCCGAGGCCCGCCGCTCATGGTAGCGGCAGGTGCCGAAGAGGTGCTCCAAGACATTATCGGTGCGGGGCAACTCCGGCACGTCGTAGCAATGGAAGAGGCCCTTCCAGTAGCGGCGCGTTTCCAGGAGGAAATGAGCCAGGGCCTGGCGCAGGACACCCCGGTGGCGTCGACGCGTCCATCGCACCAGGGCGGCCAGCAGGGCCGACAGACGGCGGCGCACGCCCGCGGCATCCAATCCGGGCTCATTCTGGAGGAT